>OY969788.1:112500-1978748 GCA_963703115.1 uncultured Alphaproteobacteria bacterium
CATTAGGGCGGCGCATTTCGTCGGTACGGCGCTGATGCTCGTTGAGCACCCGGAAATAATGGTCTGCGAACTGCAGATAATATTCTGCCTGTACGCGGTCCCCCGAAAGCTGCGCGTCGCGCGCCATGCCCTTGTATTTTTCGAGGAGCTGCGCCGCATTTCCACGCTGGCGATTGTCCTGGCGATTACCAGGCTGTCCGGGGTTGTTGCCCCGCTGTCCACCGCGGCCGCGACGGCGTCCGCTCTGACGATTATTGATCAAAACCTGCATTCCTTAATCAGCAGTCACATCGCCTCCTTGCGTAGCGGGCGGGTGCCGGGCCGTTTAAGCAGCGCGGCATTCTGCCCTTCCGGCCTGGCGAGCACCGTTTCAGGTGCCCAAAGCTTCGGCCGTATGCGTCGGAGGCTGGAGTGAAGCGCGCTCATCGATGGATGGAAGCGGGCCCCGCCCAGAGCTCAAGATGTAAAGCGGTTCGTCGTGGATGCCAAGGGGAAAGTTCAAGCGCCTTGAACAAGAAGCGCGCGCGGCCTTCCGGCAAGGTCCCGGCAAAGGGTCGGATCGAGGCCTGCATCGCGCATCAGAAGAGCCACCTTATCGGCCTGGTCATGCCCGATTTCGACAGCCGCCAACCCCCGCGCGGATAGCAACCGAGGAAGCTCAGGAACGATCCGGCGGTAATCGTCAAGCCCGTCTTCACCGGCGAAGAGGGCGTTGTGCGGTTCGAATTCGCGGACCCCGACTTCGAGTGTTTCGCTCGATTTGAGATAGGGCGGGTTCGCAAGGACAAGGTCGAATTGGTCCTGCACCCCCTTTGCCCAATCGCCGTGCTTGAAGGTTGAGCGCGACGACATTTTAAGCCTTTGGGCATTGCGACGCGCATAATCGAGCGCCGTCTGCGAACTGTCGATCCCCACGCCCGTGGCTTCTGGAAAGGCCGATAAGGCTGCAAGCAGCAGCGTTCCGGGTCCCGTCCCCATGTCCAGTACGCGGGTCGGCGGGTCGCGATCTTTGAAATGCGCGACTGCGGCCTCTATCAGCGTCTCGCTATCGGGGCGGGGGATCAGGACTCCCGGACCGACTTCCAATTCAAGGTCCCAAAAGCCGCGGCGGCCAAGGATATACGCGATCGGCTCACCCGCTCGCCGACGCTCGATCATCGCAGCAAAACTTGGCGGCACCGCGCGCGGTTCGTTCAGTAGCAAACGATCGCGGCTTATCCCGCACGCCTCAGCAAGCAAGAGTTCGGCATCCAGCCGGGGCGTGTCACTGATCCGTTCGAGCGCGCGGGTGGCCGCCAGCAGCGAGTCCCGAACCGGGCTCACGCCTCGTCGAGGCCGGCCATCCGTTCGGCCTCGTCCTCGGAGATCAGCGCCTCGACGACTTCGCCAAGGCCTCCTCCTTCGAGTATTTCATCGAGTTTATGCAACGTGAGGTTTATCCGGTGGTCAGTTACCCGGCCTTGCGGAAAATTGTAGGTTCGTATCCGCTCGGAGCGATCGCCTGAGCCGACCATCGACTTGCGCGCGCCAGCGCGCTCGCTTGCCAGCCGCTCGCGCTCCAACTCGAACAGGCGCGTGCGCAGCACCTTCATCGCCTTAGCCTTGTTCTTGTGCTGTGATTTTTCATCCTGCTGAATGACCACCAATCCGGTCGGCAGGTGGGTGATCCTTACCGCGCTGTCGGTCGTGTTGACCGACTGGCCGCCGGGTCCCGACGAGCGATAAACGTCAATCCGCAAGTCCTTGTCATCGATCTGAACGTCGACATCTTCGGCTTCGGGCAGGACCGCGACGGTCGCTGCGGAGGTATGGATCCGCCCGCCGCTCTCGGTGACCGGAACGCGTTGGACGCGGTGAACCCCGCTTTCGAATTTCAACCGCGCGAACACGCCGGTTCCGCTGACCGAAGCAATCGCCTCCTTGTAACCGCCGACCTCAGCCTGGCTGGCGCTGATCAATTCGACTTTCCAGCCCTGGGTTTCGGCATATCGTTCATACATTCGAAGCAGGTCGCCGGCGAACAAGGCGGCTTCATCACCGCCCGTCCCGGCGCGAATCTCGAGCATCGCCGCGCGATCATCGGCGCTGTCGCGCGGAAGCAGCTGGACGGCCAAAGCGCGTTCGGCATCGGGCAGCTTCTTGCGAATGACCTCGGCTTCCTCGATCGCCATCTCGCGAAGCTCGGCCTCAGCGCTCGAATCCTCGCTAAGCCCGGTCAAGACTTCAAGCTCGGCGCGCAAGCGGCGAACCTCGCGCGCGGCTGCGGCGACCGGCTCAATTGCGGCATATTCCTTGCTCAGTCGGACGAAGTCGTCGGGGGCAAGATCTTGCGCCGCCATCGCTTGCGCGAGCTCATGCCGCCGCGCTTCGATCGAGGCGATCTTTTGCAGGCTGACCTTGCTCACTGGTCAAAGATCTCGTGCACGTCCGAAGCTCTTGAAAAGCCCGGATCGAGTAGTTTCAGTGATCCAGTCGCGTGGTCGTCCCGGAAGTCGTACGTGGCAATCATTGCCGGCTTTGCTTTCATCGCTTTGTCGAAGCGTTTGCGCGCGCTACCCGAGGTGAAGGTTTCGACGATGATGCCTCGCGCACGCAATTTCGCGGCGAGGCCGATAACCGTATCGATCCGCGCATCGTTTTCGGCCACAGCCGCAACGTCAATCCGGTTATCCTCGGGGGCATCGATCATCATCGCCAGTCGCTCGATCCCGGCTGCCCAACCGACTGCCGGCGTATGGGGTCCGCCAAGGCTTTCGATCAGTCCATCATAGCGGCCACCGGCAAGCACCGTTCCTTGCGCGCCAAGTTTCTCGGTCACGAATTCAAACGCGGTATGGCGGTAATAATCGAGCCCGCGCACCAGCTTGGCGTTGCGGCTCCAGGGAACGCCTGCGGCATCCAGCCCGCCGGTGACCGCCGCAAAGAAATCGGCTGCGGCGGGAGAGAGGAAATCGTCGACCCCGGGTGCATCGGCGGCAACCGCTTTGTCGCGTCCGTCCTTGCTGTCGAGGATCCGCAGCGGGTTGCGCTCAAGCCGTTCGCGACTGTCCTCCGACAGATCTGTCTTGCGATCCCGGAAGTAGGCGATCAATGCCGCGCGCCAGGCGTCGCGAGTTTCGGGATCGCCAAGGGTATTGAGTTCGAGCCGGACCGACTTGGCAATTCCAAGTTCGCCCAGCAGCTGCTGCCCAAAAGCCAATAGTTCGACATCGGCCTGCGGCTCGCCGGCACCGATAATCTCAGCGTCAAGTTGGTGGAACTGGCGAAAACGGCCCTTCTGCGGCCGTTCATAGCGGAACGCGGCGCCGTGAGTCGCGACCTTTAATGGCGCATGTTGCTGCCAGCCTTCGGACAGGAACGCGCGGCAAATCCCGGCGGTGAATTCGGGGCGCAACGTTATCGATTCGCCGCCGCGGTCCTCGAAAGTGTACATTTCCTTCGACACCACGTCGGTGGTCTCGCCGATCGAACGAGCGAACACCGTGGTCTGCTCGAGCACCGGCACCTCGACGCGGCGAAAGCCGAACAATTTGCGGGTGCGTTCGAACGCAGCGACCACCGCGGCCATGCGGTCGGCCTCCTCGCCCAACAGGCTTTGCATGCCCCTGATCGGTTGTGGTGTCGTCATCGGACGCGGGCTTAAGCACGAAAAGGGCGCGCGCGTGAAGCCCTGCATTGCTACTCTTGTTCGCCGCGCTCCGCTTGCTCGCGTTCCCGGCGCAACTGGCCGGGCGGGGGAAGGAAGACCTTGCGGATGGTGAACGACAGTGTTCGTCCAAGCGGGTCGATCAGGTCAGACTGGTAGCGGCTCGGCACCTGGCCAGAGGCATCGCGTACCTCGGGCTTGCGGTTGAAGATATTTTGCACTGCAAGTCGCAGCGTCAGCCCGCGCATCCAGGGATGCTTGACCAGCAGCTCCGGTTTTTGACCAAGGTTCGCCCACGCCCGCCAGTCGACCGTGGTCAGCGGGGAAAAGTGAAGCTGCCCGTTGACGTTGGTGCGCACATCGGTCGCGCTTTGATGATTAAGCGACAGCCGGGTTCCAAGCCCGTTGTTGGTCCAGAACAGCCGCGCTTCGAAATTGTGTCTGGGAGTCCCCCCGCTCGAGCCGATACTGTCGCCATTGAGGTAATCGAGGCCGCCGAGGCCAGAGCCGATATCGACCTTGTCCCTGAGCGTGAGGGTGTCGGAAAGATTGAATCCAATCCGGCCCCCGCTTCCGAAGCCGCCGCCGCCGCCACGGCTCATCCCCGGCGGCGGACCGCCCGAGCTTTGCGGATCGCTGGCCGGCGGCCCGGCGGGCGGGGTTTCGGATTGCCCGCCGCGCCACTGAGCGCGCATCTGGTTCATTACGTCTTGCGACGGGCGCTTTGACTTCAGGCGTTTCGAATAGTCGAAGCTGAGGCGCAAAACGTCCTTTCGCGCCGACCGAAAATTCACTGGCCGCAAATCGGCCGAAAGAAGATTGCCTGCCTCGTCCCGGACGAAACGCTCCGGAAAGGCCGCTTCGAGGACTGCTGAGGTCCCGGAAATGTTTCGGATCGGTCGCTCGGTGCGGGTGGCGACATATTCGGCGCCCAGCCGCGCGTCGATGTCCTTCACGGGTTGAAGGCGTGCAGCAAGCTTGGTGACGTTGCGGCGATCCGGGCGCAGGCCGGGGTTGCCACCAGACAGGACGGTCGCAAGCACCGTCTCGCCCGTGACAAAGTCGAACAGGCGGGCGTTGGGCGTTTCGACAATCGGGCTGCCCAACTGCTTGAGGCCGGGAGCGCCGTCTTCGCGGGTCCAGCTAGCAATGAAATTGACCGGACGGACAGGACTCCAGCTGGCGCCTGCACCAATTCGGGCAAGGGTCCCAAAATCCGACACATGGCGAACCTCGGCGTTGCCGTTGAGGCGCAAGTCGCCAAGGGCGTTGAAATCTTTTCGGGTACTGGATATCGGCACATCGAGGCTGGCCGCGCCGCGCGCGATCCTGCGGTCAAGATTGGTGGCCATGGCCTGACCGCTGACCGTCCGACGGCTGTCGAGGCTGAGGACTTCTCCACCCGCCTCCAGGCTCAAACCGACGTCGCCGCCTGGAAGCGCGAGCAAGCGCCGATTGGCAAGCCCGCTGAGGTCTCCACTGACCTGGATTTCGCGATTGCGATCGAGGGCATTTGAAAGGCGGTCGCGGTCTGTTCGGCTGGTGTCCCGGTCCCAGTCACCATTGCCCACGACGCTCCATTGCCAGCCTGACTGAGCCCCGGCCAGCACGCCACCGAGATGCAGGCTGTCGCTGGTCGTGTTGCGGTCCAGTCGCTCGAGGATGGTCGGGCCGATGCCAAGAAGACTCCTGCCTTCGTCGTGCTCGGCTTCGACATTCAAAGTCCCCGCCAGGCCGGGGGCAAGCTCACGGTTGACGGTTATCGCTCCGCGCGCTTGCCGCCCGGTGGGAAGCAATGTCCGGGCACGCTGGTAGTCGGGGCCAAGGATTTCAGCCTGGCGGGGATCGGCCACGACATCACGTTCGGCCTCGGTGAGATTGCCATTCCCCTCGACGTGGAAATTTACGCTGGTGCGGCCGTTCGAACCGATCATCAGGCGGGTCAGGTCCGCCTCGCCGCCGGCATAGCCGCCATCGGTTGCGGTATTGGCTTCGGCGATTGCCGTGGTCGCTCGAAAGCGTTCCCGCAATACGATATTTGCGACCTTTTGCGTGGCCGCATAGCCGTAAGACAGGGCAACTTCCTCGGGCAGGATGTCGAGGCGTTCGATCGCCTCGACCGGGATATCACGCAGCTCGCGGAAGCCGGAAATTCGCCGTCCGTTGAGGAGCAATATTGGTCGCTCACCGCCGCGGCCTTGAGCAGTGCCGAGCTGTACCGACAAAGCGTCAAGTAACTCCTGGATCGAATTAGCACCGGTGGCGCGAATATCGCCTGCATCCAGTGATTCGATCGGTTTGACATTGCCGATTACGCCGCCACGGCGCTGCCCCTGGATGACGATCTCGTCCTCATCATCGGTGCTGGCTTCCTGTGCCAAAGCGGAATGTGGCAGAGCAATGATTGCGAAAAGGGTCGAGGCAGTTAGATGGTTGCGAAAATGCATTCTGTCTCGCTAAGGCGTGTCAATGAACTGGGCATGACGGCCTTGGCTCATGCCGTCATGCGAAGCGCGGCGATCGCTGCGACGATGGCCAGGATTAGCAAGGCCCGGACCAGGCTCGCGGGCTCATCGAAGAAGGCCATGCCCACGATCACGGTGCCGACCGCGCCAATCCCGCCCCACACCGCATAAGCAGTGCCCATGGGAATGGTTCGCGCGGCACGTTCGAGCAGGGTCATGGACAAGGCTACGCTGACCAGGAAGGCAAACGTCCAGCCAAGGTGGCGGAAGCCTTCCACGAAACGAAGCGAGGTAGTAAACCCGACCTCGAAAAGACCGCCGATAATCAACCAGAACCAGGCCATATATTCTCCTTGGCAACAATGGGCGGTGCAAAGTGTTGGGCAGCAATGAACGCAGTCTCCTACATTGCCAAGAAGGTGATGCCGTGGCGCTACATGGTGTTCCTGATTTTGCTGGGTGGCGGGCTTGCCGCGCTGATTCCCGTTTCCGGCTGGAGCAAGGGGATGCTGCTGGCGTTTGATGGCGCTGCCGCTTTTTTCCTGGTCTCGTTAGTACCGCTGTTTCGCGACGATGCCCGGCAGATGCGCAAGGTCGCAGCGGAAAACGACACCAATCGCATTGTTTTGCTGGTCATCTCGTTCCTTCTGACCGTCATCATCCTCGCCGCGATCGTCGTCGAATTGTCCGGTGACAACCTTACGCTTGCGAACAAAAGCATTATCGCCACAAGCCTCGCACTCGTGTGGACCTTCGGCAATGCCGTCTACATGTTGCATTACTGCCATCTATTCTATTCCCCCGATGAGTCGAAAAAGGACCGCGGCGGCCTCGTTTTTCCGGACTGCAAGGAGCCGCTGATGAGCGACTTCGCCTATTTCGCGTTCACCCTCGGGGTGGCCGTGCAGACCAGCGATGTCCAGATTACCAGTAATCACTTGCGCAAGGTCGTAACCGCGCATTGCGTGGTCGGATTTTTCTTCAACCTTGGCGTGCTGGCTTTGACGATCAACGTGCTCGGCACAAGCTAGAGCGCAAGCTCCATTCCCGGCTCGTCGCTGTGGTGCGAACGGGCAGCGATGATCGTTCCGGAGACGATCGCGACCGCGCCGGCAAGTGTCCATTGCGATGGCACTTCGCGGAACACCAAGTAACCGATCACCGCAGCCCACAGAAAGCCGCTATATTCGGACGTCGACAGATAGGCCGCCCCGGCGCGCGCATAGGCCCAGGCAAGACCCAGCATGCCACTGATCGAAAGGGCGGTCGCGATGACCAGCGTCGGCCATCGCTCAGTCGGAAACGGTGGCAGGCCGGTGGCCAAGGCGACTGCCCAGAAGCCGGCCCCGGCAACTGCAAAATAGAAGAAGGCGATTTCCCACGGCGCAGCATTCTGCGACTGCTTGCGCATCACCAGGATATTGACTGCATAAAGCAACGCGGAGAGAAGAATCGACAAGGCCCCGAGCAACGCGTCGCGACCAAGGTCGAGCCGCGCCTGTCCGACCAGAATCGTCGCGACACCGACGAAAGCCAACACCGATCCCGCCCAGACCCGCGGCCCGACCCGCTCACCAAGAACCGGGCCTGCAAGAATCAGGGCGGCGAGCGGCGCGACGAACGCCAGCGCAATGGCCTGAGCCATCGGCACAAACGTCAGCCCCCAGAAAAAGGTGAAGCTCATCGGCACCATCAAAGCACCGCGAAAAAGATGATAGCGCATTGCTGCACGGCTCGGTCGTCCCTTGCGGGTCAGGAAATACACCAGCCCGACCGGCGGCACGGCAAGTAGTGCGCGCCACGCCAATGCAGACAGCGCGCCGTGGTCGAGACTGAGCGACTTCATCGCCGCGTCCATCGCCGATAGAAAACCGACCGCGACTATCGCGCCCGCATAGGCTGCCAGGGGAGAGGACCGCTCGCTCATCACCGCGCCTTAGCGATGGAAAGTCCCCCGACCTAGCCCCCCTAGTTAGCGGCTGCGCCCCCCGCGTCGGTCATCGCCGCCTCGATCTGGGCGGCTTTCTCTTCGACCAGCCGAACAATATGTTCGATCATCTCGGAATCCTGCACGTGGTGGTCGGTCACCCCCGAAAGGTACACCATGTGCTTGCCATTGCCTCCACCGGTGAGACCGATGTCCGTCTCACGGGCTTCGCCTGGCCCGTTCACCACGCACCCCAACACCGACAGGCTCATCGGAGTCCGGATATGTTGAAGCCGCTCTTCGAGCGCCTGGACCGTACGGATGACATCGAAACCCTGCCGCGCGCAACTCGGACAGGAGATTACCCGGACTCCGCGATTGCGGATGCCGAGGCCTTTCAGGATTTCGTAGCCGACACGGACTTCTTCTTCGGGCTCAGCCGACAGGGACACGCGGATTGTATCGCCGATCCCGGCCCATAGCAGCGAGCCGATCCCAATCGAGCTCTTGACCGTCCCCCCGATCAGGCCGCCGGCTTCGGTAATCCCGAGGTGAAGCGGGCAATCGACTGCTTCAGCGAGCTGGTGGTAGGCGGCGACCGCGAGAAACACGTCGCTTGCTTTGACCGCAACCTTGTAATCGCGGAAGTCATGGTCGTCGAGGATCCGGATATGGTCGAGCGCGCTTTCGACCAGCGCTTCGGGGCACGGCTCGCCATATTTCTCGAGCAAGTCCCTCTCCAGGCTTCCGGCATTGACCCCGATGCGGATCGCGCAGCCATTGGCCTTGGCGGCGGCGATAACCTCCCGCACTCGCTCCTCGGAGCCGATGTTGCCGGGATTGATCCTGAGGCATGCCGCGCCAGCGTCCGCGGCTTCTAGCGCGCGTTTGTAATGGAAATGAATGTCGGCGACGATCGGAACCGTCGACGCGCGCACGATCTGCCGGAGCGCGGCCGTGCTTTCGACGTCGGGACAGGATACCCGGATAATGTCCACCCCGGCCTCCTCGCAGCGGCGAATCTGGTCGATCGTCGCCTTGGCATCCGCGGTCGGCGTGTTGGTCATGGTCTGGACCGTAACCGGCGCATCGCCACCGACGGCGACATTGCCGACCATGATCTGGCGAGATTTCCTGCGCTCAATCGAGCGCCACGGGCGGATAGCGGAACCAATTGCGGACATAGCGGCGATATAGGCGCGGCCTCGCACAGTTGAAACCCAATGCAACCGGGCGTGAAGCGCTAAGAAACACGCTCCGCTGCGACTATCGCGCAAACATCGCGCTTGTGGTATCTAACGCAGGTTAAGGCCAAGGGGGGCCCGATGAACGTGGTCGGCACCGTGAATGCCGCAAGCAGCCCCGCGCGGCGTCCCCCGCGCGAGCGGGTTCGACTGCCTTTCCGGCGCAATGGCGAGCCGGGACATTATTATGCCTTCTTGAGCTACAGTCACGCCGACGAAAAGCTCGCCGACTGGCTTCATGGCCGACTTGAATCGTTCAAGGTCCCTTCGGCGATCGCAGGTAAGGTTACCGATCATGGCGTCGTTCCGCGACGCCTGACGCCGATTTTTCGCGATCGCAGCGAACTTGCAGCGGCGACCGATCTGGGCGGCGAAATCCGTGCTGCCCTTGCAAATTCGCGCTACCTGATCGTGCTTTGTACACCGGCTGCAGCACGCTCGACCTGGGTTAATGCCGAGATTGACGCGTTCAAGCGAGTTCGCACGGACGGCTGCATCCTCGCAGTGGTCGCCGACGGCGAACCATTCGCATCCGACCTATCAGGCCGCGAGGAAGAGGAATGTTTCCCCCAGGCATTGCGCGTAAAATATGACGCGCGCGGCCGCCCGACCGGCAAGCGCGCAGAGCCACTGGCAGCCGACATTCGCGGCGATCCGGACGAACGCCGACTGGGCTTCCTCAAGCTCGTCGCGGGACTGCTCGATGTCGGACTAGACGACCTTGTCCAGCGCGACACCGTAAGGAGACAGCGCCGGCTGGCTGCAATTGCGTCCGGTTCGGTGATCGGCATGGCGTTGACCTCGCTGCTTGCGGTCACCGCGATCCAGGCGCGCGACGAAGCGCGTGACCAGCGCCGCGAGGCGGAAGGGCTGGTCGCCTTCATGCTCGGCGATCTTAAGGACAAGTTGGAACCGATCGGCAAGCTCGATGCACTCGACGGGGTCGGATCGCGGGTACTCGACTATTATTCGAAACAGGGGACCAGCGAGTTGCCGGACAATGCGTTGCTGCAACGCGCCCAGGCGTTGGGCTTGATGGGCCAGGTTTCTAACTTGCGCGGCGACAGCAAGGACGCAATGCGCTTCTACAGCGAAGCAATGCAGGGATCCGCCGAAGCGGTTCGCCGCGCCCCCGATGACCCCAACCGACTTTACGACCATGCCCAGAACGTGTTCTGGGTGGGCTCGCTTCACGCCGAACTGGGGAATTTGCCGGGGGCCGAAAAGGCGATGCGCCAGTACAAGATGCTGGCAGACCGAATGATCGCACTCGACCCCCAAAGCATGAAGTGGCGGATGGAGGAGCAGAACGCCGAGGCGAACCTCGGTTGGGTCCTTTTCCAGCAGCGCAAATACCGCGAATCTGCCAGGCAGTTTGCCCAGGCCCTCGCAATGGTCCGCGCCTTTGCAACGGCGGACCCGGGTAATTCAGATTACCAGGCGTCGCTGGTCGAGGCGCAGGCCTGGCTTGCCGAAGCATTATATTCGAGCGGCGACATTGCCGGTGCAACGAGGGAGCGTGAAGCGCAGGTAAAGCGCCTTTCGGCACTGGTCACGCAATCCAACTCTGCGGTGGATTATCGCGAACGGTTGGTATTCGGCGAAGCCAACCTTGGAATCCTTTATTCGGCGATGGGGAATTTCCAGTTGGCCAAGGCACATTTCGAGTCGGGAATCGCCGTCATCGAATCGCTGATTGCCACCGAGCAGGCCAATTTGAATTGGCGCGCTCGATCGATGGCGACGCGCTTCGCCTATGCCCAGGCGCTTCTCAAGGCAGGAAAAGTCGACGCGGCGCGGATCCAGATCGACAAGGGGTGCGATACGAACCGCTGGCTACTCGCCCATAACAAAAGTTATGCCGCATGGCAGGTTGGCGCACGCAGCTGCGCCCTGCTGCATGCCCGGGTTGCGCTTGCCAACCGGCAGGCACAAAGCGGCATCGATTACGCGCGGGAAGCGGTAAAGGCCGCGCGCGCAGTAAAGACCAGCGACAGGACTGCCGATCTTCACGGCGTCGCCGAGGCGCGCCTCTTACTGGGCGATGGGCTTGCCGCTGCTGGCGAACGCGCGGCTGCACGCGAGGAATGGCAGCGTGCGCTCGACGTCCTGCCGCAGGGGACGGAAGAAACCCCGCAGGAGTTGAGCGATCAAGTCACCATCCTCGAGCGAATGAAAGATCATGCACGGGCCCAGCCGATGGCTCGGCAATTGAAAGCCATGGGCTTCAGGCGCGCCACCGATTGACCGAGTGAAAGTTGAGAAAGGGGAACAACGATGACCGATGTTACAGTCCAACTGAACTACAAGAGCGGTGGCTGGAAGATCGTGGGTCCGGGCAACCACGATATTCCCCCAAACCATTCTCGGATCAAGTTCGCCGGGAACAGTGGAGAAGGCGATATCACCTTCAAGATCATCGGATCGAGCGGAGCGAAATTCGCCAAGGCGAATCCCTTTGTCCCGACTCAGATCGATGGCCCTTCTGCAGCAAGCCAATTCAGCGTCGTAAGCGGTGCCGGAACCGACCAGCTGGTGGTCAAGAACCTCAACAGCAACTCAGGCGAAACCGACTATTACTACCAACTCAATTTCGAAGGCGCGCCGCCGATTGACCCAATCATCACCAATGGCTGCTGCCAATCCAGACTAAGTTATCCGTTGGCGGAATATGCCCTTGCCGGGGTCGCGATCCTGATGGCCGTAATCGCCCTGTTCGCGATGCGGAATAAGCTCATCGGACGATAGGCGAAACACCGGGTTACATTCGCCCGCCAGCACAGGGGAAAGCGATGAAAACCAACAAAGCCGACGTCAAACTCGTCTACACAGGGGTGGGCCAGGGCGGTGAATGGAAGATGGCGGTGGGGATGGGCCACGCAACCGGCGCTGGCCATTATCCAAAACTCCGCGTCGACAAGTATAACGACGGGCAATTCTCGTTCCACATCAACACGTCCAACCGCATCACATTTGCCAAGGACAATCCGATCGAATTCTCAAAGGATGGCGTGCCATTGTCTGCCGATGAACTGGCGCAGTTCAGTGTCTTCGGGGCTGGAACGGATACTCTTGTGGTGAAGGACAGCAACACCGTGTCGGTGCCAACGGAATATTATTACAAGCTGAACTTCGATGGCGCCCAACCGCTCGATCCGATCGTGGCCAATGGATGTTGCAGCAGCAAGGCAGCGGGCGACAATTTCCGGCTGACGAGCGAGCCCGGCGTGGAAGTCGCGATCATCGGAACTGCAGTGCTGATCGTTATCGTCATGGTCGTCGCCCGCGCCAAGGCCCGAAACCTCCGCTTCTAGCAAGGAGCTGGCGATTGGACTGTTCCGGCGATCACCATGACGGACGCCCCCCGCGACTGCCGTTTCTTGTAACGCTGGGGGTCAGCGGCCACCGCACTGAAGCGTTCAGTGATGCGGCGTGGACCAAGGTGCGCGCTGCCGTGAAACAAATTTTCGACCAACTCGGCAATTGTGCTGCCGACGTCCACGGCCAGTGCAGCGACCTGTACGACGATGGCGGAGTCTGTTTTCGCGTTGTCACCCCGCTTGCGGAGGGAAGCGACCAACTGGTCGCCGAGGTGGCGCTGGAGCGCGGGTGGAGAATCGACGCGGTGCTTCCATTTGCAGCCGGCGCCTATCGCGACACCATGGGGTCGGCCGTTGGCAGATCGGGGTTCGACCGGCTGCTTGAGGCAAGCGCAAGTCGCTTCGTCCTTCCCGGCGACCCGGACGACCCGCGATCGGCATACGTCATGGCTGGCCGGGCAACGCTTGCCCATTGCTCGATCCTCGTGGCGATCTGGGACGGACTTCCCGCGCGTGGCAAAGGCGGGACCGCAGACGTCGTAAAATCTGCGCTGGAGCGGGGGAATGCGGTTATTCACCTCAATCCTGCCCGCCCGGAATTTCCGCGGCTAATCTGGAGCGCGTTCGACCCGGTCGTATTCACCCGGGAAGACGACGGTAGCGTCAGTCGGCCGCTGACCGACGCGGCGCTGTGCGAAATGCTGTCCGCCACTTATTTGCCGCCACCGGGCGCGGACGAGCGGGACTTTCTTCGCCTGTTCCTGACTGAGGCGCCACCGCGTTGGCAATGGCGGATCGAATATCCGCTGATGCTTGGCCTGTTGGGCGCCAAGCGTCCGACCCGCGGCGTGATCGACGACCAGGTGCGCGATTCACAACGCGCAGCCGAATGGGCCGACTATCGCGCGCGCTGCGCCAAACCACAGGGGATAGATCCGCCGCTAGACCTGCTTGAGCGCGCCTATTCCGCCGCAGACCGTCTGGCGATACGCTTCGCCCAGGCTTATCGCAGCGGGCATGTGTTCGCCTTCGTGTTCGGAGCGCTTGCAGTGGTGATCGGCCTCAGCGCCTTCATCAATCCTCACTGGCAACTCCAGTTCGCCGCGATTGAACTGGTGGTGACCTTCGCGGTGATCTTCAACGGTTGGATCGGCAACCGCCAACAGTGGCATCGCCGTTGGCTCGATTATCGCCAGCTTGCCGACCGGTTACGCTTAATGCGAAGCCTTAACCTGCTGGCCGTGGCGGCTCCCGAACCGCCTGGCACTCCGACCAATCCAGTCCCCCGACGCTGGATCGACAGCTATGCGATCGGCGTGTGGCGGGCATTGGGAATCCCGTCAGGGGCTCTTACGCAAAGCGGGGCGGCGGTGCTTGCGGATTCGATCGCGGAACAGGAAATCGCACCCCAGGTCGCCTATCACCGGCGCAACGCGGCGCAGGTGGATGTTCTCGATTCACGCCTTGGCGGTCTGGCGACCAGCTTGTTCGTAATCACCCTGATTGTATCAATCGCAACCGTTGCAGGCACCGCTACGAATGCTCAGTGGGTCAATGACTACAGCAATTGGCTGACCCTGGTTTCCGCTGGATTTCCAGCGCTTGGAACGGCGGTATTCGGAATTCGTTTCCAGGCCGACTTTGGCGGCGATGCCGTTCGCTCGCTGTCGACCGCCGGAACGCTCGAGCGCTTCCAGGACGAGCTTGAGCGCGGGGTCGGCCTGTCGCGCGCCGCCGACCTTCTTGAGCAGGCAGGTCGGGTGATGCTCGCAGATCTCGACGAATGGCGACTGGTCAACCAGCAGCGCGAGCTGGAAATGGGCTAGTCGTCTTTACCCCAGCGCCATCTCCACCCACCCCTAGTGGTTTTTGCCGCGACGAGTGCGAACAAGAAGGTTGCCACGGCCAGGATCGGGAAAAAGATTTCAGGGCGCAGAACGAACAGATATGCATCGGCAAAGGTAATAGTGAGAAACAGGGCTAATACCGCCCAACCTTGCCAGGCAACCGGTAGCCCGGAACCAAACCCGTACCGCTTCGGGGCGAACCATTCAGGGTCATTGGCCATCGTCACTGTCCCTTGGGCGGTCGGCCGCGACGAACCGGCTTCGGTGCGCCCAGCTTTACCCCCCGTGCCTTCAATGCTTCGCGCAGCAGACACTCCACCTGGGCATTGACCGACCGCAGGTCGGCGGCGGCTGCACGCTCGACCGCGGCCCATAAAACAGGGTCAACCCGCAGCGGGAAAGCCTTGCGTGCGCCGTTCATCGACCAGTTACTGATAGAGCGATCCGGCGTTGACCACCGGCTGGGTGTCACGTTCGCCGCACAGGACTACCATCAGGTTCGACACCATCGCTGCGCGGCGCTCGTCGTCCAGGTCGACAACACCTTTCGCGCTTAATTGCTCTAGTGCCATTTCGACCATTCCAACCGCTCCTTCGACAAGCGTCTGGCGGGCAGCGACGACCGCCTGCGCCTGTTGGCGGCGAAGCATCGCCCCGGCGATTTCCTGCGCATAGGCAAGGTGTGTGAAGCCGCATTCGTCGACGGTAAGGCCGGCGACCGACAAGCGGGCGCGAAGCTCCATCTTCAGTTCTTCACCAACCTCGTCATGATGCCCGCGCAAGGTGATGTCGGTGTGCGTGAAGTCATCATAGGGATAGCGCGCGCCGATCGCCCGGATCGCGGCTTCGACCTGAACCCGTACGAACTCCTTGTAGTCGTCGATATCAAACAACGCCTGGGCGGTGTCGACCACGCGCCACACGATCTGCGCCGCCATTTCGATCGGGTTGCCGCGCAGGTCATTGACCTTGATCTTTTCGGAGATGAAATTGTTCGCGCGTACCGAAACCTTCTTGCGGATCAGCCACGGCAATACCCAGCGCAACCCGGTCGAACGGTCAGTCCCGAGATAGGAGCCGAAAAGGGTGATCGCCGCTGCCTGGTTAGGCTGGAGCATGTAAAAACCCGGGGAAATCAGCATGACCGCAAGGGCGGCGGCGATAAGGATCAATGGATTGCCGTTTGCCGCAGCATAAATGATTCCTCCAACGAGCCCCAGGATTGCAAGGACAAGGATTCCAAGCATCAAATAGCCACTTGCTGTCGAGGCCGTCCGTTCGCGCGTGCTGTTCAGTGCAATGACCGTATCGGACATCGTGCATCTCCCTTTAATTTGATATCGTTTTTATATCAGGGGAACGACAGGTCAAGCGAAATCCATGGCTTGGCGCCAGACCCATGCTATCCCGGCTTGCGATGACTTATAGGTTGCTGATCCATGGCGGGTGCGGGGCAATGCGCCCCGACACCATTTCTTCTGAACAGGACGAGGCCGCGCGTGTCGCGCTCAATGCCGCGCTTGATTCCGGCGCAGTAGTGCTGGCGGGCGGCGGCGAGGCACTCGATGCAGTCGTTGCTGCGGCCCAGGTGCTGGAGGACGATCCAGCGTTCAACGCTGGTCGCGGAAGCGTCTTAACCGCCAACGGAACCATCGAGCTTGACGCTGCGATCATGGATGGAAGGGATCGGCGCGCCGGAGCAGTGGCCGGCCTGGCGACGACCAAGAGCCCAATTCTGGCAGCACGTGCAACGATGGAGCACAGTCCTCACGTCCTCCTCACTTATGCCGAGGCCGACGCCTTTGCATCTGGCCGTGGGCTCGAACAGGTCGACAACGCCTATTTCATCACGCCCGAACGAAAAGCGCAGCTCGACAAGGTGATGGCCGCTGGCGGAAAATTCGACACCGATATCAAATATGGGACGATCGGCGCGGTGGCAGTCGACAGCAACGGCCATGTTGCCGCTGCCACCTCGACCGGCGGGCTGACTGCCAAGCGTTGGGGTCGGATCGGCAATTCGCCGCTGATCGGCGCGGGTACCTATGCCGATGACCGCTCGTGCGCGGTTAGCGCGACGGGGCTTGGCGAAGCGTTCATCCGCGCCGTAGCCGCCCATCAATTGGCGATGCGGATTCAGTTGCGCGGGCAAGGTCTTCAGGACGCGCTCGACGCGGTGCTGGCAGATGTCGGGGATTTGGGAGGCACGGGTGGCCTCATTGCGGTTGCGCCGGACGGCGACTTTGCCTGGGGCTTTACGACGCCCGGCATGTTCCGCGCGCGTTTGTGCGATGACGGGTCACGGTGCGTCGCGATTTACGGCGAAAAGGACCCCGCCTTGTAGGGCAGCGAGGTGGCAAACCATGCCATCTCCTGCTTGATCGCTTGCTTTTCGCGCTCCACGAAGTCGGCAATCGCCGAGCGAAAGCCGGGATCCGAAATCCAGTGCACCGAACGGGTGATAACCGGTTGATAGCCCCGGGCCAGCTTGTGCTCGCCCTGTGCCCCGGCCTCGACCCGCTCAAGGCCGTGGGCGATTGCCCATTCAATCGCGCGGTAATAACTCAACTCGAAGTGCAGGAAGGGGACTTCCTCAAGGCATCCCCAATAGCGACCATATAGCGCCTTATCGCCGACGAAGTTGAGTGCGCCGGCGATCGGAATCCCGTCGCGGCGGGCGAGAAACAGCAACAACTGGTCGCCAAGCCTTTCGGCGATGAGGTCGAAAAAAGCGCGCGTAAGGTAGGGGCGCCCCCATTTGCGCATTCCCGTTTCCTGATAGAAATCCCACATCGCGTCCCAATCTTCGGGCCCGATCTCAGCACCGCGCAAAGTCTCGATGACGAGCCCTTGGCGAGCCGTTTCGCGTTCCTTGCGGATGGCCTTGCGCTTGCGGCTGGAAAGGGCGCCGAGGAAGTCCGCAAAATTGCCATAACCCCGGTTGAACCAATGGTACTGGATGCCGTGACGAGTCAGCCATCCGCGACGCTCAGCCTCGCTCGCCCCCTCCGGATCGATGAAGGTGATATGCGCCGATGAGAATTGGTTCTGCCGTGTCACTGACTCGAGCGCCGTAAGCAGCCCCTGCGGCTGCGCGCCAAGAAGCCGACGTCCCGGGACCGGCGTGAACGGAACAGCGACGAGCAGCTTGGGGTAATAGTTTCCGCCCGCGCGCTCCAGCGCCTCGGCCCAGCCGTGGTCGAACACATATTCGCCCTGGCTGTGAGTCTTGAGATAGGCTGGCGCAGCGGCAACCAGTTCACCCCCTATTTCGACCATGATCGGCGCAGGATGCCAGCCCGTTCCGGGTCCAATTGATCCCAATTCTTCAAGCGCCGACAGGAAACCGTGCGTAAGGAACGGGTCTCCCGATCCGGCAAGCGCGTTCCAGCGGTCATCATCGATCGCTGCAACCCCCGAAGCGACGTGCGCGGTGAATTCTAACTCGCGATCGGCCATCGGCCGACTATGCGCCGATCCCGGCCACCCGCCTAGTCGCGGACGGCCACGATCGCGTCGACTTCGACTGCGACCCCGAGCGGAAGAGCCGCGACCCCGACCGCGCTGCGGGCATGGCGGCCTGCCTCCCCGAACACGTCCTGCATTAGCTCCGAAGCGCCATTGGCGACTTTCGGCTGGTCGGTGAAGTCGGCGGTCGAATTGACGAACACGCCGAGCTTGATGACCTTTTCGACATTGTCGAGACTGCCCAGAGCCGCCTTCAACTGGGCGAGCAGCATGATTCCGCAGCGCCGTGCGGCGGCCTGCCCGTCCTCGATATCCATATTTTCCCCCAGTCGGCCACAGATCAGGCTGCCATCCTCGGCAAAACTGATCTGACCCGACACGTGGATCACGCCGCCGCGGACGACTGCCGGGACGTACGAGGCCACTGGCGCCGCAGCCTGAGGCAAGGTGATGCCGAGTTCGGCAAGCCGATTGTCGATGCTCATGAGTACTCCTTCGTGAATTGTTCTACGCCTCGCGGGCGACCGTGAAACCGGCGAAGCTTTGGCTCACCGGCATGATTTCGAGCGTATTGATATTAAGGTGGGGGGGCAGATTGACGACCCACCAGATGGTATCGGCGATGTCGCCCCCGGTCATCGCGTTGGCGCCGGCGTAGAGACGGTCGGACGCGCCCTCGTCGCCGCCGGTGCGAACGATCGTGAACTCGGTGTGGGCCATTCCAGGCTCAATCGACGTCACCCGCACGCCGGTGCCTTCGAGGTCGCAGCGAAGATCAAGCGAGAATTGCCGGACGAATGCCTTGCTCCCCGCGTAAACCGCGCCACCCTTGTAGGGATAGGTCGCGGCCACCGACGACAGGTTGATGATCGACCCCTTGCGCTTAACCAGCATCGGCTGGAGCGCCCGGGTCAGTGCTACAAGGCCCGTGATATTGGTGTCGATAACGGTTTGCAGCTTGTCCCAGTCGGTGCCGGGAAGACCGTCCATTGGCGGCGCGAGACCGGCATTATTGACGAGGCAGTCGATCCCGCCCCACTCTCCGTGCATCCGTGCCAGGCCCTCGACCGCCTCGCGGTCGCGCATGTCGACTTCCAGTCCAAGAAAATCTTCCCCGATCTCATCCGCCAGCTTGCGTAACCGGTCGCCGCGGCGGCCGGTCCCGACGACGCGCCAGCCCCCGGCGGCGAAACGACGCGCCGCCGCCTCTCCGATCCCCGCGGTTGCACCGGTTATCAGGATTACAGGCTTGCCCATTCACGATTCTCCTTCGATGGCCCGGCGCGCGGCAATTATCTGGTTCGGCCCAATGCCCATTTCTTGCGCCACCGCCAAGAGGTCGGGTTCATGGTTTTCCAGGAAGGTGATCAACGCGAGTAGCAACCGCCGGTCGGCAGCATGCGTGCGCAGATCGGCCGGAACGATTCCGGTCAGGTCGAGAAAACGCTGCGCCCGACGCGATTCGGCCAAGGTCGCCGTAAGCGCCGAAAGCGCTATTGCGTAGGGGTCGGTTGGCGTGGCGCTCTCCACCGTCTAAGGTCAAGCCTAGCAAGTTGGGGAATATGCATTGGCCAGGATCCTGATCGTCGAGGACAATGCCCTCAATATCAAGCTGTTCTGCGACCTACTCGAAGCCCACGGACACCAGGCCAAGGCTGTGACCGACAGCCGTGAGGCGATGGATACGGCACGGGCATTCCACCCAGAGCTGGTGATTACCGATATTCAGCTGCCCCACGTCAATGGCTTGGAACTCATTCGCATGATCCGCGATGATGAACAGCTTGCGAAAGTGCCGATCATGGCGGTGACGGCTTATTCGGCGCCGGGCGACGAGGAACGCATCCGCGCCGCCGGAGCCCAGGCCTATGTTTCAAAGCCGATTTCGGTAATGCAATTTGCAAAGGCCGTCGACGCGCTGCTCGAAGAGAGCGCGGATACGAAAGTAAGCAAAAGCGAATGAAGCCGGTCGAAGAACGCCGGCGCTATCAGGTGAGCGGCGAGGCCGTTACTTGATCTTGGCTTCTTTGAACTCGACGTGCTTGCGCACCACCGGGTCGTACTTGCGGAAGCTCATCTTCTCGGTCTGGTTGCGCGGGTTCTTCTTGGTCACATAGAAGAAGCCGGTATCAGCAGTGCTGACAAGCTTGATCTTGACGGTTGCCGGCTTGGCCATCGCGAGAAATCCTAGAAAGCTGAAAAAAACGAAGGCGGCACATACGCCGCCCGGTCGCGGGCCCAATGGCGCCTGGCAGTGATTCTGTCAAGGCTCACCGACCCCTAACCTCTTCTTAACCATGTTGTGGTTACACTTGGTTGCACGCAATAAGGGGGTCGCAATGACCGCGGAACAAGTGGACGTGATCAGGCTCGACATGGTTGCCCGGCTTGCGGAAATCCGCCGCGACGGGCCGCGCCTGTCCCCCAATGACCTTTATCGCCGAATGGATTCGATTCGCGAAGTCGCTGCCAAGGGCGGCCTTGGAATGCTCGAGCGGCTGGCCCAGCGGTCAGCGCAGTTGGCGCTACTGCCAGGGCACCGGGTGGCGATGCAATGCTGCCTGGAACATGCCGAGGATGCGATCGACGGTATCGATCCCGATGGCGAATCGAAAATCCTTGCCGCTCTGGCGCTGCGGATCGGCTAACGCCGACGTTTTTGCACCTCACTTTTAGTAATCGAAAAAATTGACCCGCGGCGAGTAGAACCCTTTGCCCCTTTGGGCGGTTAGAAGTGCAGAACCTTCAAGCCTCGGAGCTGTGCAATGACCACAAAAACCCCGACCCGCCTCGACACACCCACCGACCTTAAGCCAAACGGAGTCCGTGACGTCGCCGATGCGCTCAACGCAATCCTCGCCGACAGTTTTGCACTCTATTTCAAAACCAAGAATTTCCACTGGCATGTCAGTGGACCCCATTTTCGCGATTACCATCTGCTGTTCGACGAGCAAGCAACGTCGATTTACGATACTACCGACCCGATTGCCGAACGGGTACGCAAGATCGGCAAGACGACATTGCGGTCGATCGGCGACATCGCTCGCCACCAGTCAGTCGTGGACAATAACAGGGACTATGTCTCTCCGGCCGAAATGCTCAAGGAACTGCGCGACGACAATCTCGCCCTGATCGAGAGTTTCCGCAAAGCCAAGGACATTGCCGACAAGGCGAAGGACAATGCGACCTCCGCCGAAATCGACGTGTGGACCGATTCCGCCGAGCGCCGTGCATGGTTCCTGTTTGAGGCCGCCCAGAAGGGCTGAGTATTTCAGGGCCGTGCGCGCTTTCAGCCAGCTTCTCGACGACCTGGTCTATACACGGTCGCGTAACAGCAAGCTGCTGCTGATCGGCGACTATCTGAGATCCGCGCCCGATCCCGATCGTGGCTTGGCACTCGCCGCCTTGACCGGCACCCTCGACGTGCCTCACGTCAAGCCCGCCGTCATCCGCGGCCTTGCCCAAGAACGGATTGACCCCGTGCTGCTGCGGATGAGCCGCGACTATGTCGGCGACGGTGCGGAAACGATATCGCTGTTGTGGCCGACCAGCACGGATGGCTGTCCCGAAGTAGATGACGGCGATATTCGCTTGTCCGACGCGATCGACCAGCTCAAGTCGGCAAGCAAGTCTGACGCGCCGCGGATACTTGCAGATATGCTCGATCACCTGGATTCGTCGGGACGATACGCGCTGCTTAAGCTTGCAACCGGAGCGCTTCGGGTCGGGATCAGCGCTCGGCTCGCGAAGCAAGCCCTCGCCAATGCGTTCGGGATCGACGTGGAAGGGGTGGAAGAGGTGTGGCACGGGCTCAAGCCACCATATCCCGAATTATTTGCCTGGGCCGAAGGGCGCGCGCGCCAGCCGACAGCCCGCGATGTCCCGGTGTTTCGGCCGTTCATGCTTGCCCAGCCGCTAGAAGAAAAAAGCGTCGACCTTGCCGATTATGCTGCCGAGTGGAAGTGGGACGGCATTCGCATCCAGCTTGTTCATGCCGGCGGCGAAACCCGGCTGTTCAGCCGCACCGGAGACGATATTTCGGCGACTTTTCCCGATATTGCAGAGGCCTTTGCATTGCACGGTGTCCTGGACGGCGAACTCCTCGTGCGCGGCTCGGGCCAGGGGGTCGCTGACAAGCACGGCGGGGCAGCGGCGAGTTTCAATGCCTTGCAGCAGCGTCTTGGCCGAAAGAACGTCAGCCGCAAGATGCTTGGCGACTTTCCGGCGTTCGTTCGCCTGTACGATATCCTGTTCGACGGCGCGGAGGACGTACGGATGCTGCCGTGGGAAGAGCGCCGTGCCCGGCTTGAACGAGCTGCCACGCGCCTTGATCCGGAACGCTTTGACGTCTCCAGCCTGATCGACGCCGCGGACTTCGAAGCTCTCGCCGACATGCGGGGGGCCGCGCGCGACGAGGCGATCGAAGGGATGATGCTCAAGCGCCGCGACAGTCCCTATGTCGCCGGGCGCAAGACCGGCCTGTGGTATAAATGGAAGCGCGATCCGCTGCGCGCCGATTGTGTCATGATGTACGCCCAGCGCGGATCGGGAAAGCGATCCAGTTTCTATTCCGACTACACTTTCGGGTGCTGGAATGCGGACGGCGAGTTGCTGCCTGTCGGCAAGGCCTATTTCGGGTTCACCGACGAAGAATTGAAATTCCTCGACCGGTTCGTCCGCAAGAACACACTCAATCGGTTCGGACCTGTGCGCGAAGTGGAAAAGAGCCTGGTTCTAGAGGTCGCGTTCGATTCGATTCACCAGTCGAAACGTCACAAGTCAGGGCTTGCGATGCGCTTTCCCCGGATCAGTCGAATTCGCCAGGACAAGCCGGCGGCCGAGGCCGACACCATCGAAGCGCTAAGCAAGCTGGTCACCTGACCGCCCGGGACGCGCTGGGCGCGCACAACAAAAAAAGGCCGGAAGGATCACTCCTCCCGGCCCGTTTTGTTCGCCTGAGCGCGCCTAGCTGGCAGCTTGCAAGTTCACCGCTGCATATTTGCCGCGGCGATCAACCTCAAGTTCGAACTCAAGACGGTCACCTTCGTTCAGCGTCTGCATTCCGGCCCGTTCAACCGCCGAGATGTGGACGAACGCATCGGGCTGGCCATCATCGCGCTGAATGAAACCGAAGCCCTTCATGGCGTTGAAGAACTTGACCGTTCCGCTAGCCTTCTCACCGGTCAACTCACGCTGCGGGGCGCTTTGCCGTTCGACCGCAAGCGGCTCGCCGTCAATACGAAGGTTGGTCGCCGAAACGCGCCCGCCACGATCGACTAGCGTATATTCAAGCGCCTGGCCGTCGGCGAGGTCGGTAAGTCCCGCCTGCTCGACTGCCGAAATGTGTACGAAGACATCTTCGCCGCCATCATCCTGGATGATGAAGCCAAAGCCCTTCTGCGGGTTGAAGAACTTGACCGTTCCTTTGCCTTCGCCAACGACTTGAGGAGGCATTCCGCCACCAGCGCCGGCGCCGCCGCCACGGAAACCGCCGCCACCGCCGCCTGCGCCGCCGCCACGGAAGCCACCGCCACCGCCACCGCCCACCGCCGCCGCCATAGCCGCCGCCGCCGCCGCCGAAGCTACGGCCCGGGGGGCCACCGCCACCACCGCCGCCGAAGCCGCCGCGGTCTTGGAAGCCGCCGCGGTCTTGGAACCCGCCGCTATCCTGAAATTTGTCGTCGCCGAAAAAATTGTCGCGCTTGTCGCGACCGCGTCCACCGCGCTCGCCTTTACGCCCTCGATCGAAACCCATGTATCCTGCCGAACTCTGCCGCCCTCTAAACCTCGTAACCAACGCGCTCGGGCTAACAGGCGCAACCGGTTTGGCGCGAACTTCTCACGCACCGGTCCGCGCCTTACATGAATTTTGTCGGTCATCCTAGAGGATTTACGCTTGTGGGCTGGTGCCGCTATGGGCAAGCGGACTAAAGCGGTACGAGCGCCCCGCAGATTCAGGAGAGAAAATGGCCGTCCACCTGCATGACAATGACCTTTCCGCAGACGTGGTCTTCGCCGCTGGACCTATTGCCGTCGATACCGAGGCAATGGGACTTTACCCGCATCGCGACCGGCTGTGCCTGGTACAATTGTCGGACGGCCAAGGCGACGAGCATCTGGTTCGCTTTGCCGCAGGAAGCGACTATGCCGCGCCGCGGTTGAAAGCGTTGCTCGGGGATCCGCAACGACTCAAGCTCTATCACTTCGCGCGTTTCGACATCGCGATCATCCAGGCCTATCTGCAGATCATGGCCGCACCGCTCTACTGCACGCGCACCGCCTCGCGGCTGGTCCGGACCTATACCGACCGCCACGGCCTCAAGGACCTGGTCCGCGAGCTGCTCGGCCAGGAAATCAGCAAACAGCAGCAATCGAGCGACTGGGGCGCCGATAGTCTTTCCGACGCCCAGCTTGAATATGCCGCTAGTGACGTCCGTTACCTCCATGAACTCAAGGCAAAGCTCGACGTGATGCTCGAGCGTGAGGGCCGAACGCGGCTCGTCCAGGCGTGCTTCGACTTTTTGCCGGCCCGTGCGATCCTCGACCTTGCCGGTTGGGCGGAGCAGGACATTCTCGCGCACAACGGCTGATGAACCCTTCACCCTCAAATGCGAAAGCGGCCCAAAAGTGGGCGACGCCCGGAAGTGCCCATGACCGACTTGTTCGATGGACAAAGATCGGCTTGCCTATGGCCGCAGGGGTGCTGATCGCCGTGCTCGCGCTCGCTCCACTCGACCGAAGCGGTGACGTCAGTTTCATCCTCGACAAGAACAAGGTGGATAGCGCACCCGAGCGAATGCGGGTCGAAAATGCGCGCTATTCGGGCACCGACAAGGATGGCCGGACCTTCCAGCTGAGTGCTCGCAAGGCGATCCAGCCGACGTCAAACGTTCCCTTCGTCGATATATCAGGGATCATGGCGGAGCTTTTCTTGCCCCAGGGAACGGTAAAGATTGCCGCCAATGCCGGTCGCTATGCGCTCGAAACGCACATTCTCACCGTTCCAGGCGGAATTCGTGTAGTGGGCCCTGACAATTATCGACTGGAAACCAGCCATGTGACCGTCGATCTTGCAGCCAAGACTTTGCAAAGCGACGGACCGGTCAGTGGGCGGACCAGCCTGGGGCCGTTCCGCGCGAACCATCTTTCGGCAAACCTGGACGAGCGCTCCGTAATCCTGGATGGCGGCGCTCGCTTGAAAATCGAGCAAGGGACGGTCAGATGAGGTTTGTGCCACGAATTCTCGTCCTTTCTGTCGCCGGAGCGCTTGCGCTTGGCACTGCCGCGATCGCGGCTCAGGACGCCGGCTCGTCGGCGCTAAAGGGCCACGATAGCAGCGCGCCGGTCGATGTTTCGGCTGATCGAATTGAGGTTCAGGACCGCGCCGACCGGGCAATCTTCTCCGGCAATGTCCACGTTCGCCAGAACGAGTTGACGCTCAACGCGGCGCGGTTGACGGTCGCATATTCAAGCGGTGGAGGGATCGAGATCCAGCGCCTCGATGCTGCCGGCGGAGTGACGGTCACCAGCCCTTCGGAAAGCGCACGCGGTGACTTCGGCATCTACGACCTCAACGGCAAGTTGATTACGCTAATCGGCAACGTAAAGCTTAAGCGCGGCGCCAACGAGATTTTCGGCCAGAGGCTGACGATCGATCTCACCAGCGGCAGGGCGGTAGTCGATGGGGGCCCTGCCGGGGTCAACCAAAGCGGCGGCCGGGTAACCGGGCACTTCACGGTGCCAAAGAAGAAAAGCAACTGAGCGGCGCGCGCATGAATGAAGCGGCGACCTTCGCGCGCCCGGTGAGCGACCAGCGCAGCCCGATCGACGGACTCGAAGTCTGCTCGATCGCCAAGGCCTATGATCGCCGCGCGGTGCTTCACGACGTTTCGCTCTCGGTCCATCGCGGCGAAGTGGTCGGTTTGCTGGGCCCAAATGGCGCGGGCAAGACGACGTGCTTTTATTCGGTAATGGGGCTGGTCAAGCCTGACAGTGGGCGGATCGTCCTCGACGGACAGGACATTACTGCTTTGCCGATGTACCGGCGCGCGATCCTGGGACTTGGTTACTTGCCGCAGGAAACGTCGATTTTTCGCGGCCTGACGGTCGAGGAAAACATCCGTTCGGTCCTGGAGATTTCCGAGTCCGACACCGCAGCGCGGGCCTTCCGCCTGGAACAATTGCTTGGTGAATTCGGCCTCACCGGACTGCGCAACAGTCCGGCGATGGCGCTGTCCGGCGGTGAAAGGCGGCGCTGCGAAATTGCACGCGCACTGGCCGCAAGCCCATCGATCATGCTCCTGGACGAGCCGTTTGCTGGCATTGACCCGATTTCCATCGCCGACATCCGCGACCTGGTTAGGGAACTCAAGGAACGCGACATCGGTGTGCTGATTACCGACCACAATGTTCGCGAGACGCTCGACATCGTCGATCGCGCCTGCATCATCTACGATGGGCAAGTCCTGTTCCAGGGCACCCCCGAAGCGTTGGTCGCCGACCCGGAGGTCCGGCGCCTCTATCTCGGCGAAAGCTTCGCACTGTAGGGCTGGCAAAAGCTCGATGGGTCTCGGTCCCAGCCTTTCCGTCCGTCAAAGCCAGCAGCTGGTTCTTACCCCCCAGCTCGCCCAGGCCATCAAGCTTCTGCAACTCTCGAACCTTGAGCTCGAGGCGTTTCTCGCCGAGGAAATTGCGAAGAACCCGCTGCTGGAGGGTGGCACGACGGACGAGGGGGACGAGGCGGATTTCGAGCCAGTTCCCGACCTTGCTGACCGGACAAGCGACAGCGCCGAATTCGATCTGCCGGACGATCCGGGTGCCGACACCCTGATCCAGGGCAAAGGAGATGATGATCGGCCAATGGATCGCGACTGGGATAGCGAGGCCGCGGAAATCGACAGTTACTCCGACCTTGGCGTGTCGGGCGGCGATGGCGATGGGTTTGACTTCGACCGACTCGAATATTCCGCCGGATCCCTGGCCGAGCATCTGCAGGACCAGCTCCACGGCGTGGGCGGGACGATTGGTCGGCTGGCCAACCTGATCGCCCAGGCCCTGGACGAAACCGGTTATCTGACCATCAACACGTCGGACATCGCAGAGCGCACCGGCGAAGAAATCGAACTGGTCGAGAAGGCACTGGCAATCGTCCAGAATCTCGATCCGGCCGGGGTCGGCGCGCGCGGCCTTGCCGAATGCCTCTCGCTCCAGGCCCGGGCAGCCGACCGTTACGATCCCGCGATGGCGCGGCTGATCGACAATCTCGACCTCCTCGCCAAGGGCCGACTCAAGGATCTCAAGCGGATTTGCGCGGTCGATGATGAAGACCTCGCCGACATGATCCGCGAACTTCGCGCCTACGACCCCAAGCCGGGCTGCCAAATCTCGAAAGCGGCGATTGACGAGGCTGCTCAGCCCGATGTCTTCGTCCGCAAGGTCAAGGATGGCTACGCCGTTGAATTGAACAGCGCGACCCTGCCGCGCGTGCTGGTCAATCGGCGCTACTATCAGGAACTGAAGAACGGCCCCGGCGACAAATCCTCTCGCGCCTGGCTTAGCGAATGCCTGGCGAGCGCGAATTGGCTGGTGAAAGCCCTGGACCAGCGCGCCCGGACCATCGTCAAAGTGGTGTCGGAAATCGTGAAAGCGCAGCGGCGCTTCTTCGATGAGGGCGTGGCGGCGATGAAACCGCTGACTCTGCGCGAGGTCGCCGAAGCCATTGAGATGCATGAATCCACCGTCAGCCGCGTCACTTCCAATAAGTATCTGCTGTGCGAGCGCGGCCTATTCGAACTGAAATACTTCTTCGGCTCTGGCGTTTCTTCCTCGGCGGAGGGTGGCGAGGGCGCCGCGGCGGAAGCGGTCAAGGCCGCGATCCGTGACATCATCGAGGCCGAAAGCGACATCCTCAGCGACGACGCCATCGCCGTTCTGCTCAGGGATAAAGGATTCGAATGCGCCCGCAGAACCGTAGTCAAATATCGCGAGGCGGTGGGCATCGGCTCTTCCATTCAGCGGCGCCGGATGCGAAAAATTGGAGGTTAATCAGGATTTTTAGGCGGCGGGCGCCAGCCGCGCCCAGATCGGCAAGTGATCGGATGCCTGCCGCGCATCAACACTGGAGTGGACACCCGATTCGAGGATCGAGAAACGTCGGTCGACGATGATCCGGTCGAGGGCGGCGATCGGCTTACGACTATGGTAGCTCGGCCCGCACTTGGCGATCTCGAAACGGGCATCAAATTCAGCCAGGCTCTTGCCCCGCGGACGCCATTCGTTCGTATCGCCCATCACCACGGTCGGCATCACCCGGTGACGCTGTTCGATATGGTCGAGGATTGCGAGCACCTGCTCGCGGCGCTTGAGACCGGATAAGTCGAGGTGCATTCCGATCACTCTTAAATCATGGCCGTTGACGCAGACTTCGGCCATCACTGCGCCGCGCGGCTCAAACGTCGGCAGCGTGATCGCCTCGACGTCGCACACCTCGACATGGTTTTTCACCAGGATTGCATTACCGTGCCAGCCAAGGTTGCGGAAATCGAGCGCCTTGAGCCTGGTCGTCAGAGCGTGGTCGGGAAGCTTTCCGACCAGGCTGGTATGCAGTTTGCACAAGACATCGGTATGCGTGACGTTGAAATCGCACGCGCGATAGAGTCCATGATCGTCGATCATCGCGTGGGGAACCGCAGCGCCGCGAGTGCCTACGCGCTTGTCTGCTTCCTGCAGAGTTACGATGTCGGCATCGATTTCCTCCAGCACACGAAGCACGCGTTTGGGATCGCGTCGGCGGTCGGTGCCGACCGCCTTGCGGACATTATAGCTGGCAACGGTGATGGCGGGTGAAGGGGTCACGTTTGGAGCAACCCTTGCCGCTGCCTCCCGGTTCCTAGACGTCGAGGTTTGCCACGCTGAGGGCATTGTCCTGGATAAACTCGCGGCGCGGTTCGACAACGTCGCCCATCAGCCGTGTAAAAATCTCGTCCGCGACATCGGCCTGTCCGACTTCGACCCGCAAAAGCGAGCGATTGGACGGGTCGAGAGTGGTTTCCCACAATTGTTCGGCGTTCATCTCGCCAAGTCCCTTGTAGCGCTGCACCGAAAGGCCCTTGCGCCCGGCAGCAAACACCGCGTCGAGCAGTTCCGAAGGGCGGGTGATCGCCACCGGCTTGCCCTTGGTCGCGGCTTCGGCCTCGACCTCCGCTTCGTCCCCGTCATCGGACGGTGCAACCTCTGCCTGCCCGCCTTTCTTAAGGGTGATTAGGCTCGACGGTTTGGCATAGGCATCCGCCTGCTCGGCGGCCAGCGTGTGAAGTTTTCGAGCTTCCGCGCTGCCAAGGAAACCAAGCTCGATCACAAAGGCGTCGGTGACCCCGCGCCACAGCCGCTTGATTACATAAGCGCCATCTGAACCGACTTCCCCGGACCAGCGACCTTCCGGATCACCAAGACCGAGCCAGGCGGCGACCGCAGCGATTTTTTCTCCTCGCTGGCCGTCTCCGAGCGCCGGGTCGAGGGCGCCGTTGATTGCAAGGCCTTCGATAATCGCGGGATCATATTTGCGCGGCGCATATTGCATCAGCGTGCGCATGCGCCGGGCATGGGTTACAAGAGTGCGCAAATCCTTGCCGGAACGCTGCCCGTCGACGGTATCGAGTACCAGACCATCGAGACCGGCATCCTCAAGATAATCCTCGAGCGCTGCATCGTCCTTTAGATAGACTTCGGAGCGCCCGCGCGCGACCTTATAGAGCGGCGGCTGGGCAATATAGAGATGCCCGGCCTCGATCAGCTCGGGCATCTGGCGAAAAAAGAAGGTCAGCAGCAGAGTCCGGATATGCGCACCATCGACGTCGGCGTCGGTCATGATAACGATCTTGTGGTAGCGCAATTTTTCGATGTTGAATTCTTCTCGGCCGATGGACGTGCCAAGCGCCTGAATCATCGTACCGATTTCCTTCGACCCGAGCATTCGGTCGAAACGCGCTCGCTCGACGTTGAGAATCTTGCCCTTCAGCGGAAGGATCGCCTGGTTATGGCGATTCCGGCCCTGCTTGGCCGAGCCGCCGGCCGAATCGCCCTCGACCAGGAACAGCTCGCTAAGGGCGGGGTCCTTTTCCTGGCAATCTGCCAGTTTGCCAGGAAGCGATGCGATCCCCAAAACCGACTTGCGGCTGGCTTCGCGCGCCTTGCGGGCAGCCTCGCGCGCAGCGGCTGCATCGATGATCTTGTGGATGATCGACTTGGCGTGGGCGGGATTTTCCTCAAGCCATTCCGCAAGCTTGTCGGCCATCAGGCTCTCGAGTGGCTGACGGACTTCCGAACTGACCAGCTTGTCCTTGGTCTGCGATCCGAATTTGGGGTCGGGCAGCTTGACCGAAACAATCGCGGTCAAGCCTTCGCGCATGTCCTCCCCGGTCAGTGAGATTTTTTCCTTTTTCAACATGCCCGACTTGTCGGCGTAATTATTGAGCGTGCGGGTCAGCGCCGCACGGAACGCGGCAAGGTGGGTGCCCCCATCCCGCTGCGGGATATTGTTGGTGAAGCACAGGACATTTTCGTAATAGCTGTCGTTCCACTCAAGTGCGACGTCGATGCCGATGTCATCGCGCTGCCCGTTGATCGCCACGGGATCCGGCATCAGCGGAGTCTTGGCACGGTCCAGCCACTTCACGAACGCAGCAATGCCGCCCTGGTAATATAGTTCGACTGACCTGCGTTCGTCGTGACGCGCGTCGACCAGTTCGAGGCGAACGCCGGAGTTGAGGAACGCAAGTTCGCGGAACCGGTGTTCAAGCCGTTCGAAATCGAATTCGGTGATCTTGAAAGTCGCGGCACTGGGGAAGAAGGTGACCTTGGTTCCTTTCTTGCCGTCGGCCGGCCCCACAACCTTGAGGGGCGCTTCGGCATCGCCGTGGCGGAAACGCATGAAATGTTCCTGTCCGTCGCGCCAAATGGTGAGGTCGAGCCACTCACTAAGTGCATTGACGACACTAACTCCGACTCCGTGGAGCCCGCCGGACACCTTGTAGGCATTGTCCTCGCTGGTGTTTTCGAACTTACCGCCGGCGTGAAGCTGGGTCATGATGACCTCTGCCGCTGAAACCCCTTCCTCGGTGTGAATGTCGGTCGGGATTCCCCGGCCATTGTCCTCAACACTGACCGACCCGTCGGGATTAAGGGTGATGAAGATGCGGTCGCAATGGCCTGCAAGTGCTTCGTCGATGGCGTTGTCCGACACTTCGAACACCATGTGGTGAAGGCCCGAGCCGTCGTCGGTATCGCCAATGTACATGCCGGGGCGCTTGCGCACTGCGTCGAGGCCCTTGAGGACCTTGATACTGTCGGCGCCGTAGGAATTCTTCGTAGGGTCAGTTGTCATAGTCGGACTATAGGGTTTGGTTCCGCCGATGTCACGCGCGCGTACGTGCACGCGCCTGCACGCGTGCGCGCGAAAACACCGCGAGAAATTGTCAAACTTCCGCCACCGCCGTTACCGGTCTATCGTCGCCATACCCAAGCTAAGGAAGACGAACGTTCATGCCCAACTGGCGGTGGATAATCATGCGTGTAACCCGCCAGATCTGGTTCAGGGCAGCGGTCATCTCGCTGCTTTCCGTGCTGCTGGTCCTCGCCAGCGAAGCCATCGCCACGCTGATCCCCTATGAGCTGAGCCTCAAGATCGGTGGCGACGCAGTTGAGGCGATTTTGAAAATCCTCGCTTCTTCGATGCTAGTGGTGGCGATCTTTTCGCTAACCGCGATGGTCACAGCTTTTTCGACCGCTGCGCAGCACGTCACCCCGCGGGCGACGCAATTGCTGGTCCAGGACAAGACTGCGCAAAACGCCTTCTCCACGTTCCTTGGCGCCTTCCTGTTCGCAATCGTTGGAATGATCGCCTTATCCGCCGGAATATATAGCCGCGACGGGCGTGCGGTACTGCTGATCGCAACCGATGTATTGATCATCTACATTGTCGTGGTGCTGATCCGGTGGATCCAGCTATTAACGACATTCGGCCGCGTCGACGATGCAATCGAGCGGATCGAGCGGGTCGGTCGTACAGCGCTTGGCCAGGTGTGCGGCCAGTTGACAGTCGGCCGAGCCGATAAGTCCAGCGACAGCGGAATTCCGGTGACCTCGCTTGAAACCGGCTACATCACCTATGTCGATCGCGATAGCCTGACACCCGGTGCGGATCGGGGCGGCGAAGCGTCTCAAATCGTTATCGCCGGTGACCGGGTCGACAAGGGCACGATCCTCGCCATGCTCGCGCCCTGCCCAGGCGCTGACTGCACCGAAGACGTACGCGGCGCGTTCCGGATCATGCCTGCCCGAGCTTATGATCACGACCCGCGCTACGCGATGGTCGTCCTTTCCGAAATCGCCTCTCGTGCACTGTCACCGGCGATCAACGACCAAGGAACCGCCATTGCCGCTCTCGATGCCGGGCAGCGGCTTGCCGAGGCGTTCATCGAAGAAGCTGCGCATGCGGCAAACGTCGATTCGACGGGCATTGCACAGGTTCCTTTTGCCGACTTCCTTGAAGGGTTGATCTTACCGATCGCGCGTGATGGAGCCGCCACCGCCGAAGTCGGGGCCAGGATTCAGCGCGTTCTTGGCGCATTGGCCCGACAAGCGCCTCAGGCACGGGACACCTGCCAGCGGCTGGCAAGGGACGCTCTGGAAAGGGCGAATAAGCAGATTGAGTCAAAGATTGACCGCGAAAGGGTCGAATTGGCGCACCGCCGCCAGTTTGGCTAGGCGCCCAGCTCCAGGCGCACTGCATCCCCGATGCCTTCGAACAGCGCGGCTTCGGTCGCGGTCATCCACACCTGTCCACGACCAGCCAGTCGCGCAAACAACTGCGCACGGCGACCGGGGTCGAGGTGCGCAGCGACTTCGTCAAGGAGCAGCATGGGACGCTGGCCGCGCCGTTCGGCCACCAGTTCGGCGTGCGCCAGGACCAGCCCGAGGAGCAGCGCCTTCTGCTCACCGGTCGAGCTCAGCGCCGCCGGCATCCCCTTGTCGGCAAAGGCAACCGCGAGGTCCTGGCGGTGCGGCCCCGTAGTTGCCCGCCCGGCGGCGGCATCGCGTTTGCGATCGGATTCCAGCTGCCGCCGAAGGTCGGCGCCCGACCAACCGGTAAGGGCGAGCGCGGCGCGAGGAAAAGCGCTGTCAGCGGCATCGATCGCCGTGCCTAGCGCTTCGACAGTGCGCATTCGCGCCTGAGCCAGTTCGGCCCCATGGTCCGCCATCGCCGCCTCCAGCGAGGCAAGCCAGGCGAGGTCGGGACCTTGGTCCTGGCCAAGCAGCTTCGTCCGCGATCGCATCGCGGCCTCGTAGCGGGCGGCATGACGAGCGTGACCCGGCTCGAGCGCAAGCACCAGCCGATCAAGGAACCGGCGACGGTCGCTGCCAGCGCCAGCGAACAAACGGTCCATTGCCGGCGTGAGCCACAAGATCGCAAGACGCTCTGCAAGCTCGCCGATCGGTGCTGTTGAACCGTTGATCCTCAATTTGCGGCGTTCTGGTGTAAGGGCGTCGGTGCCGGTCCCGATCTTGGTCGAATCGATGAGGGAGACTGCAACCGAAAAACCGCCTTTTCCCTGCCGACGCGCAATCTCGCTCAGCCTGGCGCGGCGCAGGCCGCGGCCCGGTGCGAGCAACGACACGGCCTCAAGAATGTTGGTCTTGCCGGCGCCATTAGGCCCGCTCAGCAATACGAAACCGGGCGACGCCGCAAGCCTTAGGGCAGCGTGATTGCGAAAGTCGGTAAGGTCGATCCGGTCGATCATCGCGCCCGGCCTAGCAGGCAGGGCGGGGCGATCACACCCGCATCGGCATCAGTACGTACAGCGCGTTCGACTTGTCATTTTCGCGAAGCAGGGTCGGCGCAGCTGCATCGGCCAGATGAACCTCAACCGTGTCGCCTTCGATCTCACCCAGGATGTCGAGCAGGTAACGCGAATTGAACCCGATCTCGAGTTCATCGGAGCCATAATCCGCAGCGATTTCCTCTACCGCAAGGCCATTTTCGGGAGAAGTCACCGACAATGTCACCTTGTCGCGATCGACCGCCATTTTGACCGCGCGGGTCTTCTCGCTGGCAATCGTCGAGACGCGATCGACACCCGCCGAGAAGCTCTTGGGATCGAGCTTCAGCAACTTGTCGTTGCCGGTCGGGATAACGCGATTGTAATCAGGGAATGTGCCGTCGATCAGCTTGCTGGTCAGGACCGCGCTGCCAAGCCCAAATCGGATCTTGGTTGGCGACAGCGAAATTTCAACACTTCCTTCGACCTCTTCGAGCAGGCGGAGAAGTTCGTGCACGCATTTGCGCGGAACGATGATGTCCGGCATCCCTTCGGCACCGTCGGGCTTGGCAACAGTAACCCTCGCTAGGCGGTGACCATCGGTTGCGGCGGCACGAAGCTGCTCGTCAACGACGTGGAAGAAAATCCCCATCAGATAATAGCGGGTCTCTTCACTCGAAATCGCGAACCGCGTTTTTTCGATGATGCTCTTGAGCATCGCCGCGGGGAGCTCGAACCGGGTCGGGAGTTCCCCCTCGGCAATTACTGGGAAATCGTCGCGCGGAAGGGTCGAGAGATTGAAGCGAGCACGCCCGGCCACGACTTGCATTTTGCCGTCCGAGGCCGCCAACTCGACCTGACTGCCCTCCGGCAACTTGCGCACGATATCGAAGAAGGTATGCGCCGAAACCGTCGTCGCGCCCGCCTGTTCGACATTGGCCTGGACGCTCTCATCGATCTGCAAATCGAGGTCGGTGGCCATCAGTCGGATCGATCCATCGTCCTTCGCCTCGACAAGCACGTTCGACAGGATCGGAATGGTGTTGCGCCGTTCGACCACTGACTGAACGTGGCTCAGGCTCTTGAGGAGGGTTGCCCGCTCGATCGTCGCTTTCATGGTCGTCTGTCGCCCCGATAATCCCAATGGTTGGGCCCGACTATAGCGAGCCGGGCCGCAACCGGAAGTGGGATGATGGGCCTAGACGCGAAATTGTCTAGCCCTTGGGGGTCAACATGTGATCGAGGTGGTGGACCACGCCGTTCGAATACATGTCGTCAGCCTTGACGATCCTGGCTGCTTGTCCGTTCGCATCGGTAAGGACGATGGTATCGCCGTCCTTGGTGGCAGTGACGGTTCCGCCGCCCAAGGTCGTCAATTCAGCCTTGCCGCCGCCATTGTCCACTGCGGTGCCAATATCTTCGGCAAGCACTGTCCCCGCCAGGATCATGTTGGTCATGGCGCCGACCAGCTTGGCGCGGTTTTCAGGCTTCATCCAGCCGTCATACGTCCCGTCGGAAAGTCCGTTGAAGCCAGCGTCGTCGACCACCAGCACAGTATATGGACCGGGCCCCGCGAGCGTTTGATCGATACCCGCGGCCTTTGCTGCTGCGGCATATTTGCTGTCCTTGGGTAGTGCGGACGCGATCGTTTCCTTGCCGGCCAAGTCCTTGGCCTCACTGGTTTGAGCCTTGTTAGTGTCGGCACCCGAATTGCAAGCGGTTGCGGTAACCAGCAGTGCGCCTAGTGCAGCGCTGACGAAAAATTTCTTCATCGTTAATTTCTCCGATCGGAATGGAATTAGCGATTGCCGCCGCACAACCCTTGAAAGGAGCATGCGGCGGCAATGTTTACGCCACTATTAGGTTAGTATCGATGCGACGAGGGCGGTCACCAGCTGGGTCGCCGGATCCACCTGGTAAATTGACCCGTTGGAATAGCGATACCAAGAGTTAGGTGTGTCGTTGTACGTGCTGCGATAAGCCATCGGCACGTTGTAGACATTATAGGACGACGGCATCGTCTGACCAACCATCATCCCCGGCGACAGCAGGGCAGCGATCGACGTGATCAACTGCGTTTTGGAATCATATTGGTAAATCGATCCCGGTGCGTACCAATAATTGGAAGCGCCATTGTCGTAATAGAGGTCGCGATATTGCATCGGCACGTTGTAATAACCGTAGCTTGCCGGAAGCATCTGGCCGACGCCGTAGCCGTTATCATACAGCGGCACGACATTTTCGATCAGCCCGGTCGAACAATCGGTGTAATAGGCGACACCGTTGGCATAGCGAGTGCACTGGTTCGAATAGCCCGGGTACAGGCCATTGTAATATCCCGGAAGCGTGTTCGAACCGTAGCCGGTCGGAAGCATCTGGCCCGGAAGGTAACCGCCCGCAAGGAGCGGAATTAGGCTCTCGATGAGGTTCGACTTGCGATCGACCTGGTACAGATAGCCATTATCGTAACGGTAATAATAGTTGGGCGTGTCCGGATACAGCGACTGGACGACCCGCGGCACTGCCATTGCAGTGAGCGCGGTCGGAATCGTCATGCCGACCAATTTCTTGGCCTGGCCCGGCGGAAGACAGCCGTTTGCCTTCATGTAGAGGCCTGGGGGGCAACCGTCGATCAGACCGCGGCTTTTGACATTGGTCCACCGCATCGGGGTGTGATTATCAGCCAGCGCGATACGATCAACCGAACGGGCGCGGTCGACACGATCGACCTTACGGTCGACCCGCTGTTCAATCCGATTTGCCTGGCGGTCGGCGCGATTGGAGATCAGGTCAGCCCGGCGGTCGACACGTGATTTAACCTCGCGAACGGTGCGGCGGTCAGCACGGGCTTCGGCCTTGCGATCGGTGCGACGGTCAGCACGGACTTCGACCTTGCGATCGGCGCGAATATTAACCCGATTTGCTTGGCGGTCACTTCGAGCTTCGACCCGATTTGCGCGATTGGACTTTGCAGATTGCTCCGCCTTTGCGCGATTCTGGGCCTTTGCACCATGTTCGCCTTTGTCGTGACTCTTGCCGGGACCGGCGGTCGCGGGAGCCGAGATGGCCAGCGCGGCTGCGCTGGCAGCTAGAAATACTTTAACCATGAAACGGAACTCCTAATGCTGGCCGTACTAACGGATCGGACCCGCGCGCAGTTCCCTTTTGATGAACCTCAGCTTTCAGCCACACTGTCACGCGCGATGCGTCGTGCGGCCAGCGCCATGAGCAGTGCAGAGCCGACGTAGAGGGAGACCGTGGCCATTGCTGAATACCGCAAGCTTTCATCCCCGAAACGAACTGCGAGGCTGTCGGAAATCCGCCCGATGACCAGCGAACCGAGGCCAAGGCCAATAAGATTGTTGATGAACAAGAACATCGCCGATGCGGTCGCTCTCATCCGCGGCTCGACGAGGCTGTTGATCGCGCCGATGACCGGTCCAAGCCATGCCAGGCTGAGGGCGGTCGGGATTAGGAACAAAAGGGCGGCGGCGAGCAAGGACTGGCTCGAGAAAGCCATGAGGTAAGCAGGCAGCGAGAGGGCGTAGGTAATCGCCGGAAGAATTGCATAAGCGCTTGCTCGACGGGTTTTTAACCGGTCGCCGACGACACCCCCGAGCCAGACACCCGCGACCCCTCCGAACAACTGGATTGCACCAAAAATCCAGGATCGCTCGACCAATCCCGTCCCGAAGCTGCGTTCGAAGAACGAAGGCATCCAAAACGCCAGTCCGTATGAAATGAGCGAACCCAGGCCCGCCCCGAATGACAGGAACCAGAAGGTCGGCTTGGACGCCACTGCGGCGAACACTTCCCCGATCCCTGCTCCGTCGCGCGCGACACCGGTCCCCGGATCGCGTACGCCCCACTTATAGACGGGCGCGAACAACACTCCCACAACTCCTAGGACGATAAACGCCATTCGCCAGTCGATGTGCGCAGCAATCAGCCCGCCAAACACTACGCCAAGCGCGCTTCCGAAGGGGATCCCGAGCGAAAACAAGGCCATCGCACGGGCGCGCTTTTGAGCGGGAAACATGTCGGCCAGCAGTGAATATGCGGGCGCCACGCCGGCCGCTTCGCCAATTCCGACGGACATGCGCGCGGCGAACAATTGCCAGAAATTCTGGGCAAAGCCGCACAATGCGGTGGCTAGACTCCATAAGGTTAGGCCAACGGTCAGAACGACGCTCCGGTCGCTTCGGTCGGCATAGCGAGCAATCGGAATTGCAAGAACGGTGTAGAAGATCGCAAATGCAGTGCCGCCGAGCCAGCCCAGCAAGGTGTCCGAAAACCCCAGTTCCGCCTTGATTGGCCCGACGAGGATCGACATGATCTGCCGGTCAATGAAATTAAGCGTGTAGCCGATCACCAGCAGGGTCATCACCAGGCCGACGGGACGCCCGGGACGGGCTACAATCGTGGTCATCAAAGCTCCCTGGTAATGGTGGCGAGACGCTCGACGTCGGCCTCATCCTGGTAAAGCGCAAAGCCGATACGGAGCACGTCTCCGCGAACATCGGTGATCACGTCGCGCGCCATCAGAGCATCATGCAATTCTTTGGCTTCGGCGCAGCGGAAAGCGAGAAACCGCGCATGGGGCGCGTCATCGAGCGGGTTGAGGAGCTCGGCAGATTTGAGTGGACCCTCGCCAGCCAGGTTAAGGAACGCTTCCTGCAGATTGCGCGCATATGCGGAGACACGCGTCGTATCGAGCCCGTTTTCATCCAGCATCCGGCGTACTGATACAAAGCGGTAGAGGCCGCTGGGATCGAAGGTGGCCCCCAGGAAGCGGCTCCCGTCCGGAGCATAGCCGACCTTGTCCGGTGGAAGCTTGAGGTCTTCGAATTCGGCAAACCAGCCGGTAATTGATGGGCGCGGACCATAGCCCGGCGGGGCATGCAGGAAGGCGACGCCCTCTCCGGCCATGGCATATTTATAGCCCCCTCCAAGGAAGAAGGCGTTTGGCGCGGCTTCGGCGCTTAAAGGCTGCTCGATCGCCATGAAGCTGTGATAGCCATCAATCACCACCCACGGGCCCTCAGGCCGCCCGCAGGCTGCAAGCTCGTCGACGCGGTCGAACAAGCGGCCGTTGGAAAACATCACCTGACTTGCGAAAACAAGGTCATGTGCCCCCGCCTTCGCGCGCTCAAGCAAACGGGCAGAAAAGGTTTCGAACGGCTCAGCGGGAACCTGTTCTACTTCCAGCCAGCCATCCTCGACCCACCGCGAAAACTGTCGCCGGGCACTGTGGAATTCGCTGTCGCTGGTCAGCATCCGAAGCGTAGTTCCCTGCCGCGGACAGGCGGAAACGATACGTAGAATGAAGTCGTGTGTATTGGACGAAAAGGCGAGCGCCTCCGGCATTCGGGTTCCAAGTTCGGCGGCGACCTGGGTTTGCGCCTCTTCCCACAATGGACCCATGACTTGGTCCCACTTGCGATCGGCCAGCCTGACCGCGTCGTCCCAGGCTTGGACCTGCCCGGCGAAACTGGCGTCCGGCCATAGGTGATGGCTGTGCGCCGCGAAATGCAGTCGTTCCGGCGCAGCGTCGAGGCTGCGCGCGAACAAAGGCTTGAAGCTCAAAGGTCGGTCCTTAGCGACAGCAGTTCGGGGAACAGGCGCTTTTCCAGGGTCTTTCGAAGATAGGCGGCACCACTCGAACCGCCGGTCCCACGCTTGTTGCCGATGATCCGCTCGACCGTGAGCACATGCTTGTGGCGAAACTCGGTCAGGCTGTCGTCGAGGTCGAGAAGCTTTTCCGCTAGCTGGTAAAGCTCGAACTGGTCGTCGCTATGGCGATAGACATCGAGCCATGCCGGAAGCGTTCCTTCGCCGATGTCGTAGCCGCGCCGCTCAAGCGCTGCCATGGCCGCATCACGCAAGCTGGGGGCATCGAGCGCGGCCTCGATCGTCCCGCGCTCCTTAGTACCAGGAGCGTAGTTGTTGATATAGGCAGTGTCCTTGAGGCCCAGGCGGAATTCAAGCGCTCTGAATTGCGCTGACTGGAATCCGGACGACGTTCCCAACACGCCCCGGAAAGCAAGGTAATCGACCGGCGTCAGGGTGGTCAGGACATCCCAGGACAAGGTCATTACCGCTTGGATCCGGCTGATCCGGGACAAGGCCTTATAGGCAGGCGCGAATTCGTCGTTGCCGATCAGTCGAACCGCGAAATCGACCTCGTGGAGCATCTCCTTCATCCACAGCTCCATGGTCTGGTGGATGACGATGAACAGCATCTCGTCGTGAAGGCCGCTCAGCGGTTGCTGGGCACCGAGAATTTTATCGAGCTTGAGATAATCGGCATAGGTTATGCCGTCGGGCGTCGCGGTCATGGTCGCAAGGTCTAGGCCAAAGCATGAGGCGAAGGAAGGCCGCTCCGCAGCCCGCCGCGGACGATCAGTTGCTGATGCTTCCGACTGTGCCGACGTTGCCGAACAACTCTTCAAAGAAACCGCGCTTGCGGCCCAAGGTTGGGGTCTTACGGTCAGCCGGATTGATGGCGACCAGCAATTCCTTGCCCGACTGTTGGACCGCGGCGACATTGCCCTTGTCGTCGAATCGCACAAGGACAACATTCTGCTTCGTGACGGTCGGATTACCGAACGCGAACTGGCGGGTGTCCTGCGCAACATAATACCAGTCGTTGGGCGTGAACTGGCCCGTGAACGTTGGCCGGCCCATCAACTTGGCGACCGACGCCTTGTTGTCGATCCCGGGCTGAATCGCGGAGGGCAACTGTGGATCGACCACTGCGCCCTTATGTGCCCGAATCGCCGAACAGCCGGTCAGGAGCACGGCAGCAACGGCCGCTACAGCCAGGCTTTTGGTCATCGACATGGTCACGAAATCCAGATCCTTTCGGAGTATGTGCATACCGTCGGGCTTGCCCCGCTGGCCGCGCGCTCCATATGCTTGGGCATTAGCCACCGCGCAACCCCAAGGCGATGCGCCTTCAAGCCACGGACATTCTATGCTGCGATTCCTGTTCCCGCGATTAACCGCTCCCACTGCGCGCGGCCAAGCGGCTTTCACGGCTATCATCCAAAGCGCGCGCGAGCCCGGCTGGTATCGTCACTGCTTGGTCGCCGACACGCTTGATGGCCGCTTCGCGTTGCTTGCGACCCTGACTGCACTAGTACTGACCCGGGTCGAGCGGTTGGGCGAAGAAGCCGATTCCTTGTCTGTTGCGCTGACTGAACGATTTATCGAGGCGATGGAAGCTGAACATCGCGAGTTCGGGATCAGTGACCCGGCGTTAGGTCGGACCGTTCGAAAGCTCGTCGCCATGCTTGAGCAACGGACCGATTTGTGGCGAGGCGCGGTCGCGCCCGGCGGAGACTGGGATGCCGCCACGCGCGCCAGCCTGTTTCGGGCTGATCCGCACGCGCAAATTCGCGAGGCCGCCGAGGGATTGGCCGACTTTTGGCAACGACTGTCGACTAGGGATACGTCGGCAATCGAAGCGGGAGAGCTGCCGTGAGCGGCAATTTTTCTCAAGCGCTTAAACTCAAGGATATTCGCGACGGGCAGCGCGTCGATCTTGCTGCAGATGCCGCGGAATGCGTCCAAATTGCTAGGCGTTTGGGCTTGGAGAGGATCGATCGGCTGGATGCCCATGCGGTTATGACCCGCGAAGGAACCATTGTTCGGGCGACCGGGCGCGTCAACGCATTGGTCGGCCAGCGATGCTCCGTCACCGACGTGCCGATCGATACCCCGATCGACGCGCCGTTCGATATCCGCTTCACTGCCGACCAGCCGGCCACGATCGCAGAGGCGGAAATCGAACTTGCGGCCGACGATTGCGACACGGTCTTTTACGATGGTCAAGCCATCGACCTTGGCGAAGCCATTGCCGACACCCTCGTCCTGGAACTCGATCCCTATCCCCGCAGCGCCGGTGCCGAGGCAGCCTTGAAAGATGCCGGCGTTCTGAGCGAGCAGCAGGCAGGACCGTTCGCCGCGCTGGCCGCGCTCAAAAAGCAGGACAAGGGCGATTGAGCCCCAATCCTTCTAACCACCTGTTTTCTTAAAAAGGAACGTCGTCGTCTAGGTCAGTGTCGAATGCCGCCGGCTGCGGACGCGACTGGCGCGGCGCGGCGCCGCCGTCCTGATAGTCGCCGCCACCACCGCCATAACCGCCGCCGCCGCCCTCGCGGCTGTCGAGCAGCACAAGTTCGCCGCGGAACCGTTGCAGCACCACTTCGGTGGTGTACTTGTCGTTGCCGTCGCGATCCTGCCATTTGCGGGTCTGGATCTGACCTTCCAGATAGACCTTCGAGCCCTTGCGCAGGTAATTCTTGGCGACCCGGCCAAGGTTCTCGTTAAAAATGACAACGTTGTGCCACTCGGTCCGCTCCTGCCGGTTGCCGTCCTTGTCCTTCCACTGCTCGGACGTGGCGATACGCATGTTCACCACCTCGCCGCCGTTGTTGAGGCTGCGGGCTTCGGGATCGGCACCCAGATTACCGACCAGAATGACCTTGTTGACGCCCGCCATGAAAATTCTCCTCAGCCGAGACCGGCGGCGACCGCCAGCCAATAGGTTAGACCCGCCGCAACATAGGCGAGCGCGAACAGGTAGCTAACCATGAACAGGGGCCATTTCCACCCGTTTGTTTCGCGCCGGGTGACTGCGATTGTGGAAATGCACTGGGGGGCGAACACGAACCACGCAAGGAACGCCAAGGCCGTCGCCAGCGACCAGTTTCGACCAAGCTTGACGGCCAGTTTTTCCTCGCTCTTGGAGTCTTCAGGATCATCGAGCGCATAGACCGTCGCAATCGCACTTACCGCGACCTCACGCGCCGCCATCGAGGGCAATAATGCAAGCGCGATATCGTGGTTGAATCCGATTGGCCGCACCAGCACCTCAATCCCGGTTCCGATTCGCCCGGCAATCGACACTTCGCTTTGCTTTTGCGCGGGTCCGGCCTTGGGAAAACTCGCGAGCGCCCACAAGACGACTGTGGTGAAGAGGATGATCGTTCCCGCGCGCTTGAGGAAGATGCGCGCCCGCACCATAAGGCCAATAGCCACGTCCTTCAGCGGCGGCAGCTGGTATTTCGGAAGTTCCATCATGAACCCGCTCGAGGCGCCCTTGGTGACTGTCCGGCGAAGGACCAGGGCAGCGACCAGCGCGCCGACGATCCCGGCAAGATAGAGCGCAAACATGACGAGGCCTTGCAGGCCGATGCCTGGCCCGACGGTTGCGGCGGGAATGAACGCGGCGATGATGAGGGTATAGACCGGAAGCCGTGCCGAACAGGTCATCAACGGCGCTACCAGGATTGTCGTCAGCCTGTCCTTGGGATCCTCGATCGTCCGGGTCGCCATAATCCCCGGAACCGCGCAGGCAAAGCTCGACAACAAGGGGATGAACGCTCGCCCCGACAGCCCGGCGCCCTGCATCAAGCGGTCCATCAGGAAAGCGGCGCGGACCATGTAGCCGGTGCCCTCGAGCAGCAGGATAAAAAAGAACAGGATAAGAATTTGCGGAAGGAACACGACCACTGCTCCAACCCCGGCAATCACGCCATCAACCAACAGCGAACGAATGATTCCCGGTGGAAGCGCAGTCGAAACTGCTACCGACAGCTTGCCCATGCCGTCCTCGATCCATCCCACCGGCGTCGCACTCCATGCGAACACGCCCTGGAACATCACGAACATGACCATGGCTAGAATCGCCGGGCCGACGACTGGATGGAGAAGGACCGAGTTCGAGCTGGTGGGTGATCCGGCGGGTCGGGTTTTCGGACAGGATCGCGCGGGTCGCGATATCGCGCGACCGCTTCTGGAGAAGGACGATATCGGTTGGCACTTCGGGAACCACCGGACACACTGGCGCGGCGAGCAGACTGGTCAGCGCGTCGCGTACTTCCTCGATGCCGCGGCGGCGAACCGCGACGGTCTTGACCACCGTCACCCCCAATTCCTCGGCGAGCCTTTCGACATCAAGGCGAAGGCCATCGCGCTTGGCCATGTCGATCATGTTGAGGGCGACGATTGCCGGAATGCCCAGCTCGAGTACCTGGAGGGCGAAGCGCAAATGGTTGTCGAGGTTTGAGGCGTCGAGGACGATCAGTACCGCATCAGGCTGCCGCTCACCGCGTTGCGCGCCCATCAATACGTCGCGTGTCACTGCCTCGTCGGGACTGGAAGGCTCGAGGCTGTAAGTACCAGGAAGGTCGACCATCTCGACAATTGCACCGCCAGTCAGTGCCAGTCGACCGGCCTTCCGCTCGACCGTCACCCCGGGATAATTGCCGACTTTCTGGCGTGCGCCGGTCAGCGCGTTGAACAGCGCGCTTTTGCCGGCATTGGGGCTGCCGACGACGGCGATCAGCGGAAGGGGAATCAATGAATCAGGCCGTCGGAAGCACGCGTACCGCCGCGGCCTGCCGGCGGCGAATCGCAACGATCATCCGACCGACCTTGATTGCTAACGGGTCCCGACCGAACGGCCCGGTATGCAAATACTGGACCACGACCCCCGGGTCGAAACCAAAGTCACGCAGGCGGTTAGCATCTGCGGTCTCAAGCATCGCCCAATCGATTTCTACGATTTCGGCACGCGAGCCGCGCTTAAGCTTATCGAGCGGGACGAGGGACATGGCGACTGGAGCGTTCATTGTTGCGACTGATTATCATTAACGCTCCGCTGTGCCTAGACCCTCTTTTACCGCGGCGGATAGCGCAACCGACCAAGGAATCGCGACAAGCTGGGCCGGCGATCGGCCGAACCCCGCCAGCGCGCCTTGGCCTTTTCAAACTCCATGACATTGCCGATTCGCCGATCGAGAAAGGCGCGCGTATCGGCGAACCCTTCGCTGTCGTCATCAAGCCACACCAGCAAGGTCGAGCCGTAAACTGCCCCCAGGGTGAGGCGCTTGGTATAGTGATTGAAATCGGTCGCGGTATCGCCCGCCAGCCGCCACATCATATCCGCGCTTTGCCACGACAGCTTGAGACCCGAGGGCATATTCTGAGGCATCGCCAGGATCGACAGTGCGCTGCGCACCGCTTCGCGCGCGGGGGCCATGATCATCAACCGCTGCCACACCAACTGGGTGATCTTTTCGCGAATTCGGAAGGTCGCCATCCGCGTCGGCGTTGCCCATGCTTCCAGTGCCCGGTCGACCGCAGCGACATAAACCTCGATCAGCCCCAATCTGTTCTTGGGCAGTGCAAGGCGTGCCTTTGCCGGGTCAATTCCCAATTGCGCTGCGGCGCTGGCGACTGCTGGTTCGGTCCAGCCGTCGAAAACCGCATGTTCCCCGACCGCTAGCGCGAGCTTGCGGCGCAGCTTTTCGAGCGGTCCTGTATTGTCCATCCTGATCAACTGGCGCGCGCAGGCGCGGTGCGCAAGCCCCGCGGAGGCAAGCGCACAAGGACCAGCGCAACCGCCACGAAGGCCGCACCGACAAGATCGGCCGCACCCAGCGTCTCCGAAAACGCCAGCCATCCGATCAACGCCGAGGTTATCGGCTGGGTCAGGAGTGCAAGACCCACGACCAGCGGCGGAAGGCGCCCGATCGACCACACCAGGAGGCCCTGGCCGATCACCTGGCTGGTCAGGGCGAAAACAATCAGCGGGGTCCAGTCGTCGGGCCACATTTTTTCACCCAGGGCCAGTGCGATGAATAGCAGAGGCAGGATCGCCATGATTGTAGCGAATAGCAGTACCGGCATAGGCGCCATGTGCACGCGCGCCTTGTCGACGAAGATCAGATAGCCACCGTAAAGAAGTCCAGCAGCGAGAGCCCAAAGATCGCCGGCGAAATGTTCCGGACTAAGTTCATAGCTTGAACCCATCAACAGGGCCGATCCGACAAGCGCGAGAAGGATCGCGCCGCCTTGCCGAAGCGACGGAGCAACTCTTGCAAGGATCAGTCCGTAGATCGCGAAAACGAAGCTTCCGGCATTGCCGAACAAGGTGGCATTGCCGAGCTTGGTCATGCGGATGCCGATGTTCCATGAAGCAAGGTCGAGCGCATAGAACACGGCAGCGATAAGGAGCGTCCAGCCAAGGGCTTTGCCCGGCCAGCGTGCCGGCTGGCCCGCCTTTCGGGCGATCAACCATAACAAGGGGAGCGCGATCATAAGACGCCAGAAACCGGTCGCGACTGCGCCTGTGTCCGACAGTCTTACCAGCCACGGCCCCAGCGCCAAGGCGACATTGCCGAGCAGGAGCAAGGGGAAGGCGAATCGGTCGGCGCGCGTCGGCATGGCGCCGACGCCTAGGCGCACCGCGCAATGTTGCGAAGGGGCAATAGGTCCGGCTGTTGCGCCGGACGTGAGAACGGACAGGTCGAAACGACGATTATGGGCGGAAAGGCGAAGCCACTGACCCTCTAGGGGCAGAAACGTTCGACGAGTGCCAGCATGGCAAGCGCTGCCTTGGCCGCGTAGCCCCCCTTGTCGGCCTGCGCGGGATCGGCGCGCACAATCGCCTGTGCTTCGTTCTCGACGGTCAGAATTCCATTGCCGATCGCAAGCCCGGCAAGCGTAAGCTCCATAAGCCCACGCGCGCTTTCCTCGGCCACGACCTCGAAATGATAGGTTTCGCCGCGGATCACCACGCCTAACGCGACAAACGCATCGAATGCCTCGCTTTCGGCGGCCAGAGAAATCGCGCCAGGCAGTTCAAGCGCGCCCGGAACGGTGATGGTCTCGTGGTCATGCCCTGCAGCTGAGATTGCTGAGCGCGCACCTTCGAGCAGCATGTCATTGAGATGCGCATAGAAGCGCGCTTCGACGATCAGGACCCTGGCCATTGCGATCAGCCTTTCACGATCGGGCGCTGGTCGACGATCGCCAGGCCATAACCTGCCAGGGCGACCGGACTATGGTGCGAATTGGTCAGCAGGATCATATCGTGGATACCTAGCGCTGCGAGGATTTGCGCCCCGATCCCATAGCTTCGTCCAGGATCACCTCCCGCCGGAGTCTCGCCCGACCGGATCGCAAGCGAGCGCGACAACGAGCCGGGTGCAGCGGCGTGGAGTGCGACAACCACGCCATCACCTTCGTTCTCGATCATGCGCATCGATTCGGCAAGCAGGTGCTCCTTCCCGCCTTGCTCGCCAAGCAGATCGGCGAACAGGTCGATGCTGTGCATCCGAACCATGGTCGGCTTGTCGGGGCGGATTGCCCCGTGGACCAGCGCAAGCTGTTCCTCGCCATTGGCCTTGTCGCGGAACACCTGCGCTTCCCAGCGCGCACCCGAGGTTGCGCTAAAGGGAGTCGCGGCGACCCGTTCGACCAGGTGATCGGCTTTTAAACGCCAGGCGATGAGATCCCGGATAGTCCCGATCTTGAGGCCATGACTACGTGCGAAATCCATCAGGTCATCGAGTCGGGCCATGGTGCCGTCCTCGCGCATGATTTCGCAAATGACACCTGACGGGTTGAGCCCCGCAAGCCGCGACACATCTACTGCGGCTTCGGTATGGCCGGCGCGAACCAGGACCCCGCCGGGCCGTGCTACGAGGGGGAAAACATGGCCGGGCGAAACGATCGCCTCCGCGCTGTTACCGGCATCGATCGCGACCGCGATGGTGCGCGCCCGGTCGGCGGCGCTGATTCCGGTCGAAATCCCCTCCTTCGCCTCGATCGAAACGGTAAAGGCGGTCTCGTTGCGGCTGCGGTTGGTTCGCGCCATCGGTTCGAGCCCGAGCTGGTCGGCACGAGTTCGGGTGAGCGCAAGGCAAATTAATCCCCGGCCGTGCCGGGCCATGAAATTGATCGCGTCGGGGGTCGCCATCTGCGCGGGGATCACCAGATCGCCCTCATTCTCGCGGTCATCGTCGTCAACCAGGATGAACATCCGTCCGTTCCGCGCTTCGTTGATGATCGCCTCGGCCCCGACCAGAACATCAGCCGAGCCGCGCTGAATCAGTTTTTCCAGCTTGGATAGGGTATCAGCGGTCGGATTCCACTCGCTGGTTCCCATCTTGCGCAGCGAATTGGGATGAAGGCCCGCCGCGCGCGCTAAACCGCTTCTGCTGACTTCGCCGGTCTCGACGATTGCATTGAGTTGCTCGATTAGCGAGGTGCTCATGTTCGCTCCCCTAATCACATTTTGCTGTGATTGGAAGAGAAGTCAGATCAGCGCGTAATGTGACCTAGCGCTTGGTCATCCGAGCGATATATCGTGCAAGCACATCCACCTCCACGTTCACTTGGTCGCCGGCCTGAAGGGCTCCCAAGCTCGTTTTCTGCCCTGTCAGCGGAATGATATTCACCGCCAACTGGCAACGCCCCTGGGCATCATCCGCAACCGAATTGACCGTCAGGGATACGCCATCGAGCGCAATTGAGCCTTTCTCGGCGATCATCGGGCCAAGCGGGGACGGGACTAGTACCACCAGTTCGCGCGAATCGCCGATTGCCTTGACTGAGAGCACTTCGCCGACCGCATCGACGTGGCCGGTGACGATGTGGCCGCCAAGCTCGTCCCCCATGCGGAGCGAACGCTCAAGGTTGAGCAGCGCCCCTTGCTTCCAACCGCGGGGTGCGGTGCGTGCAATTGTCTCTGAAGAAACGTCGACTGCGAACCAATCCGCGCCCTTGTCCACGACGGTCAGGCAAACGCCCGAACAAGCAATAGATGCCCCGAGGTCGACGGTTGAAAGGTCGTAGCCGCTTGCAATCGTGAGCCGAAGGTCGCCGCGCTGATCAACGCTACGGACGGACCCGATGTCGGTGATGATCCCGGTGAACATGGGCGCGACGCTTAGGGCCTAGCGACGCGCTCGTAAACTTCGAGCCGGTCGGGGCCGAGCCGCTGCTCGCTTACCAGCGTCCACCGGCCGTGCGCGTCGGCTATGGCATCGAGCCCGACATAGCCGAAGCTCGATTTACCCTCGCCGACGATAATCGGCGCGCGATAAATCAAAATCCGATCGACGAGGTCTTCGGCAAGAAACGCGGTGGCGGTTGCCGAGCCGCCTTCCACCAGCAGGTCATTGACGTCATGAAGCCGCGCAATCTCTCCCGGATTCCGCAGGACTTCCCACCCCTCTACCGCATCGCCGCTGGTAAGAAGGGCGCGGCGGGGCGAGCGTCCCTCCAGCCCGGGAAGCCGAACATCAAGGCTCGGCTGATCGGCAAGGTATGTGCCGCGCCCGACCAGGATCATGTCCGCCCGGCCGCGCTCGTGGTGAACGTGGGCGCGTGCATCGGCACCGGTGATCCATTTCGATTCGCCCGAGGGAAGCGCGATCTTGCCATCGATCGACAGCGCAAGCTTGAGGGTCACGCGCGGCCGCCCGACCATCAGCCGGGTGAGCCAGCCAGCCATCGCGTCCTTCGCCCCGTCGCGTGCGACACCCCAGCTGACCTCGATCCCTGAGTCCTTGATCCGTTTTGCCCCCTTACCGCGCGTACGCCCATCAGGGTCGCGCACCGCGATTACTACCCGTGCCGGCTGCGCAGCGACGAGCAACTCAGCACAGGACGGCCCGCGCCCGCTTTGGTGGGCGCACGGCTCCAGCGTGGTATAGACGGTTGCGCCTTTTGCCCGCTTGCCCGCCTGACCAAGGGCCAGAGCTTCTGCATGGGGCCGCCCGCCCGGAGCGGTTGCACCGCGCCCGATGATCCGTCCGCCGCTCGAAACTATCACACAGCCGACATTGGGGTTTGGCGCAGTCGTACCCTGCGCCGAGCGAGCGAGCGCGATCGCTTCGTCCATGAAGCGCCGGTCGGCGCTTACATTCCGAGCTTGTTTTCGAGGTCTTTGAATTGCTTCCGCCTTGCCGCAATCGCTGCCTGCCGCTCCGCCTCGTCCTTGGCCTGATCGGACGCAATCTGAGCGTCCGTCCGGTTCTCAGGCCATTGCTCAACGTAAATGATCTGCGCGGGGGGCGCGGTGTTGATCTTCGAATCAACGAAGAACTCAATGACGATGATTATCGTCACCAGAAAGGCGAGCGCAGCGCCGATCACCTGCTCGCGGCTGCGGTGGCGCATGAAGGCGCGCAGATCGGCAAGAGCCGCAAGCGGGCTGACGGGACGGGGGAACCAGGACATCGGGTCGTCCTTAAGCCGCGTAAAGCCAGCCCGTCCAGCCGGAAGTAGGCCAGTGATCCTTAGCGATGCGCCGCAGCGTCGAGCCGCGCCAGCACCTTGTCTTTACCGATGCGCTCGACCAGCGGTGCCATCTCTGGGCCGCTATCACGCCCGGTGATCGCTAGGCGCAACGGGTGAAACAAGGCCTTGCCCTTGCGACCACTGCTTTCCTTCAGCGCACTCGTCAGCGTGACCCAGGGCGCGGCTGCCCAGTCGAGGCCTTTGGCAGTCGCCATGGCGTCACGCAGGTAAAGCCGGTCGTCATGACTAAGGTCAGGAGCGTCGATGTCGCCCGAGACGACTTCCATCCATCCGGATAGGTCGCCCACCTTCTCCAGGTTTGCCCGCAACAGTTGCCAATCGACTTCATCGACGCCCTGCGGAAGTCGCTGCTCGACCGCCTTGAAATCCATTTCGTGGATAAGACGCGCGTTCAGTAACGCGACGTCATGGGGATCGAAGTGCGCCGGAGCGCGGCCGAAATGATCGAAGCTGAAACCGTCGTAAAGTGCGGGCAGAGCAGCAACTGGTTCGACCGGCTGGCTGGTGCCGATCCGGGCCAGCACCGATAGCAGGGCCATCGGTTCCAGCCCCGCTTCGCGAAGCTGCTCCACCCCCCACGCGCCCAGGCGCTTGGATAATTTCCCCTCTGCCGCGACAAGCAACGCTTCGTGAGCGAAAGCCGGTGGCGATGCGCCGAGCGCTTCGAACATCTGGATCTGCACCGCGCTGTTCGAGACATGGTCCTCACCGCGCACGACGTGGGTGATGCCAAGATCAATGTCGTCGATTACGCTTGGTAATAGATACAGCCAGCTTCCGTCTTCGCGCCGGACAACCGGATCGCTGAGCAATTTGGGGTCGAATTTCTGCGGGCCCCGGACGAGATCGTCCCACGCGATCGGCGCTTCATGGTCAAGGCAAAAGCGCCAGTGCGGCTGGCGTCCTTGCGGGGTGGGGGCGTCAGCGGCCTTGCGCTCATAAACCGGCGGAAGGCCGCGCCCGAGCAGGATTTTTCGGCGAAGATCGAGTTCCTCTGGTGTCTCGTAACACGCATAGACCCGGCCCGCCGCTCTCAGTCGCTCGAACTCGTTCTCATAAAGCGCGAAGCGATTCGACTGCCGGACGACGACATCGGGAATTAAGCCCAGCCAATCCAGGTCATCGCGGATCGCCTGGTCGAAGGCTGCAGTCGAACGTTCCGCGTCGGTATCATCGACACGCAGGAGGAATTTGCCGCCATTGGCCCGCGCGAACAGGAAGTTGTGCAGCGCCGTGCGGATGTTGCCGACGTGCAGTCGGCCGGTGGGCGATGGCGCAAAACGCGTGGTAACAGTCATATGCGGCGTCTAGTGCCCGAGCGAGACGCTGTCATCACATGCCGGTATGGAAGGCATTGCTGATCGGGTAGCGGCGGTCGCGACCGAAATTGCGCGTTCCGATCTTGACGCCCGGCGGCGACTGTCGGCGCTTATATTCGGCGCGCAGCAGCTTGCGCTCGATTTCGGCAACCAGAGCCTCGTCCTCACCGGTTCTCGCTGCGGTCTCGGTAACCGACAATTCCTGCTCGACCAACGCGTCGAGAATCCGGTCGAGCACTGAATAAGGTGGCAGGGTGTCTTCGTCCTTCTGTCCGGGGCTAAGCTCAGCGGTCGGGGGCTTGTCGATTACCCGTTGCGGCATGACCGGGCCGTCAGGACCAAGCGCGCCTTTGGGGCAATGATCGTTGCGCCACCGCGAAAGCGTGAAGACCGTCGTTTTGTAAGCGTCCTTCAAAACCGAATAGCCACCGGCCATGTCGCCGTAGAGCGTTGCATATCCAACGCTCATTTCACTCTTGTTGCCGGTGGTAAGAAGCATCTCTCCGCCTGCGTTTGATAGCGCCATCAGGGTCACCATTCGCAGCCGGGACTGGATATTTTCGGCGGTCAAGCCCGTGGGATTGTCGAGCATTTCGTCCAATGCTTCGACACCCGCAGCGATTGGGATGACGTCATGCCGGCAGCCAAGCATCGCCGCACACGCCGCGGCATCTTCAAGACTTTCGGCGCTAGTAAACTTGCTTGGCATCATCACACAGCGCACGCGGTCGAGACCCAATGCGTCGACCGCGACCGCAGCGGAAAGAGCACTGTCGATCCCGCCCGACAGGCCCAAGATTACCCCCGGGAATCGGTTGCGCACCACATAGTCGCGCAGGCCCATGACCATCGCGCTGTAAACATCTTCGGGAAACTGAGCGACCGCGGCAATCTCTCCCTGTTCGCACTCCCAACCGTCCTCGGCTTTGCGCCAATGGGTCAGCACCAGGGCTTCGTCAAAATCGGCCAGATGCACCGCGAGCCTACCATCGCCATTGACGACAAAGCTTGCTCCCTCGAACACCAGTTCGTCCTGACCGCCAACCCGGTTGAGGTAGGCGATTGCAAGCCCGGTTTCGGTGACTCGCTTTTCGACCAGCGCCCGGCGGCGCTCGTCCTTGTTGAGTTCATAGGGGCTGCCATTCGGAACCAGCAGGAATTGCGCGCCAGCGTCCTTGAGGTGCGCGCACACTTTTTCCTTCCAGATGTCTTCGCAGATCGGGATCCCGATTTTCACGCCCCTGTAGTCGATCGGCTCAGGCAGAGGCCCAGACGCGAAGACTCGAAGCTCGTCGAACGTGCCGTAATTCGGTAATTCGCGCTTCAGGCGCCGGGCAAGAACCTGGCCCGCACCGGCGAGGATATAGGCATTATAGACCCGCCCACCTTCCTCGTGGATGGTTCCAAACAGGATATCGGGGCCATCCTGCGCGGTCGCGTCGACCAACCGCTCGGTCGCCTCGACGGTGCGCCGAACGAATTCCGGCTTGAGGACAAGATCTTCGGGCGGATAGCCGGTAATCTGAAGTTCGGGGAACATGACGATGTCGGCGCCAGTGGCGCGATCCCGCCATTCGAGCATCCGCGCTGCATTGCCGGCAAGGTCGCCCACTGTTTGGTTCATCTGCGCAAGCGCGATAGTGAGCCGATTTGTCACCCCTGCCGCTTTAGCGACCCGGTCGGCATGGACAAGCTTTGTCCACCCTCGCTATGGCGCTCAACGACCATCAAGGGGGTTTGAATTCTCATGAAACTGCTCGCCGGCAATTCCAACCTCCCGCTCAGCCAGGCGATTGCCGATTATCTGAAGGTTCCCTTGACCGACGCTAGCGTTCGCCGCTTCGCCGATGAGGAAGTGTTCGTCGAGATCAATGAGAATGTCCGCGGTGAGGATGTGTTCGTTATCCAGTCGACCAGCTACCCGGCCAACGACAACCTGATGGAATTGCTGATCTGCATCGATGCCCTACGCCGCGCCTCGGCCAAACGGATCACTGCGGTCATTCCGTATTTCGGTTATGCGCGGCAGGATCGCAAACCCGGGCCGCGCACGCCGATTTCAGCCAAGCTTGTCGCCAACCTAATCACCGAGGCGGGCGCTCATCGGGTGCTGACGATGGATTTGCACGCAGGCCAGATCCAGGGCTTTTTCGACATTCCGACCGATAATCTGTGGGCGGCGCCGGTAATGGCCGCCGATATCATTGCGCGGCATTCGGACAAGAAATTGATGGTCGTGTCGCCCGACGTCGGCGGCGTGGTTCGCGCGCGAAGCCTTGCCAAGCAACTCGACAATGCTCCGCTGGCGATCGTCGACAAGCGCCGTGAACGGGCGGGCGAATCAGAAGTGATGAACATCATTGGCGATGTCGACGGTCATGCCTGCATCCTGGTCGACGACATCGTCGATTCGGGCGGAACCCTGTGCAACGCTGCAGCCGCACTGAAACAACAGGGCGCGACCGACGTGATGGCCTATTGCAGCCATGGCGTGCTCTCGGGCGCTGCCGAAGCCAAGGTCGCAGCTTCGGTCCTCAACGAGCTGGTCGTGACCGATTCGATCCACCACGAGGGGCTCGGAACCGGCGGAAAGATCCGCAAGCTTTCCATTGCGCCTTTGTTCGGGGAAGCGATTAGCCGGATTTCCGACGAAGCGAGCGTGTCGAGCCTGTTCGACTAGACCACCGGCAACCGGCCTTGCGGCCCTTGCCTTTGCGCCTCCCTCTGCTATAGGCGCGCGCTCTTTCCAAATTGGTGGAAAAGACGACCGGTCCGGCCAACAAGGCTGCCGTGGCAGGTTGAAATCGTCGCCTCACGCAATGCGCGGGGCAACCTAGGAGACGAAAATGCCTAAGATGAAGACCAAGAGCGGCGTCAAGAAACGCTTCAAGATGACCGCTTCTGGCAAGATCAAGCACGGGGTCGCAGGAAAGCGCCACCGCCTGATGAGCCACAATGCCAAGTACATCCGCCAGAACCGCGGGACCACCGTTCTCAGCGACGCCGACACCAAGACGGTCAAGCTGTGGGCGCCCTACGGCCTGAATTAAGGAGTACTGAGACATGCCACGCATCAAACGCGGTGTAACCACGCGCGCCAAGCACAAGCGGATCCTTGATTCGGCAAAGGGCTATTATGGCCGCCGCAAGAACACCATCCGGATCGCCCGTCAGGCCGTCGAAAAGGCCGGCCAATACGCTTATCGCGACCGCAAGGTTAAGAAGCGCAGCTTCCGCGCTTTGTGGATTCAGCGCATCAACGCCGCGGTTCGCGCCGAAGGGCTGACCTATGGCGAGTTCATGCACGCCCTCAAGCTTGCGAGCATCGACCTGGACCGGAAGGTTCTGGCCGACATCGCGATGCACGAGGCCGAGGCCTTCAGCGCGATCATCGCGCAGGCCAAGAAGGCGCTCGAGCAAAAGGCCGCCTAAAGCCCTTTTCGGAATCGAAAGGAACAAGGGCACTGCCAGCGATGGCGGTGCCCTTTTTCTTTGTCAGCCGATCATGCGGTAGGCCGGAAGGGTCAGGAACTCCTCAAATTCGCGCACCGTAACCAGTCGGTAGAGGATCCGCGACGCGTCTCCCAAATGGTCGAGATCACCGAGCGCGAGCACTTCTTCCTGGTGCCAGTGCTCGTACAGATCGCGACTGAAATCGAAGCCGTCGTCGAGCGGCGCTTCGAACCGCAGCCATTGCCACAGCTGGGCACGGCAGATTTCGGCGGTCGCGGCATCTTCCATCAGATTGTAAAGCGGCACCGCGCCGCGCCCGCCGAGCCATGCGGCAATATATTGCAAGGCGACCCGTATATTCTCGCGCGCGCCGGCTTCGGTGCGCGGGCCGTCGTGAAGCGCAAGCATCATGTCGCGGTCGGGCACCTCATCAGGGATCACATGCAACTGGTTCGGCAAAACATTTGCAAAAGCTTCCAGCGCCACCGGCACCAGCGCGGGGTGCGCGACCCATGTGCCGTCATGGCCGATTGCGACTTCACGCTCTTTATCGGCACGAACCTTGGCAAAGGCAGCATCATTGGCGACTTCATCGCCTTTGACGGGGATCGACGCGGACATGCCACCCATCGCATAGGCACCGCGCCTATGACAGGTCGCGACGAGCCGCTTGGCATAGGCCGCGAGGAACGCCTTATCCATCGTCATCGCCGAGCGGTCGGGGGTGAGCCAGTCGCCGCACCGGCCGATCCGCTTGATCGCCGAGAAGATATAGTCCCAGCGGCCGCAGTTGAGGCCGACAATGCGGCGACGCAGAGCGTGGAGGATTTCGTCCATCTCGAAGGCAGCGGGAAGCGTTTCAATCAGTACTGTAACCTTTATCGCACCCTCCTCGAGGCCGAGACGGCGCTCGACCAGCGCAAGCACCTCGTCCCATAACTCGGCCTCTTCCATGCTCTCGAGCTTGGGCAGATATAGATAGGGGGAGGTGCCCGTCGCCAGCGCCCGTTTGGCGGCATGGCGGCAATATATCGCCGCGTCGAAAAAGGCGCCCGCGACCGGCGCGCCATCCGCCGTCACATGGCGCTCCGGAAGGTGAAGTCCGCGCGGGCGCACGATCAACACCGCCGGGTCGGGGCGAAGCGTGTATTTTTTCCCGCTCGCCGGATCGAAATGATCAAGCGTCCCTGCCCAGAAGCGCTTGAGGTTGCGCTGGCCCCGGATCATCTCATCAAAGCCTGGGCTGGTGGCATCCTCGAAATCGGCCATGAATATTTTGGCGCCGGAATTCAGCGCGTTGATAATCATCTTGGCGTTGGTCGGGCCGGTAATCTCGACACGTCGATCCTGCAGATCGGCCGGAATCGCTGCGACCGTCCAGTCGCCATCGCGGATCGCCTTGGTATCAGCACGAAAGTCGGGCCGCTCACCCACGTCGAAGTCGCGTTGCCGCTCAACCCGCTGATCGAGCAATGCGCGCCGCCGCAGATCGAAGCGCGCGTGAAGTTCGCCGAGCAGTGCGAGTGCGCGATCATCGAGGATGTCGGCGGAGTCGTTATGGTCGGGCCCGGCGCTCGCCTTGGGTAGCACGTCGGCAAGGCTCATCGTTCAGCCGCGACCATCGGTTCGGTGGCAATGGTGTAGCGGGTCGTGGCGCCAATCCGGTCGCGAAAAGTCAGCCGCTGCCATTCTGTGCGTGCCCGGAGCTGGCAGTTGAAGGGGCCGGCAACGGTCACGGTCCCCGGGGTGAGGCGCGCAAAGTTGCAGTCCTCATATTGGCCACCAAGTACCCAGTATCGGTTGGTTGTCATCGTCCAATCTCCTCAGGCGTGGGCGAATTGTTGCGCTTCGGTCGAATTCTTGAGCGCCGTGGTCGAGGCCTGGCCGGCCGAGATTGCGGTGGCGATCGCATCGAAGTAGCCGGTACCGACCTCGCGTTGGTGCCGGGTCGCAGTATAGCCGGTAGACTTGCTTGCGAACTCGGCTTGCTGGAGCCGTGAATAAGCCGCCATGCCGTCATCGCGATAGTCAGAGGCGAGCTCGAACATGGCGTGGTTCAGGCTGTGGAAGCCGGCAAGCGTCACGAATTGGAACTTATAGCCCATTGCGCCCAGCTCGCGCTGGAACTTGGCGATCGTCGCCTGGTCGAGCTTCGCTTCCCAATTGAAGCTGGGGGAGCAATTATAGGCAAGTAACTTGCCCGGATGTTCCTTGTGCACCGCCTCGGCGAAGGTCCGCGCATCATCGAGGTCGGGATGGCTGGTTTCCCACCACAACAGGTCGGCATGTTTGGCAAAGGCGAGTCCGCGCGCAATACAATGGTCTAGCCCTGTGCCTTCCTTCAGGCGGAAGAAGCCTTCGGGAGTACGCTCACCGGCGATGAAATGGCGATCGCGTTCGTCAACGTCGCTGGTTATCAGGCGCGCACTTTCGGCATCGGTGCGCGCAACGATTAGGGTTGGTACGCCCATTACGTCGGCGGCAAGCCGCGCGGCGTCGAGGTTGCGCACCGCGGCCTGGGTCGGGATCAAAACCTTACCGCCCAGGTGCCCGCACTTCTTTTCGCTCGCCAATTGATCTTCGAAATGGACCCCGGCAACTCCCGCTTCGATATAGGCTTTCATGATTTCAAAGCAGTTCAGCGGTCCGCCAAACCCGGCCTCCGCATCGGCGACGATCGGCGCGAACCAGTCGCGCTGTGCGCCGCCTTCGGCATGTTCGATCTGGTCGGCGCGCTGGAGGGTGCGATTGATCCGCCGGGCAAGCTCCGGCCCGGTGTTGGCGGGATAGAGCGACTGGTCCGGATACATGGCGCCCGCGGTATTGGCGTCGGCTGCAGCTTGCCAGCCCGACAGATAGATCGCCTCCAACCCGGCGCGGACCATCTGCATCGCCTGGTTGCCGGTCACCGCGCCGAGCGCTCGGACCGGTTCGGGGCTTGTGTTCAGCCGTTCCCACAATTTCAGGGCACCACGCCGGGCAATACTATGGTCGGGCACGAACGATCCCCGCAGCCGGGCGACCTCGCTGGCCGGATAGGGGCGGCTGATTCCATCGAAGCGGCCCTTGGGGGCGCCGACCATTTGGTCAAAATTTGTCATCGCGGTTTTCCTCGTGCTCAAGCCGACTGGATGCGACTACAAAAGCACAAGGCGCTGCTAGCCACGCGACAAAAAGAGCCATCTTGTCATGATTTGACTTGTGAAATCGGGCATAGATTGACAGCAATTGCACATGTCGCAAAAGCTTTTCCTGGGCCACCGCCTTCGCCGACTGCGCCGCGATCATGGCCTGTCGCAAACGGACATGGCGCATTCGCTTGGAATCAGCCCATCCTACCTCAACCATCTTGAACGCAACCAGCGTCCGGTCACCGCCGCACTCCTGCTCAAGCTGGCGGACCATTACGATGTCGACATCCGCACCTTTGCCAGCGGCCAGGGGTCGCACGCCAGCGCCGATGTGCTTGCCGAAATCTTCACCGACCAGCGATTAAGAGACCTCAACATCGCTCGTTACGAGCTTGCCGAACTTGCGCTCAATGCGCCGGGGATAGCGGATGCGATCGCGCGTCTTTACGGTGCGCTAACCGAAGCCGAGCGCAGTCCTTCGGTCGGGGAAGGCGATGTCCGAGGGGTGATCACCCCGGAAAACTGGGTACGCGACTATATCCAGCAGCATCGCAACCACTATCCCGAGCTGGAGGATGGGGCCGAAACGCTGGGCGGCGCGCTAAGCGATCCGCTGTCGATGGCAGAACCGATGCGCCGGCGCCTGAAGGAAGCATGGGGGATTAATGTCCGCCTTGCCGGAGAGGAGGAGATGGCGGGCGCCAGCCAGCGCTTCGACCCCGAGCGACGCCTGCTGCTTCTGTCGAGCTTGCTTCGGCCCGAGAACCGGACCTTCGCGCTTGCCTACCAGCTTGCGCTGGTCGAATTCGCCACGGTGCTTGAAAACATGGTCGCGGACGCGGCGCCGCCCGACGAGGGGGTTCGCCAGTTGCTTTACGTCCACCTCGCCAATTATGCCGCCGGAGCGGTGATGATGCCTTACGGTCGCTTCCTCAAAAGTTGCGAGGAACTGCGCTATTCGATCGACCGACTGACCGGCGAATATGGCGCTAATGTCGAACAAGTTGCCCACCGCTTCACCACGCTCAATCGCCCCGGCGCGCGCGGTGTGCCGTTCTTCATGCTGCGGGTCGATCCCGCAGGGAACATTTCGAAGCGCTATGCCGGCGACACCTTCCCATTCTCGCGATTCGGCGGAACTTGCCCCCGCTGGAACCTGCACGCCGCCTTCCAGAATGCAGGACAGGTCATTACCCAGGTGATCGAGACCCCCGACGGGGAGCGATATTTCACCGTCGCGCGGACGATCGAGCGGCCCATCAAGACCAGCGAGACAAGTGGCCTTCTTGCGATCGGCCTTGGTTGCGACCTTCGCCATGCCGACAAGCTGCATTGCGCCGAAGGGCTTGACCTTGAAGCACCGACGATCACCCCGGTCGGCCCGGCGTGCCCGGTCTGCCCGCGGCTTGATTGCGCGCAGCGCGCCACGCCGCCCGCTGGCCGGTTGCTCGCTGTCGACCGGTTGACCAAGACCATCTCGCCGTTCCCATTCGTTGCAGTCTGAGTCCCCCTTTGCGTGTCCGGCACTCGCTCGCTAAGGCGGCGCGATGAACCGTGATGAAGCAATCCAGCGGATCGAGAAAACGGCGGACCTCGCCGCGCTCGATGCTGTTCGTGTCGAAATGCTCGGCAAGCAGGGACTGATCACTCAGCAGTTGAGAACGCTTGGTAGCATGAGCCCGGAAGAGCGGCAGACCGAAGGGCCGAAAATCCACGCGCTGCGCGAAGCCGTGCAAGGCGCGATCGAGGCGAAGAAAGCGGCGCTTGAGGACGCCGAACTTGAACGCAAGCTGGCGACCGAGCGGGTGGACCTGACGCTTCCCGCGCGCGAGGCACCCACTGGCTCGATCCACCCGGTCAGCCAGGTGATGGATGAACTCGCCGAAATATTCGCCGACTTGGGCTTTGCCGTAGCTGAGGGCCCGGAAATCGAAGACGACTGGCATAATTTCACTGCGCTCAACATTCCCGAAGCGCACCCCGCCCGGGCGATGCAGGATACGTTTTACCTTGCAGGCGAACACGCCAAGACGATGGTCCTGCGCACCCATACCTCGCCGGTCCAGATCCGAACCATGTCCGAACGGGGCGCTCCATTGCGGATCATCGCTCCGGGCCGGGTCTATCGCAGCGACAGCGACGCAACTCACACGCCGATGTTTCACCAGGTCGAAGGGCTGGTGATCGACAAGAACGTCACGATGGGACATTTGAAGTGGACCCTGGAGACATTCCTCAGGGCGTTCTTCGAGCGCGACGACATCGTGCTTCGCATGCGCCCGTCCTATTTCCCCTTCACCGAGCCATCGGCCGAGGTCGATGTGGGCTGGTCGATCGACAAGGGCCGCCGCGTGGTCGGCGGACAGGAAGGCTGGATGGAAGTGCTGGGTAGCGGCATGGTCCACCCCAAGGTGATCGCTGCGTGCGGGCTCGACCCCGATGAATGGCAGGGTTTCGCGTTCGGCTGCGGTATCGACCGGTTAGCAATGCTTAAATACGGCATGGACGATTTGCGCGCATTCTTCGATGCCGATTTGCGCTGGCTCAAGCATTACGGCTTCAAAAGTCTTGATATTCCCACCCTGTCAGCCGGAGTGGGCGCATGAAATTTTCATTGAGCTGGCTCAAGGCCCATCTCGATACCGACCTTTCGGCGGAAGCCTTGGCCGACACCATGACGTCGCTTGGGCTCGAAGTCGAAGGCATCGAAAATCCGGCCGAAAAGCTCGCGCCGTTCCGGATCGCCCGGGTGATCAGTGCCGAGCCACACCCCCAAGCGGACAAGTTGCGCGTGCTCAGCGTCGATGCCGGTACAGGGCCGATGCAGGTCGTGTGCGGCGCACCCAACGCCCGCGCTGGTCTGGTCGGGGTATTTGCGGCGCCCGGTGCCTTTGTCCCGGGTACGGGCATCACCCTGAAGGTCGCTGCAATTCGCGGCGTCGAAAGCCACGGGATGATGTGTTCGGTTCGCGAGCTTGAGCTTGGCGATGACCATGACGGGATCATCGAGCTTGGCGAGGATGCGCCGGTTGGAACCAGCTTTGCTGATTTCGCCGGCCTTGACGATCCAATATTCGATGTCGCGATCACCCCCGACCGTGCGGATTGCATGGGGGTGCGCGGCATTGCCCGGGACCTTGCGGCGAAAGGCGTCGGAACGTTGAAACCGCTCGAGGTTCCTTTGATCGACGGCAGTTTCGACAGCCCCGTTTCAATCGCGATCGAAGACGCAGCGGGCTGCCCGGCATTCTACGGTCGTGCAATCCGCGGCGTCACAAACGGCGCCAGTCCCGAGTGGATGCAGCTACGGCTGAAGTCCGCGGGCCAGCGCCCGATCTCCGCAATCGTGGATATCACCAACTACGTAATGCTCGACCTTGGCCGCCCCGCCCATGCCTATGACATCACCAAGCTTGACGGCGGACTGGTCGCCCGTTGCGCGCAAGACGGAGAAACCGTGCTTGCCCTGAACGAAAAGCAATATGTTCTATCGTCCGACATGACGGTGATTGCCGATTCAGCGCGGGTCCACGACATCGCCGGGATCATGGGCGGCGAAGATTCAGGCGTCGGCGCGACGACTACAGACGTCATGCTGGAGGTGGCCTATTTCACGCCGGAACGAATTGCCCGGACGGGCCAGAAACTGGGCCTTTCGTCCGATGCGCGAAGCCGTTTCGAGCGTGGAGTTGATCCGGCATTCCTCGAGCCGGGGCTCGCGATCCTTACCGGCTTGATCCTCGAGATCTGTGGCGGCGAGGCTTCTTACGCCATCAACGCCGGCCAGCCGCCGCTTGAGCCGCAAGTGGTGCGTTTCTGTCCCGAGCGGGCGCTCAGCCTGGGGGGAATCGATGTCCCGGCCGACGAGCAGCGTAGGATCCTGGAGCGCCTTGGATTCGCAATTGACGGCGACACCGCGACCGTGCCGAGCTGGCGTCGCGACGTCGACGGTCCGGCCGACCTGGTCGAAGAAGTCCTTCGCGTTTCCGGCTTCGATCTTATTCCTTCCGTCCCCTTGCCGCGTGTCGAGGGGGTGGCGGTACCGACCGCGACGCGGCTTCAGATCCTTGAACGGCGGGTCCGCCGTTCCGCTGCTGCGCGGGGTCTGGATGAGGCGGTGACTTGGAGCTTCATCGGAGACAATGAGGCGCAAGCACTTGGCGGCGGCGACTGGGTGCTTGCCAATCCAATCAGCGAAGACATGAAGGTCATGCGTCCCTCGCTTATTCCGGGGCTTGCAGCAGCGGCGCGGCGCAACCTCGATCGTGGCATGGACAGCGTGCGCCTGTTCGAACTCGGCCGCCGCTACCTCGCCGAGGGGGAGAGGCCGACCTTGACCCTGGTTCTTGCTGGCACCCGTGAAAGGCGCAATTGGCAAACTGGCAAGACAAAAGCGTTCGATGCTTTCGATGCCAAGTCCGAGGCCATTGCGCTGCTTGAGGCCGCGGGCGCACCGATCGCCAATCTTCAGGTTTTTCCCGGCGCCGGTGATAGCTGGCATCCCGGTCGCTCGGCGAGCCTTGGCCTAGGACCTAAGATGATCGTCGCCCGCTTCGGCGAACTTCACCCGGCGCTGGTGAAGCGGCTCGATGCGCCCAAGGGGCTGATCGCTGCGGAGGTGTATCTCGACGCAATCCCGGCATCACGGTCCAGTGGGCGCGCCAGGCCCGCCTATGCTCCAACCGCGCTCCAGGCGGTCAGCCGCGACTTTGCGTTCATCGTGCCTGCAGAGCTTGCCGCGGGCGATCTGGTTCGAGCGATCAGGAGCGCCGACAAAAGGGCGATCGTTGAGGCGCGGCTGTTCGACCGCTTCGAGGCTTCCGATGGGCTGTCGCTGGCTGTCGAAGTAACCCTTCAGCCGGGTGAAAAGAGCTTCACTGAGGAGGAAATCGCTGCGATTTCTTCAACAATTGTCGCCGCCGCCGAGAAGTTAGGGGCGCGGCTTCGCAGTTGAAGCTGCGGGCTCGAGCGCGTTGATCCCGGCGTGAACACGTGCGTCGAGTTCGTCGCGCTTCAGTCCAGCGGGGATCGTCTCGCCGATCACGAAGTGGATAGTACCCGGGGCCCTGGGGGCGACCTTGCCCCATAAGCGACCACTATCCATGGCGACCGGCACCACCGGCAGGCCGAGCGAGCGGTAGAGCGCGTAAAAACCGCCCCGGACGGGTGGGGCTTGACCCACCGCAACCCGCGTTCCTTCGGGAAATATCACGATCGACCGCTGTTCGAGGCGCGCCCTTTTTCCTTCGTTGACGAGGTGGCGAACGGCCTTGGACCCAGAGTCGCGATCGACGGTGATGACACCGTAGAGTTGGGTGACCAGGCCGAACAGCGGGATCCGCGACAATTCCCGTTTCATGACCATGATCGGAAGGTGCGAAATACGCGCGCTTTCGATCGTTTCGTACATCGATTGGTGCTTGACCGCGATGATGTGCGCGCCCTTGGGAACCACTCCTGTAACGTGGGAGCGAATGCCGAGAATTGTTGAGCAGAGCCAGGCATGGCCATCGAGCCACGTTTGTAAAAAATGGCGGATGGTTTTGCCCCCGAACGGGGTCAGGAAAGGGACCGTGACGAGGAAGAACAGCGTGAACAGGAAGAATGCCGCCGTCCACGCGGCGGTCCGGATCGCGAACATCTAGAGGTCGGCCCAAACCGCGATGCGGCGGAGAATGAACTTATTGTATTCAGCGAACAGGGTCATCAGACCCGGCTCGGACTGCACCGCGTCCGGAACGATTACGTATTTGCCCTTCAGGACCTTGCGAAACTCGTAGAGTGAACGGCGCATGTGCCAGTCGCTGGTGATCAACCGAAGCGAACTGTAGCCGTGCTTTGCCATCCAGCGATCGGCTTCTTCGGCATTGGTGCGGGTGTCGACCGACACGCTGTCTAGGTCGACGCAGCAATTGAGCCACTTTTCATCTCCACCCAAGCGCTCTGCCAAATCCTTCTTGGTAACGATCGGGTCGGCGCCGGAGATCAATACCCGCTTGGCCATTTTCGCCTTGAGCACGAAAATTGCATGTTCAATCCGACCGCTACCGCCCGTCAGAACGATTGCCGCGTCGGTCCTGGGCGTGCCCGGGCCGGCGGGCTTGCCGAGAGTAAAGGCAAACAGCACGAACCCGACAAGATAGGCGAGGATCGCGATCGATGTTACTCGGGCGATCACGGGTCCTGCCTCAAGCTATGGCGCACCGCGGTGCGGCCGATGATGGTTGCAAGGATGGTCAGCGCGATCGGAAGGAGCGCGAGAAGCGCGATGTCACCAGCAGTCAGTGTGGCACCCCCGGTAAGCTGTCCCAGAAAAGCTGACCCAGCCGCCAGAAGCGCGAGGATGAATGCCGCGATACCGCCGCCGACAAGGCTACCTGCGGCGGCGTCGATTGCGATCTTGCGTTGGAATAGATCGGTGACCTGCTGGTCGGTTGCACCCACCCCGTGCAGGATGTCGATTATCGACTTGTGCGTATCGAAGTCGGCGCGCGCAGCGAGGACCACTGCGCCCGCGGCAGCCGATGCGAGCAGCAGGACGAGGGCAAGGGCGACCCATTGCAACAAGCGCAGCGAGTGAAGGATTGGCGCGACTGCGGCCTGATGGGATGCAATCGTGGCACCGGGAGATACCTGCTTAACCTGCTCGGCGATGCGCGACAGGCTTGCGCCTGGCCGAAGGTCGAAGTTGACCAGCGCTGGAACTGGAAGGTCGGGACTGTCGGCCATTGCGCCCAGCCACCGCGCCAGCGTGGCCCGCATCTCGGTTTCGCTGACGGTCGACACGTTGATGACGTCGGGCGACCGGCGCAAAGCCGTTACAACGCGGCTGGAATCGGCCCCTTCGCTGACCACTTCGACTGAGTAGCGCGCCTCGATCGATGCTGCGAAACGCCCCGCAGTGCTTGCCATCGCAAGGCCTGCAGCGGCAATTAGGACGATGGTGAAGGTCATTATTCCGACCAGCCAAGGGGTTGGCCCCGACAAGGGGGCTATCCCCAGCAGGCGGCGTTCTGCCGAGCTTGCAAACAGCCAATTCATTGCGCCGCCTGCGCCGACCGGCCGCCCGCGGGCGGGTTTCGCAATCCCCCGGTAGGGTCTACCAGCGTCCCCCTGTCGATGCGCATCAGCTGTGCGTCGGAAACCTGGCGCATGACGCCCGCTGCATGGGTCGCGACGACCACCGTCGTGCCATCCGCGTTGAGCGAGGAAAACAGGTCCATCAGGCGGCGCGCCATGTCGTTATCGACATTGCCGGTCGGCTCGTCAGCGACCAACAGCTCGGGGCGCGCAATAACTGCCCGCGCAATCGCCACGCGTTGCTGCTCACCGCCAGAAAGCGTCGGCGGCCGCGCGTCGGCACGGTCGGACAGGTCGACCCAGTCGAGCATTTCCCTGACCGTCCGCTCAATCTCTTGCTCTGCGCGTCCGGCAACCCGCAGCGGTAGGGCGACATTGTCGAACACCGATAAGTGCCGAACAAGACGGAAGTCCTGGAACACGATTCCGATCCGGCGGCGAAAAGCAGGAAGCAGGTCTCGCGGCGCACCGGTCAGCTCGGTCCCGAACAGACGGATTCGGCCGCGTGTCGGGCGCTGCGCTAGGTACAAAAGTTTCAAGAGTGAAGTCTTACCCGCCCCCGATGGGCCGGTAAGAAAGTAGAACCCCCCACCGGACAAGCGGAAGCTAAGGTCGCGGAGAACCTCCGCGCCCGTCCCGTACCTTAGCCCAACGCTATCGAATTCGGCGATCGCCGCCAGTTGGCCGTCCCTTTCCTTGCGTCCTAGTGCCGTTGCATGGCGCGCCTTGCCTTGCCAAGCCCTTCTCATTGCTGTTTACCCGTCAAAACCCGCCTTAGAAGAGGTCTTTTCGTCCATGATCCTCACCTGTCCCGATTGCGGCACGCAATATGTGGTCAAAGACGGCGCGATCCCGCCCAATGGGCGCCAAGTGCGATGCGCGTCGTGCAAGCACAGTTGGCATCAGGATCCGGAATCCGCCGGCGGTCCAACCGGATTGGAGTCAGCACCCGTCCCGCCGCCTGCCGACGAGGACCAACCGACCGCTCCCGAAGCCCCAAGCGCAGATCACGAGAACCGGGGGAGCGGACCTGCTTCGGACGAGGTCCGCCCCGGAGCCGAGTCTGAGTGGAGCGGCGAGGCAGGTTTTGGCGATGCCATGAAGTCATCCTCCGCCGAGGTGCGCGATCCGGACGCAGGAGCAGATCATCCGGACGCCAGCAGCCCGACCCAGCCCGCTGCATACACCGCAACCGGGGATCACGACTCCGCTTCCCATGGCATCCATCCGATCGAAAGCGCCGTGCCGGCCAGCACGTTCGAGCCGCCGGTGGTCCCAATGGCGTCGCTCGACGAGGACGAGGAAATTCCCCCGCCCGCCGAGGAAACAAGCCAGTTCGAAGCGATCCCCGCTGCCCCGGAAGCCGATGACCGGGACGAATCCTTGACCGAAGCGACGATGATCGCCCCGCGTAGCGGACCCGAAGCAGAAGAACGCGCATTTGAGGCCGTACATCTGGACGACGCTCCAGGCGTCGGAAGGACAAGCGATCCGGAGCCATGGCCCGAACAGGAGGCGATGGAGCAGGCTTCTTACGAGGCTTATGATGAAGCCGAGGAGTATGGCCCTGCACGCGCTTGGCCGAAGGTGCTTGTCGGCCTCTTGTTCGTCGCGGTGCTGGCTGCCGTTGCCTGGTTTCTCGCGCCTGCCGACCTGAAGGCACGACTTGGCCTGTCGAGCGCGGGGGCGAGCCCGCTTACCTTGGTGATCACCCACAAGGATCGCCAGACGCTTGAGAGCGGTAATGAACTCGTCACCGTGACCGGACGGATCATCAACCCCACCGGAAGCGATCAGCCGGTTCCGCCGCTCAACGCCCAGATCAAGTCCGCCAGCGGCGAAGTGGTTTATAGTTGGACGATAAATCCCCCCACCCGCAGCCTTGCACCCGGCGCCAGCGCCAGCTTCAACAGCGCGGAAGTCAACGTTCCGGCAGGTGGAAGCGACTTGTCCTTGGCATTTGGCAACACCTCAAGCTGAACAGCTCAGCCGCAAACAATTTCTATTGGAATTCAATGACCTGGGCTTCGGTAACGCGGCCATCTTGAGTTCGCAAACGCGACTTCCTCAGGCTTGGAAGGCCGATCGCTGGTTGCCGGAAATTGATCGTCGTCGCAGTCATCAGGCGTACCGATGCGCGGCCCGTGGCTATGGTCGAAATGGCGGGAGGCCGCGAACGCGATGAAGCAGCATACGCAACCGGCGCGACGACAGGGCGACCGGTTTTTTCGACCGGGCCCGTGGCCGCAAGGGAAGCGAGGGCAAACACCAGCATGGCAATGTGGTAACGCGCCGGCGGGAGAATAGTAAATAAAGTCTTAAGGTCTGTGCCATTTCGGGACTGCGAATTTTGCTGCGCCGCGGCATTGCGCGGCCATCATGGCTTTGCTAGGAGCGCCGCCTTGCCAGTCACGGCGGCCGCGTTCGGTCGCCGTTTGCATGACGTGCGGTCGTGGCGGAATTGGTAGACGCGCAGCGTTGAGGTCGCTGTGGCCGAAAGGCCGTGGAAGTTCGAGTCTTCTCGACCGCACCAGTTTTAAGCGAAATCCCAAGAACAACCGTGCCGTGGGTCCGGACAAGTCGTCTCAGACGACTATTTGAGGCTTGCCACCGTGATTGCGCCGATCCGCAATGCCGGTCGGTCGCGGTTGATTGCCGCATTGACCGGTGTCGTCAGCGAACCGCGGATGGCCTCTGCGCTTGCCTTCGCAAGACGGATCGTGAAATTTCCATAATGGATGTTCTCGAACACGATATATCCGTCGAGGTCGCTGCGGGTTGTTGCGATGACCGTCCCATCGGCTTCGACCAGTTCAAAATCCAGACCTTCGTAGGGAGAGCCGTCGCTACGCGCGGCGAACGCCTCGATCGAGCCGCCCCCGACCAGAGCGATGTCGACGAGTGCCGCAACGCCCGGCCGCGGAACGATGACTTGGGCCGGCTTGAGCGGAGTTAGCGCGGGGTTCGCGAGGCTGGTTTGGTCAATTCCGACTGGCGTCGGTACGAATGGCGTCAAACCTCCAACGGTCACCAGCCCGTCGCCCCCGGTCAGCGCCTCGGACTGCTTGGTGCCCGTGGTAATCGCAGCATTTTGCGCCACCGGCTCCCCATCGTCGAAGCGACCGTTCTCGTTCAGATCCTCGAATACGCGCGCTTGGACCAGGCCAGTGCTGGCAAGGCGTTCGCGCGTTGGCCTTAACCCCCGGCGGAAAGGGTCGAGGGAAAAGTTGAGGCGCAACTTGACCCCCACGTTGCCGTTTGTCTGCGCTTCGCCGATCAGGGCCGCCGACATGCCGTCAAAACGTCGGATGTGAGACAAACTCGCCATCCCAACTTTGGACAATGCATCATATTGAACACCCGCGTCCCATTCGCGCTTTTCGTCTTGTGCCCAGTAGGCGTTGAGGCCAAGCGTTCGTAGCCGCGCCTCTGGGACGACGTCGGTGACGATTGAACCACGTACGCGCACCTTGCCTACGCGTCCGGTGCCAATAAGTTCATTGACGAGCGATTGTGTACTCGAGCTTGCGCCGTTCGAATGTTCTATGACCTTTTGAAATGTCGTCGAATTGGCGAGATTGAAACGGCCGATACGCGCGCCCAAGCGAAGGGTGCCGTCAAGCACTTCGCCGCCCCCTGCCAGGGTGCGTTTCCCGACGCTGGTAGAAATCGGGATATTGGCACCGCCCAGTTTAACCGGAAAGGCGAGGCCGATCCGGTGAGCCAATGTGACACTCTTGCCATCGAAGTCTTCCCCAGTCGGATCGCTTCCGAATGTTGAACTGGCGCTTAGCGTCGCAGCGCCTAGCTTGGCCAGAAGCTGCGCCCGCGCGGCCAGGCGGTGCGCGCTGTCGATTGACGCCGCGACGTCAATGACCGAAGCGCCGATCGACTTTCGGACCGAGCCCTCGGCATAGGTCACCCGCTCGTCCCCCTCGATAACCGAACGCACGAGTGCGCTGACGGCGATCGTGCGGCTGATTCCGTATTGCAGTTGCAGCGCAGCTTCGGGTGGAACGCCGAAACGGCTTTTGCGGGTAGCTGCTCCGTCTGCAAGCCCAGTATCTTGCGCAGCTAATTTGCCGGTCAACCGCTGGATGTCGAGAAGCTTTTCTCCTTCCTGCCTGACCCCGGCCCAATACCATAGCTTGCCGGGCGGAGCGGCGTTTCGGGAGACATTGATATGGTCGGTGTCGGTGCGGGTTTGGCCCTGCGGGCCGTGAAGCACGACCTCATAAGCATTGTCGCCGGCGAGGATCTCGATGTCCTTGAAAACATATTCACCGCTACCCGCCGGATCATTATCGAATGCCACCAGGGACCCGTTGCGATACAGTTCCGCGTCCCAGCCATCGGGGAGGCGACCACGAAACTCCGTCCGGTCGACGCTTCCAGTCTGGAGCAGGGGGCGGTTAGTGATCACCAGGCCGCGACCGTTGCCGCCGGCACTGCGCAAGGTCGAGGACAGCCCGGGAACGTCGCCAAACGCGACATGCGTGGCCTTGAGTGGGCCAAGCAGACTTGCTTCGGGGTCCGAGCGATAAAAACGCGCCCAGACATTCTTGGGCAGGCCATTCTGGCTGATCCCGATATTCGCGGAATAAGACAGGCCCGCTACTTCGCCTGCGGCATAAACACTCGCATCGCGACCGACCGAAACCTTTCCGCCGCCATAGCGCACGCCGGCATTGACGACGAATTCAAAAGCCGGAGCGCGCCACAGGCGATAGGGCATCCGTACTTGCGGCAAATCCTTGAGAGATTGCGCGTTCTTCTTCTTGGCTGCGAGCGCATCGCCGCGTTTCACGCGAATCAACGCCTCTTCGGCCGGGAGGCGCCGGTCAGACTGGAGCCGAAGCAGTGAATTAAAGACATCGGCATTAACGCCCATGCCGAACCATTTGCCGAGAGCCTTGCTGTCGACACACCAACCGTCAGGCGTATCGCGAATGTCCGTTATTGCAAATGATTCGCGTTTGCCAGAAATGGACGCAGTGCGCGCCTTGCGGTCAATCGCGATGCTGTTTTTCTCGTTGAAGGCCCATCCCGTCGCGGTCGCGGCCGCAAAGTCGGTCTTGATCGGAAAGCTTAGCGTGTTGGAAAAATCGCCGAGCAGGACGCAGGCGCCTTCCGGTGTCTGATAGGCCCGGACTCCATCACCGATCGTCAGATTGTGAATTTGGACCGATAGCGAGAACTGAGCGTCGGGGTCCGCCACCCATTGGTCTTTTTCCGGAGCCGTTGCAGGGGCGATCGAGGCGCAAGCAGCCGCGACGGCTATCGCCGCCCACGACCACCAACGCCGGATCGCGCCCCGCTTCATGACTCGAAGTTTCGCTTTCCTACAGTTGCTTAGCGGAGGACGGCGGAGGTTTCGGCGATCAGTTTCGATCCGGAATCGCCAATCTCGAAATATTGCACGGTGACCTTGCCGGAAGCCTGGCCGGCGCTTTCCTCGTCGAGCGGGATCATCACCGTACGCTCGGCCAGCTCATTGTACACCGCGACCCCGCGCAACTGGGCGAGCGGCTCCTTTAGACCTTCCTTGAGAACCTTGAGCTCACCGTAGGTCGAACGTTTGCCGCTGCGGGTCAGGTCAACCTGGATTGCCTTCTTGTCTGCGATCTTTGCCAGCCGAACACCGGCAATCCCTGCCGTCGCCTCCAGGTTACCAAGGCGGATGATGACCGGAATGGTGACGCCGTAAATCGGGGTCAGGCGAAAGCCCACGCCCTGGATTTCATTAACCTCGCCAGCCTGGCGCGGCTTGGGAATTGCCCGAAACAGGATGTGGGCGCGATATTCGCCGTCCGGAAGGCCCGCAGGAGGACGAGCGGAAATCCGCACCGATTGTGGCTGGTTCGGCGGCAGGACGACTTTGCGTGGAGCAAAGAAAATCATGTCCTGGACCAACTTTTCTTCCGCAGTCGGCTGGTCGACGTCGCTCAAGGAGCCGTTGGCCTGCATCCGCCGAAGCTCGATTGACACGCGATAAGTCGCGGTTTCGTCGCCGACATTCTTCAGGATGACCTCGGCGCCGCGCCCACCATTGAGGATGAGCCGGGTCGGTGCGACGAGGAGATCGCCGACACCCGCATTGGCCGCGGGCGCGCCGACAAAAGCCAGTGCTAATGCACCGGCGATCGCGCGGCAGAAATTGCGGGCTGAAATTTTCATCGTTCAAACTCCCAAGGCGCGGATAAAGCCCGCTCTGTCACTCGGGAAATATGGTCCAAAATGGTTATTTTATTGCTAACCATCCTTGAACCGCAGCAAACAAAAAGGGCCGGAAGAATATCCCCGGCCCCAATCAGGTTTGAACTGCGCTCGCCGTGCGCGCGCACCCGCTGTTATTGATAGTCGGCCGTAACCGCGAACGTCCCGACATAGTCGCCGCCCTCAGTGGTCTGATTGACGGTAAACGAGCCACCAACATAGAAATCCAGGCCCGGCGCGCCTGAATTCGGAAGCGTTACCGGATAAGTCCCGCTGGGATTGTTCGCGGCAAGACTGTTGGACGTCGTCAAAGCGATAGTCGGGGTTGTGCCGCCACCGGTCCACCCCTGGAGGGTAAGGACGATCTGGGTCGGGATTTTGACAGAAACGACGCTGCTCTTACTGCCGCGCAGGTTGAAAGCCGCGGCTGCCGGCGTTCCCGTGCATGAGAAACCCGAAGCGCAATAGGTGCCCGATTGACTTGCTGCGGCAGACAGCACGAACGTTCCCGAATAGGTCGCCGCCGACGGCATGATGATTGTGCCCAAATTCATGGTGCCGCCACCACTCAGCTCGACCGGCTTTAGGACCTGCGCCTGAATGGTGACGTTTCCAGTTGCAGCTTGCGCTGGCGAAGCAAGCAGGAAGCCTGCGGCAAGCGACGCAACGATTATTCCCAACTTCTTTGACATAAAGGTCATCCGTTCCAAAGGTCATGCTTACCCAACGAAGTAACCGGAGGATTAACCTTGTTATCCTTTCCATTCCTTTTGGATTCATGGTTATCGCCTCGTTAACCTTTCAGGGCGCGCGCTGGAGCGGTCCAGTGGGGAGCTATTCGGGCCCGGATTTCGAGTGAAGGTTGGATCGAAGGGCTGCCCAGGTAGCCCGGGTGCGCAGGTGCTTAGGCTGCGCCTGCGAAGTCACGAGTTGGCGATTTGCTCGGGGGTGGCACCCAGCGAGACTGCCCCCGCAATTAGATGACTGATCGGGCGTAATGAGCGATCCCGTACGGGTCGCCCTGATCGACGGTCTGACAGTCCGACCAGTTGCAGGACGCGGCACTGGAGATGGTTGCAAGCGAGCGTTTCAGCGCACGCGTTCAGACAGCCGTCGCATACGAAAAAAACGGGGGCCCCGAAGGACCCCCGTTCATTCATTCAGTCCTGGTCGGACGACTTACTTGTAGTCGGCGGTCAGGGTATAATTGGCTTCGTAGACGCCGTTTGCAGCAGTCGCCAAATCCTGAACCGTGAGGTCGCCGTAAAACAGCAACGTCTGGTCCGCACCGGTGCCGGTCAGCGACCAGGTGGTGAGCGGCGCAGAGGTCGTCGCATCGAGGTCCTGGGTCATACCGCTGACCTGGAAGGCCATGATGAGCGAGTCAGCCCCGTTGTGGAGCGTCAGCTCATTAACCGCCTCGTTATAGTCGGCGCCCGAAATTTCGACGCTCATTTCCGAGTCCAGGTCACCCTGGATAGTGAATTCGCCCACCGACGGACTGCCCGTGCACGACATGTTGACAGCTGTGCCGCAATTAAGCGCGCCGGCATTGTCCATCGAGATGACTTCCGAGCCCCAGCCCGCAGCGTTGCGGATGACGACGCCGTAATCAATGTCGGTCACCTTGCTAAGGGTGATCTGGTTATAAAGGCGAACGGTCGCCTTGCCGTTGGCAGTCGGCGCAGTATAGCCTGCGGCCGCAGCCGGGGCGGCGGCGAAAGCGAGCGCGGCAACACCCGCGAACGCCAGCTTTTTGATCATGGTCATAAATTTGTTCCCCACTCAGTTCCGTGATTCGGCTGGTCGAACCCTTGGGGAGGTCCGGCACCCGTAATGTCCTATTACCGCGAACCACTTACGCCTTTCCTCAAGGTTATGGTTACCTGCCTGTTTACGAATCCACCGTTTTGGAAAGGGTCACAAATAGTCGGCGCGGATCAGGAGGTTTCCGCGAAAGTCACCATCGCTGTCGCCGTCGATTCCTAGTTCCCCGCCAAACTGCACAACGAGGCGGCCGTTCGAATCGAGCTCTGCGTTTTTCGGAAGATCGCTGAAGATTTGCCGGATGGTGATCACTGCGCCGCTGATCCCGATCAATTCGATCTTGTCAGGAAACACGACGTCGACCTGGCGACCGGGCTCACCGGTAAGGATCATCCGGCCGACCAATGCGCGACCGCCGATCGATTCGACCGAGCCGGCGACATCGCGCCCACCGTCGGGGTCGATGCGGGCAGTGCCCGGCCCGTTTCCGTTCAGCAACAGCCGATCAAAGTTCAATGTCGATTCGAATTCGATCTCAAGCGGGCGTTCCTGGGTGCTCGGACCCACCGGGTCACCCGGTGTGATTGCGCAGTCGGCACACTGGGCTGTGGCCACGCCCGCGCCGATCAGCGCGGACGCTGCCAGAGCGAGTGGCACCAGCCAGCAGCGAGAAAGGAACCCGGTCATCGCGAGCACGCTATTGGGAAGGCATGAAAACAGGGTTAATGCCTGATTCACCCTGGGAGCGGTCGAGTGGCACGATGAGCAAGCAAAGCATCAGCGACGAAGAATGGCGCGGACGCCTCGACAGTGAACGGTATAGAATTCTGCGTGAGGGCGGAACTGAGCCCCCCTGGTCGGGGGATTTGATCGATGAGAAACGACCAGGCGAATTTCATTGCGCGGGATGCGGGGCGAAGCTGTTCGAAAGCGACGACAAATTTGACAGCGGCAGCGGATGGCCGAGCTTCACAGGGCCGGCATCAGGCGAAGCAGTCTGCGAACTGACTGATTCGAGTCTCGGGATGGTTCGGACCGAAGTGCGCTGCGCCGCATGTAACGGACATCTGGGCCACGTTTTCCCCGATGGTCCGGGGCCAGGCGGACTGCGTTATTGCATCAACAGCGCGAGCCTGGCGTTCGATCCGTCGGACGAAGGTTAAATCCGAAGCGTTGCGGTGTCGCCCAATGCACCTTAACGCGTCACGCTGATGCCCCGCCCACGCTCGCTCTTTCGCTCCCTGCTGAAGGGAATGTTCTACGCCGGGATCATCGGTTTTCTGGGGCTGGTCGTGGCAGTGTCGGTCGCGACTGCCTATCTTCCCAGCTATGCGACGCTGACTCAGCGCAGCGACCTGGGCCAGACAATTCGCGTCCGCGCCGCCAATGGCCAAGTCCTCACCTCCGTCGGTCCAAGCTTTGGCAAATGGCTGCCCTACGAGCAGATTCCTGCCGAAATGCGGGCGGCGATGATCTCGGTCGAGGACAAGAGGTTTCGCGCACACCTCGGAATCGACCCGATCGGGATCATGCGCTCGATCAAGGTGCGCCTGCAGACTGGACATTGGCGCGAGGGCGGATCGACCATCACCCAGCAACTTGCCCGCAACATCTTCCTTACCAACAACAAGAATTTCGGCCGCAAGGTCAAGGAGGGGATTCTGGCCCTGGCGCTGGAACGAAAATATTCCAAGAACCAGATTCTCGAACTGTACCTGAACCGGGTCTATTTCGGGGGCGGGGCCTATGGCGTCGATGCCGCTTCACGGCTGTTCTACGGTCATAGCGCCGAGAGCTTGAGCCTGGGCGAAGCGGCAATCATCGCCGGGCTGGTCAAGGCGCCGTCAAACTATTCCCCGACTGCCGATGCAAAGGCGGCCCGAAGCCGCTCGGGAGTCGTACTTAATTCGATGGTCGAGAACGGGTTCATCAGCGCCGCGGCGGCGGCCAGTGTCGACCCGGCCAAGATCCGCCTCCAGCGCTCAAGCAAACAGGACAGCGTCCGCTATTTCACCGACTGGGCGCTTCCGCAGCTTGATTCGCTGATCGATGCGACCAATGAACCGATCGACGTGTGGACGACACTCGATCCCACGATGCAAACTGCCGCCGATGCGGCAATCAATGCCAATGCGCCCAAGGGCGCCCAGGGGGCGCTGGTTGCGGTTGACCGCGACGGTGCCGTTCGGGCGATGGTCGGCGGCCGCAATTATGTCGATTCGATCTACAATCGCGCGACCCAGGCACAGCGCCAGCCCGGCTCCGCATTCAAGCTATTCGTCTATCTGACCGCCCTTGAGAACGGAATGAAGCCGACCGATACGGTGGTCGACGAGCCGGTGACGATTGAGGGGTGGTCGCCGCGAAATTCAACCCGCACCAACCTTGGCCCGATCAGTCTGCGCGAGGCATTTTCGCGGTCGGTCAACACGATCAGCGCCAAGATCGGCGCACAATTCGGCTTCGGAACGATCGCCGATATGGCCAAGCGGTTCGGCATATCGAGCCCAATCGAGACCGTCCCGTCGATGGTGCTGGGGTCCAATGAAGTAAGAGTGATCGACATGGCGCGAGCATTCGCGTCGGTCGGAAACAAGGGCGTGGCGGTAACACCGTACGCCATTCGCAAAGTCGTCACCGCAGACGGTCGGGTCCTGTACCAGCGCGAGGGAGAGGAGGAGCGCGTGCTTGTCGCCCCGTGGGTCGCGGCGGAAATGACCGACCTGTTGCAATCGGCGGTGCTGAGCGGAACCGGCCGAGCTGCCCAGATCGGCCGGCCCGTGGCGGGCAAGACGGGAACCACCAGCAGCAACAAGGACGGTTGGTTCATCGGTTTTTCCAGCGGGCTTACGACCGCAGTGTGGATGGGGCGCGATGATGCAAAGCCGGTTGCAGGCCTTCAGGGCGGCACCGCGCCAGCGCGCGCATTCCACGATTTCATGGCAGTCGCGGTCGCCAAGCGCCCGGTCGAAGCTTTTGAAACCCAAGTTCCACTTCCCGATTGGCAGCTGGAGCCCGAAGAAGGCTATTCCGACGTCAACGGTGCCGACCCGCTTGCTCCCTTGGTCGACGAGGAAGGGTTGCCGATCGGCACGCAATCCTATGACTATCCGGGCAATTCGCCGCCGCCGATGGTCAGGCCAGACGGCACGGGCGCGCCGAGCCAGCAGGATCTTGATCGTGCCTTTGGACCGCCAGCGCCGCCTGCCAACCAATTCCCGCCGCGCCCGCGTCAACCTTCACCGCCGCAACCGCAACAGCCGCCGCAGCAAACTCCGCCCCAGGCGCAGCCGCCAGCCACTTAAAGCCTAACTTCGACCGAGGCTCCGCAACATCGGGCCTTCGCGGCGGAGGCCGGTCTTCACCGATAAGATGCTGTTGCCAACAAGCGCGCGCTCAAGTGCCTTGAACTGAACCGAGTGGTCGAGATGACGCAGGTGCGCCACCTCATGGGCGACGACGTAGCGGCGGACCGACGGTGACGCGCAGACCAGCCGCCAGCTCAATCGAATCGTCCCGGCCGACGAGCAGCTTCCCCAGCGCGTCACCGCATCGCCGACCGCGACCTTTGCTGCGCGAAGCCCGGCCTTGGCGCAAAACTCCTCCACGTCGGCGGACATGATTTCGAGTGCCGTGGCTCGGAGCCATCGCTCGACCCGGCGACTAAAACCATCCTCCGGACCGCCGAACACCAGTCGGGCGCCTTCTGCCGTACCGCCTCTCGGCGCGCCTTCTTTCCAGGCCAGCTCGAGCAGCGTTCCGTCGACCGGTATCCGCGTGCCAGGCACAAACGGCGTGCCAGGCGGTCTTTGCGCGAGCTGGCGTTCAACCCATTCACGCTGGTCTATCGCCCACCGGAGCGCAGCCTGACGGCTAGTTCGCAAAGGGCAGGTGAGTTTGAGGATGCCGCGCGCGTCATCGATCCTCAGGCGCATTCGCCGAGCACCGCGAACCGGGTAAATCGATACGGGCAGTGGCAGGCCGTCCGCCACGACCGTTGGCGGCCTTTGGCTAGAGCGGACGATCGACCACATGCCATTCAAGCTCGCCGGCCTCGGTCTCGCACACGGTCCAGCCACGGGTCGATTGGCCAGCGAGATGGACGCTCTCTCGATCCCCGGAAATCAAATAGTGCCATTCGGGCAAAGGCTCACCATCGCGGCGCAAACGATAAGCGCAAGTCTCTGGCAGCCAGTCGAGAGCGTCGAGATTGCCAGCGGACAATTGGACGCAGTCGGCAACGATCTTCTTGCGATTGGGATAGTCGGTGCAGCGGCCATGCTTCCGGTCGAGCAGCTTGCACGCCACGTTGGTCGGATAAAGGAGTCCGGTTTCCTCCTCCTCAAGCTTGTGGATGCAGCATCGGGCGCAGCCGTCGCACAGCGCTTCCCATTCGCCGCGATCAAGCGTCGTCAGGGGTCGTTCCCAAAATGGCTTGTCGCTGTTCATGACAAAGCCGGTCATGCTCTGCTAGGCTTGGCCGATCAAGCTGATTTCCCGGGATATTATCAAGCTCATGACGAAGCACTTCCTTTTCGCCGCGGTTGCAGTGGCATTACTCACCACCCCCGCAGACGCGCAAATCGCCAACAAAGGCTACGAATTCGTCGAAGCGGTCCGCAAGGACGACGGCAACAAAGTCAAGGAACTGCTTGAGCAGGTTCCCTTCGGACTGATTGACGCGCGCGGCATGGACGGGGAAACCGCGCTTACATTGTCGCTTGCGCGGCGCGACGTGGAATGGACCGCTTTCCTGCTCAGCAAGGGGGCCGATCCGAACCTCAAAAGCCGCGACGGGGATCCCCCGATCGTGATCGCCGGCAGGGCGGGCTTCGCCGAAGCGGTTGGGTGGCTATTGGGCCTGGGCGCGGAGGTGGATGCGACGAATTCGCGGGGCGAAACAGCGCTGATTGGCGCAGTTCAGTCGCGCAGCGTCCCAACGGTCAAGAAACTGCTGCAGTCTGGCGCTGATCCCGATCGCGCCGATGCGATGCAGGGATACAGCGCCCGCGACTACGCCAAGCGCGATCCCAGAGCCCGCGACATTCTAAAGGCAATCGAGCTCAAGAAACCTTAGGTCGCGTCGTCCAGCGTCGGATCGAGTTGGGCCGCCAGTCGCCGCGCGGCGCGGCGGGCAAAGCGCAGAATCTCCGCCTTGCGGCGGGCCGGCGACAATTGCCGCGGCCGGGCATCGCGAACCACTGCGGCATCATAGCGGTCGGCGACGATCAGGCCTGCTTGCGCCGGCAGGAACCGCTCTTCCTCCAGGTGCCGCGCCAGGTGCGGTGGCACAGCCCAGTAGAAGCGATCGCAATAATCCAGATAATCGCCCCACTTTGAATCGCCGAGCAGGTCCGCTTTCGAAACCTTGATTTCGACAATGACGAGGTGCCCGCGCGCATCGACGGCCATCAGGTCCGCCCGTCGCCCGTTGGGAAGCGGCATTTCGCACACTGCAAAAAGGTCTTGTCGGCAAAATAGCCGAACACAGCCGCGCGCAACGTCGGCTGCCATCGGCAGGGCGTCTTCGAAACACGGCGAGTCGGCAGTGGCGGCCATCGGCTCAGGCTAGAACGAAACAGCAACGCGCGCCAGCGTCGGGCGGCCTTACAAACGACAACGGGCGGAGTTTCCCCCGCCCGCCTGCACTCGATTCGCTAGTCAGACTAGCGGTAGAAAACGTGATTGCCGATCGCGGTAACGCGCTTCATCCGCCACTTGGGCGAGACGTATTTGGCATGGAAAAAGAGGGCGTTACCGACCTTGCTTTCATGGAGGTCCCGGTGGACGATCTTGGCTACCGCAACGGCGGTTTTCCAAGCTGAACTGGCGCGCTTTACCGATGGGAAGGCGCCGCCATGCACGAAGCTGAACTGGCCGCGTTGCTTGAGCACCGAACAATAGCTCGACGGGAAACGGCCGCTCTTGGCCCGGTTGGCAATCACCTGGCCAACCGCAAGCTGACCGGCGAGGGATTCGCCCTTGGATTCGAAATAAACCCCTATCGCCAGGCATTCTAGCTCTGCATTGCCGGTATTTGCCGAGCGCAGGGCCGCGACCTTTTCCGGCAGGGAAGAACCGAAATCCGGTGCCGCTTCCGTGGTCACCTGGTCCGCGCCCTCTTCGGCCGGTGCCTGATCGCCGATCTGGGCATCGTCGATGGACAACGTGTCGTCGCCCGCCAAAGCCGGCTCGCTATCCTGCGAAAGCAAGTCGGGAGTCGGAAGCTTGGGAACGCTGGCGCTCGCCAAAAGGGGAGCCGCGCGGTCGTTCGGGCCAGCCTGTGCCGGCGACAGGCCGGACGCGATAAATGCAGCGCACAAAAAGAGCGCCGGACGAAGCGATTTGTTCATAAAAACTTTGATCAGTGCGGTTGAAGGACTGTCCTCAACCGGAGCGGTACATACAGCGTCAAAAAATGCTGATCGCTCCGTCGTCCTTCCCCCGTCTCGCGTGGCAGCTCCAGACCCCTAATCGGCGCTGAAATACCCCCGCTCACGCTTGTGGTGTCCCGCTTTCTCGCCGTTTCGAAATAGTTTCAACCTTTAACCATGATTTCTTCGATGAACCGTTCCGGCAAAGCGATATCCAGTTCCAAAACCCAGAAATCCGGGTCGAAGCGTGCCCGCTTTTCGAGGAAATCGGCGATTCTGATGGAACCTTCGCTTTGCCCAGCTTCATTACGCCGCCAGGAAAGCTCGCCGTCGAGGTCCCGTTCGCGCTCGATCACCGCAACATGTTCACCGCGCGAGGTGACGATTAGGACTAGCATCCCGCGATCGGGGTCTCCCTTGCGCAAAACGGTGGCGAATCCACCATTTGCCGCCACCCGCCGCGCAATAGCCGCCACTTCGAGCGCGGATGGGAGCGCCTGGCCGGAGCCGGTCATTACGCCTCAGACGGCATCATGTTCGTCGGCACCGATCAGGACCGCAGCGACCGCATCGCGGCTTCGAGCGCCGCGCAGCCGTTCCACGGTTGCCATGTCCCGAGTGACCCGGCTGACCGCGGCCAAAGCCTTCAAATGGTCCGCCCCGGCATCGGGCGGGGAAAGCAGGAGAAAGACTAGGTCGACGCGGCGATCATCGACTGCCTTGAAGTCGACCGGCTCCGCAAGACGAACGAACAGACCCTGGATCCGATCGAGCCCTTCGATCTTTCCGTGCGGGATCGCGACGCCATGGCCAAAGCCGGTTGATCCCAATTGTTCGCGCTCGTTAAGCGCGGCTAGAATGACCGATGAATCGAGGTCAAAGCGCTGGCCGGCAAGATGGGCCAACTGCTGCAGGACCGATCGCTTGTTGTGCGCCGGGAGCGCCGTTTTCACGGCTTCAAAATCGATAAAGTCGGCAAGGTGCATGACAATCTTCTTACGCTAGTTTTCCGCAACAGGCGGCGGCGGGAGGGGGGTCAAGATTCGTGCGGTTCGACCCAGCCGATATTCCCGTCTTCACGGCGGTAGATCATGTTCAATTCCCCGGTCCGCGAATTGCGGAACATCAGCGCCGGAGTATTGCGAAGGTCCATCAACATCACCGCGCTCGACACGCTGGCGTCGGGAATGTCGACCTTGTTTTCCGCAACGATGGTCGGCGCTTCCCCTTCGTCGCTCGCGCCCTCGTCGCGTTTGAACACGATATAATCGGCGTTCTCGACGAACGGCTCTTCGGTCTGGAAGCCCTTGTGACGGCCAAGCTTTTTGGAATATTTACGAAGCTGGGTTTCGATACGGTCGGCCGCACCTGACAAAGCTTGCTCGGCCTTGGGGGCGTGATGTGATGCCTTCAGCACCATGCCTTGGGCGACCGGGGCGACGATGTCGCAAGTGAATTCGTTGTTCGCGCCGCGACCGAAAGTGACAGTCGCGCCCACCGAGCGCGAGAAAAACTTCTCGGCGATCTCGGCCATGCGCTCTTGCGCAAGCGACTGCAGTGAATGTCCCGTATCGACCTGATGGCCTGCGACCCGAACTTCCACGTCCCTAGGCTCCCTGGCTATTGATGAGCGCGGATTAGGCCCGTGGTGCACGCGCCGTCAACTCGCCGGCAAGAAACGATCCCAGATCGGTGCGGTAAGCTTGGCCAAGAACGAACGATGACGCTCGAGTTCCTCGACACTGGCGCGGTACAGGCGCGGCTCGATCCGCTGCCGCTCGCGGTGGAGAGCGAAGGTTGCGGCTTCGACTGTGGATGATTCGGCGTTTAGGCCGAGGCCGATCTGACGCCCACCGGTCAGCTCGACATAAACCTGCGCGAGGAGCTGGGCATCGAGCAGGGCGCCATGTTTAACCCGGTGGCTACGATCAATCCCGAACCGAACGCACAGCGCATCGAGGCTATGCTTGGCACCAGGATGCTTCGAGCGGGCGAGTGCAAGCGTGTCACGCATTCGAGTCAGGCACACCGCCGGGCGGCCACAGCGCCCCAGCTCGTGGTTGAGGAAACCGAAGTCGAAGCTAGCATTGTGCGCGACAAGCGGCGCATCGCCGATAAATTCCAGCAGTTCCTCGACGACGTGGCCGAACAACGGCTTGTCGGAGAGGAAATGGGCCGAAAGGCCATGCACAGCTTCGGCCTCGGCAGGCATTTCGCGCTCGGGATTGAAATAAGCGTGGTAGGTACGCCCCGTTTCGACCCGATTGAGAATTTCGACACAGCCGATTTCGACCATTCGGTCACCCGTCGCGGGATTCAAGCCCGTAGTTTCCGTGTCGAAAATGATCTCGCGCATATTGGGAATCTACGCCGCTTCGAGGCCCAGGCAAGCAAGGATGCGGTGGACCTGGGCTTTTGTCGTGGATAGATCGCCGCTGGTATCGATCACGAAGTCAGCGCGTCTGGTTTTTTCCCGATCGGGCATCTGGCGGGTAAGGATCGCCGCCAGCTTGGCCTCGGTCATTCCGGGGCGGGCCATCGCACGGGCATGCTGAATCTCGCCGGGCGCGGACACCACGATTACCTTATCCAAGTGATGCTCGGCGCCGGTTTCATAAAGCAGGGGAATGTCGAACAATACCGCAGGGGAATCGCGATGCGCCGCTAGGAACGCCGTCCGCCCCTCGGTCACCGCCGGGTGGACCAGCGCTTCGAGCCACTTTAACGCCTGAGGATCGCCGACAACGAGATCGGCAAGCAGCGCGCGATCGAGCTTTCCGTTCGCACCGGCCGAGTTGGGGAATGCTTCGACAATCGCCCCCTCCAGTTGACCGCCGGGCGCTTGCAACGCCCGGACTTCGGCGTCTGAATCGAACACCGGTATGCCGGCTTGAGCGAACATCGCAGCGACGGTCGATTTACCCATCGCGATCGACCCGGTGAGTCCGATCTTGATCATGCCGAAATAATTCCGCGTTCGCGAAGGGCCGCGAGAAGCGGCAAAAGCGGCATCCCAAGGATCGTGAAATGGCTACCTTCGATGGAATCGAACAGCTGGACGCCCGGCCCCTCCATCCGGAACACGCCGACACAATAGGAAACCGCGGGCCATTCAGAATCGAGATAGGCCGCGATGAACCGTTCACTAAGCACCCGGACCTGAAGCGGTGCGCAATCTGAATGCGACCAATCGACCGCGCCGCCATGAGCCAGCGCAACGGCGCTGGTCAGGAGAATTTTCTGGCCCGAGAAGAAGCGAAGATGTTCGGCTGCTTCGTCGCGATCGCGCGGCTTGGAGAACCACCGTCCCTGGCAACTTACGACCGAATCGCTGCCGATGACCCAGGCGTCAATGCGGTCGCGTGACACCGCCAGTGCCTTGGCTTGGGCGAGGGCCGACGCCAGTGCACGCGGATCGCTGTCCGGATTCTTGAGAGCATCTTCGTCGATGTCGGCCGGCACTACCGCGTGTGCGACGCCGGCGTCGCGCAGCATGGCCGTACGAATGCTGCTTGCAGAGGCAAGGACAAGCGCATTTGGCGGATCTGTGGACAACATCAATTAAAACCCTAGCGCAGTGCCGGGGATGGAGCCAACGACGACGTCCATCACCGTATGCCGGTATTCCATCCCATGACTTCTCCACGGGGACAAATTCAACCCACAGCCTGTGGATGCCGGGAGCTAAAATCGCGACTCGATTGAATCGTTTGGGAATCGCCCGTCGCCCAACTGTTGGCTTTCGCCGGTGGCACGCTTAAACCCCGCCATCCCCCGACCAACAACATCAACTATAGATTCTATAGATTCTTTATAAGGGAGAATAAGGGTGGGCGCCCAAGCGGGTGAAAGCGATGCGGTGACCCTCGTCCGTGCGGCGAAACCCATCTTGACCGTCCTTGATGGCGAGCGGCTCGACCCGCCGCCGATTTGGATGATGCGGCAGGCTGGCCGCTACTTGCCCGAATATCGTGCCTTGCGGGCCGACAAGGGGAGTTTCCTGAACCTGGTCTACGACAGCGACGCTGCGGCGGAAATCACGCTTCAACCCTTGCGCCGGTTCCCAATGGATGCAGCGATCCTGTTCAGCGATATTTTGATCGTGCCCTATGCGTTGGGGCAGGAGCTGACGTTTATCACCGGTGAGGGACCGCGCCTTGCGCCGCCCTTGTCATCTGCAGCGATCGACCGCCTGATTCCGGTCCCACAGCGCCTCGAGCCGATTTATGAGACTGTTTCCAAGGTCAAGGCCCAGCTTGGCCCTGAACAGGCTCTCATCGGCTTTGCAGGAAGCCCGTGGACAGTTGCAACTTACATGGTTGCAGGACAGGGCAGTCGCGAACAGGCCGAGGCACGCAAACTGGCTTATGGCGACTATCTGGCGTTTGGCACGATCATCGCGGCGATCGAGGCAATGACTATCGACTACCTCATCGGTCAGGTCGATGCCGGTGCCGAGGTACTCCAATTATTTGACAGCTGGTCGGGAAGCCTATCGCCACAGCAGTTCGAGCGCTGGGTTATTGCCCCCACCGCCCGGATTGTAGCCGCGGTAAAGGACCGACACCCGACCATTCCGATCATCGGCTTTCCCAAGGGCGCGGCGGAAAAACTTCCGGCCTATGCCCGCGAAACCAGAGTAGATGGGGTCGGAATCGACGAAACGATCGATCCCGTCTGGGCTGCGCAAGCCCTTCCCGCAGGTCTTCCCGTGCAGGGAAATCTCGACCCCTTGGCGCTGCTTACCGGTGGGTCGTCACTCGACGATTCTGTAAGTACCGTCCTTGACGCGTTCGCCGACCGGCCACACATCTTCAATCTTGGCCATGGCATCGTGAAGGAAACCCCGATCGCGCATGTCGAACGGATGGTCGGACTGGTGAAAGGCACGCAGTGAACAGCCTGATCGGATTTCTTGGCGTGTCCTACCTGTGGGTGAAGGCGGCGCACGTAACCTTCGTCATTTTCTGGATGGCCGGTCTATTCATGCTGCCGCGCTTCTACGTTTATCACCAGGAAGCCGCACCAGGGTCACCAGAGGAACGCCAGTGGATCGAGCGCGAAGACCGAGTGCGCTCGATCATCCTCACTCCGGCGATGATCATTGTCTGGGTACTGGGGCTGATGCTGGCGTTCAATGGCGGCTTGTTCGGCCAACCCTGGTTCAGTGCTAAGCTTGCGCTGGTGGTAGCGCTTACGGGGTATCAGGGATGGCTTGGCAGCTATGGCAAGAAACTTGCTGCGGGCGAGCGGACCATGTCCGGCCGGACCTTGCGAATAATTAACGAGATTCCCGGAATAGCCGCGGCGTTGATCGTGGTCTTGGTGATCGTACGCCCATTTTGATCGGCGCCGGAGGAATCGAGTTCCCCCTCGGCTGCATTGAATCGCTTTGCTGATTCCCCATATTGACTGGCATCCGGCCTTAACCTAACGCCGCCAGACAAGGCCGCGCCAGCCCGTATTCCCATATCGCCGGGGCGTTCCTCCTCAGTATCGCGGCGTCCTGCCGCGTCGTTCGTCCCGCATTTTCCAAAAGCGAAAAGACAGCACATGCATTTGAAGGACCTGAAGCAAAAGTCACCGGCCGAGTTGGTCGCGATGGCCGAGGAAGCTGGAGTCGAGGGAGCATCGACTCTGCGCAAGCAGGACTTGATGTTCTCAATCCTCAAGGTTCAGGCCGACAATGGCACCGAGATCATGGGCATGGGGACCATCGAGGTCCTCAACGACGGCTTCGGATTCCTGCGCAGTCCCGAGGCGAATTACCTGGCCGGTCCCGACGATATTTATGTCGCGCCGAATCTGGTTCGCAAGTTCGGGCTTCGCACCGGCGACACGGTCGAGGGCGAAATTCGCGCTCCCAAGGATGGCGAGCGTTATTTCGCGCTGACCCGTATCACCACGATCAATTATGACGATCCGGATGTCGTTCGCCACAGGGTCAATTTCGACAATCTCACCCCATTGTATCCAGATGAAAAGCTCAAGCTCAATTCGCTCGATCCGACGATCAAGGACAAGAGCGCGCGGGTAATCGACATCGTTGCCCCACTCGGCAAAGGTCAGCGGGCGCTGATTGTCGCGCCACCGCGCACCGGCAAAACCGTTCTGCTGCAAAACATCGCCCGCGCGATTACCGACAATAATCCTGAAGTGGTGCTGATCGTCCTGTTGATCGACGAGCGCCCCGAGGAAGTCACCGACATGCAGCGCAGCGTGAAGGGTGAGGTCATCAGCTCGACCTTCGATGAGCCCGCCTCCCGACACGTCCAGGTCGCCGAAATGGTGATCGAAAAGGCCAAGCGGCTGGTCGAACACAAGAAGGATGTCGTGATCCTGCTGGATTCGATCACTCGGCTGGGCCGCGCTTACAACACTGTCGTGCCGAGTTCGGGCAAGGTTCTGACCGGCGGTGTCGATGCCAATGCGTTGCAGCGCCCGAAGCGCTTTTTCGGCGCAGCGCGCAATATCGAAGAAGGCGGTTCGCTATCGATTATCGCGACCGCGCTGATCGATACCGGCTCTAAGATGGACGAAGTCATCTTTGAAGAGTTCAAGGGGACCGGCAACAGCGAAATCGTGCTCGACCGCAAGGTCAGCGACAAGCGCATCTTCCCCAGCCTCGACGTCGGCAAGTCGGGTACCCGCAAGGAAGAATTGCTGGTCGACCAGGCAACGCTCACCAAGATGTGGGTCCTTCGCCGCATCCTTATGCAGATGGGCACCATCGATGCGATGCAGTTCCTTCTCGACAAGATGAAGGACGCAAAGTCGAACGAAGACTTCTTCGCAAGCATGAACCAGTAAGCTGAGGCTGCCTGCGACGCTTCTGGCGGGGCGGGATTCGAACAGCGCTTCCCAGCGGAGTTGAGATGCCCGAGTTGTCGCTAGCCGATGTGTTCACTGCCGGAGGGCTTGCGACACTGGCGCAGGTGATCCTCATCGATCTTACCATGGCGGGCGACAATGTCGTCATCATGGGGACTATCGCCAGCGGCCTTCCGGCCAAGGGGCGGCGCCAGGTCATCATGTTCGGCGTTGCGGTTGCGCTCGTCTTCCTGATCGCCTTCGCGCTGATGGCGACGTGGCTGTTGAGCTTCACCGGACTTTTGCTTGCAGGCGGCCTGCTGTTGTTGTGGGTAGCCTACAACATGTATCGCGAACTCCGCCCGGCCAAGGTGGTGATCGCCGATGATCCCACGACGTTGGATATCGAAGGTCCGCCACCAACCAAAACCTTCCTCCAGGCCGCGATCCAGATCACGCTAGCCGACCTAAGCATGAGCCTTGATAACGTGCTTGCGGTAGCAGCAGCAGCGCGCGAACACCCGACGGTTCTGTTCATCGGTCTGGCTTTTTCGGTCACCTTGATGGGCATATTTGCGAATCTGGTCGCGAAGTTGGTTCAGCGCTACCACTGGATTGCCTGGGGCGGATTGATCATGATCCTCTACATTGCGACCAAGATGATCTGGGAAGGGTGGCACCAGGTCGCTCCAATGATTAGCTAGGCACCATGGATATTTCCGCACTGCTTACGCCTGAAGCGATTGCCGCGTTTGTCGAGATCCTGATCATCGACATCGTATTGGCGGGCGACAACGCCATCGTCGTCGGAGCGCTCGCTGCAGGATTGCCGCCGGAGCAGCGCAAGAAAGTCATCATGATCGGCGTAGCGGCCGCTCTGGTTCTGCGAATTGCGTTCGCCCTGGTGGTGACCCAGCTGATGCAGGTCGTAGGCCTGATCCTTGCCGGCGGATTGCTGCTGCTATGGGTGGCGTGGAAGATGTGGCGCGAATTACGCGACTCCCAGGCCAATGCTGGCAGCCCGGAGGTCGCGGGTGACGAGCACAGCGGCCTTAACCCATCCAAGTCGTTCGCAGCCGCAGCATGGGGCGTCGCAATCGCCGATGTCAGCATGAGCCTTGATAACGTCCTGGCGGTTGCCGGCGCAGCGCGTGATCATCCGCAGATTCTTGTCTTCGGGCTGATCCTATCGGTCATCCTGATGGGGATCGCAGCGAATTTTATCGCACGCTACATCGAGCGCTATCGCTGGATCGCCTATGTTGGCCTCGCGGTCGTGGTTTGGGTTGCAGTGAAGATGATCCACGATGGCTGGGTTGACCCACAGGTCGGAATAAGTCGACTCTTTGCATGACCTGCGAGCCTTCCGCGGACACGATCTTCGCGCTTTCCAGCGGACGACCCCCGGCCGCAGTCGCGGTAATCAGGATCAGCGGCCGGGCGGCACCTAGCGCCGCTGCTTCGCTGTGCGGTGGCCTTCCACCAGCACGGCAGTGCGCGGTTCGCTCGCTCCTAGATCCCGTCAGCGGAGAATTTCTCGATTCTGCTCTCGTGTTGCGCTTTGACGCGCCACAAAGCGCAACCGGCGAGGATGTGGTTGAGTTCCATTGTCACGGTGGGCCTGCTGTAGTCCGCTCGGTGCTGCAAGCGCTCGGGGCCGCCAACGGTTGCCGCCCAGCTATGCCCGGCGAATTTACCCGCCGCGCGGTCGATAACGGGAAACTTGACCTAATCGCGGCGGAGGGCTTGGCCGACCTGCTCTCGGCGGAAACCGAGGCGGAACGCCGGGCGGCAGTCCTGATGTCGAACGGCACACTGCGAGCGCAGATCGAACATTGGCGGGAGGCCTTCGTGTTGGCCGCAGCCGAATTGACCCGTGCGATCGACCTGGTCGGCGAAGACGAAGAGACGGACGGTGCAGTTTTGCCAAAGTCACTGTCGGCTATCCTGACAGATATGAAACGGTTACTCGATCGCCCGCGCGCAGAACGAATTCGACAAGGCTTCAGGGTAGTCCTTGCCGGTCCGCCAAACGCAGGAAAATCTAGTCTCTTCAACAGGTTATTGGAAGATGAGCGCGCGATCGTCAGCGAGGTGGCGGGGACCACGCGCGACCATTTGGAAGCGCAAATTAGGTTCGGATCCGTCCCCATCTCGCTAATCGACACGGCCGGAATACGCGAATCGGAAGATCCGATTGAACGTGAGGGCGTGCGGCGATCGACGGATCAGATAAAGAAGGCCGACCTAATTTTGTGGCTCGGACGTCCTGAGGACCAACCTCTGAGCGGCGACGTCCTTTTGGTCAGGAGTAAGTGTGATCTCACTTTCGAAGGAAGCGGTAGTTGCGGGTTGCCGGTATCGGCGCGTACTGGTGAAGGTGTCTCGGAACTCGCAAATCTGATCCATTCTGCAAGTCAGGCATATATGCCTAAGGAACCCGAATTGGTGCTCAATGATCGCCAGGCCCGTTGCTTGCGCGCGGCCCATGAAGCGGGCAGTCAGGCGCTTACTGCTCCTGCGGTTGAAATCATTAGTGATGGTTTGCTGCGCGCCTTAGGGGAATTCGACAAGCTGACGGGACGCGTCGGATTCGACGATCTGAGCGCGGAGATCTATTCCCGATTTTGCCTCGGAAAATGACGTTTCACGTGAAACAGACTGCGGCAGAATCACATTTCGATGTTGTCGTCATCGGTGGTGGACACGCGGGCGTAGAAGCTGCGCTTGCTGCATCTCGTCGCGGTGCATCCACAGCTATCGTGACCTTCCGACCCGACGACATCGGACAAATGTCGTGCAACCCATCAATTGGCGGTGTGGGAAAAGGGCATTTGGTCAGAGAGTTAGATGTCTTCGATGGAGCCATGGCCAAGTCAGCCGATGCCGCGGCCATTCACCGGAGAATGCTCAACCGAAGCAAGGGCCCGGCAGTGTGGGGCCCGCGCGTCCAAGCGGATCGCAACCTTTTCCGGAACGCCACTCAGGAGAGTGTCAGAGCCGCCGGCATACGGCTGATAAGCGATGAGGTAGTCGCCCTGTGCATCACCGGTGCCACCATCAACGGAATTGAACTGGCATCGGGCACGCACATCTCCGCTGCGTCGGTTGTGATCGCGACCGGGACATTCCTTGGTGGGCTGTTATTCAGTGGTCACGAAACCGTCGATGGAGGGCGGCTAGGGAATTCCGCTGCGCGGCGACTTGCCGCCCAGGTGCGAGAGATGGGTCTGGCCCAAGGCCGTTTGAAGACCGGAACGCCGCCGCGGATCGATGGCCGCACCATCGACTGGTCCCGGGTCGAGGAACAGCCGAGCGATCGTGCGATCTGGACTATGTCGTCGATGCCTGCCGTTCATGGCCCTCCTCAAATATGTTGCGGGATCACTCGAACAACCGCCGAAACGCACACCCTGCTCGAGGAAAGCTTCGATCGGTCACCCTTGTTTGCCGGATCGATCGAGGGTCGCGGGCCGCGCTATTGTCCGTCCATTGAAGACAAGGTGAAGAGGTTCAGCGACCGAGATAGTCACCAGATATTTCTGGAGCCGGAAGGGCTGGATACGCCGACGGTGTATCCAAACGGCCTGTCAACGTCGATGCCTCACGACGTCCAGGACGCCTTCATACGCTCGGTTCCCGGATTGGAACGGGCGAGAATCAGCCAATATGGCTACGCTGTCGAATATGAGTTCATCGACCCAAGGTCCCTCGACACACGCCTTGCAATGCATGAAGTGGCCGGCCTTTTCCTGGCTGGCCAGATCAACGGAACCACCGGCTATGAAGAAGCTGCTGCGCAGGGGCTTGTTGCCGGTTTGAATGGGGCTGCTCACGCACTTGACCTTGAGCCCGCCCGGTTCGATCGCCGCGATAGCTATATTGGCGTCATGATCGACGACTTGACCCTGCAAGGGGTGAGCGAGCCGTACCGAATGCTCACCGCACGATCCGAGAATCGCCTCTTTTTGCGCGCAGACAACGCCGTCACGCGGCTCGGGACCATGGCTCTTGGCCTGGGCTGCGTTGGTCCCGACCGCGCTTCCGCCATCGAGGCGCACTTTGAACAGCGGGAATTAGCGAACTGGTCGGACAGCATCGAAGGCCAGGCTGATCAGCTTTACGCTCCCTATATTGAGCGCCAACAACGGGAGTGGGCGAAGTTGAGCAGCGACCGTGGTGTTCTGATCCCGCGTGACTTCGACTTTGCCTTGCTTCCCGGATTGTCCAACGAAATGGTCGAACGCCTTTCGAAAGCCAAACCCGATTCCATGGACCAGGCCAGCAGAGTCCCGGGCGTGACGCCCGCTGCTTTAACCGCTCTATATGTGACGCTGAGCCGGCGGCGCCGAACTGACCAAGTGACGTCATGATAGGACCGACTAGTCATGTTCCACGTGAAACGGAGCAACGGTTGAAAGCCTTCGCTGCGTTGGTGGTGGACGAAAACACCCGTCAGAACCTCGTCGGGCAGTCCACGTTGGAGGATATGTGGAAACGACACGTGGAGGATAGTATCCAGCTCGCCCGGTTTATTGGCGGCGGTCAATCAGTGCTTGACGTCGGAAGTGGGGCAGGATTCCCGGGAATGGTTTTGGCGATCCTTGGCTATCCTGTGACGATGGTAGAACCTCGTCGCTTGCGTGCCGAGTTTCTTTCCCGCTCCGTTATCTCGCTGAATCTTGAAGCCCGCGTGATCCAGGCGAAGGCTGAACAAATAGAGGGCCGATTCGATGTCATTACCGCTCGAGCGGTCACAAATCTTGACGTTTTGTTGGGGATAACCCGCCATTTGGCCGGGGCCGAGACGCTTTGGGTCCTGCCCAAGGGGAGAAATGCAAAATCTGAACTGGAACAGGCGCGGCGATCATGGCACTGTGAAGTCAGGGAGGAGCCGAGCGGGACCAACCCGGACTCGACGATTTTCCTGATCCGCAACGTCAGAGCGAAGCGCAGGCCATGATTCGAATCGCCGTAGCCAACCAGAAAGGTGGGGTGGGTAAGACCACCACGGCGATCAATGTAGCCACCGCGTTGGCAGCGATTGGTTGGCGTGTCCTGGTAGTGGACCTTGACCCGCAAGGGAATGCCTCGACCGGTCTTGGCATTTCCAGCGCGCAACGTGCACGATCCAGTTACGACGTCTTGATCGGAAGTGCGGGATTGGGCGAGGCGGTGATTCCCACACGAGTGCCACGCCTCGACCTTCTCCCGGCAACAGTCGACTTGTCGGGTGCCGAGGTGGAGATGGTCGATCTGGAAGATCGTGCCCATCGCCTCGACAAAGCCTTCAAAACTGGATCGGCACGTTGGGACATCTGCCTGATCGACTGTCCCCCGTCGCTTGGCCTGCTGACGATCAACGGCCTGGTCGCAGCGCAACAGCTTTTGGTGCCGTTGCAGTGTGAGTTCTTTGCACTGGAGGGTCTTAGTCAATTGCTGCAAACGGTCGAGCGGATCCGTTCGGCTTTCAATCCGCGACTGGCGATACTGGGAATTGCTTTGACCATGTTCGACCGTCGTAACAATCTTTCCCAAGCGGTGTCCGACGACGTCCGCGCATGCCTTGGCAATGCGGTTTTTGACACGGTAGTGCCCCGGAACGTCCGTTTGTCCGAAGCGCCTAGCCACGGACTGCCAGCCCTTATCTACGATCTCAAATGCTCTGGATCCGAAGCCTATATAGCTCTTGCGCGAGAAGTCATTGGGCGGCTTCCGCAATTGGCTGAAGCGGCATGAGCGAGAAGTCGGGAAAAACACTCGGTCGCGGCCTGTCCGCACTGCTGGGCGATGTCACTGCAAGCGGGCCTTCGTCCGACCTCGAACAAGAGGGCTGGTTTGGCGTTCGAGAGCTGGAAATCGGCCGCATCTCGCCCAACCCCGATCAGCCGCGCTCGCACTTTGATGAAGATGCCCTCAACGAACTCGCAGAATCGATCGCAGACCGCGGAGTGCTTCAGCCGATTCTGGTACGTCCGAACGGCGACGGCTACCAGATCATCGCGGGCGAGCGCCGCTGGCGCGCCGCGCAGCGTGCGCGCATGCATAAAATCCCGGCAATCGTCCGGGAGAGCGACGACGATTCCACTGCCGAACTCGCCTTGATTGAAAATATCCAGCGTGAGGACCTGAACGCGCTCGAAGAAGCAGACGGCTATCGAGCGTTGATCGAGCGACATGGCCATAATCAGGAAAGCGTGGCGCGGATCGTCCATAAGTCCCGAAGCCATGTCACGAACCTTTTACGCCTGCTCAAGCTGCCCGAGTCAGTGCAGCAAATGCTGTTGCGAGGCGATATCAGCATGGGCCATGCTCGCGCGATTGCGAATGTGGATGACCCGGAAAGCCTGGCGAAGGAGATTCTCGCTAAAGGCCTTTCGGTGCGTCAGGCCGAGAGTCGCGCCAGAAAACCGCGCAAATCGCAGGAAAAGGCTCCGCCCAAGAACAGGCCGGTTGATGCCGACCTTGCCGCATTAGAACGCCAGCTTGCCGACCTGCTCGGCCTCAAGGTTGCTGTGTCGCATAATGGGCGGGCGGGAACGGTCAGCTTGCATTATTCCAGCTTGGATCAACTCGACATGATTTGCCAACGCCTCAGTGGCGAGCCGATCTAGTATTTTCCGCTCCCTCGCGCTGAGGAAAGGGAGGGATCGCGCCGTTACCGGCGATGTTGGCCCGCACGGGCGATCGCCACAAGTTCTTCCCCAAGTGCCTCGGCCGGCGGTGCGTTGGTGAACAGCAGAGCCTCCTGGAGTTGTGCAGCGCGCTCGACGAGATGTTCGATATCCGCTGCGGACCAGCGTCCCCCAATCTTCTCCAGCAACTTTTTGTCTCTCCAGAACAACGACTTGCCCATTGACGCCAAGACGTCGGAAAGCCGCTCTCCGCGTTCCACGCGCGCCTGGACCGGTGCCAAGACAAGAAGCCGTGCAAACAGGCTCCGGACAATCGGAACCGCGTTGCTGTCAAGCGGGACCTCCGTCAGGGCATGCGACAGTTGGACCATATTGCCGCTAAGTGCCAAATCGGCGAGGCCGAACGGGTCGCCGTCCGACAGGTTGGCGCCAATCGCCTCGACGGTCACGGGTTCCAGCACCTTGGGCCGGTTGGGGTCCGCATCCAGATATAGTGCGAATTTGCCCATCTCTTGCGCGACGACGGCCTGATCATTGTTGCACGCCGATGCGATATGCGAAGCGAGCGTCGGCTCGACCGACAACCCGAACCGTCGCGCGACATCGCACACCATTCGCTCGGCATCTCGTCCTTCGGGCGGATAAGAAGCAAAGGAGACGGCAAGCGGCGACGTTTCCGCAATCTTGACCAGTTCCCTCGGCCGAGCCGAAGCCGATCCGATCGCGATGACCGGACTTTCGATCATCGGAGCATCAAGCAACGCCCGAACTCCGGGAACGATCTCCTCGCCGGCCGGCTCGATCCAGATCACCCGCTTTCCGCCGAACAGGCTGATCGCACCGGCTTCATCGGCAAGGGTCGCCGGATCCGAACGCACTTCGCCGCCCACCACTATGAACCGCTCAGCCCCGACCTGCCGCAAAAGGCGCAGGGCAAGTTCCCGCGACTGACCTGCGTCGGGTCCCCAGAACAAGTACAGTCGAGTGGCCGGATCGGGCTGGTCGAGATGCCGACCGATTGCGCTCTTCGCGACTTTCACCGGCTGCTGGTGCCCGGACCCGCGAAAAGTGCCAGCCGCGCGACGATCTGGTCCGCTAACGTCGCAGACAGGTTGCTCAGCGCCGTTTGCTCGGCTGCAACAGTCGCATATTCGCTGCTGACGACATCCACCCCGGCATCGCTTCCGGCAGTCGAATCTACCACTACCAAACCGGTTGAAAGGTTAACCAGCTGGAAGCGGGCACGAAGCGTGCGCCGTTCCTGGGTGGCGGCGCGGTCGCCGCGAATGCCGAATGCGCTAATCTGGTCGTCAAGGGTCACGTCCAACCGATAGCGGGGCGTTTCGGGTTGCTGGCCGCCTATACGGTTGATCAGGGCGTTATAGACCAGCCACCCCGATTCGCCGGGGATCGGGGCGACTTGCACCTGGCCCAGCATTTTACCCACATTTCCCAAACTACCGCCGGCATATACCGGATTGAGTGCACAACCGCCCAGGGCGAGGGGGGCCAGTACGACTAACGGAAGCGCGATGAATCCAGCCGGGAACGTGAACCGCTTCATGCGACGATATTGACGAGCCTGTCCGGGACTACAATCACTTTCCTCGGAGCGACGCCGCCTAACTGTCGCTGGACTTTTTCCGCGGCCAGCGCTTGTGTTTCCAGTGCTGCCCGGTCGAGACCGCGGGCGACCTTGATCGTATCGCGCAGTTTGCCGTTCACCTGGACCGCAATCGTCACTTCGTCATCCACGAGTTGGGCGGGATCGAAATCGGGCCATGGTGCGTCGACCACCATGCCGCGTTCGCCAAGAAAGTCCCAGCATTCCTCGGCCAAGTGCGGTGCCATCGGCGCAACCAGCAACACTAGGCTTTTCACCGCCCGGTCGCGGGCGGCAGTCGCGGGCGCTTTTTCGATCGCGGCGACGAATTCATATAGTGCTGCAATCGCCTTGTTGAACTGAAGAGCGTCGATGGCATTGCCAACCGCGGCAATCGTGCGGTGACGGCGCTGCTCAATCGCTTCGTCCTCGCCCTCGGCCCCGCCTGCTGCAAGGACGAGCTTCCATACTCGCTGCACAAACCGGGCGGATCCCTCGATCCCGCTTTCGGACCATTCGAGGTCGCGCTCGGGCGGGCTGTCGGAAAGCATGAACCAGCGCACCGCATCGGCACCGTAACGTTGAAGGATCGGTTCCGGATCGATTGTGTTGCGCTTGGATTTCGACATTTTCTCAACGCGTCCAGCGGTGACCGGATGACCGCTTTCGACGTGGGTCCAGTCATCGCCTTCGCGCGTAACTTCGTCCGGGCTGAGCCAACTTCCGTCTCCGGCGCGATAGGTCTGGTGGGTTACCATTCCCTGGGTAAACAGGCCAGCGAATGGCTCGGTAATCCCAAGCTTGCCGATATGTTGCAACGCCCGGGTCCAAAAGCGCGCATAGAGAAGGTGCAGGATGGCATGTTCGACCCCGCCGATATACTGCGCCACGGGAAGCCAGGCCTCTGCCTCTTTCCGGTCAAATGGTCGATCGGAAGGCTGGCTTGCAAAACGGATGAAATACCAGCTTGAATCAACGAACGTGTCGAGCGTGTCAGTTTCGCGCTGAGCAGCCGACCCGCACGATGGGCAGGGGACCGACTTCCAGCTGGGATGTCGGTCAAGCGGATTGCCCGGTTTGTCGAACGCGACGTCTTCGGGAAGGATGACGGGAAGCTGGTCACGCGGGACGGGCACCGCGCCGCAGCGATCGCAGTGAACAATCGGAATCGGGGTTCCCCAATAGCGTTGGCGCGATACTCCCCAGTCGCGCAATCGATAGGCGGTCGTACCGTGGCCCCACCCGCCGCTTTCGGCACGGCGAATGACTTCGGCTGCCGCCGCGTCACTAGGCAGCCCATCGAGAAAGCGCGAGTTGACCGCGAACCCGGCCCCAATCTCGGCTTCGTTCCCGACCGGTTGGGATGCGGCAGCCGCCGATTCGGCGACGACCCTTTTAATCGGTAGATGATAACGCGTCGCAAAGTCGAAATCACGCTGATCGTGCGCAGGAACTCCGAACAGGGCCCCAGTGCCATAGTCGCTCACGACAAAATTCGCGATATAGACCGGGAGCCGCCAATCGAGGTCCAAGGGGTGTTTGACCTCGAATGCGGTCTTGAAGCCCTTCTTTTCTAATGTCTCGATGTCCGCCGCGCTGGTTCCGCGGGCGTTGCACTTTTCAATGAACTTCGCGGCTTCGAGATCCTGCGTTGCGGCGGCCAGCGCCAGCGGGTGGCCTGGCGCCACGGCAACGAAACTCGCACCGAAGATGGTATCGGGACGCGTTGTAAATACCTCGACCTTGCTCACCTCATCGACCGGCGCGGCCAGTGCGAAGGCGAAATGCAGCCCTGCGCTTTTGCCGATCCAGTTTTCCTGCATCAACCGGACCTTGTCGGGCCAGCGGTCGAGCGACGACAGGCCGTGTAACAAGTCGTCGGCAAATTGCGTGATCTTAAGGAACCACTGGTTGAGTTTCTTGCGTTCGACTTGTGCGCCGGACCGCCAGCCCTTGCCGTCGATCACTTGCTCGTTTGCAAGCACGGTCATGTCGACCGGATCCCAATTAACCTCGCTCTCCTTGCGGTAAACAAGGCCGCCTTCGAACAGGTCGAGAAATAGTGCCTGCTCATGCCCGTAATAATCGGGCTCGCACGTCGCCAATTCACGGCTCCAGTCGATCGCGAAACCGATCTTTTTCAACTGGTCGCGCATCGCCCCGATGTTGGCGCGGGTCCAGGTGCCGGGATGAACTCCGCGCTCCATCGCGGCATTTTCAGCCGGCATTCCGAACGCGTCCCAGCCCATCGGGTGGAGAACCTCGTCACCTTTCATCCGGCGGTAACGGGCAATAACGTCGCCCATTGTATAGTTGCGGACGTGGCCCATGTGGATGCGTCCGGACGGATAGGGAAACATTTCGAGGATGTAGGTCTTGGGCTTGTCGCTTCCGCTCTGCGCGCGGAATACCTCTTCCCCCTCCCATCGCTGTTGCCAGCGCCGGTCGGCGTTGCCCGGGTCGAATCGCCCGCTGGTCATGCCGGAACCCTATCCGCGAACGGTGGCGCGGCGAAGGTCGCGGGCGCGGGTGAGGATGATATCCTCTAGCTTCTGGACGGTTGCCGCCGAAACCGGCACCTCAACCCACTGGCCGTTGCTGGTCTGCTGGCGGCTGGCGGCTACGCGAATAGCGTCGGCGCGCAGGTCGGTATCAAGCACGGACACCGTGAGCTTGACCCTTTCATAGGGCGAGCGGGGGTTGGTGTACCAATCGGTTATGATTACGCCGCTGTTGGCGTCGGCCTGGACAAGCGGCGCAAAGGACACCGTGTCGAGCGCCGCGCGCCAGAGGTATCCGTTGACCCCGATCGTGGTAACCTGGGTCGGGGCGAGCTTGGTGGGCAGCGCGCGGTTCTTGGTGCATCCGCTGACCCCGAGCGAGGCGACTAGGGCGAATGCGGCGATCTTGGTCAGGCGGTTCATCGACATCTGGTCCTTGGGCCGAGCTGTTCAGGGAAGTTTCCAGAGGCGTTATAGCGCAAGGCCACGGGCCGCAAGCGCCGATCCGTCAGCGGCAAGTGGGCATTGTTGTGGGAATCTTGTCACAACGGTTGGCAAATGGGACTCTGGTCATGGAACCTTCAGCTTGGCCAGACTATAGGTCAGTGATCGCCATGGAGTGGATGCGCACGTGTTGAAGACTGTTCGACGCAAGGAAGCCAGCCTACTGGCCGCGATTGCCGCGGTCGGCCTTGCTGTGTCTCCGGCCATCGCGTCGAGCGCGCTCAACGGCAAAAAGCGCCCACCGGCGGTCAAGGTCAGCTTTGACGATGGTGCGACTTTCACCCCTGCCAACGCGGATCCCAAGCTTGCCGCATCGTTGGCGGGTCGCGGGCTTTCATTGACCGATTTCAAGTTCACGCCTGCGGCGCCGAAGGGGCGTCCGAAGCAGCTTCGGGTCGCGATTCGGGTTCGGACCGATGCTCCTGGCGCAGCGATTGCGGCCACTGCACCGACCGTCAACAGCCTTGATCCGACCAGCTATAACCTCGGCGTTGCGGTCGGCTGGCGCCGCTTTGCGGTGGCAGGGGATGTCGCCAAGGCCGACAGCCTCAATCCCGCACTGGGTGGCCGCGAAAGTGCGGTCGTGGGTGTCAGCTACAACCTCAAGCGCTTCACTGGTCGCCTTGCGGTCGGTGCTGAGCGTGACGACAATAAAGCAGCGCCGAGTCTTCCCAAGGGCGACAAATATTCCCTCGACTTAGGGGGCAGCTATAATCTGTCACGGCGCGTCGCTTTGACCGGCGGCGTCCGCTACAACGTCGAGAAAGAGCGGTTGAACGCGCTCAACGATGAACGCCGCGATAGTCAGGCCGTCTATATCGGGACCGCGATCAAGTTCTAAACGCGTCGATCGCCGCCCAGCCGATAAAGCCCAGCGGCGCGATTTTCCTGAACCGCCATTCCGTCATTCCTCCCAGCGCCAATGCCTGCCGGCCCGAAAGGCGGGCGAGCGTCGCGGCACGCATTCGGGACATCGGCTTGGCATCCGGGTGGCTGCGGGTGAGGAATATCGGAGAGATCAGGACGAGCGAGGTTCGCTGCACCAGCGCCCGCGTCAGTTCGCGCTGGGAATGGACGCGTAGCGCTGTTCCGGGCCGTTCGACGACAAGTCGGTGGCCCCCGATGCGCGCAGCGCGGCGAAGTGCCCGAATAGTAGTGCGGTCTTGCCCGATCGCCAGAATCCCGCCTCCGCGTTTCAGGGCGGCAACTGCCCTGGGCCAATCCTTGCCGAGGCGGTCGTTGACCACCAGCCATTGGTCCACATGGGTCTGGCGAGCGCGCATTACGCTTTCTATAGCCGAGCACATGCCCGACGCATCCACTCGCCTTCACGAAATCGACACGCGGATCGACCAGGCGTGCGCCTTGTCTGGCCGCAAGCGCGAACACGTGACGCTTGTCGCTGTCAGCAAGACTCGCACGGCTTCGGAGATCGAGGAACTGATTGAAGCCGGACAGCGTGATTTCGGCGAGAGCAGGGTGCAGGAAGCGCTGGAAAAATGGCCCCCCATATTGGCGCGCAATCCCGGCGTCCGGCTCCACCATATCGGTAAGCTTCAATCCAACAAGGCTGCGGACGCGGCCAAGCTTTATGATGTGATCCATTCACTCGACCGCAATTCGCTTCTCGGCGCGCTGGCCGCAATCAGTTCCGACGGCGGCAGCGCTCGTCCGTCGCTATTCGTCCAGGTCAACATCGGTGAGGAACAGCAGAAGGGCGGCTGCGCGATCAAGGAAGTTCCCGCCTTTGTCGCCAAAGTGCGCGAGGCCGGGCTGCCTCTACTCGGGCTAATGGGAATTGCACCGCTTGGAGTTCAGGCCGCGCCCTACTTCGCGCTTCTCGCCAAGCTTGCGCAACGCGAAGGCCTTCAGGGGCTAAGCATGGGTATGTCAGGCGATTTTGAGGACGCCATCAAGTTGGGCGCGACTGATATCCGGGTCGGAACCGCCCTGTTCGAGAAGCAATGAAGCCAGCTGCAATCCTATTCGACTTCGACGGGGTACTGATTGACAGCGAGTGGGCGGGCAATCGTTTCATCGCCGAGCATTTGACCAGCCTCGGATTTCCCACTCGGCCCGAAGACGCCCTCAACCAGTTCATGGGACTTGCCGGCGATCCGTTCGAAGCGGCGGTCTCAAGCTGGATAGGCGCCCCATTCCCGCTCAGCCTGCAGCAGGCACGACTTCAGCGCGGGCTGCGCTTTTTGAAGGAGGGCATGGCCGAAGTGCCGGGCGCGACGGACTTCGTGTCCAGCCTGCCCGATATGTTCCCGATCGCGGTTGCTTCATCGGCGACGCGGCGCTGGCTTGCGGGTCATCTTGAGCATCTTGGGCTTAGCCAACGGTTCGGCGAGCACCTCTATAGCGGCCGTGAGCATGTCGAACGGATGAAACCTGCCCCCGACATTTATCTCCATGCCGCCAAGCAGCTCGGGGTGGCCATCGAGAAGGTGCTGATCATCGAGGATTCGCCGATCGGAATCGAAGGGGCGGTTGCCAGCGGCGCTTACGTTGTGGGCCTGCTCGCCGGGAGTCACGTCCGGCCCGGGCATGAGGAAAAATTGCTCGCCGCCGGTGCTCATCGCTGCGTCGGCTCTTATGCCGAGCTAAATAGTCTTTTCCTCTAATCGAGATGGCCTGAACGGGCCTTCTTGGTAGCTAGGTAGTCGGCGTTGTGCGGGTTGGCGGGCATGTGGTGCGCGACGCGCTCGGTGACCTCTATCCCTTCGTGTGTCAGTCCCGCGACCTTGGCTGGGTTGTTGGTCAAGAGGCGGACGCGGTCGATCTTGAGCGCGCGCAGGATCGCACCGGCATGGGCATAGTCGCGCTCATCATCGAAAAAGCCTAGCCGCTGGTTGGAATCGACAGTGTCGAACCCGCGGTCCTGCAGCGCATAAGCGCGCAGTTTGTTGGCAAGCCCGATCCCGCGCCCTTCCTGCCGAAGATAAAGCAGGACACCGCCGCCCTCACTGCCGATCAGCTTGAGTGCTTCCTTCAGTTGGGGTCCGCAATCGCACTTGAGACTTCCGAACACATCACCGGTCAGGCATTCGCTATGCAAACGTACCAGTGGCGGCGCTCCTCCAAACGCGCCAACCACGAGCGCGACATGTTCTTGCCCATCGTCGAGGCCGCGAAAGGCGACGATCTGGGTGCTCGGAAGGTCCCGCAGCGGAAGCCTGGCGCGCGCAATCTCGCGGACCGAGGGCGGGTTGCGCAATTGGTCAGGATCGATCGCAATCGTCGCCGATGCGCGATCGACCACCCAAAGCGCGGGCAACAGACCGGCGCGGCGCGCCAAATCCAATGCCGCGCCCGGGTCTTGCGAATTTGCGAGTGGCTGCGGGTCGAGCGGCCCCAAGGGTTCCCGATCGAAGTCACGTCCGGGATCGGCCAAAGCGAAGGCTTCGGCATGGCCTAGCCAATCGGGTCGCCCGACCAGGACCGGCCCGACCGCGTCGGCCGCATCGCGGCGATTACCCAAGCCCAAAGCTGCCGCCCGCTGGCCGCTGAGGAGCAATTCGGCCTTTCCGTTCGGGTCGAGCTCCTCGAGCATTGCCGGACTTGCGGTCTCAACGGAAACCACCGCCAGCATGTCGCCGACTCCGACGGCTCGGCCCATTCGAAGCGCGGCTATCGCTCGTTCGAGGCGCGAAGGAGCGCTCAGATGTCAAGCTCCAGTATCAGCGGCACATGGTCGCTTGGGCGTTCCCAAGAGCGGCACGGCTCGAGTACCCGGTGCCCGGCAAGGTGTCCGCGCAACTCGGGCGAAGCCCACATATGATCAAGCCGCCGCCCTCGGTCGTTCCTGCTGAAATCTGGGGAGCGATAACTCCACCAAGTGAAACAGCGCTCTGGCGCGGGGACGAACATGCGGCCGATGTCGATCCAGTCATGCGCGGCTTGGAGCCTGTTCAACGCGTCGACTTCGACGGGTGTATGGCTGACCACGCTAACCAGGGCCTTGTGGCTCCACACGTCGCAATCAAGCGGCGCAACGTTGAAATCGCCGACGATGATCGTGGGCTCGTCGAGAACTTCGGACCAGCGAGTCATGCGCTCGATAAAGTCGAGTTTCTGTCCGAACTTAGGGTTCTGTGTCCGGTCTGGAACATCGCCGCCCGCAGGGACGTAAACATTTTCAATCCGGATCCCGCATTCCAAACGGGCGCCGACGTGGCGCGCCTCGCCATTGTCCTGCCAGTCATGGCGACCGGGATCGGCAAGCGGGATTCGACTGAGGATCGCGACCCCGTGATGCATCCGTTGGCCGTTCAACTGGTGGTGGGCATATCCGAGGCGGTGAAACAGATCGGCCGGAAAGGCCGTGTCGCACGCCTTTGTTTCCTGAAGGCACAGGATGTCCGGCTGTTCTTGCGCAACAAGTCGCTCGACCAGCGCGGGGCGTGCGCGGACGCTATTGATGTTCCACGAAGCGATCTTGAGGCTTTTCGTCACGCCCGCTCCCTAGCGAACCGCGAGCAATATGCAAAAGGCCCCCGCTCCGGGGGCTGTGGAGCGAGGGCCAACTCGCGTTCATCACGCAAGCGAGCCTGCCAAAGGGTCCGGGTAACAGGGGGTAAAGCCCGAACAATTTTCAGCAGGTCCACTATACCCGTTACGCCTGCCTGGCTGTCGCGACGATTAACAAAGTCGCAATCTGCAACGGTTTTCCGCCGTGCCTATTTCTTGGGTACCTTGAAGGTGAAAGCGCTATCTGGAACCGCGACATTGTATCGCACCCCGCTAAGCTTCACGACAGTGCGGTTGTTCTGCCCGTCGATCGCCGTCCAGCCATACAGCTGGAGGCCACCAGGGGCCGAGGCGCTGCGCAAAAAAGCAATGGTCAACGACCCGTATTGCGTAGGGTCCTTGGCGCGGACAACCACCACGTTGGGGTTGTCGCTTTTCATGATCTGGGCCTTGCCTTTGAGATCGGGTGAGCCCGAAAGCAGGACTCCCAGCGGGGTTTTGTTCAATGGCCACTTAGAGGCTTGGCCAACTTGGTAGTCGAGGAAATGAAGGTTCTTGCCATCGGCTACCAGCAAAAGGTCTTCGCCGGCATAGGCGAATCGCACCTTGCCCGGGCGTTTCAGCTGCAAAGTGCCGTTGGCGACTCGACCGCGCGCGTCGGTCTGGGTGAAATTGGCGGTCATGGTCTTGACCGAGGTGAGGTGGGTCTTGAGCTTTCCAAGGTCGGCCGAATCAGCTGCGATCGCGGGTGTCGCAATCACCAACGCCGCTGGCGCTAGGGCACGGAAAGTGGCGGTCACAAATGACATTCACGAGGCTCCTTGGGTACTTTTCAACCGGGAATGTGGCTGGACTGCATTGAATGCGCCGTGAACTGCCCGGTTCCCCGATATGCAGGAATTAGGTCGCTATAGTGGGTGGCCGTCCATATCGATCAGCACCTCGCGACGCCCAACATGGTCGGGCGCTCCCACCAAGCCCTCTTTCTCCATCCGCTCGATCAAACGGGCCGCGCTGTTGTAGCCGACCCGAAGCTGGCGCTGCAGGTAAGAGGTCGATGCTTTTTGGCTTTCTGCCACGATCTGCACCGCCTTTCGGAACAGCTGGGTCTCAGCGTCGTCTTCCCCGCTCGGCTGGCCATCGAACATGTAGCCGCCGTCTTCGGGCTCCTCGGTGACTGCTTGGACGTAGTCGGGGGAACCTTGTCGCCGCCAATGCTCGGCAACGCTTCGCACTTCCTCGTCGGAGACAAACGGGCCATGGACTCGCACGATCTGCTTGCCTCCGGGCATGTACAGCATGTCGCCTTTTCCAAGCAGTTGCTCGGCACCCTGCTCGCCCAGGATTGTGCGCGAATCGATCTTGCTGGTGACCTGGAAGCTGATTCGGGTGGGAAGGTTGGCCTTGATCACCCCGGTGATGACATCGACCGAGGGGCGCTGGGTCGCCATGATCAAATGGATGCCGGCGGCGCGCGCCTTTTGTGCCAGGCGCTGGATCAGGAACTCGACCTCCTTGCCGGCGGTCATCATCAAGTCGGCAAGCTCGTCAACCACGACCACGATCTGGGGCAGAACTTCGTATTCCAGTTCCTCATTTTCATAGATCGGCTGGCCGGTTGAACTGTCGTATCCGGTCTGTACCCGCCGCCCTAGCTTGGCGCCTTTGGCTTTCGATTCGCGAATCTTGGCGTTGAAGCTCGACAGCGCGCGCACCCCAAGATTGGCCATCATGCGATAGCGCTCCTCCATCTGTTCGACGGTCCATTTCAGGGCGCGGATCGCCTTGCCGGGCTCGGTAACAACAGGTGAGAGGAGATGCGGAATGTCGTCGTAACTGCTCAACTCCAGCATCTTGGGATCGATCATGATCAGCTTCACCTGGTCAGGCCCGTAGCGGTACAGCAGGGACAAGATCATGCAGTTCAGCCCGACCGACTTGCCGGAACCGGTGGTACCAGCGACCAACAGGTGGGGCATTGGCGCAAGGTCGGCGATGACCGGGTCGCCGGCGATATTCTTGCCGACAATCAAAGGCAGCGACATATTCTGGTCTTCGAAAGCAGCACTTCCCAGCAGTTCTGATAAGCTCACCATCTCGCGCTTGGGGTTGGGAAGTTCGATCCCGATCACACTTCGCCCGGGGATTGTCGCGACCCGCGCAGACAGCGCGCTCATGTTGCGGGCGATGTCATCGGCAAGGGCGATTACCCTGCTCGCCTTGATCCCGCTGGCGGGTTCAAGCTCATACATCGTTACGACCGGACCGGGCCGAACCTCGATAATATCGCCGCGCACGTTGAAATCCTCGAGCACGGTCTCGAGCAATCGGGCGTTGCGTTCGAGGCCCGCGCGATCGATCTGCTGCTTGCCCTTTTCCGGCGCGGTGGTGAGGAGGTCGAGACCCGGCAGCTGATAGCTGTCGCCCAGCGCGAGGCTCGGCTGTGCGGCCTTGCGTACCGGCGATTTTCCACCCGCCGGTTTGACTCCGGCCGACGGCTCGGCAACCGCGACTGCCGGGCGGGAACGGGGCGGTTCAGCGATGGCCGGCTTGTCCAAAGTCTTGTCGCGATGTCGCGGTGTCGGCCTTATTGCCACCGGCCGACGGCTGAACCTGCCGACGATCCACGCCCGCTCTTCGGCGCGGAGCGAAAGCGCGACGAACGTCAGCGCCAGGCTTCCCGCCAACAGAAGCAAGATCACCGCGATTCGAACCGCGGCCAGGACCGATGGATCGGGAATGAACCCAAGCGCCTGGTCCAGCGCGTAAGCGCCGCCCAGACCAAGTATACCTCCCCATCCGGCAGGCAGGCCGGATACCGCCGATCCACTCATCAGTGCCAGTGCGATTCCGCCGACCAGCGCTGCCAGTGAGGCAATGGCAAGCGCGCGCGCGAATCGCCCGACTTTCTCGAGCCTTAAGAGGCGCAGTCCGGCCAAGGCGATGATCGGCAAAAGAACTACCGCGCTCAATCCGAACAGAAGCAACAGCGCATCGCTGGCATAGGCGCCAACTGTCCCCAGCCAATTGGCAGGGGGGCCGCCCGCAGCAGTGCTCAGCGATGGATCGGTCGAACGATGGCTGGCAAGCGCAACCGCGGCGCCCAGCGCAACCGCGACCATCGCAATTCCCCCCGTGCGTTTGACAAAACGGCGAATGGCTTCACGCATCGCGCCGCGCCAATCTGGCGCCATGTTGCGCTTTGCGGTTCGCGCCGCTGCCGTGGCCATCACCAATCCCCCACCGAAATTCTCAAACTGTAAAATGCCTTGGGGGAGAGTTTGCGGTCAAGCAAAGTTCGTGGCACTTCGTCGATTGCGGGTTTAGGGATGCGTCATGCGCGAAGCGGACGTCATCATTCTGGGCGGGGGGTTGGTCGGTCTGACCCTCGCCAGTGCGCTGGATTCCAACGGTCTTTCGTCGATCGTCGTCGATTTCGCGGATCCGGAAGCGCGCAAGGCCAAGGGCTTCGATGGGCGAACCACCGCGATTTCGTCAAGCTCGATGCGGATGTTCGACGTGATCGGAGTTTCCAATCTATTGGCCGAACCGGGATGCCCGATCCGGACCATCGCGGTCTCTGATGGATTGGAGCCCGGTGGAATCCGCTTCGCCACGGAAGCGGACGAGGAGGCGCTCGGGTTCATGCACGAGAACCGCAACCTTCTTGCGGCGCTTCGTATGCGCGCCGAAGCGGGAAAGAATGTCCACCTGCTTTGGAAACGCCGGCCGATAAAGGTCGATCGTTCGGATTTTGCGGTCAAGGTCACGCTCGACGATGGAAGTGTGCTTCAGGCACCGTTGCTCGCGGCTGCCGACGGTCGCAATTCCGCGATGCGCGATCAGGCCGGCATACGTATCGCGGAATGGAAATACGATCATAATGCGATCGTCTCGGTGCTTGGTCACGAGCATCGGCACGACCACGTCGCCTACGAGATTTTCTACCCCAGCGGGCCGTTCGCCCTACTCCCGATGAATAATGGTCCTGATGGCGGCCACCGCTCTGCAATCGTGTGGTCCGTGCCATCCGCGGACGCGCCGGGCTGGCTCGCCCTCGATCAAGCCGAATTTGCTCAAGAGGCCGAAGCAGCAATGGGCGGCTTCCTTGGCCGGATCTCGATGCTCGCACCGCGCATGTCCTATCCCTTGGGTTTCCACCACACAGCGCAAATCACCGACAAGCGGCTCGCACTGGTTGGGGACAGCGCGCACGGCATGCACCCCATCGCGGGCCAAGGGCTCAACCTTGGGCTTCGCGATGTCGCCGCGCTTGCCCAGGTCCTGGTCGAGGGTGCCCGGCTGGGACTCGATCTCGGCGACCGGCAATTGCTGACCCGCTACGAAAATTGGCGCGCGCTCAATTCGCTATCGGTCTCGATCGCGGTCGATGGTCTCACCCGGATCTATGGCGTGCCGGGCCGGGCGGCCTCTGCAGTCCGCCGCTTTGGCATGGGACTGGTTGAACGGATCGGACCGCTTAAAGAACGCTTGAAGAACGAAGCGCGTGGCACTTCAGGGGACTTGCCACTGCTACTTCGCGGGCTGTCTATTTAGGCGCTATTGAATGGTCAGGTCGGCTTCGCCGGTCCCGGCAATAGCAGCGCGATGGAATTGCATCAGCTGGATCAGCAATTCGCATCGCTCATCCAACGCAATGGTTTCGAGCAGCGCCTGCTTTGCTCCCGGGTCGAATGGCGCGACCTGGGCAATGGCATTCACCAATGTCTCGTCATCAAGCCGCCCGACCGCGTTCCAATCAACCGCAAGTCCCATCGCATCGCCCAGCCGCCGGGCTTCGCGCTCGACTGCCGCGCGCTCGGCCAGCGACAATGGATCGGGATCGCTGTCGTCGAACAGGTTGATATCGACCTCGGCGGTCCGATAAGTGGCGCTGCTGGCCGTTTCGGTAACAAGCTTAAACCTGTCGGTGCCCAGCAAAACGATATTGAATCGACCGTCGTCGAGTTCCTCGACCCCAACGATATCGCCAACGCACCCGACGTCGAACAGTGCGACATCCTGAGCATCGCCGTGCCGCGGCTGGATCATCGCGATCCGTCCCGGGCCTTCCATCGCGTCCTTGACCATGTCGCGGTAGCGTGGCTCGAAAATATGTAACGGCAACTGGGCGCGCGGAAACAGGATCGCTCCCGATAGCGGGAAAATGGGTACGCTGATCCGAGTGCTCATGTGAACAGCAAGGCCGACAAGCGACGGCGCTGAGTGCCCGACCAGGGGTCTTCGATACCCTGCACCTCAAGCAGCTTGAGAAACGCCGTGCGCGCAGCACCTTCGTTCCACTCCCGGTCAGCGGCGATGATCCCAAGAAGCAATTGCGCAGCCTCGTCCCGCTTGCCCGACATAATTTGCGCCTCGGCAAGTTCGAAGCGCGCGGCCAAATCATCGGGATCGGCATGAACCCTGGCTTCCAGTGCGCCAAGGTCACCTGCCGGCTTCGAACTTGCAAGGTCGAGAGCTGCCTGTGCCCGCGCCACCGCATTCGACTTCTTGAGAGTTTCGGGAATGGTGTCGAGCAGCTCCCTCGCCTCGTCGGTCCGGTCGGCCGCGATCAGGGCGCGGACAAGTCCTCCGAGCGCCGCAGGTTCGTCGCTCGCCATGTCGAGGACCTGACGAAAGATCAATTCGGCCCGCTCCGCATCGCCGCCCGCAAGGACTTCTTCTCCCATCGCGATGAGCGGCTCAAGCTGTTCTTTCGATACTGCTCCAGGGGCCTCGATCTTGAGCTGGGCAAGAAGTGAATCGAGCGCCTGCTTCAACTGGCCTTCGGTCCGATAATTGGTAAGGTCGGCGACCGGCTGGCCCTGATAAAGCGCATAGACCGTCGGGACCGACTGAATACGAAATTGCTCCGCCAGCAGCTTGTCTTTGTCGATATCGATCTTGGCAAGGACGACGCCCTTGTCGGCATAATCTCCAGCGACCTTGTCGAGCGTCGGTCCAAGTTGCTTGCACGGCCCACACCATTCGGCCCAGAAATCGAGAATTACCAATTGCGTCATCGAGGGCGCGATGACGTCGGCCTGGAACCGCTCGATGGCCGCCTTTTCGGCGTCGTTCAGTCCAAGGGTCGCCACGGTTCTGCCTCTCATATTCCTGCACCTTGCCCATATGGCCTCCGAGCAGCGGTGCGACAAGCGCTTCAAAGCCCCTTGCGATGCGCTTGCGGTGCTGCTAGCTGCGCGCCTCACCTCACCGCGAGAATGCCCCTCGGGCGCCGCGGAGACGCCATGAGCGGGCGTAGCTCAGGGGTAGAGCACAACCTTGCCAAGGTTGGGGTCGAGGGTTCGAATCCCTTCGCCCGCTCCATTTCTTTTCCATGACAATTCGTGACGTGGTCGCTTCAGGCGGCCGCGTATGGCCGCTCACGAAACCATTTGGTGATGACATATTTCAGTCCCTTGCGGACCTTGGTCGCATGGTGGAGCGTCGCCGGGTTCGGTCGCCCGTCGGGCAAAAGGTTGTTCCAGGCCACCAGCTTTCCGGTTTCCGGCTGGATCGACTTTCCGAAGGTCTTGAAGCGCGTCGCGCCTCCGACTTCGGGTGCATTGAGGTAGATCATAGCGGTCCAGGTCCGCTGGCCCCGCTCTGCGGTGAACGTGTAAAAGTCCGCGCCGTCCGGCTCGAAGAAGTCGGTATGCGCCTTGAATTCCTGGCCGGGGGCATAGCGCTGGCCCTGCATTGGCTCACCGAACGCAAGGTCCAGTCCAAGCAGGTCCGCAATCTGGTGATTGATTGCGATCACTGTCGGATCGGCCTCGTCCAGGTCGCTGGTCTCGCTGGTTCGAAAATTTGCCACGCCAATATCGTCAGCAATCTCCGACGGGCGGCGGCGTGCATCGATCATCGCGCAGATCTTCGCGCATTCGTCGCGACCCAGAAAATCGCGAGCGATGAACAGCTCGATATGGCTATTGGGAAAGCGCAGGACGCCCGGCGTCGCTGCAAGGCGCTGCCCGGTGTTCACCTGCGGACGGCGCTGGGTGCGTAGGTCATTTCGTGCTGGGCGACGACCGCTTCGACGACCTGGTTCATCAATTTCATTCGTGCCGGGATCGATGCCGCGGTATCGCCGATCATCACTGCCACGGCGTAGCTCTTGCCATCGGGTGCGGTAAGGATGCCGATGTCGTTATAGCCGGCTTGGCGCTTGCCCAGTTCCTGCCCGGTCCCGGTCTTGTGGCTAAGCGTCCAGCCTGGCTTGAGTCCGCCTTTCAGACGACGCGGCCCGGTCTTGGTCTTGGACATAATGCTCAACAGCTTGCGGGTCAATTCGGGCCTAAGCAGCTGGCCCTTTCCAAGCTTGACCAGCGCGTGGACGATGGCGTCGGTTTTCGCGCCGTCATAGGGGCGCACAATATATTCCTCGAACGCCGCCTCGCGGACCTTGTACGGAAGGGCGTTGCGTGCCTCCCAGAACTTGCCACCGATTGAATAACCCGGGCTCCAGAGCAGTCCAGCGATCTTGCTTTGAAGCGCCTTCTCGCCGTCGTAAAAACGGATTGTTCCAAGGCCCTTTTCGCGGATCATCCGGCGCACCGCCTCAGGCCCGCCGACCGAACGCATCAGCTTGTCGTTGGCGGTATTGTCGCTGGTGGTGATGGCCTTTACCAGCAACTCCTCAAGGGTAGTCGTATATTTTTTGCTGCCCAAGATCTTTGCGGCGATTGGCTGGTGGAAAAGGGTGAGGTCGGAGCGGGTCAGCGTGACCTTGTCCTTAAGGCTGACCTTGCTTTTGTCGGCGGCATCTAGAGCGGTAATGGCGACCCATAATTTACTGACGCTCTGCTGGGGATAAAGTCGCTCACCTTCCCAGCTTGCCAGCCAACCGTCCTCGAAACTCTCTACCGAAATCCCCACCCGCCCGGGAAATTGGCGCCCCAGCGTTTCGACCCGCTGGGCAAGGTATTTTGGAGCTTGGTTGCTGGCTTGCGCGGCCAGTGCAGGCGCAGGCTGCGCGGAAAGCCCCAGACCAAGCCCGATCCCCAGCCCGCTCGAAACACTTGCCGTAATCGAGAAAATCCTGCCCGCCACACGCTTCACCAACGCCATCACATCCTCAATCTTGCTGCATACAGTTGCTTGGATCGGCCCGAGAATCGCAAATGGCGGCGGGCTTGCCAACCCCTCGCGGGTCAGCGGGGTCGCTGGTTCCCAAGCAGCGCTGCGCTTTCGAGTTCGTCGAGCGCACGCTGCGTGGCGACATAGCGCCGGGCATCGGCAATCCACTCGCCTGCGACAATGGCGCCGGGCATGCGCATTGTCTCGGCCAGTGCCTGGTCAACATTGCCGAGCATCAATGCCTGACGCGCGCGCTCGACCCGCGCATCGCCGCCCGGACTAGGGGAATCGGTTCGACGGACTTTGACAAGATCACCCAGCTCACGGCGAAACCCGGCCCAAAATCCCTCTTTCGGATCGCCTCTCCGCAGCGTTGGCTCAAGCGCGTCGAAGCGCGCCACCAGCGTGCTGAGCTTGATCGGATTGCGCGCAGCGGTGACGACCGTTGCGACCGCGGCCTTGTGCTCCGCCCCGAACTGCCGGTTGAGAAGCGGCTCAAGATAACCAAGGGCGACACCGCGATCGACCGCCCTTCGGGCGGCGAACACAATCACCAGCGCATTGGCGCGGTCCGCTGACCCTTCCGCCTGCTCGGCGGCGCCTTCGACACGGTTTAGGCGATCCTCAATCGAATCCAGCTTTTCCTTTTCTGCCGCAGCCGAAACAGTCGCTTGTTGCGGCACTTGCGGCGGCGAGAGCGCCGGAACTCAGCGCCCGCGCCGGGAGATATTCCGTCTGAAGTGGCGGATTCACGCCGACAGTGCGTGCAAACCGAGGGAAGTGGGCCAGTGCCCAGGCCATCGCCGCAGCGCCGATGATCAGCGCGACAAGCAGGATGAGAAGCCGCGCGCTCAAGCTCGTTTTTCCACCCGTTCCCGTGCTCATGGCTCTGAGCCTTGGCACAGCATTTTCGCAAGCGCCAGAAGGCGATCGTCGGAATAGCGGTCAGCGACATGGACCGATTTCCAGCCGGGACCGGCGGCGGCGGCAATCTTTAGGTTCATCGCAGCAAGTGTCACTGACCCCTTACGCGCGACTAGTTCGGCCGCTCGGCGCGCGGCGCGCTGCGAGTGCACCAGCACGACATTTCCGGCAATCCCTTCAAGCCCGTCCGGCTGGTCGATGGCGCGACTGCGATAGACCGGGATTTCGGTGATCTGGCGGCCGTGCGCAGTGCGATGCTCGCCGCATAGGTGAAGTATGTTGTCGTCGCCAAGCGCATCGAGGAGCGCCTCGATACCCTCGCTTCCAACCATGTCGACCAAAAATCCAGCTTTTCGTGCCGCGCGCGCCGTGGCTTCGCCGACGCATGCTGCGGGAAGCGAAACCACGCTTTGAAGACCTGGTCCGCCAGCGCGAAGCGCATTGGCGCTGGTGAAGACGATACGGTCGAACGTGGCGGCGACCGGTACGGTCCAGTCGATGGGTTCAATCGAGAACAGCGGTACTTTGATTGCCTTGAGACTAAGCGCTTCGGCGCGCTCAAGCGTAGCGCTTGCGCCCGGTTCGGGCCGAAGGATGACGAGGGTCTTCAATCGCCTTCGAACAGACGGCGGATCGAGGCTGGCGCGCGACCGATCAGGTCACGCCCCATCGCCTCCGCGATCCGGATATTGCCGGCGGGGAAAGTCGCTGCATCTTCGACCATCTCGGTGCCATCGGCACTGTATAATGCCACATTTAGCGTAATCACTCCCTCGGTATATCCCGCCAGTGCGGCGATGGGGGAGTGACACGAACCACCAAGCGCGGCGGTAAAGGCGCGCTCGGCAGCTACGCACAAATGCGTTTCGCCGTGGCTTGCGCGCCCGACCAGTAGGCCGACCTCGGGGTCGCTAACCCGGCATTCGATTCCAACTGCGGCTTGGCCCGGAGCGGGAAGGAACTGCGCAATAGCCATTGGCACGCCTACTTCGATTCCCAGTCGGTCGAGCCCGGCCGCGGCAAGCAAGGTGGCTGCAACCTCACCATCGGCAATCTTGCTGAGCCGGGTTTGGACATTGCCGCGCAAAGGAATGACCCGAAGGTCTGGCCGAAGCCTCTGCAACTGCGCGGATCGGCGCGGTGAGGACGTGCCGACGACCGCTCCCGGTGGAATCGAAGCGATACTGTCAGCACCGATCAGCCGGTCGCGCACGTCCGCCCGGCGCAAAGTCGCAGCAACTATGAAGCCAGCCGGCCGTTCACTTTCGACATCCTTCATCGAATGAACCGCGAAATCGATCTTTCGCTCGATCAGCGCGCGATCAAGTTCCTTGGTCCAAAGGGACTTTCCGCCAATCTCGCTCAGCGGGCGATCCTGCACCTTGTCACCGGTGGTGGCGATGGGGACGATTTCGATTGCATCGTCTACCATCTCGTTGGCGGCGATGATCCGGGCTTTAGCCTCGCGCGCTTGGGCAAGTGCCAGCGGCGAGCCGCGCGTTCCAAGGCGATAGCGACGGTTCATAAGCGCCCTCTAGTGCAAAGCGACCCATTGGGGCAAAGGGCTTCACGCTAATGGCACTCATCCTCGGCCTTGAATCTTCGTGCGACGATAGCGCAGTGGCGCTGGTCACCTCCGACCGGCGAATTCTGGCCCATGCCGTCGTCGGGCAGAACGAAGCGCATCAGCCCTACGGCGGCGTGGTTCCGGAAATCGCCGCACGCGCCCATTCCGAAATCCTTCCCCGCCTCATCCGCCGGGTCCTGACCGAAGCGGCGGTTACGCCCGGGGAGGTCGACGCCATCGCTGCGACTGCAGGTCCAGGCCTAATCGGCGGCGTAATGGTCGCGCTTTTGGCCGGCAAGGGACTGGCAATGGCAGCGAAAAAGCCGCTCATCGCAGTCAATCACCTCGAAGGGCATGCGCTGTCGCCGCGCTTGGTCGATCCGAAACTTGAGTTTCCCTATTTGTTGTTGCTTGCCTCAGGCGGTCACTGCCAGTTGCTCGAAGTCTGCGGGGTTGGTGTGTACCGCCGCCTCGCCACCACCATCGACGATGCTGCCGGAGAAGCCTTTGACAAGGCAGCGAAAAGCCTTGGTCTGGAATATCCCGGAGGGCCCGCGATCGAGGCGCTCGCCGCCCAAGGCGATGCCGGTGCGGTTCCCTTGCCGCGTCCGCTGGTCGGCTCGGGCGAACCGCATTTTTCCTTCGCTGGCCTCAAAAGCGCGGTTCAGCGCGTTGCGGCCTCCGGCACATATGCGCCGGCCGACGTCGCCGCTTCCTTCCAGCAGGCGGTGGTCGATTGCCTCGTCGACCGCACCCGCATCGCGCTAGCGCACAGCAATTCGCCGACGTTGGTGGTAGCCGGGGGAGTTGCAGCCAACCAATCGATCCGCGCGGCACTGGCCGACCTTGCTGACCGCGAAGGACGCGGGTTCGCGGTACCCCCGGGTTGGCTGTGTACCGATAACGCGGCGATGATCGCTTGGGCTGGCGCGGAACGATTGGCGGAGGGAATGATCGATGGCCTAGATGCCCCGGCCCGGGCGCGCTGGCCGCTCGACCCGGAGGGTGAAAAAGTGCGCGGAGCGGGAGTGAAAGCATGACGATGGAGCGGATCGCGGTGGTCGGTGGCGGGGCCTGGGGGACGGCAATGGCGCAAGTGGCCGCGGCCAAGGGACACGACACGCTGCTCTGGGCGATCGAAGACGAAGTCGTGTCAGCAATCAACCGGATCCACGAAAACCCTCTTTATCTCAAGGGTATCAAGCTGGCCCCGACAATCCGGGCGACTTCCCAGTTGAGCGACCTTGAGGGCGCGGATGCCTGGCTGGTGGTCACGCCCGCGCAGCACATGCGCTCGGTTCTTCAGCGCCTGCCCTGTCCCAACATGCCGCTGATCTTGTGTTCGAAAGGCATTGAGGAAAGCTCGGGCGAGCTTCTTCACACGGTCGCTAGCCAAGTGTGCGACACCTCGCCAATCGCGGTGCTTTCCGGGCCAACCTTTGCGCACGAAGTCGCCGCGGGCCTTCCGACTGCCGTGACCTTGGCGTGCGAGGACGAAGCGCTTGGCAAGGCCATACGCCATCGGCTCGCGTCGCCCTCGTTCCGTATCTACTTGAGCGACGACGTGACTGGTGCCGAAATTGGCGGGGCAGTGAAGAACGTGCTCGCGATCGCATGCGGTATCGTTGAGGGCAAAGGGCTGGGCCAGAATGCCCGCGCCGCACTGATCGCGCGCGGCTTTGCCGAAATGACCCGCTTCGGGGTCGCGCTTGGCGCCCGCCGCGAAACACTTGCCGGCTTATCGGGGCTCGGCGACCTGGTCCTGACCTGCTCGTCGACCAGCTCGCGCAATTTCTCGCTCGGCAAGGGCATTGGCGAAGGCGCTGACGTTGCGGCGTTGATGAAGGACCGACGCACGGTCGCCGAGGGTGCGCATACCGCGCCGGTCCTTGCGCGGATCGCACGCATGACCGGCATCGACATGCCGATCGTGTTTGCCGTTGATGCGTTGCTCAAAGGCGATGCAGACGTCGATTCGATGCTCGAAGGATTGCTGACCCGCCCAATGCGCAGCGAAGGAGCCTAGAAATCGACCGCAATCCCCTTCTTTTCCCAGTCACCGAAGCGCGTCGGGTCGGGCTTGATTCCTTCGCCGACCGGTGGGGAATCATCTGCGCTTGGCGCGGGCTCCGGTACGGGCGGGGAAGGCGAGAGGTGCTTGGGCGGCTTGGCGTGCGAAGGGCGTTTCATACCTACAAAGGTGGGGCATGAGCGGGGAAAATCCAAGGATCGAGGGAGTGGGCGCCCGGCGCGCCGCGTTGCAGATGCTCGATTCGGTCCTTCGGCGCGGCGAAACTTTGGCCTCGACCGCAACGCGCGTCCGTGGTCTTTCGCCGCAGGACTCACGCTTGGCACAGGCGATTGCGGGTGAGGTCCTGCGGCGTCTGCCGCTGATCGATTCGTGGATCGACAGCGCGACCAGGCACCCGCTTCCCGACGACAACAAGGCGCGGATGGTACTGCGGATCGCGCTTGCCCAGAAGCTTGGGCTCGACACCCCTGACCATGCGCTCGTGGCGACAGCCCTGCCGCTGGTCGACGGCGGTCCGCGCCGCCTGGTTCACGGAGTGCTCGGGACCCTGCTTCGAGGCCCGGTTCCCAACCAGGTGAGCCCGCTCCCCGCCCCGGTTGAGCTTCGCTGGATCGATCAATGGGGGGAGGAGGTGGTCGCTTCCGCCAGGGCCGAAATCACGACCCGGCCGCCACTCGACCTCGCGTTCAAGACCGACGCGCTAGCCACTGATTTCGCCGCTGCCACCGGGGCGAAGCTGATCGCTCCGCGCGCTGCGCGGCTCGACAGCGCCAATCCCACCGGATTGCCTGGCTTCGATAGCGGCGACTGGTGGGTGCAAGACATCGCCGCCTCGCTTCCCGGGCGACTTGTCCCGGCCGCGGCTGCCCGGGTACTCGATCTTGCTGCGGCGCCCGGAGGAAAGACGATGCAACTTGCTGCTGCTGGCCACAAAGTGACCGCGCTCGACATTGCTGAAAAACGCAACGCCGTGCTTCGCGCCAATCTTAAGCGGACCGGTCTGAATGCCGAAATCGTGACTGCCGACGCATTGCAATGGAAACCGGACGAGAGCTTCGACGCGATCCTGCTCGATGCCCCCTGCTCGGCGACCGGAACCTTCCGCCGCCATCCCGAGGTGCTTTATCGCGCGCGCCCCGCCATCATCGCGGAAATGGCCGATCTTCAGTACCAGTTGCTGGGGCGCGCTTCGGGCTGGCTCAAGCCGGGGGGAAGCCTGGTTTACGCTACTTGCTCACTCGAGCGCGCCGAGGGCGAGGTTCAGCTCGAACGCTTCCTTGCCGGTAATCCGGGCTTCCGCATCCACCCGCCGAGGACGGGAGAAATGCCCGACTTCGTGCCCGTGTCGGCCGATGGCACAATCCGTGTCCTGCCCGGCGTGCTGGCGGCCGATGGCGGTGCCGACGGCTTCTTCATCGCACGCCTTGTCGCACCTGGAGGTTAGGCGCTAGGGAGAGCCATGGTTGCTCCCCTAATCGCCCCCTCCATCCTGTCTGCTGACTTCGCGAAGTTGGGAGAGGAAGTTCGCGCGATCGACGCTGCCGGCGCCGACTGGATCCATGTTGACGTGATGGACGGCCATTTCGTCCCCAATCTCACCATCGGCCCGATGGTTGTCAAAGCACTCCGGCCCCACAGCGCCAAGCTGTTCGACGTCCATTTGATGATTTCGCCAATCGACTTGTTCCTCGATCAGTTTGCCGAAGCAGGAGCAGACCGGCTGACCGTCCACCCAGAGGCCGGCGCGCATCTCCACCGAACGATCCAGCGGATCACCGGCCTTGGAATAAAGGCTGGGGTATCACTCAATCCGGCAACTCTGGCGGATGCGCTTGACTATGTTCTCGACGAGCTGGACCTCGTGCTCGTGATGAGCGTCAACCCCGGCTTTGGCGGACAAAAATTCATTTCCTCGCAGCTCCGCAAAATCGAGGAAGTGGCTGAAAAAGTCGCGCGCCGGGGACTCGACACGCTGATCGAGGTTGACGGGGGTATAGATCCGGTCACTGCACCACTTGCAGTAAACGCCGGCGCTACCGCGCTCGTTGCTGGCACGTCCGTATTCCGCGGGGGGCCAGACCAATATGCCGTCAATATTGCGGCCTTGAAGGCATCTGGATGACATTCACGGATCGGGACGCCGGTCTTATTCGGCTTGCCCGCGGATCGTTGCTCTCGCGCTTTAAGACGTCACGCCAGCCGCTAAAGCTGGTCGCGGTACCGCGCGATCATGTGAAGGGCGATCGAGGACGCGGTGAAGCATTGCTTGCAGGGAAGTTGAGCGTCGGCTCATGCTCGATTGCCCTCGACGATCCGGCGTTGTTTTCGGGCAATATCGAACCCGTGCTCGCCGATCGACTGGAAGGATTCGGCTGGTTACGCGACCTTGCGGCCGCGGTGTCGCGCGAACCGGGTAGCAAATTTGCCGAAGCGCTTGCCGGTCGCTGGCTGCTTGCGCACGGGGCAAAGCCCGACGCGGCCTGGGCACCGCATCTGTGGGGTGAACGCCTGTTATTCTGGGCTGCGTATGCGCCCTACATCCTGTCGAGCGCGGACAGCGGTTATCGCTCGGCACTTCTCAACACGCTGGCGCGCGGGGCGCGGCACCTCGATTCGACCGCTGACAAGGCGCCTGCGGGATTAAAACGCGTCACCGCCTGGATCGGGGTCGTCGCATCGAGCCTGATTGTCCAGGGCGGGGTGCCACGGCTTGCGCGCGGCGAAGCCGGGCTCGCCCGGGCGCTGACCGGAGCGCAATACGATGATGGTGGGCTGGTCAGTCGCAACCCTTATGAACAGGCGCTGCTCGTCGATCGTCTCGGGCTGATGCGCAATTTCTATGTCGCCGCAAAGCAGCAGATGCCCGATGGCTTGGAGGCTGCGTCGGCGGCCGCGCTCGCTGCCCTACACGGCGTGACCATGGGCGATGGCGCCCTGTCGAGCTGGCAGGGTGGAAATCCGGGGACTGCGGCCCATTTGTCGGCGCTCGTAGAAGGCTGCGGACTTCGCGCTCGCCCGCTGCGCCAGGCCCGGGGATGGGGCTATCAGCGTCTGTCCGCTCTTGGCAGCGTCGTTGTAATGGATGCAGCTCCACCCCCGCCGCCCAAGATGGCGGGGGAAGGTTCGGCATCGACGCTGGCGTTTGAATTCTCCGACGGTGGCCAGCGGCTGGTCGTCAATTGCGGCGGGCCCGGCCCGGCAACCGGTAGTCTTCCGGCACAGTTGACCCAAGCCTTGCGGTCAACGGCAGCGCACTCGACGCTGGTTCTCGATGACCGGAATTCGACCAACATCCTTGACGATGGCTCGCTCGGCAAAGGGGTCGAAGATGTCACCATCGACCGTTCTGAGGACAATGACGGAAGCCGGATAGAGGCAAACCATGACGGCTATGTCCGCGCGTTTGGCTTGATTCACCGCCGGACTCTCGTTCTTGGCAACGATGGTAAGGACTTGCGCGGGGTCGATGCCCTGGTTGCCCAGGGACGCCGGCGAATCCGCGACGAGGCGCCTTATGCCGTGCGCTTCCACCTAGCGCCGGGCATCGAGGTAACGCCGACTGCCGACGGCATGGGCGCGATCCTGCGCGCGAACAATTCACCGCCCTGGCACTTTCGCTGTCGCGGCGGGCGGTTGACGATCGAGGAAAGTTTGTGGATCGACGGCCATGGCCGGGTTGAGTCCACACAGCAGTTGGTGATTGCCGGCGAAATCTCTGCGCTAGGCGGGGAAATCGGGTGGCACTTCCGCCGCGCCAGTTAATGCGAAGGAACGTTAAGTGAGCGACAAGGTACGCGTCTCGCGCGCCCTGATTTCCCTTTCGGACAAGACCGGGCTCGACCGGCTCGTCGCGAGCTTGAAGCGCCACTCTATCGACATCGTTTCGACCGGCGGAACCGCTGCAGCTTTGCGCGACCTGGGAGCCGAGGTCCGCGATGTATCCGACCTTACCGGATTTCCCGAGATGATGGACGGCCGGGTCAAGACCCTCCATCCCAAGGTTCACGGCGCCTTGCTGGGAGTGCGCGACAACCCTGACCACAAGGCCGCGATGGAGGCGCACGAAATAGCTCCAATCGACCTGGTGATCGTCAATCTGTACCCGTTCATGCAAGTATTGGAGTCCGGCGCAGATCGCGATACGATCATCGAGAATATCGATATCGGCGGTCCGTCGATGGTCCGTTCATCGGCGAAGAATCACCAGTTCGTTACAATCGTCACCGACCCGGCCGATTACGACCATCTCTGTTCCGAACTCGATTCCAACGAAGGCGCGACCAGCCTCGCTTTTCGCAAGAAGATGGCGGCCAAGGCATTCGCGTTGACCGCCGCCTACGACAGCACGATCAGTCAGTGGTTCGCTTTCGCCGACCAGGGGGAGGCCTATCCCGAAAAGGTCAGCATGACCCGCGTCCTTAAGGGTAGCCTCCGATACGGCGAAAATCCGCATCAGAAGGCCGCGCTCTACCTTCCCGCCGGCCCGCACACCCGAGGGCTTCCGCAGGCCGAGCAGGTCCAGGGCAAGGAACTTAGTTACAACAATTACAACGACGCCAATGCGGCGCTCGAGCTGGTTGCGGAATTCGCTGGCCAGGATCCCGCCATCGTCATCGTCAAGCATGCCAATCCCTGCGGGGTTGCCCAGCGCGGAACACTGGTCGAGGCGTGGGAAGAGGCGCTTGCCTGCGACAGCGTGTCCGCGTTCGGTGGTATCGTCGCGTCCAACCGCCCACTCGATGGCGCGACCGCGGATGCGATCACCAACATCTTCACCGAAGTGGTGGTCGCCCCGGACGCGGACGAAGAAGCGCGCGCCTACTTCGCGAAGAAAAAGAACTTGCGATTGATGTTGACCGGCGGCCTTCCCGATGCCCGCCGCCCGGGCCAGACGCTTGCAATCATCGCCGGTGGCATCCTGGTCCAGGACCGCGACAGTCGGTCGATCGACCCAGGCGAACTGAAGGTCGTAACCAAGCGCGCGCCGACCGATCAAGAACTCAAGGACTGCCTGTTCGCTTGGACCGTCGCGCGCCACGTCAAGTCGAACGCGATCGTCTACGCCAAGGACAGCGTTACCGCAGGGATCGGCGCGGGCCAGATGAACCGGCGAGACAGTTCGCGAATCGCTGCAATGAAGGCCGCCGAAGCCGCCGAGAAATATGGCTGGGACCAGCCGCGAACGGTAGGATCTGCCGTTGCGTCGGATGCTTTCTTCCCATTTGCCGACGGGTTGCTCGCAGCAGCAGAGGCAGGTGCCACCGCGGTCATCCAGCCGGGGGGGTCAATCCGCGACGAGGAAGTCATTGCCGCAGCCGATGAGGCGGGTTTGGCGATGGTGTTCACCGGGGTCCGGCACTTCCGCCACTAGGTCGCGCCCTAGACGATGTCGTCCTCGATCGTGTCGCGGGCCCGCGCCGCCTGGAGCTGCGCGACATCGCCCTTATTAAGCCGGAACAGCGCCCGGTCGTCCGGCCCAAAGCCCCAGTGCCAAAGGACGATTCCGAATGCCCCAAGGGTTGCGGGAATGCCCAGTGCCAGCTCGAGTTCGCCCGGAACCAGCCGGTTCACCAATAGGCCAACTGCACCACCGACAAGACTTGCGCTGATGATCGACCAGCGCCAGCCCGACACCGGGGCTTGGAGTTGCTGCTTGAGCAATCGCGACTTGGCAATCGAGGCAAACCCAAGCGCGACGCACAGGCCGATTGCCGGCCCCGTTGCTTGGTACGCCTCCGGTAGCCCTTCGCCACGCATCACCAGCATCAGCGCCACCCCGAGCCCGGCTTCGAGAGTAAGCATCACGATGCTGATTGCCATGTTGCGTTTGCGCGCGACGTAAATCAGCGCTGCCTCGCTAACCACCGCGGCGGCGGCAATAACCTCCGCCGCAAGCAGGAAAGCAAGGGTCGCAGTGCCGCCGGTAAAGCCCGATCCTACCAACGCCATCACCTGCCGCCCGGGAATTGCGAGCGCGATTGCGATGCCCGCCTGTGCCGCGATAATCCAATAGGTCACCTGCCGAACTTGCGCTGCAACTGCCTTTAGGTCGCCAGTGGCAATTCGCCGCGCGATTGCCGGCCCCAGGACCGGCTCGAAACTGGTCTTCAACTTTGCCGGCAGGGTCGCGACTTGCTGGGCGACATAATAGATTCCGACGAACTGCGCCGACATGAACGCCCCGAGGACGGCAAGATCGACCCGGCGCGATGCCCATTCGACCGCGTCTGCGGCAGCAACCGGCATGTTTCGGCGCGCATCGCTCCACGCGGTCGCAAGGTCGGGTCGCCATCCGCGCGGAAGTCCATAGCTTCGGAACAACGGGATCATGGCGGCAACCAGCGCAGCGACCATCGAAAAAACGTAAGCGATGATCAGCCCGTCGTCTTTGGAAAACAGGAACGGCCAAGCCAAGGCAACGAGGCTGATCGTCCACGGCTCGATCACTGAGCGCGCGCGGACCGTCGAGGCGACGTCATCGCGATAGGCGAGTGCGGCGAGCGCGACGTCAGTCCAGGCGATCGCAAGGACGGTAATCGCAAGCATCCGATCGAGCCCACCGACTGCCGTGGTGGGATACATTGCCTTGGGAAACAGGAGCAGGATCGCCATCAGGCCGATTGCACCCAATGCGCTTACCAGCAAGGCATCGGCAACCACGCAGGCCTGCGGTTTCTTGGCCTCGGCGAGCATCTCGGCCAAGCCGCGACGAAGCCCCAGCGCGGCAAGTTGGGCGGCGAATTCCACTGTCAGGACGGCGTAGGCAAAACGTCCGAGTTCGGCGGCGCCATACATCCGCCCGGCAATGAGCAGGAAGGGAATCCTTGCGATCAGGCGAAGGACGAACCCGAATGCATTAAGCCGCCCCCCGCGAGCAAGCGTCGCCATGTCGGCATCATGGGACTTTGCAGGTGGCGCCTTTTCGGGCGTCAATGCGCATCGCCCCAGTGCGCGCCCCAGCCGACCTCGACATCAAGCGGGACGGAGAGTCGCATCGCCGGCTCGGCGGCGCTCGACATCACCTTGCGCACGACCTCCGCAGCGGCTTCCTCGCGGCCTTCGGGCACTTCGAATACCAATTCGTCGTGAACCTGGAGGAGCATTGCGACATCCCCCAGGCCGGCCTTCGCAAGCGCCGCGTCCATGCGGTTCATCGCGCGCTTTATAAGATCGGCGCTAGTGCCCTGGATCGGGGCATTTACAGCCGCCCGCTCGGCACCGCCGCGGATCGAGGGATTGGGGTTGCGAATATTGGGGAAGTGGGTCTTGCGCCCGAACAACGTGCGGGTGAAGCCGTGCTCACGAACGAACGACAGAGTTTCGTCGATATAGGCGCGAATGCCGGGAAAGCGTTCGAAATAACGCGCGATGATCGCTTGGCCTTCTTCCCTCGGAATGCCCAGCCGACCGGCCAGACCCCACGCCGAAATGCCGTAAAGGATTGCGAAATTCACTGTCTTGGCCTTGTTGCGTTGTTCGCGGTCGGAGCTTCCGAACAGTTCCTCGGCAGTCAGGCTGTGGATGTCCGCGCCTTGGTGGAAAGCGTCCTTCAATTGCGGGACGTCGGCCATATGCGCTGCAAGGCGAAGCTCGATCTGCGAATAGTCCGCGCTCATCAATTTGTGGCCGGGTGAGGCGACAAAGGCATCGCGGATCTTGCGCCCCAGCTCGGTCCGAATTGGGATGTTCTGGAGGTTGGGGTCGTTCGACGACAGGCGCCCGGTCTGCGCGCCCGACAAAGAAAAGCTGGTATGGACGCGCCCGGAATCGGAATTGATCTGTGCCTGCAGGGCATCGGTGTAAGTCGTCTTGAGCTTGGTCAGCTGGCGCCAGTCGAGCACCAGGCGAGCGACCTCCACGCCCTCTGCGGCAAGTCGGTCAAGTTCATTGACGTCGGTTGAATAGAATCCGCTTTTGCCCTTGCGGCCGCCTTTGAGGCCAAGGCGATTGAACAGGACATCACCCAATTGCTGCGGGGAACCGATTGTAAACGGCCCTTGTGCAGCAGCGAAGATCAGCGCCTCGAGCTTGGTGATTTCCTCGGAAAAGTCGCTCGAGAGCTTGGCCAGATAGGGTCGATCGACCTTGATCCCGCGCCGTTCCATCCGACCGATCGTCGCGACCAGGGGCTGGTCGATCCGGTGGTAGACACGAGCGACATTTTGAGCTGCCAATTGCGGCTTGAATCGCATCCACAGGCGAAGCGTGATGTCGGCGTCCTCGGCGGCATATTCGGTTGCCTGCGCAAGTGGAACGAGGTCGAAGGTGATCTGCTTGGCGCCGCTTCCGCACACTGACTTGAAGGGAATGCATTCATGGTCAAAATGCTTCTTCGCAAGCTCGTCCATCCCGTGCCCGCTGGTTCCGGCATCAAGGTCGAAGCTCATGACTAGCGTGTCGTCGTACGGCGCGAGCGTGATTCCCGCCTTGTCCAACATCACCCAATCGTATTTCAGATTGTGCCCGATCTTGAGGACTGATGGGTCTTCCAGCAGTGGCTTTAATGTCGTCAGCACGAGATCTATCGGCATTTGTTCGGGCGCCTCCGACAATAGGTCCGCGCCGACATGTCCAACCGGTATGTAACAAGCCTTGCCTGGTTCGGTCGCAAGGCTGATCCCGACCAGCCGGGCAACAATGCAATCGATGCAGTCGGTCTCGGTATCGACCGCAACTCGGCCTAGCCGACGGGCTTCGGCAATCCATGCGTCGAGCGCTTCCTTCGACGTCACCGTTTGATAGGCCGAACGGTCGATGTCGACTTTTTCAGGTTCGGGCGGCCGGACAGGCTCAAGCACCGCCGCAGCGCTGTCGATTCCGCCCCCGCTGCTGCTTCGTCCGCTGCCGGCCGGCGCTTTGCCCCCGGTCAGTCGGTTGAGCAGCGATTTGAAACCTTGGTCTTCGAGGAATTCTCGCAACGGCTCGGGGGGAATCCCCTTAAGCGCCAAATCTTCCAGGGGTTCGGGAAGCGGGCTGTCGCACACCAGCTCGACCAGCTTGCGCGACAGGCGCGCATTGTCCGCGTGTTCGATCAAGTTTTGCCGAAGCTTGGGTTGCTTGATCCCGTCAGCTGCTGCGAGCACGCTTTCAAGGTCGCCGTGTTCGATGATCAGCTTGCTTGCGGTCTTGGGGCCTATGCCCGGCACGCCCGGGACATTGTCGACCGAATCGCCCATCAGCGCTAGGACATCGCCGACTTTGTCGGGTCCGACCCCGAATTTTTCGCGGACTTGTTCGATCCCGATACGGCGATCGTTCATCGTATCGAGCATGTCGACGTGGGTCTCGTCGATAAGCTGCATCAGGTCCTTGTCGGACGAAACGATCGTCACCTTCCAATCGGCACGCCGGGCGGCGTGGGCGTAGCAGGCGATGATGTCATCGGCCTCAAGCCCGTTCTCCTCAATGCAGGGAATCGAGAAGGCCCGCGTCGCGGTGCGGATCAGCGGGAATTGCGGGACCAGGTCCTCGGGCGGGGGCGGGCGATGTGCTTTGTATTGGTCATAGAGTTCGTTTCGGAACGTGCTCTCGGACGCGTCGAGGATCACCGCCATGTGGGTCGGGCCGTCGCCCTGGTTAAGGCTGTCGGCAAGCTTCCAGAGCATCGTCGTATAGCCGTAGACCGCCCCCGCAGGAACACCGTGACGGTTGGTCAGCGGCGGAAGCCGATGATAGGCGCGAAAAATATAGCTGGACCCGTCGACGAGGTAGAGGTGGTTCTGGGTCTCGGCCATGACGCTCGGGCTTTAGCAGCCTTAACGGCATAGGGAAGGGCACCGGAAGGAAGCGCGGCGGTCCTAGCGCTTCTTCGGTGCTCGGTCGCGACCGTAGAAATCATCGAAGTAGACGATCGACGAACCGCTCGGAACCGCGGTCAGATAAGTAAGGTATAGCGGCATTTGGCCAGGAACCGGCACTTGCTGCTCGGCCGCACTGCCCTTGGGCTTTAACGCCTTGCCGTAAATCCAGCGCTGCAGTCGCGCCGCATCCTCAAGTCGAACGCACCCGCCGCTTTGCAGTCGCGCGGGATCATCAATCTTCTCTAGCACTGGTGTGTCATGAAGCCAGATACCTTCCTTATTGGGGAACATGAATTTCATCTTGCCCATCGAATTTCCCGGCCCCGGGTCCTGCCGCATCCGCACTTGCAGCGTGCCATTGGCGACTGCTCGCCAGTCAATCGACATGGGGTCGATGACCCTCGCGTCCTCGCCCCAGCCTGAAAAGACCTTGTATCCGCGGTTGGTGAAGTAGGAGCGACCTTCCTTGAGAACCTTTGGCGCAAGGTTGTGATGGGCGGTCTCGGGCGGAACGTTCCAATAAGGGTTGAGCGCGACATATTTGATATAGGCGTTCATCATCGGAGTTTGGCTCTCGGGCTTGCCGGCAACCACGCGCATCGAATCCACAACGGTCCCGTCTTCGTACATGTAAAGACGCTGGGCGGCGGTGTTGACGATGATGTAACGGCCCTTGGCGGGTGGTAATGCTCGTGCGCGCTCAAGGTTGAGGCGAAGCAGCGCTTCTTCCCGGCGGTCCCGGTATAGCCGCGCCGACAGTGCCTGCCGAAGTTTGCCGTAGACCGGGTTCATCCAGCCCATGTTGGTGACGTATTGTGCCAGGTGCGGAGCAGCCGCAGCATCGGCAAGAATTTGCGCGGGGGGCGGCGCGTGCGGAACCAGGTCAGCATCGACATAGACGATCCCAACCTTGGGGTCGTGGCGCGAATCGCGCACATAGTCGGCAAATACCCGCGACAATTGCAGTTCCGCCTGTTGGCGCGCGGCCGGGTTGCGAACCGCATCTTCGACCAGGCGATTAAGTCGCCCGGCATCGTAACGCTTGGGATTCAGTCCTTCGACCTTGACCGTCGCAAGCAACTGGACAAGCGCGCGGGCAGCGGCGGGGTCGCCTTGTGCGAACCATAATGGCTTGCTCGCCCGCGCACGGTAAAAATCATTGACGCTAGTGCCGGTGGCAAGCGTCGCCGCGTTCTGGGCAGCAACTGCGGCGGGGGCTCCGCCGCTGGCCGTGGCGACGAATGCGATCCCCGCAACAAACCGAAGCATCGATGTCTTCATTTCAAAATCCCTTCGCGTGCCTTTACCGGCCTTGGCTGTGAACCGACGCTGAAAGCGAAGGGTTCCGTTGGAAGCCGGAAAATCCCGGCATCGGAGCATTTCATCGTGCAAAGACAGCCGACCGCAGGGTAGGCGGGTCAACCTCCCTTTAACTTCAATCATCTAAGACGCTTCGGATAAGAACGAGGACACGGGGCGATGTGACCCCCCTCATGGACGCATTTTCAAGTGGGGTACAATCAACCGATGTCATCCTTCGGCCAAGGCAGCAGCGCGTCGCACCATCCCAGCTATGTCGCCATTCCCGATCCCAAGAAGGTCCAGGGTGTGCGTTCGTATCGCGAACCGATTGAACCGCGCCCGCTCCAGCTGCAATTCCTCACGCCTGAAGGTGAGCGCGACTTTATTGAGCAAATGCGGGCATTGCTGATTGCCGGCAAGCACGAAGAAGCTGACGGTATCCTGGCCAGGCATTTCGATGGCTTCGACGGCTCGATAGCTCGGTTGTGCAAGGCATTGCGTCCCGAAGATATCGCGCTCGACGGGTGGGAAGACCTGCTGCCGATTCTGGAAGAATATGAAGGGCCCGCGATCGCCGCGATCACCGTCGGCCTGACCAACGAGCCCGACCTTGTGTTCGAAGGCGGACAGATGCACGCGCCGTTGGTGGTGATCGGCCTCTATTCGGAAGATGCCTATAACTTTTGCGGGTCAGACGATGCCGCTCTCCTTGCCGAATGTGCCAGCGAATGCCCGGCGTGGATCGGCCACGAAGAAGATGTCGAATTTTACGCCGAAATGCCCGCATTGGCCGAACTCAACACCGCGCTGATCCAGAACAAGCATCGCTACTATCTGCGCGATGGCCGCGACGGTCCGACCGACCGTGCGCCGGGCGGATATGTCGAATATGTGCTGGGCTGCTGGTTCCGGGCTGTCCGCTTCCTACAGGCGCTTGAACGTGCGGTCGCCGGGGACGGCCTCCCCAAGGGTGCAAGGCTGATGGCCGGAACGGCCGCGCTGCACACCGACTTTGCGACTTTGGTGGTGACCGGCAAGCAAGTCGACCTGGACAAGGCGTCGGTGGCGGCAAGGCCCGTGGCGACCCTCACCATGAAAGCTTGGGCGCCGAAGGTGCACCCCGATCTCGCGGTTCTCGAAAGCGGTTCGGCGCTTCGCCACAAGGCCCAGCAGGCTGCGGAAACTGATGTCGTGGCCACGCCGGTAGCCGAGCCTGAGGTTCGCGCAGCGCAGCCATTGCAATCGCCGCCACCTGCGGCAACCCCTGCGGCTCCGCCGCTGTCTGGGGAAATTCATCCAATCACGCAGGCCGGGCCGAATTTGGTCAATCCTCAGACCGTTTCGGTGGCCCCGCCTGCCAACTCTTCAACGCCGTCTGCGTCACGAACGCCGGTCGGCCCGGCTACCAGTGCACCAAGGCAGAGCTGGATCAGCCGCTTATTTTCAAGGCGGGCCAGGAAGTAGACTTGCCGCAGCTGGGGCGACGGCCTAGCCGAAGATGAAGTCCGATTGATGGATCTGGCTGGTGGTCAGGCCCTCGAGCGTGATCGAATTGCCATGTCCCAGCTCCACGATTACCGCGCTCCCCTGTTGGTAGATCACCAGGTCGTCGAAGCTCTTCACCCCGTAGACTGACATGAAAATCTTGTCTTCGCCGACGGTGAAATCGGTTATCGTGTCGCGGTCGGTCTTGCCGGTGAATTGGAAGATGTCGCTTCCGCTACCGCCCGTAAGCAGGTCGTCGCCGCGCCCGCCGTTGATCACGTCATCGCCATCAAATCCGTCGATAATGTCCGCGCCATCGTTGCCAAGTAGGTGGTCGCCAAACTTCGAACCGCGAAGCACGTCATCGCCCTTGCCGACGTCGATCGACGGAACGCCAGAGATTGCCTGCAGGCCGCTAAGATCGATCCAGTCAGCGTCACGTGTTCCAATCAGGGTATTGCCATTCCCCTCCAGGGCCTCGATCGATGAGAAGGCGGCGTCGAATACCGAAATCATGATCGACTTGCCGTCGTCGAAACGGACCGTGTCGAAACCGGAACCCCCGAACAAGGTATCGTGAACATCGATTCTTCCGGAAACCACGATGATATCGTCACCTGCGCCGCCATTGACGGTGTCGGCACCCTTCCCGCCAATAAGGACGTCATTGCCGCCGCCGCCCGTGATGAAGTCGTCGCCGCGCTTGCCATCGATGGTGTCGGGGCCGTTGGTCACAAGCGGCTGTCCTGCCGCGGTTAGGACCATGTTGATGTAATCGGTGTGATTGGAACCGCGGATAGTCGCGCCGGTTGCCGGGGGCATTCCATCATCCTGCTCGACCAGCAGGGACAGGGGATATAGGATCGTTCCGCCGTAGGCAAAGTTCAAGGTATACTGATCGGCCGCGACGGCATTGGTCACCGACACGCCGTGATCGGCGTAGAAGACGAAGCCATTGCTGTTCGCTGGATCGTAATAAAAACTATAGGTCAGCATTGGACTGCTCACGTCGCTTCCGACGACGATCTGATAATAGCTGACATCGGTCGCGCCCGCCGCGATGGGCAAGTTCTGGATGACGAAATTCCCGTACGCGTTCTGCGGCTGCGGGGTTGAGGTGAACGCGTAGGTCGATGCGTCGGTGAAGGTCAGGATCGACCATGGCGACCCGCCTTGGTTGAGGGCGATGTTCACGAAGCCGTCGGAGTCTGCGCCGGCGGCGCCCGGCGAATAAATGCGCAGCCACATGTCGGTCGTCGGAGCGGGCAGATAGGTCGTACTTCCGACCCCGAACGACCAGTTGAAGGTCAGCCCGATCGCGCTGTCGGAGTCAGCAGGCGCATAGCCCGAACCCACTGTCGGCGCGTGATAGGTGGGCGGCGCCGCAGTGTATCCGGTCAGCGCCGTGTCGTCGAAATCGAACAGCACGATGTCGATCGTCTGGACCTGCTCGCTCAGGCCCGGGTCCCACATGCTCAGCTGCGGGTTAACTCCGCCCGTCGAAATTTGGTCGCTGTACGGATAGCCATATGCATTCGTGCTTCCGACGATGATTTTCGCCCATTCATCATAAGCCACCCCATCGGCCGGTGCAGGAGCCCTGGCATTGACGAAGGTCGCGCTTCCCGTCCCCAGTATCATCGCCCCGGCATAGGCCCACTCGTCGGTCCAGGTGTAATTCTGGTTGAAGTCGATGGAGGTGGTATCAAAGGCATTGGCGGACGTGCCGGTGGCACCGAAGTATCCCGCATCGAAGCCCGAAACGAAATATTTGACGACAGCGCCGACGGCAGTGTTGGGGGTAAAGCTGTCTGCAATGCTAAAGCTGGTCATCGACGAATTCCAGACGATGATCCGGCCGATCTGCGAATAGATGTTGTTGCTCAGGTCCAGGTAATCGGTCGGCAATGATGCCGGCAGTTGCGAGGTGACGCTGGAGGGAACATCGGTCAGGAAAATCTGGATAATGTCGGTGCTGGTTGCCCCATGGCTCGTGTCGGGGCGGAGCAGCAGGTAGTTGGTGCCGTACTTGTCGCTAGCGTGATATTCGACCGTATATTCGCATAGCTGGGCACCGGCTTGTTGCGGCGAACCGCCAAAGGTGGAGACAATCCGGATTTCACCGCCCCCGTTGAGCAGGTCGACGATATTGGTGATATATTTCTGCCACTCTGAGGAAGCCCAGGCGGTGCTGTCCGACGCCGGTCCGATCGCAAGCCGCGTGGTCGTCCCGAAAATGCTCGCATTGCCGGTCGACGAGTCCGAAAACTGTAAGATCGCGCCGTTAACCGGCGACGTTGAAAAAATTCCGGCTGACAACAGATCGACGGTATTCGCGCTGAACCCACGCGATTCGGTGTACGGCGTGTTGCCCGCATCAGTGCCGTGGTAATGAGCGGTCATCGAGACCGGGAAGCCCAGGTAATTGATCGCGCTGATGTCGCCCTGGTCGTTCTGGCTACCCGACAGGGTCATCTCCATTACCGAGAACGACACATTGTTGTCGGCCACCGCAGCGCTCATCAGTTGGTTACCGTCGGTTATGCCGGGGTTGTTGGTGGCGAAGTCGCCGTCCCAGTCGACGACCAAGATGACTTGGCCGCTGTACAGCAAGCTGGTGATCGCGAGTGAGGTGCTTACTGCAGCGCCCGACTGCCAAAGGATGATTGGGGCGCCGCCGTAAAGCGCAATCGATCCCGACGCCGTGGTCGCCCCGAAGACGTACGCATAGACAGCGGCATTGGCGGCCTCTGGCTGACCAAGAGCCGCTGTCAAATCCGCGCTGAGGCCGAAATTCACGGTAGTCGACATGCTGATTTCCCCCCGGCGATCTACCTTCGCTAACCGTCAACCCGGCTAGGCGATGACCCGCTACGCAAATGATTTGCCTCGTCATGAAACATGGTTGTGTTTAATACCAATCTAACGGCTGTAATTTTTTTCTCGCGATCGGGCTAGCGCTTGAGCGCGCGGACTGCAGCGAGGCTTCGGCCGACATGTTCTTTCCAGCTAAGGTCCGAATAGCTCATGACGACCCGGCCATTTCGGTCGATCACGAACGACGTCCGGTTTGACAGGCTCGGCTTCAAGGGAAAGGCGACGTCATAGGCTTTGATGACTCGCTTGTTCGCGGTGGCGACTGGAAATGCGTTGCGGCATTCCTCGACCGAGAATTTCTGCAAGGTGGCAAGGTCGTCCCCGGACAGGCCTATGACCTGCGCACCGGCAGCCTTGAAGTCGTCCATCGCTTCGCTGAACGCGCGCGCCTCCAAGGTGCAGCCCTGAGTGAATGCTTTCGGAAAGAAATAGAGGACGACGGGACCCTTCTTGAGTTGTTGAGAGAGGGTCAATTTAAACGGTTTGCCAGCAAGGGCGCCGGTGGTTGTGAAGTCGGGGGCCTTCGTACCTACGGGCACTGCAGCGTGGCACGCTGCTGACATGACAAAGGCCAAAATAGCCGCAATCCATCGCCGCATGCTCCATCTCCTCAAGCGCGCCCGTCATAACCATAGGACGAACGACGCATTTAAAGAAGCGCTAGCGGCGCCGGGATTATTCAGCGGGCTGGCGCCAGCCAGGCAGTGAGGACGTAGAACACAATCGTGATTGGTCCCACGATCAACAGGCTGGCCGCCAGTCCAAGCCGGACGAGCAGCGGGTCGACGCCCGAATAATCGGCAATCCCGGCACCGACGCCCATAAGCTTGGCCTCGCCGCGGTTGAGTGCAAAACGCTTGGTCATGTATTTATCCTTCGCGAAGCAGGTTAGGCGATCGGAAGCGAAGTCGCAGCCGAGATGAACAGCATCGCGGTGATGAACGCGCTGGCGAACAAGGTTGCGTTCAGTCGGATCGTGTCGATCGAATTAGCCATGGTATCGTCCCTTTTTGCAGTATGTTTGATCCTTCATTGGATCACGGCTCAAACAATGCACAGGGCGTGCCAATTGGAAAAAAGCTAATGAAATCAAGAAAACGGTAAAAGCCGACCGGTAAATTATCGCCGACTATTGGGAATCCGCACCATCTGAATAACCCAGTCGCGCGCTCCACTCGAGCAGGATCGGAAGGACCGGCGACAAGGGCTTTTTGTACCGCCTCCACCGGCCCGAGCGTCCCTTGGACAGTGGTTTCACCACCTGGTCATAGCTGGGCGTGATGATCGTTCCGCGTGCCTCTGCGGTCTTGCGGTGGTCGAGCAGGTCATCGACCCATTCAAGGCCAAGGAAAGCGATTGCCGGACGCAATTCCTTCTCTGGGTCGGCGACCAGGCGTTCGTAGACAACGTCGTGGACCGCAAGCGCAGTCGCCGCGCGCGCGCGCGCGAACAGGCGCATGGCTTTATCGTAAAGGTCGGCTGATCCCTTGAGCGTCAGATAGCTCGCCATCGCTTCGTTCATCACAAAGCTCTGCATGAAGCCGGACAAAACGGCGTCGGCCGGGTGGCGCTGGGCAAACACGATCTTCGCATCCGGGAACAGCGCTCGGATCAACGGCAGGTAGAGCATGTTAAGCGGCATCTTATCGACCACGAGGCCTTCGAACCCTGGCGGAACATGCTTGTCCAAAACCGCGAAATAGGCGTCCCGTCCAAGCTCAAGCTGGGCTGGCGTGCGAGTACCAAGTCCAAGAATTCCGCCGACCGCTGCCTCGGCCGCACTAAGCATGTGGACTTCCTCAAGTACGAATGTCTCGGGATGGCCCATGACAAAGGTGTCGAGCAGCGTGGTGCCCGATCGCGGAAATCCGACGATGAAGGCCGGGGTTCGGCGCGCGCCGGAGGCCAGCGGTTCAACGCTTGACGCCGATACGACATCGGCCTCCATCGCCGCGATCTTTTCGCGGAAAGCGCGTGCTCGCTCGATCCAGAAGTCGCGATCGTCCGACGCCTCGTTCATTGCGACGGTGTGTTCAAACGCTTCCTGGTAATTACCAAGTGAGTCCTCAACCTTCGCCACCAAGCGGTGCCAGCGAGAGGGTTCTTCGCCCGGTCCGCGCGCTAGCAGCAGGGTTTTGGCCTGTTCCGGATTGCCATCGCGCAGCGCCACTGAAGCAACACTGTTGGCAAGGTCGGCGGTAGTGAAACCTTGTGCTACCGCAGCTTCGATAAACGCGCGCAGAAGTTCGATCCTGCCCGCTCGTTCAAGCATCGCGCCGACCATTCGGACGTTTCCAAGGTCAAGCGGCGCGTCAGGTCCGCCGAGCCGAGCGAGCTCGAGCAGTGCTTTACCGTCGGCGGAGTCGGTGACCGCGTGATCGATCGCCATGCTCTGCTGGTCCATCGCGCCTTGGTGGTCGCCCATTTCGGACAGAGTCTTTGAAAGCAACATCCGGGCAGCACCGTCGCCCGGATCGCGTGTCAGGATGGCCAGCAACAATTGCGCGGCCCGTTGATTGTCCCCTGACTGCGCAAGCGCGCTCGCAAGATTGCGCTCCAGGACCGGGTCGCCGGGATTGATCTGATGGGCCCGGGACAAGGCATCGGCCGCGGCTTCCCAATCGCCAGCCATTGCGCGCGCGTTGCCGGCACCGTTCCAGGCTTGCCAGTCATTCGGCTGGAGTGCGGCGAACGCGCTCCATGCCTCGGCCGCGGGAATAAAGTCCTGACATCGTTCGGCAGCTTCGGCGCGCACCTGCCACTCGGCAGCCTCAGAAGGCGTTCCAGGTTTCGGCGGCCCCGCAAGCGCAATCGCCTGCTCGGCTTCGCCAGCGTCAATCAGTGCGCGGACCAATATGATCCGAAAGGCCACATTGTCGGGTGCAAGGTCAATTGCGCGGCGAAGGTGCGGCACTCCGTCTTTCGGGCGCCCAGCCCGGCATTCGACCAGCCCCAGCAAATGGGCTGCCAAGGCGTCGCGGGGTCGTTGTGCGATGAGTTCGGACGCCAGACTGCGGGCGCGTTCAACATCGCCAAGGCGCATTGCGTCTAATGCTTGGGCAATTTCGGGGTCCGGCTTCATCGCCCCGTTAAAGGCAGGCGCAGGCCGCTAGGTCAATTCCGTCAGCGTTGCAGTTGCACTTGCTGTCGTTCAGCCGCGCATCGCACCGGCGGGGATCGGACGGTCGGTCGAACGCTCACTGGTGCGCGGGGTGCCGGCATTGCACGTGGCGAGAATGGTGGGAAAGTCGAAATCATTATTGGCGCTCAGTGCGTCGGGCAAAGATGCCTCGCACTGCTGCGTGGTCTCGTAACGCTGCGACAGGGTTGCAATCGGGGTGCAGCTTGCGCCGCCGTCGGCACAACCAAGAATGGCGATGACGAAATAACCCGGACCCATGACTTTGATACCCCTTGATAAATTTGCGTTGTTCTAGCCCCGATAACCGCCGAGCCATCGCGCTAGTTCCCAACGGTTCGTCGCATTTGTTGTCGCGGGCGAGGCAGCCCCCTACCTAGGTGTGATGAGCGAGGCGGCGAACGAGCATCGACAGTCAACGCGCGGGGTCGCAGTTCTCCTGCGCTTTCTTCCCTTGCTCTGGCCGGCCGGGCACCGCGACCTGAAGGCCCGAGTGGTCGGCGCGTTCCTCTTGGTACTGACCGGCAAGGGCGTGGTTCTGGCCATGCCGTTTTTCTATAAGGCCGTGATCGACCGGATGAGTGGACCGACCATCGCCTGGGCGGTCGTCGCGGCCTTGGTCGCCGCTTATGCTACCGCCCGTTTCGCCGGAGTCCTGTCGGACAATCTTCGCAATGCAATATTCGAAAAGGTCGGCCAGGATGCCGCTCGGCGGCTTGCAACGCGGGTGTTTCGCCACATTCATGACTTGTCGCTGCGTTTTCACCTTGAGCGGCGCACCGGAAGTCTGACCAAGATCGTCGAGCGCGGGACCAAGAGCATCGACATGATGCTCTATTTCCTGTTGTTCAACATCGCGCCGACGGTCATCGAGTTGACCGCGATCTGCATAATTTTTCTAGTTAAGTTCGGCGCCGGACTGGTCGCCGCGACGCTTGGCATGGTGGCAGTCTATATCGCCTTCACCCGGCGCGTTACGGACTGGCGTGCGAACCTTCAGCGGCAGATGAACGAGGTCGACAACCGCGCGATCGGCCGCGCCGTCGACAGCCTGCTAAACTACGAAACGGTCAAATATTTCGGTTCCGAGGAGCGCGAGGCCAAGCGGTACGACGAGGCCATGGATGCGTTTGCCCAGGCCACGGTCAAGAACGAGGTTTCGCTGGCGTGGCTCAACATTGGCCAGTCGCTGATCACCAATCTGATGATGGCCGGAGCGATGATCTTCACCGTGTGGGGATGGAGCAAGGGCCGCTTTACGCCGGGCGACGTGGTGCTGGTTAATTCGCTGCTGATGCAGCTGTTTCGCCCGCTCGACATGCTGGGCTGGGTTTACCGGACTATCCGACAGGGCCTGATCGACATGGAAAAAATGTTCGACCTGCTCGATACGCCGGCCGAAGTCGTCGACGCGCCAGGCGCCAGGCAGTTGCGTCCGGGCCCAGGCAATGTTCGATTTGAGAATGTTCGCTTCGCATATGAACCGGAACGTCGGATTCTCGACGACGTGACGATCGATATCCCGGCCGGCACCACCTGCGCCATCGTCGGCCCCTCGGGCGCTGGGAAATCGACGATCGCGCGCCTGTTGTACCGGTTCTATGACCCGCAGGGCGGGCGGATCACCATCGATGGGCAGGACATCGCCAAGGTGACCCAGCAAAGCCTTCGCGCAGCAATCGGGATCGTTCCGCAGGATACCGTCCTGTTCAACGACACAATCGGCTATAACATTGCTTACGGTCGTGACGGGGCTGATCAGCAGGAAGTCACGGGCGCTGCCCAGGGCGCGGCGATCGACCGGTTCATCGACAGCCTTCCGCAAGGTTATGATTCGATGGTCGGCGAGCGCGGGCTCAAGCTTTCGGGGGGCGAAAAGCAGCGCGTCGCGATTGCCCGCACCCTGCTCAAGGATCCGCCGATCCTGATTCTCGACGAAGCAACCAGCGCGCTCGACAGCCGAACCGAGGAAGCGATCCAAATGACCCTCGAGGCGGTGTCCAGGGAGCGCACGACAATTACCATTGCCCACCGCCTGTCGACGATTGTTGAGGCCGACCAGATTGTCGTCCTCGACGGCGGCAGGGTGGCGGAGACGGGCACGCATCGCGCGCTGTTGGCGAAGGGCGGATTATATGCTCAGCTTTGGGCACGCCAAGCCGCTGAGCGCGAGGCCGAAGAGGCCGAGGTTGCGCCTCAGGAGGAGCTTCTTGAAGGCGGCGGTTGATCCCGCTGCATTGTGGCGCCACAAGCGACGGCAGTGAATCTCGAACACACCCTTCATCAGCGTTTCGGTTTCACCGCTTTCCGCGGAATCCAGAAGCCACTGATCGAGCGAACCATCGCCGGCCAGTCGAGCCTTGGTGTTATGCCCACCGGCGCCGGCAAGTCGCTATGCTTCCAGCTCCCGGCGTTGATCCGGCCCGGAACGGCGATCGTCATTTCCCCGCTCATCGCACTGATGACCGACCAAGTTCGCGCCGCGGATGCCAACGGGATCAAGGCGGCAGCGTTGACCAGCGCGAGCGAAAATCCCGCAGCGATCCAGGAAGCACTTGCCGATGGCACGCTCGATCTTCTCTATGTCGCCCCCGAACGCGCAACTACTGGCTATTTCGCCCAGTTATGCGCGCAATCGCGGATCGCCCTATTCGCGATCGACGAAGCGCATTGCGTCAGTGAATGGGGGCATGACTTTCGCCCCGACTATCGTCAATTGCGTGCTTTGTTCGACCGCTTTGCCGGCGTCCCGCGGCTGGCATTGACCGCAACCGCAGATCGCCGAACGCGCGCCGACATCATCGTCCAGCTCGGAATCCCGCCGGATGGCATGATGGTCGCTGGGTTCGATCGCCCCAACATCCGCTATCACGTCGTTCCGCGCGATTCGCTGCCCAGCCAGCTTGCGCGCCTAAATTCCGACCAGCCGGGTGCCGGGATCGTCTATGCACCAAGTCGCAACGGCGCAGAACGGATCGCCGAGAAAATCGACGGACCCAAGCGCCGCTCGCTCGCTTACCATGCTGGTCTCAATCCTGCGGTGCGCGCCCGTAATCAGCAGGCGTTCGTCAATTCCGAGGACATGGTGATGGCCGCCACAGTCGCGTTCGGAATGGGCATCGACAAACCTGACGTGCGCTTTGTTGCCCACGCCGCAGTGCCTAAGTCGATCGAGGCTTATTACCAGGAAACCGGTCGCGCCGGTCGCGACGGCGACCCGGCTGAGGCGTGGCTGTTCTGGGGAGCCGACGACTTCGCCCGCGCGCGCCAACGGATCGAAAGCGAGGTCGAGCCGGATCGTCGGCCCCAAGAGCGCGAGCGCCTCAATGCGCTTGCCGCATTCGTCGAAATCCGCGACCTGCCGCCGCGCCATTTTGCTACGCCATTTCGGCGAGGATCCGCCCGAGCGCTGCGGCAATTGCGACAATTGTCTTAACCCCCCGAAGACGATCGACGTGACGACCGTCGCGCGCAAAATCCTATCTGCGGCATTCCGCACCGAAATGCGGTTTGGAGTTGCGCACCTCGCGGCGGTGCTTGGCGGAGACGACAATGCCAAGGTTCGCGCCGCCGACCACCATCGACTGTCGGTATTCGGGATTATGGACAAGGATGAACTGGCATTGGTCCGTCCGGTCGCGCGAAGCCTGATCGCGCGCGATGCCTTGCGTTCAGACGCGTTTGGCGGACTTAGTTTCGGCCCCGCTGCCAAGGCTATCCTGAAGGGTGAGGACAAGGTCGTTATCGCCGAACCGCCACGGCGTCGGCGCCCTGGCAAGAAACGTAACAGCGACGTGTATCCGCCCGATCCCTTGTTTGATCGGCTGCGCGACTGGCGGCGCGATACTGCGAAAACGGCAAGTGTGCCGCCCTATGTGATATTTCATGACCGGACGCTGCGCGCGATCTCCGCCGGCAAGCCGACCGTCCTTGCAGCGCTAGGACAGATCGAAGGGATCGGCGCGGCGAAGCTGGAGCGCTTCGGGGCAGATATCCTCAACATCGTCGGCAGCCAGGGCAGCTAGAAAGGGTTGACGTTTCCAGCAGCGAATTCCTCGGCGCGCGGGTTGCGACCCAAGACCGCATTACGGTGCGGGAACCTGCCGAACCGCGCGATGATCGCGTGATGCTTCTTGGCATAGTCGAGGTAATTCGCATTCCCCAGCCTCGCGAACAAAAGTAGTGAGCGCTCCTGGTCCTTAAGGTCCTCGCTATGCTCAAACGGCAAATAGAGGAACACGCGTTCGTCTGCCTTCAATTCGTCGTCAAACCCGGCGCCAATCGCAGCGCTCGCAATCTGGCGGGCCAGCTCGTCGGTTGAAAACTGGTCAGCGTGCCCGCGGAACATATTGCGCGGGAACTGATCAAACAGGATCACGCCAGCCAGCGCACTTGCCGGGTCGGTCACGAACTCGCTCGCGGGAAGCTGGCGCTTTTTCTCCCACAATCCCAGGAATCGCGCGCGAATTTCGCGGTCGGCCTCGGGGTCGCTGACAAACCATTTGGCGGAGCCAAGGCCGAACCAAAAGGCCAGAACTTCGCCGCTCCAATCGTCCATCTCACCGGCCATCAGGTCGCGGTTCCACCCACGGTTAATCCGTCGATCAAAAGGGTTGGCTGGCCGACACCGGCGGGGACGCTCTGCCCGCCTTTGCCACACACGCCGATCCCTTCGTCAAGCGCGAGATCGTTGCCGATTCCCTTAACCCATTTAAGCACTGTCGGACCGTCCCCGATCAGGGTCGCGCCCTTGACCGGCTCCGCAATCTTTCCGCCGCGGATGCGATAGGCTTCGGTGCACGAAAAGACGAATTTGCCGCTGGTGATGTCGACCTGCCCGCCGCCGAATGACTTTGCGAAGATGCCGTCCTTGACGCGACTGACAAGCTCGGCAGGATCGTCATTTCCGCCCAGCATGAAGGTGTTTGTCATACGCGGCATCGGGGCATGGGCGAAACTTTCGCGCCGACCATTGCCGGTCGCTTCCATCCCCATCAGCCTGGCATTGAGGCGGTCCTGCATATATCCTTTGAGGATACCGTCCTCGATCAGCGTGGTTCGACCGGTCGGCGTTCCCTCGTCGTCAATCGTTAGAGATCCGCGTCGGCGGTCCATTGCGCCATCGTCGATGACGGTGACGCCGGGCGCTGCCACCCGCTCGCCGATCCGACCGGAAAAGGCCGAGGTTCCCTTGCGATTGAAATCGCCCTCAAGGCCGTGGCCGATTGCTTCATGGAGAAGCACGCCCGGCCAGCCGGGCCCCAGAACCACTTCCATTTCACCGGCCGGAGCTGCGACCGATTCCAAGTTTACCAGCGCCTGCACTAGCGCGATATCGATTGCGCGCTGCCACGCTGCCTCTTCGAACAACGGCCCGTAAAGGTAGCGCCCGCCAAGTCCATGATAGCCGGTTTCTCGGCGCTCGCCCTCGCCGGCGACGATCTGTACCCCCAGCCGAACCATCGGCCGGACATCGGTCGCCGAAAAGCCGTCGCCGCGAAGGATGTCGATGACGCTCCAGCTAGCTGCAAGGGAAACGCTGACTTGCTTGACGCGCGGGTCCCGGGCTCGCGCTGCGGCGTCTATTCGCTCACAAAGTGCGACTTTCGAAGCGAACGGGACAAGGCTGAGCGGATCCTCGGCGCCGTACATCGACCGGTTGGTGTGCGCTGGGGGCGCGGCGTGGCCGCCCTTCGCCGGGTCAATCAACGCCAGGGTCTGGGCAGCGCGCGTGATTGCCGCTTCGCTGATTTCATTAGCATGGGCAAAGCCGGTCATTTCGCCTGTCACGCCGCGCAAACCAAAGCCCGAACTTGAGTGATAGTCGGCGGTTTTCAGTCGCCCGTCGTCGAACCCGAATGCCTCGCTCGCGGCATATTGCAGGTAAAGCTCGCCATCGTCGCAACGCTTGAGGTGTCGGGCGGCCAGCGCGGATGCGCGGTCCCGGTCAAGCGTCCGGTAAAGGAACTGCCGGGGGTCGGAGGTCACGCTTCGGGGCGGTCCGCCGGACCACCCTTGAGAACGAAGCGGCGGTCGCAATAGCCGCATTCGACAAAACCCACGTCGGGGTCGATCTTTAGGAACACGCGCGGATGACCCAGCGCTGGCGCGACCTCGCCGGAACCGTCGCAGGCAACCGACGCGGTTTCGACAACAAGTGTTTCGGGCGGTTCGATCATCGCGAAATGCCCTACCAACGGCGCGGGCAGGGGGCAATCGCCTATTGGTGGCGCGCTTATTCGTAGGTGGCGGTGATCGCGAAGTCGCCCTCATAGTCGCCCGACGTCTGACCCGCGTTCACGGACAACAGCCCGCCGATGTAGATGTTGAATGTCTTGTCGGCAGCGACCGTGTAGTTATAGCTTCCATCCAGCTCCGCTGGCTTGTCGAGGTTCAGCAGGACGTCGAGCGATGGGCCCAGCGTGTCGCCGTTCCTGTACAGCTTATCGGGAAGCACGGCACTGACCGTGACGGTTTGCCCGGCATCACCCGAACCCAGCAACCAGCCCCGTTGAGGCAGGCTATTGGGCAGTTCAATCGCGTTTGGCGTCGGTGTCACCGTTCCCGTGCCGGCATCAATGGCGATCGTGATCGATCCCACCGACGGCACCAGATAGGAACCGAAGCTCAGGTCCTCGACCTTCAGGAACGCGAGCGGATCGAGCAAGATGACCTTGCTTTTTCCGCTTCCCTTAGGCGCGCGATATTTTGCAGCGTCCGACGGCGATGCAAATAAGAGTGCCGCCGCGAAGGTCGCGGCGAGCGTTGTCCGGCACAATTCCATGTCATCCCCACTTAAATGACGTGGCCGGACTTAGATGGTTACCTGATAGTTTTTCATTAGGGCGTGTAGTTTCGGTAAAATTAACCTTGTGCCCGTTGGCGCTTCCGGCTGGCCTTGTCTCTCGCTATCAGTCGGCGATGACTTACACCGACCCCGCGATCCGGATCATCGATCTTGCTAAGACGTATGCAGGGGGCAAGCGCGCGCTTGAGGGGATCAGCTTTGACGTCCCGCGCGGTCAGATTTTCGGGCTCCTTGGCCCGAACGGGGCGGGCAAATCGACGTTGATCAACATCCTTGCCGGGCTGGTAACGAAAACCAGCGGCAGCGCCGAAGTCTGGGGGTTCGACATCGACGCCCATCCGCGCAATGCCAAGCGCGCGATCGGGGTTGTCCCGCAGGAAATCATTTTCGATCCGTTCTTCACCCCGCGTGAGACGCTGGAAATTCAGGCCGGGCTGTACGGTATCCCGGGCGGCCAGCGACAAACCGATGCGCTGCTTGCAGCGATGCATCTATCTGACAAGGCCAACGCTTACTCGCGCACCTTGTCGGGTGGGATGAAACGGCGGCTGCTGGTCGCCAAGGCGATGGTCCATTCGCCACCGATCCTGGTGCTCGACGAACCGACCGCCGGGGTCGACGTCGAGCTTCGTCGGCAGCTGTGGGATTATGTCAAAACGCTCAACCAGCGGGGCGTGACGATCGTGCTGACCACCCACTATCTGGAAGAGGCCGAGCAATTATGCGATCGGGTTGCGATCATCGACCACGGCCGAATGATTGCCAATGAGCCGACTCGCGACCTGATTGCAAGGGCGCAGGACAAGGCGGTGATTGTCACTGTCGACCGGGACATCGTCGATGTACCAAAGGCGCGCTGTTTCGAGCGGGTCGAAAAGCTGGACGAACGCACCTTCGAAATCGGTTTTCGAAAGGACCGCGTGAATGCCGGGGAAGTGCTTGCTGCGGTCCAGGATTCCGGTCTTGCAATTGTTGATGTCCGCACCCGCGACCCCGATCTGGAGGACGTGTTCCTGTCCTTGACCAGCAAACAGCGGGACCCCGCTTGAGCTGATGAGCCAGTATGATGTTCTGATCGTCGGCAGCGGCGCAGCCGGCCTAACCGCGGCGATTAATCTTGCCGAACGATTCCAGGTCGCGGTGATCGCCAAGGGCCCGCTAGGCGGGGGAGCGACCGGATGGGCGCAAGGCGGAATTGCGGCGGTGCTGGAAGAAGGCGACAGCTTCGAAGCGCATGTTCGCGATACCATGATCGCGGGCGCAGGCCTCAACAACCGCGAGGTGGTCGAGCATGTCGTGGCTGCGGCGCCCGCGGCAATCGCGCGGCTTGCGGAACTTGGCGTTCCCTTCAACCTCGATGACGGGGGCGACTGGCATTTGACCCGGGAGGGCGGCCATTCGCACCGGCGCATCGTCCACGTCGCGGACGCTACTGGCTGGGCAATTCAGCAAGCGCTTGAGCGCGCGGCTTGCAGTCACCCAAATATAACAATCATCCCTGACATGGTGGCGATCGATTTCGCCACCGGTCGACATGCTCGCGACTTTTCGACTAGCGGCACGGTGCACGGGGTCTATGCGTCCAACCGAGGGACCGGCGCGGTCGACGTGCTGACCGCCAAGGTCACTATCCTCGCCACCGGGGGTGCAGGCCGCGCCTATTTATATTCGACCGCGCCGCGCGGAGCGACCGGCGATGGCATTGCCATGGCATGGCGCGCCGGCTGCCGGGTCAGCAATATGGAATTCATGCAATTCCACCCGACCTGCCTTTACAATTTGGAGGTAAAAAACTTCCTCATCACCGAAGCCGTTCGCGGCGAGGGTGGTATCCTTACCAACCCTAAAACCGGACATCGCTTCATGCCCGATTACGACCCGCGCGCCGAGCTTGCACCGCGCGACATTGTCGCCCGTGCCATCGACAACGAAATCAAGCGCGACGGGCTCGACCATGTCTGGCTGGACATCTCGCACCGCGAGCCCGAATTCGTCCGCGCCCACTTTCCCAACATCTACGACAAGCTGATCGGCCTTGGCATCGACATCACCCGCCAGCCGATCCCGGTCGTGCCCGCCCAACATTATACCTGCGGCGGGGTGTTGGTGGACATCCACGGCCGCACCGACGCAAAGGGGCTTTATGCCGCCGGCGAAGTCACCCAGTCGGGCCTTCACGGGGCAAACCGGCTTGCGTCGAACAGCCTGCTTGAATGCCTGGTGTTCGGCGAAGGCGCGGCGCGCCACATCGGTGACAATTGGGACAGTTTTGCGGCCATCCCAGCAATCCGACCGTGGGACGAGAGCCGGGTGATCGATAGCGACGAGGAAGTGGTGATTCAGCAGGTGTGGGGGGAAATCCGCCGCTTCATGTGGAATTTCGTCGGCATCGTCCGCACCACGAAGAGGCTTGAGCGCGCTAAGCACCGGATCGACCTGTTACGCCAGGAAGTTAGTGACTATTACCGCAACTTCACCGTCACCCCCGACCTTATCGAGTTGCGCAACCTGGTCGAAGTGGCTGACCTCATCATCCGTTCGGCGCTTGCCCGGCACGAAAGCCGGGGGCTTCACTACACACTCGATTATCCGGAGACTGCGCCTGAAGCGATCGACACGGTGCTGACCCCGTAACGTGCTATATAGATGGTTCGGGCATCCCGCCCGCATTGGAACAGACCATGGCCAAAGGCCAACGCAAGTCGAACAAGGAAGTCCGCAAGCCCAAGAAGGAAGGGCCTAAAAAGGGCAATGCCTCCAATCCCAGTCAGAAGGAAGGCGTAGTGCGCGGGCTCGACAATATGAAGAACGACTAGCGATCCCGCCGCACGTCTGCGTCAGCCCAGCCGTTTGCGGTTGGCCCGGATGCGTCGCTTGCTGACCGAAAGGGCTTTTCGGGCAGCGGCTTCGGGACTGCGCACCCGGCCCGACGCGATCGCGCCAGCAAACTCAAAGCCTGCCTCAACCTTCTCGCCGACCATCCGCTCGGCCTCACGGGTAGCGGCGGGGCCGCCAGCGAGCATCTTCATTGAGCGAAGCGCAATTACCATGGCGGCGTCGGCCATGATGAACGAGGTGTCGATCCACAGCTTCGTCAAACGGGCAGCGGCTTCATTCGACATCGCGCGCGGCGGAAGAAAGGGAGCAGCGAGGAGATTGGTCATGGTGTTCCTTTGGAAAAGACATCCCTGGAGAGGGATAGTCGCAAAGGCAACGCGCTGCACTGCAACATGGGCCCGCGCATTATGCTTCTGGAAAATGGTTTCTGACCCGACGCCCTTGGACTAAGTTTCCTGCGCATGGTTAGCCCCATTCAGATCCTGGTCGATGCCGACGCCTGCCCGGTGAAGGACGAGATCTACAAGGTCGCGTGGCGGCGCGGGGTGCCGGTGAAGGTCGTAAGCAACATGCGGCTTCGAGTGCCCGAACACGAATTGATCGAGCGGGTCACGGTAAGCGACGCATTCGACGCCGCCGACGACTGGATCGCGCAAGCGGCGGGACCGGATGCCGTCGTGATCACCGCCGACATCCTGCTTGCCGACCGCTGCCTCAAGGCCGGGGCCGCGGTAATCGCGCCCAACGGCAAGCCGTTCACCCCGGCAAGTATCGGCGGCGCGATCGCGACCCGCGCGATCATGGCGGACCTGCGCGTGGCAGCGGACGGCATCACCGGCGGGCCGGCGCCGTACACCAAGGCCGATCGAAGCCGCTTCCTCCAGGTCCTGGACCAGGAACTGGTCAAGCGCGGGAGTTGATTTTGTGGGCTGCAAGGGACGCCGCGATCCCGCTGATCGATAGGATGCGGGGCCGGCGCGCGCTCTGTGTTATATTGCGAGCGAACGGCCGCGTTGCGCCCATCGAGCCGGAGGAGCCACGCCCATGTACCGCGACAAAGACGAAGTTCACCTAAGCGAGGATGAAGCCAGCGGCGGTGAGAAGAACCACCACATGCGCTATGTCCTTGCGATCTCGCTGATCCTGGCGCTGGGCCTGATGTCAGCGGTGTGGATCATCCCGGCGTTGTTCGGATAGGCGCACTGCCCAGGCGCCACGGGCGGGGCGGGCGCCCTAACGGCGTCGGCGGTCGGCCTTGCCGAAGTGACGTTCCAGCATCTTGGCAAGCTTGTTGCCGGCCTTGCTTGCAGCGGAATCGATAGTGTCGGCATTGGCGGTCGCGGACAACGGGTTGCTGCCCTGGATCCGCGCCTCGATCACGCACTTCTTGTCCTCACCATGGGAACGCGCGCCATTATCGTCGCTGACGTGGACTTCCAGCCGCGTCAGGCGATCGGCAAAGCGTTCCAGCCGCTCACGCAACTGCCCCTCGATCCGTTGGCCCATCGTGTCGGTGCCCGAGATATTGTTGTCGCTGTTGAATTGAACCTGCATCGGACGGCCTTTCTGATGGCGCAAAATGGGGAAGCCGCCCGGGGTGCGGGCAGGCGATTGTCCTATCAACGAGGAAGGTCGATAAAAGGTGCAGGCCGCCCCTAATCGCGGCTGCGCCGTCCGTCGGGTTCCTTGGCGACGCCCTTGAACGGCGTTCCGTCCTGCTTGACGTCGACAAACTCACCCGCGCTGTCGTCGTCCGAACGGTCGCGCTTGGTCCACTTTCCGGTTGCGGAATTCTTGACTTGGGTGCGGTCATCGACCGACCCGACGCGATGGCCCTGCCCGGTATTTTTTGCCATGGGTTTCCTCCTTCGTGTTGCTGACTATCCAACGAGGGAGGAATCGGCGCCGTTCCGGGCGCAGGGACCGGCCGGTGCGGGCGAGCGACGGGGCGGTGTCGGGGTCCGACGACAGGTTGAACTTGGTCGCGCCAACTGGACTCGAGGCTAGCCCCTTGGCTAACCAGCACAGCCTTTCATTGCGCGCTTGGATACGTCGACGTGCAGCTTCGCGTGGCTCGCATATTCCCGGGCCGTTGGAAGGTCGCTGGTGCCGATCGCAAGGGTCGCCCATCCCACGATACGCTGCGGGTGGCTGGGGAGCTTGGGGAAGGTGTTGTTGCTTGATCTCCAATTGGCAATGGCAGTGCGCAATATCTGCCAGCGCCGCGTGGGATCGGACCAGTCGCCGCCAAGCACATCGCGGGTGACGCAGGCGTTGGGCGCGGCCGAGGCGAGGCCCGGCTCCCCCTTCAGACCGGGAAGCAGGCCCGAGCCGGTTGCACCGGTAATGGCGCCGTCGCCGTCCGCATCGCCGTAGAACGGACCGGCCGGGCCGACGACCAGGTTGCGCGCCTGCTCAGCAAAGCGGTGGGCGGTCGCAAGATCGCTCGCCTCTTTCCAGCCGCGTACCGCATTGTCGATAGCGTCGAGCCGATCGGCGAGGGTTTCCGCCGTTGTGCGTCCGTCCGCTGGCAAAGGCGCAGTGGCGTTTGCGGGCGGAGCTTGCGGCGCGGCGCGGCGTTCGGCGAGGTCGCTGTGCTGCTGCGGCGCGCTGCGCCCGCATGCCGAGAAGGCAAGGGCCGCGGCGACGATCAGGAAGCGCCCCTTCATTCCGCTGCAGGAAGATACAGGTCCCCGCCCTCGCGATAGCGCTCACTCATCTGCTTCATCCCTGCTTCGGCCTCGTCCGCCGACAGCCGCTCATTGTCCTCTTTCGCGTTCTGCTTTGCAGCGAAGTCGCGGACTTCCTGGCTGATCTTCATCGAGCAGAACTTGGGTCCGCACATACTGCAGAAGTGCGCAGTCTTGGCACCTTCGGCGGGCAAGGTCTGGTCGTGATATTGCTCGGCGGTGTCGGGGTCCAGTGACAGGTTGAACTGGTCGCGCCAGCGGAATTCGAACCGCGCGCGGCTCAAGGCGTCGTCGCGCAGCTTGGCTGCAGGGTGGCCCTTTGCAAGGTCGGCGGCATGGGCGGCGAGCTTGTAGGTGACGACGCCGACCTTGACATCGTCGCGGTCGGGCAGGCCCAGATGCTCCTTGGGCGTGACGTAGCAAAGCATCGCGGTGCCGTACCAGCCGATCATCGCGGCGCCGATGCCGCTGGTGATATGGTCATAACCGGGCGCGATGTCGGTGGTCAGCGGCCCCAAGGTGTAGAAGGGCGCTTCGCCGCACACCTCCAGCTGCTTGTCCATATTCTCCTTGATCTTGTGCATCGGCACGTGGCCGGGCCCCTCGATCATCACTTGCACGTCCTGCGCCCAGGCGCGCTTGGTCAATTCGCCCAAAGTGTAGAGCTCTGCGAACTGGGCTTCGTCATTGGCGTCGGCGATGCTTCCGGGGCGAAGGCCATCGCCAAGCGAATAAGCGATGTCATAGGCCTTCATGATCTCGGTGATTTCATCGAAGCGTTCGTAGAGGAAGCTTTCGCGGTGGTGGGCGAGGCACCACTTGGCCATGATCGATCCGCCGCGCGACACGATCCCGGTGACGCGCTTGGCGGCGAGCGGGACATAGGGCAGGCGAACGCCGGCGTGGATGGTGAAATAGTCGACGCCCTGTTCGGCCTGTTCGATCAACGTGTCGCGATAGACTTCCCAGGTCAGGTCCTCGGCGACGCCGCCGACTTTCTCCAGCGCCTGGTAGATCGGGACGGTGCCGATCGGGACCGGCGAATTGCGGATGATCCATTCGCGGGTGTCGTGGATGTTGCGGCCGGTCGACAGGTCCATGACGGTGTCCGCGCCCCAGCGGATCGACCAGACCATCTTGTCGACTTCGGCCGCGACGTCGGATGCGACCGCGCTGTTGCCGATGTTGGCGTTGATCTTGACCAGGAAGTTGCGGCCGATCGCCATCGGCTCACTCTCTGGGTGGTTGATGTTGTTGGGGATGATCGCGCGCCCGCGGGCTACCTCGTCGCGCACGAACTCGGGCGTGATCTGGTCGGGGATGGCGGCGCCGAAGCTTTCACCATCGCGCGGTCCGGCCTCAACCGCATTGGCGCGGAGCAGATTTTCACGGATCGCGACATATTCCATCTCGGGCGTGATGATTCCGCGGCGGGCATAGTGCATCTGGGAGACGTTCATGCCCGGCTTGGCGCGCAACACCGTGCGGCGGACGTTGGGGAAGGGGTCGACGCCGCCCGACCGGTCGGGGCCGAGCTGGCCATTGTCCTCGGGGCGAACTTGGCGCTGGGGGACTTCCTCGACATCGCCGCGGGCGCGGATCCAGTTGGCGCGAAGTTCGGCAAGGCCGTGGCCGATGTCGATATTCGCATCGGGATCGGTGTAGGGACCCGACGTGTCATAGACGCGCAGCGGCGCTTCGCCCGACGAGGGCTCCAGCGTGATTTCACGCATCGCGACGCGCACGCCGTCCTTGCCTTCGACATAGACCTTGCGCGACCCGCGAATGGGACCGGTGGTGACGTTGGGACTGGCGGCTCCACCGGGGGCGGGGCTGGCGATTTTCGGGTCGATGTCGGCCATGGTTCACTCCTTGGACGGAAGCGATGGCGCGATGGGCCGCGACCATCCGCTCCCTACGCCCGCACAAACGGGATCAGGTTCGACGGGTCGCAGGGCGTGACACCTGCCTCTCAGCGCACACGCGCTCCCCGGGGATGGGGTCCAAGTAGAGCAGCAGCGCCCGCGCGTAAAGGCAGCCAGGCCGATCAGGGCGTCTGATAACTCTCGATCCGGGTGGTGATCTTGCCGGGCGGAGAAGCAAAGCCAAGCACAAAGGTCATCGACTCATTCTCGCCGATCATCAGGATCTCGATCGGTCGTTCCTCAGCGCCGTTCGAGGCGACGAGGTGAACCATTTGCGCGGTCCGGGTCCCGCGGTTGGTGACCTCTATTGGGACCAGCCAGGTTTCACCGTCGCGGCGAATCTCATCGGTCTTGGCTACGGTCTCAAAGGTGATCGGGCGGGTCGGGGCGGTTGCTTCTTTGACCAGCACGCCCACCAACAGCGCAAGAAGCACAAGGCTGAAAAGCCGCACCGCCCAGCCGAGCCAAGTCGGCGGGAGGGCAGGCTGATCGTCGCTGATGTCATCGCCTGCGCGCGGTGCGTTCGCGTCATTCATAGGACCAGCCTCCCTGCGGCCCCGCCCAAAGTCGTTGCATAGGCAAGGGCGATGGTCTGCGGCAGCCACACTTCCAGCGGGTCAAACGGCGTTCCATAGCCGAACACCCATAGCAGCAGCATCGAAAGCGCAAAGGCGACGATGTAGGACATCAACGCCTCAAGCCATTCGCTGTTGATGACGTTGCGTTCGCTAAGGTCGCGATGCTCGAAATTTGCCACCGCGACGGTGAGATAGGAAATCCCCAGCGACAGCACGAACGTGGCCAGGATCATCCACCAGTCCTGCGACAGCACGATGATCTTTGTCTCCATCGTCGGCGCGATGTTGAAAGCGAACAGAAACCCGCCAAGCAGGGAACCAAGGAGCACGCGAAGGTCGAGCCCGATCGGGAGGTTGTCGTCGGAACCGGCACTGTCGCCGCTGCCGAGCTGGTTCGTGGCGACCGCTGCGCCGATGCTCATCGGGATGGTCTCGAGCGCGATGAGCTTGGCATTCATATAAATGTCGGCGGCAGGTGCGATGATCCCGGTCACCAGCAGCGTGACCGTCGCTGTGACCATGCCAACGCCCATCGCGATCAGCGCGTCCCACCATGGCGAGCGCTTCCAGTCCTTGCGGCGAAAGCCCGAGAAGAAAAGGTAAAGGCGATTAATCGCCAGAGTCAGCGCCAGGAAGACTAGCAGGACCGCGTCGGGAATGGTGCGCGAGATCTGCCACATTTCCTGTGTGAACAGCAGCGGAAGCGACACGAACAGCGCTCCGGCGGCAGCTCGGGCAAGGTCGCGGGCCTCGACTTCACCGGCCGGACAGCACTGTTCGCCATCCCGTATCTGGCGATTCCAATTTGTAACCTGCACGGCGCTTAATGCCCCTGCTGCCCAGCCAAACACGGACACACGCCCGCCACGGATCGTAAAAGGAGCGGCGCGGCAAACGGTTCCAGCACGACCCCGGGGGGAGATGCTAGACGAACAGGTCTGCATACAAAAAGGGCCGCCGGCGCGAACCGGCGACCCTTGGTGCCTGTGGCCGCCAATCAGCGGTTACGCGCTACTTGTTTGCGCGTTCGTCCGGCGTGATCTTGCCGTCCTTGTTCTTGTCGGCCTTGTCGAAGTTGGCGAGGGCGGGCTTGCGATATTCGTCGACATTGACCTTGCCGTCCTTGTTAAGGTCCAGCTGGCCGATAAGTGCCGCGCCGTTGGGCTTGGCCTGCGCCGAAGTCGGCGCGTTGGCCATGAATTCCGCCTTGCTAAGCTGGCCGTCCTTGTTGGTGTCCATCTTGGCGAACTGTGCCTCGTAGCTCTGTCGGATTCGGGCGATCCGGGCCTGTTGGACCTTGCCCTCTGCAGCGGCAAGCTCGGCCGAATCGAGGAGACCGTCGTTATTGGTGTCGATCGCTTGGAAATTCTTGTCGATCGCGCCCTGATAGGACGCACGATCGACCGTGGTCGGCTTGGCCGGTGCAGCCGCCGATTTGGCGGCTGGTGCGGCAACCGCCGCAGAAGGGGCGGCAAGGAATGCCGCGGCGAGGATTAGGCTTGCAGTCTTCACGGTACGTACTCCCGGAACTGGTGGATCATTTCGCGTTGCGGCCTACCCTCTAGCGGCTCACCGCAAGCGCGTCGACCGCCTGCTGCGCCCCTCACCCTTTCCCGGTCATGAATGACGAGGCGCCGTGCCACCACGACACGGATTGTTGCGAAGGGGCCACAGCTACCCCCTATATTCGAGTCAATTATCAACCAAGGTCAATTTTCGGTTCCAATTTCTGACCCTCACCCATATGCCGCGATGGACGAAATGCCTTCGGTAAGGGCAGGTTTCGCCGCGTGATTGATTTTTCGTGTAGCAGACCGGCCTTCTTATCAATGCAATTTCAAAGAGTTAACCCAAGGTCTCGGCGTATCCCGGACCGGCAAGAGGAAAATTGTATGAAGACTTCACATCGGCGTATCGCCCTCCTGACTGGCGCCTCGTTCACCGCTTTGGGTGTCGCAACGCCAGCATTTGCTGCGCCGCATGATGTTGCTGGGCCGGGCACCTATGCTGGTACGAACACCAGCGCGACCACGATCACCCTGTGCACGATCGCGACCAACGCGACCTGCATGTTCGGCGTGGTCGACACCGGCGTCGCCAATGCGACTGCAATCGTCAACTCCACTGCCAATGGCCGCATCGAGCAGACCGACTTTGGTGCTTCGATCGAGCTTTATGCCAACAACCCGCTGGGCGATTTCGCGGAAATTGGTGCGGTGGCGATCGCGTCCAATCCCGCAGGCGCTGCCAATGCCTTTGCAAGCATCGCCGATGACGGGTTCCGTCAGCATGCGATCGCTTCCACCGGAACGGCAATTGCCTCGCTCAACAACGACGGCCAGCTGCTGATCGATGCGCTTGCCAGCGCGATTGGCACCAGCGGCGCTGTTGCAAACGCGTTCGTCAACACGGCAATTTCGCAATATGCCTATGTCACGACGGGTTCGGGTGACGCGCTCGCGGTCATCGACAACGACGGGTTGCTGACAATTGAAGCAAACGCCTTTGCCTCGGCGTCGGCCGGCCTTGCCGCGGCGATCGCCACGATCGACTATGGCGTGTACCAGGGTGCATTCAACACCGGCTCAGGCGATGCCGTGGTCACCATGTTTAATGACGGCCAGGTAAACGTCGAAGCGGTGGCAGTCGCGCTTGGCGACAATGCGCTGGCGACGGCCAACGTCCAATATGGTGTCTACCAGTCGGCGACTGCGTCGACCGGCGACGCATCGGTCGCAATTCTCAATGGTGTAAACGGCGCGATCGACGTTGGCGCGGTTGCTGTTGCAGTGGGCGATTCCGGTTTCGCGGATGCCCAGGGCACGGTCCAGTCCGGCATCTATCAGTCAGCAAACGTCAGCAGCGCAGGTGACGCCTCCGTGGTTCTTTCGAACGACGGCCTGATTGACATCCATGCCACCGCCAGTGCTTCCGCGACTGGCGCAGCCACCGCATTGGCTTTGGTCGATGGCGGCTTGTTCCAATATGCCTTCGCAGGGTCGGACGGCAATGGTTCGGTGATGCTCGATAACGCCACCGGCGCAACCTTTGACATCGCCGCAAACGCAGTCGCATTTGGCGACGCTGCCTTTGCCCGCGCGTCGATTAGCGACGGTATCTCCATGTCGGCAACTGCCGTCGGTTCGGGCAATTTGGCTTCGGCTAACCTCAACAATGGCGGCAACTTGACCATCGCGGCCGACGCATCTGCGTCGGGCACCAACGCCGTTGCACTTGCCAATGTTACCAGCGGCATCAATCTGGCCGTCAATGGTTACAGCAGCGCCGATGCGCTGGCGCAGCTCAATAATAGCGGCAATCTGGCGATCAACGCACACGCGATGGCCGTGGGTACCACCGACGGCGTCGCTATTGCGCACATGAGCGGCGGAGGGATCGACATCGACGCGACTGCGCACACCAATGGCGATGCTTCGGCCAATGTCGCAAATGGCGGGACGCTGTCGATCGGTGTGGATGCAACGGCGATCGCAAGCGGGACGACCTCGTCCCTCGCGGCTTTCGCGTCTGCCGCAATGCTCAATAGCGACGCACTTGCCATTCATGCCTCCGCGAACTTCGGCGTTGCATCGGTTGGCCTGATGAACGGCAGCGCGGTGACCACCACCACGGTTGGCGGCGCGACCAACGTCATCGTCAATGACGCAGCGCTGATCGACATCCACGCCAATGCGGTCGCATCGGCTGCCTTTGGTGCGGCCGTCGCTCGGGCGGTTATGCCCGCGGGCGGAATCGCGGTGACTGCATCCGCTTCGGGCACCAGCGTCGTGGCTGAAAACGTCGTCGCCAACTACGGCGTGATCTCGGTCCAGGCCGATGCTGCCGCAGCTGGCAGCGCGGCATTCGCGACCGCGACCATGGGCGATTACGCGATGGAACGCCGCGCGCTCGTCAATTCGGGCACTGCGATCCTCGACTTCTACAATGCCGGTGACATCGACATTGCGGCCAATGCGCTTGCAACCTCGACCCGCAATGAAGCGCAAGCAGTTGCGGCGATCAACAATGGCGCGCTCTACGCCCTCGCCTTTGCAAGCACCGGCGTGGTCGATGTCGCACTGGTCAACGAAGGCGCGATTGCGATCCACGCCAATGCGACCGCAGTGGCTGAAACCAACGCGGTTGCGGACGCCCGGGTCTTCAACGGTTCGCGCAATATTGCGCAGGTGGGTTCGGGAACCGTCACCAACCAGTGGGTCAACGAAGGCACGTACGAAGTCGGCGCGAATGCGCTTGCATCGGGCAACAGCGCCAATGCTTACGCGCTGGTGGACATCGGCGTCCGCGACCTTGCGATCGTGAACACCGGTACTGCCAATGCGATGATCACCAATGACGGGGTGCTTGAGCTCAACGCAGCTGCAACCGCCATCGGCGGCGTGCTCAGTGCAACCGCTCACGCGCAGATCATCAATGGTCTCCAGGTCTATGGTATCGCCGGCGTTGAGGGCAATGCGGCTGCGGCTCTGAACAATTCCGGTTCGATCGCGATTGCGGCCAGCGCGGATGCGTCGGGCGCAACGGCGGGCGCAGCCACTGCCACGATCTATCGTGCGATTTCCGCGACGGCATTTGCCACCGGAACGCTGACCACGGCCGGTGGTGCGCTCGTCAATGGTGATGCCTCGGTGTCGCTGGCCAACGATGGCGCAATCAGCATTCAGGCGAATGCAGTCGCAAACGACACGGCCTATGCCCAGGTGGGTAGCTTCACCGCTGGCGGATCGTTCTCCACTGCGGCGGTCTTCCTGGGTGCGTTCGGTGCCGGGTCGAGGGACGTCACGCTTGCCAACGGTGGCAGCATGGACATCGGCGCCGCGGCGACCGGTGCCAGCGCCGTAGCGTTGGTCAATGCAGTCAGCGAGGTCGGCTCGGACGTCTCGTTCGTCAATGGCGGGTTCTTCACCACGACGACGGCGGGCGGCGCAACTACGCTGACCGCCAACACCTCGGCGGTGTTCTCTGCCCATGCCGCGGCATCGGGTTCGAACGCGCTTGCGGTGGTTCGTGGCGTTGCTCAGTTCGCCCCTGTAGCCGGGTTCGTGAACACCGGGTCGTTCGGCGTGAACGCCAATGCGATCGGTTCAGGGACCAGTGCAGGCGCTGCTGCGTTTGGCTACGTTGCAAGCAACACCGACTTCCTGTCGGCTGATTTCTACAACGGCGGCTCGATGAACGTGACGGCGATCGCTTCGGCCCCGACCTCCGCTTATGCGACGGCGGTTGGCGTGGAGTATAACGTCAATGGCGCGACCACGCTGGTTGCGACCACTCCGGCGCTTTTGACCGGTTCGTTCGTCAACGAGGGCAACCTGACCGTCGCGGCAGTTGCGCTTGGTGACGGCGGTTCGCACACGGTTGGTGGTACCACCACGGTTCCCAACAGCTCGGCCAATGCGGTCGGACTGCTGATGGTCTCGGGTGCCAACAACATGGTGGTCGTCAATTCTGGCGCGATCAACGTCGATGCCTGGACCAACGGCGGTCCGGCGACTGCGACCGGTATCCTGGCTCTCGATAACGGCCTTGGCACTGGCGCGACCACCGAGGTTCTGACCATCATCAACGATGGCGGCTCGATTGTGGTTCGTGAGAGTGTGGACGGTGGCACCACCTTCCGCCGCGGCATGGCGATCGATGTGGCGAATGCGCCGAACAACACGGTCATCAACCTGCTTGGCGATGGCAACATCTACGGCAACATCGACATCCAGACGGGTGATGCGATCGCGGTTGAGAGTGGGACCACCTACTTCGACGGCATCATCAATCCGGAATGCGGTCCGCCGGCCTATGACGGCCTGCCCTCGCTGTGTGGCCAGGGTTCGCTGACGATCGACAATGGCGGTAACCTGGTGCTTGCGGATCCGCGGGTGACCGGCGATCCGGCGACCTACGACGGTCCGGCCTATGTCTACGTCAACGAGTTCACGGTTGGCGCCGATGGCACGATCACCTACGAGCTGCAGCCTTCTGCTGGTGGCGTCCAGCCGATCGGTACCTACCCGCAGGTGTTCGCTGAAACCGCGAACCTCGACGGCACGCTGGTGGCCGATGTCACCACCCCGACCGGCCTGTTCGCGGACAGCTACTTCTGGAACAACGTGATCGACGCGGAAGTCCGCAACGGCACGTTCGACCAGTGCGTCCTTGACGGTGCCTATTCGGGATCGCTGCTGATCGACTTTGGTTGCACCTATGACGCCGGCAACAACGTCGATTTGTTCCTCAACCGGATCGCGTTCGACCAGGTTACCGGTCTCAACCAGAACGGCACTTCGGTTGGTTCGGGTCTTGAGTGTGTTTACGACACCTCGCTTACCGGCGGCGCTGCCAACCTGTTCGGCGATCTGTTCCTGATCACCGATCCGGCGGACTATAACGATGCGCTGAACCAGCTGGCTGGTGCGAGCTACGCCAACTACCTGCAGTCGTTCCAGTCGCTTGGTGTCCACTACAACGACATGCTCGACAAGGCGACGAGCTGCGAGATCCCGGCCCTTGCGGGTTCGGTGATCGAGTGCCGCGCTTCGGCTCCGCTCCACATGTGGGGCCAGGTCGATTACCAGTGGCGCAAGGCGGACGGCGACAACGAAGCCGGCACGATGAAGGCCAAGCGCCTGACCGGGATGATCGGTCTTGACGCGAGCGTCGGCAGTGCCGGGATCCTCGGCCTTGCGGTCGGCTACGGCAAGAACAACACCCGCGACAATCGCTACGGCGATGTGATCAAGGGCGAAGGCTGGAACGTGGGCGCCTACGGCGTGTTCGATCCGGGCACGTTCTACGTCAAGGCGATGACCAACTGGTCGAAGTTCAACGGTGACTCGACCCGCGGTGTCGACTTCGGCATCTACGGTCCGGCGCTGAGCTTCGGTGGCGTTGCAACGGGTAGCCCGGACGTCAACATGTGGACCCTTGGCCTGCATGGTGGTGGTCGTGTTGCGATGGGTGCCAACTCGGTGCTCACCCCGTACCTCAACCTCGACTATGTCTCGGCCAAGCTGAAGGGCTTCACCGAGACCGGCCTCGACGGTGGCAATCTGACGGTTCTTTCTTCCAAGTCGAAGCACACCTGGCTCACCGGCGGCGTGAAGTACGCGACGCAGATGGGCGGCGTGGTTCCGGAAGTGAACCTTGGCTACCGTTACCGCATGGGTGACGAGCGTTCGAGCTTCAACGCGGCGTTCCTGGGCGATACCGGTTGCGACTTCGAAGTGGTCTCGGCTGCTCAGAAGCGCGGCACGTTCCTGGTCGGCGCTTCGGTTGGCGGCAAGATGGGCCCGGTTGACCTGCGCATCGGCTACGAGGGTGAGTTCAACTCGGACATCACCAGCCACGCGGGTAACTTCCGGATCATCGTTCCGCTCGGTGCCCGTGCGGCTCCGGCCCCGGCTCCGGCTCCGGTGATGGCACCGCCGCCGCCGCCGGCTCCGGTCGAGGAAGCGGCTCCGCCGCCTCCGCCGCCGCCCCCGGCTCCGGTCGAACGCGGCGAACGCGGCCAGTAAGTTGATTGATCTGGCGGGTGGGTCTATGACCTGCCCGCCTAATCATTAGGTCAATCCGCACAGGGAGAGGGAAGCGATTCCCTCTTCTTTGCATTTCCTAGCAAGCGGATTGACAAGGGGATTCCCCCTCATTTTGCGTGACTTACCTCGAAGAAGAGCGACTATGACCGATAGCAAGAAGAAAGCTCCCGCCAAGCGCCCCGCCGCCAACAAGGCGTCCGCCCCCGCGGCCCGCCCAGCACGCGCCCGTGCGCAGAGCAATCAGGACCTCAACGACCTGATCCAGCGCGCCCAGACGGGCAAGGTGAACCTCAGCGCCGATAAGGCGATCGAAGTTGCCGGGGCGCTTTATATGCGTGGCCAGGTGGCGCAGGCCGAACGCGTGTGCCGCCAGATCATCGCCAACCGTCCGGCCAGCGCCGACGCGCACAATATCCTTGGTGTCTCGCTGGCCGCGCAAGGTCGGCTCGAAGATGCTGCAGCGTCGATCAGCCGCGCGGTCAAGCTCAACCCGCAGGCGGTGAGCTACCACGCCAATCTGGGCGAAGTGCTTCGCCAGGCCGGAAAGCGCGAGGAAGCGGCACAGGCCCTGAACGAGGCTATCCGCCTGGACCCCAATAATGCGCAATCGCTGAACAACCTCGGCATCATTCATTACGACATGCGCAAATATCGCGACGCGGTTGGCTTCTACAAGAAGGCCATCGAGGCGCGTCCGGCAATGGCTGAGGCGCACAATAACCTTGGCAATGCGCTGCGCCTTACCGGCGACATCGACGGAGCGATCGACGCTTACCAGGAAGCGCTGACCCAGCGTGCCGCCTATCCAGAGGCGTATAATAACCTTGGCAGCCTGCTTCAGCAGACCAAGAAGCTCGACGAGGCCGAGCATGCCTTCCGCAAGGCGATCCAGCAGAATCCGCGCTATGCGGAAGCGCACGTCAACCTTGCAGCGCTACTGTCCGCCAACAAGAAGGACGTGGACGCACTTCGCGTGCTCAGCGATGCGCTCAAGTTCGCGCCCAAGCATGTCCCCGCGCTGCTTCTTACGGCCCGGATCCAGATGCGTCGCAACGCGCACCAGGCTGCGGAACAGGCAACTCGCCTCGCCCTCAAGGAAGATCCCGAAAACGCTGAAGCCAACACGCTTCTGGGCCAGATCCTCCATGAGACGGATCGCTATGAAGAAGCGCTTGAGGTGCTTGAAAAGGCACTTGCCAAGGCCCCGCGCAATCCCGAAGCGATGAACTTCTACGGGGTCGCGCTAAAGTCGGTCGGCCGCCTCGATGAAGCGCGTGAGCATATCCTCAAGGCGCTCAAGATGAACGACAATATGTACGGCGCCTATGCAAACCTCAACGACCTGGTCGACTTTTCCGAAGGCGTCGGGGCAGAGCTGTTCGATCGCCTGCAGACGATCATGGACTCGGTTCCCAACAAGGAAGCCGACTTCATGCTTCCCCTTCATTTCGCTTTTGCCAAGGCGCTGGACGACCGCAAGGAGCACGAAAAGGCGCTTGAGCATTATGTCATCGGCGGGCGCATGAAGCGCAAGCAGCTGGAGTATAAGGAAGAAGATACGTTCGGCTTCTTCGACTCGATCCGCGCGGCATTCCCCAAGGAATTGTTCGAAAATCGCCCGTTCGAGGGTTTTGACGACGACCGCCTGGTATTCATCGTTGGAATGCCGCGATCTGGCTCGACCCTGACCGAGCAGATCATCTCGAGCCATCCCGATGTGTTCGGCGCGGGCGAGGTCAAGCATTTGTCGCGGGCGATCGCAATCACGCGCGACCGTTTTCCGTCACTTCCCAAATTCCCCGAAATGGCGGCGAAGCTCAGCAAGTCGCAGTACAAGCTGATCGGAGAGAATTATCTCAAGTCGATGGAAGTGGGCGCGACCAAGGCAAAGAAGATCACCGACAAGCTGCTCACCAACTATTTCTTCCTCGGGCTGATCAACCTGATGTTCCCCAAGGCGAAGGTCATTCATACCCGCCGCGATCCGGTCGACACCTGCCTGTCGGGTTTCACCAAGCTGTTCAAGGACGACATGCCGCACAGCTATGATCTGACCGAGCTGGGTCGTTATTACGGCAAGTACGGCGAGCTGATGAAGCACTGGGAAGAGGTCCTCCCCAAGGATTTCCTCACCACTGTCGTTTATGAAGACATGGTCGCCGACACCGAGGGCAATGCCAAACGTCTGATCGATTTCATCGGGCTGGAGTGGGACGACAAGTGCCTCGAATTCTACAAGTCCAACCGACCGGTGAAGACTGCCAGCGTCGCGCAGGTTCGCAAGCCGATCTACCAGGGCTCGGTCAAGCGGTGGGCACGTTACGGCAACGGCCTGCAGCCGCTGGTCGACGCGATTGAGGACATGGCCGTGAATACCGGATCGGGCTATACGACTGCCGCCGCCAAGGAAGCCAAGGGTGCAAAGTCCAAGGCCAAGCCGAAGGCGAAGGAAGAAGCCTAAACTTGTAACGCCGCCGGTGACGACTTTGCCGGCGGCGTTTCCTACTTGACCAGATACGAAGGTACATGTGCGCGCGCTGACGCATCTCGACCGGCTCGAGGCCGAAAGCATCCAGATTATGCGCGAAACGGTCGCCGAAGCCGATCGCCCGGTGATGCTTTATTCGATCGGCAAGGATTCGGCGGTCATGCTGCACCTGGCCAAAAAAGCCTTCCACCCCAGTCCGCTTCCGTTTCCTCTGCTCCATGTCGATACGACCTGGAAGTTCCAGGCGATGTACGCACTTCGTGACAAGGTCGGGGCCGAGGAGGGTCTGGAGCTGATCGTCCACCGCAACCCGGAAGCCGAGAAAATGGGTATCAACCCGTTCGACCATGGGCCGATGCACACCGACATGTGGAAGACGCAAGGGCTTAAGCAAGCGCTCGACAAGTTCGGCTTCGACGCGGCCTTCGGCGGTGCCCGGCGCGACGAGGAGAAGAGCCGCGCCAAGGAACGCGTGTTCAGTTTCCGCGACAAGAACCATCGCTGGGATCCCAAGCGACAGCGGCCAGAACTGTGGTCGCTGTACAACGTCAAGAAGGCCAAGGGGGAGAGCATTCGAGTCTTCCCGCTGTCGAATTGGACCGAGCTGGACGTGTGGCAATATATCCTGCGCGAGAAGATCGAGATCGTTCCGCTTTATTTTGCAGCGCCGCGTCCGACCGTGGACCGCGACGGCCTGATCGTGATGGTCGACGACGCGCGTTTCCCACTGGGCGACGAGAAGCCTGTGACGCGAACAGTGCGCTTCCGCACCCTTGGTTGTTATCCGTTGTCGGGAGCGATCGAGAGCGAGGCGGCGAGCGTGGAAGAGATCGTTGCCGAAATGCTCCTTACCAAGACCAGTGAGCGCCAGGGCCGCGCAATCGACCGGGATTCAGGCAGCGCAAGCATGGAAAAGAAGAAGCAAGAGGGCTATTTCTAACCATGTCGCGCCCGCTCGATTCCGATCACGACCTCATTCGCACCAATGTTTCTGCCTGGCTCGACCAGCAGGAACGAAAAGAACTGTTGCGGTTCATCACCTGCGGCAGTGTCGATGACGGCAAGTCGACGCTGATCGGTCGCCTGCTCTTCGAGAGCAAGCAGATCTTCGACGACCAGCTCGAAGCGCTTGAGAGTGACAGCCGCAAGCACGGAACCCAAGGCGAGGGAATCGATTTCGCGTTGCTCGTCGATGGCCTCTCGGCCGAGCGCGAGCAGGGCATTACGATCGATGTCGCTTATCGCTTCTTCTCCTCGGCAAAGCGCAAGTTCATCGTCGCCGATACGCCGGGACATGAGCAATATACCCGCAACATGGTCACCGGCGCTTCGACTGCCGACCTGGCCGTGCTGTTGGTCGACGCGCGCAAGGGGATCCTGACCCAGACCCGCCGCCATTCCTATCTTGCGCAGCTGGTCGGCATTCGCCGCTTTGTACTGGCAGTCAACAAGATGGATCTCGTCGACTTCGATCAGGGCGCGTTTGACGCGATCGTCGCGTCCTACCGCGAATTTGCAAGTCAGATCGGGATTGACCAGTGGATCGCGATTCCCTTGTCGGGTCTTCGCGGCGACAACGTCATCGGGGCCAGCAACGCGATGCCGTGGTATGACGGCCCGACGCTGCTGGAACATCTCGACATCGTCGATCTGGGACGCGGCGAGGATGCGGCCAAGCCATTCCGGATGCCGGTACAGTGGGTCAACCGGCCCAATCAGAACTTCCGCGGCTTTTCCGGCGACATCGCGACGGGCTCTATCGGGCCGGGAGCCGAGGTCCGCGTATTGCCTTCGGGGCGCACAACACGCGTGTCGCGGATCGTCACCATGGACGGCGACCTTGAGCAAGCGGCCGCCGGCCAATCGATAACGCTCACGTTCGAAGATGAAATCGACTGTTCCCGCGGCGACGTTATCGCCGCAGCCGGCGATCCGCCGGAAGCCGCCGACCAGTTCGAGGCGACGATCGTGTGGATGGGTGAGGACGAGCTTCTGCCCGGGCGCGGCTACTGGCTCAAGCTTGGGACGCAGATGGTAACCGCGACGGTCCAGCACCCCAAATATGAGGTCAACGTCAATACGCTCGAGCACCTGGCAGCGCCGACACTCGAGCTGAATTCGATCGGCGTAGCGGAGATTGCCACCGACCGCGAAATCGTCTTCGAACCGTACAAGGTCGAAGGGTCAAGCCCGAACAAGGCGCTTGGCGGGTTCATCCTGATCGACAAGATGACCAATGCGACGGTCGCATGCGGGATGATTCATTTCGCACTTCGCCGCGCCCTCAACATCCACCGCCAGCACCTTGATGTCAGCCGCGACACCCATGCGCAGATTAAGGGCCAGCGTCCCGCCGTGCTGTGGTTCACCGGCCTTTCGGGCGCGGGCAAGTCAACCATCGCCAACCTGGTCGAAAAGAAACTCGTTGCTCGCGGGCGGCACACGTTCCTGCTCGACGGCGACAATGTCCGTCATGGCCTCAACAAGGACCTTGGGTTCACCGAGGCCGACCGGATCGAGAATATCCGACGGGTCGGGGAAGTTGCGCGGCTGATGGCGGACGCTGGGCTGATCGTCCTGACGGCCTTCATCTCGCCCTTCCGTGCCGAACGCGAAATGGTGCGCGCAATGCTTCCCGAAGGTGAGTTCATCGAGATCCACGTCGATACCCCGCTGGCCGAGGCCGAGCGCCGCGACGTCAAGGGCCTCTATGCCAAGGCGCGCGCCGGAGAGCTTAAGAATTTTACCGGGATCGACAGCCCCTATGAGGCGCCGGAGCAGCCGGAAATCCGGGTCGACACGACGGCGCTGGACGCGGAACAGGCAGCCGACCTGATCGTCGACCGCCTGCTCGAATGCTAACTACTGCTAATTTTCTACCAAGTGTAGGCCAGGCCTGCGGCGAGCACCCACTGGTTGGGTGAGCCGCGGTCGGACACGATCGGCGATTTCTTGAAATCACCCACAAGCCGCGAATAGTTGGCGGTTCCGAACAGCGACAGTCCGCCCAGCAGGTTCCCGGTCACGGACTGGTTGACTAGGATGCCAAGGTTCCAATCCTTCATTCCCCCGCTTGGATTATAGGCGGGAAGGCCGCTTGCAAGGGAAGCTGCCGGGCTGATCCCGAAATAATAATCGGCATAACGGTTGCTAACGAAATCGGCGCCCGCGCTAAGGCTGACGAACGTCGTGAGCGACAGTGGTGTCGAAAAATTGAGCGCAGGGCTGACGACGGTCGATCTGTGCGCATTCGCCACGTCGCGGGTGACCGCCACTTCCAGCCCCAGCGAATCATAGGGATTGGTCAAACCCTTCTTGGCAATTCCGACATAACCCCCAAGCTCGATCGCCGTCTTCAGGCGCGGAAGCTTTGCGACGTAGTCGTCGTCGATGTTCTTGGGTTTGCGACCAAGTTTGAAGCCGATAACCGGACCGGCGCTGATCGAGACGTCGCCGCGGTCCGGGATAAGGTCGACATAAAGTGCTAGGCCGCGGGTCGAAAAGGAGATGCCGTGATATTGCCCGCGCACTGAAGCAGCCGGCAAAAAGCGATAGTCGTCGGACCCTTCATATTGGGGCAGTGTGGCAATCCCGCCCGCAAGGGTGAAGGTGTCGCGATTGCCCATTTCCTCTGGGGCCGGCGCGGGCGGCGTGTCGGGGACGTCCTGGGCGAGAGCCGGCGAAACGCCGATCGTCGTGAGCAACAGCGCGGCTAGAAGTTTCCCGGTCATGGCACTCCCCCTTTGAGACACCTATTCTATTGCCGCGAATTGTGGCGGTTAACGCAGGTTACGTCCAGCCCTCTCAAGCGGGGGCATTGATCAATCGCCGGTGCCGGGATCGGGCGTGAAATATTTCTCGAACTTGCCATCCTCGCCCTTGTGCTCGTCGGCATCGGCGGGCGCATCCTTCTTGCGCGTGATGTTGGGCCATTCGGACGCATAGGTCGCGTTGAGTTCGAGCCACTTTTCCTGCCCGTTCTCGGTATCCGGAAGGATCGCCTCGGCGGGGCACTCGGGCTCGCACACGCCGCAATCGATGCATTCGTTGGGATTGATCGCCAGCATCACTTCGCCCTCGTAGAAACAGTCGACAGGGCAGACTTCGACGCAGTCCATATATTTGCAGCGGATGCAGGCGTCGGTGACGACATAGGTCATGGGCGGGAATCTCCGTGGTTTGAGCAAGCGCTAAGGGGCCGCTCGGTCCTCGTCAACGCCTAGCTCTTGATAGCATGCCCGCGCTTCGCCCGCAGGGCCGCGCCTGACCGGAAGCGCAATAATCCGCAAGACGCGGACTTCGCCGCGCAGCGGAAAGGCGATTATTTGGCCGACGTGCACCTCTTCGCTGGGCTTGAGAACGCGCTTGCCGTCGATGCGCATGTGGCCCGCTGCGATCATCGACTGCGCGCCGGTGCGGCTTTTGGTTAGGCGGATACAATGAAGCAAACGGTCGATCCGCAAGGGTTCAGTCCCGGGGTTTCCTGAGAGCATCGAGGGCATCGAACACCCCGGCGACTTTTGGTCCATCGGGCCGGCGCGGCTTGTCACGGCGCGCGCGCCACTTCCAGGCATCGCCTGCCTGATGAAAACCGATCTCGTTCATCAGTCGCGCGATCGTTTCGGGCTCAAGTCCGAGTGAGGTCGCAAGATTGCGGTCAAGCGGGTCCTGGTCGGGACTGCGCGCAGCCCGGGCATGCGACGCGAGGCGATCTGCAAGATCAACTCGAAGCCATTGTCGGCCAAGCCGGCGATACGCAAAAGCCGCGCCGCGCGGATCGACCCCCGGCGGCAGGGTCGCGGCCCCGGGCGGGGGCAGCATGGGCATCGCCTGGCCGGATTTTACAGCGACCAGCGCCGCGCGCATCGCTTGCGCTGCGGGCTTGATCAACAACGGCAGGAACACGTCGAGCGGGCCAAGTCGCACCCCCAACTGGTAAAGCGCCCGGCGGTGGTCGGGATCAAGGTGACCAATCGCGCTGGTCAGCGCCTTGCGGGGAAGCAGGCCCCCGGCATCGGCGAGCATTGCAGCGACCGCCCGGACGTTGGGCGCGACGGTCGCATCCCCGGCGGCGGCGGCCAAGCGCTTGAGGGCGTCGGCATCGCGCGCGATCCGCCGTTCAAGCCAAGCCTCGAGCCGCTTGCGAAGAGCGTCGCGCCGCACCGCGCTGAGGCGGTCCAGCGGACGCGCGGTACGAAGCGCCGGCTCGGTCAGTGAGCGCCCCGGTGCAAGCCGCGCAAGCACCTGCCCGTCCCACAGGATTCCAAGCCCACCGCGTTCGTCCGGACCCAGTGCAAAAGATGTGTCGGGAGCGCCAACGAGCGCATCGGCGCGACGATCGAGTTCTTCGCCCAAGTGCCGCTCGGCAGCGGCCAGCAACAGGCGCTTGTCGGCGAGCTTCGCAGCGGGATCGACCTTGAAGTCGAACCCGGACAGGTGGCCGATGGGTTCTGGGCCGACGCTGACCTCGCCGTCGGCGGCGACGGTGATCGGAAGGCTCGATCCGCGTGCCCCAATCTCCCGCACCAGCACCGCCGTTCGGCGGTCGACGAAGCGCTGGGTAAGACGTTCGTGCAGGGCATCCGACAGGCGCTGTTCAACCTCGCGGGTACGCTCGGCCCAGCGGGCAGGCTCGGCGAGCCAATCGGACCGGTGGGCGATATACGCCCAGCTTCGGATTCCGGCGAGACGGTCTGCAAGCGCTTCGATATCGCCGGCCACATTATCCAGCCGGGTAACCTCGGCCGCAAACCAGTCATGGGGGATGTGCCCGCCCTCGTGGATGTAACTAAACAGGCGGCGGACCATGCGCGCGTGGTGCATCGGGCCTACCTTGCGAAAATCTGGCAGGCCGCACACGTCCCACAGGCGCCGCGCCTGGCGGCCCTTGCGAACCGCCATTGCCGGATCTTCGGCGATCAGCTTGAGTACCGACAGGTCGATCGCCTGCGGGGCACTTTTCAGCACGGGGTCGTCGCTTTTCAGCTCAAGGCTTCTGATCAGCTCGGTTACGTCCTCGAAGTCGAGGTCGCTGTTGCGCCAGAACAGGTGGTCGAGGGGACGGAACCGGTGATCCTCGATGGCCGCGATCTCATACTCGCTAAAGGCCTTGCCGTCCTCGTCGCTGCCGAGCCCGAGCGTTCCAAATGTGCCGTCTTTCTGGTGCCTCCCGGCACGACCGGCAATCTGCGCCATTTCGGCGATCGACAGACGCCGGTCGCGGCGACCGTCGAACTTTTCCAGGCCAGCGAAAGCGACGTGGCTGACGTCCATGTTCAAACCCATGCCGATGGCGTCGGTTGCGACGAGATAATCTACCTCGCCGCGCTGGAACATCGCGACCTGCGCATTGCGGGTCGCAGGGGACAAGGCACCCATCACGACCGCTGCACCGCCTTTGAAACGGCGCAACATTTCGGCCAGCGCGTAAACCTGTTCGGCACTAAACGCGACCACGGCGGAGCGCGGGGGAAGTCGGGACAACTTGACCGACCCGCCATAGCGAAGCGTCGAAAAACGCGGGCGGCTGACAATCTCGGCGCGGGGCAGAAGTTCGCGGACGATCGGGCGCAAGGTGTCGGAGCCAAGGATCAGCGTTTCCTCCCGCCCCCGCGCGCGCAGCATCCGGTCGGTGAACACGTGGCCGCGTTCCGGGTCGATACCTAGTTGTGCTTCGTCGATCGCGGCGAATGCAAAGTCGCGCTTCTCGGCGTCCGATCGGCTGTCGCCGACGGGCATGCTTTCCACCGTGCTTAGGTAATAGCGCGCGTTGGGCGGGACGATCCGTTCCTCACCGGTAATCAAGGCAACCTGGCTTTCGCCCTTGATCGTGACCACGCGGTCATAAACCTCGCGGGCAAGCAGGCGCAGCGGGAAACCGATGACGCCCGAGCTGTGCGCGCACATCCGTTCAATGGCGAGGTGGGTCTTGCCGGTGTTCGTGGGCCCAAGGATTGCCCGAAGGATGCCGGACGAGGCGGCCATGATCCGATCACTGTGGCAGCGATTTCGGCGCGATCAAGCGCGCATCGACGAAGCGTGATTTTAAGCGGTCCTTAACCCTGTTTTGGGACAGTTGCGGCTCGATAGCGAGAGAGTGATTTTGGCAGCACACGGCCTCAGGAAGTTCGTCATTCCGCGAAGCGACGATTGTGCCGCTGCGCGCGCAACTGGCCGCGCCCGGATGCCGTTCGTCGTCGCTGGGCTGGCCGCGCTTGTATGCAGCGGCGCTGCGATTGCGGCTTTGCCAGCGCTCCATCCGCGCGAGCTTGCGGATCACCAGTGGCAGGCCTTGCGCATATCCCCCTTGTCGACGGGCGGAAGGACCGGCCTTACGATGGACGCAGGCCCGTCCGCCGAACCGATCGCCGAAGCGCCGCAGCGCACGCAATGGACCCGCGCCCTTACCTCTGCGGCGAGCGAAAATTGGAGCGCTCTGCTTATCCGTGCGGGGGCAAGTGGCTCCGAAGCTGCGGCGGCATCAGCCGGGCTTGATCCCTTGAAGGCCGGAAGCACGGTCCAGGTCACGCTATCTTCAGGCGGGGCGATCAGGCGGATCGAAGCAGCGACAGGGCTTGGGCGCACCTATGTCGTCACGCGCGCGGAAAGCGGCTTTACCCACTCCAGTTTCCAGCAGGCGATTGATATCAAGCCGCTCCGGATTACCGGGCTTGCCGGCGACGGGCTGTATTGGTCGCTGCGCGGGGCCGGTGCTTCGCCCGAGGTCGCAGCGCAATATCTCAAGGCGCTTGCGACCGAAATCGATGTCGGTGCGATTGGTCCAGGTGAGCGGTTCGATCTGATCCTTGCAAGCCAACGTGTCGCTGGCGGCGAGCGCCAGGTCGGCGACCTGTTATACGCGGGGCTGGCGCGGGGGAGCGATTCGCGACCGGTGCGAATGGTCCGTTTTGGCGGCAAGTGGGTTGACGCGGTGAGCGTTGACCGTCCCCAACCGCGCGCGGAAGGCCTCGGCTGGCCGGTAAGCGGGCATGTCACATCCTGGTTCGGTTACCGCATTCACCCGATCCTGCGCTTCAAGCGCTTCCATTCGGGTCTCGATTTCGGTGCATCCTTCGGCAGCCCGATTGTCGCGACCGCAGACGGGGAAGTTGTGCGCGCAGGATGGGCCGGTGGCTATGGCCGGCAAGTGCGGATCGTTCATTCCGGCGGCGTACAGACAAGCTACAGCCACATGAGTGGATTCACCGTTGCCCCGGGAAGCTATGTGCGCCGGGGCGAGGTAATCGGCTATGTCGGTTCATCGGGCCTGTCGACCGGACCGCATCTTCATTACGAAGTCATCGCGGGCGGGCACGCGGTCAATCCGATGGGCGTTCGGCTTACGACCGCGCCGGTTGTCGACCATGCGCGCGCCAATGCGGTGAAGGCCCGGCTAGCGGCCCTGATGAAGGCGGCGTCGGGCGCGTAATCTAGCGAATTGCGCAGGTCGCGCCGGGCAGGCGCGCCGCCCAGCTCAGGCGATAAGTCACCAGGAAACCGTCATGATCGGACAGCATCGGGCTGTCGGGTCGGCCATCGAACATCGCTTCGACCCGGATCGGGGTCACCGCGACCTCGGCACCGCTCCAGTAAAATTGCAGGTCTTGCGTATCCATCCACGGCGCGTCGCCATCCCAGCTCATCTTCACCTCGCAGCCGGACGCGGGATTGGCGCACACTTCGTGGACCAGGTCGAACGACTGGTAGCGGCGGAAATTCTCCCACCTGCTGACCGACCGCCGCATGTTGAAATCGCCGCCAAGGATGACCGGGAAACTATCGTCGTGGGTGTCGTCGATGAACCTTGAAACTTCCAGCGCTTGCCGGTCATGGGCGGCGGTGTTGCGCTTTGGACCGGCTTTCGACGCGCCGCGCGAATTCATGTGCGTGTCGTAAAGATCGATCGGGGTCGGAACGCCCGGCACATGGATGCGCGCCATCACCACGCCCTTGTTCGACAGGCAGTCGATGCCCGCGCAGCTGCGCTTGCCGAAGGCGTGGACGGTCGAATAGGTCACCGGGAAGCGTGACGCGATCGCAAGGCCGCTGCCGACCAGGCGCAATCCGACTTCCCCGCGCTTGAGCTTTGCCTTGCCCGGTAGCTTGTCGCCTTTCTCGGCGGTAGAGCGGGTGCCGCTGCTTGGACCGGCGACCAGTGCCGGATAGCCCGTGGCCGCAACCGCGCGCTTGGCGTCGGCGCTGAACATTTCCTGGACCATGACGATATCGGGCGCGATCCCGATCTGGTTCATCGCTGCAAGCCGCGCGCCGATTTCCTTAAGCTGCGGCCCGCGCCCGCTGCGCGCTGGAAATCCCAGCCCTTCGATATTGTAGGTGAGGACAGTCAGCGTGGTGGATGCCGTGCCGTTGGGCGCGATGACGACCGATGGCCGCGGCGCGGATGCGCAGGAAAGGGTTCGAACCGGCGGACTTGCCCCGCAGGACGTCAGTGCCAGCGCAATGGTGGGAATGAGGAAGAGATTGCGGTCGATCATTGCTGCCCCCTTTGGCCAGAGGCTAGCATGGGCATGCGCGAATGTCCGCTAAGGGTGGAAAGCGGACGTTAGCGGGCGTACTTATGCCATTCGCTGAACGCTGGCACTCGTGATGCTGGAGGTCGTTGGCAAAGCCGTGCGAGAAAGACTGTTAGGACAAGCCCCGACTTGCGTCGCTCACTGTATTATAATAGTGATACACCATGATAAATATGATCTATGAGCCAATCCCTCATCGCGGGTGGTTGCCTTGGGTTTGGCTTGCTCCGATCATTTGTATCTTGCTGGTCGGTTTCTCGAGCGTTCCAATTGACCTGTTGATGGAGCGTTGGGGCTTGGTCGATGCAAAGGGCGATCCCCTGACTGCGCCGGCATTCTGCCTTTTTCTTCTCCTGCCGTTCGCAACCATGGCCTTAGCAACAATCGCGTGGACCCATTTTGTCGAGCGTCGCGGCTTGGAGACGCTAGGGGTTGCCCGGTCCGGCGGACTGCGCAAGTTTCTGATTGGCCTAGCCATCGGCATTTCGATGATGGGATTGGCCATTTCGTCTATTTGGCTGATTGGCGGCTATCGCGCCCAGGCACACTTCCCGGCATTCGCCTCTGCTTCATCTCTTTTCTGGATTGCGATCCTACTGCCCTGCTTCGTTTTCCAGTCAAGTGTCGAAGAGTTCATTTTTCGCGGCTGGCTTCTCTCGGCTGTTACCCGGCGTTGGAATATTGTCGCGGGAATAATTGCGACCTCGCTTGCATTCACGTTCCTTCATTATTCTCCGCACCAACCCCTGAGGGTCGTCAGCATCTCGTTTCTCTTCTCAGTCTTCGCGTGCGTCTGGGCGCGCCGCGCGAACAGCATCTGGGGGGTGAAGGGCAGAGCACTCAAGATGAATTAACTTACAGGTGTCGGTTTCGGCGTTCCGATTAAAGAGGCATACTTTTCGTGTAACCTACCTGGGCCCTGCTGGTAACACTTTAGCTCGTCGAGAACAATTTCCGGGATCAGGACCGGATATTGACGGCCTAAGGCATGTCTTAAGAACGCTCGCTGTAAGGTGGCCATGGCAAGACATCCTGGTGATCGCTCTACGCGCGTAACAAGATAGACAGTGAGTATCTTGGTCGTGCCCCACATTTCAGGCCGCCCCATAGCTTGCAGTCCTGTGCTCAACAACTGGAAACGGATCGTTCACAGTGAGAGCTGGCACAGATTAGAGCCGTTACAATGTCCGCAATGGGTCGTTAGCGGACGCTTGTCTGGCCAGCGCCGACGCGGATTGGAACCGCATCGTCGATCTTGTCCGCTGATCGCGGCAGGTCGGCCGGCGTTCGCCGAGTTTCGACTTAAGCCCGGCGCCGCGATTCGCGCGTCGGCGGGCTTATGCTCGGCCGCTTATTTGCCGTGGCCGCGCCAGCGCTTGATCGTGCGCTGAATGATTCCGGCTTCATCGCCCTTTTCCTGCCACAGGCGGGCAAAGCTGGGGTCTGAGGAGGCGGGACGCTTTTCCGCTTCAAGGTCGTCGAAGCGAACCCGGATCGGAATCGCGACGCCTTCGCCGCACACGATGCATTCGCGGTTGCGAAGCGCGGGAATCGCGTCGAGGAAACCGCGCGCGCCCTCGGGCATGGCTGCGCGCACGCACGCCTGGTCGCGCTCGTTGTTCAAGCGCATCGACAGGATCGTGCCGCACTGTGACAGCACGCCTTCGGCAAGGTCGGACGGGCGCTGGGTGACGAGGCCCAGCGAAACGCCGTATTTACGGCCTTCCTTGGCGATGCGTTCAAGGATCTTGCGGACCGCCTGGCCCGATGCATTCTCGTCCTTGGGGACGTAGCGGTGCGCTTCTTCGCACACCAGAAGCAGCGGGCGCTGGGCTTCGGTGCGGGACCAGATGGCATAGTCGAAGACCATTCGGGCGAGGACCGAGACGACGACGCTGGTAACCTCGGACGGAACGCCCGACACGTCGACGATGCTGATCGGCTTGCCGTTGGCGGGAAGGCGGAACAGCTTGGCGAGGAATGGCGCCATGGTGTCGCCGACCAGCATGCCCGAGAACATGAACGAATAGCGCGGATCGGCCTTCAGTTCGTCGAGCTTGGTCTTGAGGCGCTGGAACGGCAACGTGTCGCCAGCACGGTCGAGCTTGCCCATTTCATTGACGATGATCGCGTTAAGATCGGACAGAAGATACGGGATCGGGCTGTCGACCGTGACCTTGCCCAGCGTTTCGGCGGCCTTGGTACGCATCCGCGCGGCGAGCAGGCACTTGGCGAGAATGTCGGCGTCGCGCTGGCGTTCGGCACCGTCGGTGGTCAGAAGCACCTCGCAATGTTCCTCGAAGTTGAGGAGCCAGTAGGGAAGTTGGAGATTGTCGACGTTGAACAATTCGCCGCAGCCCTTGAACGCGGCGGAATATTCGCCGTGCGGATCGATCATCACGATGTGCCCTTCGGGCGACAATTGCGAGATGCGGTGGAGGATCAGTGCAACGGAGGTCGACTTGCCGGTACCGGTCGAGCCCAGGATCGCGAAATGCTTGGAGAGCATGGGATCGACGTACAGCGCGCCGCGAATGTCGTCGGTCGGGTACACCGTGCCGATTTCGATATGCGGTTCGTGACTTGCAGCGAAGATCGCGCGCATGTCGTCGGTGGTTACCGGGTCGACGAGCGCGCCAGGCACCGGATAGCGGGTAACGCCGCGGCGGAAGCCTCCGAACTTGCCGTCTGCGCCCTTCGTTCCTTCGCCGAGAAAGTCGACGTTGGCGATCAGCTCGCCGCGCTCGTCCTGCCTAAGCGTGCGGACGTTGGCGACAAGGATTGCCTTGCCGATCGTGACCTTGACCTGGCTACCGACTTGGCCGGCAGTAGCGACCGAAGGGTCGGCATGGTCGCAAAGCGCGTTGAGAACTGCCGGGTCGATGCGGATCGCTGAACCCGATCCTGCAATCTCCAGCACCTGGCCGATCGCGGGGAGCGTAGTTTTCGCGGGGGCCGCGTCGGGCGCTGGCTCTCCGGTATAGTTGCTTACCTCGTCGATGAATTGGCGCAGGTTCGGCTGATCGGTCATGCACAAGGCTCCACAAAGCAAATCGCTGTTTACGCGCGGAGGTTATGCGAAAGCGGTTAAGATTGCCTTGAGATTTGGCCTAGAAACGCTTGCGGAATGCCCAGGCTGCAAGCCAGCCGAGCCCGAGCGAGACGAGCACCGCGACCAGGCCGTACAGAAACCGGTGGCGGCGGGCAGCAAGGGCAACAAAACGCTCGAACCCGCCCTTGTCGATCTCAATGTCGCGCGTTGCGACCGCGATCACCTTGCCGCGGTCGATCAGGAAGGTTTCGGCAGTGTAGGTTCCGACCGGAACCTTGCTTGGGATGGTGATGGTGGCACGGTACAGGACGCCATCGGTAATCTCGACGCCTTCGGGCTTTTGGGCATAGAGGCCGTCTCGGGTGCGAAGGTCGAGCAGGCCCTTCTCGAAATGGCGTTCCCGTTCCGGGATGACACCGCCGCCTGGCGAAAGCTGCAGGTTGTCGACGCCCAGTTCGTAGATCGCGGCGGTGCGTTCATCCACCAGGTCGGCAATTGGCTTTGACGAGGCAACGGCGTAAAATGCTGGTACCGAGCGGAAGCGGTTGCTGTCCGCATTCATCCAGATCCCGGCGATCTTTTTCTTTTCGCGCACCCGCAGCGGCTGGACCGGACCGCGGAGCACCACCGCGATTTCGGCCGGCCGGTCGGGCACACGGCCGCCGGGATAAAGGATCGCTCCGAACAGCAACAGGTCGGTGCCGGTAAAGCTGTAGCGAATCTCGATCTGGCGGTCAGAAATGTCGGGCACCAGCACCGGTCCCGCACCCAGCGAAACGATCGCGCCAAACGCAACGGCCAGTGCCGCGCCGCGCCGCATCAAATAATCTCCACCGAGAAAATCTCGTCCGGTTGCCAGGCAAGCCCGAGCAACATGCGAATCGCGACGACAAGAATGATCAGGGCAAGCGCAAGACGCAGGAAGTCAGGCTTGATCCGGGTCGCCAGCTGCGCGCCATATTGCGCGCCGATGACGCCGCCTGCCAACAACAGGACTGCAAGAACGATATCAACCGCCCGGGTGGTGAGGGCGTGGATCATCGTAGTCGCCGCGCTGACCGCGAGGATCATGATAAGGCTGGACCCGACCACCACGCGGGCCGGCATGCCGAGGATGTAGATCATTGCTGGAATCAGGATGAACCCGCCACCGATCCCAAGAAACACGGTGAGGATCCCGGCGATAAAACCAAGCGCGACCGGCGCAATTGGGGAAATGAACAGGCCCGACGTTTCAAACCGCCAGCGCAGCGGGAGTCGTTGAAGAAGCCGCTGCGACACCCCCGGCTTTCCTTCCGCCGGTTGCGCGCTATCCGTTTCACCCTCGACCGCGTCTGCGGTGACTGAATCCCCGCCGAGCACTTCTAGCTTGCCCGGGAAATATTTGTCGACAAGCCCGAGCGTGCGAATGGCGTCGCGCAGCATCAATATGCCGATCCAGCCCAGGATCAGGACATATAGCGCTCCAATGACAACGTCGATCTGGCCGCTTTTCTGGAGCAGGCGGAACAGTATCGCGCCCACCACGGAGCCGAACAGCCCCCCGACGATCATCATTCCCGCCATCTTGAAATCGACCCCGCCACGCCGCACGTGAACCATCGCGCCCGACACGCTGGAGCCGGTGATCTGGGTCGTCGCGGAAGCGACCGCGACCGTTGGCGGGATGCCGTAAAAGATCAGGATCGGGGTGGTCAGGAAACCGCCGCCGACGCCAAACATTCCCGACAGCACGCCGACCAGGAAGCCCAGGGCGATGATCAGCGCGGCGTTGACCGACAAGTTGGCGATGGGGAGATAGACGTCCATGGGCTTTACGCCTTGGGACTAGCGAGAATTGGCGGTCAATACCATGGCGCGTCGCACGGGCGTGGCGAGGATCAGAAATTGCCTGCCACGGTGACCGCGGGGCCGCTGCCAGGCTCGGCGTTACCGGCCAGGCGCTGGCGATAGTCGACATGGACTGCGATTGCGTCGTTGAGGCGGTAGGTCAGTCGGGGTCCTGCATCGACCCTGTAAACGCCCGGCTGCGCCCCTCCCCAAAAACCAAGTCCGCCCGAGAATCGACCGGTGAGTGGACGGGTAACCGTCATTGCCCCATCGACGAACTTGTCGCGCTTGCGCAAGCCGACAACCCCGGCTTGCGCATAGCCGTCGAACTGGAAACCGAGCGGGAGCTTTTGACCCCACAATCCGCCCTCCGCGAATAGCGCGAAGGCATTGCGGCCGCCGCCATACTTGCCAACTCGTTGCCGGCGTTCGGCGCTGATCCACACCGGGACTCTGGCGATTGGCTGGAATCGCAGGCCCGCCGCGACTTCGCCCCCGCGTTTGCCGATTTCACTGTTCATCCTCATGGCAAGCGCAAGTTTGCGATCGAGATTGTAGGTCAGACGAGCCCCGGCCTGGCTTCCCCCTAAGGTCCCCCCGGAAGCGATCGCGCTGGGAGTCGAGATCGGTGCCGGACGACCGCGCAGCAGCGCCCAGGCGGTTAGCTGCACTCGGTCGAACCGCAGGCGCGCCTCAGCAGGCGGAAGACTGACCGGAGCGGCGTAAGTGACGACCGCGGGGGTATTGGGCAGAGGCGGTAGCGTGGCCGCGGCGATCCGCGACAGCGGATAATCGTCGATCGGGGCAATCGGAGCCAGGAATATGGGAGGATCGACCGGGCTCGGCGCCGCTCCAGCGATGTGCGTGAAACCTCCGCCCGCCTGCCTTGCAAGGTTGGGGGCGGCGGCCCTCAGATAGCGCACGATTGGCTGCGCTTCTGCGTAATCGGTGACGGTTGGGATGCCACTTTGTGTCCAGGTCTCCGGCAATGGCTGCTCGACCAGTGGCTCTAGCGGCGGGAAGCTGGTCGGGACTATTGCCTGAACGATCGGCGCGGTGTCGGCCCGCGATGGGGTGGGAAGCAGGGCGCCGGCGGGAAATGCGCCGACGGTAATCGCTCGTGCCGCGCCCCACACGCCGGTCACCAAGACGAGGAAGCGCAGCGATGGCCTCATCGCGCCATTTCCTTGGGAAAGACATGCGCGGTTTTTTCCCACCGCGGCGGACCTCCGGTGAGGTGGATTGCGATTGCCCTAAAGGCCGCGAACACCGCGATGAAATTACCCACCACCATTCGCGGGACTGCAATCATCCCCTGGCGCACGCCGTAGTTTGAAGCGGTAAACGCCGCGCGCATGAAAATGCGCCACGCGAGCAGCCACAGGTTGATCCACAGCAGGGTCGCAAGCGTCGACGACACCTCGACATGGATCGGAGCGCCAAGCGCGCGGGCGAACCAGATCTGGCTCCACAGGAAAGCGGCCAAATAGCCGGCCACCAGCAGCAGCGCGGCAAGCGGGCCGCGACGGTCGCGCATTCGCATCCAGTTCTCGCCCCAGCCGCTCGCACTCCAGCCAAGCCGGTCCCATCCCGACAGCGCAATCCCACCCAGCCAGCGCGCCTTCTGGCGAACCGCCGGTCCAAGCTCTCTCGGGAAGTAGCTGCGCGTTGCGACGATCTCATGCGATCCGGGATAAGCCCGCATGCGAACGAACATGGTCTTGAAGCCAAGGTCCCCCACTCTCAGACCCACCTCGTAATCCTCGGTCAGCGACGTTTCGTAAAAGGGTCGCCCCTCGTGGCGTCGGGCAAGTTCGGCAACCACGTCGCGGGCGATTGCGCAGCCCACCCCGGCAAGTGGCACCGATGCGCCAATTGCTTCGCGCACCACCAGTTCCTTGGTGTGGCCCTTGGCAAATTCGTCGCAATAATGACCGCTGATCCATTGCGAGGACGGATCAGTGAGCGGAATTACCGGAAGCTGGATCAGTGCGGACCGCTCGATCAAATAATCGTAGACCTTAAGCTCGAGCGGATGAACGACGTCCTCCGCGTCATGGAGGACGATCGCTTTTGCTTTTCTGCCCGCGCTGCGCTCATGATCCTTAAGCGCGGCATAAAGATGGTTCAGGCAATCGGCCTTGGTCGTAGGGCCGTTGACCGGAACTTCGACCGGCTGGATACGCGGGTCGATGACGTCGGAAATCGCGGTTCCCGTCGCCGGATCGTTGCGATAATAGCCCACGAATATGCGGAAATCGTCGTGCTCGAAGCGGCCGACGGAGTTTGCAAGCATGTCGCCGATGACAACCAATTCGTCCCATGCCGGAACGAAGATGGCAATCATTCCCGGTTCCTGCGGGACCGGCAAACGATCGGCAAATGCGCGCGGATAACGACTGTAGATCGTCAGCCATCGCCAGACCGACCGGCTGAAATAGATAAGGTCAATGATCAGGTCGTTGACTGCGAACAGCAGGAATCCCACCCCCGCGAACAGCGCGAGTTCGGTCGCGATTGCGCCAACAGTGTGCGCGGCACCCATTCAGAGCGCCCGCCCATAAGCAATAACGGTTTCACAAGAACGCTCGGTGGGAGACATACAAACTCCACGCCAACAATCGACGCAAACCGAGCAACAGGTTCATTGCCATAGTTTCAAATTGCTAACAAGCATCGTCGTAGTAACGAAATCGTTGCCATCCAGACGGCCCTGGCTTGCCAACCCGGCGAAGGAATTGGACAAGTAATTGCAATGATCACAGCTTTCCTTGCGCTTGCGGCGAATTTGGCCCCGGCAGCGACCCCGATCCTTACCCAGGGGCGCTGGGTCGCGTTGGACCGCGGCAGCCAGTGCGAGGCGCTGTCGCGTCCAGTCGCCTCGAAAAAAGCGGGTTTCGCGGGATTCTCTTTTACCCGGGATGGTCAGGGCTGGGGTCGCTTCGCAGCTCGTCTTGGGCGGACCCAGCGTTCCGGATCCACCGTCATGGCCGAAGTCGGGGACCAGGCATTTCTGCTGGGTAGCGAGGGCGGCTGGACGCTGTCCCGCGATCCCGCGCAGGCGCGTGCGCTGATTGCGGCGGTCAGGAGTGCCGGGCGTCTTCGCCTTCGGTACGTCACCGTTTCGGGGCAACGGGTTAGCGATTATTATCCGCTGTCCGGTGCTCCTACCGCTATTGACGCCGCCGCAGCGCGTTGCGCTTCCACTGGTCAAAGTGGCTAGAGGGGATTAAGGGGCGCGCATTGCCATGAGCGCCGATACCTCCTTGATGCCGATTCCCGGCACTGTCGATCCCGTGCCCGTGGCGCGGGCCGCCGTGCCACGCGCCGATGGCCGGGTCGAACTGGTCGGCGTGGCGCGCGATGCGATCTGCGCAGCGCTTGAGGAAGCTGGGCTTGAGCCGAGACAGGCGAAACTTCGCTCCAAGCAGATCTGGCACTGGATCTACAACCGCGGAGTCAGCGACTTCGCGCGCATGACCGACATCGCCAAGGCACAGCACCCCTGGCTTTCCCAGCGGTTCTCAATCACTCGTCCTGAAGTGGTCGAAGCCCAGGTGTCGACTGATGGCACCCGCAAGTGGCTGTTGAAGACCCACGACGGCCACGAATTCGAAATGGTCTTCATCCCTGACTCCGACCGCGGGACATTATGCGTGTCGAGCCAAGTGGGCTGCACCCTCAATTGTCGCTTTTGTCATACCGGGACGATGCGGCTGGTGCGCAACCTTGAACCGAGCGAGATTGTTGGCCAGGTGATGCTTGCTCGTGATGCGCTTGGCGAATGGCCGAGCCAGCCGGAAGGTAGGATGCTCACCAACATTGTGATGATGGGGATGGGCGAACCGCTTTATAATTTCGACAATGTCCGGGACGCGCTTAAGATTGTCATGGACGGCGATGGGTTGGGGCTATCGAAGCGCCGTATCACCTTGTCGACCTCGGGCGTCGTTCCGATGATGGAACGGTGCGGGGAAGAAATCGGGGTCAATCTGGCGGTCAGCCTGCACGCCGTAACCAAGGAGGTGCGCGACGAGATCGTGCCCCTCAATCGCAAATATGGCATCGAACAATTGCTCCAGGCGTGCGCCGATTATCCGGGCGCCAACAATGCCCGGCGCATCACGTTCGAATATGTCATGCTCAAGGACAAGAACGACAGCGACGACGATGCTCGCGAACTGGTGCGGTTGATCCGTCACTATCGATTGCCCGCAAAGGTCAATCTGATCCCGTTCAATCCGTGGCCGGGCGCGGGCTATGAATGCAGCACGCCGGATCGCATCCGCGCGTTCAGCAATATCGTGTTCGAGGGCGGGATCAGCGCCCCCGTCCGTACCCCGCGCGGCCGCGACATCGATGCGGCGTGCGGGCAATTGAAGACTGCGGCAGAGAAAACTCGCAAATCGCAATTGCCGGCGGACAACGAGGCCTGACGGTCGTGTCGTTAGTTGACAGGTTGCTTGGTCAGATCGTGCGCGAGGGAACGCTTGTCGTTCGCACGTCTGACGGCAAAGAACGGCGGTTTGGCAACGGGGAGGGCGAAGCCCTCACCGTCGTGCTGTCCGACCGAAAAACCGCGCTCGACATTGCCCGCAATCCCCGGCTTGGCCTTGGCGAAGCATTCATGGATGGTCGGCTTACGATCGAGGACGGGTCGATCCTCGATCTGTTGCGATTGATTACCGGGAACAACCGCTGGGAAGACAAGGGTCCGGGACGAACGGCCCTTGCCAAGGGAAAGAAGCGGTTCCTGAGCTTGTTTCGGCGCAATCCACTGGCCCGGGCGCGAATGAACGTCGCGCATCACTATGACATTGGCAATGCGCTATACCGCACGTTTCTCGATGAAGATCTGCAATATAGTTGCGCCTATTTCACCGACCCGGCCAACAGCCTTGAGCAGGCGCAGGCGGATAAAAAGGCGCATATCGCGGGCAAGCTAAACCTGGCACCCGGGCAACGGGTGCTGGATATCGGTTGCGGCTGGGGCGGGACAGCGCTGTACCTCAATCAGGTCGCCGACGTCGACGTGCTTGGCGTGACGCTTAGCCAGGAACAGTTGAAGGTCGCGCGGGAGCGGGCTGAAGCTGCAGGCGTTGCGGACCGCGTAAAGTTCGAACTGATCGATTACCGAGCGGTCGAGGGACAGTTCGACCGGATCGTCTCGATCGGGATGTTCGAACATGTCGGCGCAGCGCATTACGACGAATTCTTCGCGGTCTGCCGGCGGCTGTTGAAGCCTGATGGCGTAATGCTGCTCCACACGATCGGCAAATATGGCAAGTCCGGTGCCCCCGACCCATTCACCGACAAGTGGATTTTTCCGGGATATCACCTGCCATCGATTTCACAGATCGCGGGCGCCAGCGAGCGCGCTCGATTGATCATAAGCGACCTAGAGGTGCTGCGCATTCACTACGCGCTCACCCTCCAGCATTGGTACGATCGGGCGGTCGCCGCCAAGGACTCCATTGTCCGCCTTTACGATGAACGCTTCTACCGCATGTGGACCTTTTACCTGGCAGCCGGAATCGTCGGGTTCGAACAGGGTTCGATGTGCAATTTCCAGTTGCAATACGTGCGTAACCGCAGAGCGCTTCCTCTGACGCGCGATTATATGTCCGAGGCCGAACGGCGTTACCGAGCGTCCGGCGCGCAAACGTAAGGCCCGGCGTCAGGGGAAGACGCCGGGCCCCGGTTTCGGGCGGACCAAGGGGAAAGATCCGCCCGTACTTGCTGCCGCTAATCGCTTAGGATGCGGGCTTCGAATGTGCGCGCCGGCTATCGCGGGCGGCCTTGTGCTCGTCGGGAGAGATTTTCCCGTCATGATTGGTATCGACGCGGTCGAACCGGGCTAATGCCGCCGCCTGCGCCTCGGCCAGGCTGACCTTGCCGTCCTTGTTGGAATCGGCGCTGGACAGCATGTGGCCCATGGGTCCGCCCTTGCCCATCATTGCGCGGTGCATGCCCTTGTCCGTCCCGCGATGATCGGGACGCGGCAAAGCAGCAAGCTCGGCCTGGGTGATTACTCCGTCCTTGTTCGTATCCGCGCGGTCGAACAGGGAAATGCTCTTCTTGCTTGCGCGCTGGTCGCCGTTTGCCGCGGACTTGTCGGCGCGATCCTGCAGTTTGCCGGCGCGCTTGGCTGCCCACTGGGAATGCGCCGCATCGACTTCGGCCCTGGTCAGCTTGCCATCCTTGTTGGTGTCCATCTTCGCGAACTTCGCCGCTGGATCAGCCCGCCCGGCCCGGTCCGCGCGCTTGTCGCCGCGATCCTTCATGCGCTCCATGCGCTTGCCGGCCATCGCCTGGACTTCGCTTTCCGTGATGAACCCGTCCTTGTTGGAGTCGGCCTTGGTGAAATGGGCCGCGACCATCGTGGCCACTTCGGCGCGGGTTGATGGCGGGTGCTGGCCATCGGGCTTGGCGGTTGCAGGAACGGCCACCAGAAGGGCGGCTGCCGTTGCGGCGCCAATCCCTAGAATCTTCTTGTGCATGACGTTTCTCCTTCGGGGGAAGCGCACAATGCGTGGCGAAATCTGTATCGTGCTTGAATGGGCCGTTCATCACTGGCAAGCGACCCGCGAAGGCGTAGCGGGGCATTTTGATGAACGACGACTGGGCAGTGACAAGCGCGCAGGACCCGGCGCCGCGCCATTGGTGGGAAACGCGCTGGATGGTCGCGCTCGTTTTCCTGTTCGCGCTGGTGCCGCTGCTGTATCCGCCGGTGCCGCCGCTGGTTGACCTGCTGGGCCATATGGGGCGCTATCGGGTCGAACTCGACATCGCGACCAATCCCCATCTTCAGCGTTACTATGACGTTCGCTGGCTGATCACCGGCAACCTTGGCGTCGATGTTTTGGTGATGGGGCTGGCGCCGCTGATCGGCCTCGAACCGGCGGTCAAGCTGGTGGTCATGGCGATCCCCGCGCTGAGCGTCGCCGGCTTCTTGTGGGTGGCTCGCGAAGTGCATGGGCGGATTCCGCCGACTGCCTACGTCGCGGTTCCCTTCGCCTTCAACCATCCGTTCATGTTCGGGTTCGTCAATTTCACCCTGTCGATGGGCCTTGCGTTCGTGGCCTTTGGCCTGTGGCTTCGGCTTACCAGGCTGGGGCGGTTTCGCCTTCGCGAGATCCTGTTCGTCCCGATTTCGATCGTGATCTTCTTTTGCCATGCATTCGGATGGGGCGTGCTGGGGTTATTGGCATTCTCGGCCGAGGCGGTGCGGCTGCACGATCGCGGCGGAACCTGGTACCGGGCGGCCTTCCGTGCCGCGCTTGCAGCATCGGTAATGGCCCTTCCGATCATCGTCATGGTGGCTTGGCGCGAAGGATCGGCGGGGCAAACCAGCGACTGGTTCAACTGGATGAGCAAGTGGCGATGGGTAACCAGCTCGTTGCGCGACCGCTGGGAATGGTTCGACAAGGGGACGCTGGCGATTGCCGCGCTGGTCATTGCGCAGGTCATTCCCAATCCGCGCCTGACTTTTTCCCGCAACCTTGTCTTCAGTGCGATCGTACTCAGCGTGTTTTTCATCCTGATTCCGCGAATCCTGTTCGGCTCCGCTTATGCGGATATGCGGCTTGCGCCCTATATCTTTGCGACACTGATCCTTGCGATCCGCTTCAAGGGGCCGATCGGTACCCGGCTGGGCAGTGCGCTAGCGGTGATTGCCTTGATGTTTTGCGTGGTGCGTCTTGGCGGCGTAACGGCGAGCCTTGCGATCGCCGCCAATGACCAGACCGAAAAGCTCAAGGTTCTTGAGAAAGTGCCCCAGGGCGCGGCAGTGCTTACGATGGTCAATCTCGATTGCCGTCGAGTGTGGGAGCTTGGTCGCAACGGCCATATCGGCGCGATGGTGGTGGTGCGCAAGAACGGCTTTTCGAACGACCAGTGGCTCCAGGCCGGGCTCAATATGCTCCAGCTGAAGTACCGCAGGCCCGGGTATTTCGCGCTCGATCCATCGGAAATCGTCCGTCCGCCGCGCTGCCGTGACCGTATGCATCTGACCATCGATGAAGCGCTTGAGCGGTTCCAGCGCGACGATTTCGACTATGTCTGGCTGGTCGATACGCCCACGGTCGACGCAAAGCTGTACGACGGCATGACCGAAGTCGCGCGCGCCGGCGGGGGGATTTTATACCAGGTCAGCCCGGGCGTCGCGCGATAGCGACCAGCGACACGCCGAACGGCATCGGCACCCGCCCGACCAGCGGCGCTTCAAGTGCGAAAACCGCCTTCAAGACCGCATTGACGGGCAGGGGCGGAAGACTGTCATCGGCGGCCTCGCGGCCCAGCGCCTTTCCGACCATGCGCGCCGCCCAGATGGGTAGGAAGAGCAGGGTGTTGAACGGGCTGAGCAGATCGATCTCCAGGCCCGCCTTGACCAGCGCAGCCCGCAAGGTTCCTCGGGTATAGCGGCGATGGTGATGGTGCGAGGCGTCGTGCGCGCTCCACATCGAGGGATTTGCCGGCACGGTGACGAGCAGTTTGCCGCCGGGCTTCAAGCGCTGCTTGATTGCGACCAGCGCCGGACCATCGTCGGCAACATGCTCGAGCACGTCCAGCAGGGCGATCAGGTCGTAATTCTTTGTTTCGAACATCGACAGGTCGGGGAGGGCCGCGCTCTTGATTGGCATACCGCGGCGCTGTGCTGCAAGCGCGCGGGCTGTATCGTCAAGCTCGCTCGCGTCGAGCGATCCGAACCGGGAGAGCATGGCAAGGTTGTGGCCGGTGCCGCATCCGATCTCAAGGATTTGCGCACCGGGCGGCGGCTTGACCCGGCGACGGATCAGGCTTTCCAGGATCCGGCGGCGCGCAACGAACCACCAATGGTCCTGATCAAGCTCAGCCATCCGGGCGAAGACCGCGGCCTCCATCATTCGCCCCCGATGGTTTCGTCGATGATGTACAGCGGTCGACCCTTGCTCTCGATCAGAATGCGGCCGACATATTCTCCCAGGATTCCAAGGGACAACAGCTGGAGGCCGCCCAGGAACAGCACTGCAGTCATCAGCGAGGCATAGCCCGGTACATCTGAGCCCGACAGCAAGGTGCGAATGACGATCGCCATCGCATATCCCAGCGATAGCAAGGCGATGATTCCGCCCAGATAGGACCATATCCGCAGCGGTACGGTCGAGGCCGAGGTGATGCCGTCGATGGCAAAGGTCCATAGCCGCCAGTAATTGAACTTGGACTTGCCGAGTGCGCGCGGGCGACGGGTGTAATGGATGGCGGCCTGGTTGAACCCTGCCCACGAAAACAACCCCTTCATGAAGCGATTGCGTTCCGGCATCTGGCGGATCACGTCGACCACTTTGCGGTCGAGCAGGCGGAAGTCGCCGGCATGGAGCGGGATCTTGTCCGCGCTCATCATGTTATGGGTCCGGTAATAAAGGTCGGCGGTTATGCGCTTGGCCATGCTGTCGGTGTCGCGATTGTCGCGCACGCCATAAACGACGTCGAACCCTTCGCGCCATTTGGACACCATTTGCGGGATGACTTCGGGCGGGTCCTGCAGGTCGACGTCGATCGGGATGACTGCTGCCCCCTTCGCATGGTCGATCCCGGCGGACAGCGCGGCCTCCTTGCCGAAGTTGCGCGAAAAAGAGACTGCGCGGATCCGCGGGTCACGGACGTTGAGCGCGCGCAGCCGCTCCAGCGTGCGGTCGCTACTGCCATCGTCGACGAACAGGATTTCGAACGACGATGATGCCGCGTCCTCGATGCCTTCGAGTATCGGAACGACGCGCAATACAAACTGGTCGACCGCGTCTTCCTCGTCCTTGACCGGGACAATCAATGAAAGGATTGGCTTGCTCACGAATAGACCCACTTGCGATGAAGCGCGAAGGTCACCCAGGGGGTGACGAAGATGAAGGGGATGGTCGGCCACCATGCCGGGCCGCCGAGTTTTTTGACCAGCCACCAGACGAAAAATTGGTTTAGCGTAAAGCCGATCAGGTTGACGATCAGGAACCGTGTTCCGCGCACGTGAGGGCGGTCGCGCTGCCCGTGGCCGCGGAAGCTGTAACGACCGTGGGCGACATAGCTGATGCCGCTGAACACGAGGAAGACGAGGGCCAGTGAAAGGTTGGGGTCGACGCGCCCGAAAACCGTCACCAGCCAGTAGCAGAGTGAGAAGGCAAGCGTGATGGCAAGGCCCATCGCGGCATAACGCAGTGCCTGAAGTGCGACCTCGGCTCGGCCCTCGGGGAAGTATTTGGTCAGCAGCATGAGGCCACCGTGTAGCCGCGTGCTGCCGGTGCCGGAAGGGCTTTCGCGCACGTCGCGGCGCAATGCCTCCTTGCCCCGCCAGCGCGACCGGTTACATGCTCTGGAACGATGACCGACAGCCTAGAACAGCGCGCTCTTGCAGCGACTTTCGCGTTTCTTGATCGCCATTGGCGCTGGGTGGTGGTGGCCATGTGGGCTGGGTTCCTGGCTTATGGGCTGATCGAGCGGTGGAGCGAGATCCAGTCGTTCAACTTGCGCGACACCGACGACAACCTGCGAATGATGCAAGTCCGCGCGCTGCTTGGCGGGCAGGACTGGTATGACCTGCGGCAATATCGCCTCAACCCGCCGTTCGGACTGAACATTCACTGGTCGCACCTTGTCGACCTTCCAATCGCCGGGCTGATCCTTGCGTTGCGCCCGCTGATTGGCGGTGCCGAGGCGGAACGGTGGGCCGCAGCGATCGCGCCGACCCTTCCCCTTTTGCTGCTATTGTTTTCGGTCGCGCTGACTGCGCGGCGACTGGTCGACAAGCGCGCCTATCCACTGGCGTTCATCGCCCTGTTCTTCGCTGCTTCGACCCAGGGGATGTTCTGGCCGATGCGCATCGACCATCACGGCTGGCAACTGGCATTGCTGGCATTGGCGATCAGCGGTGCGTCCGATCCCAGCCGGCGGCGCGGCGGGCTGACGCTTGGCCTTGCCACTGCCCTGTCGCTGGCAATCGGTCTGGAGATGCTGATCTACTTTGCGGTGCTTGGTGCGGCGACGACCTTTAGCTGGGTCGCAGACCGCGACGAGCGGGCAAGGCTGGCAACCTATTCGATAAGCCTTGCCGGCGGCACGGGCCTCGCCTTCCTTTTGTTCGCCTCCTACGACAATCGCGCGGCTGTGTGCGATGCCCTATCGCCGGTGTGGACCGCCGACATGGCACTGGGCGGCGCGCTGCTGTTCGGGCTGGCCGTGCTTAGCCCGGCCAGGTGGCAGGCGCGCCTGACCCTTGCAGCGATTGCCGGCGTTGCGCTTGCGGGCTTTCACGCCCTCGCTTTCCCGCAATGCCTGACCCGGCTGGAAGGCGTCTCACCTGAAGTCACGAAGCTTTGGCTTAGCCACGTGCGCGAGGCCCGGCCGCTATACCAGCACGGCGCGCGGATCGCCTTGCTGGTTGCGGCGCTGCCGGTCACCGGCTTGATCGGTTGGGGTTTCCTGGCCTGGCTCAAGCGCGGCGATCATGAGCTGGTCCGGCGCATCGGCACTGCCGCGCTGCCGTGCCTTGCTGCCACCTTGCTGCTGCTATGGCAGTCGCGCACCGGGCCTGCGGCACAGTTGACCGCGCTGGTCGGCGCCACTGCCTTGTTGTGGTTCGCGGTCCCCCGGACTTGGACCAGCAATAATGCGGTCGTGCGCATCGCGGGAACCTTTGCAATCGTGATGATCGCTGCCGGCGGCGCAGTTCCGCTGATTTCGCAGTTCATCGCCGAACCGAACAAATCCGCTGCGCAAAAGAAGGTCAGCCGAGCCAATTACCTGTGCAACAGCTTGTGGGCGTACAGGCCGGTTGCCAAGCTGCCAAAGGGCGTGGTCTTCACCTATATCGATTTTGGGCCCCGAATCGTCACGGTCACCCACCACGACAGCATCGCTGGACCCTATCACCGCAACGGTGACCAGATCGCCGACGTCATGAACGCCTTCCGGGGAAGCGTGGATGACGCCCGCCGCATCATCGGCAAGTATCGCGCGAATTACCTGCTCGTCTGTCCGGACGCTGCGACCAGCACGATCTTTTCATCCGAAGCGCCGGGCGGGTTTTACGACCAGCTGGTGCGCGGCAAGGTGCCGGCCTGGCTCAAGCCTATCAATCTGGGCAAGGAATCGCCGTTCCTGATGTGGCAGGTGGAAGGGCAGCCAGCCTAGCTGAGCGCTCCCGGAAAGCTCGCCTTAAGACCGTCGATCACAAACTGTGCGGCCAGCGCCGACATAATTACAGCGAGGATGCGGGTGATCGCAGCCTCGACCTTATCGCCGAGGAACTTCATGATCGGCCCGGCAGCAAGCATGGTGACAAGCGTCAGGGCGATGACCGTGGTGATCGCCGCAATGACCAAGGCGAGGTGAATCGCATCGTCGGCCTTGCCAATCCACAGCATCGTGCTTGCAATCGCGCCTGGCCCGGCAATCATCGGCGTCCCCATCGGGAATACGCTGACATCATCGACATCCTCGGTTCCGCCTTCAAGCTGGGCAGCTTTGCTTTCCTTGCGCTCGCTGCGCTTCTCGAAAACCATTTCAAACGACAAATAAAATAGCAGGATACCGCCCGCGATGCGGAAGCTTGCAAGACTGATCCCCATGACATGGAGCATCGGTCCGCCCAAGACCGCGAAGAACATCAGGATGGTCCACCCGATCAACGCTGAGCGGATCGCCATCGAGCGCCGCTGCGCGGCATTGGCACCCCTAGTGAGGATCGAGAAAATCGGCGCGCAGCCAGGTGGGTCGATGATCACCAGGAAGGTGACCAGAGCGCTGGTAAAGAAGGTGATCATTGCGCCTTCACGTCGTTATGAAGGACCTGGGCATAGCGCTCGCCGTTCCACAGGAACACGCGCAGGTATCGCGCGCCCTTGGGGTCAACCTTCCAGTCCCACCCGAGCGACTTGTCGGCGCTCTCACCGCGACCCCGATCCTCAGGGGTTTTCATCGCTTCACGCTTGGTGAGTTTCTGAAGGCCGATGACCGGCGCCCCCGGCGCCTTCTCGCACGAGGCGACCGCCGCGCGCGGCTCGGTGGTTGGCAGGGGAGGCGGACCCTCAAGACCATCGCCGCCATCGTAAAGCCAGCGCCAGACCTTGCCGTCGAACTGCCAAACGGTCGTGAAATAACCGTGCTTGTCCCCTTTTATCCACGGACCGCTGTTGACCGCGGTGCGTCCATCACAGCTGATAAAGCTGATCGTCGGCCACCATTTGAGGCCGGGCGGGGGATCGGCGCGCTGTTTAAGAAACTCATGCACCCAAACTGCTTGCGGAATGAACATGACCGCGTCTTCGGCGGCATATTTGCGAAATGCAGTCCACTGGCCGATCTTCTGCGAATCGGCGGCAAAGGCGCGCTCGGCATCAATCGCGTTGGGCATCGCGCTGGCGACGGCGGCGGCTAGCAGAAGGTCAATCATTTAAAGGTCCTCCGGATTCCCCAGGCCGGCGCGGCGGTGCGCGGCAACCAGGGTGTTGCGCATCAGCATAGCGATCGTCATCGGTCCCACGCCACCGGGGACCGGTGTGATCGCGCCGGCGACCTCGGCGACTTCATCATAATCGACATCGCCCACGAGGCGACCCTTTTCGCCATTTGCGCCGGGCAAGCGATTGATTCCGACGTCGATGACGCTTGCGCCTGGCTTGATCCAGTCGCGCTTGACCATCGCCGCCCGGCCGACGGCGGCGACCACGATATCGGCGCGTCTAACCACGCCCGGAAGGTCCCTGGTGCGCGAGTGGGCGATCGTCACCGTCGCATTGTCGCCGAGCAGAAGCATCGCCATCGGCTTGCCGACGATGTTCGAGCGGCCGATCACGACCGCCTCCTTGCCACTGAGATCGCCGAGTTCGGCGCGCAGCAGGTGGAGGCAGCCCAAGGGTGTGCAGGGAACCATTGCCTCGGTGCCAAGCGCAAGTTTGCCCGCGTTCACGGCATGAAACCCGTCGACGTCCTTTGCCGGGTCGATCGTTTCCAGGACCCGGGCGCTGTCAATCTGCTCTGGCAGTGGAAGCTGGACGAGGATCCCGTCCACCCGCTCGTCACGGTTGAGCTCATCGACCAGTGCCAGCAGCGCGTCCTCGGTGGTCGAGGCAGGAAGGTTATGGGCAAAGCTTTCAAAACCCGCTTCCGCACTCGCCTTGTTCTTGGATCGAACATAGACCGCGCTTGCCGGGTCTTCGCCGACCAGCACGGTGGCCAGTCCGGGCGAGCGGCCGGTGCGTTCGCGAAAGGCGCTCGAAACCGCGCCTATCCGTTCGCGAAGGGCCGCTGCTGCGGCCTTGCCGTCAATCCTTCGGGCAACCATCAACCGTAGGCCGCATTCATTGCGACTCCGGCCAGCAGGCGCTGTAGGACGGCGATCAAAATCATCACCACGAATGGCGAGAAGTCGAGCCCGCCGAAGTCGGGAAGGACCTTGCGGATCGGCCGGTAGAGCGGCGCTGTCATCCGGTCGAGAGCGCGCAGGAAAGTGCGCACACCGTCTGACTGGGTGTTAAGAACGTTGAACGCAAGCAGCCATGACAGGGCGACTTGGGCGATGATGATCCACCACACGACCTTGAGGAGGAGGCTGGCGATGCTGACAAGGGTTAGGGTCATGGCCAGTCCCTAGCGAGGCTCGCGCGCCGCTTCAATCAGGGAGCGAAACGGTTGGGCTGCGCCTCGGCCAGGATCAGTGCGAAATCCTCGCCCGGGGCAAGCCATTCCGCGATCGGAGTCCATCCGCCGGCAAGTAGCAACAAGCGGCTTCCGCGTGGACCATATTTGTGGCTGTTCTCAGTGTGGATGCTCGTGCCCTTGGCAAAGTGAAACGCGCGACCGTCGATCGTGAACCCAACGTCGCGCCCGGCGACCAGGTGCATCTCAATCCGGGACAGGTTCTCGTTCCAGCGCGCTTCGTGGGCAAAGGCATCGACCGGGATGTCGGCCCCCAGCTCGCGGTTGATCCGGTGAAGCAGGTTAAGGTTGAACGCGGCGGTCACACCTTCGGGATCGTCATAGGCAGCAAGCAGGCGCTCGACGTCCTTGAATCGGTCCATCCCGATGATCAGCTTGGCCCCGGTGCCAAGGTCGCCGCGAAAGCTGCGCAGCAGGTCGGTGGCGCTTCGCGGGACGAAATTGCCGATTGTCGAGCCAGGGAAAAAGCCGGTCTTCGCCAACCCCGCGACTGCCTCGGGAAGGGTGACGTCCTTGGTGAAATCAGCCTCTACCGGATACACGCTGACACTTGGAAATTCGCGGTCGACCGCAGAGGCCGCTTCGCGCAGATAGTCACCACTGATGTCGATTGGAACATAGGCACCAGGCTTAATCGCGCGCAGGACGATCGGGGTCTTGGTCGAACTGCCTGAGCCGAATTCTACCAGCGCACCGCCGGTTCCAGTCAGCGCTGCGATGGCGCCCGCCGACGCCTCGAGCAGCGCAGTCTCGGTGCGGGTCGGATAATAGCTCGGCAAACGGGTGATCGCGTCGAACAATTCGCTTCCGCGTCGGTCGTAAAGCCAGCGTGCGGGGATTGCCGGGATCGGCTCTGCAAGACCGTTCAGAACGTCGGCTCGGAAGGCGGGGTCGGCGCTCTCAGGCGTCTTTGGCAAGGCGAACTCCAGTGAACTGCCAGCGGGCATGCGCCGGGAAGAAATTGCGATAGGTGGCGCGGCTGTGACCGCGTGGTGTCGCGCAACTTGCCCCCTTGAGGACGTATTGGTTGCACATGAACTTGCCATTATATTCGCCGACAGTTCCCTCAGCGGGAACGAAGCCCGGATAGGGCGCGTAGGATGACATTGTCCATTCCCAGCAATCGCCGAATAGCGCACCGCCAGCGGCCGGAATGACCGGCCCCGGGGAATCGAGTTGGTGACCCAGGTGGGGATCGGCGCTGGCCGCGAAATCTTCCCATTCCGCTTCCGTGGGGAGCCGGGCCCCGGCCCAGCGAGCGAAGGCGTCGGCTTCATAGAACGAAACATGCGCGACTGGCGCAGCGGCGATCCGCTCGCGCCTCCCGCCAAGCGTGAAATGGCTGCCGTCCTCGTCCCAATAAAGCGGCGCCATAATCCCTTCGCGCTGGACCCAGTCCCAACCTTCGGACAGCCACAGTGCAGGGGTCGAATAGCCGCCGTCAGCGACGAACGCCTGCCACTCACCATTCGTGACCTTGCGCCCCGCGATCTCGTGCGGGTGGAGCAAGGCCTGGTGGCGCGGCCCCTCGCAGTCGTAATGAAAACCTGCGCCACCCACTGCGCCGATTTCGACCAAGCCGGTTCGGCCGGGGTGCCACGAAAGAGGCTCCGTGGCGAAGCAGGCGGGAGCGCCAAGATCCCCGTAGGCGGGGAGGATAGGATTGGCAGCAAACGTCGCCAGGATGTCGGTCAGGAACAGCTCCTGGTGCTGCTGCTCATGATTGATACCAAGCTCGATCAGGTCCAGCACCGAATCTGAAAAGTCGTCGTAGGCGTCGAACAAAGCTTGATCGACGTGGGCGCGGTAGGCGCGGACTTCGTCCAGGCTGGGACGGCTGACCATCCCGCGACTGGCGCGGGCATTACGTTCGCCTTCACCTTCGTAGTAACTGTTGAACAAATAGGCGAAGCGTCCGTCAAACGGTTGATAGCTGGGCACATGGTCCCGAAGGACAAAGGTTTCGAAGAACCAACTGGTGTGCGCAAGGTGCCACTTGGCGGGAGATGCATCGGGGAATGGCTGAACGGTAGCATCGGCGTCGGACAGCGGGTCGGCCAGCCCGAGCGTCAGCGCCCGTGTTGCCGCCAGGCGCTGGCGAAGGCCGTCGACAGAGGTCGTGGCGACCTGATCGAAGGTTTGCGGACAATTCACGTCAGCCCTTTATTCCCGCGTATCCCGCCTTGTTCAACAGCCGCGCCAAGTCAGCGGCATTGGAAGCCGACATCGCGGCGGTGTCGCGGGTTGCCTTGGGTACCGACTTCAGATCCTTGAAGTCGGTTTTATGCATTGCCTCACCAACCCAATAGCAAGCTGCTGCAGGCGGGATCGACCAGCCGACGTCATTCAATGCCTGGAGGACGGTTGCAGTGACATGGTGAGCGCCGTCTTCATTCCCGACAATCGCGAGGATGACCGTTTTGCCGTAAGCCGGCGTTCGTCCTTTATCGTCGGTCTCGCCCAGAAACGCGTCCATCCTCTCAGTCACGCGCTTTGCGATGCTGGACATCTGGCCCATCCAGATCGGCGTTCCAAAGATGAGGATGTCCGCAGCAAGGATTTTCTTGAGGATCGCGGGCCATTCATCTCCATTGCCCTCGTCCGACGACACACCGGGGAGAACGTTGAAGTCGGCAATCCGGATCGTCTCAACCAGTTCAACTTCATGCTTGTCGAAGGATTTCGAAATAAGATCGATCATCGCGTCGGTCGAGCTCTCCTCGCCGCCGCTTTTCTTGAGGGTGCAATTGATAGCTATTGCCTTAAGGCTCACGACTGTTTTCCTTTCCGTGTTTGTCCACGCCAACGCGGAAAGCAGCTAATCGTGCCGTTAGCGCGTCGCGCCGGGCACCCAGAGGATGTCCCCACCATTGTTCGATGCGATTGCACGGGCAGTCATGAACAGGTGATCGGACAAGCGATTGATGTACTCCAGGGCGTGAGGATTAACCCATTCCACCTCAGCAAGCGCGACTGCAGAACGCTCCGCTCGTCGCACAACCGCACGGGCCAGGTACAGCTGTGCCGAAGCGCTGGTCCCGCCGGGAAGGATAAAGCTGGTCAGGGGCTCAAGGCTGGCGGTCATGGCGTCGATTTCCGTTTCGAGACGAGACACCTGCGCCGGGATGATTCGAAGGGCGCCCTCGATCTTTTCCGGGGTCGCAAGATCCGCGCCAAGGTCGAACATTTCATTCTGGATCCGGCGTAGGGTTGACCCGCTTCGCGAACCGTCGGGAAGTTCGGCGATTGCGACACCAAGCGCGCTATTGGCTTCGTCGACATCGCCGATCGCCGCTATCCTCGGCCCGGCCTTGCTCACCCTGCTGCCGTCCACCAGGCCGCTGGTGCCCTCGTCGCCGGTGCGCGTGTAAATTTTGTTGAGCTTGACCATGCGCGCGGGAAGTTAGCGCGATGCGCCGGCCGCCATCATCACCAGCACCGCAAGGATGATCGCAATGCCTTGATAGAGCACGCGTCGCTGCATCAGTTTCTGCGATTGTTCGCCGGTAATGTCCCGGCCCGAAGCCATCAGCATGACTCCGCGCACCAGCACGTAAACGGTCGCTGCCATCGCCAGCAACAAGAGGATGATGAGAGGCCAGGTCATGCCGTCTATCTAGGCGTTCGAAAAGCGGAATCCTAGGGGCAGTCGGCCAGCCTCGAGATCGGCGGTGAGCGCGCCCCCGTCGATCCCTTGGGCGCGCATTGCGGCAAGGGTTGGCGCAAGGTCGCGCTTGGCAAGGCGGCGGCCGTCTTGATGAAGCACCAAGGGGTGGTGGAAATAGGTCGGCTCTGGAAATCCCAGCAGCACCTGTAGCAACCGCTGGGTGGGCGTCGAAGGGCGCAGGTCCGCACCGCGGGTGACGGTGGTAACTCCGCTGGCGGCGTCATCGACAACGCACGCCAAGTGATAGGCAGCCGGCGCGTCCTTTCGTGCCAGGATCGCGTCTCCCAAGTCGCTCGGCGACGATGCGTATTGGCGTCCGTCGATTTCGGTCCAGCTCGGCAAACCGGCGCGGTCAATTGCCCTGGTGCTGTCGAGCCGCCAGCTATGCGGTGTTGACGCGCGCCGTTCGGGGTCGTCGGGAAGCGCGCGGCAAGTGCCCGGGTAGCTTGATCCGGCATCGCCGTGCGGGGCCGTCAGCGATCGCACAATATCGGCGCGCGTGCAAAAGCAGGGGTAAACCAGGCCCATTTCAGCAAGCACCTTGAGCGCGTCATCATATGCCGCAGTGCGCGCCGACTGGATGATGGGCGCGCAGTCCCAATTAATCCCGAGCCACCGAAGGTCCTCGAATATACCGTCGACGAACTGATCGCGACAGCGCGCACGGTCGAGATCCTCGATCCGCAGGCGAAATTTGCCCCCGACAGCACGCGCAGCTCCGTGCCCCAGTGCAGCGCTGTAGGCATGGCCTAGGTGCAGGCGGCCTGATGGCGAGGGGGCGAAGCGGGTGATCATCTCACCTCCACTGTTGCTCAATGGACTCTTGACGGTGGTCAAGGGAAAGTGGTGTCATGCGTATGTCGCGCTGGGTTGGCATCCGGCGTCTCACAAGGGAAGACTGGCCGGGGTGCGGTCTCCTTCTTGGGTGCGACGGATCGCCGCTGGCGTCCGAGGAAGAGCTGCAAGTTCGGTCGCAACCGATCGAAAGGCCTTGCGCGTCCGTCATGTATCATCCCGATCGTATCCGTCATGTGGAAAACTGCCCGGCACTGGTGCTCAACGCCGACTACACGCCTTTGTCCTATTACCCGCTGAGCCTGTGGCCGTGGCAGACCGCGGTCAAGGCGATGTTCCTTGAGCGGGTCGACGTGGTCGCCCATTACGAGCGCGAGGTGCACAGCCCGTCGCGCACCCTCCGGCTGCCTTCCGTGATCGCCTTGCGCGATTTCGTACGCCCCAACGAATATCCCGCCTTCACTCGCTTCAACCTGTTCCTGCGCGATAAATTTCGCTGCGTGTATTGCGGAAGCGCGCGGGAATTGACGTTCGATCACGTCATCCCGCGCGCTTATGGCGGCACCACGACCTGGGAAAATGTCACCACTGCCTGCGCGCCGTGCAACCTTCGCAAAGGCGGCCGGACGCCGCTCGAGGCGCATATGCACATGACCCTGGAGCCTATTCGTCCGACCAGTTGGCAGCTGCAGGAAAACGGTCGTGCCTTTCCGCCGAATCACCTGCACTCAAGCTGGCGCGACTATCTTTATTGGGACATCGAACTCGAAGCCTAGCTTGGTTGTTTTCGGCTGGTACTATCGCTGCTCCAGATAGGCGCGAATCCGGGGCGCAATGTCATCGCGATCAAGCGCGAGCGCGATATTGGCAAGCACGAAACCCGCCTTGTCTCCGCAGTCGTGGCGATCGGCCTCGACGGTGATTGCATTGAAAGTCTGGTCGCCAATCAGCTTTGCGAGCGCATCGGTCAGCTGGATTTCACCCCCTGCGCCGCGTTCGCCGTTGCCAAGGATCGCCATGACCTGGGGCTGGAGAATATATCGGCCGATGACCGCGAGGCGCGATGGAGCGTCTTCTGGACGCGGCTTTTCTACCAGGCCGCGAACTTCGGTCAGGCGACCATTCGCAGCGCCCGGAGTCACGATTCCATACGATCCCGTTTGGTCGGCAGGGACTTCTTCGGTTGCAAGCATGTTGCCGCCGACCGTTTGCCATGCCGCGACCATTTGCTTGAGTGCTCCGGGCGTGCCGACCATCAGGTCGTCGGGGAGGATTACCGCGAACGGTTCATCGCCGACAATATGGCGGGCACACCATACCGCATGGCCAAGTCCCAGTGGCTGCTGCTGACGGACGGTGACGATTTCGCCGAATTGCGCCCGCGACGGGTTGAGCGGGACGAGGCTCTTGTCATGGGCCTTCATCGTGGTTTCAAGTTCGAAAGCCACGTCGAAATGGTCAACCAGGGCGCCTTTCCCGCGCCCGGTGACGAATATCATCTGCTCGATCCCCGCCTCGCGCGCCTCGTCGACCGCATATTGAATAAGGGGGCGGTCAACGATGGTGATCATTTCCTTGGGGATCGACTTGGTCGCGGGCAGCAGGCGCGTACCCAGCCCCGCCACCGGAAAAATTGCCTTGCGAATGCGCATTGTCATCGTCCCGGCTCGATCTGATCGGTCATGTTGTCCTGGGTCTCCGGGAACTGGCCGGCTGGTTGTGGCGGGGCGTCACCACCGGTTGGCGGGGGCAGATCAAAGGGATCGGCCTGGCGCGGTTCGGACCGCTTGAGCAGTTCGTCGATCCGTTCGGGCTGGGCTTGCGGCGGCGGGCTAAGCAAGTCCCTGGCGTCGGGTTGTTCGCGCGCCATCATCGGCTTGACCGGAAGCGCCTGACCCCGAGCGGGTTTCAAATCGCTTACCCGCCCGCACGAAGCGAGCGCGAAAATGAGGAGCAGCGAGGAGGCGGGCCAACGCTTCATCTTTTCGCCCTAGCGCTTCGGCCACAGCTTAGAAAGCGCTTGCTTGCAGGTCCGCTAGCCAATGCTAAGCGTGAACCATGCGTATCACCTTCATCCTCGCCGTTCTCCTCCTGTCAGCCTGTGGCGATCGTTCCGCCGAGGCGCCGACCAAGCCCATCGAAGCACAAGCGGCCCCCGCCGGAACCGTCGATCGAAGCCATTCGGGGGATGCTGCGCCGGACGTCGCCTTCCTGGATCCCGACGGGGGAGAGACAGTGCTAGCCGATTTTCAAGGGGCACCGTTGCTTCTCAACCTGTGGGCGAGTTGGTGTGCGCCGTGCGTCAAGGAACTTCCGACGCTGGACCGGCTGGCGCAGAAACAAGGCGATGAGCTTCAGGTCCTCGCGCTGAGCCAGGATAGCGGCCCGCAGCCGTCGGTCGCGGCTTTCCTTGAGAAAAACGGTATCACTACCCTGGCCAGTTACCAAGATTTAGAAATGGGGATGTCCGATCGGACCGGGGCGGCGACCCTGCCCACGACCATCTTGTACGATGCCAGAGGTCATGAAGTCTGGCGCGTGGTGGGCGACATGGACTGGACCGGTCCCGAGGCTGCTAGGCTGCTGGCCGAGGCCGCAACCAAATAAGCCGCAGCATTCTGCCATCGATTGCGGCCAATCCCGCGGCGATCAGTGCCAAGCCGGCAAAATCGCGCGCGTGCAGATGTTCGCCCAGAAACATCGCACCCAGCAAAATCGCGACCGGCGGAACCAGCAGGGTGACGAGCAAGGCGTTGGTCGCGCCCGCGCGCTCGATCAGCTTGAAATAGAGGATGTAGGCGAACGCGCTGCAAACCACCGCAAGCGCAACGATTGCGGCGATTGCCGATAATGGCGGAACGACCGCCTGCCAGGGCCGGTCAACCAGCAGCGCGACGGGGGTCATCATAACCGCGCCCGTGACCAACTGACCGGTAGCGACGGTCAGGGGGGCGACGCGTTTGGCGCGAAATCGTTTGGCGTAAACCGCGGCAAAAGCATAGCTGAGCGCGGCCACGATGCAGGCGATCTTGGGCAGCGCCTTTCCGCCGCTTTCGACCAGGATTGCAGGACCGATCATCAGCGTAACCCCGCCAAAACCAAGCACCACGCCGGCCAGCCGCGAAGGGGTCATGCGCTCATCGCGCGTAAGGAAATGGGCGACCAGGACGCCCCAGATAGGCGTCGTCGCATTAAGGATCGCAGCGACCCCGCTGGCGATATGTTGCTGGCTCCATCCGAACAGCACGAACGGAAGGCTGGTGTTGAGCAAGGCAAGGACACCCATTGCTGCCCAGTCACCGCGGGAAAGCGCTAGCCGATGTCCTTGCCATCGCACGAACAGGAGCAAGACCAGGGCGGCGATCGACAGGCGCGCCCACACGTAGGTGAAGGGAGCAACGTGCCGCACCGCGACTCCGATGAAAAAGAATGCCGCCCCCCAAATCAGCGCCAGAAGCAGAAGGATCGCCCAGTCGCGCCGGTCCATATGAGTTCGGGTCATGGCCGGCTCATAGGCGGGACCAGTGTTCCGGGCATCCTTGAACTTGCGGTCAAAACGCTGGGGCGGAAGTGCGGCCATGAGCACTGGCATGCCCGCGGTCGATCCTGGGCACAAACAAAAGTACAGCAGCCTGTCATCAGCGCTGCTTATGGTTGGTCAGTCGCGCAGCAACTCGTTGATGCTTGTCTTGGAACGGGTGCGTTCATCGACCTGCTTGACGATTACCGCGCAGGAAAGGCCCGGACCCCCGTCCTTGCCCGGCAAGCTTCCCGGGACGACCACCGAATATGCCGGCACGCGGCCATAGACCACTTCGCCGGTCGAGCGGTTCACGATCTTGGTCGATGCCCCAAGGAACACCCCCATCGAAATCACTGCGCCTTCTTCGACTACCACGCCTTCCGCGACTTCGCTGCGCGCGCCGATGAAGCAATTATCCTCGATGATTACCGGCCCGGCCTGAAGCGGTTCGAGCACACCGCCGATCCCTGTTCCACCAGAGATGTGCACGTTTTTGCCAATCTGCGCGCAGCTTCCGATCGTTGCCCAGGTATCGACCATCGTCCCTTCCCCGACATACGCGCCGATGTTGACGAAGCTGGGCATCAGCACGGCGCCGGGGGCAATGAAAGCACCGCGGCGAACGATCGCTCCAGGGACTGCGCGAAAGCCTCCGTCCTCGAAATCGGCCTGCTCCCAGCCGTCGAATTTCGAGCGCACCTTGTCCCACCAAGGTGCACCGCCGGGCCCGCCCGAGATGCGCTCCATCGGATTGAGACGGAAGGACAGCAGCACCGCCTTCTTCAGCCACTGGTTGACCGTCCATTCGCCAACGCGCCGGCGCTCGGCAACCCGCGCCGTGCCCGAATCAAGCCGAAGCAAGGCTTCCTCGACCGCTGCGCGCACGCCGCCCGCCGTGTCCGCCGACACGGTGTCGCGTTCGTCCCAGGCCTTGTCGATAATCGCTTGCAGGCTGTCGGTCATTCAATCGTCCTTCGTGATAGCGTCGAGCCAGTCCGCAATGTCGCTGACCCGTTCGTCATAAGCCCCTTCGTCATGGTCGTGCGCGCCCAGTTCGGAGCCATTGTCGACCCAGACCGTCGTCATGCCCAGCGACTTGGCGGGCTTCAAGTTGCGGATCATGTCATCTGCAAGCAGCGCGGCATCAGGATCAATCCTGAAACGCGCGCACAACAGGCCATAGCCGTGGGGATCGGGCTTGGGCCGGAATTCATTGGCCCGTATGTCATGGACGTCATCGAAACGCTCGTGGATTCCGAGCTGCTCAAGCACCCGGCGCGCATAAGGAGCATCGCCGTTGGTGAACACGAAACGCCGCCCGGGAAGCCGATCGAGCAACCGGCCGAGGCGGGCATTGGGGGAAACACGCTCGAGCGGGATGTCATGCACATCGCCAAGGAAGTGGTGCGGATCGACCCCGTTTTCGGCCATCAATCCGGCAAGCGTGGTGCCATGATTTCGAAAGTGGCTCTTTTGCACACGGCGAGCCTCAACCGGGTCGCAGGCGAGGAGGCGCTGGATGTAGGCGCCCATGCGTTCATCGACCAGATGGAATAGCCCGCTCGACGCCGGATAGAGGCAATTGTCGAGGTCGAAAATCCAGTCTCGGATATGGGCAAAGCGGGGATTCATGGCGGCCCTTGCGCCTAGCGCTATCTCGACCTTCAGGAAACTGAAAGGTTTTAGGAACCATAAGCGCAATTGGGAAACCGTGTCTTTACAACGGTTTGGGGAGGTTTGCGTGAACGGGAAGTTTTTTCAGTCGAGCGCAGTCGCGCTTGTTTTAGCACTCGGCCTGACGGCTTGCGGTGGCGGTGGTTCCGGCGGCGGCGCGTCGACCTACCCGGCACCTACGCCCAGACCAACTCCTACGCCAACTCCGACGCCGACGCCGACTCCAACGCCAACTCCAACGCCGACTCCAACGCCGACTCCGACTCCGACTCCAACGCCGACTCCGACTCCGACTCCGACGCCGACTCCGACTCCGACGCCGACTCCGACGCCGACTCCGACGCCGACTCCGACCCCGACCCCTACGCCAACTCCTCCGCCGATCGGTTACGACAAGGGTGAGTATAACGCTTCGGCCTATCTCGGCGCTGCCAATGCCGCCGCCGCCTACAACGCAGGCTCGTCAGGGAAGGGGGTCAAGATCGGCGTAGTCGATAGTGGCATAAACCCCGCACTGTCGGACTTCGCAGGCCGAATTGATTCCTCGAGCGGTGATGTTTACGGCACGCGCGGGGTGAGCGATCAAGGGGGGCACGGAACGGCGGTTTCCGCCGTTGCCGCAGGTGCATCCGACGGCCGTAACACGATGGGAGTCGCGTTCGGAGCGACGATCGTCAGCCTGCGAGCCGACGAGCCGGGAAGCTGCGCGAGCAAGGACGGCTGCAGCTTCAGCAACGAAGCGATCGCAGCCGGTATCGATGCTGCGCGCGTGGCTGGCGCAAGTGTCATCAACCTGTCGCTTGGCGGATCTAGCCCCAGCCCTGGTTTGCTGGCAGCGATGCAGCGCGCCACCAACGCCGGGATCATCCTGGTTATTTCGGCCGGCAACGACGGCACTGTCAATCCCGACCCATTCGCGCTCGGAGCGGCAACCCACAGTCCCGGAATGGTGATCATCGCCGGTTCGGTCGGGGTCGACAATGGCTCCGGCGGAACGGACATCAACACCATTTCGTCTTTCTCGAACAAGGCCGGGACGGGACAGGACTGGTACATGGTGGCGCTTGGCTACATGGACCGTGCGCCGGACCAGAACGGCACGCAGTATCTTTGGTCTGGAACAAGCTTTTCTGCCCCGGTAATTTCCGGCGCAGTGGCGCTTCTCAAGCAAGCCTTTCCCAAGCTGACCGGTGCGCAGATCGTGAAGATCCTGTTCGATACCGCCGATGACCTCGGCGTGGCGGGGATCGACAAGATATACGGCCACGGACGGCTGAACATCGCGCGCGCATTCCAGCCAATCGGGACCACCACGCTGGCCGGCTCGCAGGTTGAGGTGAGCGCTGTGAACAACGGTGATCTTCCGCCTGCTTCGGGGGACGCTGGCGGTGACAAGACGGGCACTTCCGCCGGCGCGGTCATCCTCGATCAATATGATCGGGCATTCAATCTCGACCTTGCTAAGACGATGCGCCGGGCGGACCCGGGCTCACCGCTCGCAAAGGCATTGCTTGGCGACATGCGGAGTGGCTTTGTGACAGCGGGCGCAGTCGCCGCCGACCTCACGGTGCACCAGGATCGCGGCCTTAAGCTTGGCTTCGGAACCGAGCGGCTGGGCGTGGGTCCTCAGGATGCCCGCAGGGCAAAGCTGGTGGCCGCCGCGGCGGTCGCCCGGATCGACAGCAAGACCGCAATTGCATTTGGTTTTTCGCAGGGTGCCAAGGCAATGCAGCGGCGTCTTGCCGGGATCGACGCCGGGGCCTTCCTCGTCGCGCGTGACACGATTGGCGAAACGGGCTTTGGCGCCCAGCGCGGCGAAAGCCTGGCGCTTCGCCGTCAATTCGGCAAACTTGGAGTCACCGTTTCGGGCGAAACCGGCAAGGTTTGGCAGGATGTTCCGACGCGCGCGAACGGCGCACCCTATCGCATGGCAACGATAAGCGTTGACCGGGAGTTCGGCTCGAACCTTGTCACCGCCAGCCTTACGCACCTGGACGAAAAGGACAGCCTGCTTGGCGGCCGAATGGCCGAAGCACTGGCCGGCGGTGGGTCCGCGACCCGCTTCGTCGACCTCGAGGCCCGGCGCAACCTTGGCCAGGGCTGGACCCTGTCGCTCGGCGCTCGGCGGGGGTTCACCAGCTTTTCCGGCAACCGTCTCGAGACTTCCGGATATAGCGCGCAGCTGATCAAATATGGACTGGTCAGCGACGACGACAGCTTCGGGATCCGGATCGCTCAGCCGCTGCGGGTCGAGAAAGGCGGCATGAGTCTCTACCTGCCTACCAGTTACAGCTACGACACCGCGATGGCGGGTTGGGATTGGCAGCAAATGTCGCTGGTTCCAAGCGGGCGCGAGTTCGACGGAGAACTTGGTTACGGCTTCCGGTTCCTCGATGGCAAAGCGTCGCTTTCGGGCAATCTTTTCTATCGTCGCCAGGCGGGGCACATCGCGGCCGCCAGCGACGACAAGGGTGCCGCGATCCGCTTTACCTTGGGGTTCTAGGTCGGGCGGACCAGCGGATCAGGCCTTGCGGCCGACCCATGGAATAAGCGCCCCGACCTTTTGGCGATATGTCTCATAGTCCGGGCCGAAGTTCGCAACGAGGTCGCGTTCTTCGTAATGGATGCCAATGAAGATGTAGAGGGTCATTGCGGCTGCCAAGACGAGGTGGCCGAGCGTCATTTCGGGCGTCGCCCAAAGCGCGATGAAGAAGCCGAGATAAATGGGATGTCGCACCATCTTGTAGAGGAAAGGCGTGCGCATCTCCATCGCCGCCGGGCCGTCGGCATGATTGTGGCGCCAGGCCTGCCGGAGTCCGAACAGTTCGAAATGGTCGAGCAACCAGGTCGCGGTGAACAGGATCACCCAACCGAGCCCGAACAGGACCCAAATCGATGTAGCGAGCGCTCCGCCGACGCTCCAGATGACCTGGTCGATCGGGTGCCAGAACCACATCAGCGCGGCCAGCAACAGCGAGGCGACGAGCACATAGGTCGATCGTTCAACGCTCCTGGGAACGCTCTTGGTGAGACTGTCCTTGAAGCCGGTCCGTGCAGCGATACTGTGGTGAAGACCGAAGAGCGCGACGAGGCCGACATCGATGATTGCTGCGGTTCCCGCCGATGCCGACAGGCGCGCTGCGTCGACCGTGGTTGGCACGCTGACAAGGTCACCGATCGCTCGGATGTCTCCGACAAACGCCACAAACCACAAGAAGACGATGAAAAAAGCGAAATACGCAACCAAAGCATAGGACAGCGCGATTGCTCGGGACATTCCACTCTCCGTCAAAGAAGCGAATGTCGGGTACATAACATTCCGACGCCCGAACGACTAATTTGTGTGATTCTAGACGGTGAAGCTTTCACCGCAGCCGCACGCACCCTTGGCGTTGGGGTTGGCGAACACAAAGCCCGCGGCGAAGTCGTCTTCCTGCCAGTCCATCGTCGATCCGACGAGGTAGAGGACGCTTGCGCCGTCGACGTAGAAGGCGCCTCCCGGAGTCTCGATCTTCTCGTCGAACCCGCTTTCCTCGGTCACGTAGTCGACCGAATAGGCCAGGCCCGAGCAGCCGCGGCGCGGGGTCGAGAGCTTGACCCCGATCGCGCCGTCCGGCGCCTTGGCCATCAGCTCTGCGATCCGCGCCTCGGCGGTGGCGGTCAGGGCAATGGCGGCGGGACGGGTGCGGGTAGTGGTCATCACAGCATTCCCAGTTCTAGGCGGGCCTCGTCGCTCATCTTGGACGGGTCCCACGGCGGATCCCAGACCAGCTTGACCTCGGCATCGCGGATCCCCGGCACGGACAGCACGCGAAGTTCGACTTCCTGCGGAAGACTCTCGGCAACCGGGCAATGCGGGGTGGTGAGTGTCATCGTGACAATGGCGTCCCCGTCCTCGTCCACCGCCACATCGTAGATCAGGCCAAGCTCGTATATGTCGACCGGAATTTCCGGGTCGTAAATGGACTTGAGTGCCTCGACCACCGCTGCCTGGATGTCGCTGCCCGGGCCGGCAGCAACTTCGGATGCTTCGGGTTTGTCGGCAAGGAACCCGGCCAGATAGTCGCGCTTGCGCTCAAAGGTCTGGCCGACGCTCTCCTCGATTTTCGCGCGCGGCGGAGTGTCGACCGAGTTGACTTCCTCGATCGCGATCTTACGCTGCTCTGTCATCGCTTGAATATCCGTTTCACTTTCTCGATCCCACGCACCAGCGCCTCGACGTCAGATTGATCGCTATGGGCGGCAAAGCTTGCGCGGGCGGTTGCAGGAACCTGGAGTACGTCCATCAGCGGCTGGGCGCAGTGATGGCCGGCGCGTACTGCAACACCCTCATCATCGAGGATTGTCGCGGTATCATGGGCGTGGACTCCCTCGACGTTGAAGCTGACGATCCCGGCGCTTTCGTCTGGTCCATACAATTTGACCCCGCCAAGCGCACCAAGTGCCGAGCGGGTCGTCGCAACCAGCGCCGATTCATGCGCGTGGATTGCCTCCATCCCCAGGCCCGTGGCCCAGTCGATCGCCGCGTGGAATCCGATCGCGCCGACGATATGCGGCGTTCCCGCTTCGAATTGCGTAGGCGGATCAAGGTAGGTCGAGCAGTCGAACGTCACGCGCTCGATCATCGCTCCGCCGCCCTGCCACGGCGGCATAGAGGCGAGCAGTTCGGCCTTGCCCCACAGGCAGCCGATACCGGTCGGACCATATAATTTGTGCGCGGAAAAAGCGTAAAAGTCGCAGTCAATTGCGCCGACTTCGACCGGCATGCGCGGCGCGGCTTGGCATCCGTCGAGAAGCAGCAACGCACCCTTGGAGTGGGCGATTGCGGCGGCGCGTTTTGCGTCGAGGATCGAGCCCAGAACATTCGAGACATGGGCCAGCGCGACGACGCGATGTTGTTCGCTGACCATTGAGGCGGCGGCGTACAGGTCGATGCGCCCGTCCACGGTCAGGGGCACGACATCGATGTGATAGCCCGCAAGTTGCCACGGCACGATGTTGGAATGGTGCTCTAGCGCGGACAGGAGAACGCGGTTGCGGCCTTCCTTGGGCAGGCTCCGAGCGACCAGGTTGATCGCCTCGGTCGCGCCCCGGGCGAACACAAGCTCGTCGGCCCTGCCGCCGATCAGGCCGGCCGCGGCGGCGCGGGCGTCTTCGAACCGGCGGGTCATGTCGCTGGAGCGCTGGTAGACCCCGCGATGCACGGTTGCATATTCGGGGCCATAGGCAAGGGCGATCGAGTTTATCACCGCCTGCGGTTTCTGCGCGGTCGCCGCGCTGTCGAGATAGTGCCAGCCATCGGCAAGCCCCGGGAACTGCGCACGCACCCCGGCAAATTTCGCGAAGTTGGCGGGCGCGTTCATGCGGTCACCGCGCGCAGGGCGGAGGATGCAGCAAGCGCTATCTCGCTGTCGGCACCGATGTCGTCCCAAAGGCCGCCGACGAACCCTTCGAGCAGCAGCGCCTTGGCGTTGGCCGGTGGAAGTCCGCGGGACGCAGCATAATAGAGCTGCATCGGGTCGAGTTCGCCCACCGTCGCGCCATGCGCGCATTTGACGTCATCAGCGAAAATTTCGAGTTCGGGCTTGGCGTTGGCAGTCGCGCCGCGGTCCAGCAACATCGCCTTGATCGACTGTTCCGCATCGGTGCCGTCGGCGCCGCGCGCCACCGCAACCTTGCCGAGATACGAGCCGGTAGCCGTCCCACCGAGCACGCTGCGAACCGCCTGGCGCGAAATTGCATCCGGCCCAAGGTGGCGCACGGTCGAGACGATCTCGAGCGTGGCGTTGCCGTTGCCGATATTTGCTGCGTTGAAGGTGAATTGCGCGCCTTCGTGGAGCGTCACGTCAACCTCAATCCGGGCGTAACGGCGCGCCGTGTTGAGCGCGAAAATCGCCCCTTCCGCACCGGCTTCGAGCGTGATTTCGACGCGGCGAATGACGATTTCGTCTTCCCCCGGAAGCCAGATTTGCTGCAGCTTTTGCTGCGCGGCAATTTCCAGCGTTTCGGGCGGCGAAAGCGCATCCCAAATCTCGCCCAGCGCAGCGATATCGGCGTAACGAAACGCTTCGTCTTTGCGGGTCGGAAGCACGGTCATCGGCAGCGCACCCGGACCGCACCGCCACCCGCTTCGTCGGTCAGGACATCGTTCGCGGTGTTGACGGAATAATGCGCATCGGCCGGACGGCCGCTCGTCTCGATCTTGCCTTTTAGCGCGAACTGGTTCGGGCCGGGGAAGGTGAAGCTGTCGCCGAAAATGACGAACTGCGGAAAGCGCAAGGTCCGCCCCGATATGGTCAGCCGGGAATGGTGGTTGCGGTCAGCGCATGCGGCCGCGCTATCGGCCCAGGTACCCCGGAACCGGGCCGGGATCGGGGCCGGTTCGGGCGCACTCGGATGGGCGTTCGGAACCTCCGCGAATGGCGGGGATGTCGTGCCAGGCGCCGGCTCGTCATTTTGCGCCCGATCGGCCACGTCCGGGTTGACGGCGGCGGCATTGTCGGCCGACACGGTATCGCTGGGCGCATTGCAGCCCGCGACCAGCAAAGCTGGCAGGATGCGAAGCAGGCGCATTACGCATCCGCCTCCGCATAGCCCTCGCGCTCGAGTTCGATGGCCAGTTCGGGACCGCCCGAGCGCTCGATCTGGCCAGCACGAAGCACATGCACGCGATCGGGTTTCACATAGTCGAGCAGCCGCTGGTAATGGGTGATCAGAAGCACGCCTTTGTCGGGCTTTCGCATGATTGTGTTGATGCCCGCGCCGACGGCTTTCAACGCATCGATGTCGAGCCCGCTGTCGGTCTCATCGAGCAATGCGAACTTGGGATCCATGATGCCCATCTGGACCATTTCGGCGCGCTTCTTCTCACCGCCGGAAAAGCCGACGTTGACCGGGCGCTTGAGCATTTCGGAGTCCATGCCCAACAATGCGGCCTTGTCCTTGGCCAGCCGGATGAACTCTGCACCCGACAAGTCGCTTTCCCCGCGCGAACGGCGCTGCGCGTTCAGGCTCTCGCGGAGGAACTGCATGTAACTGACGCCGGGAATCTCGACCGGATATTGGAAGCCCAGGAACAAGCCTGCAGCAGCGCGCTCGTAAGGCTCCAGCGCAAGCAGGTCTGCTCCATCAAAGGACACCGACCCTTGCGTGACCTCATAGCCGGGCCGACCGCCAAGGGCATAGGCCAGCGTCGACTTGCCCGAGCCGTTCGGCCCCATGATCGCGTGCACCTCGCCCGCGGGCACGTCGAGCGTGATGCCGTTGAGGATCGGCTTATCGGCGACCGTGGCGTGGAGGTCTTTAACGTTGAGCACTAGTAGCCTTTCACAATCCAGGAAGTCACGTCGGCACCTGCATCGCGGTCTTGGGAAATGGCCGCATATTCCGCGGAATTCAGGAAGGCAGCCGCTGCCTCTGCAGTTTCGAACCGAATAACGACAACCTTGTCGACGCCACTTTGGTCGCCGTCTCTTTGGACGGGCTCATCGTCGGCGGCGAGCATCACCCCACCGCTATTTGCAAACACCCCTGGAAAGGCATCTGCGTAGCGTTTGTAACGCTCCTTATCCTTGAAGCGGATGGTGGCGACAACGAGAGCTGGTCTCATCCGACGCTCCCTTCGAGCGAAATCCCCAGCAGCTTCTGCGCTTCGACTGCGAATTCCATCGGCAGCTGCTTCAAGACCTCGCGTGCAAAGCCGTTGACGATCAGCGCGGTGGCGGCCTCGGCGTCGAGGCCGCGGCTCATAGCGTAGAACAACTGGTCGTCGGAGATTTTCGACGTCGTCGCTTCATGCTCGATTTGCGCGGTTGGGTTGCGCACTTCGATATAGGGCACGGTGTGCGCGCCGCATTCGCTTCCAAGCAACAGGCTGTCGCACTGGGTAAAATTGCGCACGCCCTCGGCGCCCGGCATGACCTTGACCAGCCCGCGATAGGTGTTGTCGCTGCGCCCCGCGCTAATGCCCTTGGAAACGATGGTTGAGCGGCTGCGCGGGCCGATGTGGATCATCTTGGTCCCGGTGTCGGCCTGCTGGTAATTGTTGGTCAGTGCGACCGAATAGAATTCGCCGACGCTGTCCGCGCCTTTCAGGATGCATGACGGATATTTCCAGGTGATCGCGCTTCCGGTCTCGACCTGGGTCCAGCTGACCTTGCTGCGGTCGCCCGCGCACAACGCGCGCTTGGTGACGAAATTGTAGATCCCGCCCTTGCCGTCCTTGTCGCCCGGATACCAGTTCTGGACGGTCGAATATTTTACTTCCGCATCCTCGTGCGCGTAAATTTCGACCACCGCGGCGTGCAGCTGGTTTTCATCGCGCATCGGCGCCGTGCAACCCTCAAGGTAGGATACGTAGCTGCCTTTTTCCGCGACGATCAGGGTGCGCTCGAACTGACCGGTATTTTGCGCATTGATCCGGAAGTAGGTCGACAATTCCATCGGGCAACGGACGCCTTCGGGAATGTAAACGAAGGTGCCGTCGGAAAAGACCGCGCTGTTGAGGCAGGCATAATAATTGTCGCGCTGCGGCACTACGCTGCCGAGATACTGGCGCACGAGGTCGGGATATTCCTTCACCGCCTCGCTGATCGAAAGGAAGATAACTCCGGCGCGCAGCAATTCCTCGCGGAACGTGGTGGCGACCGAAACGCTGTCGAATACCGCATCGACCGCGACCTTGCGCGCGCCTTCGACGCCCGCGAGCACCTTCTGCTCCTCGATCGGGATTCCAAGTTTTTCGTAGGTGCGGCGAATTTCGGGGTCGAGTTCATCGAGCGACGCGATGGTCGGCTTGGCCTTGGGCTCCGCGTAATAATAAGCGTCCTGGAAATCGATCGTGGGAATCCTGAGCTTGGCCCAATCGACCTCCTCCATCTCGAGCCACGCGGCATAGGCCTTCAGCCGCCAATCAAGCATCCACTGCGGCTCGTTCTTCTTGGCAGAGATGAAGCGGACCGTGTCCTGGTTGAGGCCCTTGGGCGCGAAATCCTGCTCAACGTCGGAGACGAAGCCCCATTCGTAGTCCTTGGCCAGCGCCTCGCGCGCCTCCAGGTTGGTGACCACTTGTTCGTTCATTGCGCCAATTCCGTCAGGCTGACCGCGTTCAATGCGCCACGCACCGCATTGCCAACGATGTTGAGATGCGGCTTGACCCGGCAATGAGCGTCGAGCGCACAGTCGCTCGCTCCGTCCGAACAGGCCGAAACATGGATCGGACCTTCGACCGCCTCGACGATCTCGGCCAGGCTGACATCCGTCGCCGGGCGCGACAGCGAAAAACCGCCACCGGCGCCGCGGTGGCTATTGAGCAAACCCGCGCCGGCCAGTTGGCCCATCAATTTCTGCGCGGTGGGTAAAGGAACCCCGGTCTGCTCGGCAAGCTCGGACGCGGACAAGCGCGCACCATCGCCCGCGCGGGCGGCAGCGGTCATCAGCACGACGGCATAGTCGGCAAGGTGGGTGAGTCGCATATCTAAATCGGAGCTTTCCGGTCTGATTTAGCGATTGGCGCCGGGAATTTCAACATTGCCCGAACGCTTGTGCGGTGACAGGGAGACCAAGTGTTGCTTTATCCGCTCATCCGCCCGCTGGCTTTTGCGCTCGACGCCGAGACCGCGCACCGCGCGACCATCGCCACTTTGCGCGCAACTCCAAGCCGACATCCCCCGCGCTTCGACCCGGTGCTGGCAAGCACTGTGGCGGGCCTGCGTTTTCCAACTCCGCTGGGATTGGCTGCTGGATTCGACAAGGATGCAGAGGTGTTCGCGGCGATGCTCGGCCTTGGGTTCGGGTTCGTTGAAGTTGGAACGCTGACCCCGCGTCCGCAGGCCGGCAATCCGCGTCCGCGCTTGTTCCGACTGGTCGAGGATCAGGCGGTAATCAACCGAATGGGCTTCAACAACAAGGGGCAGGCAGACGCGCTTTCGCGGCTTGAGCGGCGGCATCGCGACCGAGGGATTGTCGGCGTCAATGTCGGGGCGAACAAGGACAGCGATGACCGGATCAAGGACTATGCCCTTGGCGTACGGCGAATGACGTCGTTCTGCGATTATCTGACTGTAAACATCTCCTCGCCCAACACGCCGGGCCTTCGCAATCTGCAAGCGGGCGGCGAACTGGACGAACTGCTTGCCGCAGTCGCCGAGGCGCGCGGCGCGGATGGTGCACCGGTCTTCCTAAAGGTGGCCCCGGACCTTGAACCGGGCGACCATGATCGAATCGCCAAGGCCGCAATCGACCGCGGGATCGACGCGTTGATCATTGCCAACACGACGGTTTCCCGGCCCGGGCTTCGCTCGCGGTTTGCAAGCGAACCGGGCGGCCTGTCGGGACTACCGCTGGCTCCGCTTGCGCTTGCGCAATTGCGCGCATTCAGGGCGGCGAGCGGGGGTGCGCTGCCGCTGATTTCCGTTGGCGGGATCGCCAATGCCGAGGACGCGTGGGCGCGGATCCGGGCCGGCGCGAGCCTGGTCCAATTATATTCGGCGATGGTCTTCCAGGGACCGGGAATCGCCCGGCAGATCGCGCGCGGCCTTGCCCGCAAGTTGCACGAGGGGGGCTTTGGGTCGCTCAGCGAGGCTGTGGGTTCAGCACGATAACCTTGCCCTCGCGGCGCGGATCGTATCCGCCGTCGACCCGGCCATTGTCGCGGATCATCACGCCGTGGACGCCCGAATCTTCGCCTTGCCCGGGAAGGACAATGATCCCCTGAGCCTTGAGGCCGGCCAGAACATCCGGCGAAAACTTGGTGACTTCGCCTTGATATTTGGTGCCCCGGGCGACCAAATTCGGTTCCGCCAGCGCTTGTTGCATCGGTTCGTTCCAGTCGATCGCTGCGATCAGCGACTTGACCACATAGGCAAGGATTGCGTTCCCACCGGCAGACCCGATGGCGCCGGCGAACCGGCCGTCGCGCGTGGTCAGGATCAGCGGCGTCATCGACGAGCGCGGTCGCTTTAACGGCGCGACCGCGTTGGCCACCGGCCGCCCGTCCCCGTCGACCGGCGAGAAAGAAAAGTCGGTAAGCTGGTTGTTGAGGAAAAATCCGTCGACCATTCGCCCGCTTCCGAAAATACTTTCGACCGTGGTGGTCATCGAGACGACATTGCCGGCACTGTCGCGGACGACGAAGTGGCTGGTCCCGGCAGGCTCGAGCGTCTTGTCAGGCGCAGTTTCGAGCGCACCCGGCGGGGTTCCCGCCGGGGGTGCGACATCAGGCGAAACCGTCCCGATCTGCCGGGCGCGCGAATCGAGATAGGCTGGTGACAATAGTCCCGCGACCGGCACAGCGACGAACGCCGGATCGCCGACATATTGATCACGGTCCGCGTACATCAGGCGGCTTGCTTCGGCGAAGATCTTCCACGCCACCGGGTCATTGGCACCGCGCGCAGCGATGTCGGTGCGTTCAAGCAAGCCGAGCAATTCCAGCGTCCCGACGCCGCTCGCGGGTGGTGGCGGCCCGCACACCACATAGGCGCGATATGGACCACATAGCGCCTCCCGCTTGATCGGGCGGTAATTGGCAAGGTCAGCCATGGTCATTGCGCCGGGGATGGCGTTGGAGCGGATGCGCGCGACGATCTTCGCCGCGGTGCTTCCCTTGTAAAGCGCGTCGGGTCCCTGTTCGGCAAGGCGACGCAAGAAGGCTGCATAATTCCGGTTCGCCAGCCGGTCGCCGGCGCGCAATCTGCTGCCATCGGCCTTGCCGAAATAAGCGACGACGTCCGGGGCGCTGTTCTGCGGAAACCTTCCATCGATCATCCGCTGCAGCCGGGGCGAGACGAAGAAACCTTGGTCGGCGGTCCTGATTGCTGCGCCGAACAGGCTGTTCCACGGCAATTTGCCATGATCGCGGTGTGCCATGTCGAGCAGTGCGACGACGCCCGGAACCCCGGTTGAGCGGCCCGACAGAACGGCGCTCGAAAAGCTCATTGGTCGCCCGTCGAAATCCAGAAACATCCGGGAGCTGGCTTGTGCCGGGGCAGTTTCTCGGCCGTCATAGACACTGATCCGGCCCGACGTGCCATCGTAATAGGTCATGAAGGCGCCGCCGCCGATGCCACTCGATTGCGGTTCGACCAGGCTAAGCATGGCCTGCACCGCGATCGCCGCATCGGTTGCGCTTCCGCCGCGGCGGAGCACCTCGGCACCTGCCTCGCTTGCCAGCGGGTTGGCGGCGATGACGAATGCCGCGACCCGTTGGCCAGTCGGTGGCGGGGTGCTTGCCAAGCCGGCAGGAGGTACGGTGCAGGCGGCGAGAAGGGCGGCAATGAAAACGATCGGACTGCGCATGGACACAACCCTAAGCGCAGGCTGGCGGCCCTGTCCACGATGTGCTTTCTGGATACTGGCCAAAGCGCAGCGATCATCCTAACACGCGGCCTCCTGCAAGCTGCGCAGCAATGGGAGATTTGATGCGCGAAGCCCGCCAGCTCGAATATTTTCCGAACCTCGTCACCATGTTCCTGACCCGCGCCAAGGAAAAGGGCGACGGGCCGTTCCTGTGGGCCAAAAGGGACGGGCAATGGCAACCGACCAGCTGGCGCGAGGCGGCGCGGCAAGTCGCGGCTTTCGCCGCGAGCCTGAAGGACCTCGGGCTGCAACCGGGCGACCGCGTATGTCTCGTCAGTGAGAACCGGCCGGAGTGGCTGATCGCGGACCTTGGGATCATGGCCGCAGGTTGCGTGACGGTTCCGACCTATACCACCAACACGACCCGCGATCATGCCCACGTCCTTGGTAATTCGGGCGCACGCGCGGCGATTGTCTCGACCCGGAAACTCGCCAAGACGCTGGTTCCCGCAGTGGTCATCAGCGCCGAATGCCATCACCTGATAGAAATGGAACATGTCCGTACCGGGCAAGCGCCGTCGGAATTCGAACTTCACGACTGGCACGCGATGGTCGGCTCCGGCGGTGACGTCGCTGCCTTGAAGGAAAGGCTCAAGACGGTCGGGCGCGACGATCTGGCATGTTTGATCTACACCAGCGGAACCGGCGGCGCGCCGCGCGGGGTCCAGCAGCACCACGGCGCGATCCTCCACAATTGCGCGGGCGCAACCGACATCATCTCAACCGATTTCGGCTGGGGCGAGGAAGTGTTCCTGTCGTTCCTCCCGGCAAGCCATGCCTATGAGCATACCGGCGGACAGCATTTCCCGGTCGCTCTGGGAGCGCAAATCTACTACGCCGAAAGCCTCGAGAAACTTGCCGCCAACATCGAGGAAGTGCAGCCGACGATCATGGTCGTTGTGCCGCGCCTGTTCGAGATGCTGCGCGCCCGGATCATGAAAGTGATTTCTTCCGGCGGGACATTGTCCAATTACCTGATGAACCGCGCGCTCAAGATCGGCCGCGACCGCTATGACAGTCACGTCAAGCCGTGGGACATGCCGATGGACGGCTTTCTGGAGCTGACGTTACGCCGCAAGATCCGGGCTAAGGTCGGGGGCCGGGTCAAGGCCTGGGTTTCGGGCGGCGCGCCGCTTAATCCCGAGGTGGGAGTGTTCTTCCAATCGCTGGGGATCACCTTTCTCCAGGGCTACGGTCAAACCGAAGCCGCGCCGCTGATCAGCTGCAACCGGCCGCGCGACGGCATCCGACTTGAGACCGTCGGCCAGCCGGTCAAGGATACCGAAGTGCGCATTGCCGAGGATGGCGAAATCCTTGTGCGCGGCGAAAACGTCATGAAGGGCTATTGGCGCAACCCCGAAGAGACTGCACGGGTGCTAATGGATTGCGCTGATGGCGGCGGACCTTGGCTTGCCACCGGCGATGTCGGCCACTTCGACGAAAAAGGTCGAATTGTAATCACCGACCGCAAGAAAGACCTCATCGTCAACGACAAGGGGGACAATGTCTCGCCCCAGCGGATCGAGGGTATCCTGACCCTCCAGAACGGGATCGGTCAGGCGATGGTCTATGGCGACCGCAAGCCGTACCTCGTCGGACTTATCGTTGCGGAGCCGGAGATTGCCGGCGATCCCGACCTAAAGCCGAAGCTGCAAGCGGTGCTAGACCGGGTCAACGCCGATCTCAACGTGGTTGAAAAAGTGCGCCGCTTCATCATCGCTGACGAGCCGTGGACGATCGAGAACGAGATGCTCACCCCATCGCTGAAGATCCGCCGCCACATGATTACCGACAAATACGGCGAGAGGCTGGACGGCCTTTACAAGAAATAGGCCGCCAAGCCGCGCAGTCTCGTTCAGCCGCCGGGGCGAACGAAAGGCGTGATGGTGCCGATCACACAGCTGCCCATCGTCATTCCGCCGTTCATCATGTCGACGACTTGTGCGATATCGCCGCTGCACAGTCCGTTACCGAACTGCTGGGTCTTGAGCGTGTACATGCTGTTGTAAAGCGCTTCGCAGCCCGGACCCAGGGTCACGACATTCACCCGCCCAGTGCCTTCGCGGAAGGCAATGGTGTGCGGATCGACGATCGACATGTCGTTCATGTTCCAGTTGGGCAGGCAGGAGACCGGCCGCGAGGCCACCTTACCACCCACCAGCCGGGTCCAGGTCGCGGCCTGGTCCGCGGTGCGCGCTATCGGCGGCGGGGCCGGTGCCATGGAGGCCGCGGTGCAGCCCGCTACCAGCAGTCCGGCGATGATGAGGGAAGGTCCGCGCATGTCGTTCTCCTTCGTGATTTTTGCTTGCGATCAGCGCAGGATTAACCCCTTTCCCGGTTAAACGAAAGTATCCTTCGCCCGGCGAAGCCGCGCAAAGTCGGCGCTGTCCCGGACGTTGAGGAACAGGTTGGTACGCAATTCCTCCCCGACAGTGGTCGGAAGCGTTGCCGCTCCCTCGTCGCGCAGCCTCGTCACTTCGGCAAGGCGGTTGGCAATGGCGATGCTGCCTGGTTCCTGGTGAGCGCAGAAGCGGGCGTTGGAAAGGGTGTATTCGTGCGCCGGATATAGCTTGGTGTCTTCGGGTAAGGCAGCGAAGCGCTGGAGCGACGCGTGCATCTGCTCTGGAGTTCCCTCGAACAAGCGGCCGCAACCCATTGCGAACAGGGTGTCGCCGACGAACGCTATGCCATCGTCGTGGAAGATGTAGGCAATATGCCCAAGCGTGTGGCCGGGAACTTCCCACACCTGCGCTTCGTGCGCGCCGATCGTAATTCGGTCGCCCTCACCAAGCGCGACTTCCATCGTAGGGATAAGGGGAATTTCGGCGGCCGGCCCATAGACCCGTGCGCCGCGCTCTTTGAGTGCCGGGTTGCCGCCAATGTGGTCAGGATGCCAGTGGGTGTTGAGAACCATGTCAATGGTCCAGCCGCGCCGATCGGCCTCGGCGATGACCGGCGCAGCATCGCCCGGATCGACCACTGCGGTAATCCCGCTAACAGGATCGTGAACCAGCCAATGGTAATTGTCGGCAAAGGCGGGGACGGCGACCACTTCAAGCATTACCATTCCCCTTCGTTTGGTAACGATGCCCACGGCTCGGCGGGCGGCAAGGCATTTCCGGATTGGAGCAATTCTATCGAGATGTGGTCAGGGGACCGGACGAATGCCATCCGCCCGTCACGCGGCGGGCGGTTGATTGTCACCCCCGCGTCCATCAGTCGCTGGCAGGTGACGTAAATGTCGTCGACTTCAAAGGCGAGATGCCCGAAATTGCGGCCGTCCGAATAATGCTCGGAAGACCCGTCGTCATGAGGCCAATTGTAGGTCAATTCGACTTCACCCCCCTCGTCACCGGGGACGCCGAGGAAGATCAAGGTGAAGCGGCCTTCGGGAATTTCCCTTCGGCGGCGCTCCTCCAGCCCAATCAGCGAGAAGAAGCGGACATTTGCTTCAGGGTCGTGAACCCGCAGCATCGAATGGAGAAAGCGCATATCCGCTATTTAGGGGAGGGATCGTCTTTCGTCACCAACGGCTGACCGACAATGTCCATCGCCGCGCGCGCCGCCTTGCCGATCGGGCCTGCCGGATCGGCAGCTATCGCCTGCGCCCAGTATTTCCGGGCTAGCGCATCGTCGCCGTTGAGCTGGGCGACGTGGCCGGCCTCGAACAACAGGGTCGGATCGCCGGGGGCCAGTGTCAGGGCCTTGCCGATTGCCGCCGTTGCCTTGGTCCCGTCGCCTTCGCGGATCGCAAGCGCTGCGCCGAAATACCAGGCAAAAGGATCGCTATCGACATACTTTACAGCCTCGTCGAAGCGGGTGCGGGCGGTCGCAAGGTCGCCCTGCGCTTCGGCGACCCGGGCGCGGTCGAGCAAGGTTTCGCCGCGCTGTTCGGCGACCATCAAGGGTGAAGCCAAGGCCTTGTCGAGGGCCGCGGCAGCGCGCCCTTCCTCGCCCGCAGCGAGCCACATATTGCCAGCCGCAGCCCACAGCCGCGGAACCTGCGGGTCACTATCGGTCGCGGCCATAGCCGCCTGCTCGAAATTTTCTGCCGCGGCACCGGGGTTTTCCGCGGCTTGTGCGCGAAGGGCGCGGCAGATCATCGCTTCGGGGGTGACAACGTCGGGGCAAGCGGGTTGCGCTGATGCCGCGGCGGCAAGGAAAAATAAGGGGGCGAGGATCATCGGCTCTCCAACAAGCTGCGCACCGTGGCCAGAATCGCAGCAATCTCGTGCGGGGCCGAAAGGCGGTGCCCGCCGCCCTTGATCGTCAACAGCTGCACATCGGATGAACGCAGGCGTTCCATCACCCGCCCCGCGATTTCCAGCGGGACGTCCTCGTCCGAATCGCCGTGGATCAGGCGGACCGGGCATTCAATCGCAATCTCGCCATCCAGAAGGCGCATCGCCTGACCGGAATTCCAGAAGTCGCGGTAGGTTCGATAAGGTTCTTCGCCGTAGGGATTATCGACCTCGAGCATCCCGGTTTGCGCAATCTGCCGCATCTCGCTTTCGCTATAGCCCCATTGGGTGAAATCCGGTGCCGCAGCAATCCCCACCAGTGCCGCGACCCGCTCGGGGCGGTTCAAGGCCAGGTGAAGCGCGAGCCACCCGCCCATCGACGAGCCGACAAGTATGACTGGCCCCGCGGCCATGCGGTCGAGAACCGCAAGGCTGTCTTCCATCCAGCGGTCGAGCGTGCCGTCGGCAAATTCGCCCCCGCTTTCGCCGGTTCCCGAATAATCGAAGCGCATCATCGCGACGCCCCGCTCGGCTGCAAAGGCGTCTAGGGCCAGGGCCTTGGCGCCTTCCATGTCGGACGCATAGCCCGGAAGGAACATCAGCCCGGGGCCACGCCCAGTGCGATGCCGGATAGCGATTTCACGGTCGCCCACAGGCACTCGTTGAATCTTTGGGTCGCTCATTGACGGGCTCCTGTCGGGCGGGCGGCAACATAGGCCCATGCACTTTTACTTTCCAAGCGCGGCCCAATGGTCTTTGTATTGCCGGATGGATCGGGCAACCAGGATCAAGCGGGCCGGCCAGGCATCCGGGCCAACCGGAAGCGGGCCGCGACGAGGCCTGCGCGGTACGTTTGAATTGCCGCGCCATTTCTCATTGCTGGAATGGTGGGACGGTCACGTGATGGCCAATGTCGACCACGATTCGGTTGTCGCGGCGGTGCGTGAGGACAGTGGCTGGTCGTCGCATTTTGCGTTCATGACCCTGATGAGTGCGGGGATCGCGATCCTTGGCCTGCTGTTGTCGTCGCCGGCGGTGGTGATCGGCGCGATGCTGATTTCGCCGTTGATGGGGCCGATTATCGGCATCGGGTTTGCGATCGCCACCTTCGACACCTACGAAATCCGCCGCAACCTGCGCGCGATCCTGATCGGCACGGTCATGGCGACCGCGTTCTGCGCGCTGATCGTCGCGTTCTCGCCGCTTCAGCAAGTCACCCCGGAAATTGCGTCGCGCACCCGTCCCAATTTGTTTGATCTGCTCGTCGCCTTGCTGTCGGGACTAGCCGCCACCTACGCCATGGTTCGGGGACGGCATGGCGCGATTGTCGGGGTGGCCATCGCGACTGCGTTGATGCCGCCAATCGCGGTGATGGGATTTGGCCTTGCCACGGGTAACTGGAAGGTATTGAGCGGCTCGTTCCTGCTGTTCTTCACCAACTTGATGACGATCGCCGCGTCGGCGGCGGTGCTGGCGCGTCTTTACGGCTTTGCTGCCGATCTTTCGCCGCGCCAGACCCGGCTCCAGGCGACGCTCCTCCTTTTGTCACTCGTACTGCTGGCAATCCCGCTCGGGTTGACCCTCAAGCAGATCGCTTGGGAAGCTTTCGCCTCGCGCCAGGCAAAGATCACGATCGGCGATGCGTTCGGTCCCAACGCGCATCTGGGCGACGTGATCATGTCGTTCGATGACAAGCCGATGCGGATCAACGCGACAGTGCTTACGCCTGCCTACAAGACTGATGCCGAATCCGTCATTGCCAAGTCGCTGCGCCGCGATCTTGGTACCGAAGTCGACTTGTCGATCGACCAGGTGCGCACGGTCGACGGCAGCAATGTGTCCGATCCTGCCGGTGCCGCAGCTGCGGCCGCGGCACGCGCTGACCGGGTTGCCCGGGCGCTAGCCGCAGTCGCAGGGGTCGAGCCCAATCACGTACTGGTCGACCGCAGCCGAAAGATCGCCCAGGTGCGGGCTTTGCCGCTCCCCGCCAGTGGGCTGGCGACATATTACGCCCTTGAGCGACGGCTTGCGACTGATGAGCCGGGTTGGTCCGTCGAACTTATCCCGCCACTCCTGCCTCTGCCCCGTTTGGCCGAGGCCGATGAAGACCGCGCAGCATCGATTGCGCTGGCCGGTTGGGCATCGGCAAGAACCGGAATGACGGTGGAAATTTCCGGACCAAAGGACGAGGCCACCGCCACTGCAGCGGCCATCGCCGCGGCCGGCGGATCGGCCGAGATTGGCGTCGCCAGCGGCCCGCTGCGATTTTCCTGGAAGCCGACGGCAGGCGCCGAGCAATAGCCAACTCAGATTGCTGCGGAGGCCTGTGCCGAAGGCGACATGAATACCTCCTCAATCGCAAGATCGAAGATTTCGGCAATCTTGAACGCGAGCGGGAGCGAGGGGTCGTAGCGACCGGTCTCGATCGCATTGACGCTTTGCCGCGAAACTTCGAGCCGTTCGGCAAGATCCTGTTGGCTCCAGTTACGCTCGGCGCGAAGAACCTTGAGCCGGTTCTTCATGCGCATTGGCCCGATGTGCCAAACTGGATGCGATTGACCAGCGCACCAACCCCGAGGCCAAGGAACCACAATATCGCCGCCCAATACAGGTCAACCGGCGGAGCCAAGCCATAAGCAGTGAAAAAGCCGTAGATGGAACATAGCGACAGCGACAGGCCGGTCGCGATCAAAGACTGGCGGACCGTCAGCATGCGCAGAAACTCATCCGTTTCTTCGACGATCAGCCGACCAAGAGCCCAGAACACCCCGCCAATGCACAAGCCGGTCGCAACCGCGAGGCCGCCCAGTACTTCGGGCGCAAACCAGCCCGCGCGCCTGCCATAGCTAGAGACGAACACGAGCAGGAGGTAAGCGAGCATGAGAATGACGAGGCGGCGAACATAGGCGCGCTGCGCCGAGGACTTGATCTTGGCCATCGCCTAGCACGCCTGGCTTCGGCGAAGGCAGCCGCTACTGAGGCCGGCAGCAAGACCCAGCAGCATCCAGAAGCCCGCGTCGGCCGACTTTTCGGAAATGATTTCGCTGCGGCCCAAAAGCGCGAAAGCGATCATCAGAGCGGCAAGAACAAGGCTCACTAATATATTACGGTTCATGTCAATCATCCTACACAATTTGTAAAGGTTGTTTTACAGGAAGGGCCAAGGATGTCAATGCTCCTTTACACCGATGCCTAAATCGCCATCGACCGAGCCTACAGTCGAACCCGTGCTGGGATGGAAAGGGGCCATTGAGAGCGTTCGGGAACATCGCTAGACGCACAGCCTATGACCAAGATGTTCAAGATCGCGCTTCCCGACGGCTCGGTGCGGGAAATGCCCGAAGGATCGACCCCGGCGGATGTCGCCGCGGCGATCGGGCCGGGCCTTGCCAAGGCGGCGCTTGCGGCACGGATCGACGGGGAATTGCGTGACATTACGCGCCCGTTCGAGGGTGATTCCAGCCTGGCATTGGTCACCAGTCGCGACGAGTCCGACGCGCTTGAACTGGTGCGCCATGACTTCGCCCACGTACTCGCCGAAGCTGTTCAGAATTTGTATCCCGGCACCCAGATAACCTTCGGTCCGGCGACCGACGACGGGTTTTACTACGATTTCGCTCCAGCGCCCGGCCGTGGCCCCTTCACCGAGGAGGATTTGCCGGCAATCGAGGCGGAAATGCGCAAGGTCATCGCCGCCGACAAGCCGCTGGTGCGCCAGGTGTGGGATCGTGAGAAGGTGCGGCAATTCTTCATCGACCACGGCGAAAGCTTCAAGGCCGAATGGGTGATGGAATTGCCTGAGCACGAGCCGATTACCATGTACAAGACCGGGAACGGGGAAGCTGACTGGATCGACCTGTGCCGGGGGCCGCATCTGCCGTCGACCGGCAAGCTCGATCCCAGGGCGTTCAAGCTGACCCGCGTGTCGGGCGCCTATTGGCGCGGCGACCAGAAAAACCCGATGCTCAGCCGCATCTACGGGACGGCCTGGCTCAACAAGAAGCAACTGGATGAGCATCTTCACAGGCTCGAGGAAGCGGCCAAGCGCGACCACCGCAAGCTGGGTCGCGAAATGGACTTGTTCCATCTTCAGGAAGAAGCACACGGAAGCGTATTCTGGCATCCGCAGGGCTTTCAAATCTGGCGGGCGCTGGAAGCATATATGCGCCGCGCGATCGACGCTGGCGGCTACCAAGAGGTCAAGACCCCGCAGATCATGGACGCCCGCCAGTGGGAAAAGTCGGGTCATTGGGGCAAATATCGCGAGAACATGTTCGTGGTCCCCGACGAAGTCCCCAACAGCGAGGACGAGGGGCCGGTGCTGTCGGGCGACGCCGCCTTGATGGCGATCAAGCCGATGAACTGCCCGGCACATGTCCTCATCTTCAAGCAGGGCATCACCAGCTATCGCGACCTGCCGCTGAGGATTTACGAAAACGGTTGCTGCCACCGCAACGAACCGCACGGCGCGCTTCACGGACTGATGCGCGTGCGCCAGTTCACGCAGGACGACGCGCACATTTTTTGCCGCGAGGACCAGATCGTCGCGGAAACGAAAAAGTTCTGCGAGCTTGCGGACCGCATCTACAAGGATTTCGGATTCACCTACTCGATCAAGCTGGCGCTTCGCCCTGACAAGCGCTTTGGAAGTGACGAGGACTGGGACAAGGCCGAAGCCGAGCTTCGCCAGGCGGTGGTCGACGCCGGCATGGCGAGCGAGGAATTTGGCTGGGCGGAATTGCCCGGCGAAGGGGCTTTTTATGCGCCCAAGCTGGAATGGCATTTAACCGACGCGATTGGACGCACGTGGCAAGTCGGGACGATCCAGTCCGACCGCGTTCTGCCCGAACGCCTCGATGCGACCTACATCGGCGAAGATGGCGAGAAGCATCGTCCGGTCATGCTCCACCGGGCTATTTTCGGAAGCTATGAGCGGTTCATCGGGATCCTGATCGAGCATTTCGCAGGCAAGCTACCGCTGTGGCTTGCACCGACCCAGGCGGTCGTCGCGACCATCGTTTCGGATGCCGACGAATATGCTTTGGAAGTGGCCGCCAAGCTTGAGGCCGCCGGGCTTCGCGTCGAAACTGACCTTCGTAACGAGAAGATCAATTACAAAGTCCGCGAACACAGCCTCGCCAAGGTCCCGCTCCTGCTGGTCGTCGGCAAGCGCGAGGCGGAAGAAAGAACCGTCGCGGTGCGCCGGCTGGGGAGCGAGGAACATCAAAAGGTGATCGGCCTTGAAGAAGCCCTTGCCAGCTTTACAGCCGAAGCGCTTCCGCCCGACCTACCCAAAAATTAACCAGATTTTTGGGACCTTCTCCTAGACCGGCCCGGAAAAGGCCGCGCACGAACGCCCGGCATTGGTCACAGCCGGGAGCTTACACGCGTGTTCATGACTAAAGCCTCGGCCGAAATCCAGCTGACCCTGTCGCGTCTCAAGCGCGGTGAATTCTCGCTGACGCGCGCCTTGGTCATCACCGTTGGAATCGTGGCCCTACTGATGACCGGGCTTAGCGGCGGATACCTTCTAGGTGCCGTCAAAGAGCGTTCCCAAGCAGCCGCAATCGAGCGCGTGGCCGAAATGTCTTCCGCGATGACCGAAGCATCGGTCGACTGGGCACGCGCGCGCGGACGCGGTTACGTTGCCCTCCTTTCGCCCCAAGCGATCGAGGCCGGGGCATCACGCAAGATCCTGGGTTATAGAGTTTCCGCCGAGCACCTGTCGGAACAGGCGCTTGCCGCCTTCGAACCGGAAAGCGAACGCGATCGCCAGGCGCTGGCCGAATATCGCCGCGCCGAGCAATTGGCTGCCAAGCTTGAGCGAGAGGCCGATTCGGCTCTTCGCCTGCCGCTGGCCAGTCGCCCTCCCGACCTCGCGGTACGTTACTTTTCGGGCATGACGGCGCGGATCGCTGCAGCGATGAAATTGCGCGCCGCGGCGATTGGCCACGTTGAGGGCGCCGATACCTTCGCGCGCCTGATGCAGGTTGGATATCAGGCCTGGACTATGGGCGAATATGCCGCTCAGGAACGGGCAATCCTGGCCGGTGCGGTAGTCGGCGACCGCCCCTTGGGGGCCGGCGAATTGGCGCGAATCTCCGATGGACGCGGGCGAACCAGCCAGGCGTGGGACGAGGCACGCGACCAGATCATGTTCGGGTTTGACGATCCGCGCCTGCTGACTGCAATGGAACGGGCGCGGCAATCGTTTTTCATCACTTATGAGAAGGACCGGTCGGCGATGCATTCGGCAAGCCAGGCGGGCCAAGCCTACCCGATGAGCGCCGAACAATGGTTCGACCTATCGACCCGCCAGACCCTGCCACTGGTGGAGATTGGCAATCTCGCTTCCGCTATCGCTGCCAGTGACGCTGAGAACCGGATATCCGGCGCCAACGTGGAACTTGCTGTGACCATCTTGTTCATGGCCTTCGTCGCCGCTGCGGTTGTTATGCTTTTGCGGATGACGCTCAAGGAAGTTTCCGCCCCGGTAAATGCTTTGGCCCGAGCCACCGACCAAATGCTTGAAGGTCGGTTCGATGTCGCGCTGCCCGTCAACGCGCGCGCTCTAGAACTGCGCCAGATTGCTGTCACCCTGGCCGAATTCGGCGAAGCTTCCAGCGCCCGTGTGCGCCTCGAAGCGGAGGCTGCCCAGGCCGAACAGCTCCGTGCCCGGGAGCGTCAGGAGAGGCTTGAGGCGGAGCGCTCCGAAATGCTTGAGCGCGAAGCCCACGCAAAGCGGCTTGAGGCAACCAGCGCTGCCTTTACCCGCCAGATGCACGAGGCAATCAGTGCTTTGTCGGCAGCTGCTGGCGAGCTCGACGTTACCGCCGAATTGATGGTCGATACACTAACGCTCACCCGCCAGGATTTCGAGGCGGTGGCACGGCAAACCTCAGATGCCTCGCTGCAGATCGAAGCAGCTGCAACCGCCGCGCAGCAGATCCGGACCGCGGTTGGCGAAGTTGCCCGGCAGGTCGACAGTCAGCGCCAGTCGAGCGAAGACGCAGTCGAGCGCGCGCAGTCCCTGCGCAGCCAGGTCGCGCAGTTGAGCGGCACTGCGGAGCAGATCGGAGCGATGGTCGGGATCATCGACGATGTTGCCAAGAAGACCAACCTGCTTGCCCTGAACGCGACCATCGAAGCGGCGCGCGCGGGTGAGGCGGGACGCGGGTTCGCGGTCGTCGCCGGCGAAGTGAAGACGCTGGCCGAACAGACCGCCGATGCGACGTCGCATGCCGGCAAGACCGTCAGCGAAATGGTCGGGGTCATCCACGGCTCGACCGCTGGCTTTGGCGACATCGATCGCGCGATCCAGAAGATCGGGGCTTCCTCGACGGTTATCGCCGGGTCGGTTCAGCAACAATCGGCAGCGGTGGTCGAACTGGCGCGTGGGTTCGAAGTTTCCTCCGACATGGCCCGCGACATTGCGCGCCGGACTAGCCTGGTCAGCGAAAACTCCTTGTCGGCGATGGCCGCTGCAAGCCAGGTGAAGTCAGCATCCGGCGAACTTGCCCGGCTGGCCGAGGGGGTCCGTGTCGATGTCGAGGATTTCGTCGCGGCTCTGCGCGTGGCGTGACTTGTGGCGCGACCGGCCCTATACCCGGTCCGGCACGCCAAGACGGCGATTTCGCGCCGCGCACTCCCGCCCGCTCTTTCATTCGGGCGCGGAAAGGCCTAACTCGCGCGGCTGACACCAACAACTCAAGGGAGACTTCGCTATACCACCGCCCTATCCGCGCCGTTCCATGGCGCCGCCGCAATTCACCGGCCCCCGTTACAACGAATTCATCCAGAGCCAGAAGGTTCGGGTGATCGACGAGAACGGCGAAAATCTGGGCGTGATGTTTACTCGCGAAGCCTTTGAGCAGGCCCAGGAAGTGGGCCTCGACCTGGTCGAAATCAGTCCCAATTCCGATCCACCGGTCGCCAAATTTCTCGATATTGGTCGCTTCAAATACGAAGCGCAGAAAAAGGCCAACGAGGCCCGCAAGCGGCAGAAGACGCAGGAGATCAAGGAGATCAAGATGCGTCCGAACATCGACGATCACGACTATGACGTGAAGATGCGCAAGGTGGTCGAGTTCATCGAAAACGGCGACAAGGTGAAGGTCACCATGCGCTTTCGCGGGCGCGAGATGGCGCATGGCGAAATCGGCATGGCCGTTCTCCGCCGGGTTCAGGAGCAGACCGCCGAGATCGCCAAGGTCGAGGCGCATCCGCGCATGGAAGGCCGCCAGATGCTGATGGTGCTAGCGCCGAAATAATCGGCCTCCCGCCTACGTTACCCCCTGTTGCATAATTGTTTCACAACGCCGCAATCGTTGTGCGCCGTTCGCGCGCGCTTTCGCTACTCAAAGAGTGAAGGTAGTTCTTTCCTGTTGAGAGTTTCAAAGGGGAGAACGTAATGACCCGCAAGTCTTTGTGGCTGGCTTCCGCTGGCCTGATTGCATTTGCATCGCCGGCCTATGCCCAGGTTCCGAATAATGCTCCGGTCGTGCCCGATACGACGGACACCAACGCGCCGCCCACCGAAGGTGCAACTGTCGATGCGGCTGCGGTCGACAACCGGGATGAGACTTCGCAACCGGTCGACACCGGCGACATTGTCATTACCGCGACCCGCCGTAACCAGGCACTGTCCAGCGTCCCGATGGCGGTCAGCGCGGTCACCGCCGACACGCTGCAGAATTCAGGCGCGACCGACCTTCGCGGTCTTAACGAAGTTTCGCCCTCGCTGCTGGTTTCCTCGACTACCTCGGAAGGCGGTGCTGCAACCGCGCGCATCCGCGGTATCGGTACGGTCGGCGACAACCCCGGCCTTGAAGGTTCGGTGGCGACCTATATCGATGGCATTTACCGTTCGCGGACCGGCGTTGCGCTGACCGAACTGGGCGCACTCGACCGGATCGAGGTGCTGCGCGGCCCGCAAGGCACGCTGTTCGGTCGTAATGCTTCGGCCGGTGTCATTTCGGTGATCACCGCAAAGCCGCAGTTCTTCACCTTCGCCTCGGGCGCGGTGAGCTATGGCAATTACGATTTCCGCCGCCTTGAAGGCTCACTCAACGTGCCGCTGGGCGACACGGTGGCCGCTCGCCTCGACGGTGTTTACGTCAAGCGCGACGGCTTTTTGAAGGACGTCATTTCGGGGGACCGGCTGAATAACCGCGACCGCTTCCTCTTGCGCGGCCAGATGCTGTTCCAGCCGAACGACAATTTGTCGGTTCGCCTGATCGCCGACTATTCCAAGCAGAGCGAAGAGTGTTGCGGCGCGGTGTTCCTGCCGCAGCACAATTATTCGGCGGCGGGCTATACCCCGTCTTCGATTGCTGCGCTGGAACGGTCGCTCGGCGCGATTATCAATCCCGACCCCTATGACCGGGAAACCTCGGTCACCCCGGGCCGGTCCTATCGCTCGGACGTTAAGGACGGCGGCGTATCGGCGGAAATCAACTATGATTTCGGCGGCGCAACCCTCACCTCGCTGACCGCTTGGCGCGGCAACAAATATGTTGGCGGCCAGGATGCCGACTTCAACAATCTCGACATCATCTATCGTGATAATGACGGAAGCTACGGGAACAAGTTCAGCGTCTTTACGCAGGAACTTCGCCTCAACGGCGAAGCGTTCGCGGGCAAACTCGACTGGCTGGTTGGCGCGTTCTACGGCAATGAGGACCTGACTAGGAAGGACAGCCTGTCGCTTGGTGGCGATGCGGACCGGTATTTCGGCGCCTTGGTGCGTGCCAGCAACCCGGCGCTGGCAGCGTTCCCGGGATATAATAACCTCAACCTGTTCGCGCAGGGGTTTGTTCTTAACACGCTTCAGACCAACCCGCTGTTCGCGGGCGTTCCGGCCGCAGCCTATCCGGCAGTGATCGGCGCGATCGCCGGCCAGGTTGTGAATACCCCGCTGTCGAATTCGATCACGCGCGACCAGTTCAACCAGAACGACAAGAACTTCGCGCTGTTCACGCACAACATCTTCAACGTCACCGATCGGCTGTCGATCACCGGTGGCCTGCGCTACACCACGGACAAGAAGACGCTGGACGCGGATCTTTATTCGACCAGCCAGTGCGCGGCCTATGTCGGCAACATCGTTCGGCTTCGGCAGCTTGCCGCTGCGGCAGCGGCGGACCCGTCTGGCAACGGCGGTCTGAACCCCGCCATAGCCGCCCTTGCAAGCGCGCTTGCGGGCCAGGTGCTGACCCCGATCGGAGCCGCGCCGTGCGTCCTCAACTCGGTCAACGGAAGCTATTCGGGGGGCAAGAAAAAGGAGGACAAGTGGTCGGGCACAGCGGTTCTTAGCTACAAAGCCACCGACAGCCTGTTGACCTATCTCAGCTATTCGCGCGGGTACAAAGCGGGCGGCTTCAACCTCGACCGTGCAGGTCTTACTTTTGGTGCGGTTGACCTCAACAGCCTCGAGTTCGCGCCTGAACTGGTCAGCGCCTACGAACTTGGTGCCAAGTACAATGGCAATGGGTTCGACGTGAACGTTGCCCTGTTCCAGCAGGACTTCAAGAACTTCCAGCTCAATACGTTCAACGGCGTCAACTTCGTCGTCGAGAACATCAACAGCTGCTCGACCAGTCTGGGCGGTGCCGACACTGACAACAGTTCGGCCCCAGTGCCCTGCACGGGCAAAATCAAGCCCGGCGTTCGCTCACGCGGGCTCGAGATCGAGACGTTCTTCCGCCCGATGCGCGACGTTCGCGGTGCGCTGGGCATGACCTACGTAAGCGCGAAGTATCGCAAGGACCTTGTCGGAACCAACGGCAATGCGTTGATCCCGGCGCTGTTCCAGCTGCCGGGCCGCGAATTGTCCAATGCGCCGAAATTCTCGATGACTGGATCGCTTGGCTACACGCCGGGGATCGGTAACGGGATGAGCCTGCTGTTCTACGTCGACGGTCGTTATACGTCGAAGTTCAACACCGGTTCTGATCTTGACATCGAGAAGGAGCAGAAGGGGTTCACCCTGTTCAATGCGCGCGTTGGCTTACGCGGTGCGGACCAGCGCTGGGGCATCGAACTTTGGGCGCAGAACCTGTTCAACACCAAGTACAAGCAGGTGGCATTCGATGCGCCGCTCCAGGGTTCGGGAACGACCCGCGGGGTCCAGGCCGGCTTCTACCCGGTGGCGACCCAGCTATTTGGTGCCTTCCTGGGCGAACCGCGGACCTTTGGCGCTACGCTTCGCTACAAGTGGGTAAAGGCCCAGCCGGTCGAAGTGATCGAGGAAGTGATCGAACAGCTTCCGCCGCCGCCGCCGCCCCAGGCAGCTCCGCCGCCGCCCCCGCCACCGCCGCCGCCGCCGGTCGAGCGTGGTGAACGCGGCCAGTAAGAACCGCCAATTCTATCGGAAAACGGGGTCTCGTCGCCTAGTGCGGCGGGGCCCTTTTTCCATCCTTATAGGGTCGATCACTCGGCTTCCCGAGCAGCCTCCAGCAATGCCGGGCGAAGTGTCTCGATCCCCTTGGGATCGAGCTTCCGACCATGTTTGTCGGTCAGATAGAAGACGTCGACCGCGCGCTCGCCGTAGGTGGCGATATGCGCGCTGTGGATATTGAGCGCGTGGGTATGGATGGCACCGGCGAGGGCGGCCAGCAAGCCAGGTCGGTCGCGGGCGTTGACCTCGATCACCGTGGTCCGTGATGAGGCTTTTTCGGACACTGCGACCGAAGCGGCGATGGGGAAGGCGTGCCGCTTTGATGAGCCGGTGGGGAAAGCGAGTCCGGGCGCATCGCCGGCCAACGCAGCCTCGACCGCTCGCTCCAGGCGCTTGCGAAGCCGAGCGTCCGCGTAAGGCTGTCCCTGTCCGTTCACGACCAGCAAATTATCGAGCGCCATGCCGTCGCGGGTCGTGTGAATCCGGGCGTCTAGAATGTCCGCCCCGGCGCCGGCCAACCCGGCGCAAATGCGGTAGAATAGCCCGTCGCGGTCGGGCGTGAAGACGCTCACCCGGGTTGCCCCCGACGCAGCATCGGACACGACCTCGACGTTGGGTTCGGTGTCACCCATGCGCGCTTCTGCGGACGCAATCTGGCGGGCATTGGCGGCCTGCCATTCGGGTGGCTCGGCGAGCCAATAGCTGTCCGGCAAACGCTTGCCGTGTGCCTTCATCATGCCGGAATTCCAGCCCAGCTTGTGCGCCAATTCCTCGCGGCGATGGGCGACGAGTTCGGCGCGGCCATGCTGCTTGTGGCCAAGGCGCAGGCGTTCCTCTGCTGCTTCATAGAGGTTGCGCAACAGCGTGCGCTTCCAGTCGGTCCACACCCCGGGCCCCACGGCGCGAATGTCAACCACGGTCAGGATCAACAACAGGCGCAGCCGTTCCGGGCCCTGCACCTGCTGGACAAAGTCTTCGATAGTCTTGGGGTCCGCAAGATCGCGCTTGAACGCGGTCGCGCTCATCAAGAGGTGGCGGCGGACGAGCCACGACACGGTCTCCGTCTCTGCTTCGTCAAGACCGAATCGGGGTCCCAGCTCCAGAGCGACTTCGGCGCCCAGTTCGCTATGATCGCCGCCGCGCCCTTTGGCGATGTCATGAAGCAGCACGGCGACATAGATCAGACGCCGCGAAGAAATCTGGTGGATTAGCGCGCTGGCCAGCGGGTGTTCGTCCCTGAATTCGCCCCGCTCAATCTGGGCAAGCAACCCGATCGCCCGGATCGAATGCTCGTCGACCGTATAGTGGTGATACATGTCGAACTGCATTTGCGCGACGACCCGCCCGAAGTCGGGCACAAAGCGACCGAACACATTGGACTCGTTCATCCAGCGCAGCACCAGCTCGGGCGACTGGATTTCGGTCAACACCTCGAGGAATAAGGCGTTCGCGCGCGGATCGTCGCGGACTTCGCGGTCGATCAGGATCGAATCGCGCGCTGCCGCCCGCATCGCCGTCGGGTGGATTTCCAGCCGCTCCCGCGCGGAAAGTGCAAACAGCTCAATCAGGCGTACCGGATCGCCCCGGAAAAAATCGTCCTTTGGGATCGATATCCTGCCCCGGTCGAGCACGAAGCCGTTAAGGCGTTTGGGTCGGCGGCGGATGGTCGGCAGCGCGAAACGCGATGCCTTGGTCCCTTTTTGCTCATCGAGTTGGGCGAGGAACAGGCCGGTAAGGTCGCCGACCGTCCGCGCATTGATGAAATAAAAGTGCATGAAGCGCTCTACCGCGCTTTTGCCGGGCCTGTCGGCGTAGCGCATGATCTGGGCGATCTGACGTTGTTCCTCGAAGCCCAGGCGCTCCTCTGCGCGCCCAGCAAGCAGATGGAGGTGACAACGGACCGACCAGAAAAAGCGCTCGGCGCGGCTGAAGCGGCGATATTCCGATGCGGTCAGAAGGCCCGCCGAAACCAGGTCCGAAGGCTCTTTCACGCCATGGATATATTTGCCAATCCAATAGAGGGTGTTGAGGTCGCGCAGTCCGCCCTTGCCGTCTTTGACATTGGGTTCGACGACGTAACGGCTGTCGCCCATGCGTACGTGGCGCACGTCGCGCTCGGCAAGCTTGGCGGAAACGAACTCGGCTGCGCTCCCGGCGACGATTTCCTTGCCGAAGCGCGAAACTGCCTCATCGAAAAGCTCTTGCGATCCCCAGATGAATCGCGCCTCGAGGACCGCCGTGCGCACCGTCATGTCTTCCCGTGCAGCGCGCAAGAGTTCGGAAACCGTCCGCACCGAATGGCCAAGCTTGACGTTCATTCCCCACAATATGGCGAAGAATTCCTCGGCCAGCGCGCGGGTAGCCGGTTCACCCTCCTGTGCAGTCAGCAGCATCAGGTCTAGGTCGCTGAAGGGCGCCATTTCGCCGCGCCCGGTCCCGCCCATGCCGACTACCGCGACTAAGCTTACGTCAGCACCGAGACGTTCCGCTGCAAAGTCGAACGCCAGCCGGACCAGTTGATCATAAAGGTAGGAGATGGCGCGGCTGGCCGCGCGGCCGCGGCCCGGCTCTGCCGACAAGCGCTCTCTCACTTCGTCGATTCCCCGGCCAAGTGCTTCTCCAAGGATCGCACTGGCTTGAGCAATCTCATCCTCGCCGCGTGGAATCTCGGCCAGCAGCGCCGCAACCGCGCGGCGGTCGATCAGCGCCCGCCGCTCGACCACGTCATGAACGCTCACCCCCCGTCTCCGTCGGCGAGGCGTTTGAAGCGATAAATCGCCTCGAGCGCCTCTCGCGGAGTCAGGCTATCGGGGTCGATGGCGGCAAGGGCTTCGCCCAGCGGATCGGGGGTGCCTGGCGCCTCCGCCGCCTGCGCGGCGAACAGCGGCAAATCGTCCAGCCCGGCCGCGATCCCACCGGTTGCATCGCGCCCTGCTTCCAGTTTGCGGAGCACCGAATGCGCGCGCTGGATTACCGCCGGGGGAAGCCCGGCAAGTTTGGCGACCGCTATTCCGTAGCTGCGATCGGCGGCGCCGCCCGCGACTTCGTGAAGAAGGACGAGGTCGCCCTTCCATTCACGCGCCCGGACATGGTGAAGCGACAGCTTGTCGAGCCGTTCGGCGAGGCGGGTCAGCTCATGGTAATGGGTCGCGAACAATGTCCGGCTGGCGACAACATCGTGCATTGCTTCGACCACGGCCCAGGCAATTGCCAATCCGTCATAGGTCGATGTGCCGCGCCCGATTTCATCAAGAATGACGAGGCTTTTATCGGTTGCCTGATTGAGGATCGCCGCGGTCTCGACCATTTCGACCATGAAGGTCGAGCGGCCGCGCGCGAGATTGTCCGAAGCGCCAACGCGGCTGAACAGGCGGTCGACCATTCCAACGGTCGCGTTCGAAGCGGGAACGAAGCTTCCGGCCTGGGCAAGCACCACGATCAACGCAGCCTGGCGAAGGAAGGTCGACTTGCCGCCCATGTTCGGACCCGTCACCAGCCACAGCCGGTCATCTGGCCGAAGGCTAAGGTCGTTGGCCACGAAACGCTCGCCGACTTGTGCCAGCGCAGCTTCAACCACTGGGTGGCGCCCGCCCTCAATTTCAAGAACATTCTCATCGCACAGACGGGGAAGGCACCAGCCGCCCTCAACCGCTCGCTCGGCATGTGACGCGGCGACGTCAATCCGCGCTACCGCCTCGGCTGCGGCGGTGATCCGCGCGGATTTTTCGATGCACGCGGCCGTCAGTTCCTCGGCGTGGGCGGCTTCGGCGGCGAGCGCACGACCGCCGGCCTCGAGGACCTGCGCGGCTTCGTCGTGAAGCTCGGGAGAGTTGAAGCGCACGGCCCCGGCCAGCGTCTGACGATGCGTAAAGCCGCTGCCTTCTGCCATCAGCGCATCGGCGTGTTTGGCGGGCACCTCGACATGATAGCCGAGAACATTGTTGTGGCGGATCTTAAGCGCGGCAATCGCGGTCGCTGCGCGGTACTTGGACTCAAGGTCGGCGATCGCCTTGCGACCCTTGGCAGCCGCAGCACGCAGCCCGTCGAGCGCGGGATCATAGCCTTGGGCGATATAGCCACCCTTGCCCGGATCAAGCGGGGGAGCGACAACCAGCGCCCGGGTCAAAAGCTCGACCAAGGGCTCGTGGCCGGCAAGCGCTGGAACCAATTGCTTGAGCAAGTCAGGTGGCTGGTCTTCGCCGCGCAATTGGGCTGCAAGCGCGCCAATCGCCGCGAGCCCGTCGCGGACCAACCCAAGATCGCGCGGGCTTCCACGCCCAGCGACCAATCGAGCAAGGGCGCGGGGAACGTCGGGCAGGGCTTTCAGCGTGGCCCGGGTCCGCGCACGGCGCGACTGGTGGCCGTGAAACCAGGCTGCCAGCGCAAGTCGCTGCTCAGCTGCGTTCCGATCCGCCAGAGGAGCGGAGATATCTTCGCATAACAGCCGCCGCCCGACCGCGGTCTGGCAGCGGTCGATGTTGGAAAGAAGGCTTCCGCTAATGCCGCCGGTCGCCGACCGGGTAATCTCAAGGCTGTCGCGACTGGCCTGGTCGATCGCCATATGATCGCTGCGCTGGATCCGGCGGGGCAGGTCCAGCAAGCAGGCGGCGTCCTTTTGCGTGCGGCCAAGGAAGGAAAGCAGCCCACCCGCTGCAGCGCACTCGGCGCGGCCGAGGTCACCGATCCCGTCGAGCGACTTGAGGCCGAATCGGCGCTTGAGCGCACGTTCCCCGCCCGTACTGTCGAATCCTTCATGGCCGGCAGATACCGCAAGGCCCGCAACCGCCTCCGCCGCGATGATTTCGGACGGACCGATCCGGGCAAGCTCGGCACCAAGCTCACCCGGCCCGCAGGCGACGAGCTCGAACCGACCGGTCGAAATGTCGGCGGCCGCGATCGCGTAGTCGTCGCCGGCCCGGCCAATCGCGGCAAGCCAATTGGCAGCACTCGATTCCAGCAGGGCGTCCTCGGTCAATGTGCCGGGTGTGACCAGCCTGATGATTGCACGTTCGACCAATGCCTTCGATCCGCGGGCCTTGCGCGCTTCGGCGGGGCTTTCGGTCTGCTCCGCGATCGCGACGCGGTGGCCGGCCTTGATCAGCCGCGCGAGGTAGGATTCGGCGGCATGAACCGGAACGCCGCACATTGGAATCGGCATGCCCTCATCGTGCCCGCGCTTGGTCAGCGCGATGTCGAGCGTTTGAGCGGCCGCCTTTGCGTCGTCGAAAAACAATTCGAAAAAATCGCCCATCCGGTAGAAAAGCAAGGCATCCCCCGCTTCTTCCTTGAGGCGGTGGTACTGGGCCATCATCGGGGTCGGGGCATCGCTGCGCGCCATCGCATCAGACTAGCGGTTCGCCGCGCGCCAAGCAACTCTTCACCGCCGCCAAGCGTGACTTTCCTGTGGATGCAGGTCTAAGGCCCTGACCCATGTCTGATGAAGAACTGAATATCTCGCGTAGCGAAGCACTCGACTTTCACTCGCGCGGTCGCCCCGGGAAGCTGGAAATCGTCGCAACCAAGCCGATGGCCACGCAACGTGACCTCAGCCTTGCCTATTCGCCGGGGGTCGCAGAGCCGGTTCGCGCGATCGCGGAGAACCCGGCGTGTGCTTACGATTTTACCACCAAGGGCAATCTGGTCGCAGTGATTTCCAACGGAACCGCAATCCTCGGGCTCGGAAACCTCGGTGCTCTTGCGTCGAAGCCGGTGATGGAAGGCAAGGCGGTGCTGTTCAAGCGTTTTGCTGACGTGGATGCCGTGGATCTGGAAATTGCCACCGAGGATTGTGCGCGTTTCATCGACGCGGTGGAATTGCTCGAACCCAGCTTTGGCGGGATCAACCTTGAGGACATCGCCGCACCGGACTGCTTCATCATCGAACAAACGCTCAAGGAGCGGATGAACATCCCGGTGTTTCACGACGACCAGCACGGTACTGCGATCATCACCGCCGCTGGGCTGATCAACGCCTGCCTTTTGACCGGGCGCGACATGGCAACGATCAAGGTGGTGGTGAACGGCGCCGGGGCGGCTGCCATCGCCTGCACCGAACTGATCAAGTGCATGGGAGTTTCAGGCGACAACGTCATCATGTGCGATCGCAAAGGTGTGATCCACAAGGGGCGCACCGACCTTGATCAATGGAAGTCGGCGCAAGCGGTCGATACCGATCGTCGAACGCTTGCCGAAGCACTGGAGGGGGCCGACGTTTTCCTGGGCCTGTCGGCCGCCAACGTGGTCAGTGCTGAGATGGTAAAGACGATGGCGAAGGAGCCGATCATCTTTGCAATGGCCAATCCCGACCCGGAGATTTCGCCCCCGGTAGCGCGCGCTGCACGGCCCGACGCGATCATTGCTACGGGGCGGTCGGACTATCCCAACCAGGTCAATAATGTCCTTGGCTTTCCGTTCATATTTCGCGGCGCGCTGGATGTTCGGGCAACCGCGATCAATGATGAGATGAAGATCGCCGCCGCCAATGCGCTCGCCGAACTGGCGCGCGAACCCGTACCCGAAGAAGTCGCAGCAGCCTATGGCGGGCGGACCCACAGCTTCGGGCGGGACTATATCATCCCCGCGCCGTTCGATCCCAGATTGATGGAAATCGTCGCTTCCGCGGTTGCCGAAGCCGCTGGGCGGACCGGCGTTGCGCTCAAGCCAATCAAGGACATGGACGCTTATCGCGCGACCCTTCGTGCGCGCCTTAATCCGACCACGGCGGTTATGAGCCTGGCGTATGAGGCGGCCAAGGCCAATCCCAAGCGCGTGCTGTTCGCGGAAGGTGAGGAGCATAATGTGCTTCGCGCCGCGGTCGCCTTCAAGGAAGGTGGCTACGGCACGCCGGTCCTGGTTGGGCGCGACGATGTCCACGACCGGTTGCGCGAGATGGGTGTCGAGGACGCCGAAAGCTACGAGGTGCTCAATAGTCGCAATTCCCCGCTGGTCGGCCGAGCAGTCGATCACATCTACGAAAAGCACCAGCGCCACGGACTGCTCCGCCGCGAAGTCGAACGCATGGTAAACCAGGACCGCAACTATTTCGCCGCGGCAATGCTTTCGCTAGGCGAAGCAGACGCGATGATTACCGGCACAACAAGGCCGTTCAGCCAGTCGCTGAAGCAGATCCGGACGATCATCGACAACCAGGGCGACAATGACCCGTTCGGGATCAATGTGGTGGTCGCGCGCAGTCATACGGTGCTGATCGCCGACACTGCGGTGACCGAGCGTCCCGACGCGCAACAGCTTGCCTCGATCGCGCGTCGTTCGGTGCATTTTGCCCGCCGTATCGGAATGGAACCGCGGGTCGCCTTCACTTCGTACACGACGTTCGGCAACCCGCCGGGCGTCCATATCGAGGAACTGCGGGACGCGGTAACGTTCCTTGAAAAGCAAGGCGTGGATTTCGAATTCGAAGGCGAAATGTCGCCCGACGTCGCGCTTAATTTCGACATGCAGCAGCGTTATTATCCGTTCTCCCGGCTTAGCGGCCCGGCGAACATCCTCGTCATGCCGGGTCTGCAGTCGGCCAGCCTGTCAACCAAGCTGCTTCGCGCGCTCGGCGGGGAAAGTGTGCTCGGCCCCTACATCCTCGGGCTTTCGGCCCCGGTGCAGATCGCGCCCATGACGGCGACTGCAAGCGATCTGGTGCGGCTGGCGGTTCTGGCGGCTGGCGATGCGCAGGCGCGCGAACGAGCAAAGCAGGCGAAGGCCTAGATCCGTTCGACAGAACTGACGGGGTCGGCGTCGCGGAGCGCGGCGATGATCGCGTGCAGGTGGGCAAGATCGTGGACCTCGATGTCGAGGTGGAAGGTGTGGAAACTGCCGTCGCGGTGGACGAGCGCGAGGTTGACGATGTTTGCCCGCTTCTCGCCCAAGATACCGGACATGATCCCCAGTGCGCCGGGGACGTCGTGGAGGATTACCGACAGGCGCGCCGATCCGCCGTCCGAGCCCTCGCCCCAGGCAAGGTCGAGCCAATCGGCGTCAATCCCGCTGGCGAGCTTGTCGCAGCCAATGACGTGAACTTCAATTTCCTCGTCCTCTCGGCGCAGACCGACAATCCGATCGCCCGGGATCGGGTGGCAGCAATCGGCCAGATGGTACGCGACCCCGGCGGTCAGGCCCTTGATGGATATCGCCTTGCGCTGGCCCAGCGGGCGGGGGGCAACATCGCCTCCGGCGACGGAACCCGAGCCGGGACTTAATGCCTCCATCAGGTCGTGGTCGCTGACCCGCTTGCGGGCAATCGCGATCATCAGTTCGTCGTCGCTTTCGATCTTGAGCTTCTTAAGCGCTTTCTTGAGCGCGTCCTTGGCCAGCTTCTTGGGCAGCCGAGCGAGAATTTCGTCGAAGATCTTTCGCCCCAACTCGATCGTTTCCTCGCGTTCCTTGTGCCGGACGAAACGACGAACGCCAGAACGCGCCTTTCCCGTTGCCACGAACCGCAGCCAGCTCGGTTGCGGGTGTTGCGCCTCGCTCGCCAGGATCTCCACCTGGTCGCCATTTTCGAGCATCGTGCGCAACGGAACCACCCGGCCATTGACCTTGGCACCGACTGTCCGATCGCCAAGGTCGGTGTGGACAGCATAAGCGAAATCGACCGGGGTAGCGCCCTTTGGCAGCTGGATCAGCTCTCCCTTCGGAGTGAATGCGAAGATCCGATCCTGGTACATCGCCATCCGGGTATGCTCGAGCAATTCCTCGGCGCTGTCGGCATGATTGAGAATTTCGACCAGGTCGTCGACCCACGGAACGTGGATGTCGGCGGTCGGCTTTCCTTCCTTGTAGGCCCAATGTGCGGCAAGGCCGCGCTCGGCCTGTTCGTGCATCGAGCGGTCGCGGATCTGGATTTCGATGCGCATCTTGGAATCGTGGATCACAGAAGTATGCAAGCTGCGATAGCCGTTGCGCTTGGGGGTCGAGATGTAATCCTTGAAGCGGCCCGGGACCATTGGCCAGCGACGATGGATCAGGCCCAGCGCGCGATAGCAGTCGGCGGCATCGTCAACGATGATCCTAAACGCCATGACGTCTGACAGCTGCTCGAAGCTGATGTGTCGCTCCGCCATTTTTCGCCAGATCGAATAAGGGTACTTCTGTCGACCGGTCACTTCGGCAGTCAGGTCATTGTCGGCAAGATATAGCTCGAGACCCAGGCCGATCCGGTTGACCAGGTCGCCGCCCTGCTGGCGCAATTGGTCGAGGCGGCGGGTGATCGAGGCATGCGCGTCGGGCTCCAGCTCGCGGAAAGCCAGTCCCTGCATCTCCGTCATCATCTCGTACATGCCGATCCGCTCGGCAAGCGGGGCGTAGATATCCATCGTTTCCCGGGCGATTCGGCGGCGCTTCGCCTCGTTCGGGATGTGGTGCAGGGTTCGCATGTTGTGGAGCCGGTCGGCGAGCTTTACCAGAAGCACGCGGATGTCATCGCTGAGCGCGAGCAGGAATTTGCGCAGATTTTCTGCCGCGCGCTCGTTTTCCGACTGCGCCTCGATTTTCGATAGCTTGGTCACGCCGTCGACCAGCCGGGCGATCTCGCTTCCGAACAGTTTGAGAATTTCCGCTGGCGTGGCGACGGTATCTTCAATCGTGTCGTGGAGGATCGCGGTGGCGATTGTCTGCGCGTCGAGCTTTAGGTCGGTGAGGATACCGGCGACTTCGACCGGATGGCTGAAATAGGGGTCGCCTGAGGCGCGTTTCTGGCTGCCGTGCGCCTTTAGAGAGAAAACATAGGCGCGGTTGATCAGTCCCTCATCGACGTCGGGATCGTAGGTCCGGACCTTCTCGATCAATTCATATTGGCGCAGCACGGAAAAGGAATGCCGTCAGGCACCGCTAAAGCACAAGAGAAAAGTCCTCTGAAATCGGTCATCGGGACCGCGCGGGCGCCGGACGGGAGGTATTCCGGCGGTCGGTGGTCGAGGGGAAGTTTCGCGCAGCCCCGATTCCTGATGGCTCAATTCGCCTTTGCAAGGCCTGAGCCGGTATCCTTGGCAAGCGCGTTGCACTGGGCAAGGGTGTCGGGACCGAGCGCCCGGCCGTTGACCGCGAAGCGCGCGACCTTTCCGACCTTCTTCGCGAGCGACTGGCAAAGCACCACCGGGCGACCATATTCGGTCGCGCCCTGGCATTGGGCACCATTGCAATCCCAGCTGATGTCCCGGGTGATGACCCGGTCGGTGGCTGGATTTGCTAGATCCGCCGAATAACGGGCCGCCGCTGCTGGCCCGGCGAATAAGGACGAAGCGATTGCAAATGCTGCAAGACGGTTCATGATTGGCCTCAAAACTAGTTGCGATAAGCAACGGAATAAATAGACCCGTTGCAATTAGCAACTATTTTTTTGAAGCCCGTTGTGCTTATTGGCGCGCCTCTGGGGAGAGTGTGTATGGTAAGTCGACCTGCGATGCCCGACATCGAGAAATTCCGCGATGCCGCGCTATCGTGTCCAATTCCCGCCTCAGTCGAGATGATCGGCGAGAAATGGGCTTTCCTGATTCTGCGCGGCGCACTCAATGGACTACGCCATTTCGAGGAGTTTCAGGCAGGACTCGGGATTGCGCGCAATATCCTGTCCGACCGTCTTGGTAAGCTGGTCGAGGCCGACATTCTCAAGCGAACCCCGGACCCCGACGATCGCCGCAAGGTAATCTATTCGCTGACCGAAAAAGGCGAGGGCCTGCTCCCGGTATTCGTCGCGCTTCGCCAGTGGGGCGCCGAATGGGGCCATGGGCATTCCAAGGTTGAACTCGCCGATCTTCGCGACGGCAAGAAGGTGCGCCGGGTAAGGGTCATCTCGCACGACGGGCGGGACCTTGCGCTGGACGAGCTTACCTGGGTCAATGCGTGCGGAGAGGTTGTTCCGTTCAAGACCTCGGCGGCCAGCTAACCGTCCATCGCGAGTAGATGGTCGCGCAGCGCCCGCGCATCGTGCAGTGCATTGTGCGGCACCGCGCTATTGGCCGCAGTGCTGAAGCCAGGAAGCACCAGCAGTTCGAACGCGATCGAGGGAACCGCTGCCATTCGGCCGGGACCCGTCACCAACAGCATTGCGAACTGGGCGATGTCCTCGGGCCAGTCCGCCGCGATGATTGCGTGATCGTCCAGCTGGAAAAAGCGCACCAGTTCCGCTGCGCCCTCGATCCGTGTCAGGCGGTGGCTGTGGAGATGGTCGGGAACGTGGTCCAGGAACGGAAGGACGTTGCGCTCGACCCACGGGTCGCTCGCGTCTTCGTGATGCAGGATGATGTACAGTTCTTCGCTGCCCTGTTCGGGGACCAGCGCGAGGCTGATCAGCTTGCCGCCCCAGCCGTCATATTCGGTATCGAGGAAATAGCGCATGTCGGATCGACACTGGACGAGCGCTTATCGCGGGTCCAGTCTTGGAACTGAACCAAGGGGGAGATTATCCAGTCATGCGTGAATTGCTTTCAGCGGTTGCCGTCGCAGCGCTCATGATACCGACGCTTGCCAATGCGAAGCCCGGCGACCCGGGCCGTGTCGATGTCATTGCTGCGATTGCCGCCGACAAGCCGGAGGCGGTCCAACGGCTCCGCGACTGGATCGCGGTGCCCACTATAGCCAACATGGGGGTCAACGTCCCCAAGGGCGCCGAGGTGATGAAACAGATGCTCCTCGACGCCGGTTTCCAGAAAGCGCGGATCGTGGCGACCGGCGGTGTGCCCGGCGTTTTCGCGACTCTGGACGCGCGCGCTCCCGACACGCTTGCAATCTACCTGATGTACGACGTCAAGCATTATGACGAGAGCGAGTGGAGCGCGCCGCCACTCGCCGGAAAAATCATCCCGCGCGCCGGAGAGGGAACCCAGCTCGTCGGGCGTGGGGCAGTCAACCAGAAGGGCCCGGAAATCGCGTTCCTGACCGCGTTGAAAGCGTTCAAGGACAGCGGGACTAAGCTGCCGGTCAATCTCGTCCTCGTCGCGGAGGGCGAGGAAGAAATTGGCTCGACCAATTTTTCAACCCTCGTCGCCGATCCCGAGGTCAGTGCTGCACTCAAGAACAGCGTCGGTGTGATGATGCCTTCGACCGGACAGGACAAGGACGGCGCCGCCTCGGTCGACCTGGGCGCCAAGGGCGTAATCGAAGTTCAGCTTATTTCGTCGGGTGAAAAATGGGGCCGGGGTCCGCAAAAGGACATTCACTCCAGCTTGATGGCAGTGGTCGACAACCCCGCCTGGCGGCTGGTCAAGGCGCTCAATACTTTGGTCAAGGAGGACGGGTTCACGCCCGCGATCGACGGCTGGTTCGACAACGTTCGGCCCCTTACGCCGCGTGAGAAGGAATTGATCAAGGCCGATCTGTCTTCGGACGAGGAAGCGGTCAAGAAGTCGCTGGGGGTCAAGCACTGGATCCTCGACGAGGATTACGAAACCAGCGCGTACCGCCTTGCCTCGCAACCCACGGTCAACATCCAGGGCATGGTCAGCGGTTATACCGGTCCTGGCGGCAAGACCGTCCTTCCGGGCCGCGCCGAGGCGAAACTCGATTTCCGCCTGGTTCCGAACATGACCAAGGACGAGGCGGTGGCAAAGCTCAAGGCGCACCTCGCCAAGCACGGTTTCACGGATATCGAGGTCGTGGTTTCGGGCGGGTATAGCCCGACATCGACCGCCGAAGATGCTGTCGTCGTGAAGGCCGCCGAAGCAGCCCTTAAGGATGCAGGGATCCACTATACGCTGTACCCGCGGCGCGCCGGCAGTTGGCCGGGCGTGGTGTTCACCGGGCCGCCGCTGAACCTTCCGGCGACGCATTTCGGCCTCGGCCGGGGCGGCGGCGCCCATGCACCAGACGAATGGTTGCTGATCGACAGCAGCAATCCCAAGGTTGCCGGGTTCGACGGCCAGGCAATCGCATTCGTCGATTACCTTTACGAAGTCGCCCGCGCGGCCAAGGCCCGCTAGCTATTTGGGTGGTGTGAACTCGGGGCGCGGCGGGCATTGCCGGCCGCCCTTCGTGGCCTTGTCGCAGGCCTTTTCCCACGCCTTGACCTCGCGGCCATAGGCTTCTTCGGCCTTGCGAAGCTTTCTGCCGCGGTTGCGGTCGGCTTCGTCCTGGCTGGTGGTCAGCGCATCGACCGTCGCCGACGCTGCCTTGACCGGAAGGGTGACGACATCCACCGCCGCGCCGGCAAGGGCAGAAGCGACACAGCCGCCAAGGGCGAGCGGCAGTACATAAACGAGGATACGCATCGTTTGCATTGATGCCGCAGTTTCGCGCGTCAGTCGATGCGCATGGCATCTTCGACCAGCGCTTCGGCTTCCATCAGCAACGCATCATCGGCTGAGCCTGCGGGTGCCGCCTCGCGCCCAATCACGACCATCAGTGGAATTGCCAATGGCGTGACCCGGTCTGCGCGGACGTGGACCATGGTCTCCGCTGCCCGGTCGACCAGCCGTGCCAGCCGCCCCAGCTCGGTCATTCGACCGCGCGCATCCGCCCAGGCGGCGCGCAGTAACAAATGCCCGGGCTCGTATTTGCGCAGGACATCGTAGATTAGGTCGGTCGAAAAGCTGACTTGCTTGCCGGTCTTGCGCTTGCCCGGGTGCTGGCGCTCGACCAAGCCGCCGATCACCGCGACCTCACGGAACGCGCGTTTCAGCAAGTGCGACTGCTCGATCCACTCGACAAATTCATGCTCAAGGATGTCGGGTGAGAACAAGGGGCGCGGATCGGCGACCTCCTCAAGACTGTATACCGCAAGTGCGTAATCATTGGCGACGAACCCCATCGGCTTATAGCCTGCGGTTTCCATCCGCCGGGTTATCAACATGCCGAGCGACTGGTGCGCGTTCCACCCTTCGAACGAATAGATGCACATGTAATGCCGCCCGTCGCGTGGAAAGGATTCGACCAGCAACTGGTCGGGTTGCGGAAGAATCGATCTGCGATGCTGCACCTCCAGCCATTCGCGGACATCGTCGGGGAAGCGATTCCAGTCCGAGCTGTCGGCAAGGAAATTGCGGACCCGGTCGGCAAGATGGGTCGACATGCTCATCCGCTGTCCGCCATAGGTCACCAGCCGCGCCTGCTTTGACGACGCCCTTACGATGATGTCAGTGTCCTTGAAGCGCGTCACTTCAAGGCTAAGCCCGGCGAAAAAGATGTGATCGCCAATCGACAGCGTAGAGCCGAATCCTTCCTCGACCCGGCCAAGCATTCGCCCATTATTGAAGCGGACGTCCATCATGACATTATCGACGATGACTCCGGCGTTCATGCGATGCTGCGCGGCGACTTGCGGGCGCGTGATGCGCCACTTACCGGGCTCGAATTCGACCAGCCGCTTGAACTTGTCATAGGCGCGAAGCGCATAGCCGCCGGTGGCGATGTAATCGAGCACGCTACGCCAGGTTTCGCTGGTTAATCCAGAATAGGGTGCCGCGCCGCGCACTTCCTCGAGCAGCGCCGCTTCGTCGAACGGCCCAGCACAGGCGATCCCGAGAATATGCTGGGCAAGGACATCGAGCGTACCTGGGCGAAAAATCTCGGGGTCAAGCTCGTGTGCATCGACCGCATCGAGCGCCGCGCGCGCTTCCAGGTATTCGAACCGGTTGCCGGGGACGATCATGCCCTTGCTCGGTTCGTCGAGGCGGTGATTGGCGCGGCCAATCCGCTGGAGCAAGCGCGAGGAGCCCTTTGGCGCGCCCATCTGGACTACGAGGTCGACGTCGCCCCAGTCGATCCCTAGGTCCAGGCTTGCTGTCGCCACCAGGGCGCGCAGCTTGCCTGTCGCCATTGCCGCCTCGACCTTGCGGCGGGCTTCAAGCGCAAGACTGCCGTGATGGATTCCGATTGGCAGCGCCTTGTCGTTTGCGCTCCACAATTCCTGGAAAATAAGTTCCGCAAGACTTCGGGTGTTGCAGAACACTAGTGTCGTGCGGTGCTGCTCGATCAAGCGCATGACTTCGGCGGCCGCGTGGCGACCGGAATGTCCGCCCCAAGGGATTCGATTTTCCGGGATCAAGATCGACAAGTCGGGGTCTGCGCCGCGCTCTCCCGCGACTAGGGTCACGCCGTCGATGTCGCCGTCGGGTGAAAGCCAGCTGCGATACGCGTCGGGATCGGCGATCGTGGCCGACAGTCCGACTCGGCGAAGCTCGGGACGGATTGCCGACAGCCGAGCCATCGCCAGCGCCAGCAGGTCGCCGCGCTTTTCCTTGGCGAAAGCATGGATTTCATCGACCACGACGGTTTGCAAGGTGGCGAACAGCCGGTCACTGTCGGGATAGGACAGTAACAGGCTCAGACTCTCGGGCGTGGTCAAGAGGATGTGTGGAGGGCGCAAGCGTTGACGGGCCTTGCGGTCGGAAGGGGTGTCGCCGCTGCGCGTCTCGATGCGGATGTCGAGTCCCATCTCCTCAGCCGGAACCATCAGGTTGCGCTGAACATCGACTGCAAGCGCCTTGAGCGGGGAGACGTAGAGCGTGTGGAGTCCTTCCTGAGCGCCATCGGCAAGCGCGCACAAGGTCGGCAGGAACCCCGCAAGTGTCTTGCCCGCTCCGGTCGCTGCGACAAGTAAGGCATGGTCGTCGGCCCTTGCCGCCTTGAGCATTGCCAATTGATGGTCGCGCACCCGCCATCCACGCACGCTGAACCAATTGGCAACGACGGGCGGCAGGTCAATGGTCTCAGGCGCTATCACAACCCCGTTTCAAAGCCTGACGACGGTCATGTATCCGCGCCAAGCGACGCCCGTCATCCGATCAGCGCCGGTTCGACCGCCGACGCCGACGATGCCGGTGTTCCTTGTCCCGCTCGGTGGATCGTGCCCGCGCTGATTCGAACTCCGCCTCTGCCCGGTAACGCAGTGGATCGGCGCTGATCGTCGCGACGAGGAACACCAAAGTGACAATCAACAGCGGGGGTGCGATCAGATCGGCAATCCAGGCTAGGTCCATCGAAAACTCCCTCGCACAAGCGCGTCTAGGGAACCCATATGCGCTTCACCAGCTATATGGCCAATGGCTCGCCTAGGATCCTGGATTGAACCCCACCCGGAGGGGATCTTCGTCGAGCCCGCGAATGCGTGGATCGACCCTTCGCAGCCCAAGGCACGCGCACTGGTCACGCATGGCCATGCCGACCACGCGCGCGGAGGCCACGGAGCGGTGCTTGCAACTGAGGAAACGCTCGCGATCATGGGCGTGCGCTACGGCGACCAGAACGGCCAGCCGGTGGCATATGGCGAAACGGTCACGGTCGGGGACGTCGTGGTCAGCTTCGTTCCGGCCGGCCATGTCCTGGGCAGCGCGCAAATCGTCCTCGATTACAAAGGTGAGCGGGTGGTGGTGTCGGGCGATTACAAGCGTCGACCGGATCCAACCTGCGCGCCGTTCGAAGTGGTACCGTGCGACATCTTTATTTCGGAAGCGACATTTGGCCTTCCGGTGTTCCGCCATCCTGACACCGGGGCCGAGATTGACCGCCTGCTCCACCGCCTGCACCAGGACGGCGATCGGTGCGTGCTGGTCGGCGCCTATGCACTTGGTAAGGCGCAACGCGTCATCGCGGAATGCCGCGCCCGCGGCCACGAAGACCCGATTTATTATCACGGCGCGATGGAGCGCCTGTGTAATCTTTACCAGGAACTCGGGGTCGAACTGGGCGACCTGCGCCCAGCTACCGGCGCCTCCAAGGAAGAAATGAAAGGCAAGATCGTGATCGCCCCGCCCAGCGCGCTCAACGACCGGTGGTCGCGGCGCCTGCCCGACCCGGTGACCGCCATGGCTTCAGGCTGGATGCGGATCCGCCAGCGCGCGCGCCAGCGCAACGTCGAACTTCCGCTCGTCATCTCGGATCATAGCGACTGGGACGAGTTGACCCGGACCATCCTCGATGTCGCCCCGCGTGAAGTGTGGATCACCCACGGCCGAGAAGATGCCCTGATGCACTGGTGCATGACGCGCCAAATCAAGGCGCGCGAGCTGAACCTAGTGGGCTATGAGGACGAAGACGATTGAGCGACCAGCTAGCCGCGGTAGCGGGAAGTGCGCGCGCTAATCGACGCAATTACCAGTGCGACGCTTCTTCCCAGATATCGAAATCGACGTCGAAGCTGAGTGCGCGGTGGATTGAGGCGACTGCTGCGCCGATCAGGAGCGCACCGCCGATCCACCATGCCGCTTTGGGAATATTAACTGTTCTATCCATCTTCCCCACCCGCTTTTTTGCATCCATCAGTAGCGAAAGTGGACTGAATAGTCGGTGAAGGGAAGCGCAACCGGCTGAAAAGGCACGAATGTGCAGGGAATGTGTCGAAGGCGCAACGAAACCCACGGGTATGCTCAGGCGCGCTCGACCCCGACTCTTGCCAGCGCGGCATCGATCTCGGCGACCAGCCGGTCGAGCCCGCCTTGGTCTTGTGCTTCCGCTCGGGCAACCAGAACGTCCTGGGTATTGGATGCGCGCAACAGCCACCACCCATCGTCAGTTGTCACGCGCACGCCGTCGGTCGTGTCGGCATGGGTGCCGGCGGCCGCGAGATTGTCGCGAACCTGCTCAACCGCCGCGAACTTGCGCGCCTCATCGACCGGAAAACGAAGTTCCGGGGTGGCAACGGTTTTCGGCATTTCATCCATCAGCGCGGTCAGCGATTTGCTCGAGGCTGCAACCGCCTCGATCAGTCGGACCGCAGCGTATAACGCATCGTCAAAGCCGTACCAGCGATGCTTGAAAAAGATGTGGCCGCTCATCTCTCCGGCAAGCGGCGCTCCGGTTTCCTTCATCTTCGCCTTGACCAGGCTGTGGCCGGTTTTCCACATCAGGGGCACGCCCCCCAACGCGGCAATTGCTTCGAACAACGTCCTGCTCGCCTTGACGTCGGCGATGATCGTTGCACCCGGTTCTTCAGCAAGGACGGGGCGCGCGAGGATTGCCAGTAGCTGGTCGCCCCATATCACCCGCCCAGTGCCATCGACGGCGCCAATCCGGTCGCCGTCGCCGTCAAAAGCAATGCCGAAATCCAGGTCGTTGGCTGCCACCAGCGCCTTGAGGTCGGAAAGGTTGGCCTCGACCGTCGGGTCGGGGTGGTGATTGGGAAAGTTTCCGTCGACCGCCGTATGGATTGCGAAATGCTCCCCCGGTAGCCGGGCGAGCAGTCTTTCAAGCACCGGACCGGCAGCGCCATTGCCTGCGTCCCAGCCGATCCTGAACGCTCCGCCGCGAAAGTCCGCTACCAACCGGTCCGCGTAGGAGTCCGCGACATCTGTTTCGCTGACCCGGCCCGCGCCGGTGCTCCAGCGACCCTCAGCCGCGCGTTGGCCCAGCGCCTTGATCGCGTGCCCGTGCACCGAATCGCCGCGTAGCAGCATCTTGAAGCCGTTGTAATTGCCCGGATTATGGCTCCCGGTTACTTGAATCCCGCCATCCACCGGAAGTACGCATGTAGCATAATAGAGCATAGGCGAGGGACCCATGCCGATCCGTACGACGTCGATCCCGCCCTCGCTCAGCCCGCGTACCAGCGCTCCTTCCAGGATCGGTGAGTGGATGCGACCGTCGCGCCCGACCGCCAGGGACATCGCGTCGATATCCAGCGCGTGGGCGGCGAATGTCCGACCCAGCGCATACGCGTCGGCCTCGTCCAGCGTTTCGCCGACGATGCCACGGATGTCATATTCCCTCAGAACGGTTGGTTCGAACCGGTGCGCTTTCATCATGGTAAAAGCCATAGCGAGCGGTACCAAGATCAGCCAGCGGCAGTGCGCAGCGCGCCTTGCTCCTCGCGCTCGCCGATCTCAAGCCCAGCGATCATTTCGCGCAATTCCTGGCGCGCGGCGATATGGGCAATGCCGACCTCGCCCAATTGCTTGAGGTCGAGCAGGGTGAGACCGCGCGGAAACAGCTCGCGGTAGATGACGCGTTCGCCAAGCCCGGGAATGACGCGAAAGCCGACCCTTCGCGCAAGCTCATCAAGCGCAGCGCCAACACGGCGCAAATTGTGGCTGTCGATATGCTGCAGGCGATTGCGAAGCACCACCCACTCGACGGCCTTGCCGGTGACCTTGGCGCGCTGCTGGCGGTTCTGGAACACCAGTTCGGCGTAGAAACTTGGTCGCGTAACCTTGAACGTCTCGGGGTCGACCTGGCCGATCAGGTCAAGGTCGACGAAACTGTCGTTGATCGGGGTGACCAGGGTATCCGCGGTGCGGATCGCGGCACGCGCCAGCGGGTCGTCCCGGCCCGGCGTATCGATAACGATCACGTCGCACGCTTCGGACAATTGGGAAAGCGCGTCCGCCAAGGCCGCTTCTTCGGGCGGATCGATGACCCGGAAAAGCGCCTGGGGCAAAGTCTCGCTCAGGCGTTCGATGGTCGCCGCCCGGTTTTCCAGGTAGCGCGTCATGGTGCGCTGACGGTGGTCAAGGTCGATCGCTCCAACGCGGTGGCCCGCTGCGGCCAGTGCGACGGCAGTGTGGACGGCGGTGGTTGACTTGCCTGTCCCGCCTTTCTCGTTGGCGAAGGTGATGATGTGCGGCTGGCCCAATGCGAAACCCTTGATTGTTCATGCCGGTGTCGTGCAACCGGCGGTGCGGACACGAATCTATCTGGGGACAGGGCCGGTGCATAGCGTAAACAGCCGTGAACAACTCGCCGCCGCGCGCAGTTCGCTGGTCCGCTACGGGACAATCGCCCTCGTTCCGACGATGGGCGCGCTCCACGCTGGCCACCTTAAACTGGTAGAAGAAGCAAAGGCGCGGGCCGACGCGGTGATCGTTTCGATCTTCGTCAACCCCACGCAATTTGCCCCCGGCGAAGACCTCGACCTTTATCCTCGGCAGGAGGAGAGGGATTTGGAGATGCTCAAATCGGCGGGAGCAGATTTGGTGTGGCTTCCGGCGGTCACGGACCTGTATCCCGACGGACCCAATGCAACGCTTAAGGCCGGCGCCATTGCAGAGTGCTGGGAAGGGGCTGCCCGGCCCGGCCATTTCGACGGCGTTGCAACAGTCGTCGCGCGGCTGTTCGATACGGTCGCGCCCGACATCGCCGTGTTTGGCGAGAAGGATTTCCAGCAACTTGCGGTGATCCGCGCAATGGCACTGGATGAAGGGTTCGCGGTCAAGATCGTCGGCGTTCCGACAGTGCGCGACGAAGACGGCCTCGCGCTGTCATCGCGCAATGCTTACCTGACGCAATCGGAGCGCGTCCAAGCGCCAACGCTTTACCGCGCGTTGAAAGCAGCGCGCGACGCGATCCGGGGGGGCGCACGGGTGGACAATTCGCTGGCGTGCGCGCGGGCGGCGCTCGCCGAAGCTGGGTTCGGGACGATTGATTATCTCGCGCTGGTCAATGCCGACACGCTGGAACCGCTCAACCGTCCCAGGGGCGCGATGCGCATGATCGCGGCTGCGCGGCTGGGGAACACCCGGCTGATCGACAATCTCGCGGTGTGACCTTCCGGCCACCACGATCACGGTAACGATCCTGTTAACCATTTCTTCGGAAAGAGCCGTGAAAACTCCCTTTCACGAACCGAGGGGAGTTTGGATAATATGAGCGCGATCAGCCAAAAGAGCGCCGAGTTCCTGATCAGGAGCCGGATTGCCGACGCCGAGACCGGAAACGTCGATGCATTGTTCGACCTTGGAGTGACCTATTCGACTGGCCGCTGGGGCGTTCCAGTTGACCTCGTCGAAGCGCACAAGTGGTTCAACCTCGCGGCCCTGTCAGGAAGCCAGTGCGGGCAGGAATTCCGCGCCGAGATTTCGGTTGAGATGACGGCACGTGAAATCGCCGAGGCGCAGCGTCAGGCGCGCGCCTGGCTTTCCGCCACCGGCACCCATCGCCACGCCGCCTGACCTGTATCCAGGCTCCTTAACGGACCAAAACGGTCTGGACGCGACGGTTCGCCGCAAGCGCCTGTGGACTGTAGCCCATGACCGCGATGCGTTCCTTGCCCCATGCAGTCGCGCTGACCTGGGTCGAGGGCACCCCCATCAATATCAGATAGTCGCGCACCTCGCTGGCGCGGCCCGCCGCGATCGCCAGCGCATGGTCGCGTGTGTCCGATGCGTCGGCATAGCCTTCGACCTTGACTACAATCTCCGGATGCTGGCGAATCCACATCGCCTGAGCGGCAAGGACCTGCTTGGCGATTGCCCCCAACTCGTAACTTTCATCGCCGAAATAGACGGTGTCGCTTCCCGATTGCGCGCGAAATTCCAGGCGCAGCGCGTCGATCCCGACGGCAATAGGCTGTTTTGGTTGCGAAGATCCGAAGATCTGCGCCGGAACGGGTGCGGCAAGCACTGCAAGCAAAGTCGCCGCAGCGGTTAGATAAAGCCGGCGCATCAGTCTTTGGTCCCGGACCAATCGGGGTCCGATCCGTCCTGCGGGACTGCCATTTGCCTGGGTTCCTCTCCTTTCAGGCTCACTCGAAATAGGCCGTTGCGACCATCGGCGCCGGTGCGCTGGAAAATAAGCTCACGGCTTGATGGCGCCCAGCGCGCGCTATCGTCATTGGGACCGGACGTAAGCATCTTCTCATTCGTGCCATCCGCGTCCATCACGCCGATGCGGCGGACCGCATTTACCGTCTTGGTAAAGGCGATGTACTTGCCGTCGGGACTCCATTCGGGAGCGCTATAGGTGCCGCCTCCGAAGCTGATCCGCCGCTGGTCCGAACCGTCAGCGCGCATTACGTAGAGTTGAGGTAGTCCCGAGCGGTCGCTTTCGAACAGGATCAGGCTGCTGTCGGGCGACCAGCTTGCGCCGGTATCGATACCGGGCGACGTGGTGAGGCGCTTAGGCACACCGCCGGCAGAGCCGACCCACCAGACGTCGGCGTTGCCGCCTTGCATCATCGTGAAAGCAATCTTGGTGCCGTCTGCGGAAAAGCCCGGCGAAAAGCTGATACCGCCTCCCGAAAGCAGCGGTTGGCGTTTGCCCGACGCGACGTCGGCAAGCTCAAGGTGCGGGGTGCCGCCATCGAAGCTTACGAACACCAGGGTATTGCCGTCGGGCGCGAGGCGCGGCGTGATTGCGAAGCTTGAGCCTTGGGTGACATAGGCATGATTGCTGCCGTCGGCGTCCATCACTGCGATCCGCTTGGTGCGTTCGCCGCCCAGCCCGCTTTCGGCAACATAGGCCAGACGAGTGTCGAACACGCCGGGGGATCCGGTCACTGCCGAATAGGCAAGGCCGGAACATTTATGCGCAGCCCTGCGCCAGTCGCTGGGACCGACGACAAAGCCTTTGCGGGCGACTTCGCGGCCCTTGTCGACGTCATAAACATAGCAACCGATACTCAGCCGTCCGTCGCTGCGCGCCTGGACAAAACCGGTAAGCAGCAACTTTGCACCCTTCGACTTCCAGCGATGGAAATTCGGCGCAGTCACTTCGGGGTAGGAATAAAAATCCTTCGGGTCGGGCGCCAGCGGATAGGCCTCGCTGGATTGCTGAAGGTCAGCAGCAATAAGCTGTGTCGCTTCCCAGGCCAGCCCGCGGGTCGTGGTCTTGCCGACCTTAGCGTCGCTGGGTGTCGCTAGCGGCGGAACGGCGATCACCGTTGCCGTCGGTTGCTGCGCACCAGCAGCGCCCGCCGATCCAAGCGCGACCAGCGCTAATCCAAAAGAAGTCCCAAACACTCGCATTTATTCGCCAATCGCCCTGAATTTATTCAGCCATTCCGCCGGGTGGCGCCGCGGCCGCCCGTTCCCGTCAAGGAACGCTGCGACGATCACGGCCCGGTTCAACTCTTCACGCCCGCGCCTGACTGTCTGATAAATCTTGACCGAAGAGGCACGAATGTCCCCGATTGTCGAAACAATCAGCAGATCATCGCCCAGTTTCGCCGGTCGCATATATTTCAACTCTGCCTCGACCACAGCATAGGCGGAGCCAGACGCGCTAAGTTCGGCCGCTTGGTCAATTCCGCTGGCCCGTAGCATGTCCGAGCGCGCGCGCTCCATGAATTTCAGATAGTTGGCATAATAGACGATGCCGTAGGCGTCGGTGTCCTCGAAATAGACCGAAAGCGCGAAATGATGTTCGGCGTCGACGAAGCCGCCGCGATAAGGTTGGTCGATCGCACTCATTTCGCGCGTTCGTTGGCAGCCGACGCACCGATCGTTCCAACCGCACTGACGAGGTTGCCCTGCACCGCATAGATATCGGCCATGTGCATCCCCCAGCCAGGAAAGAACATTCCCATCGCGCCGACCTCGCCGCCGACGCGGTCGGTACGTGCGTCGGCGGGATCGTCGTTGACCCGCACCTCAAGGTAGCCGCGGGCACCCTGGTTGACGCAGCGGACCGAGGTCAGGCCTGGCGCATGGACGTAGGGAACGGACGGCTGGCCCGTGCTTGACCATTGGATCGGGCCGCCAGGCACGGGAAGCCTCGAGCGCGCATACCAGACGCTGTCACTACTTTCCCATGTGCGTGAGCCCCAGCGCACCGGGTTGACGCAGCCGACGGTCATTCCGGGCTTATCGGAATAGCCGAACATTGCGCCCACCGGGGGGGCGTTCCTGGTCCGGAAGCTCGTCCAGGCCAGCGCGCAGTGACGCTGGCCCGGGGCGCTGCACAGCGGCATGGTCTTGAGGTCGCCGCCAACAGTCTTACCCTGCGGAACGTAGAGGTTGTACCCAGGAACGATGGCCAATTGGACCCGCTCAAGCATCGCCGGATCCTTTTCGATCACATTGGCGATCAGCTGGATGAGCATGAGGCTTCCCTGGCTGTGTCCCAGCAAGACAACCGGGCGGCCCTGATTGCGGTGCTTCCAATAGTCCGCCCAGGCCGCGGCGACATCGCGATAGGCGAGGACGGCGTTGGGAGTGATGTCGGCGCCAGCTGCATGGGCCGCGATCGAAGCAACCGTCATTTGCCGATAAACGGGCGCGAACGGCCGGCAGACCGACGCGAAGCGGGCGAACTGCGCCTGCGCGATGGCGGCTTCTTCCGGCCCTGGGGTCATGTCGGCGTTGAGGCCTTGGTCGAGCGAGGCGGTGGGATAGACGATGAAGCAATCGACCCCAGGTGCCGCTGCCGGTGGCGCGTCGTTGCGCTTTCCATACCCGCTGGGCAAAAGCATGATCGTGCCGGGGTTGGATGAACAGGCGTCCGCCCGGCCCGGAAGACACAGCCAGGCGCTGGTCTTACGATAATCGGCGGGCGCAACGGCGGCGGCGGCTGGAACGCTTGCAGCCGCCAATGCGGCCATCAGGCTCATTTGCCCTCGTCCGGATCGAACAAGTTCGACTGGCCGGCTACAGGCGCGGCAATTCCCAGGTGGCTATAGCCACGCCCGTTGAGACAGCGCCCCCGCGCCGTCCGAGCGATCAACCCAAGCTGGATAAGGAACGGCTCGATCACGTCCTCGATCGTGTCGCGAGGCTCGCTAAGCCCGGCCGCAAGAGTCTCGATCCCTACCGGCCCGCCGCTATACAGGTCCGCGATCATAATCATGTAGCGGCGGTCCATCGCGTCTAGGCCCAGGCTATCGATCTCGAGCCTGGTCAGCGCTCGGTCGGCTACTTCGGCAACGATTTCCGCGGCACCTGCGGCCTGTGCGAAGTCGCGCACTCGCCGTAGCAACCGGCCCGCGATGCGTGGCGTGCCCCGGCTTCGGCGGGCAATCTCGTGCGCGCCATCTTCACTCACCGGCGCCCCGAGCAGTCGGGCAGCACGGCGGATCACCTGTTCAAGTTCGGGGACGGTGTAGAAATTGAGGCGAACCGGGATTCCGAAGCGGTCGCGCAATGGCGTGGTCAGCAATCCTTGGCGCGTGGTCGCGCCGATCAGGGTAAAGCGCGGCAAGTCAATCCGAACCGACCGGGCCGACGGGCCTTCGCCGATCATCAGGTCGAGCGCGCGGTCCTCCATCGCCGGATACAGCACTTCCTCGACCGCGGGATTGAGGCGGTGGATTTCGTCGATGAACAGGACATCGCCATCTTCAAGGTTGGTGAGCAAGGCGGCAAGATCGCCCGACTTGGCGATTACGGGGCCGCTGGTGGCGCGAAAACCGACACCCATTTCCTTGGCGACGATCCCGGCAAGGGTGGTCTTGCCGAGTCCCGGCGGACCGTGAAACAGCACATGGTCAAGCGCCTCGCCGCGCCCCTTGGCGGCAGAGATGAACACGCGCAAATTTTCCCGCGCTGCCTGCTGGCCGACGAATTCGTCCAGGCTTTTGGGGCGAAGCGCGACATCGGCGTCTTCGCCCGTGCGCTCGGGGGTGGTGATACGGGCCGGGTCGGTTGCCATCAGCTTGTGCGCTTCTCACCAGCCTTGCGCTGCCATGGCCAACGACCCTCGATCTCCAACTCCAGGCTGAAGCTGAGGAAGGTCCGAATGGCGACGATCGCCGCAAGCACCGCGACGCTTTCCAGCGTCGGGGTTACCGCAACGGTGTTGATGATGTCGGCAGCGACTAGGAATTCCAGGCCTAGCAGGATTGACCGGCCAAGGCCGGAGCGAACTGCGGCTACGGCCGCGGCACGATTGGACGCGTCGATCGACCGGTATGCATAAATTGCCAGGTTGATGACCGCGCCGACGGCAATGATCGCGATACCGACCAGTTCGATCGCTTTGGCGACATCGTGGGCGATCTGGGTTGCAACGGCATCGAACATTTCCATTCTCATTCACCACAGGGCGGCGCGGGGAGCAAGAATTGCTTGGGCCGGAATCAAGCCTTAGGACCGAAGAAAAGGGGGGTACACATGGACCAGATCGACCGAAGAGCGCTATTGGCGGGCGGTGTTGCCAGCCTGGGGGCGCTTGTCCTGGCGCCGCGTATCGTCTGGGCCCAGGACCTGGGGTGGTACGACAAGGCGATTATCATCGATGGGCTTGGCGGTGTGGGTGATCCGGCCAACGAGGACGGGATTACCCGCTATACACAGCCCGGCTGGGCCGATGTTGTCGCATCCGGGGTCACGGTCGTGCGCGATACCGTCATGCCGGTCGGAAATGTCGGCGACGCATGGAAAGCCTATCAAGAGGACATTGCTGTCAAGCAGGCCTTATTCGGTGCCAATCCCGACCATCTGCTGCTCGTTCGGAGCGCGGCCGATATCATCAAGGCCAAAAAAGAAAGGAAGTTCGGCGTGGTACTGGGCACGCAGGATACCTCGATGGTCGGCCCCGAACTCGACCGTTTGGCACAGATGAAGAAGGACGGGGTGATGACCGTCCAGCTGACCTACAACAATGCCAATTTGTCAGCCGATGGCGCGCTTGAGCCGCGCAACGCGGGGCTATCCAAGCTGGGCATGAAAACGATCGAACGGATCGAGGCTGAAAAATTGCTCCTCGACTTGAGCCACGGCGGCGCCCGGACGATGGCCGAAGGAGTGGCGTACGCAAAACGTCCGATGGTCATCAGCCACACTGCGGCGCGCAATCTCTACGATCATGTCCGCAACACGGATGACGCGACGATCAAGGCGGTCGCTGACAAGGGCGGGGTGGTCGGAGTCTATTGGATGCCGTTCCTGACCGGCGGACGCCCGGCGACGATGGCGGATGTCGTTGCCCATATCGAGCATGTCGGCAATGTCGCGGGTGAGGACCATGTCGGGATCGGTACCGACAACGGAGTGGTCCCGCTGCGCCTTGATGCCGAAGCCAAGAAAAAGCTCGACGAATGGGCGAAAGAACGGTTGGCGCGCGGCATTGCAGCCCCTGGAGAAGCGGTCGGAGTTTATCCGTGGGTCGAGGAACTCAATACGGTAAAGCGCTACCGGATGGTCGCCAGCGCCTTGCAGAAGCGCGGCTGGAGCGTGGCCCGGCTGGAGAAACTGTTCGGAACCAATTTTCTGCGCGTCTACAAGGACGCGTGGGGAAGTTAAGGCCTATTTCGCCGCTTTCTTGAGCGCCAGGCGGACGAGGGCGTCGAGGGTCGCTCCGTCGCCCAGTTCGTCGGCTGCCTTGGCGACCGCCTGGCTTGCCTCGGCGGGTTTGAAGCCCAAGTTGGCAAGTGCCGACAAGGCGTCCTGCGCGGCGCTGGTCTTCGGTGTCGGCGTGAGACCCGCGCCGAGCCCCGAAATCCCTAGCTTTCCGGCAAGCTCGTTGGCGATCCGCTGGGCAAGCTTGGGGCCGACTCCGTTGGCACGGCCGATCATCGCCTTGTCGCCATTGGCCACAGCGCCGGACAATTCGTCGGGTGCAAGGGTCGAGAGGATCGCGAGCGCGAGTTTTCCGCCGACCCCCTGGATGCTGGTAAGCGCGCGAAAGGCATCACGCTCGGACGGATTACCGAAGCCGAACAGGGTCCATTGGTCCTCGCGCACCTGGAGTTCGGTCAGGATCAGTACTTCGCTTCCCACCGGCCCGATCGCGCCGATGGTCTTGCCCGATAGCTGGACCGTGTAGCCCACGCCCGACACGTCGACCACCGCATGGTCGGCGGCGGTCTCGACGAGTATTCCGGTGAGGCGAGAGATCATGGCCTAGGCGTAATGCCGCTTCGCGCACTCGCCAAGTGGTGGGCGTGGGTTATTGCTACGGCGAGCGCGTCGGCAGCGTCTGGTCCAGCGACCTTGGCGCCCGGCAACAGCCGCAAGATCATCGCATGGACCTGCGCCTTGTCGGCATTGCCAACCCCCACCACCGCTTTCTTGACAAGGCGCGCGGCATATTCACCGACCTCCAGCCCGCCGCGCGCTGCGATCATCAGGATAACGCCGCGAGCCTGGCCCAGCTTCAGGGTCGACTGCGGGTTCTTGTTGACAAACACTTCCTCGACCGCGGCACAGTCCGGCGCATGGTCCGCGACCAGTGCTTCGAGCTGGCTTGCAAGATCGATCAGCCGCCTTGGCAGCGGTTCCTTTGGGTCCGTTTTCAACTGGCCATTTGCAAGGTGCGACAGGCGATTGCCCTCGGTACGGATCAGGCCCCATCCGGTGGTGCCAAGACCGGGATCGATCCCGAGTACGATCACAGCCTAAGCCCGAAACGCGGGGCCAAGAGTAGCATTAGCCCGTACAGCAGTACCGTCAGCGTACAGCCAAGCAGCAGGGCAAGATGGAAATTTACGCCGGCCCGAAGCATCGCGGGAATAATGAGGAACATCGGCAGGCTGGGGAGAACAAACCAGAAGGTCGCGGCGCTATGGTCGGCCATGTTGGAAGCGTCGGGCTTGTCGTTCCACAGCCACAGCATGCCCAGCACGCTGACCAACGGCAAAGAGGCAACCAGCGCGCCGAAACCCGGATAGCGTTTGGCGATTTCCGAAATGGCGGCGACGATGATCCCGCTGACCAGCGCTTTGACCGCCAGCCACCACATCAGCCGAGCTTTTCCAGCTCTTCATCGGAAATGTCGTAATTGCCCCACACGGCCTGGACGTCATCGTCATCGTCGAGTGCGTCGATCAGCTTCATCAGCGTCGAGACATCATCGCCGGTGACTTCCGACATCAGAGTCGGTTTCCACGCCAGCTTGACCGCTTCGGCCTCACCCAGTGCGGCTTCCATCACCTTCGCGACTTCGTGCAGGGAATCGGACGGGGTCCACACTTGGTGGCCGCCGTCGTCCGATTCGACGTCTTCCGCTCCCGCCTCGATCGCGGCTTCCATGACCTTGTCTTCATCGCCGACCGCGGCCGGATATTCGATCAGGCCAAGCCGTTCGAAGCCGTGGCTGACGCTTCCCGAAGCACCCAGATTGCCACCATTCTTGGAAAAGATCGTGCGCACATTGGTCGCGGTGCGGTTGCGGTTGTCGGTCAGGGCCTCAACGATGATCGCGACCCCGCTGGGGCCATAGCCCTCATAGCGGATTTCCTCGTAATTTTCGGTGTCGCCCGCAGTCGCCTTGTCGATTGCCCGCTGGATATTGTCCTTGGGCATCGACTGAGCCTTGGCGGCATTGACCGCGGCGCGCAGGCGCGGGTTCATGTCCGGGTCGGGCATGCCCATCTTGGCCGCGACCGTGATTTCGCGCGACAGCTTGGAAAAGAGGCCCGAGCGCTTCTTATCCTGCGCACCCTTGCGGTGCATGATGTTCTTAAATTTGGAATGACCCGCCATGATGCCCTCTTACGCCAGTCCCAGGGCCTGGCGATAGGTTTCCAGCAACGCGTCCTGTTCTTGCCGGGTATGCGATTCGAGGCGGCGAAGGCTGACCACCTTGCGCATCGTCTTGGTGTCGTAGCCGGTGGACTTGGCCTCGGCGTAGACGTCCTTGATATCGTCCGCGATACCTTTTTTTTCTTCTTCAAGGCGCTCGATGCGCTCGATGAAAAGTCGCAGTTGGTCGACTGCGATGGCTCCTTCCGCCATGCCTTTGATACTCCGGATTTGGGTTGTTGGGCCGTGCTCTAGGCGAGGCGGGCCAAAGGCTCAAGCGGCTTGAACGCACTGGGCATGCGGCTATTGCAACTGCGACATGAGCGACTTTCTTCCTCCGCGTGACCGCAAGGTCAAAATCCTGGCCACCCTGGGTCCGGCTTCAAGCGACCCGGCGATCATCCGCAAGCTGATGGAAGCCGGGGCGGACGCGTTCCGGATCAACATGAGTCATGGCGATCAGGCTCAGAAGGCCAAGCTGGTCGAGGCCATTCGAGACCTTGAACAAGAATTTCGCCGAGCGACCACGATCCTGTTCGACCTCCAGGGGCCAAAGCTTCGTGTTGGGGAATTTGCGGCTGGTCGGGTCGAGCTAAAGAACGGTGCCCGGTTCGTTCTCGATTGCGATTCCACGCCCGGCGATTCGACGCGGGTTGAACTGCCGCATCCCGAATTGTTCGTTGCCGCGCGTCCCGGAACGTCGTTGCTGGTCGACGACGGCAAGATCCGGTTGAAGGTGATCGAGGTTACCGGCGACACGATCGTCACCGAGGTAAAGGTGGGCGGAATGATTAGCGACCATAAGGGCGTCAACGTGCCCGACGTGGTGGTGCCGGTTCCAGCGCTGACCGAGAAGGACCGCGACGACCTTGCCTTTGCGCTGGAACAGGGTGCCGACTGGATCGCGCTGTCGTTTGTCCAGCGTCCCGAGGACGTCGCCGAGGCGCGCGCGCTGATCGGTAACAAGGCAGCACTGATGGCCAAGATCGAAAAGCCCGCGGCGATCGAGCGGCTGGACGAGATCGTCGATTTGTCCGACGCGGTGATGGTTGCGCGCGGCGACCTTGGCGTCGAGCTTCCGCCAGAGCGGGTTCCGCCCTTGCAGAACCGGATAATCGCGATCGCCCGCCAGAAGGGCAAGCCGGTGGTGGTCGCGACCCAGATGCTTAAATCGATGATCGTCTCGCCAACCCCCACTCGCGCCGAAGTCAGCGATGTCGCGACCGCGATTTACGACGGCGCCGATGCGGTGATGCTGTCGGCTGAAAGCGCGGCTGGAAAATACCCGATTGAGGCGGTGGCGATGATGGATCGGATCGCAACCAGCGCCGAAAAGGACACTACCTGGCACGACCGCATCCACTTTACTGAGACCAGCATCGAGCCGACGACCGCCGATGCGCTTGCCAGCTCCGCCCGACAAATTGCCAAGACCGTCTCTGCCGCGGCGATGCTTTGTTATACTTCTTCGGGATCGACCGCGCGGCGGATCGCTCGTGAGCGGCCGCAAGTGCCAACGCTGGCGATGAGCGCGTCGCTCCAGACTGCGCGGCGAATGGGCCTGTTGTGGGGCGTCCATGCGATCCACACCCGCGACGTCACGAATTTCGAGGAAATGGTCGAGAAGGCCAAGCGCATGGCGCTTCGCCACGGCCTCGCCAAGGGCGGGGACCGGGTCATCGTGATGGCGGGAATCCCGTTTGGAACGGTCGGATCGACCAACGTCCTTCATGTTGTCCGGCTGACCGGAGAGGAACTAGCCCGCCACGAGGGCTGATGGATTTGACTTGCGAACGCGCGCGGGCCGACAAGGCGGCGTCGGGGAGATAGCTGTTGGGTACCACGATCGAAGAACTTGAGCGCCGCCGCGAGGCCGCGCGGATGGGCGGTGGGCAAAAGCGCATCGATGCGCAGCACGCCAAAGGACGGCTGACCGCGCGCGAGCGCATCTCGGTGCTGCTCGATCCCGGAAGCTTCGAAGAAGTCGACATGTACGTCGAACATAATTGCGTCGACTTCGGGATGGAGGTGACCAAGGTTCCAGGTGATGGCGTGGTGACCGGATCGGGCACGATCAACGGCCGGCTGACCTATGTCTTTGCGCAGGATTTCACCGTGTTCGGCGGCTCATTGTCCGAGCGCCATGCAGAGAAAATCTGCAAGATCATAGACGCGGCGATGAAGGTCGGCGCGCCGGTAATCGGCCTCAACGACAGCGGCGGTGCGCGCATCCAGGAAGGCGTCGCTTCACTCGGCGGCTATGCCGAGGTGTTCCAGCGCAATGTCCTTGCCAGCGGTGTCGTGCCGCAGCTTTCGCTGATCATGGGGCCATGCGCGGGTGGCGCGGTCTATTCCCCCGCAATGACCGACTTCATCTTCATGGTGAAGGACAGCAGCTACATGTTCGTCACCGGTCCCGAGGTGGTCAAGACCGTCACCAACGAGGTTGTAACCCAGGAGGAACTTGGCGGCGCAATCACGCATACCACCAAGTCGGGCGTCGCCGATGTTGCGTTTGAAAATGATATCGACGCCCTGTTGGCGACCCGCGATTTTTTCGACTTCCTGCCATTATCTAACCGGCACGACCTTCCGACGCGGCCCTGCCACGACCCGTGGGACCGGACCGAGGACAGCCTCGACACGCTGATCCCGCCCAGCGCGGCGACGCCCTACGACATGCATGAACTTATTCGGAAGGTCGCCGACGATGGCGATTTCTTCGAACTTCAGCCTGCCCATGCAGCGAACATCATCGTCGGTTTCGCGCGGATCGAGGGATGCACGGTGGGGATTGTGGCCAACCAGCCCATGGTTCTCGCCGGCTGCCTCGACATCGCCGCGTCGAAAAAGGCCGGACGCTTCGTGCGTTTTTGCGACGCGTTCGACATCCCGATCATTACCTTTGTCGATGTTCCGGGCTTCCTTCCCGGCGTCGCTCAGGAGCATAACGGCATCATCAAGAACGGCGCGAAACTGCTGTTCGCTTATGCCGAAGCGACCGTGCCCAAGATTACAATCATCACCCGCAAGGCCTATGGCGGCGCCTATGACGTGATGGCGTCCAAGCATCTGCGCGGGGATTTGAACTATGCCTGGCCGACTGCCGAGATCGCGGTGATGGGCGCCAAGGGCGCGGTCGAGATTATCTTCCGGTCGGACCGCGAAGATCCTGACCAAATCGCCGAAAAGACCCGCGAATATGAAGAACGTTTCGCCAACCCGTTCGTGGCGGCAAGCAAGGGCTTTATCGACGACGTCATCTACCCGCATTCCACGCGCCGCCGTATCGCGCTGGGCCTCCGCAAGCTGCGTGACAAGCAACTCGAAAATCCGTGGAAAAAGCACGATAACATACCGCTATGAGCACCTACACCGCCACCGTCCGCTGGAGCGCGAGCCCCGGCGAGGATTATGCCAAGGGCCAGTATAGCCGTGCGCATGAATGGGCGTTCGACGGCGGGGCCGTGATTCCGGCGTCTCCAAGCCCGCACATCGTGCCAGCTCCTTACTCGGACGAAGCGCGCGTCGATCCCGAAGAGGCCTTTGTCGCAAGCCTGTCGTCCTGCCACATGCTGTTCTTCCTCGACTTCGCTAAACGGGCGGGATTCGCGGTGTCTTCCTATGTTGACGAGGCTGAAGGCGTGCTCGCCAAGCGAGAGGACGGCAGGATGGCGATGACCGAGGTGACGCTACGTCCACGCGTCGAGTGGGCAGGCGCGGCACCTGATTCCGATGCACTCGCCGACATTCATCATAAGGCGCACGACGCCTGCTTCATTGCCAATAGCGTGACGACGAAAGTGAGCATCGCATGAAACTCGGTCGTTTGAACCATGTCGGGGTCGCTACCCCCAATATCGGCGAGGCGCTGGCGCGCTATCGCGACCTGTTCGACGCGCATCCGCTTGGCGAGCCGTTCGACTTGCCCGCGCAAGGCGTTCGGGTGTGCTTTGTCGACGCGCCCAATGCGCAGATCGAGTTGATCGAACCGCTGGGCAAGGACTCCCCGATCATCAAGTTCCTTGAGAAGAACCCGCTCGGCGGGCAGCACCACGTTTGTTTCGAGGTCGACGAAATCACCGCCGCGCGCGCGCATTTTGAAGACAAGGGCGTGCGCATTCTTGGTCCCACCCGGATCGGCGCGCATGGCACCCCGATCTTCTTCATCCACCCCAAGGACATGGGCGGGGTGCTGACCGAAATTATGGAGTCGCCACGCCAAGCGCATTGAGGCTAGAGCGTCCGCGATGACCAACAAGCCGACCAAGGCCGACTGGAAGGCCCTTGCCGACAAGGAATCCAAGGGGCGTGCCCTGACGCGTGACACGCCTGAGGGAATCACTCTCAAGACAGTCTATGAGCCGCAGGACGTGGATGGGATCGACAGCGGCTTTCCCGGCCTGCCGCCTTACACGCGCGGCCCTTATGCGACGATGTACGCGGGCCGCCCCTGGACGATCCGCCAATATGCCGGCTTCTCGACGGCGGAAGAATCGAACGCCTTTTATCGTCGCAACCTCGCCGCCGGGCAGAAGGGCCTGTCGGTCGCCTTCGATCTTGCCACCCACCGCGGCTATGACAGCGACCATCCGCGCGTTGCCGGCGACGTCGGTAAGGCTGGTGTCGCGATCGATTCCGTCGAGGATATGAAATTGCTGTTCGACGGCATCCCGCTGGATGAGATGAGCGTCAGCATGACGATGAACGGCGCGGTCATTCCGATCATGGCCTTCTATATCGTCGCGGGTGAGGAACAGGGGGTAGCGCGCGACAAGTTGTCGGGCACGATCCAGAACGACATTTTAAAAGAGTTCGCGGTTCGCAACACCTATATCTACCCGCCCGAACCGAGCATGCGGATCGTCAGCGATATCATCGCTTACACGTCTGCCGAAATGCCAAAGTTCAACAGCATCTCCATCTCGGGCTATCACATGCACGAGGCCGGGGCGACGGCGGTGCAGGAAATGGCCTACACGCTGGCCGACGGCATGGAATATGTCCGCGCTGCCATAAAAAGCGGGCTGGAGATCGATGCCTTCGCGCCGCGCCTGTCCTTTTTCTGGGGCATCGGCATGAACCTTTTCATGGAAGTCGCTAAGATGCGTGCCGCACGCACGCTGTGGGCGAAGATCATGACCGATCTTGGCGCGAAGTTTGAAAAGTCGAAATTGCTGCGCACCCATTGCCAGACCAGCGGCGTCTCGCTGACCGAGCAGGACCCCTACAACAACATCATCCGAACCACGATCGAGGCGCTGGCCGCGACGCTTGGTGGAACGCAGTCGCTGCACACCAATTCGTTCGATGAGGCGATCGCGCTTCCGACCGATTTTTCCGCGCGCATCGCCCGCAACACCCAGCTTATCCTTGCCGAAGAATCGGGCATCACCGCGGTTGCCGACCCCCTTGGCGGAAGCTGGTATGTCGAAGCGCTGACCCGCGAGCTTGAAGACAAAGCCAGGGCGTTGATCGACGAGGTAGAAGCGCATGGCGGCATGACCAAAGCGGTCGCGGAGGGCCTGCCCAAACAACGCATCGAGGAAGCGGCCGCGGAACGCGCCGCCAAGGTCGATACGGGCGAGACAGTGATCGTCGGGGTCAACAAATATCGCCTGCCCGAGGAAGCGCATCTCGACATCCTGGAAGTCGACAATGCCAAGGTTCGCGCCGGTCAGATCGCGCGTTTGGAAGCGATGCGCGCGGCCCGCGATGAAGGCGTGGCCCGCGCGGCACTCGACGCGCTCGAGGCGGGCGCGAAGGGCGACGCGAATTTGCTCGCGCTTGCGGTCGACGCGGCGCGTGCGCGCTGTTCGCTGGGCGAGATTTCGGACGCGATGGAACGCGTGTTCGGGCGCTATCATACCACCCCGCATCCGGTCAGCGGCGTCTATGGCAAGCGCGACGATGCCCGTTGGAAGGGCGCGCTTGAAGGGACCAAGGCAGTCACGCAACGGCTGGGCCGCAAACCGCGCATGATGGTCGCCAAGATGGGACAGGATGGCCACGACCGGGGCGCCAACCTGGTTTCCTCCGCCTTCGGTGACCTGGGCTTCGAAATCGTCGCCGGACCGTTGTTCCAAACCCCTCAGGAAGCCGCTGACACCGCGATTGCCGAAGCAGTCGATGTGGTCGGTGCATCAAGCCTTGCAGCCGGGCACAAGACATTGATCCCGGAACTGATCGCAGCGCTGAAAGACGCGGGTCGCGCAGATATCAAGGTCGTCGCGGGCGGCGTCATCCCGCCGCAGGACTATGACTTTTTGCGGCAAGCGGGCGTACAGGCGATCTTCGGCCCCGGCACCAATCTTGCCGATGCTGCGGATGAGGTCTTAAGGCTGCTTGGCCACAACAATCCGCCACTTGCTGAGGCGACAGAATAAGGTGCCCATGTTCAAGAAGATTCTGATCGCCAATCGCGGGGAAATAGCCTGCCGGGTCATCAAGACCGCGAAGAAAATGGGGATCGCGACGGTCGCGGTCTATTCGGATGCAGACGCCAATGCGCCGCACGTGCGCATGGCGGAGGAGGCGGTGAACATCGGACCCGCGCCTGCGGCGGAGAGCTACCTCGTCGCCGACAAGATCATTGATGCGTGCAAGGCCACCGGCGCCGAGGCTGTCCATCCCGGCTACGGCTTCCTGTCAGCGAACGCGCGTCGTTCGTCGAGGCCTTGGAGAAGGCGGGGATCACCTTCATCGGGCCGCCGGCGAAAGCCATCGCCGCAATGGGCGACAAGATCGAATTCGAAAAAGCTTGCCAAGGAAGCGGGGGTCAATGTCGTCCCCGGCTACCTGGGTGACATTGCCGACACCGACGAAGCGGTAAAGATCGCCGGCGAGATCGGCTATCCCGTCATGATGAAGGCCTCGGCCGGTGGCGGCGGCAAAGGCATGCGCCTTGCCTGGAGCGAGAAGGACGTGCGCGAAGGGTTCGAGGCGACCAAGCGCGAAGGCCTTGCAAGCTTTGGCGACGATCGCGTGTTCATCGAGAAGTTCATTGAACAGCCGCGCCATATCGAGATCCAGGTTCTGGGCGACCAGAACGGCAACATCCTTTACCTCGGCGAGCGCGAATGTTCGATCCAGCGTCGCCACCAGAAGGTGGTCGAAGAAGCTCCCTCGCCGTTCGTCACGCCAGACATGCGGCGCAAGATGGGTGAGCAGGCGGTCGCGCTGGCCCGCGCGGTCGGATATTTCAGTGCCGGTACGGTCGAGCTGATCGTATCGGGCGCCGATAGCAGCGGTGAGGGCTTCTACTTCCTGGAGATGAACACCCGCCTACAGGTCGAGCATCCGGTGACCGAGGAAGTGACCGGCCTGGACCTGGTTGAACAAATGATCCGGGTTGCGGCCGGTGAAAAGCTGCCGCTGTCGCAGGATGACGTGGCGCTTAACGGCTGGGCATTGGAAACTCGAGTCTATGCCGAAGACCCCTATCGCGGCTTCCTGCCGTCGACCGGGCGACTGGTACGTTATCGCCCGCCACGTGAAGAGCGCTTCGACGAAGAGGTAATTCGCATCGACGATGGCGTGTTCGAAGGCGGCGAAGTTTCGATGTTCTACGATCCGATGATTGCCAAGCTGGTGACCTGGGCCCCGACCCGCATCGAGGCGATCGATGCGCAGGTCAAAGCGCTGGATTCATTCGTGATCGACGGCATCAACGACAATGTCGATTTCCTGTCTGCGTTGATGCAGCACCCGCGCTTCCGGTCCGGCGAAATCACGACCAATTTCATCGCCGAGGAATATCCCGACGGTTTTGAAGGCGCTCCGGCGGATGACAAATTGCTGGGCGATCTGGCGCTGATCGCGGCCAAGGTGCAGGCGATTTCGGATGAGCGCGCGGCTGAGGTTTCAGACCAATTAGGTGGGCCGATCCCGCAACCCAGCGAACGCGTGGTCAGTATCGCCGGGGAAGAAATGAAAGTTCGCGTGCGCCCTTATCGCGGCGGCGCGATGGGGGTCGAGAACGGTGGCGAGGTGGTCGACATCGAGGGGGATTGGTCCCCGGGACAGGAACTGCTTCATGCCAATGTTGGTGGTCGGGCAAGGATCGTCCAGGTGCGTCGCAAGGGCCGCAACTGGGAACTCCAGACGCGCGGAGCAATCCATCGCGTAAAGGTGATGAGCCCACATGTCGCGCGCCTCGCGAAGTACATGATCGACAAGCCGCCGCCCGACCTCTCGCGTTTGCTGATCGCGCCAATGCCGGGGCTGTTGACCAAGCTTGCAGTCAAGGTCGGCGACAGCGTCGAGGCGGGTCAGCCGGTCGCAGTGATGGAAGCGATGAAGATGGAAAACATCCTTCGCGCGACCAAGGCGGCGACGGTCAAGGCGACCCCTGCAAGCGAAGGCGACAGCCTGTCCGTCGACCAGGTTATCGTAGAGTTCGAATAGCCCACCCGCTCAATGCGGGACGAGGCCGATTTCTACGCCCGTCTTGTCGTGAAGCGCGAACTTGTCGATCAGGTCGACACTTGCGCGGTTCACCCCGACCACTTCGACTGTCTTGCCCTGCTGCTGGAGCCGCGCGATCACCTTGTCGAGCGCGCCAACTGCCGAAATGTCCCAGAAATGCGCACCTACCACGTCGATCAGGATATGGTTCTCGGGGGTATCCTCGCTAAGCTTGGCGGTGAAGCGGTCAACGCTTGCGAAGAACAATTGGCCAGTAACCCGGAACGTTGCGTGATCCTCCCCGTCATGGACCCGCTCGACCGTAAACATGGTGCGCACTTTTGCGGCAAAGAAGATGCCCGACAGCAGGACCCCGGCGAGCACCCCTTGGGCAAGGTCATGGGTCGCAACCACCACGAAGACGGTCGCCAGCATGACCACGCTGCTGGTCCACGGATGATGACGGATGTTGGGAATCGAATTCCAGCTGAACGTGCCGATCGACACCATGATCATGATCGCGACCAGCGCGGGCATCGGGATTCGGCCGACCATGGGGCCAAGTAGCCACAGCATGACCAACAGCACGGCGCCCGCGGTGAACGTCGACAACCGGCCGCGCCCGCCTGAGGTCACGTTGATCACCGACTGGCCGATCATCGCGCAGCCGCCCATCCCGCCGAACAAGGCGGCGACCATGTTGGCGCTTCCCTGGCCTAGGCACTCTCGGCGCTTGTCGCTGTCCGAATGGGTCATATCGTCGACGATTTGCGCGGTCAGCAGGCTCTCCAGCAATCCGACTGCCGCCATGGTTGCGGAAAATGGCAGGATGATACGCAACGTCTCCAGGGTCAGAGGCACGTTGGGAAGCACCAGGCTGGGCAAGCCTTCGGGGATATTGCCCATGTCGCCCACCGTGTTCACCGGCGCGCCAAGCCACAGGTAAAGTGCGGTCAGGACGATGATTGCAACCAGCGGCGAGGGGACCCCCTTGGTCACGCGCGGAAATAAATAGATAATCGCAAGTCCGCCGGCGATCATCGCATAGGCCTGCCAGGTTACCCCGATCAACTGCGGCAATTGTGCCATGAAAATGAGGATCGCGAGCGCGTTCACGAAGCCGGTAATGACCGAGCGGCTGACGAACTGCATCAAAAGGTCGAAGTCGAAGCAGTCCGGCGAGAAACTGGATGATGCCCATCAGGATCGTCGCGGCGAACAGATATTCAACGCCATGTTCTTTGACCAGCGGGACGACCAAGACCGCAACGGCAGCGGTGGCCGCGCTGATCATTCCGCTGCGTCCGCCAGTCAGTGAAATGACGATCGCAATCGCGACCGAGGCGTAGAGGCCGACGCGCGGGTCGACCCCCGCGATAATCGAGAAACCGATGGCTTCAGGGATCAGTGCAAGCGCGACGACGATACCGGCAAGGACGTCGGCACGGACATTACCGAGCCAATCCTGGCGCAAGGTCGAGGGGGTCATGGCAACTTCCTGGTTGGTGGCGGATCGCCCGGGGCGAATCCGGTTCGCCGAGTATTAGGCCGGCCGCCCGGCATCGCCGGGCTGGGTTGGGCGCCTCCTGCCTGATCGGCGCTAAAGCTTCAAGGCCCGCGTCTGGGGGTCATGCCTGGTCGGCGCGAAGCCGGCTTCGTTGCAGCTTTCCGGTCGGGGTCTTGGGAAGCGCATCAACGAAAGCGATGTCGCGGGGATATTTGTACGGCGCAATCGTTTCCTTCACGAAATCCTTGAGCTTCTGCACCAGTTCGTCGCTGGCTTCGGCAAATGCCGCGAGGACAATGAACGCCTTAACCTTCTGGCCGCGTTCGGGACAGGGCACGCCGATCACCGCGCACTCGGCCACAGCGGGATGAGAAAGCAGGGCGTTTTCCACTTCGGGGGCACCGATATTATAGCCTGACGACACGATCATGTCGTCGCTACGCGCGAGGTACCAGAAATAGCCCTCGGAATCCTTTTCATAGGTGTCGCCGGTGACGTTCCAGCCATTGGCGACATAGTCGGATTGGCGCGCGTCATCGAGATAACGGCACCCGGTCGGTCCCTTGACGGCAAGCCGCCCGGTGCCCGTTTCAAGAGGTTGCCCGTTGTCGTCCAGCACCGTCGCGGTGTAACCCGGAACAGCTTTGCCGGTTGAACCGGGCCGGATGTCGTCACCCGACGCGCTGATGAAAATGTGCATCATTTCGGTCGACCCGATTCCATCGATGATCGAGATGCCGGTACGTTCCTTCCACGCTTCCCATGTCGCCTTTGGCAAATGCTCGCCCGCAGAAATGCAGGTGCGCAGCGTGCCAAGCGCCGGCTCCAGCGTCGAATGACCAAGCATCGCCTTATAAGCGGTTGGAGCGGTACCGAGATGGGTCACCCCGAATTTCGCAATTGTTTCCAGAAGCGCTGGCGGGCTGGCCTGTTCCACGGTCACGCTGGCAGCGCCGAAGCGCAACGGAAACATGGGCGTGATTCCAAGGCCGAAGGTGAACGCCATCGGTGCGCTGGTGAGAAAAACGTCGCCGGGTTCCGGCGCAAGGATGTGGCATGCAAAGCTGTCGCATGGGGCGAGCACGTCGCGATGGAACTGGACACAGCCCTTGGGCACGCCAGTCGTGCCGCTGGTAAAGGCGATGATGCACGGATCGTCGGCGGCAGTGTCGCATGCCGGCAACGGCGCGAGGTTGGCGGTGCGGGTTTCAAGCTCACCTTGGCCGTAATCGCCGTCATATTTGATCAGGTGGCGAACGTGGCCCGTCTGGTCCATCGCTTCTCTAAAGTCGCCGATAAAGCGCGAATCGACTAGCGCGTGGCTGATTTCGGCGCGGTCGATCACGGTGGCGATCTCTCCCGGACGAAGCAGCGGCATGGTTGCCACAACGACCCCGCCGGCCTTGAGAACGCCGAGCCAAGAGGCGAACATGGTATAGCCATTGGGCCCGCGCAGCAGGACCCGATTGCCCGGCTCAAGTCCCTCCTCCTCGACCAGCAGCCGCGCAATGCGGCCGGAAAATGAGTCGAGCTCGGCGTAGCTCCATCGCCCATGCTCATTGGCGATGGCAAGTGCATCTTGCGCGCCGCCGCCAAGCAACACGGCGGCGGCATTGAACCGTTCCGGATAGCGAAGCTCTGGCAGGTCGAAGCGAAATTCCGGGAGCAAGTCCAAAGGCGGCAGACGGCTTTCAGTAAACCGGTCGCGGCTCATTCGGGGACCACTGCGGTTGCTTCGATTTCGACCTTGGCTGCGGCTTCGACCAGGCCTTTGACTTCGACCAGCGCCATAGCAGGGAATGTTTTCCCCAAGATTTGCTGCCAAGCCCTACCTATTTCGTCGCGCGAGCGCAGATATTCGGCGCGGTCGGTGACATAGCAGGTCATGCGAACGATATGCTGTGGCCCTGCGCCGTCACAGGCCAGAATGTCGACGATGTTCCTGAGCGCCTGCGCGAACTGGCCATGCAGCGTGTGCTCGGCGAAGCTCTCTTGCTGATCCCAACCGACGACGCCGGCGGTAAAAATCATCCGCCCGGAGGTCGAGATGCCATTGGCGTATCCCTTGGGCCGCGGCCAGTCATCAGGTTGAAGGATTTTCATCGGCGGGCCTCCTTCAGCATATCGCGAGCAATGATCTGGCGCTGCACCTCGCTCGCTCCTTCGTAAATCCGCAACGCCCGAATATCGCGATACAAATGTTCGACAGTAACTCCGCGGGTGACGCCTGCGCCGCCATGAAGCTGGACGGCATCGTCAATCACTTTGTGCGCGGTCTCGGTGGCATGGAGCTTGGCCATAGCAGCAGCGCGGCGGTTATCGCTTGCGCCCAAGTCCTGCTGCCAAGCCGCACGGCTGATCAAAAGGGCAGAGGCATCCAGTTCCATCGCCATGTCGGCCAGCTTGGCCTGGGTGACCGCATTGTCGGCAAGCATCGCCGGACCAAGCTTGCGCTGCATCGACCAGGCCAGCGCTTCATCCAGGGCGCGCTCTCCAAACCCCAGCGCCGCGGCTGCAACCGTCACGCGAAACAGGTTGAGGACTTCCATTCCCACGCGAAAGCCTTCGCCTGCCTGGCCGACCAACGCGTCGGCGGGGAGTGTGACCCGGTCGTAGCGAAGCCGGGCGAGTGGGTGAGGGGACACAACTTCAATTCGCTCTGCAACCGAAAGCCCCGGGTTGTTCGCGGGGACGATAAAGGCCGAAAGGCCGCGCGATCCTTCCGCCTCGCCGGTGCGCGCGAAGGTCAGGTAAAAATCGGCAATTCCGCCGTTCGAAATGTAAGTTTTCTCGCCATCGATCACCCACCCATTGCCTTCGCGGCGCGCAGTGGTGGCGACATTTGCGGCATCGGACCCGCAATCCGGCTCGGTCATTGCAAAGGCGGCAATTGCTTCACCGCTTGCGACCTTGGGCAGCCACGCAGCCTTTTGCTCGGGGGTGCCGAACAGGGAAATCGCTCCCGATCCCAGCCCCTGCATGGCGAAAGCGAAATCGGCCAAGGCAGAATGGTAGGCGAGGCGCTGGCGAGCAATAGCGAGACTTCGAACGTCGGGCCGCGTATCGTCCATGGAAACACTGAGTTCCAGCAAACCCGAAGCACCCAGCGAGCGGACGAGCGCGCGGCAGGCGGCGTCGTTGTCGCCGCTTTCGCCGACCGGATTGACGCCGCACCATTCATCCAGGCGCGCTTCAAGCGCACGGTGTCGATCTTCGAAGAACGGCCAGTCAAGCTGCCCGGCGAGAGTCATTAATTACCCTCGAACACGGGTTTGCGTTTCGCCGCAAAGGCTTCGTAGGCGCGCTGGAAATCGTTGGTTTCCATGCAATCGGCCTGTGCTTCGGCTTCGGCGGCGAGTGCTTCGACGATGCCCATATCCCATTCCTCGTTGAGTTGCTTCTTGGTTACCGCATGAGCGAGCGTTGGGCCCATCGCGAGGTCGGCGGCGAGTGCAAGCGCATCGTCGAGGACATTGTCAGTGATACGGTTGTAAAACCCCCACCGCTCGCCCTCATCGGCACTGAAGCTTCTGCCGGTGAACAATAGCTCGCTCGCCCGGCCATGGCCGATCAGGCGCGGCAGGATCGCGCATGCGCCCATGTCGGCGCCCGACAGCCCGACGCGAACGAACAGGAATGCCGTCTTGGCGCCGGGCGAGGCAAGCCGCATGTCGCTGGCCATGGCCATGATCGCACCCGCCCCGGCACACACGCCGTCGACTGCGGCGATGATCGGCTGTGGGCATGAGCGCATTGCTTCGACCAGGTCGCCGGTCATCCGGGTAAAGCGCAACAGGCCGTCGCGGTCCATCTGGGTAAGCGGGCCGATTATTTCGTGGACGTCGCCACCTGAAGAGAAATTTCCCCCCGCGCCGGTCAGGACCACTGCCTTGACCTCTGGTGTGCCGCACAGGCTTCCGAATGTATCGCGAAGTTCGGCATAGCTTTCGAACGTCAGCGGATTCTTCCGCTCGGGACGATTGAGGGTGATCGTTGCCACCCCGTCCTCAAACGACCACAGGAAATTCTCGGCCTCGAAATCCTTAGCGTGAAGGCTCATGCCGAAGTTCCCCCGTCGATCGTCAGCGCCGCGCCGTTGATGTCGCGCGACAGTGGCATGCACAAAGTCGCGATTGCCATGCCGACAGCGGCCGGATCGACTAGCCGGCCGCTCGCATTCATGCTGGCGATAGCCGCGCGACTGGTGTCTTCGTCTCGGCCGGTCTTGGCCGCCACGCGCTCAACCGATTGGTCGGTCATTGGAGTGTCGACATAGCCCGGGCACACTGCGTTCACGGTAAGCGTCGATCTGGCGAATTCGGCAGCCATCGAACGCATCAGGCCAAGCAGTCCATGTTTCGATGCGGCATAATGCGCGGCATAGGGCACCCCGCGCAGCGAAGCGACCGAGGCGACGAATACGATCCGCCCATTGTCACTGGCTAGTAGGTCGGGAAGCGCGGCCTGGGCGCAGTCGAACGCGCTGGTCAGGTTGACCGCGATAATCCGGTCCCAATCGGACCTCTTCATTTTGCCAAAGGGGGCGCTGTCAGCGATCCCGGCATTGACGATAAGATAGTCGATCGGACCATTGGCCGCCCGCGCTTCGTTCAACGCAGAAGCGATGCGGTCGGTGTCGGTAACGTCGCACGCGATTGCGCATCCACCGGCCTGTGCGGCCACCTGTTCAAGCGGTTCAAGCCGCCGCCCGAGCAGCGATAATTTCGCGCCTTCGGCGCCAAGTGCAGCCGCCGAAGCAGCGCCGATTCCGGTTCCCCCACCTGTAATCAAGGCGTGCCGCCCTTGTGCCCAACCCACCTATTTCTCTCCTTGCCGGTGCGCCATCTGGTAGGCCGCACAGGGCTGGGGTTGCAAGCTCCGTTACCGCTGATAGCCTCGCGCGCATGGCAACAGGCACTCTTATTTCGCTCGGCATCTATTTTGCCGTCATGATCGCAATCGGCGTCTACGCCTGGCGTAAGTCGACCAGCACCAGCGATGGCTATTTGCTCGGCGGGCGCGACTTGGGGCCGGCGGTTACCGCCTTGAGCGCGGGGGCTTCAGACATGTCGGGCTGGCTCCTTATGGGTTTGCCAGGCGCGATTTTCCTGACCGGAGTAAGCCAGGCGTGGATCGGTATTGGCTTGGTTGTCGGCGCCTACCTCAATTACCGCCTCGTCGCGCCGCGGCTTCGTACCTATACCGAACTTGCCGGCGACGCGATCACGGTCCCGGACTTTCTCGAACAGCGCTTCCATGACCGCAAACACGTGCTGCGCATCATCAGCGCACTGGTCATCATCGTATTTTTCACCCTCTACACGTCCAGCGGAATGGTCGCGGGCGGCAAGCTGGCGGCAAGTGCATTGGGCATGGACTATGCGACCGGGGTCGTCGTTACCGCCGGTGTGGTGGTGCTGTATGTCGTGATGGGCGGGTTCCTGGCGGTCAGCCTGACCGATTTTGTCCAGGGCTGCCTGATGTTTATCGCGCTGATTGCAGTGCCGGTTACCGCCTACAGCCTGCTGGGCGGCGATTTCACCGCAATGATCGCGACTGCTGAAACCAATCGCGGGCTCGCCTCGGGCGCTTTGAGCGACCTTGTCGCCGGGGTCGCGCCAATGGCGATTCTATCCGCCGCGGCCTGGGGCCTTGGCTATTTCGGCCAGCCCCACATCGTGGTTCAATTCATGGCGATCCGGTCCGTCAAGGACCTGCCGGTCGCGCGGCGAATCAACATGACCTGGATGATCGGCGGCCTGATCGGCGCGATCGCCACCGGCTATATCGGCGCTGCTTGGTTCGCGCAGGATGCCTATGCGCTGAAAGACAGCGAAACGGTGTTCATCATGATGAGCCGGATCCTGTTCCACCCGCTTGTCTACGGATTCATCCTGGCCGCGATCCTGGCCGCCATCATGTCGACCATCAGTTCGCAACTGCTGGTCACAAGTTCCAGCCTTGCGGAGGATATTTATCACACGATTCGCGGGGGTAGCGACAGCGAAGATCCAGAGCGGGTGAGCGAGAAGGAGCTGGTCCTGGTCAGCCGCATCGCGGTGGTCGGCGTGGCGATATTTGCCGGGCTTTTGGCGATGGACCCGCAAAACTCCATCTTGGGTCTTGTCAGCAACGCCTGGGCCGGATTTGGCGCAGCGTTCGGACCGGTGCTCCTGTTTTCATTACTGTGGAAGCGGACGACGCGGATGGGCGCACTGGCCGGAATGATCGTGGGAGCGGTGAGCGTCGGCACATGGATAGCTCTGGGCTGGTCGGACTGGCTGTACGAGATTGTTCCGGGCTTTATCCTGGCAAGCATCGCGGTCTGGCTTGTCAGCCGCTTGACCCCGCCGCCGGGACCCGACATCGAGCGCGAGTTCGATGAAGCAGCCGCCGCGGCAAGGGGAGCCTGAGGTAATGAAGACCCGCGCCGCAGTCGCCTTCGAAGCCAAGAAGCCGCTTGAGATCGTCGAACTGGAGCTTGACGGGCCGCGCGCGGGCGAAGTGCTGATTGAAATCATGGCGACGGGTATTTGCCATACCGACGCCTATACGCTTGACGGGTTCGACAGCGAGGGGATTTTCCCATCGGTCCTTGGCCACGAGGGTGCGGGCGTAGTGCGCGAGGTGGGTGCGGGCGTCACCAGCGTGTCGCCCGGCGACCATGTCATTCCGCTCTACACACCCGAGTGCGGGACGTGCAAAACTTGCCGGTCGGGAAAGTCGAACCTGTGTACCGCGATCCGGGCGACGCAGGGCAAGGGCTTGATGCCCGACGGAACAACGCGCTTTTCCTACCAGGGCAAGCCGATCTTCCATTACATGGGCTGCTCGACCTTTTCTAACTTCACCGTCGTGCCCGAAATCGCGGTAGCGAAGATCCGGGACGATGCACCGTTCAAGTCCAGTTGCTATATCGGTTGCGGCGTAACCACGGGGGTCGGCGCGGTGATGAATACCGCGAAGGTCCAGCCCGGCGATAATGTCGTCGTATTCGGCCTCGGCGGGATTGGGCTCAATGTCATCCAAGGTGCCAAGCTTGCGGGTGCCAGCAAGATCGTGGGGGTCGACATCAACCCGGACCGCGAGGAATGGGGCCGCCGCTTCGGAATGACCGATTTCCTCAACACCCAGCAAATGAGCCGCGATGAAATTGTCGCCAGGATCGTCGAGATCACCGACGGTGGGGCCGATTACAGCTTCGATGCAACCGGCAACACAGAGGTGATGCGGACGGCATTGGAATGCTGCCACCGCGGCTGGGGGACCAGCGTCATTATCGGGGTCGCCGAGGCCGGCAAGGAAATCGCGACGCGTCCATTCCAGCTGGTTACCGGCCGCAACTGGCGCGGCACCGCGTTCGGCGGCGTCAAGGGCCGCAGCGGTGTTCCGGGAATCGTCGACATGTACATGGACGGCAAGATTGCCATCGATCCGATGATCACCCATGTTCTCTCGCTCGAAGAAATCAACAAGGGCTTCGACTTGATGCATGCCGGCGAAAGTATTCGAAGCGTCGTCGTCTATTAAGGAGAGCGCAATGTTCAGCCACATGATGGTCGGTTCAAACGATCTGGAGCGGTCGAAGAAATTCTATGATGCCACGTTCGCGGCGTTCGGAGGACCGGAAGGGGCTCTCGATCCCAAGGGGCGCCTGGCCTATCGCCATAATGGCGCAGTGTTCCTGGTCACCAAGCCGCTCGATGGCCAGCCTGCGGTCTGCGGCAATGGCATGACGGTGGGCTTTGCAATGACCGCGGAGCAGGCCGACGCCTGGTGGAAGGCTGGGCAGGCCAATGGCGGAACCGCGGTTGAGGATCCGCCCGGCATCCGCGAGGGTGGGGGAATGAAGCTCTATCTCGCTTATTTGCGCGACCCCGATGGCAACAAGCTGTGCGCGCTCAATCGGGTGGCGGACTGACAACCCTCGACCCGGCGGCCTGAGCCGTTAGGATGGCGAAGATGGACGAAAGCTCCCTTCGCAAGATAAGCCTGCTCGGCGACACGTGGGACCGCCTCGACCAGATCGGGCTGGTGATCGGCCGGACGCGTTATTCGCTTGCCGATTTCGTCGTCTATGCCCTCGCGGCGCTGATTGTCTATGCGGTTTCGAAGCTGGTTTACTGGATCATCCGCAAGGGGATTCGCCGAACCAGCCGGTTCGACGCGGTCCAAAAGCTGCTGCTCGAGAAGATCGTCGGCTTGGTCATCGTCGCCCTTGCACTGTTCGTCGGCGCCAACCTTATTGGGTTCAACTTGTCGACTCTTGCGGTGTTTTCGGGCGCGTTTGGGCTTGCCGTCGGCTTTGGCCTGCAAAAGACCTTCGGAAACCTCATCGCCGGGCTGATCTTATTGATGGACCGCTCGGTAAAGCCGGGCGACGTGATCGTCGTTGGGGAGCATTTTGGAACCATCAGCAAGATCGGCATTCGTGCGGTGTCGGTAGTTACCCGGGACGGCAAGGAGCACCTCATCCCCAACGAGCTGCTGATGACCGAGCCGGTGGAAAACTGGTCCTATTCAAGTCGCAATGTCCGGATCCAGATCCCGGTCGGTGTGTCCTATGCCAGCGACCTCGACCGGGTGGAGGAAATCCTGCTCGAATGTACCCATAAGTGCAGCCGTGTGCTCGCCCGGCCGAAAGCGAATGTGTGGCTCAAGGAATTTGGTGACAGCTCGGTCAATTTCGAGATCCAAGCGTGGATCGAGGACCCGGAGGAAGGGGTCGGCAATATCCGGTCCGAGGTCCTAAAGCTGGTGTGGAAGGCGTTTAACAAGGAAGGGATTGAAATCCCATTTCCGCAGCGCGACGTCCACGTTCGAACCCTTCCCAACAAGGAAAAGCCCTAGCCCAAACGCAAAGGGGCGGCCCCGCAGGACCGCCCCGATGTTTTTCAGAAGTTGCGCTTCTTAGAGCGGCGGCTGGACGACACCGATAGGATCGGCGCGACCATCCGGGTCACCCTTAACGTATCCGTTGATCTGCGGACGGCCACCGGTCGCAAGAAGGATGCCCGCAAGGTGCGGGGTCGCCATCGAGGTACCGCTGATCGTGTTGTATCCGCCATTCAGCCAGGTCGACTTGATGCTCACTCCGGGCTCGGCCCAATCGACATGCGTACCGTAGTTGGAGAAGCTGGCGAAATTGTCGCCGATCGAAAAGGCCGAGACAGTGTAGATGTTCGGACCTTCCGCGCGTGCCGGCGAATGATTATTGGCATCGTCGCTTTCATTACCCGCAGCAAGCGCGAACATGACCCCGCCAGCAGCCGCATCAACGACCGCCTGGTCGAGCGCGGTTGAGACGCCGCCACCCAAGCTCATGTTGGCGACATCGCCGGGAGCGCCGTTGAGGGAGACATAATCGATCCCCGCGATCACGCCCGAAGTGGTGCCGCTGCCGCGACGGTCGAGTACACGGACGGGAACGACAGTCGCGCCAGGCGCAACGCCGATCACGCCGATGCCATTGACCTTGGCAGCAATCGTCCCGGCGACGTGCGTACCATGACCATTTTCATCATTGGCATCGCGCGTGCGATTAACGAAGGTCGCCGACCGGGCGACATCGACGTTAAGGTCGGGATGAGTGAAGTCGATGCCCGTGTCGATGACCCAGGCAGTTCGGAACGAACCAGATCCGCCACCGCCAACTCGGGCGATACCCCAAGGCGTTTCTTCAGGGGGCGGAGCGCCGCCGCCGGGCTTGGCGTTGGTGCGCGGCGGGCGCGTACGGCGCCCTTCTTCGCGAACCGGGATCAATTGAATTACCTGGTCCTGCTCACAATATTTGATCGACGGATCGCTCTGCTCAAGGCGCTTGGCCATCGCATCGGGAATCTGAACCGTGAAACCCTTGATTGCGCGACTGGTGAACACACGCTCCACCGCGCCGCCCAGCGGACGGGCGGCAGTGAATGCGCGATCCTTTACCGCGCTCCGCGACACGGACTTGTCCATCACGCAAATATACTGGCCGGAAATTTTCGACCCGCGCATCATCTGCGCCTGGGCCGGAGCGGCAATCGCAATCGCCGGAATGACCGCAACGGCGGCCAGAAGATATTTATTCGTCAACTCGATAACTCCCCAATCAAGTTCATAAATACGACGCAAATACTGCTCCGCCCCAGCTTAATGAATGCTTGCGACGGATTTGCCAAGTAAAAATCGCAAATTTGTCAGTTAAAACGGATGTTTACCATGCGGTAGGAAACCGTTTGGTACGGGAAAATCTAATTCCCCGGAACTGGCCTCGGGTCGAGTGGAGAACCCTGCGGCACTTGCAGCGGTACCGGCGGAGGAGGCGCTGGGCGCGGTTCTTCGCCCAGTTCCTCAGGGGACAACTCAAACCGTCGATGGCGGACAATGCGGGGCGTGATGACGATGAACAATTCGGTTTTGTTCGAAGTCGACTTTTCATAGCGGAATGCCTGCCCCAGCAGCGGAATGTCACCAAGGATCGGCACCTTCGACTTGGTCGAGATGACGTTGTCCTGGGTCAGGCCTCCGATGACAAAGGTTTCCCCGTCGCGCACCGAAGCGCTGGTTTCAGCTTCACGCTGGCTGATTGTCGGATAGCCTTCGCTATACCCGGTCACCGAAGACACGACACCATAGATTTGCGACGTCACGAAGCCGTCGCTCGACACGCGCGGCGCGATCTGCAGGGTGACACCGACGTTCACATATTGGACCTGTTGCGAGACGCCATTCACTCCCGACAAAGTGATCGAGGTGAGGATTGGCAATGCGTCACCGGTGATGATCTTGGCCGTCGAACCCGATTGCGCGGCGATTCGCGGTCGCGAGACAATCCGTCCTTCGCCCTTCTGGATCTGGGCATAAAGGGCAGCCTCGATCCGGAACGACGGGATGATCGCCTTGATGTTCTCTGCGAAGGGGTTTTCCGCCCCCGTGGTGACCGATCCGGTAGCAATCTGTCGGGAGCTGTTGTTGAAATTGATCCCGATATCGCGCGCTCCCTGTTCGGTCAGCTCGACGAATTGGGTCTCCAGTATCACCAAATCCACCGGGATATCGATCAACGCGATCTGCGCCTTGACGCGGGCAATGCGGTCCGGAGTGCCGGTAATCCAAATCGCATTGAGGCGTCGGTCGATCGCCAGGCCGTTGGCGAACGACTGGCCGAGCGACATCTGCTGCACCTGCGCCTGGCTTTGCGCGCTGACGTAATTGGGCTGGTTAAGCGAGGCGAGCGATCCGAAATCCCGGTTCGCGCCGGATGAAGATGTTGTTCGGCTGGATCTGCTCGCCTTGCACGAGAAGGCCGATGATTTCGCTGACATCGGCATATTTGAGCGGCACCAGTTCGTAGGATTCCCCCGGGTAATAGTCGACATACGAAGGAATTTCGCTGGCCGGCACGACCGGCTGGCCAGTTGAACCGACCGGTCGCGCACCAATCGCTTCGGACCGCGACAGCCTGGTGATTACTACTTGAAGTGAATTGTCACCTGCGGGTTGGACCGCGATTTCCGCTGGAGCTGCGGTGTCGAACATCAACCGAAGGCCAGTGTCGCTATTCTGGAATGTGGTCGCCCGCACCAGCCCCCGGTGGCTTTCGCGTGACGGAAGGCGCGGTGCCTTGAGGGTGGTCCGCATGACCAGTTCCGGTTGCGTCGGATTGACGTTCAGTGGACTGTAATCGGGTTCTTCCGGTGAGAAGCGGATGAGGAAAGACGCGCGGCTGTCATCGGCGGTGATGAGCTTGAGTTCTTCCACTACCGCGGGAAATTGCGCGAATGCTCGATGCGGGCCAAGCAGCACCATGGCGAAGGCGGCAAACGCCGCCCAGCGCGCGAGAAAAAACAGTTTTGACAAGATACGCGTCCGAGTCCCGACCGATGAAGGAGCGACGACCATAAGTGAGCGGCAAGCCATTGCAAACCGCGCTGTTTTCCTGTGGAGGAAAAGTATGAGGACGTGGTGAACATAGAGACTGTCAGCGAGGCGCGATGTTTTGGCGGCGTCCAAGGTGTCTACAAGCACCATTCGGATGCGACCGGCACTCCGATGTCCTTCAGTTTGTTTCTGCCGCCGGCAGCCGAACAAGGACCGGTGCCGCTGATCTGGTTTCTGTCTGGCCTGACCTGCACGCCCATGAATGTGACGGAAAAGGGCGAGTATCGCGCCGCTTGTGCGGAGCTGGGCTTGGCACTTGTCGCTCCCGACACCAGTCCCCGCGGCGAGGGGGTGGCGGACGATCCCGACGGCTCTTGGGATCTTGGGCTGGGCGCTGGCTTTTATGTCGATGCGACAAAGCGACCGTGGGCGCCGCATTATCGCATGTGGAGTTACATTGCCGAAGAATTGCCATCGCTGGTTGGCGCAAATTTCACGGCGCTCGACATGGGCAGGCAATCCATCATGGGTCATTCGATGGGCGGGCACGGTGCCCTGACCATGGCACTTCGCCATCCCGGGCGTTTCGCATCGGCCAGCGCGTTTGCGCCGATTGTCGCCCCAAGCCAAATCCCCTGGGGACAAAAGGCATTCACCGCCTATCTGGGCGACGATCGGGGGCAGTGGGCCGAGTACGACAGTGTTGCACTGATTGATGCGGGGCGTGAACCGGGTCCCCTGTTGGTCGACATCGGGACTGCGGATCCATTTTTTGAGCGCGAACTCAGACCGGAGCTTTTGGAGGACGCGTGCGCGCGATCTGGAATTCCCCTCAAGCTCAACCGCCGAACCGGCTATGACCACAGCTACTACTTTATTTCGACTTTCATGGGCGAACACCTGCGCTGGCACTCGGCGCATCTTGCGCGCTAGTCATTCCAGCCCCCTTTCCAGGCTCCCGGGGGAACGGAGTCGACTGGAAACCAGTTGTTATTGTTTGCAGATTATTCAGACGTTTAGCGAAGTGCGTCGCGTGGGAATGTAATGCCAAGAAAATCATTGCCGCGGCTCGTTCTCCTTGCAGCGGCAACCTTTGTTCTCTTCAGCATTGGAATGCTGTTCGCCACGCAGGTCTATTCAGCCTGGGAGGTGGACCGCGAGGCACGCGAACATGCCGAGGAAGTGGTCGGCAACGGCTTTGGCGACTATTCGCGCTGGCTCGCCGCCAAGGCCGTGCCACAGGCCTATTGGGACGATGCGGTCGTCAAGCTCGATAACCACTTCGATCCGCGCTGGGCGTCGGTCTACATCGGAAATTATTTTTGGCAGACTGCCGGGTTCGAAATCGCCTTGGTGATCGACCGCAATGGTAAAGTTGTTTTCGCCTCTCATGAAGGCAAACCAATGTCGCCGCGCGCGACCACCGACGCGCTCAAGGCAGCCCAACCGCTGATCGCACTGGTCCGGAAAGCGGAGGCTAAGCGCCCCCCACCGATCTATCCGATCCCCGACGGATGGCGCATCGACAATGTCGAAAGCGCCGCCCCAGCACGCGTTGCCGAGGATCCGTTCCTGATGTCGGCAACTCTCGTTCAGCCGGATACCCGGGCGCGCCTCAAGGGCTCGCGGGCACCGATCATCGTGCTTGGAAAGCAGCTCGATGAAACACTGCTTCAGCAAATTTCTCAGCGTTTCGCGCTCGAAAACCCGCGCCTGTTTCTCAATTCGCCGCCGACGGGAAAATTCCTCGCCAGCATAACCTTCGACGGGATCGACGGACGACGAGTCGCAGGGCTCAGCTGGACCCCGTCGCGTCCCGGCCAGAAGCTACTGGAAAAGGTGGCGCCCGCGCTAATGGCTTTCGCGCTCCTTATCCTGATCGTTTCTGTTGCCCTTTGGAACCGGGGACAACGCCTGATCCGAAGTTTGGTCGAAAGTGAAAGCCAGGCCAACCGGCTGGCCTATTCGGACCCGCTGACCGGGCTTCCAAACCGGACCATGCTTGACCGTGAGTTCGCTCGTCGGGTCGCCCTGCTTTCCAAAGGCGAGTCGAGTTTCGCAGTACACTGCATCGACCTCGACATGTTCAAATCCGTGAATGACAGTTTCGGTCACTTGGCCGGCGATGAGCTGATTCGCCTGATTGGGGACAGGCTTCGCAACCTTTGTCGCCCGGACGATTTTCTGGTCCGGTTCGGCGGCGACGAATTCGTGATTTTGCAATCCAATGCGCGCCGCGCCCGCGCCACCCGGCTTGCCAAGCGGGTAGTTTCTGCGCTCGCTGAGCCGGTACAGCTTGAAGCCGGGCGGGTGATCGTCGGCGCCTCGGTGGGCATCGTGATATGCCTAGACCCGGAATTGTCACCGGAAGAATATCTGCGTCGTTCCGACATGGCCCTATATCGAGCCAAGGAAATTGGGCGAAGCACGCACGTGTTTTTCGATCCCGTGCTAGACCAGGATCTGCGCAGCAGGCAGAAGGTTCGGACGCACCTACACGATGCTCTCAACCAAGGTGATCTGAAGCTTGAATATCAGCCGCAGGTCAGCCGCGACGGGCAAGTCGTTGGAGTCGAAGCGTTAGCGCGCTGGACTCACGGCGAACTAGGAGTCGTTCCAGCGAGCGAATTCGTGGAGATTGCAGAGGAAAGCGGGCTGATCGATTCCCTCGGCCAGTTCACGATGCGCCAGGCGTTCGAAGACAGTCGCCGCTGGCCCGGGCTTACCTTGGCGGTCAACGTTTCCGCGATGCAGCTTCGCCAACGCAATTTTCCGGATTGGCTAAAGTCCCTCGCCGACGAACTCGATGTCGACCCGCGCCGCGTCGAGCTTGAGATCACCGAGCGGGTGCTGATCGGCGATGACATTCACACTCAGCAATTGCTCTACAAGCTCAAGCGATATGGGTTCAGGATCGTCCTCGATGATTTCGGGACCGGCTATTCTTCGCTCGGTTATCTGCAGCGTTATCCCATCGACAAGGTGAAGATCGATCGCAGCTTCGTCGCACGGATCGGAATTGAACGCGGCGCGGAAGCGATCGTGGTTGCAATCGTCCGGCTAGCCAAGGCGCTGGGCCTTGAGGTGGTTGCCGAAGGAGTAGAAACCGAAGCTCAGCGCCTGTGTCTGTCGGTGGCGGGATGTTCAATCGTTCAGGGCTATCTGACCGGCCGCCCGGTTGACGCCGACTTGATCGACCCAAAGCAGGCGCCCGCATCGCGGATTGTAGCTTGACCGAATGCGCAAATGATGCGCGGGTCAAGAATCGACAGGAAGCCCGGGTAAAGTCGCGTTTCTAGATCGAACCTTGGAAAATCCAGGGAGGGCTACGGTGAAGCGTTCGCCGTTGAAGCGGCATCTGACGTTCGCCGCCGGGTGGTTCATCTTCCTGGCGACCATTTCCTTATTCCTTCTGATGATCATCGCTTCACGCGATGTCAATTCGCAGTCGCGGCACCGCAAGGCGGAAGCGGTTGCGGTTGGATTGAGGTTCGATGGCCGGGAACAGGCCGAAAAGTCGATTCCCCAAGCTTATTGGGACGAGGCGGTGGTCAACCTTGACCAGCGATTCGACCATGACTGGGCGCGGGAATTCATCGGGCAATATTTGTTTTATACCGCTGGGCTTGAGCTAGCGGCAGTGGCCGATCGCAACGATCAGATCCGCATCTATATGCTTGGCGGCGAGGAAATCAGCCCGCCCAATCACCCTGAACTTGTCCGGGCCGCCCAGCCGCTGATTAGTGAAATCCGGCAAGCCGAAGCCAGCCGGGGGCCGATCGCGGACTATTATGATCGACATCGCTCGACGGTTCGGCCGATCACGGGCAACCGCATTACGCTGGTTGGAAATCGGCTCGTGCTTTTGTCCGGTGTGCTGGTCCAGCCAGACCGCACTGCCCGGCTGAGCGGTCCGCGCGCTCCGATCGTGCTTAGCGGGAAGATCGTCGGGGATGACGCGGTGAAAGCGCTAGGCGCGCGCTATTCGCTGAACAGCCCGCGACTATTCATCGGTCCTACGGCCGGTCGAATAGACAGGAACAAGGTCGAGATTACCGGAAACGGCCGGGTCCTTGCCACGCTAGAGTGGATTGCGGACCGACCAGGGCATCAACTGCTGGCCAAGATGATCCCGATCACACTGCTGTTCTCGGCAGCGCTGGCGGCGATCGTGTTCCTCTCGCTCGCTCGCTCCAAGCGGCTTGCGACCGATCTTGAGGAGAGCCGGGCCTCGGCCCGGTACCTGGCTGAGCATGACCAGCTAACCGGGCTTCCCAATCGCCTTCGATTCGAACGCGCCTTCGCTCGTGAAATGAGCTATTTGCGACGCGATCGGCGCTCGTTCGCGCTGCACGTCATCGACCTCGATCATTTCAAATCGGTCAATGACAGTCTTGGCCACCAGGCGGGGGACGAACTTCTTCGCCGGGTCGGCGACGAACTCGGTTCAATTTGCCGGTCCGGCGACTTCCTGGCGCGGCTTGGCGGCGACGAGTTCATCTTGTTGCAACATGAGTGCAATTCGGTGGAGGCCGACCGGCTTGCCGAACGCCTGGTTGCGCACGTGACCGGCCCGGCCGAGATCAGTGCGGGACGCGCATTCGTCGGCGCGAGTGTGGGGACATTGTTGGTGGACGAGGAGATGAGTGCCTCTGAAGCGCTTCGACGGGCCGACCTCGCGCTATACCGGGCCAAGGAGCGAGGCCGGGGACAAGTCGCCTTTTACGCGTTCGAAATGGATGCACGGATTCGCGCCCGGCATCGTCTTCAGCACGACTTGCATGATGCCCTGGAGAGGGATGAGCTTGAGGTCTGGTACCAGCCGCAAGTGGATGCTCGGGGCAAGGCGACAGCGGTCGAGGCGCTGGTTCGCTGGCAGGGGCATGACGGGGTGCACGTCGATCCGGCGGAATTCGTCAAGCTGGCGGAAGAAACCGGACTGATCGAGCCGCTCGCGCAGTTCGTGTTCACTCAGGCACTTGCCGACATGGCCAAGGTTCCCGGACTTAAAATGGGACTCAATGTCTCTGTGGTGCAACTGCGGCACGCCGACTTCGTCAAGCGCTTGGTCGAGCAGGTCGACGCGGCCGGCCAATCGCCGCGCCGAATCGAACTGGAAATTACCGAGACGATGTTGATTGCCGACGACGAGGGGATGCGAGAGAAACTCGCGCAGCTGCGCACGTTGGGCTTTACCATTACGCTGGACGACTTCGGGACCGGCTTTTCCAGCCTTGCCTATTTGCACCGGTTCCCAATCGACAAGGTCAAGATCGACCGCAGTTTCGTCTCCAAGCTTGGAATCGAGGAAAAGGCTAAATCGCTGGTGGTCGCGATTGTGCGGTTGTCGCGAGCGCTGGGATTGGCGGTTATCGCGGAGGGGGTGGAAACAGCCGAACAGGCCGAGCGGTTGTCGCGCGCCGGCTGTCGCGAATTCCAAGGGTTTTACTTTGGTCGTCCAGCCCCCCTCGGCGAGCAGGTCAAATCACGCCGTTCCAAGGCTAAGCCCAGAAAGCGAAAACCGACCGGAGCAAATTCGCAAGGCGAGGCCAAGTCAGGCGACATCGCCTGAATGGTGACCCCAACGGGACTCGAACCCGTGTTTTCGCCGTGAAAGGGCGACGTCCTAGACCGCTAGACGATGGGGCCGCGCGCAAACGCGAATGGCCCGTTAGTAGGTGGCTTGGCGCGCGTCAAGCGAGCGCGGCGTCCTCAAGGTGCATTTCCGCCGCATTGCCGCCGGTCCACTCGTCGCGCTTGATCGTTCCGGCAAGCCACCAGCGCCGGTCTCCCGGCGTCGACAACAGTGCCTGCCCGAGAGCAGTTTGAGCGCTTCGGAAGGCAATGAATTTGAAACTCCGGCCATCGTCGCCACAGGCGATCCCGCGCACATGACCGTCGCCAACAATCCCGACCTTGATCAGGCGCGCAGGACCCGCTGCAATCCTTGGACCGGGCCAGCCCGCGCCGTAGGGCCCAGCACCGTCAAGCGCGTCGCACAGTTCGCCGGCGACCCCGCCGGGGGCGAGTGCAGCGTCGAGCAGCATCGCCCGCCCCGCGCCCGCTGTCTCGACATCGGAGGATAGCCGTCTGTGAAGAAAATCGGTCAGCTTGGGGATGCCGTCCGGCGCGACGGTCAGCCCCGCAGCCATGGCGTGGCCTCCACCCGCAAGTAGCAGGCCAGCGTCCTTGGCGGCAAGCACCGCGGCACCCAGATCAACGCCGCTGATCGACCGGCCCGATCCCTTGCCGGTGCCATCTTCGTCTTCGGCAATGACGATTGCGGGACGGTGGAAGCGTTCTTTGATTCTGCTTGCGACGATGCCGATAACGCCCGGGTGCCAGCCGCGCCCGCTGACCACGATCAGTGGCGCCTCGGCTTGTGCGCTGGCGGCTTCCTGCGCCTGCTCCAGCACCAACATCTCGATCGTCCGCCGCTCCTCGTTCAGGCGGTCGAGCTCGGCGGCAATTGCCTCTGCTTCGGCAGGGTCGGCAGTTGTGAGCAACCGGACCCCGAGATCCGACTTGCCGACCCGTCCGCCGGCATTGATCCGCGGGCCAAGCGCAAAGCCGAGATCGCGGCTCAAGGGCGCCCGCTCGAGGCGCGCGGCGCGGGCCAAAGCGACAAGTCCGATGTTGCGTCCCGCGCCCATCACTTTGAGCCCCTGAACCACGAACGCACGGTTGACACCCTTCAGCCGCGCGACATCGGCGACAGTGCCCAGCGCGACGAGGTCGAGCAGGTCGAGGATTCGGGGCTCCGGTCGGTTAAGAAAGAAATCGCGCGTGCGAAGTTCGCGTAGCAGCGCGACACCCAGCAGAAACGCCATCCCGACCGCCGCGACATGGCCGTGCGCGGCACCTTCCTCGCTTTCATCGAGACGGTTGGGATTGATCATCGCCACCGCGTGCGGAAGGCTGGTGGCGCATTGGTGATGATCGACCACGATGACGTCGAGACCTGCCGCTTTCGCTTCGTCCAGGGCTTCGAAGGCCTGTGCTCCGCAATCGACGCAGATCGCCAGGTCGGCGCCTGCGCGCTTGAGTTCGACCAGCGCGCTTCCCGACGGGCCATAGCCTTCCATCAAGCGGTCGGGGATATAGGTAGTCGCTTTGACCCCAAGCTGGCGAAGCAGCAGCACAAGCAGCGCGGCGCTGGTTGCGCCATCGACATCATAGTCGCCGAAAATGACGATCTGCTCTCCATCGCGGATCGCGTCGGCGAGCCGCACCGCCCCTTTCTCCATGTCCTGGAAGCAGCCGGGATCGGGAAGGAAATCGCGGATACGTGGCTCACGGTTGCGGGGCAGGTCACCGGGATCGACCCCGCGCGCGAGAAGCAATTCGTCGGTCAGGCTGTCGAGGCTTAGGCCGACTGCTTCGCCGCCGCGCCAACGCCACGGCTGTCCGGAAATTGAATGGTCGATGCCAAGTGCGCGCGTCACTCGGTCACCTTAGGCCCGACTTGCGCGGGGTCTAGAGCCTGCGGGTGCTTCCGCCATGGTAATGTTCGGCCTTCACCCGGCGGACCGTGCCAGAGCTTGCGCGCATGACGATACTCTCAGTCGTTACCCGACCCGCCGTTCGGTGAACCCCTTCAAGCAACGAGCCGTCGGTAACGCCGGTCGCGGCGAAAATGCAGTCGCCCTTGGCCATGTCGTCGATCTTGTAAACCCGGTCTAGGTCTTCGATTCCCCAGCGTCGCGCGCGCGCGACCTCATCGTCATTGCGAAATACCAGCCGCCCCTGGATCTGTCCCCCGACGCAGCGCAGTGCGGCGGCCGCAAGCACGCCTTCCGGAGCACCGCCGGTCCCGATATAGATATCGATCCCGGTCGCCGGGTTGGCGGTGGCGATAATGCCGGCAACGTCGCCGTCGGGGATTAGCATGACCCCGCATCCCAGCGCTCGAAGTTCCGCAATGATCGCTTCGTGCCGCTGGCGGTCGAGAACGCAGGCCGTAATCTCGCTCGGCGCGACACCTTTTGCCTTCGCAAGCGAACGAACATTGTCTGCAGGTGAGCGGGTGATGTCGATGACGCCTTCGTCATAGCCTGGGCCAATTGCCAATTTTTCCATGTAGGTGTCAGGCGCATTGAGCAGGCAGCCGCGCTCCGCGATTGCGAGTACGGCTAGCGCGTTTGGGCCACCCTTGGCGGTGATTGTCGTTCCTTCGAGTGGGTCGAGCGCGATATCGATCTGCGGCCCAGTTCCCTTGGCCGACCCGACTTCCTCGCCGATGAACAGCATCGGGGCTTCGTCACGCTCTCCTTCACCGATTACCACGCGGCCGTCGAACGGCAGGTCGTTCAAGGCCTTGCGCATGGCCTCGACCGCGGCAGCGTCGGCAGCCATGTTGTCGCCGCGCCCGATCCATTGGGCGGCGCTGATCGCCGCGCATTCGGTAACCCGGACCATCTCCAGGACGAGGACTCGGTCGAGAACATTACTTGGGGAAATCATGGAGCGCTCCGGCAAGGTGAACGAGGCGGTGCGATAGTCGCTGACCGCCTGATTTGTCGAGTGTGCTCAAAGCTTGTCCAGATCGCTATGGTTCAGCACTTCGCGGGGGATTCGCACCGATCTAGCGCCGAGGCGTGTTTCGATGAGGAACACGGAAAAGGACATGGCGATTGCGACCATCGCAGCGATGAACAAGAGGGCAATCGCTCCGCCGATATGCATATCGGCAAAGGCCGCGCCAAACAGCAGAGCAACGACCAGGCAGGTCATCACGCCCGACAGGACCGCAAAGGTGATCGCTGAACTGACATAGGACATACGTTGATCGATGATCCGGATTTCGCGCAGCCACCGCTCATGCTCCTGGCCATGGCTTCCATCGAGGAGGCGCTCAAGGTCGCGTGATCGATCAACGATCCGGGACAGCCGCGAAGCGCAGACATTCAGAAACGCGCCAATACCGCTGAGCAGGAACACCGGGGCAAGCGCGAGGCGCACGGTGTCGGCGACTTCGGTCACTCCAAAGGGCAGGTTGGCAACCATCGGCACCGCCATAGCCCATGTACCCCGGGCTTCAAGCCGGAACGATGACTTTGAGCGCGCGCTTTCGGATGTTGAACTCGAGCGGCTGAGCAAGCATCGCGACTTCACCGTCGATCCCTACCGCCAGACTGCGCTTGGCAGTTTCGACCTGCAATGCGCCCACCCGCTCGAGGTGAAGGAAAGCGTCGTCGGGCATGGAACCTGCAAGCGCCCGGATTGCCGAAACGACCATTCCCAGCCGACTTTCGGAACGCATCGCCATCACGCTCAGGAAGCCGCCATCGAGCCGCTCGCGCTGCCCTGGCGCACCGGCGTCGAAACGATAGGCATTGTTGCCGACGAACAGCAACGGTGTCTCGATCAGTTCCTTGTGTCCTTTGACGGTCAAGCGCAGCCGCTCATGCTTGAGATGGGTGAAATTGCGCAACGCAGCGAAGAACATCGCGGTCGCCTTTGGTCGATCGAACCGGACCTGCGCGCGTTCGCGCTCGGCGACGATGTGCGGATAGATGCCGATCGCGCAATTGTTGATGAAGGTCTTTCCATTAACCTCGCCCACATCGACCCGGGCGAGGTGATTTGCGCCGATGATCGCTGCGGCTTCGTCGAGATCGTCAGGAATGCCAAGGTCCCGGGCGAAATGGTTGAGCGTACCCATTGGAATGATTCCCATCGGGACATCGGTTCCGGCCAGCGCCCCCGCGACCGCGCTCATGGTCCCGTCTCCGCCGGCGGCAATAACCGCAGTCGCGCCGTTTTTGACTGCATCGTCCACCAATTCGGCCAGTTTTTCCGGAGGGACGGGCTTTACGTCGACCCCTAGCGCGCGGTCAGCAAATGCCTTGCGGATCCGCTGCGGAGCGTCTCGGTCGGCGCTTCCGCCGCCAAGATTCACCAGAACTACGGGCTTCATGATCCAATTCTAACGCGCTTTATTGAATTGAGTTCAACAGAAACGCGCGACTTGACCACACAAGTCAAAATATCTTCCGATTATCCGGCGCATTCGCCAGTGCGATCGGACACCACCTTCATCTTCATAGTCATGCCAGCTGTCGGCCCATTGGCTTTCTTGCCGGTCATCGTCATGTGCATTTCATAATGTTCCGGCGCGTAGGTCCCGTTCATTTCGAACAATTGGGTCATGCCCTGTCCCGCAGGGCAACGCAGCGCCGCGTCGATTTTGCCCTTGGCCATTTCAAAATGGTCGTAGCGGCATTCTTCATTACCGGTAAAAAAAGTCCCGCCGGGCTGTTCGACATCCTCTGGTTTGAGGCAGGTTGAGAATTCCTGCTGGTTGCGTTCGACCATGGCACGCATGCGCTCCACCTGGTCCTTGGGCATTCCCGGAACGGTGATTTCCTCAATCGTCATTTTTGATTGCCACTGGCCCGGACGGACAAAGCGACCAGTGGCACTTGCTTCACGGACTTTTGCAGCAACGTCGCTGACGCTTGCATTCTCCTCACTGATTTGCGGCGCTTTGCCGCAGGCTACGGCCGTGAGGGTGAAAAGGACGAGCATTGCGCGAATGAACATCGAAAAGCCCCTGCGATGAGGCGACAGCGTATCGCGAAGACCAAGACTGCGCCACCCACAGTCCTGAAGACGCGGAAGTGCAGGGTCACTGGAACAATTGGCAGCTCGGCTCCATATCCGTTGGCCATGGTCATCCAAATCCGAACCAGCCTAGCCGAACCCGATACGGGCGAGAATTTTGTTCCGCACAAGCCCGCGCGTCCAGCAAAGGCCGAAGGGGGCAAGAAATTCAAGCTGGTCAGCGACTATTCGCCGGCCGGCGACCAGCCGACCGCGATCAAGGAACTAGTTGAGGGCATCAAGGACAACGGCGAAGTCAGCCAAGTGCTGCTTGGGGTCACGGGTTCGGGCAAGACCTATACGATGGCGCAGGTCATCCAGGCGACGCAGCGTCCGGCGCTGGTGCTGGCGCCGAACAAGATCCTCGCAGCCCAGCTCTATGGTGAATTCAAGAGCTTCTTTCCCGACAATGCAGTCGAATATTTCGTCAGCTATTACGATTATTATCAGCCCGAAGCCTATGTTCCGCGCACCGATACGTACATCGAGAAGGAAAGCTCGGTGAACGAAGCGATCGACCGGATGCGCCACTCTGCCACCCGTTCGCTGCTCGAGCGCGACGACGTGATCATCGTCGCTTCGGTCTCGTGCCTGTACGGCATCGGCTCGGTCGAGACTTATTCGGCAATGACCTTCGCACTCAAGAAAGGTGGGCACGAAGATCAGCGCGAGATCATCCGAAAGCTCGTCGCGCTTCAGTACAAGCGCAACGATGCTGCATTCGGGCGCGGCAATTTTCGGGTGCGCGGCGACAGCCTCGAAATCTTCCCCTCACATTACGAAGACATGGCATGGCGAGTCAGCTTTTTCGGCGACGAGATCGAGGACATTACCGAGTTCGATCCGCTTACCGGAAAGAAGATTGCCAATCTGGACAGCGTAAAAGTGTACGCCAATTCGCACTATGTGACCCCCGGACCGACGTTGAAGCAGGCGAGCGAGGCGATCCGCCACGAGCTTGCTGAGCGCTTAAAGGAGCTGGTTGCAGAAGGGCGGTTGCTTGAGGCGCAGCGCCTGGAGCAGCGGACCAATTTCGACCTCGAGATGATCGCCGCCACCGGGAGCTGCGCGGGAATCGAGAATTACTCGAGGTTCCTGACCGGCCGGCTGCCCGGTGAGCCCCCACCGACGCTGTTCGAATATCTGCCCGACAACGCCCTGTTGTTTGTCGACGAGAGCCACCAGACGGTGCCGCAAATCGGCGCGATGGCGCGCGGTGACCATCGCCGCAAGATCACGCTTGCCGAATTTGGCTTCCGTTTGCCCAGCTGCATCGACAACCGGCCGCTGCGATTTAACGAATGGGACGCGATGCGCCCTCAGTCGGTGTTCGTTTCTGCGACCCCTGGCCCGTGGGAAATGAACGAAACGGGCGGCGTCTTCTCCGAACAGGTGATCCGCCCAACCGGGCTGATCGATCCACCCGTGGAAATCAAGCCGGTCGAAGACCAGGTCGATGACCTTGTCCACGAGGCCAAGGCGACTGCTGCCAAGGGCTATCGCACCTTGGTCACGACGCTGACCAAGCGGATGGCCGAGGACCTGACCGAATATCTGCACGAAGCGGGGTTAAGGGTGCGCTACATGCACTCCGACGTGGAGACGCTCGAGCGGATTGAGCTGATCCGCGAACTGAGGCTTGGGGTCTATGACGTGCTGGTCGGGATCAACCTGCTGCGCGAAGGGCTCGACATTCCCGAATGCGGGCTGGTCGCGATCCTCGATGCCGACAAGGAAGGCTTCCTGCGTTCTGAAACCTCGCTGATCCAAACCATCGGGCGCGCCGCGCGCAACGTTGACGGGCGGGTCATTCTCTACGCCGACCGGATGACCGGATCGATGGAGCGCGCGCTTAACGAGACTGGCCGCCGCCGCGAAAAGCAGGAAGCGTATAACGCAGAGCACGGAATCACCCCGACCACGATCAAGCGCGACATTGCCGACATCATCGCCCATGTCGCCACCCGCGATGGTGTGATTGTAGAAACCGGCGACGAAGACCGCCCGCACCTCGTCGGTCACAATCTCAAGGCCTATATCGCCGACCTTGAGGAACGGATGCGCAAGGCCGCAGCCGACCTTGAATTCGAGGAAGCGGGGCGGCTGCGCGACGAGATCCGCAGGCTTGAGGAAGACGACTTGGGGATTCCCCATGGTGAGCGCGCGGCGCCCCGTCCGATCGGAAATTCAACCGAGGGAAAGCCTGGGACGCGCAAGAATCGGTTCGGCAAGACCCGCTATAAAAAGATGCGCGGCAGGCCCTAGGAAAGCACGCCTTTTGCACGCTGGGCCCGTGCATAAACGAACAATGCAATCGCGATCGCGATGATGACATAAGGCATTGCAGCATTGAAACCGTCGTGCATCGCCGCGACCGGCGCCGGATTAAGTAGCTGCCAACCGACCCCCACGATTGCTCCAAGCGCCGAAAGCGCGAAGGCGATGACCGCGTGTCGACTGCGGGCCAGCAGCAGGAGCGAACCGGCAAGGCCACCCCACACGCCGATGCCCCAACCGAGGCTGACATAAATCGGAAAGCTGTCGATATAGGTCATGATACCCGCGACATCGGCGGTCGGCATCATCGACTGGATATAGTCTTCGCCCTTTGTTCGCGTCATGAAATAATCGAACGCGCCGAAGCCGTTCCACAAGGCCGACAGGATACCGACGATCCACAGATGCATCGGGGCCTTTGCTTTGACGGTGTCCATGATCGCGCTCCCTCTTTAATAGTGGAGTGCGAGTGAACTGCTCGGCTCTAGAGATGTCAAGAAATGTCGGACAGCCGACGATGAGTCAGTGTGAAAGGGGCGCAAACGCTGGTCGCGCTCACGCCCCTGGTTGAAGGTGTCGGGCGAAGGATCAGAAGCCGATCGTTACCCCGACCTGGCCCGACGTTTCCTGACCATGGGCCTTGCCAACAGTCATCGACACGCCAGCGTCAACGCCGATTGCCCCGGCAACCATCGCCTTGCCGCCGAAGTTGAGCCGCCCGTAGATTTTCTTCGACGGGCTTTCGAACGCGAAATTGTTGACGATCACCGGGCTCGCGGTCTGCGAGAAACTGACCCCGCGATTGCTGCTCGACAACTCTTTTTCGAGCATCGCTGAGGCATAGGGCTTGAGGAACGAACCGTCTTCGCCAAGCGCACCGCGCAATTCGAGCCCGAGGATGCCGCGCATCGACTTGTACGATTGCGAAGATACGTTGAGAGTCAGCGCGGAATCGCCGCTTTCGGTATAACCGTCGACCTTCGCCTTGGCATAATCGAGCCCAACCACCGGGCCGACCGAGAAACTGCCCATCGGCATCAGCATACCGCCCTTGATGCCGGCGACCCAATGGGTGCCGTCGGGCTTGGCTGCCATGTCCTCGACCACGCCCCGGCGGTCTATGTCATGCTTGTCCCAGCCATAAGCGAGATGAGCCTGGACGAACCCGCCGCCCAGTCCCGCGCCCATATAAGCGCCGACTTGCGTGGTCTTGGTGTCCACCTCCGCCTGGTTGCCGCCGAAATCAGCGGTTGGACGCGACAGATTGGCAGCGATGCCCACGCGTCCGCTTCCAAAGCCGAACTCACCACCGACGGTTAGCCCATAGGATTTAGTGTCGAAAGTGACATTACCGCGGGTCTCGCCATGGTGGGCGGTCAGGCCGTCACCGACGATGAAGACATGCGCGCCTTCGACTTCGCCGGTCGAGGGGTCCATCCGGCTAGACAGGGTGCGGCCGAACGCCCGGCCGACATCAACACCAATATCGCTGGGTGCTTGCAGGGTTAGCGGCGCGGTGACTTGCGCGGCGACGTATTGACCGACGATCGCAAACCCCTGTGACGTCAGGTGAAGACCGTCGAGGTAGAACAGATAGCCGGCCGAATTGCCGAGGCAGGTGAGGTTGGGAATGCCCGGGCAGGCGATTGCGCTAATCCCGTAACCAGAAGGATTGGCGGCGACATTATCGAGCACCCGGCCGAGGTCGAGATAGTGGACGATCGACCCATTGGCAGCATAGCCAGCAAGATATTGCTGCATGGTATTATTATAGGCGGTACTGAAGGCGCTGCGGACGGCAGCGCCAGCAGGGTTGCCGGCAATTTCCGGAAGCCTGCCGGTATCACCAGCGATGAAACTGATCGTTGGTGTGCCATTGCCGACAATCCGGGCAACCTGGACATTGGTGAGCTGGGCCGTGCCAGCGCCGAAAGTCGGTGCGAGGTCAAGCGATCCGCCGGTCTGCTGGTAGAGTCGCGCGTCGTTGCCGCCGATGGAAAACGTCACCAAGTCATGCTCATCAAGGGTCGAAGCGCCGCCCGCGACATATTGATCGACTTCGTACTGGAAGCCTTTGCCGCATAACGGCGCGCCATACACCGGGTCGAAGCAGATGAGGGTGTTGTTGATGCTCGCCAGCGCACCGCCGATGGCATAATTGTCGACTGGCGCGCCAAGCAGGTTCGACAGCGTATCGATATAATTGGTGCCACCCGAGAAACGACCGGTGCGGTAGATGATCAGCGCGTCGGGATTGGCATAGCCAAGGCGAAAGGCGTTTCCGGTATCGGCGTAGCTGTCGCCGAAGGTAATGATCTGGTCGATCTGCTGGGCCTCGGCCGGTGCAGCTGCTGCGATCGCGCCAAGCGACGCTGCGGCGGCGAGGCCGATTCGAACGGTCTTACGAAACATGAAAGCACTCCCCTTTACTGCCGACGAATAGGCGGCTCGATGATGACAGATTGTGCATCTGCGCGCGTGGGTGGGCAAGATGCCGTTCGGTGACACTGACTGGAAAAGTGCGGCACGGCGGAGCATTTGGGCTGGCTCATACAAACTCATATGGAAATTTATTCTTTCCTACAACTAACCACATCGGTTAGTAAGCGGACCGGAGGATGCGCATGCCAAATAGTGAAGTCGGACTTGACGGGTTGATCGATCAACTGATCGAACGAGAGGGCAACTATATCAACCACCCTGCCGATCGGGGTGGGCCAACGCGCTACGGAATTAGCGAAGTAGTCGCCCGGCAACAGGGATATCGCGGGGCCATGCGCGCTTTGCCACGTGAAGAGGCAGCAGCAATCTACCGTCGGCTCTACTGGCAACGACCCGGGTTCGATCGCGTAAACCAGCGATCGCGCCGGATCGCCGAGGAATTGTTCGACACCGGGGTCAACATGGGACCTGCAGTAGCAAGCACTTTTCTCCAGCGTGCGCTCACCCCACTCAACCGGAACGCTTCCGATTATCCGGACCTGGTTCCAGACGGGGCGATCGGGGCGGCCACGCTCAACGCACTCGACCAGTTTCTGACGCTTCGCGGACGAAACGGCGAATCGGTGCTGCTGCGCGCACTCGAAGCGATGCAGGGCGAGAGGTACATTCGCCTGGCAGAGCGCAGGCCCGCTAACGAAGCCTTTCTTTACGGTTGGCTCGCGAACCGGATTGGACAATAAGTGATGGGAAAACCAGCCAATCTTCCACCCCCGCAGAGCTTCGCCGAAGGCCATCGCCTAGTCTACGGCATGCTTGCTGCTGTAGCCGGTATTTTCTGCGGTCTTGCCGCCATGGCGATGATCGTATTGTTGATGTGGGGAGGCTGGTCGACCGCCGAGGAGCATAGCATCGTCAGCATTTTCGGCTGGGCGTTGGGCGGCTTCCTGGTCGCCATGGTGGCGGTGATTGTGGGACTTCTTGCCGGGGGGCCGGTCGGGCGTTTCAAGGTTAGTGCCGGCAGGGAAGGTGCGGCACTCGAGGCCGCCGGGAATGACGAGTGCCGGGGGCAGGCGCAATGAGCCTGCTGCGACTGCTCGACTTCAAGGCCGCGTGCGCGCTGGCCGCGGCAATGTTGCTTGGCGGATTGCTGGGGCATGCCTGGCTCGACGCGCGCAAGTGGCACCGCTCCAGCGATCGCTTCGAACGGCTGTATCGGGCCGAACAGTCGACCCGCCTTGCCGAAGCCCAGGCAGTCCGGATCGCCAGCGCACAGGCCGCGGCTGCCGATGCGGTTCACGCACGGCAAGTTGAAACCCTTCAGAACCAGATCAGTCAAAGGAGTGACCATGATGTGCAAACCCGCCTTGCCGATGTTCGTGCTCGTTATCAGCGCCTGCACCAGGGGGACCGCGACGCCGCAACCGCTGCCAGTCGTCGCACAGGCGCGGCAGTGCCCGGCTCTGGCACTTCCTCCCATGGCGCTGGTCAAGCCGCCGACGAAGCTGGACTTTCTGGCCCCGACGCCCTGATCGCGACCGAGCAGGCGATCCAGCTGGATGAGCTGATTAAATGGGTTCGCGCGCAAACCGCACTGGAACGCGAACCGCGCCAACCCTGACGCTTCCGCCCGCGCTGACGAGAACTGGAGACAAGGTTGTCAGGACTTGAACCTTGCCGGGTGCCTTCCCCACATGGGGTCAAGCGCAAATCCGGCGGGAGCATGACTTGGAGCAGTTTCACGGCACCACGATCCTTGGTGTGAAGAAGGACGGCAAGACCGTCATTGCCGGCGACGGCCAGGTCAGCCTTGGCAATACCGTGATGAAGCCCAACGCCAAGAAGGTCCGGCGGCTTCACGAGGGATCGGTGATTGGCGGGTTCGCCGGCGCGACCGCCGATGCCTTCACCTTGTTCGAGCGGCTGGAAAAGAAGCTAGAGCAATATTCCGGCCAGCTGCTCCGAAGCGCGGTCGAGCTTGCCAAGGACTGGCGCACCGACAAGTACCTGCGCAACCTTGAAGCAATGATGATCGTCGCCGATGCCGAGCAATTGCTGATCATCACGGGCAATGGCGACGTGCTGGAGCCGGAAGGCGGGATCGCGGCAATCGGATCGGGCGGAAACTACGCGCTCGCCGCGGCCCGCGCGCTTCAGGAATATGAGCCCGACCCCGAGAAACTCGCCCGCAAGGCGATGGCGATTGCCGCCGAAGTGTGCGTTTTCACCAATGACCGCCTGACTATCGAAACCGTCGGCATTTGATCGAAACGCCCATCAGCCGCCGATCCGCGTTTGTCGGCGCGGCGTCCGGCATCTTGCTCGCCGGCTGCTCGCCAGCGGGTATTCTCAACGCGATCAGCGGCTTTGGCAGCGAGAGCGCCCGGGCAGTTGGCAAGGACATCGCATTCGGCGACGATCCGCAACTCGAGCTCGATATCTGGGCACCGCAAGCGGCATCCACTTCTCTACTTCCGGTGGTAATTTTCCTCTACGGTGGCGGATGGAACTCGGGCGACCGGGGCGATTATGCTTTCGTTGGTCGCGCGTTGGCCGAACAAGGGTTCGTTTGCGTGATCCCCGATTATCGCTTGGTCCCCGACGTCCTTTTCCCCGCGTTCATCGCGGACGGTGCCAAGGCGGTGCGATGGGTGATGGACAATATCGGGCAATTCGGCGGCGATCCAAAACGGATTGCTTTGGCCGGGCATTCGGCGGGATCTTATAATGCTGCGATGCTCGCGCTGGACTCGCAATTTCTGCGCGACGCGGGCGTGCCTCCCGGCACGATCCGTGCGGCTGCCTTGATGTCCGGCCCGTATGATTTCTACCCGTTTACCGAATCGCTGAGCCGCGATGCGCTTGGCCAATGGCCGCGACCGCTAGAGACCCAGCCGATAACCTTTGCAAACCGAGATGCGCCGCCGATGCTGCTGATGCACGGCACGTCGGACAGCCTGGTTCGCGCGCACAACAGCGAGCGCCTGGCGGCGGCGCTTCGAGCGCGTGGGGCGATCGCCGAGCTCAAGCTCTATCCGGGTAAAAGTCATACCGACACGATCAAGTCTATCTCGCCGGTGTTTCGTTCGACCACGCCTGCGCTGTCGGACATGATCGACTTTCTGCGGCGCTACGACGGACCGGAAAAGGCGCGTGCTTGAAGCGGGCGCCGCGACCTCCAATCTCTTAGTCAGTGACTCATCACGCAGATCTTAAAAGGACGGCGGACCCCAGTTGATCCAGGATAAACTTACTCCCAAGGCGATCGTCGCAGCACTCGACGAGCATATTGTCGGCCAGTCGGACGCCAAGCGCGCGGTCGCCGTTGCATTGCGCAACCGTTGGCGGCGCCAGCAACTTAGCCCGGAATTGCGCGAGGAAGTAACACCCAAGAATATCCTGATGATTGGGCCGACCGGCTGCGGCAAGACCGAGATTTCGCGGCGGCTGGCAAAGCTTGCCGATGCCCCGTTCGTCAAGGTCGAGGCGACCAAGTTCACCGAGGTCGGATATGTCGGCCGCGACGTCGAACAGATTGCCCGCGACCTGGTCGAGGAAGCGGTCCGGCTGGAGCGCGATCGCCGCCGAGCCAAGGTCAAGGCGGCAGCCGAGGAAGCGGCGATGGAGCGCTTGCTCGACGCGCTGACCGGAAAGGGCGCAAGCGAGGCGACGCGGCAAAGCTTTCGCGCCCGGTTCGCTGATGGAAGCCTTGATGCTGCCGAGGTTGAGATCGAGGTCGAGGAGGCGCCCCAAATGCCGTTCGACCTTGGCGGGCAGGGCGGTGTGGGGATGATCAACCTCTCCGACATGATGCAAAAGGCGATGGGCGGGCCGCCCAAAAAGCGGCGCAAGCTCAAGGTCCGCGACGCTTTTCAGCGCCTATCGGAAGAAGAAGCAGACAAGCGCGTCGACCCGGACGACATCAACCGCGTCGCGCTGGAGGATGCGGAGGCGAACGGGATTGTGTTTCTAGACGAGATCGACAAGATCGCGGTCAGCGATGTGCGCGGTGGCTCGGTCAGCCGCGAGGGCGTGCAGCGCGACCTACTTCCGCTAATCGAGGGAACGACGGTCGCAACCAAATATGGTCCGCTGAAAACTGACCATATCCTGTTCATTGCCTCGGGCGCGTTTCACATCGCCAAGCCCGCCGACCTGCTCCCGGAATTGCAGGGGCGCTTGCCAATCCGGGTCGAGCTTCGCGCGCTTACCAAGGAAGATTTCGAGCGCATCCTGAAGGACACACGCGCTTCGCTGACCGAGCAATATTGTGCGCTTCTGGCCACCGAGGGCGTGACGGTGACGTTTACTGACGAGGGTATTTCGGCGCTTGCCAGGATCGCGGCCGAGGTCAACGAGGCGGTTGAGAATATCGGTGCGCGCCGACTTTCGACGGTGATGGAGAAGTTGCTCGAGGAGGTAAGCTTTGCGGCCGAGGACAAGGCCGGGGAAAAGGTGACGGTCGATGCTGCATTCGTTGACCAGCAACTGGCTGGAATCGCGAAGAACGCCGATTTGTCGCGCTATGTGCTGTAGAAATAATTGCGAGTGACCCAGCGCTGCCACCGGCGGGTTTTCTTCGTCTCAGGACGTTTCCCGGACATCCTGCTTTGGAAAATGGTCGGGGCGACTGGATTCGAACCAGCGACCCCCACACCCCCAGTGTGATGCGCTACCAGGCTGCGCTACGCCCCGACCGTGCGATGCGGGCATTGAAGGCCGCTTCGGCGGGCGTCGCTCTAGTGGCGCAGTGCGGCAAAGGCAAGACAGCCCAAGCGTCCTTGCGCTTTGCTTGGGCGGCGTGATAGTCGCCGCGCCGCATATGATCTGATCCGCGCACCCGCGAAGAGAAATCCCAACTTATGACCGAATCCCTACTGTTTACCGCCATCCAGGCCGAGCCCGCTGCGTCGGGAATGAGCCAGATCCTGCTTGGCCTTGCGCCGTGGCTGCTGATTTTCGGGATCTTCTGGATCATGATTATCCGGCCCCAGCAGCGCCGGGCCCGGCAACACCAGGATAGGATTGCCGCAGTTAAAAAGGGCGACCAGGTCGTCACCGGCGGCGGAATCCGCGGCAAGGTGACGCGGGTGATGGACGATGACGCAGAGGTCGAGATTGCCCAGGGCGTACGCATCAGGGTGGTCAAGGCGACACTTACCGCGGTGCTCGGCACCGGCGGCGCTGCCGCTAACGACTAACGGCGCAAGGACGGTACCGCCGATGCTCGATTTCCCGCGCTGGAAAGTCTGGACTGTCACCCTGGTGGTGTTGGTCGGAATCCTCCTGTCGATCCCAAGCCTGCTTGCCGGGACCCGCTTCGCGACCAGCTGGCCTGGTTTCTTGCCGCAGGAAAAGATCAATCTTGGTCTCGACCTTGCAGGCGGCTCGCACCTTTTGCTCGAAGCCGATTCCAAGGACACGCTGAAGCAACAACTCCAGGCGATGGAAGATAATGCCTCGACCGAGCTGCGCCGTGCGCCGCGGGTCCAGGTCGGCGACTATTCTACCGCCAACGGGCGGCTGTCGTTCGAGGTTCGCGATCCGACCCAGCTCGATGCCGCGGTCGAGCGTATGCGCTCCCTTACGCAGCCGGTCGCGCTTAGCGGCAGCAGGGACTGGGACGTCCAGGTAATGGACGGCAATCGGGTGGTGATGATCCCGACCGCGAGCGGGACCCAACAGGCGCTGAAGAATGCGATGAGCGTGGCGCGCGACGTCGTCAGCCGCCGGATCGATCCCGGCGGAACCAAGGAAATCACCGTCATCACCGAGGGTGACAATCGAAATCCTTGTCCAGGTTCCCGGAGTCGAGGACCCGGAGGCCCTGAAAAAGCTGATCGGTCAGACCGCCCGGCTAGAGTTCAAGCTGGTGGATCTGTCGGCGGATCCGAATCTTGTCCAACAGGGTCGGGCGCCGGCAGGAAGCCAGGTCTTGCCGATGGCTGATGGCACCGGCTTCATCGCGGTCAAGCGCCGGGTAATGGTGTCGGGCGAGCAGCTAGTCGATGCCAAGCCTGGGTTCGACCAGAATAACCGCCCCGACATCAACATCACGTTCAATACTGCCGGCGCGCGCCGCTTTGCCCGCGCCACCCAGGAAAATACCGGCAAGCCGTTCGCGATCATCCTCGATGACAAGGTGCTTTCCGCACCCAATATCAACGAGCCGATCCTTGGCGGACGCGCGCAGATCACCGGAAGCTTCACGACGCAGGAAGCGACCGATCTTTCGGTCGCGCTCGCCTCAGGCAAGTTGCCGGTCAAACTGAACGTGGTCGAAGAACGCTCGGTCGGCCCTGACCTGGGCAAGGACTCGATCCACAAGGGGGTCGTCGCTTCGATCGTCGGCACCCTTGCGGTCATTGTGTTCATGTTGGTGACTTATGGCCGGTTCGGCGTTTACGCGACCATCGCGCTGATCGTGAACGCGTTCCTGATCCTTGGCATCATGGCCCTGTTCAACGCGACGCTGACGCTTCCGGGCATCGCCGGGTTTATCTTGACCATCGGTGCCGCGGTCGATGCCAACGTGCTGATCAACGAGCGTATCCGCGAGGAATTGCGTCGCGGGCGCCGAATCATGGACGCGGTCGAAACCGGCTATCGCGAGGCGTTCCGAGCCATTTTCGACGCCAATGTAACGCACGTTATCTCGGCCGGGATCATGGCCTATTTCGGATCCGGTCCGGTGCGCGGCTTTGCAGTCGTGTTGTTGATCGGGGTCCTAACCTCGGTGTTCACCGCGGTCTATTTCACTCGCATGCTCGTTGCGCTGTGGCTTAAGAAAGCCCGGCCCAAGACGCTTCACATCTGACCTGCAGGTATTTTGACATGAAGCTCCTCAAGCTCGTCCCCGAAAACACCAACATCGACTTCATGCGGTGGCGCAATGTCGCGATGATCGTGTCGACGCTGATGACCGTCCTGTCACTTGTCTTCACAGTCTATCGCGGCCTCAACCTGGGAGTCGATTTCGTCGGCGGGCAATTGGTGCGGGTGACATTTGCCGAACCAATCGACGTCGAGAAGTTGCGCTCGGACGTGGAGACCTTGAAGCTGGGTGAAGCGAGTATCCAGGAATTCGGCGGACCCAAGAGCTACCAGATACGGTTGCCCAAGCCCGAAGGCGGTGAGAAGGAAGCCAATGTCGCCGCGTCCAAGGTCAAGGACCTGGTCGAAAAAGATTATCCGGGCGCGCGGATCGACAGCGTCGATACAGTGTCGGGCAAGGTGTCGGGCGAACTTGCCCAGAACAGCGCGATGGCTATCGGCCTCGCGATGTTGGGTATCGCGCTCTACATCTGGTTCCGGTTCGAGTGGCAGTTCGGAGTTGGCGCGCTGGTGACCCTCGCGCACGACGTTTCGATGACGCTTGGTTTTTTCGCGTTCACGCAATTACCCGTCGATCTCAATATCGTGGCCGCTTTCCTGACCATCCTTGGATATTCGATCAACGATACGGTGGTCATCTACGACAGAATCCGCGAAAATTTGCGCAAGTTCCGCAAAATGGCGATCCTGCCCCTGCTCAATCTGTCATTGAACGAGACGCTGGCGCGCACCGTCGTCACGTCGCTGACGATCCTGATCGCGCTTGGAGCGCTGATCGTGATCGGGCCCGAAGTGATTTTCGGTCTCGCGATCGCGGTGTTCCTGGGAGTGCTTATCGGCACCTATTCTTCGATCTACATCTCGACGCCGGTCCTGGTGTGGCTCGGGGTCACGCCGGATTCCTTCGTCAAGGCGGAGCGCAGAGACGAGACGACCGAGGGATATTCCGCGTAATGGATCGCTCGTTCATCTGGCGCCCATCTTAACAACGCATATTCTTGCCGCGCCCCGCTTGGCCGCGCACGTGGCGCACGCTATTGGAGAAATCATGCTGAAAGCTTTCCGCCCGGTCCTGCTCGTCGCGACTCTCGCTGTGCCGCTCGCCGGTTGCGCGGTGTTCAAGAAGTCGGACAAGGGCGACACCGCTTATGTCGCGCGCGACGTGAACACCCTTTATGCGACCGCAAAACGGACGATGGATCGCGGCGATTACGAACAGGCTGCAAAGCTGTTCGACGAGGTTGAGCGTCAGCATCCCTATTCGGCTTGGGCCCGCAGGGCGCAGCTGATGAGTGCCTTCAACTATTACCTTGGCAAGAAATATAACGACGCGATCGGCTCTGCCCGGCGCTTTGTGACGATTCACCCGGGCAACGAAGACGCACCTTATGCCCTCTACCTGATCGCGATGAGCTATTATCAGCAGATCGAGGACGTCACCCGCGACCAGTCGCTGACCGAAAGTGCTAAGACCAGCTTTGCCGAACTGGTGCGCCGCTATCCTGAAACCCGGTACGCCGGTGACGCGCGCCTGAAACTCGACCTCATCAACGATCACCTTGCGGGCAAGGAGATGGAAATCGGGCGGTTCTACCAGCGCTCGGGCAACTGGCTTGCCGCCGCCTACCGCTTCCGCACGGTGGCCGATACATACCAGACCACCAGCCACGTTCCCGAAGCACTCGAACGCCTGGTTGAAACCAACTTGGCGATCGGTTTGCCCGAAGAAGCCTATGAGGCCGCGGCGGTCCTTGGGCGCAACTATCCCGAAAGTTACTGGTATCGACAATCGCTTCGCCTCCTGACCAAGGAGCAGCGCCAACGGCTCGGCCGGCAAAAGGGTCGTTGATGCCCATGCGACACGTAGCGGTCGCATGATCCGGCAGCTTGCCATTCACAATGTCGTGCTCGTCGAGCGGCTCGAACTGGAGTTTGCGCCGGGGCTGGGCGTGCTCACCGGAGAGACTGGGGCGGGCAAGTCGATCCTACTCGACAGCCTCGGCTTGGCGCTTGGGGCGCGGTCGGATGCGGGGCTGGTTCGCAATGGCGCTGAAACGGCGGCTGTCAGTGTCGAATTCATGTTGGCTGCCGACCATCCGGCATTGGCGCTACTTGCCGAACAGGGCCTGGACGCGGACTGCGACGAACCGTTGATCCTTCGAAGAACGCTGAAGGCCGACGGTGGAAGCCGGGCGTTCCTTGGGGCCGCAGCGGTTCCCGCTGCCACATTGCGCGATATCGCGGGGCTGATCGTGGAAATCCATGGTCAGAACGATGATCGCGGACTCCTTAATCCGCGGGGGCACCGCGACCTCCTCGACAGCTTCGGCAAACTCGACCTCGCCCCGCTTCGGGCCGCGTGGGATGAACGCGCGCGACTTGCAGATGAGCTCGAGCGCGCGCGCGCAGAGGCAGAAGCCGCAGCGCGCGACCGCGATTATCTTGAACATTGCGTCGGAGAAATTGCGGCCCTTGCCCCCCAGCCCGGCGAAGATAGTGCTTTGGCCGAACGGCGCGCGGCAATGCAAGCAGGCGCACGTGCCGGGGAATCGCTGGAGGGTATCGATGACCTTTTGGGAGGGTCCGATGGTGCCATAGCACAGCTGCGCACCGCAGCACGGCGGATCGAACGGGCAGGGATCGACCACCCGTTGCTGACCGAAGCGCTCGAAGCGCTCGATCGGTCGCTGATCGAAGCGAATGAAGCGGAAGACCGGATTGCCCGCGCACTGGTCGACCTCGACAGCGACCCAGCGCGACTTGACGAGGTCGAAGCGCGTTTGTTCGACATTCGCGCCCTTGCCCGCAAGCACCGGGTCGAACCCGACGATTTGGCCGCGCTTGGTGATCGCATGAGCGAACAGCTGCGCGCGATCGACGCAGGCGGCGAACAGATTGCTGCACTCGAGCGTGCGCTTGACGAAGCCGAGCAACATTATCTTGCGCAAGCCGCGCAAGTCAGCGAGCGGCGGCGAACCGCCGCTGCCGAGCTAGATGTGCGGGTCAACGAGGAGTTGAAGCCCTTAAAACTCGATGCCGCGAGCTTCGCCACCATGGTCGACACCTGCGAGGCGGGTGCGAACGGAATCGACCGGGTTGAATTCATGGTGGCGACGAACCCCGGAGAACCGTTTGGACCGTTGACCAAGATCGCCAGCGGCGGCGAAATGTCACGCTTCGTCCTGGCGCTGAAGGTAGCACTGGCCGATGCGGGGAGTGCGGGCACATTGATCTTCGACGAGATCGATCGCGGGGTCGGCGGCGCGGTCGCAAGCGCGATCGGGGAACGCTTGGCGCGTCTGTCGAACGATGCGCAAGTGCTGGTAGTCACTCATAGTCCGCAAGTCGCAGCGCGCGCCGCGCACCACTACCGGATCGAAAAACGCCATGGCCCCGACGGCACTCGCACCCACGTTGCGCGCCTGTCGGTCGAGGAGCGCCGGGAGGAGATCGCACGCATGCTTTCGGGCGAATTCATCACCGACGAAGCGCGCGCACAGGCCACCAAGTTGCTGGAGGCAGCATGAGCAATAACGGGATCGACCACGAGCACGACGGCGAGCAATTCCTGAGCGAATGGTATCCGGTCGACCAGGCACGCGCGACGGTGGTGATCTTTCCGACAGTCGCCGGGATCAGCCCGCTTGAACAAGGCTTTGCCGCTAATCTTAACGCCAGGCACCTCAATGTTTTTCTTGCCGACCTCTATGGCGCGGAACATCGCGGCTGCGATCGGGAAGTCGGTGCCCAGCAGATGCGCCGAATCAGCGCCAATCGCGCCCAGCTTCGCAAGCGGCTGCTTGCCCTGTTGGAAGTAGTGCGTGCGCGCGGGGAAGTTGGGGCGGGGATGGTGTGCGCGGGCTTTTGCTTTGGCGGGCTATGCGCGCTCGACGTCGCGCGCTCGGGCGAAGAGGTTGCCGGATGCGCCAGCTTTCATGGTATTTTCGATCCCCCGCCAGTCCTGAAGACAGAGCCGATCAAGGCCAAGGTCATCGCCTTCCACGGCTGGGACGATCCGATGGTTCCTCCGGCCAAGGTGGTGGCACTTGGCAATGAGCTGACCAAGGCGCGCGCCGATTGGCAGATCCTCGCGCTTGGCAATACCCGTCACGCCTTTACCAATCCGGGTGCCGACGCGCTGCCCAACCCAGCAGTCGCCTACAACCGCGTCTCGAACGATCGCGCGTGGCGTGCCTTCGACGATTTCGTGGACGAGCTGTTCGGCGCGTGAGCGAGGCGGGGAAACTGACGGAGGCGGAGGCCGCCAATCGCCTGATGCGCCTGGCAAAGGAAATCGCCCGCCATGACCGGCTTTATCACGACCGCGATTCGCCCCGGATTTCGGATTCCGAATATGATGCCTTGGTACGCGAAAATCGCGCACTCGAAGCCGCCTTCCCGCATCTTTTGCGTTCCGACAGTCCCTCCAGGCGGCTTGGCGCTACTCCCAGTTCGAGCTTGGCCAAGGTTACGCATGCGCTGCCGATGCTCAGCCTCGACAATGGATTTTCCGACCAGGAAGTGCGTGACTTTCTCGGCCGGATACGGCGATTCCTCAACCTTGGAGAAGGTGCCGCGATCGCGATGACCGCCGAGCCCAAGATTGACGGCCTGTCCTGTTCGCTCCGATATGAGGGCGGCAAACTGGTGCTCGCCGCGACCCGCGGCGATGGCGCGGTGGGAGAGGACGTCACCGCCAATGTCCGAACGATTGCCGATATCCCGCAGGTCGTTCCCGGTGCCCCCAAAGTGCTGGAAGTGCGCGGTGAGGTGTACATGTCGAAAGCCGAATTCGCAGCTCTTAACGAGCGGCAGGAGGTGGCGTCCGCGAAAGTGTTTGCAAACCCGCGCAATGCCGCAGCTGGTTCGCTTCGGCAAAAGGACCCGCGAGTCACCGCCGGCCGTCCGCTGGGCTTTTTTGCCCATGGCTGGGGGGAAATATCCGAACCGCTTGCGGATACGCAGACCGGCGCAATTGCCCGGCTTAGGATCTTGGGCTTTCCAGTCAGCGACTTGTTCGCGACCTGCACCGGTATTGAGGACATGCTCGCCCACTATCGCAAAATCGAACATGAGCGCGCCGATCTTGCATTCGATATCGATGGGGTGGTGTACAAGGTCGACCGCCTCGATTGGCAGGAACGATTGGGCCAGGTCGTGCGTGCGCCGCGCTGGGCGCTGGCGCACAAATTCCCTGCCGAAAAGGCCGAAACAACGCTCGAGAAGATCGAGATCCAGGTTGGAAGGACGGGCAAGTTGACTCCGGTCGGTCGGCTGACCCCGGTCGGTGTCGGCGGGGTCATCGTGTCCAATGTCACGCTCCACAACCGCGATGAGATTGCCCGGCTTGGCCTTCGCGAAGGCGACCGGGTCCGGATCCAGCGCGCCGGGGACGTCATTCCGCAGGTGGTCGAAAACTTGACCCGCGACGTACCTCTGGAGGCCTACCGGTTCCCGGATCATTGCCCCGAATGCGACAGCGAAGCGGTGGCCGAAGAAGGCGAAGTCGACGTGCGTTGCACCGGCGGATTGATCTGCCCGGCGCAGCGGTTCGAGCGCCTCAAGCATTTCGTTTCGCGCGGGGCGATGGACATCGACGGGCTGGGCGAGAAAAGCATCGCCGAGTTTATCGCGCTCGGTTGGCTCCACGGGCCCGCCGACATCTTCCGCCTTGCCGAACATCGGGCGGAGTTGGTCGACCGGGAAGGCTGGCAAGACGTCAGCGTCGATAAATTGTTAAACGCGATCGAGGGTCGCAAGGGCTTCGACCCAGCGCGATTGTTGTTCGGGCTCGGCATTCGCCATGTTGGCGCGGTTACCGCCAAGGACCTGATGAAGTCATTCGGCACAGTTGGGAAACTGGAGGAGGTCGCGCGCTCTCCGGATGCGCTATCCGAATTGAGTGCAGTCGATGGCGTCGGCGCAGTGGTCGCGCAAGCGATTGTCGAATTCTTCCACGAACCGCACAATCGCGAGGAACTGGCTGATCTCCTCGCCCTCGCAAGGCCCGCAGCCTATGTCTCGCGCGCCCGTGAGACGGAGTGGAGCGGGAAATCCATTGTCTTTACCGGCAGTCTTCAAACGATGAGCCGCGAGGAAGCAAAGGCTCAGGCGGAAAGGCTGGGCGCGCGGGCGTCTGGATCGGTCAGCGCCAAAACTGACCTTGTTGTCGCGGGGCCGGGTGCGGGCTCGAAACTGAAGAAAGCGGAGGACTTGGGCATCCGCGTCGTAACCGAGGCCGAGTGGCAGGCGATAGTCGCCAGCGCTTAGGACGCTAAACCGCTACCCCCCGCGGTGAACACCAGGATCCGCCACTCGCCGCTGCCACCATCGACCAATGTGCAGCCATAGGCCTCATATGACGCGATGACCGCCTCTGTCTGGGTGTTGAGCAAGCCGGCCAGGACGATCGTCGCGCCCTTGGCCACGCTTGCCGTGAACGCGGGCGCAAGCAAGATCAACGGGGCTGCAAGGATATTGGCGATAAGCAGGTCATAAGGTGCCCGTGCGGCAAGCATCGCATCGTCCATCCCGTCGGCCACCGCCAGCAGCAACTCGCCCGGGCCGTGCCCAAGGGTGACCTTGTTAATCCGCGCGTTGTCGCGGGTGACGTCGATGCTGATCGGGTCGATGTCGGTCGCAATCGCGGTGGCATCGGGCCACAAGCGCATCGCCGCGAAGGCAAGCAGGCCAGTGCCAGTACCGACATCGATGAGGTTGGTGAATTTCTTGCCCGCGCGCTCCAGGCGGTCGAGCGCGGCAAGACAGCCCGCAGTCGTCGCGTGCTGTCCGGTGCCAAAGGCAAGGCCCGCGTCGATTTCGAAATTTACCGCACCGTCGAGTGGCGGGTGGGTTGGGGTGTGGACGTAAAAGCGACCTGCGCGGATTGGCTCAAGACCTCGCTGGCTCATTGTCACCCAATCGTCCTCGCCCAACTGCTCAACTCTCGGGTTTCCCGATCCTAGCCCGGCAAGGACATCCAGTTCATGCGGGCTTGGCTGATGATCGAAATAGGCGTGGATCAACCACGCATCGGGCTTGCTCTCGTCGGGTTCGTCGGCGACCAGCACGGGCGCGCTTTCGCTTAGCGGGAACAGGTCGTCCTCCAACCCGATCGCCTCTCCCTGCGCGCGGGTGCAGGCGATGGTCGCGCGCCAGCTCATGCGCGCTTGACGCTAGCGGACATAGCTTGCGCCATTAGCGTCAATCACACAGCCGGTTGCACTGGCCGGCGCATCCACTGCCAGCCAGCGAATGATCTCGCCAATCTCGTCCGTCGATGCGACCCGGCCCAGGGGAATGTCGGAAAGGATCTGGGCACCGCCACGGCCTGCCAGATAGTCCTCGGTCATTTCCGACACGGTAAAGCCGGGCGCGACCACAAACGCCAATATGCCTTCGGCGGCATAGCCGCGTGCGATGGTCCGGGTCATCGCCACCATCGCCGCCTTCGACGCGGCATAGTGCCAGTGGCTGGGGCTGTCGCCGCGAAAGGCCGCCCGGCTTGCGACATTGACAATTCTTCCGCGGACTTCGCTCCTGGTGCCGCCACGGTCGAGGAAATGCCCTACCGCGAGGCGCGACAAATCGGCAGCGGCCTGAACATTGATCCGCAAAGTCCGGTCCCAGGCGGCATGCCATTCCTCATCGGTCGCATTGTCGGCAACACTCTCGAAAATGCCAGCGTTGTTAATAAGCACGTCGATCCGGCCGTCGAATTCGTCGAGTGCGGTATCCCAGATATTTCGCGGGGCCTTCGGGTCCGAAAGGTCGCCGGCGATCAGTGTGTCGCTGCCCTGACTGGAATGGCCGATGACGTTCGCCCCGCCCGCGCGAAGGAGCTTGAGTGCTGCCGCGCCAATGCCGCGACTAGCGCCGGTAAGGAGGATGTTCATGACGCCGTGAACTTAGCCGCGCCACGCGGACGGCGAAAGGGCGTCAGCTTGCCAACCGCGCGGTAAATCCGCTGCTGGCGAGCGAAAAGCGGTCGATGTCGTTCGTGAAATGGTCGAAATCGCGTTCGACCTCCCCAATCGAACTCGGTCACCTTGTCGCTGTCCTCGCGGATTGCGGCGATGGTCGAGCTCATCGAGTTGGCGGCAAGCGCGGTCTCGTCGACTGCTGCGGTGATCATCGTCACGGTCTGTGCCTGTTGTTCCATCGCCTCGCGGATTCGGTCGGCGGAGACCTGGACCTCCTCGACCGTCGACTGGATCGAGCCATTGGCGTCGACCGTCTGGCGGGTTGCCTGCTGGATGGCACTGATCTTGGTGGTGATGTCATCGGTTGCCCGGGCGGTCTGGCTGGCCAGGCTCTTCACTTCCTGCGCGACCACTGCAAACCCGCGTCCGGCATCGCCCGCGCGCGCTGCTTCGATGGTTGCATTCAAGGCCAAGAGGTTGGTCTGGCCGGCGATGTCGCGGATCAGGCCGAGGATCGATTCGATTGCTTCGACATGGCTGCTCAAGGCCTGGCTGACCTTGACCGCATCGGATGCCTGGGACCCGGCACGGGTCGCCACGTCGGCGGCAGTTTCAACCTCCGCGCGGGCATCCTCGATCGCTCGGATAAGGCCGGCAGCGGTCTGCGCAGCCTCGCGCATCGCCACCGCAGACTGTTCGGCCGCAGCAGCCACTTCATTGGTCTTCCCCGCCATTCCGCGGGCAAGATCCGCAGTGGCGTTGGTGCGGCGAAGCATGTCGCGGCTACGGGTCGAAGTCGCGGCGCTGATCGCACTTACTTCCTGCTGGAAAGCAAGTCCGTGGGCACCACGCTCCTCTGCCGCCTCGTCGGCCTCGCACACGGCGATCTGGGCCAGGATGATATCTGCTGAATAGAGCATGGTGGTAACCACTGCCTCAGCGATCTTTTCCTTGTCGTCGCGTTCCAGAGCGCGGGCGGCAACGACCATTTCGCGGGTTATCGCAGCGCGCTTAACGTTCCAGTGGGGGACGCTGGTCTTGTCGCGATAGAGTTGCTGACCGATTTCCGCGACGGTGGAGATCCAGTCTTGGTCGACGTGCCCTTCGAACAGCATTCGCGCGAAGGCAGGACCAACTTCCCCCAGGTGGACTGCTGCGATCTGTTCGATTTGCTCGCCCAGCGCGGGCCACACCAAGCGATGATCGGAAATGAACGCAAGGTCGCTGGCATAGGCCTGGACCCGGTTTTCAACCTGGGCCGCGCTTAGCGGTTTTAGTGTGTCGTTTGTCCGGGCCATTCGAGCGCCTTTCTATTCGTCTCTAGGCAGCGACCTTGGCGACGAACGCGCTGGTCGTGTCGCGAAGCGTTGCGATCTGGACACTGAAACTTTCGAAACCGTCCTCCACTGCGCCGATGTCCTTGGCGACATTTTCGGTGTCGGTGCGGATTGCGGCGATGGTCGAGCTCATCGAGTTGGCGGCAAGCGCGGTCTCGTCGACTGCTGCGGTGATCATCGTCACGGTCTGTGCCTGTTGTTCCATCGCCTCGCGGATTCGGTCGGCGGAGACCTGGACCTCCTCGACCGTCGACTGGATCGAGCCATTGGCGTCGACCGTCTGGCGGGTTGCCTGCTGGATGGCACTGATCTTGGTGGTGATGTCATCGGTTGCCCGGGCGGTCTGGCTGGCCAGGCTCTTCACTTCCTGCGCGACCACTGCAAACCCGCGTCCGGCATCGCCCGCGCGCGCTGCTTCGATGGTTGCATTCAAGGCCAAGAGGTTGGTCTGGCCGGCGATGTCGCGGATCAGGCCGAGGATCGATTCGATTGCTTCGACATGGCTGCTCAAGGCCTGGCTGACCTTGACCGCATCGGATGCCTGGGACCCGGCGCGGGTCGCCACGTCGGCGGCAGTTTCAACCTCCGCGCGGGCATCCTCGATCGCTCGGATCAGGCCAGCAGCGGTCTGCGCAGCCTCGCGCATCGCCACCGCCGACTGTTCCGCTGCAGCCGCCACTTCGCTCGTCTTGCCAAGCATCCCGCGGGCATTACCCGAAGTCGCCTGGGCGCGTTGGAGCAGGGCCTGGGCCTGGCGCGAAGCATCGTCGGCGACGCCCTTGATCTCATTTTGGAAAAGCCGGGTGGTCTCAAGCCGATCGCCGGCCGCGACATCGCCCTGGCACAAGGCAACCTGCGCAAGAAGCACTTCGATCGCAAAGGACGAGAACTTGCTTGCGGTGCACACCAGTTTGCTACGCTTGGCATGGTCGTCCGCGAATTTCTCCTCAACCCGCCGGATCGCCTCGCTCAGCATCAGCGTGCGCATCGAGACGTAGGTCGGGATATCGGCCCCGCCTGCCACCAATTCGACCCCGCGTTCGGCGATGCCCTTGACCCAGTCCGAATCGAACCTGCCGCCAAAATGCGCCCGTGCAAAGGGCACTGCGCCGTCACCGAAAAAGTCGCGCGTGGTCGCTTCGATGATGTCCGATGCTTCGGCCCAGAGGAACTGCATGCTCGCCTCGAACTCGCCGTTTTCGCCATAACGCTCGAGGCGCGCGGCGATCTGTTGGTCGTCGAGGCGGTGGAAATTGGCGGTTGCAGTCATCGTCACAATCTCTCGTTGAACAGTCCGGGGATCAGGCGGCAAAGGTTGAAATGAATTCGTCGGTCGCGGAGCGGAAGTCGGCGACCTGCGAGGAAAAGCGGCCAAAGCCCTTCTCGACGTCGTCAATGTCCTTGGCGACATTTTCGGTGTCGGCGCGGATTGCGGCGATGGTCGAGCTCATCGAGTCGGCGGCAAGCGCGGTCTCGTCGACTGCTGCGGTGATCATCGTCACGGTCTGTGCCTGTTGTTCCATCGCCTCGCGGATTCGGTCGGCGGAGACCTGGACCTCCTCGACCGTCGACTGGATCGAGCCATTGGCGTCGACCGTCTGGCGGGTTGCCTGCTGGATGGCACTGATCTTGGTGGTGATGTCATCGGTTGCCCGGGCGGTCTGGCTGGCCAGGCTCTTCACTTCCTGCGCGACCACTGCAAACCCGCGTCCGGCATCGCCCGCGCGCGCTGCTTCGATGGTTGCATTCAAGGCCAAGCAGGTTGGTCTGGCCGGCGATGTCGCGGATCAGGCCGAGGATCGATTCGATTGCTTCGACATGGCTGCTCAAGGCCTGGCTGACCTTGACCGCATCGGATGCCTGGGACCCGGCGCGGGTCGCCACGTCGGCGGCAGTTTCAACCTCCGCGCGGGCATCCTCGATCGCTCGGATAAGGCCGGCAGCGGTCTGCGCAGCCTCGCGCATCGCGACCGCAGACTGTTCGGCCGCAGCAGCCACTTCGCTCGTCTTGCCAAGCATCCCGCGGGCTGAGGCCGCGGTTTTTGCCGACTGATTGCGAAGCTGGTCGCTGTCCAGCGTAACGTCGTTGACGACCCCCAGAACCTTGTTGTTGAATACCTCGGCCTGGCGGCGCTGCAACTGCTCACCCTGGTGCCGAACATAGGAAGTGGCGTGAAACACGTGCGCGTCCACCTCCAAGTTCTGGATTTCCGACAGGGTTCGAGCAAGCAGGAGCGCTTGCTCGGTGTCCGTGCAATATTTGCGGATGGCGACAAAGGCACGTTCGGTGCCCGCCGAAATGCACGCAAGCACAGTGGTCAGCGTCAAACCCTGTTCGAACGTGTCGGCGATGATCTTCGCGGTCAGGCTTGCCCATGCGTCCGGGTTGGCGATGTCGGTAAACTTGGCCTGCATATAGCCAAGCCCCCGCTCGGTGCGCTGATCGATTTCGGCATCGCTGAGCTTGGTCGTCACCTCGGGCGAGCGCTGGAAGCGGAGCCAATATTCCCTGCTAATATCGCGCGCGTCGGGAGCGATCACTTCCCACAGATGCGCCGCGCGTGCCGGCAGGTCGCCGGTCGTATCCAGGATCTGGATCCCGTGGTTGAGGTCGTAGGAAACAGATACAGCGTGGGCGACCTTCGGCATCAACAAGAACCTTCCGCAAACACGAATTTGAAACCACGTCCGGGCGCAATTGCCCGACCGCCAAGACAAGTTCTTGCAGCGGCAATGGTTAAAACGGGGTTAGGCTTGTGCAGAAACTTGCTTCGGCTCGGCGCCAGCCTTAAGCGGCTTGGCAATGAAACGGCGCCCCGCGACGGGACGCCATAACCAAGGAAAAGAGGGTACAGGTCCAGCTATGACCGAACCGCGAAGCCGGCCCTTGTCGCCGCACCTCACCATCTGGCGCTGGGGACCACATATGCTGGTCTCGATCCTCCATCGGTTTACCGGAAGCGGCCTGACCGTCGCCGGGCTTGCTCTTCTTACTTGGTGGCTCCTCGCGTTGGCCGGCGGGGAGACCGCTTACGCCAACTTCGTCAAGGCGACCGGGCACCCTCTCGGCCTCGTCATCCTCGTTGGCCTGACCTGGGCATTTTTCCAGCACCTGTTGTCCGGCATCCGCCACCTGGTGATGGACACTGGTGCGGGCTTTGAGCTCAAGACCGCCAAGACCAGCGCGATCCTGACCATCATCGGTTCCCTCGTGCTGACCGCTGCGACCTGGTTCCTTGTCATAGGAGGCGCATCATGAGCCTCGGCAAATCGGCTACTCCGCTTGGCAAGGTAAAGGGCCTTGGAAGCGCGCGTGAGGGCGGCGAACATTGGATCACCGAACGGGTGACGAGCATCGCGCTGGTGATCCTTGGCCTGTGGTTGGTAGCCTCGCTGCTCCTGCTCCCTGCGCTCGACCGAAGCACGATCCTCCATTGGCTGCAAAGTCCCGTCGCGTTCATCCCGATGGTGCTGTTCGTTCTGACCGCCTTCCGCCATGGCCTCGACGGAATGAAGGTGATTGTCGACGATTACGTCCACGACGAAGGTCTTCGTTTCGCGACCAACCTATTCCTGCTGTTCGCCGCGGTCAGCGGCGTGTCGCTGGCGCTTTACGCACTGGCCAAGATCATGCTTGGAGCCGCCTGAATGAGCGACGCTTACAAGATCATCGATCATACCTACGATGTCGTCGTGGTCGGCGCCGGCGGGGCCGGGCTTCGCGCGACCATGGGCGCTGCGGAAAAAGGGCTGAAGACGGCGTGCGTCACCAAGGTCTTCCCGACCCGAAGCCATACCGTTGCAGCGCAAGGCGGCATTGCAGCGTCGCTTGGCAACATGGGACCCGACCACTGGACGTGGCACATGTACGACACGGTCAAGGGCTCGGACTGGCTCGGCGACCAGGACGCGATCGAATATCTGACCCGCGAGGCACCTGCCGCGGTGATCGAGCTTGAGCATGCCGGAATGCCTTTTTCGCGCACTGAGGAAGGCAAGATCTACCAGCGCGCCTTCGGCGGAATGACCCAGAACATGGGCGAGGGCCCTGCCGCCCAACGCACCTGTGCTGCGGCTGATCGCACCGGCCACGCGATGCTCCACACGCTCTACCAGCAGAGCCTGCGTTACCAGAGCGACTTCTTCATCGAATTCTTCGCGATCGACCTGATCATGCAGGACGGCGCGTGTCGCGGCGTGATCGCGATCGATATGGATTCCGGCGCGATCCACCGTTTCCGCGCGCAATCCGTGGTGCTTGCCACCGGCGGCTATGGCCGTACCTTCTTTTCCGCGACCAGCGCCCACACTTGCACCGGGGATGGCAATGCCATGGTGCTTCGCGCCGGTCTGCCACTCCAGGACATGGAATTCGTCCAGTTCCACCCGACCGGCATTTATGGCGCGGGCGTGCTGATTACCGAAGGCGCGCGCGGCGAGGGGGGGTACCTGACCAATTCGGAAGGTGAGCGGTTCATGGAGCGCTATGCCCCGTCGGCCAAGGACTTGGCGTCCCGCGACGTCGTCTCACGCTCGATGGCGATGGAAATCCGTGAGGGCCGGGGAGTTGGCGAGCACAAGGACCATATCTACCTGCACCTCGACCATATCGCGCCCGACATCCTGGCCGAACGTTTGCCCGGGATTACGGAGACCGCCAAGATCTTCGCCGGCGTCGACCTGACCCGCGAACCGATCCCGGTGACGCCGACCGTCCACTACAACATGGGTGGTATCCCGACGAACTATCATGGCGAAGTCGTGACCTTGAAGGACGGCAAGCCCGACACCGTCGTCCCCGGATTGTTTGCGGTCGGTGAAGCGGCGTGCGTGTCGGTCCACGGCGCCAATCGACTCGGCTCGAACAGCCTCATCGACCTGGTCGTGTTCGGCCGTGCTGCAGGACACCGTCTTGGTGAGATTTTGAAGCCCAATGCGATCCAGGACGCGCTTCCCGCGGACAGCGCCGACCTGGCCCTCGCGCGTCTCGACCATTTCCGCAATGCCGACGGCACGCATTCGACCGCCGATATTCGGCTCGACATGCAGCGCACGATGCAGGCCGATTGCGCGGTGTTCCGGACCGACAAGACCTTGAAGGAAGGCGTCGCAAAGATCGACGCTGTATATGCCCAACTGAAGGACGTGAAGGTTACAGACCGCAGCCTCATTTGGAATACCGACCTGATCGAAACACTCGAACTCGACAATCTCCTCGCCCAGGCGATGGTCACGATGCATTGCGCTGAAAACCGCAAGGAAAGCCGCGGCGCGCACATGCACGAAGATTATCCCGAACGTGACGACAAGAAGTGGATGAAGCACACCGTCGCCTGGTTCGATGGCTGGGGCGGAACCGGCGGCAGCGTCAGGATCGATTACCGCCCGGTCCACGAATATACGCTCACCGACGACATCGGCTACATCAAGCCGAAAAAGCGAGTGTATTGAGGCGCTGAGCGCGGCGAGCGGCAGGAAGTAAGCGAACGCAGTGCGTAGAGTCGGTTCCGAGCAGCCGCAGATCGCGTCAGAACGAAGGTCTTCATCCATGCAATGTGAAGTAGTCGTCCACGTCCGCAATGAGTTGAAAGCGAACGCTCCCCTCGTCACAGCTCCTTCAACTTTTCCGCAAACTCCCCAGCCCGCTCGGCATAGTGATCGGCGCTGTGGCGGATGGCTTGCTTCTCTTCCTCGGTAAGCGGGCGGACCGCTTTTGCGGGTGACCCGATAATCAACATTCCAGGCTCGAACGTTTTGCCTTCGGTGACCAACGCACCGGCACCCACCAGGCTGAAGGGCGGAACGATCGCATGGTTGAGAATCCTTGCGCCCATACCGATCAGGCAATCGTCGGAAATCGTGCAGCCATGCAGGATCACCTGGTGGCCGACGGTAACCCGCGCACCCACCACCAGTGGCGCGTCGGCGTCCGAATGGCCGATGCTTCCATCCTGGATGTTCGTCATTTCGCCGATGATGATCGGCGTGTTGTCGGCACGGATCACCGCCCCGAACCAGATGTTCGTCTTTGCACCCAGCCGGACATCGCCGACAAGGTCTGCAGACGGCGCGACCCAGGCGCCTTCGCCCAGCGTCGGCTTGTCGTTACCGTAGGAGTAAAGGGTCATCGGACGTGTCGACCTCGCATTGGCTCGGATCGTCGGTTTCGCCAGACCCTCAGACCAGCTGAAGGCGACGATGGTGCCCAGGAGAGGACTCGAACCTCCACGCCCTTGCAAGCGCCAGCACCTGAAGCTGGTGCGTCTACCAATTCCGCCACCTGGGCACAGTCACGTCTTCGTTTTGGCAGGCCGCGGCGCTTAAGGGGCGGCGGCACCGCTTGTCAATGCGTCAATCGCATGGTTAGGGCTGGCCCATGATTATTCCCGGCGAAACACTCGTGACCTTGTTCGGCGCGACCGGCTTTATCGGCCGCTACGTCACCGAAGCGCTGGCCAAAGCGGGCGTGCGTGTGCGCGCCGTCGCCCGCGACCCGCGCGAAGCCTATATCTTGCAGCCCCTGGGCCAAGTCGGCCAGATCGGGGCGGTCCAGGCCGACATCACCGATCGAAAATCGGTCCGCGCAGCGATCGACGACAGCGACGCGGTGATCAACCTTGTCGGCGCATTCAGGAACATGGACCAGATCCATATTGAGGGTGCACGCAATGTCGCCGAAGCTGCCGCCGAGGCGGACGCTGGCTCGCTGGTGCAGGTCAGCGCGATCGGCGCGGACGCCGATTGCAAGTCGAACTACGCACGGACCAAGGGCGCCGGCGAACTTGCGGTCCTGGAAGTGTTTAGCGGCGCGACCATCATCCGCCCTAGCCTGGTGTTCGGCGCCGAGGACGAACTAACCAACCGCTTTGCAGCGCTGGGCTGGCTTCCGCTTATCCCGGTGCTTGCAGGTGAAACCCGCTTTCAGCCAATTTATGTCCGCGACCTTGCCCAAGCGATTGCCGCAAGCGCCCTGGCGCCTGCCATGTTCGGTGGCGAAACTTATGAGGTCGGCGGTCCGGAGGTGATGACGATGACGCAGCTCCAGCAGCAGATTTATGCGCTTTCGGGCCGCAGTCCCGAACTGGTCCAGCTGCCGCATTTCGTTGGCGAGCTGATCAGCCGCTTGGGCTTCCTTCCCGGAGCGCCGATCACTCGCGACCAGTGGGCGATGCTGCAAAAGGACAATGTGCCAAGCGGCGATTATCCCGGGATCGAGGCGTTCGGGATGCAGCCGACCCCGATGGGTGCAGTCGCCGGCGAATGGCTGGCGCGTTTTACCGGCAATCGCTTCGTCGCGGCCCGCCGCACCCGGAGCGCCTGACGTGCCGATCCTTCTGCTGGTCGTCATCCTCGGGATTGTCGAGGGCCTGACCGAATATCTCCCGGTATCTTCGACCGGCCATCTGATCCTGGCCACCGAATTACTGGGCTTCGACGCCGACAAATGGGCCCTGTTCAACGTCGCCATTCAGCCCGGCGCGATCCTCGCCATCGTGGTCATTTACTGGAAGACCTTCTGGGGTGCGCTTACCGGAATCCTGAAGCTCGACCCGGTTGCGCTGCGGTTTACCCGCAATCTCCTGATTGCGTTCTTTCCGGCGGTGATCCTTGGCCTGTTGCTGGGCGACCAGATCGACGCGTTGCTTGAAAATGCGACGGTGGTTGCCTGGGCCCTTTTGCTTGGCGGTATCGCGATCATCCTTATCGAGCGTGTGGTGAAGGTCCAATCTGCACCGGTGGTTGAGCACCCCTTGCAGATGGTCGCCGATGTTACCCTTCGCCAAGCCGTCATCATCGGCCTTGTCCAGTGCCTGGCGATGGTACCCGGGGTCAGCCGGTCGGGCGCGACGATCATGGGGGCCGTCGCGCTTGGCATTGACCGCAAGACTGCTGCTGACTTCAGTTTCTTTCTCGCAGTGCCGACCTTGGCCGGTGCGACCACGCTCCAGCTTGCGCGCCACCACGACCAGCTTGGGCAGGGGATGGCGACCAATATCCTGATCGGTGCCGCAGTCAGCTTCGTCGTTGCGATCATCGTCGTGAAGGCATTCGTGGCGTATCTCAAAAAATACGGCTTCACTTTGTTCGGCTGGTACCGGATCGTCATTGGAATCGTTGCGCTAATCTGGCTTGCGCTTCGTTAGGGATTGGCAAGTTGCTGGAAACAGGCGTAAAGTTCACGCTTGTTGCGTAATAACCGATAGGCTCATGATGTCTCGCTTGTCCGTTGCTCTCCCCTTCCTGCTTCTTGCCTGCGCCCAGCCGGCGTTGGCCGAAACCCGCGCCCAAGAGATTGGCAATGAAGCCCAGAAGATGTTGGTCGATCCGGCGACCGGCCGGAAAATCGGTGCGATCAGCGGCGCGCTGGTCGACGTCCTCCTCGACATGAAGGTCGGCAAGATTGCCGCAGCAGCGAGCGGGCGGGTGCCCAATGAAGCTGAAGCCAATCAAAGCGTGCGCGACCTGATTTCCCGCAACGACCCATCTGCCGAAGCGAAACTGCGGCGCGAAGTTGCTGCTGCCGGGCCTGCATTGATGCGCTCGATGCAGGCAATGGCTGCGATTCTTCCGCAGATTGTGGAAAGCGCCGACAAGGCCGCCAAGGCGGTCGAGCGCGTGGAAGGAAATTTACCCTCTCCCGACTACCCCAAACGGTAGACGCCGCCGGTCCATGCGCTAATAGCTGGCGCACGCATGTGGCAGCTATTCCAATTCCCGCTTTGTCCCTTTTCCCGCAAGGTCCGCCTGGTCCTGGCTGAAAAGGGCGTCGCCCATGAACTGGTGCGCGAAAACCCGTGGGAGCGGCGGGACGAGTTCGTCGATCTTAACCCAGCCGGCGAAACCCCGGTGATGATCGAGCCGGACCTGGGCATCACATTGACCGCAAGCCAGCCGATCGTCGAATATTTCGATGAAACCGTCGACAAGATGCCGATGATCCACGGCAATGGACAGATGCGCGCCGAAATTCGCCGGGTCACCGAATGGTGCGACCACAAGCTTTATCGCGAGGCGGTGGAGCCGATGATGAACGAGCGAATGAGGAAGCGGCTGGTCAGTCAATCGTCCCCCGACACCCGTGTCCTGCGCGAATCCATGCGGATTGCGGGCGAGCACCTCGACTATTTCGATTATCTGCTCGATCACCGCCGGTGGCTTGCCGGACCGGGGCTGAGCCTTGCCGATTTCACCGCCGCAGCCCACCTAAGCGTGATGGATTACCTCGGAGCGCTGGACTGGCGCGGGCATAAGCAAACCAAGGACTGGTACGCGGTAATGAAATCGCGCCCCTGCTTCCGGCCGCTGCTTGGCGAGCGGATGGAAGTGATCGTCCCCCCGGCTCATTACGACAAGGTGGATTTCTAGCAGAACAGCCGAGCGCAGGTGACCGATTGCGAACGCATTCGGGAGGCAGCGCGAAGAGCTTGCGAATGCCGGCCGCGACCAGATGGACGTCACGGATTCACTCCGTGACGGCTGCTGCGCGATTGCCCACTAAGGGTGGAAAGCGGACTTTAGTCTTGGCAGTAGTCTTCCCTTACGATTACGCATGAGCGACCATCCGGCACGTTAGGGCATGCATGATTTATAAGCGAGTGGCAGCGCGGCTTCGCGCGCAGGATTGGGTGGCGATCGGAATCGAAATCGTCATTGTGATCGTCGGCGTTTTCATCGGCAACCAAGTCTCAAATTGGAACCAGGCGCGGCTAGAAAAGCGGCAGACACAGCGAATGCTAATCCAACTCGACCCGCAGCTTCAAACGATGAACAGTTATTTTTCGAACGCACGAAATTATTACGCCACCACGCGCGCTTATGCGACAACTGCGATCGCCGGATGGCGTAACGAGCCACAGGTCAGCGACCGGGACTTCGTCATAGCCGCCTACCAAGCTAGCCAGATATTTACTTTTGGAACGAACAGTTCCTCATGGTCGATCATTCTGGGCGCCGATCAGCTCCGCAATATCGATGACCCCGCATTGAGGGCCGAACTGTCAGTCTTAATGTCTGCCGACTATTCGCAAATCGACCAACCGGCGGTGGATACGCCCTACCGTCGTAATGTGCGCCGTATCATTCCTGTGGAAATCCAAGACGAAATCCGAGAGCGATGTGGCGACAAGCAAGACCCTAGCAAATATTATATCATGGTCCTCCCAGCCAATTGCAGTCTGGACATTCCGCCTCGGAAAGCCGCGGAAGCCGCAGCGCTTCTACGCGCTCACCCCGAGCTGATGGAGGACTTGCAATGGCATACGGCAGCTATCGCCAGCTTCCTGTCGAACACAGCCGTTTTTGAGAATACCACGCGCGGTGTGCAGCAAAGGATAAGAAGGCTGCCGCGCTCTTGATATCCGTGATGAAAGGAAAGCGGCCATTAGCGCCCTGCTGGAATAGCTTGCGGCGGACGTCCAAATTGGACAGCCATTGGCGGGGGGCAAAACGATGAGCGCAATTCGTGATCAGCTGGTGGGGCGCCGGAAATTGATCGGGAAGCTCGTGTTCGAGATTGTCATCATCTTCATCGGCGTCACGGCGGCCTTCGCTCTAGAGGCCGCTAGGCAAGAGCGGGACGCGAATGCTTATCGTACCAGCATGATCGCTGCGATGGTTCCAACATTCGATGACGTGCAGCGCCACAATCGTATTTTCGTAAGTGAGGCTGAGGCAAAGATCGAGGCTTTTGATCGAGATCTCGCCGCAGGAAAACAGCCCCTGCTCCCGATCTATCGCGAAAGCGGGGCGGAACGTCCACCAATGCGCGCTTGGGACGGAATCGTTGCAAGCGGCGTGTCGAAGGCGCTGCCACCAGATCTGTATTTCCAGCTATCGCAATTCTACAACCGGCAGGAATCGATCGGCGAGCGCTATGTTCGGTATGCCGACATGACGGAGCGCGACATCTACCCGCTCGGATCCGACCAGAAGGGCATCTATGGGCCGACGGGGCTGAAACCCCAGTATGCAGCCTATGTGGATCGACTGCGTGATCTGGTCGCGGCGACAAAGCAGACCGACCCGCAGGCGCGCGAAATGAAAGCCAAAGTCCAAGCGCTGCTTTAAGCTTCGGGCTCCGCAAACGGCTGTTCCATGGGCCCGGCATTCCGATCCAGTACCCTATCTTGACCAGCCAATTCACACACGAGGCTAATGTCCGCAACGGTCGAAAGCAGACCTACACTCTCCGCGCGCTGATAAGGTAATTGAGCCTCTTGTCGTCACTCAAGTGCAGCCCCTTCAAAGGTGAAAAAGCCAGCCCTTCGGTCTCGATCACTTCAAGACCAGCGTTAGCCAGCATCGCGGTCAGTTCCTCGGGCGTGACGAACTTGTCGTAATCGTGCGTGCCCTGGGGGATTTTGCCGAAGCCTTCGGCGATTGTGATCGTGAGCAACTTCGACCAGCCGGTCCGGTTGGGGGTCGACATCACCAGCAGTCCGCCGGGCGCCAGGCGCGCGGCGAGCGAATCGACGAAGCCTTGCGGGTCGGCGACATGTTCGAGAACTTCCATCGAGGTGACGAGATCGAACTTGCCATCGACCTGCTCTACCCCGCCGACGCTATAGTCGATCGAAAGTTTCGCGCTTGCGGCGTGGTCGCGGGCAACGGCGATGACTTCGGGGGCAGCGTCGATCGCAGTGACCTTGGCTCCCAGTCGCGCCAGCGGCTCCGCCAGAAGGCCGGCACCGCAGCCGACGTCCAATGCGGTCTTGCCGACCAGCGGCCGACGCTCGCATTCATCCAGCTGCCAGTGACGGTCGACCTGGTCGCGGACGAATTTCAAGCGAACCGGGTTGAGCTTGTGAAGCATCGCCGAGGCGCCGTCGGGGTCCCACCAGTCGGCTGCAATCGCCCCGAAATGCCGGGCTTCTTGATCGAGGATGCTTGTGTTGCTCATGCCCGCTTCCTAACAGGACAGCGCCGTCCACCCAAGGAGCCTTATGCCGTCCGCAAGCCAACGTATCGTGATGAAATTCGGTGGCACGTCGATGGCGGGGATCGAACGAATCCGTTCGGTCGCAAGCCGCGTCAAGCGGGAGGCGGATGCCGGCAACCAGGTGCTGGTCGTGGTCTCCGCAATGGCGGGCGAAACCGACCGGCTGGTTCAGCTGTGCAAGGAGGCCGCAGCCAAGCATAACCCGCTGGAATATGACGTGGTGGTCGCTAGCGGCGAACAAGTCACGGCAGGGCTTCTGGCCATGACCCTCCAGAATATGAACGTCAACGCACGCAGTTTCATGGGCTGGCAATTGCTCCGCGCGTCGGGCGCGCACGGCAATTCCCGGGTCGAAGCGGTCGAGGGCCAGGTCCTCGACGAAGCGCTGAAGGCAGGAGTTGTCGCCGTTATCCCCGGGTTCCAGGGAGTTGACGATGAAGGACGGGTAGCAACGCTTGGGCGGGGCGGGTCTGATACCAGCGCGGTGGCGATCGCGGCCGGGGTCAAGGCGGACCGCTGCGACATTTATACCGACGTCGATGGGGTCTACACCACCGACCCGCGCATCGTGCCCAAGGCACGCAAGCTGGCGCGCGTGACCTTCGAGGAGATGCTGGAGCTTGCGGGCAGCGGCGCCAAGGTGCTGCAGGTGCGCAGCGTCGGACTTGCAATGCGCGAAAAGCTGCCGCTTCGCGTACTGACCGCGTTCGATGATTTGCCGGGGACGGAAGTCGTCCCTGAACTGGGAGCCCAAGACATGGAACGCAACGCCATCGCCGGGATAGCGGCCGACCGCAACGAGGCGCGGGTCACGTTAACCGGAATTCTCGATCGGCCAGGCATGGTCTCGGCGGTCATGGAGCCACTGGCCAAGGCGGGGATCCAGGTCGATATGATCGTCCATTCCGCGACCGAAGGCGCAGGAGCGAGCGACCTCACGTTCACGGTGCCGCGCGCCTCTTTGGCCCAGGCGATCGCGACAATCGAACCGTACCAGGAAGCGCTAAGCTACGCGAAACTGGTGGCCGACGACAGCGTCGCCAAGGTGTCGATCGTGGGAGTGGGTATCCGCTCCAACCCGGACCTTGCTGCGACCATGTTTCGGACGCTTGCCGGGTGCAAGATCAACCTGCTCGCGGTCAGCACGAGTGAGATCAAGGTCAGTGTGCTGATCGCCGAAGACGAACTCGAACTCGCCGTGCGCGTGCTTCATACTGCTTTCGGGCTCGATGACGATGGGGAAAGTGAATGAGCGGCGAAGGACTGATCGGCGACACCCGCGCGATGCACGGCAACGGCGGTGGTCATGCGCGTCTATCCGCGCTGATGCGACGCGGCACCGATTTTCTGGGATGTGACGTCGCCATCATGGGCGGCGCGATGAGCTGGATTTCCGAGCGCAACCTGGTTTCGGCGATTTCCAACGCCGGAGGATTTGGCGTCATCGCCTGCGGCGCGATGAACCCGGAACTGCTGGACATCGAGATCGCGGAAACCAGGACTCGAACCGCCAAGCCGTTCGGCGTCAACCTGATCACCATGCATCCCCAGCTTACCGAGCTTATCGACGTGTGCGCTAACCATAATGTCGGCCATGTCGTGCTTGCTGGCGGCCTTCCGCCGGGTGGCGCGATCGACCGGATCAAGCAAAGCGGAGCGAAGCTGATCGCCTTTTCGCCCGCCCTTGCATTGGCCAGGAAACTGATCCGCTCGGGCGTTGACGCGCTGGTGATCGAAGGAATGGAGGCGGGGGGGCATATCGGCCCGGTGTCGACCAGCGTCCTGGCGCAGGAAATCCTTCCCCATGTCGCGAACGACGTTCCGGTGTTCGTCGCGGGCGGGATCGGTCGCGGTGAAGCAATCGCTGCCTACCTCGAAATGGGTGCGGTCGGGGTGCAGCTTGGGACGCGATTCGTGTGCGCCACCGAATGCATCGCGCATGAAAACTTCAAAAAGGCTTTCATCCGGGGATCGGCCCGAGACGCGATCCCCAGCGTGCAGATCGACCCCCGCCTTCCGGTAATCCCTGTCCGAGCATTGAAGAACCGCGAGATGGAACGCTTTGCCGCCAAGCAACGCGAAGTCGCCGGGCACCTCGACAGCGGTGCAATCGAAATGGCCGAAGCCCAACTCCAGATCGAACATTATTGGGCAGGCGCCCTGAGGCGCGCTGTGATCGACGGCGATGTCGAAAGCGGCAGCGTGATGGCCGGCCAATCCGTGGGGATGGTCAAGAAAGAAGAGCCGGTGATCGAGATCATTGCCGAGCTGGTCGGCGAGGCCGCTGCGGCACTTGAAACCCGCGGCTGAAGCCATTCCACGGGCGCTGGCAGTCTGCTAGCGCATAACCCATGCCAACCTCTGCCGCCAATTCTGCTCGAGAGATTCTGACCGGTCTTCACGACATCATGGCCAAGCGGGGTCCGGCACAGGCCAAGCTTGACCGCACGGTCGACCTCATCGCCGACGCGATGGGAAGCGAAGTGTGCTCGATCTACCTCCTGCGCAATAACGTGCTTGAGCTGTTTGCTACCCACGGTCTCAAGAAGGAGGCGGTCCATGTCACCAAGCTACGCATGGGCGAAGGCTTGGTCGGGACCATTGCCGAAGGGCGAATCCTCAACCTTGCAGAGGCGAGCGACCACCCCGCATTCGCCTATCGGCCCGAAACCGGGGAGGACCGCTTCCACAGCTTCGCCGGCGTGCCGATCGTGTTTCGCGAAAATCCGGTCGGCGTTCTTGCCGTTCAGCAGGGCGAGGCGCGCACCTATGACAATGTCGAGATTGAGACCCTGCAGACTGTAGCCATGGTATTGTCAGAGCTGATCGCGGGTGCACGGTTGATCGATGGCTCCCGGGCCAGACGGGGGGAAGGCACGCTGCGCCTGTCGGGGCTAAAGCTGGTCGCCGGCATGAGCAAGGGACACGCGGTGTTCCACGAGCCCCGAGTGATCGTCGAGCATACCGTCGCTGAGGATACCGAGGCCGAGCGCCAGCGGGTCATCCACGCTTTCGCCAAGATGCGCACGCAGATTGAGAACATTACCCGCGATGCAGAGTTCGGCACTGCCGGAGAGCACCAAGAGGTTCTCGAGACCTATCGCATGTTCGCGTATGACGAAGGCTGGATCCGACGTATCAACGAAGCGATCGACAGCGGATTGACCGCTGAAGCCGCGATCGAGCGGGTGCAGCAACGCACACGCGCGCGGATGCAGGAAATCGACGACAATTTGCTCGCCGAGCGGATGCACGATCTGGAAGACCTGTCGAACCGTCTGCTGAGAATTGTTTCGGGCCGGATCGGGACTGCGGCGCAGACCGGCCTTGCGACGGACAGCATCCTGGTGGCGCGAAATCTTGGGCCCGCGGAATTGCTTGAGTATGACCGCCGCCGCCTCAAGGCCGTGCTCCTCGAGGAAGGATCGCTCACCAGCCACATGGTGATCGTCGCCCGCGCTATCGGGGTGCCGGTCGTTGGCCGCCTGAACGATATCCGCCACGAGGTCGAAGAGGGCGATCCGATCCTGGTTGACGGCGACAACGGTTCGATCCTGATCCGCCCCACCCGGGCGCTCCTCCAGGGGTTCGAACAGCGCATGGCGATGAGCCATAAGCGCAAGGCGCAGATCGAGCAGGTCAAACCGCTTCCGGCGGTGACGAAGGACGAGGTCAGGATCTCGATCATGATCAATGCCGGGCTCGCCGAAGATGCAGGTCACCTCGACATGACCGGCGCCGACGGAATCGGGCTGTTCAGGACCGAGTTTCAGTTCCTCGTTTCGGCCTCGCTGCCGGGCCGCGAAAAGCAGCAAAAGCTCTATTCCAAGGTGCTGGCGCAAGCGAACGGCAAGCCGGTCGTGTTCCGAACCGTAGATATTGGCGGGGACAAGGCGCTTCCTTACCTCACCGATATGCACGACGAGAGCGAGAACCCGGCCATGGGTTGGCGCGCATTGCGGCTTAGCCTTGAGCGCGACACGTTGATGAAGGCACAGGCGCGCGCACTACTCGAGGCTTCGCATGGCCAGACCTTGCGGGTCATGTTCCCGATGATTTGCGAACCGTGGGAGTTCGAGGAGGCAAAGGCCTTGTTCGAGGAACAGGTCGCGTGGCTGCGCAAGAACCACAAGCCGATGCCCAAGGCGATCGAATATGGTGCGATGCTCGAGGTTCCGAGCCTCGCCGAAATGCTCGATGAGTTTCTGCCAATGGTGGACTTTGTCTCGATCGGGACGAACGATCTTACCCAGTTCCTGTTTGCCGCCGATCGCGCTGATCCGCGGCTCGCCCAGCGCTACGACTGGTTGAGCCCGGCGATCCTGCGTTTCCTCAAGCGGATACTCGACAAGGCAAAGACGGCGGGCGTTCCGGTGCGGGTGTGCGGGGAGATGGGCGGAAGGCCGCTCGAGGCCATGGCGTTGATCGGAATCGGGGCGCGCGGCTTTTCCATCACGCCCGCCGGGGTCGGCCCGCTCAAGGCGATGGTCCGGAGCCTTGATGCCGGGGCGATTACTGGAAAACTTCAAAAACTGCTTGCCCGCCCACCGCGCGACATGCGTCGCGCGCTTAAAGACTGGGCACGAAAGAACGGCGTGACCACCGAATAGAGCGGCGGCGCTTATTGACTTGGCCGCTCCAGCCTTCACAGTGGACCCAAGCAGGAAGGGAGTTTGGGTCAGCGTAATGGACGAGGAAGTCATTGAAACCGAAGTCGTCCGGGTAGGGGACCGGCTGCGCTCAGCGCGCGAAGCCCAAAAGATGTCCCTGGAAGATGTCGCCGACCGCACGCGGATCCCGCTTCGCCATCTCCAAAGCCTCGAAGCCAGCGATTTCGAGCATTTGCCGGCGGCGACTTACACGGTCGGTTTCGCCAAGTCCTACGCCGGCATTGTCGGTTTGGATCGCGCCGAGATCAGCGACGCGATCCGGCTCGAGCTGGGGGCCCCGCGCTACGTCAGTTCAGCGCAGACCGAGGCATTTGAGCCGGCCGATCCCAAGCGCTCGATGCCGCGCGGCCTGGTGTTCGGCGCGATCGGCGCGATTATCGCGCTGCTGCTGCTGTTCACCTGGCTCAACAATCGTTCGCTCAATGGCGGGGATGAAACCGCCCAGGTACCAGATAACGCGGTCGTCGCGGCGAGCCAGCAGCCCGCGACCTCATCCGTGCAGCCCAGTGGACCGATCGTTATCAAGGCAAATGAGCCGGTGTGGATGAAAGTCTATAACAAGACCGGCGAAACCTATTTCAGCGGCATTCTGCAGCCGGGCCAGGACTTCACCGTCCCTGCTACGGCGGTTGCACCCTTGCTGACCACCGCCAAGCCCGAAGGATTGACGATTAGTGCCGGAACACAGGTCGTTCCCACGGTTGGGCCGGCGGGGAAAATGATCAGCGATGTGTCGCTTCGTCCCGCCGACCTGCTTGGCACCGGTGCCAACCCCGCCCCGGCTTCGGCACTACCGCAGGCGCAATCGGCGACTCAGGCGGGACAGAGGCCGCCCCAGCCGCAGCCGCGACGCCAGGTTAGTCCGCAAAGGCCGCCCGTTTCGGTTACCCCGTCCGAACCGGCCCCGGAAGCCGCGCCGCCGCCCCAGCCGACCGGCAATTGACCTCGATCCGGCGGCGATTCATCGGCGCGAAAGCCGCCGGGGCGCATCACTGTTGGCGCAACACCCAGACTTTGAGACAAGGAAACCTTGTGACACGATTTCGCCTGACCGGACTGCTCATTGCCGGAGCGGCCATCGCCCTGGCCCCCGGAGCGAGTATCGCCCAGCGCCAGCCTCCCTCACCTGACGAGCGCATCAAGCGCCTCGAAAAACAGGTCGATCAAGTCCAGCGCAAGGTGTTCCCAAAAGGCCGTCCGGCCGACACTGCGGGCTTTTCGGATGATCCCGCAGCGTCCCAGGCCTCGGTGATCTCGCTCGACCAGCGAATCGATTCGGTGGAACGCCAGATGCGCGACATCCTGCGCCAATTGGAGGAAAATAACTTTCTCTTGCGCAAGCTTGATAGCCAGGCCAGCAACTCAAGGAAGGCGACCGAAGGCCGGATCCAGGCGCTAGAGCAGCGGCTGCAGAACATGGTTCTTGCCCCCAACAGCGGCGCAACGGAGAAACCCGCGGTCCCGGCAAAGGATTCCCCGGCCAAGCCAAAGCCCGCTTCCGCGGCCGAGACCAAGCCAACGACGACCCAAGCGGCGGTATCGCCCGGCGAAACGCCCGGTGCGCCAACTGGCGACCCCGCTGAAGATGCTTATTCCGAGGGCTTCTACTTGTGGCGGGACGGCAAATACGACGAATCGATCAGCGCGCTTCGCGCGTTCACCAAAGCTTATCCTCAGCACCGGCGGGTGAGCTATGCCAACAACCTTGTCGGTCGCGCATTGCTCGACAAGGGCGAACCGCGCGCCGCAGCGCAGGCGTTCCTTGCCAATTATCGGGACAATCCGAAGGGTGAGCGCGCGCAGGACAGCCTTTTTTACCTTGGCCAATCCCTCGCCAAGCTCGGCCAGACGGGGCAGGCTTGCAAGGCATACGCCGAACTTGAGGCGGTCTATGGTGCCGCGCTTCGCGCCGACGTGGCAAAACTGGTCGACGCGGCGAAACGGGATGCTAAATGCTAAGTCATGTCAGACCATGATTTGAAGGCGCCACCGCGCAGTCTCGTTCCGCAGCAAGATGCTGTCCTTTCTTTCACCCGCTCGATCGACCGGCTCGTTCCCGACCACGACCAGACGCTTGGGCTCGCTGTTTCCGGCGGCCCCGACAGTATCGCGCTACTTCTGCTCGCTGCTGCTGCACGCGAGGGCAAGGTGGAGGCGGCGACCGTCGACCACCAGCTTCGCGAGGGAAGCCATGAGGAAGCGCAGATGGTTGCGTCTTTGTGTGAAGAGCTCGGGGTTCCGCACCGTATTTTGACCCTTGAATGGAAAGAAAAGCCGCAACGGGCGATCCAGGAGCGCGCGCGAATCCGTCGCTATGCCGCGCTCGCCGACTGGGCGAAGGAGCGTTCGATCAAGGTACTTGCAACGGCGCATCATGCCGACGACCAGGTGGAAACGCTGATCATGCGGCTAAACCGTGGGTCCGGGGTCAAGGGCCTAGCCGGAATGCGTTCTGCCGTGACGGTTCCGGGAAGTGATAAATCGCTCATCCGACCTCTGCTCGGCTGGCGGCGCAAGGCACTTCGGGAAATCTGCAAATATTGTTACGTCGATCCAGTCGAAGATCCCAGCAACGAGGACGAACGCTTCGAGCGGAGCCGCGTTCGTGCCGGACTGGCGAAGGTCGGGTGGGTCGATATCGACAAGATGGCAATGGCTGCCGCCCACCTCAACGAAGCCGACGTCGCCCTGAAATATTACGCCGGCCAGGCGTGGAAGGAACGGGTCCGGATCGACGATGCGGGCGTATTCTTCAAGTCGGCCGGACTGCCGATCGAGATTCGCCGCCGAATTGCCGAACGAATTATCGCGCGGCTTGCCACCGAAGGCCGCAACGTGCCTGTAAAAGGGCTGGAAATGAACCGGGTCCTAAGCGCCCTCAACAAGGGCAATGTCGTGACTCTTCGCGGCGTGCGCTGCGGAGGCGGGGACGAATGGTCGTTCGCCAAAGCGCCGCCGCGGGCCAAGCCCGGACCCGGCACCGGTGCGCGTGGGAAGACGGCGAAACCTGCTGCGTGATTTGCGTGCCGCGCCATTGCCGCGCGCGCGTACATTGTAGGTTCGGCTTCAAACCCCTATTTTAGCGGGCAAGGAGCGGGCAATCACGCCCGTGGGATAAGCAATGAACGAACCTGAGAAGAAGCCGACGAACCCCCGCAACAAGAGCCTGTTCATATGGATCGGCATAATCGCGGCGCTATTCCTGTTCTCGCAGATGCTCGAGAGCGGCGCCTCGTCCAGTGCGGGCAAGGACATGGCCTATTCGCAGTTCGTCCGCGAAGTCGAAAGCGGTAACGTGCGCGAAGCGACGATCGCTGCAAGCCAAGGCGGCAATAGCGCCGTGGCAATCTCGGGCAAGCTTGCCGGTGGCGAGGAATTCCACACTGTCGCCCCGCCCGGCGCGACCATTTCGGACAAGCTGGTCGCCAAGGGCGTCGATGTCAGCGTCAAGCCTGAGGAACAGGCCAGCGTGTGGATGTACCTGCTCTATAACTCGCTTCCCTTCCTGCTCATGATCGGAATGGGCATTTTCATCGTCCGCCAGATGCAAAAGAGTGCTGGCTCGGGTGCAATGGGCTTTGGCAAAAGCAGGGCTCGGATGCTGACCCAGAAGGAAGGGCGGGTGACGTTTGCCGATGTCGCCGGGATCGACGAAGCCCGCGAGGAACTGGAAGAGATCGTCGAGTATCTGAAAGACCCGGGCAAGTTCGCGCGGCTCGGCGGCAAGATTCCCAAGGGTGCGCTACTGATCGGAAGCCCGGGTACCGGCAAGACGCTTCTTGCCCGTGCCATCGCCGGTGAAGCGGCCGTGCCGTTCTTTACCATCTCGGGTTCGGATTTCGTCGAGATGTTCGTGGGTGTCGGCGCCAGCCGCGTGCGCGACATGTTCGAACAGGCCAAGAAGAACGCGCCGTGTATCGTCTTCATCGACGAAATCGATGCGGTTGGCCGCCATCGCGGCGCGGGCCTTGGCAACGGAAATGATGAACGCGAGCAGACGCTCAACCAGCTGCTGGTGGAAATGGACGGCTTCGAGGCAAATGAAGGCATCATCATCATCGCCGCCACCAATCGGCCCGACGTGCTCGACCCGGCGCTGCTTCGCCCGGGTCGGTTCGATCGCCAGGTGATGGTCCCGCGTCCGGACATCGACGGACGCGAGAAGATTCTTGGCGTTCACACGAAGAAAGTGCCGCTTGCGCCCGACGTCGATCCCCGCGTGATCGCGCGCGGAACACCGGGCTTTTCGGGTGCCGACCTTGCCAATCTCGTCAACGAAGCGGCACTGCTTGCTGCACGGCGCGGCAAGCGATTGGTCGCTGCACAGGAATTCGACGACGCCCGCGACAAGGTTATGATGGGCGCAGAGCGCCGCTCGATGGTCATGACCGAAGACGAAAAGAAGATGACCGCCTATCATGAGGCAGGTCACGCCTTGGTCTTCGCCCACGAACCGACCGCCGATCCTATTCACAAGGCGACAATCATTCCCCGCGGTTTTGCACTGGGCATGGTCCAGCCGCTTCCCGAGCGCGACAGCTATTCGTATCACCGCGACAAGATGCACGCCGATATCGCCGTTGCATTCGGCGGTCGAGCGGCGGAAGAAATCATCTTCGGCCATGAAAAAGTGTCGTCGGGTGCGCAAAGCGACATCCAGCAGGCGACCCGCCTTGCCCGCGCGATGGTGACCAAGTGGGGCATGAGCGACAAGCTGGGGCCGCTCGATTTTTCCGAGAGCGACGATAATGGCGCGGGTTACTTCGCGCCGCAGCAAAAGCGCATGTCAGCCGAAACCGCCAAGCTTATCGACAGCGAGGTCAAGCACTTCGTCGAGCAGGGACTGGAGCGCGCCCGAGCGATCCTGACCAAGCATTCCGACCAGTTGCACCTGATCGCGCAGGCGCTGCTTGAGCTTGAGACACTGACGGGTGAGGAGATCAAGACCCTGATCGCGGGCGGCAAGATCGACCGCGGCGGTTCCAGCCCCGCAGTGCTTCCGGTTGCCGGCACCTCGATCCCCAAGGCCAAGCGTCCAAAGGCGGGACTGGGCGGCCCGGCAACCGCCTGAAGCGCGTCTTGGTTCAAGCGCGATTAAGCCCTAGGCTGTGACGAAGCCGTCGTTTTACCGTCACTTAGGGACTAATGTTTATGGTTGTGCGTATGTCCTTGGCCGCCGTGCTCGCGCTTGGTACTGCCCAGCCTGCCTCGGCGCAGTCGATGAATGCTGAGGAATTCTACCAGCGCGCGGTCAAGCTCAAGAAAAAGGGCGCGATGGCGGTCTTCAACCGGAGCGAGGTCAAGGCGCTGGTGGCCGAGGTCAAAGGCGCTGGCCACCTTGTGAAAGAGCGTCGCTTGGCGGCAGAAAAGGGTGGCGGCCATGGCGCCTATTGCCCGCCCAAGGAAAAGAAGGGGATGACCAGCGACGAATATCTTGATGGTATCGGCGCGATCCCCCAGCATGACCGACAGAAGATGACGATGACCGAGGCGGTGACTCGGATGCTGTCGACGAAGTTTCCCTGCCCGAAATAACGCCGCCGTGGGTCTTCTGGTCAGCCGGCAACCCCGATCAGGACCAAAAGCAAGATCCAGATTACAAGCGACAGGAAACAGAAAGCGTAAAGCAAGGGCAGGCGCAACAGGGTACCAGCGAGCGAAAGTTGGTACGCGCCCTTGAGCTGGATCGCTAGGTAGACCGGTGCAATCACCACCGATGCCATGACCAGCCCGCCGATCCCGGCCAAAACCCCGATCGCTGAAACTAGCACCAGGAATAGCATCACGCTGAGCGAATAGGTGACGAACACGGTGTGGTCGTACATCCGGTAGCGGCGGTTGAACGGGAACAGCAACCACATGAACGGAAGGCTGACCGGAATCAGCAGCCAGGCGAACTTGTAGGCAGTCATCTGCAGCTTATAGGCAAGCAGGTCAGGGTGCTTTCGCGCCTTGTCCCACGCCTTGGTGAGCCAGCTTTGGGAGCTCGGTGTTGCTTCGTCCTTGCGCTCGCCCAGCTTGACCTCGCTGCGCGCGATTTGGTCCACCGCGACGGCCGCAACACCGTCGGTCTGAATACGCTTCAGCATCTGGAGGTCATGCCGTGCCGTCTCAAGGCGACCTTCAAGCGCCGTCCGCTCAGCCGGGGTTGCGGATTTCAGCTCGGTCTCCAGCGCCGCAATAGTGCGCTCACTGCGCGCAACTTCGGCACTGACGTCGACCGCCGTATCGTTGCCGACCAGGAAGTCCATGCGGCTTCCCACGATCGAGAAGGTGGCAAAGGTGATGAACACCACGAACAGGAATAACGCGATTGGCGAGATATAGCGGGCCCGCTGACCGTCGATATAGCGACGGGTGAGCTGCCCCGGCTTCAGGGCCAGAAGCGGCAGGGTGCGCCAGAACTTGCCTTCGAAATGGAGCACCCCGTGCAGCAAATCGTGGCCGAAGGCGGCCAGTGTGCGGTGGACATGAGCACGTTGGCCGCACTGGGCGCAATAAGGGCCGAGCAGGTTTGCGCTGCAGTTCAGACAGGCCCGTTCCTTGGTGTGGCCGTCCTTGCCGGTCTTGGGCTCGACTGACGAGGCCAGGAGTGCGCCCGTTACAGCGTCCCCAATTGAGTCGATTTCGCTCACCCATTTCCCCCGTTTCGTACCTACGGTCGTTATAGGTTTCGGAAGCGATGCGTGCTAGCCGCTTGGCCTAGATGGCGCGCATCGGACTTCTCGGCGGAAGCTTTAACCCGGCCCATCGCGGGCACCGGCACGTCAGCCTTTCTGCGATCCGCGCGCTTGGGCTTGACGAAGTGTGGTGGCTGGTTTCACCGGGCAATCCGCTAAAGGACGGTTCAGCGGACATGGCGCCCTATGAAGCGCGGCTTGCCTCGGCCAAGGCGATGGCGCGCCGCGCGCCGATCCGGGCCAGTGATTTCGAACGCGAGACGGAGACCCGTTACACCGTGGACACGGTGCGTTCATTGTTGGCACGCTATCCCGATGACCGGTTCATCTGGCTGATGGGGACGGATACGCTGCCAAATTTTCACCTCTGGAAGGCGTGGCGCACGCTTGCTCGAATGGTGCCGATTGCGGCCATCCCCCGCCCGGGTTATGATCAACAGGCCCAGGCGGCTCGCGCGATGGGCTGGCTCAAGCGGTTCGTCCGACCCTCGAGCCAGGCACTTAACTGGACGCAATGGAAGGCTCCGGCGATCATTTTTCTTCGCCTGCCCACGGATCCCACGTCGGCAACCGCCATCCGCGCGTCCAACCCCCATTGGCACGAAACCCCCGGACGCGGGCAGGTTGTTCGTGCCGATCAGACCCAGGAGACACCTTGACCGATCCCGGAATGACCGAAACTGCGACCGCCGAGCCGGTTTCAACGGCAAGCGTCGATCAGCTTCATGCGATCGTTCTGAAATCGCTCGACGACGACCAAGCGCAGGAAGTGGTTTCGATCCCGCTCGCCGGCAAGTCGAACATCGCCGACCATATGGTGATCGCGTCGGGGCGTTCGACGCGCCAGGTCGCCTCGATGGCGGCCAAGCTTGCGGACCGGATCAAGCAGGAAACCGGCACAATCGTTCGTGTCGAGGGGTTGCCGGCGGCCGATTGGGTTTTGATCGATGCCAACGATGTGATCGTTCATATTTTCCGGCCGGAAGTGCGGAATTTTTACAATTTGGAGCGAATGTGGTCATTTGGAGATGAAGCGGGAGTAAGCACCGCCGCGCGCGGTTGAAGTGGGGATAATGATGCGAATGATCGGTCGCCTTCTGGGGCTTCTTGCCCTGTGCCTTGCCCAGCCTGCGCTGGCAGCCTCAACCCCTGCCTTGCAAACGCTTGAGCAGGAATTGTCTTCGATTGTCGCTGGAAAGAGTGCTGACGTCGGCGTCGCCGCACTCGACATGACCACCGGAGAAAGCGTCTCGATCAAGGGCGATACTCCGTATCCGATGGCCAGCACGGTCAAGATTGCGGTGGCCGCATCCTACCTTGCACAGGTCGATCACGGGCGTCGTTCGCTGCTCGATCAGATTGACGGTGAATCCGCCCGTTCCTTGATGGCAAAGATGCTCATCTATTCGGATAATCGCGCGACCGACAAGCTGATGAACGACCTTGGCGGACCCAAGGCGATCCAGGACTGGCTCAACTTTCATGGCCTGCGCGGGCTACGCGTCGATCGCACCATCGCCAATCTGCTCAGCGACCCGCGCGACCTGTGGGACAAGCGCGACAGTTCGACGCCGTTGGCGATGATCGACCTGTTGCGAACGCTGGACCGGGGCAATGTGCTGTCGCCCGTCAGCCGGCAATTGCTGTTCGACCTGATGGCGCAGTGCAAGACCGGCCGGAACCGGATGAAGGCGCTGCTTCCCGCCGGAACTAGGGTTGAGCATAAGACCGGGACCCTCAACGGGCTTAGCGACGACGTTGGCTTCATCACCATGCCCGATGGGCGACGGATCGCGATCGCTGTGTTCGCGCGCGGCGGTGCCAACCGGCCCGCGGCAATCGCGGAGGCTGCGCGCAAGATCTACGACGGCTTTTGGACCATGATGCCCAGTTGGGCGCGCCTCGCAGTCTCGCCCGCCGCCAGCCAATAGTGCTTCTCCACATCCTCGCGCGCGGCAAGATCGGCCGATCGAGTGAGGCTGAATTGGTCGAGCGCTACATGAAGCGCATTTCATGGCCTACACGGATTACCGAATTACCCGACCGGGGAGGCACGATTCCCCCTCTCGATCGCGGCGGTGTTACGGTCCTGCTCGACGAACGCGGCAAGCCGCTTGCTTCAATGGAGCTTGCACGCCGACTGGAACATTGGCGCGATGAGGGCTGCCGCGAAGTCCGCTTCGTGCTCGGGGCCGCCGATGGCCATAATGCGGAAGAGCGGGCGAACGCTGACCTGCTCCTCTCGTTTGGCGCTGCAACTTGGCCGCATCTGCTGGCCCGGGCAATGCTCGCTGAACAATTATTCCGTGCAACCTCGATCCTTGCCAACCATCCCTATCACCGCGAGGGATAAGGCATGAACCGGTTTCCCTTTCTGATCGCGACCGGCGCGTTCATCGCCGCTTCTGCCCCGGCCCAGCAGCCTGTTCCGCTAGAGCAGCGGGCAGCATCTGCGCTGGTCGAACAGCGCAAGTCGGAAGAACTCGCGGCAGCGCTGGAACGCGCAGCCAATGCAGCGACCAGTCGCGCCGACCGGCTTGCCGCCCGCCAACGCGCCGCTGCGGCGCAGATCGACGCGACCGAAATGCGCATCAGCAGCGCCGAAACCCAGCTTCGCTTGGCCTCGGCTCAACTCGCCATCCATCGCTCGGCCCTAGCGCGTGAGAGGGAGCCGGTACGTGCCTTGCTCGCCGGCCTGGCGCTGATGGGGCAGCAACCCCCGATCATCGCCTTGGCTGGAGGGGCCGACGCCCAAGATCTGGTGCGCATGAAACTGCTGCTCGACACCACCATGCCGGTCATCAGTAGGCGATCGCGGGTGCTTGCCAAGCTAGTCCAGCGTGGACGCGCGCTTGAAACCCGGCAGGCCCAAGCACGCTCGAAGCTGATCGGCGAGGTAAAGCAGCTGGCCCTCCTCCAGCAGCAGTTCGCGACGCTAGAGGGCGAAGCCCGGCAGGCGGCCCTGTCGGCGGGCGTAGCAGCGATCGATGCCGGCGACAGGGTCATCGCCGGTCGCGAGAGGATCGATCGACTGGGCCGCGGGTCCAACCGCGACGCCGATGCGCTTGCCCTTGCAAAGGACCTGGCTGACGAGCCACTTTTACCCCGTTCCGCGACCCGCGCCGGCACCCCGGACCCGCGTCGGTCGGCGCCGTTTGCTTACGTGCTTCCTGCTGATGCCGATGTGATTCGCGGGCTGGGCGAGATAAGCGCAGCGGGGGTGCGTTCACGGGGGGTCGCGATGGCCACCCGGCGCGGAGCGTTGGTTCTTGCCCCCGCTGACGGAACGGTCAGCTTTGCCGGACCGTTCGCTGGCAATGACGGCGTCATCGCAATTGATCACGGTCAGGGTTGGGTCACCTTGATCGTCAACGCGGCCAGCGACGCCCGTGTCGGCATCCGTGTAAAACGCAACCAGCTGGTCGGCCGTGCGCTTGGACCGCTTGAAGTCGAACTGTCGGCGCGCGGCGAATATCTATCCCCCGCCATCATCGCAGGTTCATCTAGGCCGCTGTCAAATGGGTCCAAAGGCCGCTAGGAGGCGGCCTCGAAAGGGTAGCTGAATGACCAATATCCGCCTTGCCGCTTCCGCGCTTCTACTTGCCGGCGCGGTTGTCGCCATCCCGGTATCCACCGCGTTCGCAGCGGCGGAGCCGACCGACTACCAGGAGCTGGAAAAGTTCATGGGGGTCTATGAGCGTGTAAAGGCCAATTATGTCGACAAGGTCGACGACAAAACGCTGGTCAAGGGCGCGATCGACGGCATGCTAGCCGCGCTTGATCCCCATTCGAGCTTTGCCGAGGACAATGACTTCGAGCAGCTGAAGACCACCACCGACGGTGAATATGGTGGGCTTGGGATTACCGTTTCGATCGAAGACGGCGCGGTCAAGGTTATCGCGCCGACCGAAGATACGCCGGCGGACCGCGCCGGGATCAAGGCGGGCGATTATATCACCCACCTCGACGGGGCGTTGATTTACGGCGTTTCACTGGACGAAGCGGTCAGCAAAATGCGCGGAGATCCGGGAACGCCAATCAACCTCACGATCGTCCGTCCCGGGCGCGACAAGCCGTTCGACGTCAAGATCGTGCGCGAGCGGATCGAGGTTCATCCCGTCAAATGGGAGGTCAAGGACGGCATCGGAATCCTCAACATCAACACCTTTTCCGGCAATGTCGCCGACGAAACCAAGGCGGCGATCGTCAGTATCGACAAGGCGACCGGCGGCAAGCCGCTGGGATATGTCGTCGACCTCAGGTCGAACCCGGGCGGTTTGCTTGACGAGGCAGTGGAGATTTCCGACGCTTTCCTGGATAGCGGGGAAATCGTGTCCCAGCGCGGCCGCGACAATAATGATATCGAACGTTATTACGCCCGTCCCGGCGACATGGCACACGGGCTTCCGGTGATCGTCCTTGTCGACGCGGGATCGGCATCGGCGTCGGAGATTGTCGCCGGCGCACTTCAAGACCATCACCGGGCACTGGTCATGGGTGAAAAGAGCTTTGGCAAAGGCTCGGTCCAGACCGTCGTGCAGACTGGCCCTTCCAGCGCGCTTCGGCTGACCACTGCGCGCTATTACACCCCGTCCGGCCGCTCGGTCCAAGCCGGGGGCATTACGCCCGATATCGTCGTCCCCCAGCTTTCCGATCCCGATTACAAAAGTCGCCGGAAGGTCCGTGAAAGCGATCTTCGCCGCCACCTGTTGGCGCAAACCACGGTCGATGACGAACTACTGGAAAAGGATGATAAGGCCGACCCGCACTTTGCCGCTACTGCCGAGGAGCTGAAGAAGCAGGGGGTCAAGGACTTCCAGCTGAAATACGCACTCGACACGCTGCGCCGGATCGCCACCGCCAAAGCTGCGGTACCCGCCGCTGCGGCCAAGAAGGGTTCGCGCTAGGCGCCATGGGCCGGCTGGTCTCGCAATTCGCTCCTGGCTCTACGGCAAGTGCCGCCGATTCCTCGGCGCGCATACTTGCCTTGCTATTGCCGTCGGCATTGCTGGGCGGCGCGCTTTTGTCGCAATATGTCGGTGGGCTGTACCCGTGCGAGATGTGCTATTGGCAGCGCTGGCCGCATGGGGCTGCAATCGTCCTGGCATTACTCGCCTTTGCCTTTCCCGCAGGCTCGCTCAAGGCTCGGAACCTGGTGATGGTGGCGGCGCTCGCCATTGCCGTCAGCGGCGCGATCGGAGTTTATCACTGGGGGGTGGAGGAAGGGGTGTTCGAAGGGTTCACCCAGTGCACCACGCTCACCAAGGGCAGTTCGGCGGCCGACCTATTGAGGCAGATTACGCAACAGCCGCTGGTGCGCTGTGACCAGGTGCAGTGGCGCTTTGCCTGCCTTTCGCTCGCGGCTTGGAACGCAATTCTTTCGCTTGGTGGAGCGGCGGTCATCATAACGTTGCTGGTCAAGGGACGGCGCGTGTGAACGTGGGCTGGAAACCCGGCGACCGGCGGGCGGAACCCAATTCTATGCTGCGGGTCGATCACGCCGGTGAATATGGCGCGACCCGGATTTATGCTGGCCAGCTGGCGATCCTTCGCCGCAACAGTGCCAATGCGCGCCTGATCGCGCGGATGGCGGCGCAGGAACAGCGCCATCTTGAGCGGTTCGATCGCATGATTGCTGAGCGCCGGGTGCGCCCAACCGCGCTCCAGCCCCTGTGGAATATCGCCGGTTTCGCGCTTGGGGCGGCAACCGCGCTGATCAGCGAAGAAGCCGCCCATGCCTGCACCGAAGCGGTCGAGACGGAAATCGACAGACATTACCAGGAACAGCTCGACAACCTAGGTGACGACGACCCCGAATTTGCGGCGACTATTGCCGAATTTCAGGCCGAAGAGGTCGAGCATCGCGACCTGGCGAGCGCGGCGGGGGCGGCCAATGCACCGGGCTACCCGTTGCTTAGCGCGGCGATCCGCGCCGGATGCCGGATCGCCATTGGGCTTTCGAAGCGGATATAATAAGCATCGGATTGGGCCTTGAGCCGTTATCGGTGTGTTAGAAGGGATGGATGATTGTGAACACGACCCAGAAGAGAGCACTTCTTTCCCTGCCCGTCCTGGGCACAGCGATGCTTTTCGGCCTGACCGTGCCCGCGCCCGCGAATGCGCAGAATTCGGTTAGCGAGATTATCGTTTTCGGAAGCGATCCGTGCCCGCGCTCGACCGACGATGAAGTGGTCGTTTGCGCCCGCAAGCCCGAGAACGAACGCTATCGGATTCCCGAAAAGCTGCGCGATGCCGGGCCCAAGCAAAAACGCGAGAGCTGGGCTGCGCGAGCGGTCGCGCTGGAAACCGTCGGCGCAACCGGGATCAACAGCTGCTCACCGGTTGGCCCCGGCGGGTTCACCGGCTGCCTGACGCAGATGATCGACCAGACCCGCAAGGGCTACAAGGAACAGAAGGACAAGGTCAGCCCGCCAGAGGAGTGAGACTCCGGGGGCTCGGCATCTCAGCCTTTTGCTTTTTCGGATGCGATCCACGCTTTGACCTGCGCATCCAGCGTGTCGAGCGGCACCGCCCCTTGGCCAAGGACGACATCGTGGAATGCGCGAAGGTCGAATTTCTTGCCTAACTTCTGTTCGGCTAGCGAGCGAAGCTCACGAATTTTCAATTCGCCGATCTTGTAGGCTAGGGCCTGGCCGGGGGTCGAGATGTAACGGTTGACCTCGGCATCGATATTGGCGTCGGTCAGCGTCGTATTGTCTTTGAAGAACCGAACCGCCCGCTCTTTGCTCCAGCCCTTGGAATGGAGACCGGTGTCAACCACCAGCCGGGCTGCGCGCCACATTTCATAACCCAGCCGTCCCATGTCCTTTTGCGGGGTGTCGTAAATCCCCATCTCGATCCCGAGCCGTTCTGAATAGAGGCCCCACCCCTCGACGAATGCGGTAAAGAAAGCCCCGTTCTTGCGCCACGCGGGCATGTCCAGTTCCTGCTGCAGTGCGATCTGTTGGTGATGGCCGGGGACTGCCTCATGCACCGACAAAGCAGGAATCTCCCACAACGGACGTTCGTCGAGATGGGTCGTGTTTACGTAATAGAACCCGGCCAGACCGGCATCCGGGCTTCCTGGATTATAATAAGCGGTCGTATTGCCCTCCGCGATCTCGGCGGGGATTTCCTTGATCCCGTACGGCAGACGCGGAAGCTTTCCGAACAGGCCCGGCATCTTGCCGTCCACAACCTTGTTCTGGCGCGCGGTGATATCCATCAATTCCTCGGGCGTCTTGGCGAAGAATTTCGGGTTAGTGCGCATGTCGGCGATCATCGCCTGGCGGCTTGCAAAACCGGACTTCTTGGCCAGGGCGTCCATCTCGGCACGGATCCGTGCGACTTCCTTGAGGCCCAGCCGGTGGATTGCATCGGGCGTCATGTCGGTGGTGGTGTGGAATTTGACCAGATAGTCGTAATAGGCCTTTCCGTCGGGGAGCGCCGCAACCGAAACATCCTTGCGGCACTTCCCCGCGATGTCCTTGGCGTAGGTATCCGCGAAATTCTGGTAGCTGGGGTTAATCCTGTTCCGGATCAGCGCCTTTGCTTCCGCCTGCAGCGCGCTCCATTCGCCAGGAGTAACAGTCGAAGGGCGATTGCCCGCGAACGGCGCGTAGAAACGAGACTTGGTCGCATCGGACGCAATGACCCCAGTGATTGTCTTGTCAAAGCCGACCATCGTCACACACGGCTGGGTATAGCCCTTGCCAGCGGCAGCAACGCTCATCGCTGAATAGGCGGCCATGCGGTTGGGAACGAGTGCAATCCTGGCCAGGTAATTGCGATAGTCCGCCATACGGCGAAATGGCTGCTGGTCCGCCATGCCCGCGTAGTAACTATGGTTCCCGCCGCGCCCGCCATAGGCAAGTTCGCGCGCGCCAAAGTGATTGAAGGCGATCGTCTGCTCCAGACCGCGCTTGAGGATCGCGTAATTGGCCTGCTCGACGACCGGAAGCGTTGCCAAGGGGATCGCTTTCAGGCGGCCAAGGAATGCTGCGGCGTCGGCTGCCTGGCGATCCATTGCGACAATTCCAACTTCATCCAGTTGCGCGTCGTAATCGGTAACTCCAACACTGGTCGCCAGCAGGGGGCTGTCTTTCAATTGGGCCGCCCAATAATCGGCCTGCAATTGGGCAAAGTCGTCAGCAGGTGTGGCAAAAGCCGGAGACACCGCAGTGGCACCTAGCAGGAGGGCGATGAAAGCAACCTTGCGCATAATATTCCCCTTGTCGAAGCACGGCCCAAACTATCCTCCGGTCCCATTCAGTCAAACCGCCTTCGACCAACGTCGCCAAGACAATGCAGATGGTTGTTTTATCGTCGAAGTGCTTGACTGGGATGCGCACGAACATAAAGTGAACAAATGGCCCAGCTCGACACCCGGGAAAAACTCGCGATTCTCGCCGATGCGGCGAAATACGACGCATCGTGCGCATCATCCGGCACCTCCCAGCGCGACAGTCGCGGTGGACGGGGCGTCGGCTCAACCGAGGGTATGGGCATTTGCCATGCCTATGCGCCGGATGGTCGCTGCATCAGCCTGCTCAAGGTCCTGCTGACCAACAGCTGCATTTTCGACTGCCATTATTGCATCAACCGGAAAAGTTCGAATGTCCGCCGTGCGCGCTTTACCGTCGAAGAGGTCGTCCACCTCACATTGTCCTTTTATAAGCGCAATTACATCGAGGGACTGTTTCTTTCGTCGGGCATTATCCGCTCATCGAATTACACCATGGAGCAGATGGTCGAAGTCGCGCGCCAGCTGCGCGAAGTTCACGATTTTCGCGGCTATATCCACCTAAAGACCATTCCCGACGCCGATCCCGAACTTGTCCGCCAGGCGGGCCTTCACGCCGATCGCGTGTCGATCAACGTCGAGTTGCCGACCGCGCGCGGGCTTGCCGACCTGGCGCCGGAAAAGAGTGTCCCGCAAATCGAAGGTGCGATGGGCGACATGAAAGGCGCGATCGAAGACGGCAAGGATGCCCGACGCAAATACAGAAGTGCTCCAAGGTTCGCACCTGCAGGTCAATCAACCCAGATGATCGTCGGCGCTGATGCCGCCGACGACAGCGCGATCGTGACCCGTGCCAGCCAGCTATATGACCGGTTTCGCCTGCGCCGAGTCTATTACAGCGCTTTTTCCCCGATTCCCGACGCCAGCGCGGTCCTGCCGCTGAAGCGCCCCCCGCTGTTGCGCGAACACCGTCTTTATCAGTCGGACTGGTTGATGCGGTTTTACGGTTTTACGCCGGGCGACGTGGTCGACGCCACCGATGGCGGAATGCTTCCACTCGACATCGATCCTAAGCTCGCCTGGGCGCTGAAGTTCCGGGAAGGTTTTCCAGTCGACGTCAATCGCGGCCCGCGCGAACAGCTTCTTCGTGTGCCCGGTCTTGGCACCAAGGCGGTGGGCCGGATCCTCAATAGCCGCCGTTGGCGCTCGCTGACCCTCGCCGACGTCGCCCGCCTGACCGGCAGCATCGCCAAGGTGCGACCATTCATCTGCACTGCCGACTGGCGACCGACCATGCTCACCGACCGCGGCGACTTGCGCACTCTCGTAAGGCCCCCACTACAGCAACTCGAACTCTTTGCGGCGTGACGCGTTGGCCAGCGGATAAGGAGCGAAATGTATGGAAGACACGATTTTCGAACGTCTGAAGAGGGATCACGACAAGCACCGCAAGCTGATTGATGCGATCGGCCAAACCCAGGGGGACAGTCCCGATCGTTCGCAGTTGTTCGAGGAGTTCAAGATCGACGCGACGGCCCATGCTGCCGCCGAGGAAGAGACTTTTTATGCGACAATCATGCAGGAAAGCGAACTGCGCGAAGACGCGCGTCATTCGGTTACTGAGCATAATGAGCTTGCCGAATTGTTCGTCGAACTGACCGATCTCGACAAGGGATCGAGTGGCTGGCTCAACAAGTTCAACAAGCTGAAGGAAAAATATCTCCACCACATCGACGAGGAGGAAAAGGAAAAATTCCCGAAGGCGAAGGAAGAGATGCCGGTGGACGAACAGGTCCGCCTTAAGAACGAATTCAACCAACGCAAGCCCGAGGAAATCGAGCGCGCCGAGGAAGGCGCCGACGAGAAGGAAATCCGCAAGGAAATGTCCGAAGACTAATGCTTCGTGAGGGGCCGATGATCGACGCGTTTCGCGTTTCGCTCGCGGCCCCTGACGATTTCGAGGGCTGGCGCAATGCTGCGCGCGGCCTTGTGGAGGCGGGGGTCCCTGCCTCAGCGATTATATGGGAAGTGACCGGCAAGGAAACTGATCTGTTTGCCGGACGCGCGTTGTTGCCGCCCGCGACCGCCGAAGCAAGCTTCGCGGTGCCGCGAGAATTCATTGGTTTGGCCCAGGCAGTCATTTGCCATCGTGATCCCGAACGCTTTGCACTTCTTTACCAAATGCTGCTCACCATTCGCGGCAATCGGCGAGCGCTTGAGGATCGCGCTGACCCGCTTGTCGACCGCCTAGAGAAACTTGCCAAGGAAGTGCGCCGCGATGCGCATAAGATGCATGCCTTCGTTCGCTTTCGCGAAGTCACGGACGATGATGGAGGCGCGCGCTTCGTCGCTTTTTTTGAACCGGACAATTACATTGTTCGCCGCGAAGCGGGCTTCTTCGTCCGACGCTTTTCCAACATGCGCTGGTCGATCCTGACTCCGGAGCTCAGCATTCATTGGGACACGAAGACCCTGCGCGAAGGGCCCGGCGCGGTGAAGGCCGACGCACCCGATGGCGACCCGCTAGAGGAAGCGTGGAAGACATATTACGCCAGCATCTTCAACCCGGCGCGGGTCAAGGTGAAGGCCATGCTGAAGGAAATGCCCAAGAAGTATTGGGCAAATATGCCGGAGACCGCGTTGGTCGCACCGCTCATTGCCGAGGCACAGACGCGGGAAGCTGCGATGATCGACTCCAGCCGCCCGGCCGATCCAACCCGGCCAAATCCGCAGACGCCCGACCGCACGAGCGGCAATCTTCGGGCGACTTGGGAAGCGCTTAGGTCCGAGGCTCGCGATTGCACTCGCTGCGACCTTGCCTGCAATGCGACCCAAACGGTGTTCGGGGAAGGCCCGCTGGATGCACGCATTTTCTTCGTTGGTGAACAACCGGGCGAACAGGAAGACCTTGCCGGCCGACCTTTTGTCGGCCCCGCGGGCGAGGTGTTTAATGCTGCACTTGCCGAAGCTGGCATCGACCGTACGCGAACCTACGTCACCAATGCAGTGAAGCATTTCAAGTTCGTACTGCGCGGAAAAAGGCGGATTCATCAGACCCCGGGACAGGACGAAATCAGCGCCTGCCAATGGTGGCTTGACCAAGAGCGCGCGCTGGTTGCCACACCGATCGTGGTCGCGCTGGGCGGGACCGCTGCCCGGACCCTTTTCGGCAAGTCGGTTACCATCAACCGGGTTCGCGGACGCCCGCACGTGCTTTCCGACGGAAGCGAATGCTGGGTGACAGTCCACCCATCCTATTTGCTCCGCTTGCCCGATCGTCAGGCGCGCGAAATCGAGCGTCGGCGCTTCATCGAAGATCTGAAGAGAATTCGGGCCCGTCTGGACGCAACAGTCTAGTCGACACGAAGCCGAGGCGAATAAGGGTTGTTTTTGCGAATGGTTCGCATTAGCAGGCGAATCACAATCCGAATTTGCAAGGACCCAATTACGTGAAGAAGATAATCGCGACCGCCTTTGTCGCGGCCAGCATCATGTTGCCTGCCGTCGCCGGAGCTGATGAAAATACTTTTGCATATAGCTATGGCGCCGAAACCCTTCCCAAGGGCGGGACTGAGGCATATTTGTGGGCCACTGATCGCCGGGGCAAGGGCGACGGCGATTACAACGCCCAGGATTACAAGCTAGAGCTTGAACATGGCTGGACGAACCGCTTCCAGACTTCGGTCTACATGAACTTCCTGTCGGTTCATTCGGACGGCCTTGAACCGGTGATCGAAGACATCGACCGCAACTTCGCGTGGAACGGAATGCAGGTCTCTGCCAAATATGCCCTGCTCAACCCCTACACCGATGGGATCGGCCTTGCAGTTTACATTGAACCCGGGTTCGCTCGGTATTCCGGCAAGGACGGGGAACGTGAGGACAAGCGCAGCCTGGAGGGCAAGATTCTGCTCGAAAAGCACTTCGCCGAGGACAAGCTGCTGTGGGTCCTCAACCTTACCGGCGAACAGGAATGGGAACGCAAGCCCGGCGATGATGAATGGGAAAAGGAATTCGAATTCGAGACTTCGACCGGCCTCGCCTACCGCGTCGCGCCGCAATGGCACCTTGGTGCCGAGGGCCGCTACACCAGCGTCTACGAGGATGGCCATCGCGACAAATGGGCCATGTTCGCTGGTCCGACGGTTCATTTCGCGGCGAAAAAGTGGTGGGGAACGCTGTCTTACCAGCATCAGATTGATGGCAATGGCGGCGTTCTTTCCAGCTCGCGTAACCTCGACAGTTTCACGAACCGCGAAATCCGCCTGAAGTTGGGATATAATTTCTAGCTGATGTCGCGTTTGTCGCCCTTGTTCACAATCGTTCCCGTCGTTGCATTAGCGGCGGCGGGAACGCCGGCGCACGCAACGGTCTATATGACGCTTTCCGAAGCGCAGCGTTCGATGTTTCCGGGTGCCACTTTTGCCGACAAATCGGTGACCTTTACTTCCGCCCAGCGCAAGTCGATTGCCAAGGCCAGCGGAGTTGGCGCTCCCAAGGAACAAAAGATCTGGGAAGCGCGCGACGGTAGCCGCCGCCTCGGCTGGTTCATCCTCGACCGCGTGATCGGCAAGCACGAATATATAACCTACGCCGTTGCCCTAAGCCCCGATGGCATGGTGCGCCGAATCGAAATACTCGACTATCGGGAAACTTATGGCGGGGAAGTGCGCGATCCCAAGTGGCGCGCGCAGTTCACCGGCACACGGCCGGGCCGCTCGCTCAGGCTCGGCCGGGATATCAAGAACATCTCGGGAGCGACCCTGTCGAGCCGCAACATCACCGACGGGGTTCGTCGCCTGCTCGTTACTTACCAGATGCTGTTGGCGGGCCGGTGATCCGTCGCTGTCGCCCGTTCCTTGGCACCTATGTCGAGATTGCCGCCGGCCATGAGCGCGCAATCGAGACCGGGTTTGAAACGATCGCGCGCATTCATTCCCTGATGAGCGTGCAAGAAGCGGACAGCGAATTGTCACGGCTCAATCGTTCTGGTCCCGGCTCACCGGTTCGCCTCTCGCCCGATACCCTTGCCGTGCTCGACCGGGCGCTGGCCTGGGCGCAGCGCAGCGGCGGCCTGTTCGACCCGGTGCGGGCTGGGCGGGCCGCGGTCCGCAGCCAGTTACTCAAGCTTCATAGCGGCCAGCCCCAACCCGCGCCGGATGGGGACTGGAATGCAATCCGCATGATTCCCCCATTCGCCTGGCTGGAACGTCCAGCCTGCGTCGATCTGGGCGGGATCGCCAAGGGGTACGCGCTCGATGTCGCTGCCCAGTCGATGCGCCGGGCGGGTGCCCGCTGGGGCTTCATCAACGCTGGCGGCGATGCCATTGCCTACGGCAAGCCCCAGCGCGTCCAGATAGTCGATCCCTTCACCCGCATGCCGGTTGCCCAGATCCTTCTGGACGGGGAAGCGATTGCGACCAGTTCGGCACTTCCCGATGGATCGACCAACCACCTTCCTGATGCGGACGGCGCGATTGTTTCGCTTAGCATTGTCGCGCCATGCGGAATTGATGCCGATGCGCTGACCAAGATCGCAATTGGCGGGCATGACCGGATTGGCAGCCTGTTGCACCGGGCCGGGGCAAGGGCGCTTGCACTTCATGCCGATGCGCGCATCGTGGAGTTGGCGGCATGACCCGCAAGAAGGCTTCGGCGACCCGGCTTCCGCGCTGGCATGAACGGTCGATCTACTGGTCTCTCGGCCTGCTCGCTGTAAGCGGTGCTGCGTGGCTGCTGTTCGACTATTTCGTGCGCGTGGAGGGCGAGTTCGGCCCCGAACATCATCCGATCCAGGCCTGGTCGCTGATGGTTCACGGGATTGTCGCCTACGCCTTCCTGGTCGTTGCCGGCGCACTGATCCCGGTTCACGTCCGCGTCGGCCTGGCCCAGCACAAAAACCTGAAGAGTGGTGTTGCGCTTGGCCTTCTATGCATCGGCGGCAGCCTTACCGCGCTGGCGCTTTATTACCTTGGCAACGAAACCGGACGCCAGTTCGCAAGCCTGACGCACTGGATTGCTGGCTTGGTGATCGTGCCGACGCTGATCGTTCATGCGCTGCGCGGAAGGCGCGGCTGACAGCCTTATTCGGCGGCGAGCAAGGTCTCGGCGCCGCCCAAGTCCACCGACACCAGACGACTGACGCCTTTTTCGATCATGGTAACGCCGTACAGGCGGTTCATGCGGCTCATGGTCACGGCATTGTGGGTGACGATGAGGTAGCGCGTGTCGGTTTCCCCGGTCATCTTGAGCAACAATTCGCAAAACCGTTCGACATTGGCATCGTCCAATGGCGCATCGACTTCGTCGAGCACGCAAATGGGCGCCGGGTTGGTGAGGAAGATCGCGAAGATCAACGCGACCGCAGTAAGCGCCTGCTCGCCGCCCGATAGCAAGGTCAGCGCCGACAGCTTCTTACCCGGCGGTTGAGCCATGATTTCAAGCCCTGCCTCCAAAGGATCGTCGCTTTCGACCAGTGCGAGGTGCGCCTGTCCGCCGTCGAACAATGTGGTGAACAAGCGCCGGAAATGCGCATCGACCTTGTCGAACGCGTCGAGCAGGCGCGCACGGCCTTCGCGGTTAAGGCTTCCGATTGAACCGCGCAGGCGATGGATCGCCTGGCTCAATTCCTCGACCTCGTCAGCATTTTTGGACCGCGCTTCGTCGAGTTCGGCCAGTTCCTGTTCGGCGACCAGGTTCACGGGCCCGATCCGCTCACGATCGGCATTGAGTTTCTCAAGCGCCAAGGCTTCTTCTTCGCTGTCGCGTCGTTCGGCCGGATCAAAGCCCATTTTCTCGGGCAGTCGTTGCGGAACGCATTCGAATTTTTCCAGCGTGGTGGCGGCAAGCTCGGAACTTCGCTGTTCCTGCCCCTCGGCGCGTGCGGTCGCAGCAGCCCGCCGCTCACGCGCCTCGGCGAAATTCTCGGTTCGGGTGGAAACGTCGTTGGCGGCGGATACCAGCGCGCGCTCCGCTTCGGCCTCGGCAGCTACCGCTTCACCGACCCGGACCTGCGCCTGGCTGTTGTCCTGCTCCAGCGCGGCGATCCGAACGTCCAGTTCCGCGGGCTGCGCTTTCAGGGCCTCGCGTTCTTCGACCAGTTGGCGGTGACGTTCCTGTGCCAGCGCAAGCCGTTCTTCGGCATCCTTTTGGCGCTTTCGCCACTCGGCTTGGTCACGCTGCCCGGACTGAAGTCGCTCGCGATCGGCCGCAGCTTCGCGAGCCCTGGTCGCCGCTTCTGCGCGAGTGTCTGCAACCTGGGTTGAAACCTCTCCCGCGCTCTTCCGCGCGGCTTCGACCTGGGTCTCAAGCATTTGCGGGTCGGGCAAAGCGGCAAGCGTCGCTTGGGCCGCTGTGACCGCCTCCTCGGCGGCTTCCATGACCGGCTTCAGGTCGTCCTGCCGTTGGCGAAGCGCGGCGCCCTGGGCTTCGATGCGGTCGATTGCCCCACTCGCGACGTCGATTGCCCGGTGCGCCTCCCGCAATTCCTTTTCGGCGCGAAGCGCGGCTTCCCGTGCAGCTTCCGCGTCGCTGCGACCCTTGTCCATGGCCTTGAGCGCTGCATCGCGCCGTTGCAGCCCGGTATCGACTTCGGCCTTGAGCGCGGGAAGTGCTGCTGCAAGCTCGGAAAGGCGGTTGGCCCGCAGCAGTCGCTCGGCCGCAGCGGCGCCGACGCCTTCGGCGACAAACCCGTCCCAGCGTCGCATCCGCCCGTCGCGCGTGACGAGCCGCTGGCCAAGCACCAGAACCTGGCCGCAATCCTCTTCGGCAACTGCGACCTGGCCAAGCCGACGAAGCAATTGCGCGGGTGCGTTGACGTGATCGGCCAATCGCTCGGAATTTTCCGGAAGTCCAGGGTCGCTGCTCTCGCTGTTACTCCCGGTCCAGCGCCGCGAACCCTCTTCGCCGATCGCAGCATCAGCATCTTCCCCAAGCGCTGCGGCAAGCGCGCGCTCGTAACCCGGGTCCGCCTTTAGGTTGGCGATCGCCGATCCACGGCCCTGGTCGAGTGCGCGGGCCAAGGCGTCATGCTCACTCGAAGCAGCCGACAGAGCCGCCCGGGCCGATGCCAACTGGCTTTCGGCAAGGTCGCGGGCATCGGCTGCCAGGGCTCGGGCCTCATCGGCAGCGACCCGCTTGATTTCCGCTTCCTCCAAGGATTTGCCCGCTTCGGCCAGCCGCAATTCGGCTCCGTTGCGCGCGGCCTCCTCAAGTGATCCATCACCCAGCGCCGACAGCTGCGCAGTCAAGCGCTCATATTCGTCTTTGGTGCGAAGGCGCTGCGCTCGCGCCGCGTCCAGCGCCGCTTCGGCGACCCGGCGTTCAGCGCGCATCGCTGCCTGCCGCGCCAGCAAATCGGCGAGTGCAGCTTCCGCGCCGCGCGAAGCCTCCTCGACCTGGGCCAGCCGGGCAGCGACTTTGTCGGCGTCAGCATCGGCCTGGGCAAGGCGTTGCTCGATCGCCGCGCGCTCTTCGTCGAGTTGGACGATTGCCCGCGCCGCGTCCCCGCGGAGTGACTCTTCGCGCGTTCGGTCGTTGACCAGCGCTTCGTCCAATCGCTCAAGCTCAGCAAGTCGCCGGGCGACAGTATCGCGCCGCGCGCGAGCCGCCGCCAGTTCGTGCGCCATCGCGTGACCTTGTTCGCGCAATTTGGCCAGCGCGCCGCGCTTTTCGCCCAGCAGAAAGTTCGCCCGTTCCTGCGCGGCCTGCGCCTCGGCGATCGCTTGCTGAAGCTCGGCGACAGCCTCGGTCGCCGCCTTGGCCTGGGCACGCGCGGCCTGTGCTGCGGCTTCGGCCTCGCTCCACCTGGCGTGAAGCAGGCGCGCTTCGACACTGCGTATTTCATCGGTGATCTTGCGATAGCGCTCCGCCGCGCGCGCTTGCCGCCTAAGCGATGCAAGCCGTTGTTCCTGGTCGCCGATAATCTCGCCGAGCCGGGTCAGGTTTGCCTCGGTAGCGCGCAGTTTCTGTTCCGCGTCCTTGCGACGGGCATGGAGGCCGGAAATCCCCGCTGCTTCCTCAAGCAATTGTCGCCGTTCGGTCGGTTTGGCGGCGATGACCGCGCCGATCCTGCCCTGGCTGACCAGCGCGGGGCTGTGCGCGCCGGTCGCGGCATCGGCAAACAGCAATGCGACGTCCTTGGCACGAACGTCGCGCCCGTCTAGCCGGTATGCGCTACCAGAGCCGCGCTCGATCCGGCGAGTGACCTCGCTTTCGGCGTCACGGCCGTCTTCGACTGGTTGTTCAAGAAGTATCGAGACTTCGGCAAAGTCGCGCTTGGGGCGGGTTTCCGTCCCGGCGAAAATGACGTCGTCCATTCCCCCGCCGCGCATCGACTTGGGGCTCGATTCCCCCATCGCCCAGCGCAGCGCCTCCAGCAGGTTGGATTTGCCGCATCCGTTGGGGCCGACCACGCCGGTAAGGCCGGGCTCGATCCGAAGTTCGGTCGGCTCGACAAAGCTTTTAAAGCCGCTGAGCTTTAATCGCTTGATCCGCAATGGTCGGCCCCTCCCGGTCCGTTAGCCGCCGATGGCAGCCTGCAATTGTGGCTCAAGCTTGTCCCAGCTGGCGGTCTTGTCGAGCATCTTGCCATTGAGAATGAAGGTCGGCGTGCCCTGGAAGTCGGGATAGTCGGTGGTTGCGTTGCCGGTGGATGCGACCAGCTGTTCGATCATCTTCTGGTCGGTCAGGCACTTGTTGACCTTCGCAGGGGCAAGACCACGCATCGCTGCCCAGTCCTGGAACCCGGCGATCTTCGCCAGTTCGACGAACTGCTTTTCAGGTGGCAGGTTCTGCAGCGCATCAAGCTTTTCGCGGCCGGCACCCTGGACCTTCGCGAACCACGCCTTCTGGTCCTTGAACAAAGCGCGTTCCAGCGGGAAGAATTGCTTGGCGCCATTGCAGCGCGCAATCAGTGACGCGGTAAGGTCAAGCGGGTCGCGCACATAGTTGCGGAACTCGTAGTTGATCTTTCCGGTTTTCACGTATTTCGCGATCATCGGTCCAGTTCCGGTTTCATCGAATTCGCGGCAGTGCGGACAGGTCATCGACGCATATTCGATCAGCTGCACCTTGGCCTTGGGGTCACCCATCAGGAAACCACCGGCAGGGGTGGCCTGGACGATTTTCGACCAATCGCCGTCGGCCGGTCGCGCGACGTTCTTTACCGCGGGCGCGGTTGCGGCGGCGCCGGTCGCGGCGTTGCTTTCATTGCTGTTGCAGCCCGCGATCATTGCGACGGCGGCGGCGGCAAGGGGGAAGAATTTGGCTTTCATTGCTCACTTCACTCCGAGAGAGAATCAGGGGGTCGGTTCGGTATCGTCTGCAAAAGACGGGCCGCCCTTGCTAGCGGCAATTTTCGCTCCAAGCAATTCAAGACAGGCACGAAGACCGGGATCAGCAATCTCCCGAAGTCCTTCGCCGACTGCCTTGGGGACCGCAACCGCGACCGGCGGCGGGGTCGCATTTTTGCCGGAACGCCTGGGCATCCGGCCCTGGCGGAAGATGATCCGGTTGATCGCGCCATAGCCGAAAAAGCGGTTGACGCGTTCCATGATCATTTCCGAGCTGTGCTGGAGCAATGGGGCCGAGGCACCTTCGACCAGCAAAGTCAGTGCGCCGCCGGACTTGGTCCCGGTCGGGAAGCGAATCGATTCGGGTTGCGACAGGCGGGCGAACTTATCCCCAACAATCTCGCTCCAGCGACTGACAATCGCGCTCTGGACGAAGCCAAATCGCTTAAAGGAAACGCCGCCAATATCGGCCACAAGATCGCCCGCTGCGCGCGGCCTGCAGCTGCGTTCCGACTTCTTGCCGCGATCATTAGAGACCAGTTTCTTCGCCATACGGGACCGACCATGCCATAGCGCTGGCGTGACCGCCAACGCCGCCTCGCGCCTGCTTCGCCATTATGTGGATAAGTCGCGGACCCTGCCGTGGCGCTCGGCGCCCGGCGCAGGGCCGCCCGACCCATATTACGTGTGGCTTAGCGAAGTGATGCTCCAGCAGACTACCGTCGCGACCGTGGTTCCGCGATTCGCCCGCTTCATCGAGCGCTGGCCGACAATCGAGGCGCTTGCCGCTGCTCGTGATGAGGACGTGCTGAGCGAATGGGCGGGGCTGGGATATTATGCTCGTGCCCGCAATCTCATCGCCTGCGCACGGGCGGTGACGAAGCGGGGCGGATTTCCCGTCACCCGAAGCGAGCTGCGGGCCCTTCCGGGCGTTGGCGACTATACCTCGGCGGCAATCGCAGCAATCGCCTTTGGCCGCGACGAAGCACCCGTCGATACCAATGTTACACGGGTAATCGCCCGGCTGAACGGCTTCGACCGACCGTCGAAATCCGCGATCGAACGACAATTCCTCGACCTTGCGCCGCCCGGCCGTGCGGGCGACGTCGCCCAGGCGCTGATGGATATTGGAGCGACAATCTGTCGACCGCGAGCGCCAGACTGCGACGCGTGCCCGCTCGCAAACGCATGCACGGCCTTGGCAAGTGGCAACCCGGCGGCATTCCCAGCGCCCAAGGCCAGGAAAGTTCGGCCGACCCGTTTCGGTACCGCGTGGTGGATTGAACGCGACGACGCGGTGTGGCTGGTTCGGCGACCGGCCAAGGGACTGCTTGGCGGGATGTCCGCGCTCCCCGGCGATGACTGGACCCAGGCATCGGTCCGGATGGAGGAGGACGAACCAATCGGGGTGGTGCGCCACGTCTTCACCCACTTCGCGCTCCACCTTGCGATCGTTGCACGCGACGAGCCGCAAGGCGAAGGCTGGTGGCACCCACTCGAGTGTCTGGGCGAGGCGGGGCTGCCGACGCTGTACCTGAAGGCCGCAGCGCTTGCCGGGGGCGCTAATGCGCCAGCGGCTTGAAAGCGTGCTTGGAGGCCCTTAAAGGGCGGCAAACCGCACCGTCGTCGGGGCTGAAAAGCGGCACAAGGGACTTTGGATGAACGATCGCAACAACACCATCGCTGGCTGGGTTCTTGGGGCGGGCATCGTCGCGCTTGGCGCGTCGATCGTGACCAGCGAAATCTATCATTCCGAAGCACCGGAACATGGCGGCTACCCGATTGAGGGCGTCGTCGAGGGCGGCGCGGCCGGCGCCGGTGCCGAGCAGCCGATCGAGGTGTTCCTCGCCAAGGCCGATGTCGCAAAGGGCCAGTCGGTATTCAACAAGTGCGCGGCCTGCCATACAGTCACCCAGGGAGGCGCAAACGGGCTCGGCCCCAATTTGTGGGGCGTCCTGGGTGAACCGATCGGCAAGGGCGCGGGCGGCTTTGCCTTCTCCGATGCACTGTCGAAAAAGGGCGGTAACTGGGATTGGGACTCGCTCAATCAGTGGCTCAAAAGCCCGCGCGCCTTCGCGCCAGGCACCAAGATGACGTTCGCGGGCCTGGGCAGTGAGCAGGATCGCGCCGACGTTATAGCCTACCTCAATTCGCAGAGCTCCAGCCCGTTGCCGCTTCCCGCGGCACCCGCTGCTGCACCTGCCGGCAAGGAAGGCACAGCAACGCCCGCAGACGGCAATGCCGCCGGTCCCGCCGAAGGCAAAACCGCTGTTCCTGCCGATGGCAATGCGGCAGCGCCAGCCGCAGGCAAGCCGGGGACCTGACCGAAGGGCGGCCTTAGCGGTCGCCGCAGACCCCGGTGGGATCGTCGTCGGTGCAATCGTAATAATCGCACACATAGGTCCACGCTTCGTCCGCGGTCTCACACCAGCGGAACAGGTCAAGGTCGTGGGGGCTGATCACGCCTTCTTCGACCAGGCCGTCGAAATCGACCACCCGCTTCCAGAATTCGCGCCCGAACAGCAGGATCGGCAGCGGATGGACTTTGCCGGTCTGGATCAGGGTCAACAATTCGAAGAATTCGTCGAACGTGCCGAACCCGCCCGGAAACACCGCGACTGCGCGCGCACGCAGCAAGAAGTGCATCTTGCGAAGCGCGAAATAGTGGAACTGAAAACTCAGGTCTGGGGTGACATAGGCATTGGGCAATTGTTCGTGGGGAAGGACGATGTTGAGGCCGATGGTCTGTCGGCCCACGTCCGCAGCGCCGCGATTTGCCGCTTCCATGAACGATGGCCCGCCACCCGAACAGACTACGAAATGATGCTCTCCGCCCTCGGTTGAGGCGACACTGGAGGCAAGCTGGGCAAGCTTTCGGGCCTCGTCGTAATATTTCGACTTCTTTTTGAGATTCTCGGCAATCTTGCGCTGGAGGTCGGTGGTGGCAGCGGCGATCACCGCGTCGGCCTTCGCCGGTTCGGGAACTCGCGCGGAGCCGTAGAACACGAATGTCGACGCGATTTTTGCCTCGTTGAGCAAAAGTTCGGGCTTCAGCAGTTCAAGCTGGAAACGGACTGGGCGAAGATCTTGGCGAAGCAGGAAGTCATTGTCCTGGAACGCCAGCTTGTACGCCTCGCTTTCGGTTTGCGGGCTCGAAGGCGCGTGCGCCGCCGATTTTGCATCGGATCGCGATGAAGGGAAAATATGGCTCGGCGGGACGGGTTGTTTCATGGTCACGCGCCTAGCGATTTCGCGGCGCTCCGTCACGCCTCTTGAAATGTCGGGACCTTGCGCACCATGTCCTTTCTCATGATCGATGTCCGTCCCTTTGCCTCGCTCGGCCATGCTGACCATGGGTGGCTTGATGCGCGCCATCATTTCAGCTTTGCAGGCTACCACGACCCATCCCGGATGGGTTGGGGTCGGATCCGGGTTTGGAACGATGATCGCATCGCCGCCAAGAGTGGCTTTCCGGCGCACCCCCACCGCGACATGGAGATCATTACCTATGTGCGCACCGGCGCGATCAGCCATCGGGACTCGATCGGGAACACCGGCCGCACCGGCGCCGGCGACGTTCAGGTGATGAGCGCTGGAACCGGAGTCACGCACTCCGAATTCAATCTTGAGGACGAGGAAACGACCTTGTTCCAAATATGGGTTGAGACCGATCGGCCAGGCGCCCAGCCGGCATGGGGGCAGATGCCGTTTCCCAAGGACGAGCGCGACGGTGCCTTCCAGCTGCTTGCCAGCGGCGATCCCGCGGACGGCGCGCTGAGCGTCAATGCCGACGTTCGGATTTTTGGAGCTAGCCTGGGTTCGGGCAAGTCGATCGGGATGGAGAGCGATCCAAAACGGCACCTGTATCTGGTTCCAAGCGGGCGGGTGCGGGTCAACGGTACGGTTGCAAACGCCCGTGACGGGGTCGCAATCACGGGCGAAGAACATTTGACTGTAGAGGCGTGCGAGGACTGCGAATTGGTACTCGTCGACGCGCGCTGATGATACAAAGCTTGAAAGACGTGGGGCTGCCCCGCTAGAGCGGCAGGAGCGCCGGCCTGGACGGTGCGATCACAAGCAAAATGCGTGGATTGATGACGGCTCCGTGGCGAGTTCTATGGCTGGTGGCAATCGTGGGGGCGCTGGTTGCCCCGGTCCAGTCGCGCGCCCAGGAAACAGGCGCAAACACGGTTGCTCCAGCGCCCGATGCAGTCGGCCCTTCCGGGCTTGAAAACTTCAACCTGCCGGGTGAAGTGACGACCCCGGCAAAGCCCGCGACACCGGCTCCGCAGACGGCACCCAGGCCGCGCCCCAATCCGCCCGCCGCAACATCGAATGTGCCAGCGACGACCGCTCCGCAAAGCGCGTCAAAACCGGCGACAAGTCAGGCCGAAAGCAAGGCGGTAACGCCCGCGCCGACGCAAAAGCAAACAGTGTCTAAACCCGCACCGGTCGAATCGGTCGGATCCGCGTTGCCACCCTTGGGAGATGCCCTTTCGGGCCCAACTTTGCCGTCAGTGCCGCCGCCTGCCAAAGACGATCAAGTTCCGTGGCCGTGGCTGGTTCTGTCCGCCCTGGTGGTGCTCGGTGCCGGAGCTTATGCGTTCGTGCAGCGCCGCAAGGCGGCGTTGGTGGACGGGGGCGATGAAACCCTCACCAATGCCTTCGTTCCAAATGTGCCCGAATGCGAAACAGCATCGCCCGCACCTGCACCCGTGCCCGCCCCGCCGCAGCCCCCAGCGACCCCAACCACACGTGAGCCCGCCGATCTTGGTTTCGTAAACGTGACGTCGCGGCGCATGCGGCCATGGCTCGAAATCGCCTTCCGTCCGGTTGCGGCATCGCTGGACGAGGAAAATTTCGTGCTCGAATTTGAACTTGGCTTGTTCAACTCGGGCATTCGCGATGCGCGCGCCATTCTGGTCGAGGCCAGTTTTTTCAACGCCGACCGCGAACAGGACGTTGCGATCGAGAAGTTCTACGACAATCCGGCCGGGGTCGGCGAACGCGTGATCAGTCTGGGTGCGTCCAAGCGAATGGCAATCAGCAACAAGATCGTAACGCCGCGCGCCAACCTTCGCCTGTTCGAATCCGAGGGCCGGAAATTCTTCGTTCCGATCATCGCGTTCAACGCGCTTTATCGCTGGGGCGAGGTCGAGGGTCAGACCTCAGCCAGCTACATCGTCGGACGCAGGACAGAGGGCGACAAGATGGCGCCGCTGCGGATAGACCTCGGCGTTCGGACCTATGGCGGGCTTGGTAGAAAGCCATTACCAACGGCGCGCCGTACCTAGCCGGACCCTCCCCGGCGGGCCACCGGGAGCCCCGGCCTGTTCCACTTGTACGATCGCAATTCGCAAGATTTCGTGCCAATTTATTCGACGTGAAAATCGGATTATCGCGAGGCAACGATCGGCATCGGCCTTGGCGGCAAAACCCCAAGCGCGACCATGCTTCCAATCACACCCTAGTCGACGGCAGCGCGTGCCAGCCTGACCAGCTGTACCAGGAACAAGAGAACGGCCAGCGCCCAGATCAGCGCCGAGACAGTGGCGATCGCTTCATCCTGCGCGGTAAGCGCCCGGTAGATGCCGAAGGGCATCACGATCGCTGCCGCCGCGGCACTTGCGAAATGAGCGCGCGCAAGGAAGCCGTTTTTCAGTTCCGGCCAGGCGCGGTAGGTGAGACCGAACAAGGCAAGGCTTGCCCAACCGACCAGGTTCGTGTGCGCGTGCACCGGCATAAGCGAATGATCATGGCTCATCGCCATGTGGATCCCGAGCATAACGCCCGACAGCAGCATGAGCCCGGCAAGAACCATGAAATAAACGTCGATCCGTTGCATAACTTCCCCCTTGTTCTGACCCCTTCGTCATAACGCGGTACCAGTCGAATTGTAGCTGTGCCAGGCCAGCACCGCCACTGCCCCGCGGTGCGGCCGCCAAGTCTCGCCCCACTGCCTGACGAGTTTTTCCGACGGGCGCTCGGGATGGCCAAGAAGGCGACCGAGTTCGATTTGCACGGCAAGGTCACCAGCGGGAAAAACGTCGGGACGACCTTCCGCGAACAGCAGATAAATCTCCGCCGACCAGCGACCGATACCCTTGATTTTCGTCAGCAGCGCGATCGCTTCTTCATCGTCCTTGGGAAGGTCCCGAAGGTCAACCTCACCCGATTTGACCAACCCGGCTAGGCTTCGCGCATAGCCCGCTTTCTGGCGCGACAGGCCGGCCGCGCGCAAGGTCACGTCGTCCGCGCCAAGCAGCGCATCGAGGTCGATGCTGGTACCGAAGCGGTCGGTCAGCTTGGTCCACATCGAGCGTGCGGCGGCGACGCTAACTTGCTGGCCGACGATGGTGCGAAGCAGAGTTTCGAGCCCGGGTTCGCTCCACCGCGGCTCGGGCCGCCCCTTCTCCTCCATGCACCGGGCAAAAGCGGGTTCGCGCTCGCCCAGCAGATCCAGGCTGTGGTGGAGGCTGGCCGCAGTGCGGACCATCAGGCCGTGCGCGCGGCGTAAAGCGCGATCGCCGTAGCGTTGGAGACATTGAGGCTTTCGACCGCATCGCTGATCGGCAGACGCGCAACCGAATCGCAATGGTCGCGCACGTTGGCGCGCATGCCCGGACCCTCGGCGCCGAGCACCAGCGCGACCTTCTTGGGGCCAAGGGCTTCCTTGAGGGACGTCTCCGCATCGCCAGCGAGCCCGATGCGCCAGAATCCCGCCTCGGCGAGTTCTTCAAGTGCACGGGCAAGGTTGACCACGCGCGCCCACGGCACCCGTTCAAGCGTGCCGGACGCAGCCTTGGCAAGCGCCCCGCTTTCGGGCGGCGAATGGCGATCCTGCGTGACGATGCCGGTGACCCCGAAGGCCGCGGCGGAGCGCAAGATCGCGCCAACATTATGCGGGTCGGTGACCTGGTCGAGGACGAGGATGATGCTTTCGTCGCCTGCCTCGGCGATAAGATCGGAAAGCCAGATATCTTCAAGCGGCTCGCACTCGATGACCACGCCCTGGTGGGGAGCATCGGCCGGCACTAGCCGCGCAAGATCGGCGGCTTCGGCCATGGTCACCGCGACATCGGCTGGGAATTGCATGAAATTTGCGGTCTCACGCGTTGCCCAGGCCTTGAGCACCTTGCGATCGGGATTGTCGAGCGCCGCAGAAACCGCGTGCTTGCCCCAGAAACGGGGCCGATTGGGATTGAACCCCTGCTTGTTCTTGTTCTTGCGCGCCATCGGGCAAGCCTCATGCGCATCACTCGGGATTAACGCAACACCTCACCCCGGAAGCACACTTGTCGTTCGCGCCCTGCGGCGGCGAACCACGCCGCGCCAAGTGCCGACCGCAAGGATGATCAGGATCGGATAGCTCCAGAAAGCCGTTGCCGCAGCATAAGCCCGAGGAACCAGGTTTTCATCAATCGCGCGCATCAAGTGGGCGCTGCTGCTGGTGAGTTGGAGTCCTGCCGCCCACAACGGCCAAAACCGGTTCGACCGAAGCGCGACCCCGATAAACACCGCGAGCATGATTAGGTCGACTGCAACCAGGCCATTTTCAATGGTCCCGAACCTGGCGTGTAATGGGGCGATGACGAGGCGCGTAGCAGCTACCGCGCCAAGGCAGGCCAAAGCAATGATCCGCTCGTCCCTTTGTCCTCTCCACAGCGCGAATCGCAGGAAGAGAGAAGCAGGATCATGAAAAGGACACGGTGGCTCATGGGGAAGGGTGACCGGACCACAAAGTCGAGGCCCGGTCAAAATCCTTGGTCAGGCGACGGCGCGCAACTGCGCTTTCTTGACGTCCGGGCATTCTTCGGCATCGCCCCACATGACCGTGCGAAGCCCTGGGATAACCTTTTTGGTTTCGGCCAACGCGGCGTGGCAATGGGCGATCCCGCCCCGTGCCGCGACCAAGCCGTTAGTGGTCGCTGCGAGCTGTTCGAATGCGGCGTGCGACTGAACGAAGCCAGCGTTGGTCACGCCACGGGCATGAACCATGCGGGCCTGAAGTTCGGCCAGTTCGGCGAGAGCCGCTTCGATGCTTTCTTCGACTGTGCGAACCTGCGTGGCGACGTCGAGTGCGGCGTGTTCGATCATTTCCTTGCGCATGACTTCTCCTTTCCCGCGGCGCGTGGCCGCGAGTGTTTCAAGCCCGCCTTGTCGATGATGTCTGCTTGCTGCCGCCCGGTTACCGGCTCATCAGCCGGGAAAGGCTTTCTAGGCCTGCAAGGTACATGCCGGCACTGAATGCCGCGCCGATCGCGATTACCGCAATCCAGAGCAGCCGTTGGCCGACACTCATCTCATTGCGGGGGTTGCTCCTCGTTGCGAACGGCGGATGCAGGGAAGGCGAGACCCCGAGCCTCTGCTCGGTAATGAAACCCGGGAACCCGTCCCTCCCTGCGCGGCCAGCGTGCCGAATCTGTTGACTGACCGCGCCTTCGTTTTGATCGAGCATCAGGTCGGGTTGAATATGCGACGATTGATGTATCAATCGCTGATATGGGCCGCAGTGATGGGCAACGATGCGGGCGGCCTGGCTACGGCGACTGACGCCGAGAATATGAAGCGACTGTCGGACCCGTTGGTCGACGGTGTGGGGCGAAATCCCAAGTTCGGCTGCGATTTCTTTGGAGGAAAGGTGGTCGGCGACCAGCCGAAGACATTCGAGCTGGCCCTCGTTTAGCCTACCGACGCGCGTTTCATCATTCTCCACTGATATCTTTCTACACCCGGGCATGTGTGAAATCATCGGCGAAAACTCGGAACACGCAACGACGTTACTCTCTCGCATCGATCCCCCCTTTGGGCGAGTCGTGGAGGTGCAAGCTAGCTCACAATTGTTAACGCGCGGAATTTAATTCTGTTGCCGGCACTTGATTGCCATTGTCGGGGTTGCCTGGAAAGTGGTGGACAGGGCTGGATTCGAACCAGCGTACGCTTGCGCGGGCAGATTTACAGTCTGCTGCCTTTAACCACTCGGCCACCTGTCCACGGTGTCACGTCCGCGCTTTCCCCGTGGTCCCGGGATCCGCTCGAACATGTTTGAGGCAGGGGGGGCAAATGGCGGCGGCAAGCGATGCTGTCAACCGCGATGTCGACCCGTGGCCCGGCGGCTAGCGGCAGTACCCGCGCCGCCATGCGCTCGGCTGTCGCACGGTAATGCCGGTGAATGGAGCGGGTGAAGGGAATCGAACCCTCGTCGTAAGCTTGGAAGGCTTCTGCTCTACCATTGAGCTACACCCGCCCGGCCACCGCCGAAGCGTGCAGCGCTCTGCCATCAGCCGCCGCTTCCGGTCAAGCGTTGTCGCGCTTGGGAACGGAACCCCGTCCCAAGCGATTGAATTGGGTCCTCAACGATGTCCAGGAGTTTCCTGATGCCGGCGCGACCAAGTTGGCGCGGAATAATCAAGCTGGCGCTGGTCAGCATTCCCGTCGAAATCTTTCCCGCCACCAAGGCGGGCAAATCGATTGCTTTCCACCAGGTTCACGAACCTTCGGGCCAGCGCGTGCGCTACGAAAAGGTCGTGCCCGGGATCGGCCCGGTCGATCGCGACGACATCCTCAAAGGGTACGAGGTGGACAAGGGCGAATATGTCCTTCTCGACCCGGAAGAGATCGAGAAGGTCAAGCTAGAGAGTCGCAAGACGCTCGAACTGACGCAGTTCGTCGACCTGCACGACATCGACCCGATCTATTACGACAAGCCCTATTTCGTGGTCCCTGCAGACGACCTAGCTGAAGAAGCGTTCGTCGTTCTTCGTGAAGCGCTTAGGAAGACGCGCAAGGTCGGAATTGGGCAATTGGCGATGCGCGGCCAGGAATATGTCATCAGCTTAAAGCCGTGCGGGAAGGGAATGGTCCTGGAAACGCTGCGTTACGCCGACGAAGTCCACAAGGCGTCGAGTTACTGGCGCGAAATTGGTGATGCCAAGCCCGATCCGGACCTTCTCGATATGGCCGAAACGCTGATCGAGAAGAAGGTCGGCGAGTTCGACGCTACCGACTTCCACAATCGCTATATCGAAGCGCTGCGCGGACTGATTGACGAAAAAATGAAGAAGAAGGGCAAAAGGGTGATTCAGGATCGCTCGTCGGACGCCCCGTCCAAGGGTTCAAACGTGGTCGACCTGATGGCGGCACTGAAAAAGAGCCTGGAAACCGGCGATCGCGCCGCCCCAAAGACCAAGGCACCGGCCAAAAAGGCGGCAGCGAAGAAGGCCGCCCCGACCAAGAAGCGCGCCTGATTCGTGACCCGCACGCCGCAGTTCCGAGCGCTTCAGCTGGCGACGCTGGTTGACTCGGTACCGTCCGGCTCGGGCTGGATGCACGAATTCAAATACGACGGTTACCGCTTGTTGCTCGCGGTCGGTGACGAACGGGCGACTGCATTCACCCGCAACGGCAAGGACTGGAGTCATCGGTTCGCCGGGCTGGTGGAAGTTGCCGCTGCGACTTTCCCGCCCGGCACGCTGATCGACGGCGAGGCGGTTGCACTGGACGGTGACGGAAAGCCCAATTTCGGCCTTCTCCAGCGCGCTCTCAAGGACGATGGTTCGGCCAAGCTGGACTTTTTCGCGTTCGACATTCTTGCCGATGCCGGCAAGGACATTACGAAACTTTCGAACCTGGAACGCAAGCAGCGCCTTATTGCGTTGATGAAGGGCGCAAAGCCGCCCCTGCATTATGCCGAGCATATCGTCGGCAAGGGTGAAGAGTTGTTTGCTGCCATTTGCAAGGAGGGCGGAGAAGGGATCATCTCGAAGAAGACCGACGCACCTTATTCGGGGCGGCGTACCCGCAACTGGCTTAAGATCAAGTGCACCAACCGACAGGAATTCGTGATCGTCGGTTGGTCCAATAGCGACAAGAGCCGCGGCTTCCGCTCGCTCCTGCTCGCGACGCGCGACGGCAAGTCCCTGACTTATGCCGGCAAGGTCGGCACCGGTTTTACCATGGCGATGCTCGATGATATCCGCGCCCGGCTTGAAAAGATTGCGGTGGACGACCCGCCGCTCAATGTTCCGCGCGGCGATGCCAAGGGTGCGCACTGGGTACGGCCGATGATGGTCGCGGAAATCGCGTTTACTGAATTCACCTCCAAGGGCACGCTGCGCCATCCCAGCTTCCTTGGCCTTCGCGAAGACAAGGCCGCGCAACAGGTACAGCGCGAAGTGCCAGCACACATCGCCGACGACGCCGCACCGCGTTTCGGGGTGAAGATCAGCAGCCAGGACCGGGTCATTTTTCCCGAAGCACAAGTGACCAAGGGCGATCTTGCCGATTATTACACCGCCATCGCGCCCTTATTCCTTCGTGATGCAGCACGCCGGCCAATGACCTTGGTTCGCTGCCCGCAGGGGCGCGGCAAACAGTGCTTTTTCCAGAAGCACGATACCGGCGGGCTCGGCGCTGGGGTGCACCGTGTCCCGATCAAGGAAAAGGACGGATCGAGCGAAGATTATCTGTGGTTTGAAGACGGCACCGGCATTTTGGGCTGCGTGCAAATGGGGACGATCGAATTCCATGGCTGGGGAAGCCGGGTCAAACCCTTGGAAAAGCCCGACCGGATGGTGTTTGACCTCGACCCCGATGCCGGACTTGGCTGGGACATGGTCAAGCGCGCGGCCAAGACCCTTCGCGATGTTCTTGGAGAGATGGGTATCAATACCGTCCCGATGCTGTCGGGAGGCAAGGGCATTCACGTCATTGCGCCGCTTGACCAGTCGGCTGACTGGGTCGCGGTCAAGGATTTCGCCGAGCGTTTCGCGCGCGCCATTGCGAAGGATCAGCCGGACCTGTTCACCGCCAACATCCGCAAGGCCCAGCGCAAGGGCCGGATTTTCCTCGACTGGTTGCGTAACCAGCGCGGCGCAACAGCCGTCATGCCCTATTCCGCCCGCGCCCGCGAAGGCGCGCCGGTGGCGGCGCCGATCGCCTGGGACGAACTCGACGATTTTTCTGGTGCCAATGCGTTCAGCGTGCGGGACGCGCAAAAGCTGATTGAGCGCGCGACGTCGAGTGCCTTGGCCGATTGGGGGCGGGACGCGCAACCTCTGCCCAAGATGTAATTTGGAATTCATTGCCAAGGTTCGGCAATCTGTCGAGCTTGCTCGATGGGGCAAAGCCGCGCAATCATTGCGCGATGTCCAGAATTGCCCTCGCATTTGTCCTTGCGCCGCTCCTGATCGCTGCGGCACCCACGCCCAAAACGAGTTCCAATGGGCCTGCCCAGTGGCAGGCTCAGGCGCGACAAGTAACGATCAGGCGCGACGATTGGGGAATCGCGCACGTCGCTGGCAAGAGCGACGCCGACGCAGTCTTCGGAATGATTTTTGCGCAAGCTGAAGACGACTTCCCCCGCATCGAGCGCAATCTTCTGGAGGCCATGGGACGACTTGCGGAAGTCGAAGGGGAGCAGCGCCTTTGGTCGGACTTGCGCGCGCGTCTGTTCTACAGCGAACCCGAACTCAAGGCGTGGTATCGCCAGTCGAGCCCACGAATGCGCAGCTTGATGCAGGCGTGGGCGGACGGACTCAATCACTTCCTCGCCACCCATCCCGCGACCAAGCCGCAGGCACTCCAGCGCTTTGAGCCGTGGATGGCACTGGCGCGCACGGAAGGGTCGATCGGCGGCGACATCGAAGGCATCGACCTTGAAGCCTTGGCCCAGTTTTACGGAGCGCCGCAAAAGTTGCCGGCCATAAACGCGCCGGTGTCTGCCGAACCTTCGGGCTCGAACGGTATAGCGATCGCGGCGCCGCTGGTGGACGGTGCCAAGAGCTTGCTTCTGATCAATCCCCACACCAGTTTCTACTATCGTTCCGAACTGCACATGAAGAGCGAGGAGGGGCTCGACGTTTACGGCGCAGCGACCTGGGGACAATTCTTCATCTACCAGGGGTTCAACCGCCACGCTGGCTGGATGCATACCTCTAGCGGGGTCGATAATGTCGATGAGTTTGCCGAGCATGTCGAACAACGCGCCAGCGGGCCCTGCTATCGCTTTGGCAAGATATGCCGTCCGCTAGGCAGGCGCGCGATCACCATCGCGTACCGGGACAAGGGCGGGTCGATGAAGACCCGCGACTTCACCGCTTGGACGACCCACCGCGGGCCGATCGTTCGGGCCGATGGCGGGCGCTGGATGGCGTTCGCGATGATGCACAAGCCGGTGGCTGCGCTGGCCCAGAGTTTCGAGCGCACCAAGGCGAAGAACCTCAAGGACTATCTCAAGGTGGCGGACCTCAAGGCGAACAGCTCGAACGTCACGATCTTTGCCGACGATAGCGGCAATATCGCGATGCTGATGCCCCAGTTCATGCCCCAGCGGCCGTCAGGCGTCAGCTATGCCAAGCCGGTCGATGGTTCGGACCCGACCCTCGATTGGGGCAAGCTCCACGCGCTCAATGAGCTTCCCAGCATGGTCAACCCGCCCAACCACTGGGTGATGAACGTCAATGACAGCCCCTGGAACGCCGCCGGCAAGTATAGTCACAAGGCGAACGACTACCCCGACTACATGGACATGGCGGGCGAAAATCCCCGGACGACCCACGCGCTGGCGTTACTCCAGGCGCCGGGACAATGGTCACTCGATAGGTTGCAACAAGCGGCCTATGACCCCCGCCAGCCGGGATTCGACAAATGGCTTCCGGACCTGCTTTCCGCCTTTGATGCGATTCCGAAAGTTACCCGGCGCCACGCCAAGCTTTCGCCGGCAATCGAAGCGCTGCGCAGATGGGACCGGCGCTGGTCAGCTACCTCGGTGCCGAACACGGTGGCGAACTTCTGGCTCGACGAAATGTGGAGCATCGCAACCGACAACGGCAAGGCAAAGGTGGGCGCTTATGTCCGTCTTGACGGGCTGAAACCGAGCCAAAAGCTGGACTTGTTCGAACAAGGATATGACAAGCTGGTAGCGGATTTCGGACGCTGGGACGTGCCGTGGGGCGAGGTCAACCGCTTCCAGCGCCTGTCGAGCGACATCACCAGCCGGTTCGACGATGATAAGCCCAGCATCGCGGTGCCGTTCACCTCGGCCGTGACCGGCTCGCTTGCCTCGTTCGGCGTGGTTCGCCCGAAAGGGCAGAAGCGCTGGTATGGCGATTATGGGAACAGCTTCGTCGCGGTCGTGGCTTTTACCGCGAAGGGGCCGGTGGCCCGCGCGATCACGGCAGGTGGCGAAAGCGGAAATCCTTCCTCACCCCACTTCACCGACGAGGGGGCCCGCTACGCAAGCGGCAATCTGCGAGCAGTCTATTTTTCCGACGCCGACCTTCAAGGCCATGTCGAGCGGACTTACCACCCGGGCGAATGAGGCGCGCTAGCGGCGGTCGGCGAACTTGTCGGTTGCGCGCACCAGGCCGTCGAGTATCCCGGGCTCGGAGTAGAGGTGTCCACCGTCGGGAACGATGTTGAGTTCGACCTCGGGCCACGCTTTTTTCAATGCCCATGCCGCACGCGGCGGGGTGCAGGTGTCGTGTCGGCCCTGTACGATGACACCGGGGATCCCCTTCAGCTTGGCTGCACCGGCAAGCAATTGCCCTTCTTCGAACCACCCCTTGTTGATCATGTAGTGGTTTTCGATCCGCGAAATGGCAATCGCCTTGTGCGGCTCTGCAAAGTCGTCGAGCACGCCGGGATTGGGAAGGACGGTCACGACATTGCCTTCCCAGATCGCGAAAGTCTTAGCAGCCGCCAGCTGAAGTTCGGGATCGTCACTGGTTAGCCGCTTCTGATACGCCTTGAGTAGGTCGCCGCGCTCGGCTTCCGGGATGAATCCGGCGAAATCGTCCCACTTGTCGGGATAGACCGCAGATGCGCCGCCTTCCTTGTACAGCCAGTCGAGTTCATACTGGTCGAACAGGAAGATGCCGCGAAGAACCAATTCGCTGACCCGCTCGGGGTGGGTCTGGGCATAAGCGATTGCCAGGGTCGAGCCCCAGCTTCCGCCGAACACCTGCCATTTTTCGACCTTCGCGACTTGCGTGCGAAGCTTTTCGATGTCCGCGACAAGATCCCAGGTGGTGTTGTTCTCAAGGCTCGCGAACGGAGTGGACTTGCCGCAGCCGCGCTGGTCGAACACCAGGATCTTGTACTTTTCCGGATTGAACTGGCGGCGGTGATTAGGGCCTGATCCGCCACCGGGACCGCCATGAAGGAACACCACCGGCTTGCCGTCGGGATTGCCGCTCAATTCCCATGCCAGCTTATGCCCGTCCCCAACCTCAAGCGTACCAGTCTCATAGGGTTCAAATTCGGGATACAAGGTGCGGCGGTCGGACAAGATAGGAAACTCCCTCGGCGAAAACGAAGACGGCGAATATCCTTAGGGATACCCGCCGCCCGCGTCATCCCCGGCGGACCGGGGCGTGTCTTATTAAGCTTAGAACTTCACGCCCAGCTCAATGCCGAAGATGCGTGGTTCGTTGACCATTGCAGTCAGGTTGTTGAAGTCGATTGCGCTAACCGCGCTGACATCGTTGGTGATGTTCCGCGCGAACGCGGCAATGTCGTAGCGGTTGGTCTTGTAACCGATGCGAAGGCCGCCTTCGGTCAGGCTGTTGTCGCTGAATTCGGTCGCTTCATAGAGGAAGAAGTTGATCTTCGAGCGGTAAACCCAATCGGTGAAGACATAGAGCGCGCCATCCCCCAGCGGATATTCGTAGCCGGCGTTGAAGTTGAGGCTGAACTTGGGCGCCTGCGGCAGCGAGTTGCCGTCGATATAGACAATTGCCGGCTGGAACGGAGCTGCAGGAGCGAAGATCGGGTCGAGCACGGTGCACGGTGCGCCGCAGGTTTCGACCACCAGGTTCTTGTCGTCGATGCGGGTGTGGTTATAGCCCATGCCCGCGCCAATCGTCAGGCCCGGCATCGGCCGGGCATTGAGTTCGGCTTCGAGGCCATAGCCGTCAACCGCGTCGGCGTTGAGCAGTAGATTGGCGTTGCTTGCACCGCCCACTGCCGACAGCTGCAGGTCCTTGGTACGGAAGAAATAGCCGGTAAGGTTGAAGCGAAGCTTGCGGTTCGCAGTCTCGGTCTTGATCCCGGCTTCATAGCTCATCGTCGTTTCCGACTTGGCGGTCGAAACGTCGCGGTCGAACAGGATCCGGCCCTGGATCGCCGGGGCACGATAGCCCCGCGCAACGCGGGCGTAGAGATTTACCTGATCGTTGAGCTCCTTCATCACGCTGGCATCCCAGGTCAGGACGCTGTCCTTTACCTTGGTCGTGGTCTCGGGAACCGGGCCGCCTGCGATGAACAGCGGGCGTACGTCGAACAGGCGTTCGGCCGACAAGGATTTCTTGTCGTGATTATAGCGCGCTCCGGCCTGTAGCGCCCAGCCGTTCTCGAGCTTGTAATTGAGCGAGCCGAAGATACCCAGCGCCTTGGACTTCTGATGCTGGTTGACGATCGCACTGGGATTGAGCGCGGTCGGACTGGCAAAGTCGAAGCTTTCGATCTTGAGGTCTTCGTCGAAGTAGAACAGGCCGGCCTGGTAACTCAACGGGCCATCGCCGTTCGACGAAAAGCGGAATTCCTGCGTGAACTGGCCGAGGTCCGGGATATTGTCCTGGCTCTGCGCCGAGAAGGGAATAAAGCCCGGCCCGGAATTGCCGGTGCCGTCGAACGCATTGCCAAAGCCGCCGTCGATGTCGCCGCGGCTGTAGAGCGTACCGTGCCAGTACGCCGTGACCGAGTGAAGCGTTACTGCACCAAGGTTCCAGTCGACCGAACCCGCGACGTTCTGGTTCTTGAGGCGCTGGAAGTTGATTCCGTCAGCGCGGGTTTCATCGCGCTTGAACTTGCCGCCGTCGATCCCGATCAGGTCGTTGGTGCCCTGTTTGATCGCATTGGCGCGGAAAATCCGAGCGTCGCCCTTGAGGTTGCGCATCTGGCCGGTCAGTCGAACGGTTACGTCTTCGCTGGGGTCGAACTGCACCTGGGCGCGAAGCGCGAGGTCGTTATAGCCTTCAAGGTTGTGCTTGCCCGGCTGGTCGACGTTATCGATCCAGTCGTTGCGATGCTGGAACATGCCGGACACGCGGAACGCGGCATTCTCTCCCAGCGCGCTGCCGACACCGGCCTCGGCGTTGACGGTACCAAAGCTGCCGTAGCTGACGCGCGCGAAGTTGCGGCCGCGACCGGGCTTCACGCTGTCGAACTTGACGATACCGGCCGGGGTGTTGCGGCCGAACAAGGTGCCCTGCGGCCCGCGCAGGACTTCGACCCGGTCGACGTCGAATGCCGGAAAGCCCTTCAAGATCGGGTTTTCGAGCACAACTTCGTCATAGACCAGGCTGACCGGCTGCGACGCGTTGAGGTCGAAATCGGTGTTTCCAAGACCGCGGATATAAAAGCGCGGGAAGGTACGACCGAACGAGCTTTCGATGTTCAGGCTGGGTACCCGCGCGGAAAGTCCGCGGATGTCTGCGCCGCCCGAATTGATGACTTCCAATGTCTCGTCACTGATCGTCGCAACCGACAGGGGAATGTCCTGCAGGTTTTCGCTGCGGCGGGTTGCCGTGACGACGATTTCCTCGATCACGTCCGTGGTGACTTCGCCGACCACGACTTCATTCGACGCCGTGGTGGCATCTTCGGTCGGGGTGTCGGTGTCGCCGGTAACCTGCGCGAACGCGGGCATTGCGATGAACATGCTGGCAGTAGCCAAAGCAAGCGAGGAAACGAAGGTATGAGTGCGGCGCATCAGTCGCATCCTTAGACAAGAGAAGGGATCACGCAGCGAACCGCCCCCCGGCCCGCTTACATTCCTGCCGGTTGCTTCAACCTGCCGCGCGAGTCAACGCGCTTGAATTGGCGGTGAAAATTTCAATCTGGCACTGTGTCTTTCCGGTCAGAAGCTGTCGCTTTGGTAAACCGGCGCGACCGATCCGTTCCACGGTCCGTGATAGTTTGCAAGCAGTCGGTCGGCGGGGGTCATGCCGCTTGCAACGATGTCGCGAAGCGGGTCGAGGAAGCCCAGCTCACTGTCTCCAGCGCTATTGTAGCGTTCGCGCGCGGCAAGGCCGGAAGCGGCGATCTCGACCACTTGGCGGGCAAGCTCGCGCATCGTTTTTCCGCCCGGAACAGGGGCGTCCAACGCCAGTCGCGGGACGGTACGGCGAAGCTCCTCGCGCTCCTCGATCGACCAGTGCTTGACGAGGTCCCAAGCGGCGTCGAGCGCGCCGTCATGATAGAGCAAGCCGACCCACAAGGCCGGGAGCGCGCAGATCCGGTTCCACGGTCCGCCATCGGCGCCGCGCATTTCGAGAAAGCTTTTGAGGCGGACCTCGGGAAAGGCGGTCGATAGATGATCGGTGAAATCGCTGAGGCTGGGCCGTTCCCCCGGCAGCGCATCCAGCTTGCCGTCAAGGAAATCGCGAAAACTCTTCCCAGCGACGTCAATGTATCTGCCGTCGCGATAGACGAAGTACATCGGCACATCGAGCGCGTAGTCGAGGTAACGATCGTAGCCGAAGCCTTCTTCGAACACGAACGGCAGCATCCCGGTCCGGTCGGGGTCGGTGTCTTCCCAGATGTGGCTTCGGAAGGATTTGAAGCCGTTCGGCTTGCCCTCAGTAAACGGCGAATTGGCGAACAACGCGGTCGCGACCGGCTGAAGCGCGAGTCCTACCCGAAACTTCTTCACCATGTCGGCTTCACTCGAATAATCGAGATTGACCTGGATGGTGCTGGTCCTCAGCATCATATCAAGGCCAAGATTGCCGACCTTGGGCATATAGTTAAGCATGATCCCGTAGCGGCCCTTGGGCATGATCGACAAATCGCCGCGCGCCTTGTCCGGCCACATTCCAACCCCGAGGAAGCCAAGGCCCAGTGCATCGCCAACGGCCTTGACTTGCTTGAGGTGCCGCCCGCTTTCGGCGCAGCTTTCATGGATATTGTCGAGTGGCGCCCCGGACAGTTCAAGTTGACCGGCGGGTTCAAGGCTGACTGTGCCGTCGTCGCCGCTTAGTGCAATGACGTTGCCGCCTTCGATCACCGGCGTCCACCCGAACTGGGTCAGGCCAACCAGTAGGTCGCGGATGCCGCCGGGTTCGTCATAGGACGGGGCGCGATGGTCATCGCGGCGATAGACGAACTTTTCGTGCTCGGTACCGATCCGCCATTGCTCGATCGGTTTCTCGCCGCCCGAAAAGACCGACAGCAGGTCCTCACGGCTTTCGATGAGCGGGCTTTCGCTGTCGTCGGTTCGCGTTGTCATTTAAAACCGGCCTTAGCGCCAGTCCCCGACCAACGCCATATAGGCCGTGACAGCGGCAAGCGCAGCAGTTTCGGCGCGCAGGATGCGTGGTCCAAGGCTGATCGCGATCGCCCCGCTGGCACTCCGAACCATCGCGCGTTCTTCCTCGCTGAAACCGCCCTCTGGACCGACGAGGATTGCCGCCGGACCCGCGGTCATCGCTGCGGTGACCGGCTCGCCCCCAGTCTCGTCGGCGAAATAAAGCGGGACCGATCCATCGCGCGTAGCAAGCCATTTTTCGAGCGCCAGCGGCTCGCCAAGATCGGGCAGCAATGTCCGCCCGCATTGCTCGGCGGCTTCGATTGCAATCGCCCGCATCCGCGCAAGTTTGACCCGTTCCGCGACTGTGCGCCGAGTCATCACCGGCTGCAGCGCGGCGACGCCAAGTTCCGTCGCCTTTTCCACCAGCCAGTCGGTCTGGGTCCGTTTGACGGGAGCGAAGGCAAGAGTGAGGTCAGGTAAGGTTTCGGCCTCGCGGGTCTGCTCAAGGATGTCCACGGACATGCGTTTCTTGCCCGCCTCGGTGATTTGCGCGCGCCACTCGCCCGAACGCCCGTCAAATACGAGCAGTTCATCGCCCACGGTCTTGCGCATTACTTTGCCAAGGTAATTGGCCTGCCCGGGGTCGAGCGCGATCGTTGCTCCCGGTCCAAGCGGTGTATCGAGGTACAGGCGGGTCACGCTGCGCGGTGGCCAGGCAGGGGTTGCGGGCATGGCCAAGGGCTGGCGCGCCATAACGCTCGCGTCAACTGTCGGTGTTGAACCTGGCGTGGCTGCTATCGCCGCCCGGATGGCTCGAAGCCTCGTTTTATTTTCGTTGCAGCACATCTCTTCTTGGCGTGCGGCGCGGCTGCGGCAATAGCGTTCGGTATGGAAAGCGAGATCGTACCCGACAGCGAACGCAAGGGCCTGATCGGCGTCTTGCCAGCGGCCTGGCGCCCGTTCGCATCGCTGGTCCGGCTCGACCGCCCGATTGGCGTCTGGCTGCTTTATTGGCCGTGCGCGTGGAGCGTTGCGCTATCTGGCGTGCGCGGTCGATGGGACCTGTTGCTCTGGTTCGCACTCGGTGCCTTTGCGATGCGCAGCGCTGGCTGCGCTTATAACGACCTGATTGACCGCGACCTTGATCGAAAGGTCGAGCGAACCCGCTTGCGACCGCTTGCCAGCGGCCGGATAAGCGTGGGATCGGCGTGGTTGGTGATCGCCGCACTGTGCCTGCTTGGGTTTCTGGTTCTGCTTCAGCTCGCACCGCTTGCAGCGGGGATTGCGTTTGCAAGTGTCGTGCTGGTTGCCGCCTATCCGGCGATGAAGCGGATCACGTGGTGGCCGCAGGCGTGGCTTGGACTGGTATTCAGCTGGGGCGCGCTGGTCGGATGGCCCGCGGTCACCGGCCATTTTGCCCCTGCACCGCTGGCGCTGTGGATCGGCTCGGTGTTCTGGGTCATCGGCTACGACACTTTGTATGCGATCCAGGACAAGGAGGACGATGCGCTGGTCGGCGTTCGTTCGACGGCGCGATTGTTTGGCCAGAGGGCACCCCGAGCGATCGCCGTGTTTTATGCCCTGGCGATACTTGGTTGGGGCACGGCAATCTGGCTGGTTCGACCCGACTGGCTGGCGCTTGTCGCATTAATCCCTGCGGCACTTCACCTCGCCGCACAAGCGATGCGCGCACGTCCCGACGACGGAGTGCGCGCGCTGGCCTTGTTCCGGTCGAATCGCTTCACGGGCCTGCTCGTGTTCCTCGCTATGCTGGCGGTCGGCTCGGCTAGCCTCTAGAGGCTGGCCAATGCTTGATCCCGACGCTGCCCGCGACCTCGCCCAATCACTTGTCGAACGCGCCACCCGCGCTGGGGCGAGCGCGGCCGATGTCTTGTATGTCGGCAATGCGTCAAAGTCGGTCGAAGTGCGCAAGGGGGTGCTCGAGGACATCGACGCAAGCGAGGGAGAGAAAATCGGGCTGCGCCTGTTTCTGGGGGAGAAGTCGGCGACGGTCGCCTCTTCGGATTTGTCCAGTGACAGCATGGATGTGCTGGTCGAACGATGCCTGGCGATGGCGCGTGAGGCACCCGCCGATCCTTATGCCGGGCTTGCCCCGCCCGAAATGCTCGCTCATCCACCATTCCCAGATATCGACGGCGATGACGGCGGCGATCCCGATCCGGCAACGCTCAAGTCCCGGGCGCTAGAATGCGAAGCGGCGGCGCTGGCGGTCAACGGCGTGACCAACTCCAACGGCGCATCAGCCAGCGCAGGCAGGGGCATCCTGGCACTCGCAACTTCGACGGGCTTTGCCTGCGCAAGTCGCGGCACGACCTATGCAATCGCTGCAGGGATGATCGCTGGCGAAGGTTCCGCCATGCAACGCGACCACCATTATACCTCCGCGCGGCACCAGTCGGACCTGGAAGACGCCGCTACAATCGGTGCAGAGGCCGGCCGCCGCGCGGTCGCCCGCCTCGGCCCGACTAAGCCTCTGGCGGGGACTTACCCGGTACTGTTCGACCCACGCGTGGCGTCCGGCCTGCTCGGCCATTTCGCAGCGGCCATCAACGGCGCATCGGTTGCCCGGGACACGAGTTTTCTCAAGGACATGCTCCGCGAGCAGCTATTTGCGCCGGGGGTCCGGATCATCGACGATCCGCTGCGGCCACGCGGCCTGCGCAGCCGCGCTTTCGATGGCGAAGGACTGGCAGTGCACAAGCGGTCGCTGGTCGCGGACGGAATCCTTACCCAGTGGCTCGCCGACAGCGCAGCCGCGCGCCAACTTGGAATCGCGCCCACAGGCCACGCGGTCCGGGGAGTGGGCGGAGCGCCGGGCGCAAGCCCGAGCAACCTTTACATGGAAGCTGGTCCAAGATCGCGCGACGACCTTCTTGCCGCCTTTCCCGAAGCGCTGTTGGTAATCGAGTTGATCGGCCAAGGGGTCAATCCGGTGACCGGCGATTATAGCCGCGGCGCAACCGGCTTCATGGTACGCGGCGGCGCGATCTGCGAACCGGTCAATGAGATTACCATTGCCTCCAACCTGATTGCGATGTTCGCAAGCATCGAACCCGCTAGCGACCTTGAGCTAAAGCACGGCATGGATGCGCCGACCATGCTGGTCCCGGAAATGATGATCGGTTCGGCCTAAAGGTCGTTGCCTTCGATCCTAGGCACTCCAAGCCTGTGCAATTCAACCTTCATGCACTTGTCCATTACGACCTTCAGCCCAGCGGCCTCGGCCCGCTTGGCGGCTTCCTCGTCGATCACTCCAATCTGCATCCACACCGCTTTGGCGCCCGCGTTGATTGCTTGGTCGACCGCTTCCCCGGCTGCTTCGGACTTGCGGAAGATGTCGACGATGTCGATCGGGACATCTACCTGGCCAAGCTCGCGCCAAACGAATTCGCCGTGAAGCCGCTCGCCGGTGATATTGGGGTTGACCGGAAGCACCCGGTAGCCGTGTTTCTCAAGCGCTTTGAAGACGCCGTAGGACGGGCGGTCTGGACGGTCGGATGCGCCGATCATCGCCACGGTCCGGGCGCTTTCAAGCAGCTCCCTGATGTCTTCATCACGGGTCAACGGCATAACTTTCTCCTTGGCTATGCAAAGGATAATGCTTCAGGCGCCGACTTTCTCCAGTTCCGCGAGGACGCTTCGTGCCAGCTGTGCGAACGCATCGGCAAGCGGTCCATCGCCGGCGGCAGGTGGCTTGCCGGAATCGGATGCCGTGCGGAGGTCGAGCGCGAGCGGAAGCCGGCCGAGGAATGGGACCGAAAGCTCGGCGGCGCCCTTTTCGGCACCACCACTTCCAAATGGGTCACTAACCTCGCCGCATTTGGGGCAGGCATAACCTGCCATGTTCTCGATGATGCCCAGGACCGGTACCTCGACCTTGTTGAACAGGTCGATTGCGCGGGTGGCATCGATCATCGACAGGTCTTGGGGGGTCGATACGATGACCGCGCCGTCGGGCCGCGCCTTTTGGACTAGCGAAATCTGGATGTCGCCGGTGCCCGGGGGCAGGTCGATGACCAGTGTGTCGCAATCTCCCCATTCTCCGGCGATCAGCTGATTGAGCGCCTGGCTTGCCATCGGCCCGCGCCACGCCAACGCCTGGCCTGGCTTGACGAGGTTTCCAACCGACAGAAAGCGGATGCCATACGCCTCTTGCGGAAACAGCTTCTCCTTGTCGGCGTCGGGCTTGCGATGCTCGCCGAGCAGGGTTGGGATCGACGGCCCGTATATATCGGCATCGACCAGCCCAACCTTGCGCCCGGCACACGCCAAACCGATGGCAAGGTTCGCGGCGACCGTCGATTTTCCGACTCCGCCCTTGCCCGACCCAACCGCGATTACCTGCCGGGTCACTTTCGAAGCGGTCATCGCGACTCGCACTTCGGTGACACCGGCAATTCCGCGTCCTTGACCCTTCCACTGTTCCTCAAGCGCCTCGCGCTGAGCCTTGGAAAGGCCCGTGGCGTCGCCGATGATCACCGCGACACCCTGATCGAGCTTCACGGAGCGGACTCGCTCGGGCGAGGAAAGGGCGGCGCGAAGCGTATCGATTTTCGTCATACGACACGAATTAGGTAGCCAATCACCGGGCTGCCACTGTTTTTCGCGCGAAGGGACCCTATAGTTATGGGTAATGAGCAAAAAGATCACTGCGCCGCGCGGCCTGCGCGCGCTTCACGCCAAGTCGAAGGGGCCGTGGGGCGAGGGCGGGAATGAACCGAGGTTACCCACACCTGACCCGGCGCCCAGCCCATGGGGTAGCTCGGACAATGTCCGGGGTTTCACCCCGCGCGCTTCCGGCAACAGCTTCGAGGACATACTTCGCCGCGCCTCTGGCCGGTTCGGCGGTGGCGGCGGTAGGGGCGGCGGACCTGACCGTTCGCTGATTGCCTGGGGGTTCCTGGGCTTCATTGCATTGTGGCTGGTGATTACCAGTTTCCACCTGATTTCGCCCGGACAACGCGGGGTGGTCTCACGCTTGGGGCGCTACAGCTACACGCTTGGGCCCGGCATCGGACTTACCCTTCCATCCCCAATCGACCGGGTAAAGAAGATCGATGTCGAGAATATCCGCACCGTCGACCTTGGCTCGGATACGTCGGAAGACCTGATGCTGACCGGCGATCAGAATTTGCTCGATATTGCTTATCAGGTGCGCTGGAACATCCGTACTCCCGAGCTTTATCTGTATGAGCTAGCCGAGCCCGACGACACCATCCGCGAGGTTGCCGAAAGCGCAATGCGTTCGGTCATCAGCCGTGTTTCCCTGAATGAAGCGATGGGCGACCGCCGCGCCGACATTGAACTGCGTGTTACAGAGATCATGCAGCAAATCCTCGACCGCTATCGCTCGGGCATCCAGATCCAGGGCATCGCGATCAAGCAGGCCGATCCGCCGGACGCGGTCAATGCGGCATTCAAGGAAGTCACTGCCGCACAGCAGGATGCGCAGACCTATATCAATAACGCCAATGCCTATTCCCTGCAGCTGGGACAGAAGGCGCAGGGCGAGGCAACGGCGTTCGACAAGGTCTATGAACAATACCGCCTTGCCCCCGGCGTGAACTCGTCGGCGCATGTATTACGAGACCATGGAAAAGGTTCTCTCCAATGTCGACAAGACCGTGATCGAGGCGCCCGGTGTAACTCCCTATTTGCCGCTCCCCGAAGTGAAGAAGCAGTCCGGGGGTAAACAGTGATGGCGTGGATTCGGAGCCACCCCTTTGTCGCCGGGTTTATCGCCTTCTTCGCGTTCTTCACGCTGATCAGCGCTTTTCCGGTCGTTCCGGAAACCAAGCAGGCGGTGGTCGTGCGCTTTGGTAAGCCAGTACGCATTCTCAACCGCTATGAAGCAGGCAAGCCGATCGGCGCGCCGGGCGCGGGAATCAGTTACCGGATACCTTTCGCCGACGAAGTGGTGTGGATCGACAAGCGCGTGCTGGACGTCGACATGCAGCCGCAACAGGTGCTTTCCACCGACCAGCGCCGTCTGCAAGTCGATGCGTTCGCGCGCTATCGGATCGTCGACCCGCTATTGATGTATATCCGCGCCCGCTCGGAACAGCAGCTCAATGAGCAACTACGACCGATCCTTGGTTCGGAAGTCCGCAATGAGCTTGGCAAGCGCACATTCGCCGCGTTGCTGACGCCGGAGCGCCAGGGCGTGATGGATAACGTCAAGCAGTCGCTCAACCGTATCGCAGGCGGCTTCGGGGTCGAGATTGTCGATGTCAGGATCAAGCGTACCGATTTGCCTAGCGGAGCACCGCTGGATGCGGCGTTCGGGCGGATGCGCACCGCGCGGGAGCAGGAAGCCCGTTCGATCCGCGCCGAGGGAGCCAAGCGCGCGGCGATCATTCGCGCCGAGGCCGACGCCATAGCGGCCCGCACCTACGCATCGAGTTTCGGCAAGGATCCGGAGTTCTACGCTTTTTACCGCGCGATGCAGGCCTATCAGACGACCTTCGTCGGCGACGATCCGGCAAATCCACCTAAGGGCACGAATATCATTCTTTCGCCCAAGAACGATTTTCTGAAGGAATTTTCCGAAGGTGCGCGACAGTAGAATGTGCCATTCAATAACCGTTCATTGCGGCAGGAGTGAACAAGCCGCTTGAACTTACAATCTGACAAGTGGAGTTAGGATGAACCCGAAGGAGTCCGGAACCGTGCGCTACGCCTATGGGGTCGCAGTGGCCCTCTTGCTGGGAGGAAGTGCCTTTTCGCTCGCGACCGGCCAAGCCGGTGCGCAAGTGGCGCAAAACGCCCCGAGCCAGTTGGTGCCGCGTGCCGGTGCGCCGGAAAGTTTCGCTGATCTTACTGCCCGGCTCCAGCCGGCAGTGGTCAATATCTCGACCAAGCAGCGGGTGCCGGTACGCCAGCAGGCCGCCGACCCGTTCGAGGAATTCTTCCGCCGGTTCGATCCCAATGCGCGCAATCAGCCGCCACAACAGCAGCAACAGTCACCACGCACGCGCGAAACCGGGTCGCTCGGTTCCGGCTTCATCATTTCGCCTGACGGCTACGTCGTTACCAACAACCATTTGATCCAGAGCCAGAACGGCAACGGCGTGGTCGACAGCGTCACGGTCATCACTTCCGACCGCAAGGAATATCCGGCTCGGATCGTTGGCCGCGACGAAGTCAGTGACCTTGCGCTGCTGAAGATCGAGGGCAAGAGCCTGCCCTACGTCAGCTGGGGCGACAGTACCCGCAGCCGGGTCGGCGACTGGGTACTCGCGATCGGCAATCCCTACGGGCTTGGCGGCACCGTGACCGCGGGCATTATTTCGGCGCTGCACCGCGGGATCACCGGGGTCGGCGCGTACGACCGCTATATCCAGACCGATGCCAGCATCAACATGGGCAATTCGGGTGGGCCGATGTTCGATCTGGGCGGCAACGTGATCGGTATCAACTCGGCGCTAATCAGTCCGACCGGTGCCAGCGTCGGGATTGGCCTTGCCATCCCGGCCGAACTTGCCAAGCCGGTGATCGACAGCCTGATGAAAGGTCAGCGGCCTAGCCGTGGGTATCTCGGTGTGGGTCTCCAGCCGCTTGATGAAAACCTCGCCCCCTCGCTGGGTCTTCCCAAGGACATGGGCGAGATCGTCCGCTCGGTGGTTCCCGGCGGGCCGGCTGACAAGTCGGGCCTGCGCCAGGGCGATGTCATCCTTCGCATCGGCGGCAAGCAGGTGACCCCGGAAGAAACCGTCTCCTACCTTATAGCCAACACGCCGGCGGGAAGCTCGGTTGCGATCGACCTCGTCAGGGACGGCAAGCGCATGAAGCTTAATGCCAAGGTCGGTGAACGGCCGACCGAACAGGAACTGGCAAAGCTTTCGGGCAGCAATGATGAAAATGACTCGGGCGGCGACACGGTCGAAACGGTCGCGCCGCAAAAGGCGCTCGGTTTGACCCTGGTCCCGCTGACTGCCGATGTCGCCCGGGCGGCCAACCTCCCCTCGGGTACCCATGGCCTGGTGATCACCTCTGTCGATCCCAGCAGCCCCGCGGCGGAAGCAGGGTTGCAACGCGGCGACCTGATCATTTCGATCAACCAGCAGCCGGCGATCAGTGGCCAGCAATTGTCTGCGGCGGTCGCGGCTTCCCGCAAGGCGGGCCGCGATTCGGTCCTCTTGCTAGTCAAGCGCGGGCGATCACCAGAACGTTTCATCGGTTTGTCGCTGGGCGACTAGAGAATGCGGGAACGTTCTTGCGCTTGATGCCTTGCTCCTTTTGACGCCTCGGGTGAAAACCCGGGATGTTCCCGGCAGGAGGCGACAGGGGTGAGCGAGACTTTATTCATCGGTGCAGCAGCGGGTGGTGGCCACCCCCAGGCGCTTCAGCTTCGGCGCGCCAACCGACACGGCCTAATTGCCGGTGCAACCGGTACCGGCAAGACCGTAACCTTGCAGGTCCTGGTCGAAGGCTTCTCGCGCGCCGGGGTCCCCACTTTCGTGGCCGACGTCAAAGGTGACCTGGCGGGCATTGCGATGCCCGGCGATCCGACCGCCAAGAGCGGGGAGCCGTTCCGCCAGCGTGCCTCGGATCTTGGCCTTTCTGATTGGCGCTACGAGGCGTTTCCGGTGCAGTTTTGGGACCTGTTCGGCGAACAGGGCCATCCGGTCCGCACCACCGTTTCAGAAATGGGACCGCTGCTCCTGTCGCGGCTGATGAGTCTTAACGACGTCCAGGAAGGAGTCCTTGCCATCGCATTCAAGGTCGCCGAGGTGGACGGCCTTCTATTGCTTGACCTTGACGACCTTCAAGCCCTGCTCGCCCATATCGGAGAGCGGGCACAGGAATTGACGCTCGAATATGGCAACGTCTCCAAGCAGAGCATTGGCTCGATCCAGCGCTCGCTGCTTCAGTTACGGGCGCAAGGCGGCGACCATTTTTTCGGTGAGCCCGCGCTCGACCTCTCCGACTTCCTCAAGCTCGATGAGCAGGGAAGGGGGATCGTCAACGTCCTTGCCGCCGACAAGCTATTGGCAAGTCCACGGCTATACGCGACCTTCCTGTTGTGGATGCTCTCGGAATTGTTCGAACTGCTTCCCGAAATTGGCGATCCCGACAAGCCCAAGCTCGTGTTCTTTTTCGACGAAGCGCATCTGTTGTTCGAGGACGCACCCCGGGCGCTGACCGAAAAGGTCGAGCAGGTCGTGCGCTTGATTCGGTCCAAGGGGGTCGGTGTCTATTTCGTTACCCAGAACCCGATCGACATTCCGGACAAGATCGCCGGCCAGTTTGGCAACCGGGTCCAGCATGCGCTTCGCGCTTTCACCCCGCGCGATGAGGCCGCGGTAAAAAGCGCTGCGGACACTTTTCGCCGGAACCCGGACGTCGATGTTGCCACTGCGATCACGCAACTCAAGGTCGGCGAAGCCCTGGTTTCCCTGTTGCAGGAGGACGGCGCTCCAACCCCGGTTGAACGCACGTTGATCAAGCCCCCAAGCTCGCGCGTGGGACCGATCACGCCGCAAGAACGCAAGGTCATGATCGACACCGATGCGGTCGGTGCACGCTATGACACGGTGCTGGATCGCGAAAGTGCCGAGGAGGTGCTCAAAGCGAAACAGGATGCGGCAAGCGAAATCGCCGCTGCCGAAGCCCAGCGCAAGGTCGAGGAGAAAGAGGCCGCGGTCCGCGCCAAGGATGAGGAACGCCAGGCCAAGGAAGCCGCGCGCGAAGAAGCGCGGCGCGCGCGTGAAGCGGCCAAGCCGACCATGACCGAGAAAATGATCCAGTCTGCCGCTCGCTCGGCGGCAAGCTCGATCGGCCGGAGGATCGGCAGCCAGCTATTGCGCGGAATCCTTGGCGGGATGACCCGCCGCTAGGTCATCGCTCTTGCGTCGCAGCGCGTTGTGTCCAACAGTGCGCGACTGCAATGTGTCCAATCAGGAGAGGCGGACCTTGGCCAAGGGCAGGTGCGATGTCATAGAAGCGCTCGAGCACGAGTGGCGCGACGCGCTGCTTAGCAAGGATGTCGACCGCCTCAGCGCGCTGGTCCATCCTGACTTCGTCCTAATCGGGTCGCGCTCTACCGGCCCGTTCCGGATGGAACGCGACGAGTGGCTTGAGGCGATCCAGCGCCGGGAAGTCGAGGACATCGAACTGGAAGTGCAGGACTCGGCCTCGTTCAGCGATACGATAATCGGGACCGTTTTTGCCAAGTGGAAGCTCAAATACCTTGGGCGCACGATCGAAGACTGCGTTGTCCTGACCGACGTCTGGGTCCGCGAAGGCGACAAGTGGCTTGCGATCCGCCGACATTCGAGCCCGTCGCCAACCGGCGGTTGCGGCAAGGCCTGAACAGAATCAACCGAACGGATATTCGACAATGACCACCAGTTTGACGCGCATCGCGGGTGTGAAGGAACTCACTTTTCGCGGAATAATTCTCGGCGCCTTGCTCACCGTGTTGTTCACTGCGGCCAACGTCTATCTCGGCCTGAAGATCGGCATTACCTTTGCCACCTCGATCCCGGCGGCGGTCATTTCGATGGCGATCCTCAAGGCGTTCCACGATAGCTCGATCCAGGAAAACAATATCGTCCAGACCATCGCTTCGGCGGCGGGTACGCTGTCGGCGATTATTTTCGTCCTGCCCGGCCTGATCATGGTCGGCTGGTGGGTGAATTTCCCCTACTGGCTGTCGGTCGCAGTCATTGGGCTGGGTGGAATCCTGGGCGTGATGTATTCGGTCCCGCTGCGCCGGGCACTCGTCACCGGTAGCGACTTGCCCTATCCCGAAGGCGTTGCCGCGGCCGAAGTCCTGAAAGTCGGCGCGGGTGTCGGCGGAGCGGAAGAAAACCGCAAAGGGTTGAAGGCGATCGTGCTTTCCAGCCTTGCTGCGGCTTTTTACTTCATCCTCGCCAAGATGAAGCTGGTCGCCGAAGCTGGCGAGAAAGCATTCCGCCTGGGTTCGGGGGCGACCAGCGTATCGGCCAGCTTCTCGATGGCGCTGATCGGCGTCGGTCACCTGGTCGGGATGGCAGTCGGCCTTGCAATGGTGGCAGGCTTGTTGGTTGCGCGCTTCATCCTGTTGCCGTGGTTGACCGGTGATGCCGGCCTTCCCGCCGGCGCTGAAATCGACGGGATCGTTGCTGACGTGTTCCGCAACAAGGTCCGCTTCATCGGTGCCGGCACGATCGGGATCGCGGCGATCTGGACCCTGCTCAAGATCATCGGCCCGATCTTCAAGGGCATCCGGGACAGCCTTGCTTCAAGCCGGGCGCGCGGCGCCGGCCAGGACGTCGCAATTACCGAACGCGACATACCGTTCAAATATGTCGCCGGGGTAATAGCGCTGACGGTCATTCCGATCGCGATGCTCCTTGCAGCCTTTGGCAAAAGTGGCCCGATTGCCAACTCGCTGGGCCTGACCCTGACTGCTTCGCTCATTTACATCTTCGGCATCGGTCTCGTCATCGCCTCGGTCACGGGCTACATGGCGGGCCTGATCGGCGCATCGAACAGCCCGGTGTCCGGGGTCGGGATTCTCTCGGCGCTCGGTATCTCGCTGATCCTTGCCGCCTTGTTTGGCGGGGTGAACGGGGAAGCGGCCACCAACAGCCTGGTCGCCTTTGCCCTGTTCGTCACCGCGATCATCTTTGGCATCGCAACGATTTCGAACGACAACCTGCAGGATTTGAAGACCGGGCAGCTGGTGGGCGCAACACCGTGGCGCCAGCAGGTCGCTTTGGTGCTGGGGGTGATCTTCGGCGCGCTGGTAATTCCGCCGATCCTTGACCTTCTCAACACCGCTTTCACCTTCCAGGGCGCACCTAACGCTGGTCCCAATGCACTTGCCGCACCCCAGGCGGCGCTGATTTCGGCGATCGCGCAGGGCGTGCTTGGCGGGAACATCGACTGGAGCTTGATTGCGATCGGCGCGGGCATCGGGGTGGTTGCGATCATCGCCGACGAAGTGCTCCGCAAGTCGACCGCCAATCTGGCACTGCCTGCGCTTGCGGTTGGAATGGGCATCTATCTGCCGATGGAACTGACGACCCTGATCCCGCTTGGGGCATTGCTTGGCTGGACCTACAATCGCTGGGCCAGGAACCAGGCCAACCCCGAATTCGCGGAGCGGCTTGGTACGCTGATGGCGACCGGCTTTATTGTCGGAGAGAGCCTGCTCGGCGTCGTTTACGCCGGGATCGTTGCCGCTGCCGAGCGTGCAGGATCGGCGGATAGCGCCAATGTCCTTGCCGTGTTTGGCACTAATCCGTTCGGCTTCATTTCCGGCCTGATCCTGTTTTCCGTGCTGGTCCTTGGCCTTTACCGCTGGACCCGTGCCAAGGCTGGGGAAGCTGGCGCACCCGCTACACCCGCTGGGGAAGCGCGGGCTGACGTCGATGCCGGGATTCGCTGATGGTCGAAGTCAAGCATCTTGGGCAGCCCACCGCGCTACCGGCGTCTCCTGAAGATGCGATTCTCGATTATCCGGCCAACCCGCGGCCCGGCGCGCTCTATCTCGTGCGTTTCGCGGCGCCCGAATTCACCTCGCTTTGCCCGGTGACCGGAGCGCCCGATTTTGCGCATCTTGTCATCGATTACGCCCCGGACAAGACGATCGTGGAGAGCAAGAGCCTCAAGCTGTTCCTGGGCTCGTTTCGCAACCATTGCGGATTCCATGAGGACGTTACGGTCGGCATCGGTCAGCGGCTGGTGGACGAAATGAAACCCCGGTGGCTGCGCATCGGCGGCTATTGGTATCCGCGCGGCGGAATCCCGATTGATGTCTTCTGGCAGAGTGGTGAACCTCCCCGGGAACTGTGGCTTCCCGACCAGGGCGTCGCGTCGTACCGGGGGCGCGGATAGCGGTGGACGGCGACTTCGTCTCGACCGATTGGCTGGCCGCTAATCTTGGCAACCCCGACCTCGCGATTGTCGACTGCACCATGTTCATGCCAGGTACCGGGCGCGATGCCGCGAGCGAATTCCGTGAAGCTCATATTCCTGGTGCCCGGTTCCTTGATGTCGAAGCTGTGAGCGATCCTGGGCATCCCGCGCCGCACATGCTTCCCGGGGCCAAGGAATTCGGTGCTGCAATGGAAGCGCTTGGTGTCGGCAAGAACGAACGGATTGTGGTTTATGACAACAGTCCGATCCACACCGCCCCGCGCGGCTGGTTCATGTTGCGCCATTTCGGAGCCCGCAATGTCGCGGTGCTCGACGGCGGGATGGGCAAGTGGTGCGCCGAAGGGCGCCCGATTGAACAGGGGGAGGCACTGCCGCGTCCAGGCCGTTCGTTCCGTGCGCTCAAGGCCCGCGACGAAGTGGTCACCAAGGCGATGCTCCTTTCCGGGCTTCCCCTGCCGATCGCAGATGCGCGCTCGGCCGCGCGTTATTCCGGCGCCGACCCCGATCCCCGACCCGCGGTCGCTTCCGGCCATATCCCCGGCGCGCGCAATATCCCGATGACCGCGCTGTACCAGCCGGACGGCACTTTTGCCGACGAAGCGGACATTCGTGCCGCCTTTGCTTCTGCCGGGATCGACCCCGAGGCGCCATTCGTGGCGTCGTGCGGGTCCGGCGTCACAGCCAATTCGATCATCCTTGCCGCGCGAAAATTGGGTGGCGGCAAAGGAGCGAAGCTTTACGACGGAAGCTGGTCGGAATGGGGAGCGGACCCGGCAACTCCCAAAGCGGTCGGTGACCGTATCTCAGGCGGATAAGAGACTAGGTCCCAGATCGCCCGCTTAAGGCAGAACGATCTTTGAAACCGCTGCCAGCTCACGCCGGATCTGGTCGACGAGGTAGCGGCTGGCCTCGACGTTTGGAGTGCGCTCATACTGCTGTTGATTGAGCAGGGATTCCAGCCCAGCTGACGCAGCGCCCAGCGTTCTTTCGCTTTCACGCTCGAAATGACGTCGCGATGCTTCGTCGGCTGACGCGAAGGCCGCCGCCAGAGCGGCATCGTCAGCGCTGTCGGGATCGCCCGCCGGTCCGCCGCCCCATTCATCGACCAGGCGAAGTGCGTGGCGGATTCCCGAAAGACGGCTCACCGCTTCGGCATAAGGCTCGTGCGGTTCGTGCGAATCGCGCGCGTTGAGGGGCTTGGCTACCATGACAGGTAGCTAAGCGGATCGAAGCTAAGGAAAAGTAAATCGCGAGTGCTTGCGGACCCGCCGCAATCGAGCCGCGATTAAGCGGAAGTCGCAGTCAGGTCGCGCAGGATCCACCCGCGCTGCGGGATCGTTTCGATGAATTCCACCCCACCCGAGGAAGCGCGGAGCTTTTTCCTGAGCTTGGAAATGAACACGTCGATGATTTTGGGCTGGGGCTGGTCGTCGGAGCGGCGGTACAAATGCTTCAACAGCATTTGCCGGGTGACGACATTGTTGCGTGCGTAGGCAAGCAGCTCAAGCACGCGATATTCCATCTCGGTAATTCCGATCGGCTGCCCGTCGATCCGGATCAGGCGCTGGACCTGGTCGACCGCAAGGCGCCCGTCGCACATCGTCGCGGGCATGTCGCCGCCCGCGGCTTTCAGCCCTTCAAGCAGCTTTGACGCGGCTTCCTCGGTTTCCTCCGCGCTTGCCGAGCCCGGGCTTCCCAGCAGGTCCTGCTGGAGCTGGGTAAGTGCGCCATGCGCTTCCTCGACCAGCCGGGAGCCTTCCTCGAACCGCCGACGAGAACGGTCGAGCATCGATTCGATATCGACGAGGCGGGAAGAAAAATTCTGTTCGGCCATGTGGGGTGGCTCGCTGTTGGAGGTGATCAGTTACTGGCCCGGCTGCGCCGATGCGATCGGGCTGTCGCCGGCCGGGGCATTGAGGATGGCAAGGGTTGCGCCCCCCTTGTCGGTCAGCCGGGTATCGGGATCAGCAACAACCGAACGAATTCCAAGCTGGGCCTGATTGCGACCGGCTGCGTCGAGCAAGGTCGTCTCACCGCCCGGGCGCGGTGCGGGTCCACCGAAGATGGCGTCGATTGCCTGCTGCTGGGCATCGCCGGCGGTAAGGCCAGCGGTGCCGGCGACCGGCGGAGCAAGGCTGAAGTCGGGGGGAACAATCAACGGCGCGCTTCGGGCAACCGCGAATTCGTCCGGGCTGCTCGGGTTCAGGATCGCGCAGCCGCCTAGGCCGATGGTACCCACCGCGATCGCTCCGATTACCGCTTTATGCATGTTCGATATTCTCCTCAGCCCTATCCTTACGCGTCAGGAAGGCTCGCAACAACAGGATGACGACAGCGATGCTGATTGCCGCGTCGCCGACATTGAAAATCAAGAATGGACGGAACTCGCCGAAATGCAAGTCGGCGAAGTCGGTAACATAGCCCAATCGCGCACGGTCGAGAATATTGCCGAGTGCGCCGCCCAGCACCAGGCCCAGCGCTATCTGGTCGACGCGGTCTTTTTCGCGCCCAATCCAATAGGCAACGCCGATCGCGATCACGCTTGTCGCAGCGACCAACAGCCAGCGCGCTGCCTCAGTCGAGGCGTGGAGCATTCCCAGCGATATGCCGTGGTTCTGCGTGTAGGTGAGGTTGAAAATTGGCAGCAACACCAGCTGGTCGCCAAGCGTATTAATTCCCAGCGGCCCAGTGACCAGCCATTTGGTCATTTGGTCCGCCGCAAAAGTCGCAAGCGCGACCATGAATCCCAGCTTGCGATTATTCACGCAACCACCTCTGCACAGCGGCCGCACAATTCGCCGTCCTCAATGACCTCGGGAAGGTGACGCCAGCAGCGTCCGCACTTATGATTTGCAGTCTTGTTCACAGTCGATGCCATCGCCGCCGACAACCTTGCCGAAACGATGAACAACGGATTCCGCCAGGTCCTCGGCTTGACCATCGTACGAGGTCGGGCACGCTGACTTCCGCCTCCAGGCTCGAGCGGATGATCTTGTCCCGGCGCAATGGCTCGATTGCCTCCGTCACCTGTTCCCGCATTGCTCGGATCTTGGTGTACTTCGCCTCCAGCTCGTCGCATCTCCACGCATCGGGAAGATCGCTCAGTTCCTGAAGGTGGACGCTGCCGCGCTCGGGGAAGCGGGTGCCCCACACTTCCTCGGTCGTGAACACCAGCACCGGCGCGGCGTAACGGACCAGCGCGTGGAACATGATATCGAGGACGGTTCGGTAACTCCGCCGCTTCAGACTGTCGGCGGCATCACAATACAGGCAATCTTTTCGGATATCGAAGAAGAAGGCGGACAAGTCCTCGTTGGCAAAATCGACCAGCAAGCGGGTGTAGTGATTAAAATCGAAGTCATCGATCGCTTGGCGAAGCGCAGTGTCGAGCCGCTTCAGGCGGTCGAGCATATAGCGTTCCAGCTCGGGCATCTCGCTGGCCTCGACACCCTCGACCTTCCAATCGAACCCGTCCAGCGCACCGAGCAGATAGCGGAAGGTGTTGCGCAACTTGCGATACTGGTCGGAAACGCCCTTCAGGATTTCGTCGCCGATGCGGTGGTCCTCGGTATAATCGACCGACAGCGCCCACAGCCGGATGATGTCCGCGCCATAGGTTTCCATCACCTTCAGCGGGTCGACGGTATTGCCCAGGCTCTTGGACATTTTCATGCCCTTGGGGTCCATCGTAAAGCCGTGGGTCAGCACCGCTTCATAAGGCGCGCGGCCACGCGTTCCGCAACTTTCCATCAGGGACGACTGGAACCAGCCGCGATGCTGGTCGGAGCCTTCAAGGTAGAGGTCGGCGGGCCAGCTCTGGTCGGGCCAATGGCCGCTTTCCAGCGTGAATACGTGGGTGCAGCCTGAATCGAACCAGACGTCGAGGATGTCGCTAACCATCTCGTAATCTTCGGCGTTGCGATCGGAACCCAGATATTCCTGCGCGCGAGCCTCCGACCAGGCATCGACTCCGTCCCTGGCGATGGCATCGATGATGCGGCCGTTCACTTTTTCATCGACCAGCGGCGTGTTGCTGCCCTTTTCGACGAACAAGGCGATCGGAACGCCCCACGCGCGCTGGCGACTGATCACCCAGTCGGGTCGGCCTTCGACCATGCTGCCGATGCGATTGCGCCCTTTTTCAGGCACAAAGCGGGTTTCAGCGATGGCTGCGACCGCAATTTCGCGAAGGCTTGGGCTGCCGGCAAGGCTTTCCTCGTCGATGGTGGTGTCGCCGCCCTCATTTTCCCACCGCTGCTCGGCTTGGGTCAGCGCGGGCAGGTGGGCCAGCGGCGCGTCCATCGCGATGAACCATTGCGGGGTGCAGCGATAGATCACCTTGGCCTTGGACCGCCATGAGTGCGGATAGCTGTGCTGGTAATCCTGGCTTGCCGCTAGCAGCGCGCCGGCCTCGCGCAAATCGCTGCAGATGGGCCCGTCGGGCGCGTTGAACTTGGGGTTGATGACGCTGCCCTGTCCGCCGAGCCATGGCCAGTCGGCGCGGTACTTGCCGTCGCCCTCTACCGCGAACTTGGGCTCGATGCCCTGCGCCTTGCACAGCTCGAAATCGTCCTCACCATGGTCGGGCGCCATGTGGACCAGGCCGGTGCCGCTGTCGGTGGTGACGAAGTCGCCGGGAAGGAACGGGCGGGGAGTCGCGAAAAATCCGCCGAGATCGTGCATCGGGTGGCGGGCGATAGTGCCGGCGAGAGTCGGAGCCTTTGAACCAAGCTTGTCGGCAATTTCCCCCACGTCTGATCGCTGGGTCGCCGGTAGCTTCACCGTCGAGAATGCGCAGATCGCGCCCTGTCCGATTGCGAAAGCTTTCAAACAGTTCGAAAAGCCACGACGAATCGCGCGCCACTATCTTGATCGCCTCACCAACACATAACTCGATATCCGGCCCATACGCGATGCCCTGGTTAACCAGGAATCGTCCACGGCGTCGTGGTCCACACTACTGCAAAAGCACCCATCAATTCGGGCGCATCGGGGGCTTCGACGATCTCGAACGCGACGTCGATCTGGGTCGAGGTGATGTCTTCATATTCGACCTCGGCCTCGGCCAGCGCGGTCTTTTCAACCGGTGACCACATCACCGGCTTTGCGCCGCGATAGAGTTGGCCGGATGAAGCGAACTTCATCAGTTCCGATACGATCGTGGCCTCGGCGTCGTAGTTCATGGTGAGATAGGGCTTGGCCCACTCGCCGATGATCCCGAGGCGCTGGAACTGTTCGGTCTGCACCCCGACCCAATGCTGCGCATAAGCACGGCATTCGGCGCGGAACTCGGTAATCGGAACCTCGTCCTTCGACTGCTTCTTCTTGCGATACTGCTCTTCGATCTTCCATTCGATCGGAAGGCCGTGGCAATCCCAGCCAGGAACGTAGGGCGCATCCTTGCCGATCAGGCCCTGGGTGCGAGTCACCATGTCCTTCAGGGTCTTGTTGAGCGCGTGCCCGATATGAATATTGCCATTGGCATAGGGCGGGCCGTCATGAAGGATGAATTTCTCTCGCCCGGCCCGGGCCTTGCGCAATTGTCCATACAGGTCGTCCTGCTTCCACTTGGCCAGAATCGCCGGCTCCTTCTGCGGCAGGCCGGCCTTCATCGGGAAATCGGTCTTGGGCAGGAAGACGGTGTCGCGATAATCGCGCTTCTGAGTGGGTTCGGACATAGGACTGCGCGTCTAGCACCCGCCACGCGGCTTGCAACCACGCGCGCGGGTCAATGGCGGGGAAGGGGGCCTATTCCGGTTGGGCCGATGCACAGCCGGCGTAGAACAGCTTGCCGTCTGGCCCGGTAATCCCGGCGACCAGGCCGGCAGGTCCGCTGGTGCCCAGCATGACGGTCACGTTCCCGCTGGTCGGCGCTGCAAAGCTCAGCACGAACATGTCGGGGACGTAGGTAAACATCGCGATCTCGGACAGATTGCCATCCTTGGCGAAATCATAGGTCACGGTGATTGCACCCGCCTGCTCGTGGATGGTCATAACCGGGCGCGACTTGTCCTCCGCACGGTAATAATCGCCGGTGAATATCTGGAGCGGAGCCTGGTTGAAGGCCGAAGTACCGGTGAAGACAGTTTCCTTGCCGCCGGTGACGGCTTTGCCGGTGCAACTGCCGACCTTGCCGTCGCTTGCGATGCGCTCAAAGTCGATCGCGATCGTCTCTCCGCTTGCCGCCTTGGCGGTGACGCTTGACCGGTTGTCGGAGGATTTCGTCAGTTCCAGATCGTCGAACACGCTGGAGCGCTTGCCATCTTCGCTCATTGCGACCGACATGATGATGTTCTGAAGTGTACCCGAACCGTAGAATTCGATAACTCCAAGGGCCAAGAAGGCGCCGTCGCCAAACCCTTCTCCGGCCAGGTTGTAATAACCGACGTGCGGGATCAGCGGGTCGAGTGCATTGGCCATGAATTCAATTCCTTTCGGGTTCAGACTAGCAAGGCGCGGGCCGCGGCGCTGTCGCGGTCCATTTGTTCGATCAGCGCATCCATGTCCTCGAAACGCAATTCCGGGCGCAGATAGCCAACTAACGCGACGTCGATCTGCTGGCCGTAAAGATCCTCATCGAAATCGAAGATATGCGCTTCCAGCAGTTCCTTGGGCGGGTTGAACATGGGTCTTACGCCAAGGCTTGCAACGCCGCCAAGCTCGCGCCCGTCTGGAAGCGTTACCTTGACCGCATAAATTCCATATTTGGGCCGCTGATACTGACCCATTTCAAGGTTCGCGGTGGGATAGCCTAGCCCCCGCCCGCGCTTGTCGCCATGGATGACGGTGCCGCGGATGGTGAAGGGACGGGTCAGTAGGCGCGTCGCGTGCGCGACGTCGCCCGCTTCAAGTGCTTCGCGTATGCGGCCGGAGCTGATGCGTTCGGCGCTTGTAGTTACTGCGCCGACGGCCTCCGCGCTCATGCCATGAGCTGCCGCCAATTCAGCCAAGACCGTGACATTTCCCGCTCGGTCCTTGCCGAAGGTGAAATCGTCGCCGGTCACCAAGGCCGATGCAGCCAGGCGTGACGCAAGGAGGTTGCCGACGAAATCTTGCGCGCTGGTGGCGGCAAGTTCGGGTGTGAAGTGGAATACCAGCATGGCGTCGGCCCCGGCGTGGGCGAACAGTTCCTCGCGCTGGTCGAGACTGGTGAGCCGGAAGGGCGGGGCATCGGGACGAAACAGGCGCACAGGGTGGGGGTCGAAGGTTGCGACGATAACCGGTTTGCGTTCGTGGGCACCCTTAGCAATCGCCCGGCCAACGACCGCCTGGTGACCAAGGTGGAAGCCGTCGAAATTGCCCAGCGCGATGACTGCACCGCGAAGCGCTTCGGGGATCGGGTCGGCTAGGCTCAGGCGCTTCATGCTTCTTGCCGCTTAGTCGGCTTAACTCATCGCGTCCACGATCCTATTTCGCACCCATCCCAATTCCGCGGCTTCCGGCGGCGCATTTTGTGCGCGCGTCGGTTTTTCGTTTGAAACCGGGTGTCTTCATGCGTCGAGATGGCGTTGGCTTGCGTGGGATTTTCCTGCTCATTTTACCAACGCTGTGGAGCTGAAAGAAGGATAGAGAATGGCTCGTATTGCTGGGGTTAACATCCCGACCAACAAGCGCGTCGAAATCGCGCTCACCTACATCCACGGCATTGGCCGGACCACCGCGAAGAACATTGCCGACAAGCTCGGGATTGCGTCAGAGCGTCGGGTTCAGGATCTGACCGATCAGGAAGTCCTTCACATCCGTGAGGAAATCGACCGTGAATTCACGGTTGAAGGCGACCTGCGCCGCCAGACCGCGATGAACATCAAGCGGCTGATGGACCTTGCCTGCTATCGTGGGCTTCGCCATCGCAAGGGCCTTCCGGTCCGCGGCCAGCGCACGCATACCAATGCGCGCACCCGCAAGGGCAAGGCCAAGCCGATCGCGGGCAAGAAGAAGTAAGCGCCCCCGGGCACTTACCACTTCCCCGGTTCATCCAGATCCAGATTTGTAGGAATTAGCCAATGGCACGCGAACCTCAGCGCCTCCGCAGGCGGGAACGCAAGAACATCACCGCCGGCGTCGCCCATGTGAACGCCAGCTTCAACAACACCATGATCACCATCACCGACGCCCAGGGCAACGCAATTGCGTGGAGTTCGGCCGGGATGATGGGCTTCAAGGGTAGCCGCAAGTCGACTCCCTATGCTGCCCAGGTCGCAGCCGAAGACGCTGGCAAGAAAGCCGCCGACCACGGTGTGCGTACGCTGGAAGTCGAAGTGAAGGGTCCGGGTTCGGGCCGCGAAAGCGCGCTTCGGGCATTGCAGGCGGTGGGATTCACCATCACCTCGATCCGCGACGTCACTCCGATCCCGCACAACGGCGTCCGCCCGTCGAAGCGCCGCCGAGTCTGACCCACGAGCGAAGGGTGCTTCGCTCAAAGGTTTGGAATTAGGAATTTAAATCAGGGGTTTGGCGGACGCGCCGACCCCGCTGCCAAGGAAGAAACATGGCCGTCAACGCAAAGAACTGGCAGGAACTCAAGAAGCCCAACGCGCTGGAAAAGAAGCCCGGAAGCGGCAATTCCAAGCGGCGCGCGACGTTCGTCGCCGAACCGCTAGAGCGCGGATTTGGGATGACGCTCGGCAATTCGCTGCGCCGCGTTTTGCTCTCGTCGCTCCAGGGCGCCGCAGTCACCTCGATGAAGATCGACGGTGTGCTTCATGAGTTCAGCTCGCTCGCCGGCGTGCGCGAGGATGTCACCGACATCGTGCTCAACATCAAGCAGCTTGCGCTACGCATGGAAGGCGAAGGCCCCAAGCGGCTTCACCTGTCGGCCACCGGCCCGGCGGAAGTCACTGCGGGCATGATCGCGACCTCGGGCGACATCGAAGTGATGAACCCCGATCTGGTGATCTGCCACCTCGACGATGGCGCGACGCTCAACATGGAACTGACGTGCGACGTGGGCAAGGGCTACCAGCCTTCGGCCGCCAATCGCCCGGCCGATGCGCCGATTGGCCTGATCCCGGTCGACGCGCTGTATAGCCCGGTTCGCCAGGTTGCCTACAAGGTGGAAAACACCCGCGTTGGTCAGGAACTCGATTACGACAAGCTCAACCTGACGATCGAGACCGACGGGACGGTTACGCCGGAAGATGCGCTGGCTTATGCCGCGCGGATCCTCCAGGACCAGCTGCAATTGTTCGTCCACTTCGACGATGCGGCAATCCGAACCGCGGCAAGCCCGATGATCGGCCAGGCCGCACCGTCGATGGCCGCAGAAAGCCAGGCGGACACCAACCAGCTCAATCGCTACCTCCTCAAGAAGGTCGATGAGCTTGAATTGTCGGTGCGCAGCGCCAACTGCCTAAAGAACGACAACATCATCTACATCGGCGACTTGGTGCAAAAGACCGAGGCCGAGATGCTCCGCACGCCCAACTTCGGGCGCAAGAGCCTCAACGAGATCAAGGAAGTGCTCGCCAGTATGGGCCTTCGCCTTGGCATGGACATCCCCGGCTGGCCGCCTGAAAACATCGAGGAAATGGCCAAGAAGCTGGAGCAGGAATTGCTTGGCTAACGCGTTTTGCTTAACGGAAATGTTGAGCAAAGCTTCAAGGACCAGAGGGGCGGTGCCGAAAGGCGCCGCCCTTTCCATGTGTGCCGCGCTGGTATGTCCCGCCCGGGGATTCACTTTGAATTAACTACGTTTTTCGGTGCGGCGTTGGGGCCAAGTCGGGCCAAGCGTGCGCCCGGTCGAGCTAGCTAAGACGTGTAAAAAGGTGGACCATCGGAGCCTCTCTACCAGCGGGGGTGGGAATGGATCAGGCGACGTTTTTCGCGCGCAATCACTATGACGTGCTGGGAATCGGCACGAAGGCCAGCAATGCCGACATCGAACGCGCTTTCAAGCGGCAATTGGGCGTGTTCACGCCGCAAACGCCGGGCACACTGACGCGTGCGAGCCTTGCCTACGAAACGCTGAAGGACCCGGTGAAGCGGCGTGCCTACGACGACAGCATCGGGATTGCGCCCAAGCAAGCGGCGCGGCCACTGTCGGTCTGCGGAAGCTGCGCGCCGCGCGTTCTGGTTCCCAGCCATGGCCACTTCGCGCGGGTCGGCCCGGGCGAGCCCGAACCAGCGATAACCGAGCTTCCGAGGACCGCGGCGGCAATGCCGCAGGTGGATTTGCCCCCGCCCCCAGTCCCTCGTGCCCCCATGGCGGACGTGCGGCATGATCCGCCGCGGTCCTCGGATTCCCGCCGGACGCTGGAAACCCTCGGCGCGCGGGCAATGCCGTACGAATTTGTCGAAAGCGACATCGACGAGGAAAGCGGAAGCAGGCGAACGCTTGTCCTCCTTGCCGGCTTGCTCGGTGCGGCGGCTTTGCTCGGCGGGCTTGCAGGCTGGCGTTCGGGCGATCAAGCGGCAGTTGCACCCCTGCCCGAACCTGCGGCACGGGCCACTGCGGCCGAGCCATCGGCGCTGGGCGATATGATTGCCGTCACCGATGCCGATCGCGTTGACGCAGCTGCTTCCCGGCGCGCGCAACCATCGACGGCGCGAGAAAAAACCCGCACTGCAAAGCAACAGCCTGCGCCCGGCCCAACGTCCGAAACCGAAGCCGGTGCAGACAGTGGCCCGGCGGTCGACTCCGCGCCTGCCACCCGCTCGATCCCACTTGCACTCGACGACCTGCCGATGGTCGAAGTGGGTGCTTCGCGGGCTAGTGAGCAACCGGCGGTCAAGTCGGCAGCGACCATGCCGTTGTCGAAGGCAACTATCGCCCGCACGCTCGATCGCATCGGCTATAGCTGCGGCTCGGTGACCGCGCTCGCTCAGATGGGCGGTGAAGGGGCTTTCAAAGTCAGCTGCAGTTCGGGCCAGCAGTTTCGAGCCGCGCCGGTAAGCGGGCGCTATCGCTTTAGGAAGCTGGGATAGCCTATCCGGATTGCAGCCCGTCCACTTATTCCTCGGTCCGGACCAATACGGTCTCTCCGATCAGTAGAAACAGGAAAAACGGCGCCCAGGCCGCGATTAGGGGCGGGTAGGCACCGGCATTACCCATGGCCAGGCTGAAATTGTCCGCGACGAAATAGGCGAAGCCCAGCGCCATTCCGATCGCGGCGCGAAACAAGGTATGGCCCGACCGTGCAAGGCCGAAGGCGGCGAGCGCGGCGAGCAAGGGCATCAGCAGGGTCGATACTGGCCCGGAAATCTTGTGGGCAAGGCCTGCGCGCGCTTCATCGGTCTGGCGGCCCGCCGCAGCAAGCTCGGCAATGCGGTGTTTCAAGGTCCAATAATCGAGTTCGCTGGGATCGACCCGGGCAAGGGTGAACTGGCTGCCGGTAACGCCCGCCATGGCGGTCATTTCGGGCAGTCGGCTGACCATGCCGGTGCGGGCGTCGAACAGCTTGGCATCGCTCAATTGCCAGCTGTTGGTACCGGGGATCGGCCGCGCCGACGAAGCATCGATGATGCGCGTGACGATCCCGCGCGAACGTTGATAGATCGTGACCGAGGAAATGCGCATTTGATCGCCTCTGCCGACGACCATGCCGCCACGAATCAGGTCGTTGCCGGAACGCACCCAGACGTTGGACAGGATGCCCGACTGTGGCGGGATTGGTCGGTAATCGTTGTCGGCCCAAGCGCTGACCGAAGCCTGGCTTTTGACCACTATTGTTTCGTTGAATGCGAAGGTGATCGCCGCGACGCCAAGGCTGGCGACGAACAGGGGCGCGATGATCTGGTGGGCAGAAAGTCCTGCAGCCTTCATCGCCACGACTTCGCTATGTTGGTTCAAACCAACGAATGCGACCAGGGTACCAAGCAGGACCGAAAAAGGCAGGAAGCGCGAAACGAGCAGTGGAATTCGCAAGCCGACATAGCGCCACAATTCCGCATCGCCATTGCCCGGAACGGCGAGGATCTTGCCGCTTTCGCCGAGGAGGTCGAGGGTCATCAAGATCAGGACCAGCGCGATCAGCACTGCAAGGCTGCGCGTCACAAACAGACGCACCATGTAGAACGACAGGCTGGACGAAGGGAAAAAGCGGAAGTTGATCACGCTCCACCTCCCTCGAGAGCCCGGGCCTGCCGCTGACCGTTTTTCGGGGCCAGCTTGCGCGCCAGCATGGCGACCTTGCCAAAGGCTTTCTCAAGCGCGCCGATAGGCTGGCCGCCTGGGCGGTGCGCAAGGACGTGGTACATCCAGTAAATCAGGCCGGAAAAGACCAACAAGGGCACCCATAGGGCGACCAGCGGATTGAACTGCCCGTTGACCCCCGCCTGTTCGGCATATTGATTGACCTTGTGATAGGCGACGACGAACACGATCGCGACGAAGATACCAAGCGCGGATGACGATCGTTTGGGCGGAACCGCCAGTGCCACCGCAAGCAGCGGAAGCATCAACATCATCAGGACTTCCACAAGGCGAAAATTGAACGCGCTTTGCGCTTCCAGAAGCTGGTGTCGGTCGCTTGCCGCGCCGCCGTAGCCCATGCGCCACAATTCGTGCAGGTACAGCTCATCGCTCTGCGTCCCGCCCCGACCGCGGAATTCGCCAATGGTCGGCAAGTCGACTGGAAGATCGTAAGTATCGAAGGCCAGCGTTCGCGGTGCCGCGAACTTGGCGTTATCCTGGACCAGCCGACCACGGGTGAGTCGAAACAGGATGGTGTCGGGATCATCGGTGGAAAGGAAACGGCCATTTTCGGCGGTCGCCGAAATCCGGCTGCCGTCCCGGCGCGCGGAAACGAAGATGCCGTGAAGCTGGGTGCCGCCTCGCTCCGAACGATCAATCCGCAAGGTCAGGTCCTTCCCAAGACGATTGAACTCCCCGACCTTGATCGCCGCACCAAGCGCGCCCGACTTGAGGTCGAAGCGCAGCCCTTCATAGCGATAGTGGGTGTAGGGGTTGAGATAGCCGACGATGAACAGGTTCAGCGCTAGCAGCGGCAGGGTGTAGAGATAGGGCACACGGAGCAGGCGTCCATAACCGATGCCGATACCGCGCAAGGCATCCAGCTCGCTGGTCAGCGCCAGCTTTCGAAAGGCGAGCAGGACCCCCAGCATAAGGCCGATCGGAATACCAAGGGAGAGATATTCGGGAAGCAGGTTGGCGAGCATGCGCCATACCACGCTGACCGGCCCGCCGGCTTCGACCACGTAATTGAACAAGCGCAACATCTTGTCGAGCACAAGCAGCATCGCTGCGAGCACCAGCGATCCGACGAGCGGAACCGCGATCTGTCGCGCGAGATAGCGATCGATCAGTCCCAGACGGTGCAAAATTGGTCGTCCCACCACCATGTTTTGGCCGCAAAGCTGGCCCACAAGAGAAGCATCCAAGCTGCCATACCCGCCACTTGGGCGGGGCGGCCAGCCGCGATCGCTATAGCGGAATGAACCGAGTTGACGATGACAAAAACGTGCGTCCCGACCAAGGAGTTAGCGGGTGGCCTAGTTGCTGCCCCCAGCCTCGACGCGCGCATCACCGGCACGGGGCGTCATCGCATTGCGCTACTTTCCAACCCGAAATCGACCGGCAATATCAACCAGCTTCCACGGATCCGCGCGTTTTGCGCGGAGCATCCGGACATCTTTCACTACGAGGTCGAGCACGCCCATCAAATCGGTGAGGCGATGCGCACGATCGCGCGGGTCAAGCCGTGTGTCCTGGTAATCAACGGTGGTGACGGGACGGTCCAGGCGGCGCTGACCGAGCTTTACAACGGCGACCATTTCGGGCCTGAGCGGCCGCCGGTCGCGGTGCTCCCGAGCGGCAAGACGAACCTTATTGCGCTTGACCTTGGAGCGCGTGGCGACCCCGTCGCGGCGTTGGAGCAGCTGATTGAGCTTAGCCAGGGTGACCTTGGCCCGCACACGGTGGCGCGTGAGCTGATTGCGTTGTCGCACGGCGATTGCAATGACCGGCCCGTCATTGGCATGTTCCTTGGCGGCGCTGGGCTTGCCGACACGATGTTGTATTGTCGCGACAAGATTTACCCGCTGGGCCTACCCAACGGCCTCGCGCACGTGCTGACCGGCCTCGCGCTGATGGCGAAAATGCTATTGAGGTTGAAGTCTAGCCTTCTGCCGCCGGATTCGACCCCGGTCGCAGTCAGTCTTCGCGAACGCTCGGTGCCCCTGTCGGGCAAATTTTCGCTACTAATGGTGACGACGCTGGAAAAACTGCTGCTTTCCGGCGACGTCCACGGTGAGCGTCCTGGCAGCCTCAAGCTGATTGCAGTCGAGGAGAAATTGTCGACCCTGCTGCGCGCCTTCTGGGCATCGTTCATGGGGCGGCTTGGCCAGCGCAAGGTGCGCGGAGTGCACTTCGAGGAAGCTGACGAGATCACAATCGAAGGCGAAGCGAGCAAGCTGATCCTGGATGGTGAAATGTTCAGCACCGCAATTGGTCGGCCGATCCGCCTTACGCCCGCACGGCCGCTATCGTTCGTCAAGCTAGCGGCATAAGCCCGATTTCATGAGCGACCTACACGATCTCGTTGCGGCGGAGATCGCCGAGCCCGTCGACCCACGCGTAACAGCCTTTGCGACAGCGATTGCGGGGCAATATGGCGCTTCGGCTCGCGCAGTGCTTTTCTACGGCTCGTGCCTGCGGAGCCAGGCGCTCGATGGGTTGATGCTGGATTTCTACCTGATCGTGTCGGACTATCGCGCGGCGTATGAAAAGCGCTGGCTGGCGGTCGCCAACCGGTTGGTTCCCCCCAACGTCTTCTATGCCGAGCATGAAGGCTTGGTCGCCAAGTACGCGATCCTGAGCGAAGGTGATTTCGAGCGGCTTTCCGGTCCAAGCACACTGAACGTGTCGGTATGGGCGCGTTTTGCCCAGCCGACCAGGTTGGTGTGGGTGAAGGACGCGGCGGCCCGCCAAGGGGTCATCGCTGCCATTTCTCAAGCGGCGCCGACCCTCCTTGCCGCCGCAGGTGAGGTCGCAGGCGAGAAACCCCTCGACTGGTGGCGGAGGGCATTTTCGCGGACCTATTCGGCCGAACTTCGCGCCGAGCGAAAGGGGCGCGAGGCAAGTGTCGTCGATACGGACCGCGCGCGTTATGAACGCTTCGCTGCAGCGGCATTCGCGGAGGCGCGCAGGCTTGAAGGAAGGGTGGCGAGGGGTTGGCGCACCCGGCGGTTTCAGGGAAAAACATTGTCCGTTTTGCGCCTTGCAAAGGCGAGCCTGACCTTCGCGGGTGGCGCCGACTATATTGCCTGGAAAATCAACCGCCACGCGGGCACGACTATCAAGCTCAAGCAATGGCAGCGGCGACACCCGCTGCTCGCAGCGATCAGCCTGCTTCCAAGGTTGTTGCGTTCCGGGGCGATCCGCTAGGGATTTTGAGATACCGACCAAGCGGCTGACATGCCCTTGTAGGTCAGCCCCCCGGATGCTTACGGAGCAGCCTGGGCGTCCTGGGCGACCAGAGAATTGTCGCTGAGCTGGCGCGTCAACGCCCCCGCGACCGCAGATGACAAGGCGCCCACGGTGAACGGCTTGCGCAACAGCTCATGTTCACGGAACTCATCAATATCTCCGTCGCCGACATAGCCGGTCACAAACAGTACCGCGAAATCGCAATCGTGGTTGGCCTTGAGGTGGCGAATGAGTTCCGGCCCGGTCATTTCCGGCATGATGACATCGGTAATCACGAGGTCGAACGACTGGTTGGCGAATTTCTCGATCGCTTCGCGTCCGGAAGCACAGGCAACCGGTTCATATCCAAGGTCCTCGAGTGCGCCGACGGTAGCAGTGCGCACCCGCGGATCGTCTTCCACCAGCATGATCCGGGCACCGGCGATGAAATGGTCGGTGGCACCGTCGGAAAGCGGGCTTGTTGTTGCTCGCCGGTCCGCTTCCAGCGCGGTGCGCGGAAGGTAGAGCGAAACGGTGGTGCCCTTACCGATCGCGCTTTCAATCCCGACCTCGCCACCCGACTGGTGGGCAAAGCCGAATATCTGGGAAAGACCGAGGCCAGTCCCCTTGCCGACCGGCTTGGTCGTGAAAAATGGCTCGAATGCGCGTTCAAGGACCTCCGCGCTCATCCCGCAGCCGGTGTCGCCAACCGAAATGACCAAGTAATCGCCCGCCTGGATGTCGCCGACCTCACTGGCAAGAAGCTTGCGGTTGCAGGCGGAAATGGTCAGCTGGCCCTGGCCCTCCATCGCGTCGCGGGCGTTGACCGCGAGGTTGAGGATCGCGTTCTCCAGCTGGTGCGGATCGACCCACGTCGGCCAGGTATGCTCCTCAACATTGACGTCAATCCGGATCCGCTCACCCAAGGTGCGGTCGAGAAGGTCGCCCATTCCCGCGATCAGCGGCCCTGCCTCGACCCGCTCGGGCAACAGCGGCTCCGCGCGGGCGAACGACAGCAGGCGGCGAGTTAGCGCTGCGGCGCGGGTCGCGCCTTCCATCGCGTTTGATAAATGCTTTGCCACTTCGCGACGCGGACCGTTGAGACGGCGCACTGCAAGGTCGATACCACCGACGACCACGGCCAGCATGTTATTGAAGTCGTGGGCGATCCCTCCGGTCAGCTGGCCGACCGCCTCCATCTTTTGGACTTGGCGAAGCTGGGCCTCGGCGGCCTTACGTTCGTCGGCCTCTCGCTTGAGCGCCTGGTTGGCATCCCACAATTCCTGGGTGCGATCCCGAACGGCGAGCTCAAGCGCCTCGGCGCGGTCGGATTCGCTTTCCGCCTGTTGGCGCGACAACGCGTTCTGACGCAGTGCGGCGACCGCTACCACGCCTAGGAAAATTGCGCCCAAACCTACGGCCAGGCCAAGCCAACTAAGATATTGGGTAAAACTTGCAGCCTTGGCCGAGAACATCCGGCTTTCGGCCATGCGCTCGCGAAGTGCAACGCGCTCGGCGGCGGTGATCTCGTTCAACTTGGAATCAAGCGCAAGCGCCACCGGGGAACGTCCGGCGGCGTAAAAATAGCTGATCCCGCTTTGGTCCTTGCGCTCGATCGCGGCGCGCGCTGCGATCGCAAGTTCGGCCCCGCGCTGGTGGAACAGGTCGTCAAGCTGGTCGATCCGCTCGAGCTGCTGCGGATCGCCGCGCAGCTGCTTCTTGAGCTGGCCGATCTGATAGCCAGCAAGTTCCCAGTCGTTGTAATAGATCGAGCCCGAGGTCTTGAGGTCTTCGTCAAGGACGAACCGTGCCAGCGCGGCTTCAGCGCCGGCGATGTTGGAAGCAACGTTGCGAACGGTCAGCGCGACATCGTAACTTCGCCGCTCGGCCGCAAGCGCGCGCTCCCGGTCGTCGTTGGACGCGGCGACGAAATAGATCAGGATACCAAGCACCAGCGCTGCGAGCAGGCCGACGGCTGCGGCACCGCTTCGCCGCCAGTCGAACTGATCCTCTCCAGCAGTCATGGTTTTAAGCTTAACGGGCCGCGATTCACTCGCAAAGCCTTATGTTGGCAATCCGACAGTCACGCGATGCAGTTCGTCGCCCTACCGGCTGTTTCGAACATGCCGAGGATCTCGTCCACCTGGGCTTCGCTATGTTCAGCACACAGCGAGCAACGCAGCAGTGTCATTCCTGCCGGCGTTGCCGGCGGACGGGCCAGATTGACATAAAGACCTTCGTTCAGCAGCGCTTCCCACATCATCGCACCGGTCTGGAGGTCTGGCATGATGACCGCGATGATCGCCGATTGCGGATGTTCGGTGCCGAGCTGGAAACCAAGCTTCTTGAGACCGGCGTGGAGGCGCTTGGAATTTTCCCACAGATGCGCCCTCTTGTCCTTGCCGCGCATCAGCTTGCGGATCGACGTCGCTGCAGTCGCGACAACCGACGGCGGCAGTGAGGCGGTAAAGACATAAGGGCGGGTGACAAGACGCAGGATTTCGAACCGGGGATGGTTCGAAACGCAAAAGCCGCCGACCGTTCCGACCGATTTCGAAAAGGTGCCGATGATGAAATCGACGTCATCGATCACGCCCTGGGCTTCGGCTACGCCGCGGCCATGCTCCCCGATGAACCCCATCGAATGGGCTTCGTCGACCAGCACGGTCGCGCCATATCGCTTGGCCAGCGGGACCATCTTGTCCAAAGGCGCGACATCACCAAGCATCGAATAGACGCCTTCCAGTACGACCAGCTTGCCCGCGCCGTCGGGCACGCGCTTGAGGCGCTTCTCGAGCGCGTCCAGATCATTGTGGCGGAATGGAACGATCTGGGCATTGCCCATCGCGCACCCGTCATAGATCGAGGCATGGCTGTCGATGTCCAGGATGACGAAATCATCCTTGCCGGCAATGGTCGAGATGATCCCCAGATTGGCTTGGTAGCCGGTGGAAAAGACCATCGCGTGGTCCATAGCGTAAAAGTCCTTGAGCGCGTCCTCGCAACTTTTGTGTCCGGCGTAAGTACCATTGAGAACCCGGCTTCCGGTCGTGCCAGAGCCGAATTCGTCGAGCGCCTGCTTGCCCGCCGCAATGACGTCTGGGTCAAACGTCATGCCCATATAATTATAGGTGCCGAGCAGGATCGTCGGCTTGCCGTTGCAAATCGCGACCGTCGGGCTTTCGACCTTTTCCATGACCAGGTTGAACGGGTCGGTGAGGCCGGTCTCGAGCAGGGCGTCGCGCTGCGCGATAAGGGGCAAGAACTTGTCGAGTAGGTCGACCAAGACTTAGCCCGCGACCAGCGACTGCAGTGCATCGGTGAGCTGGCCGACGGTCTCAATCTCCGCCTGCATGTTCATCGAAATGAGCACATCGAACTCATCTTCGACGTTAGCGACGAAATCGAGGACGGTCAGGCTGTCCCATTCGAGGTCCTGCGAGAAGCGCGTGGCCTCGGTAACCTCGACGCCCTTCTTGTTGAAAGGCGCGATGAGCTCGAGCGTCTTGTCGAGCAACTGGCTGCGGTTTGTCATGGGCAAATTCCGTTAGTGAGCGTGGCCGCCTTAAGCAAGCCAATGGCGGCGAGATTGGGGCCGTGACAAGGCGCGTGTTACAGCCATCCGGCCCCGCGATACCAGCGGTAGGTCTGTTCCAATCCCTCGGGAGTTGCAATGACAGGTTGCCACAGGTCGCCGGGCGCGGCGCGCGCGGGGTCGACTACCCAGTCAGGGTGGAGAAAATAATTGGCCCGGTCGGGGGTTAGTTTCGCGCCGGCACCGCGTATCAGGCGGTCGCCCATTGCACCCAGGCGAAGCGCCCACGCGGGGGTCGACAAGGTTCGGGCCGAAGGGTTGCCAACCGCTTGTGACAGCGCCTTGCCGAACGCCTTGTGGCTCCACCCGCCGGGATGCCCGTCATCGGGCTCGACCAGCAATTCGCTCGGGGCGGCCAAGTCCGCAAACACGAGCAGCAGGCGGCAAAGGTCGGTTACGTGGATATAGGATGCCCGGCCGCGCGGCGGCATGGGGATGAAACCGCGCTTGGCCGCCTTGAACAATTCGAATGTTTCCCGGTCGCCGGGTCCATAGACCGCCGGCGGGCGAACGATCACCCAGTCGAGCCCCGAACTAGTTACGAGGTCTTCCGATTGCGCCTTGCTCTCTCCGTACATCGACAATTGCGGTTCGCGCGCGGCAAGTGAGGAAACGTGAACGAAACGCTTGGCACCGCTGGCAGTAGCAGCGTCGAGCATTGCCCGTGTTCCGTCGATATTTCCGGTGGTAAAACCAGCCTTGTCGGGCGCGTTGAGCACACCGGCGACATGGATGACCGCTTCGGCACTTTGTGTCAGGCGATGGAGCGCCTTCCGGTCCGCGAGGCTTCCGGTGATCCACGTGAGGCCGGGGCGGGGAGGCTGTTCACTTCGAGTGAGCGCCGCGACCTCATGTCCCGCGGAAAGCGCCGCATCGACAAGGTGCGAGCCGACGAACCCCGTACCGCCGGTGATCGCGAGGGTCACCGAAGCGTCCTCACAAAGGCGACCAGTCCTTGTCCGGCACCTCGTCCGCGCTGCTAGCTGCGGGGGCCTGGCGAGGATCGTTGCGAGCCCGGCCGAGCTTTTCGATCAGCGAGTTCGAGTACCGGCTCGACTCCGTCGTCCAGCGGCGCAGACATGGCGAATATCTTGGTCGCACCGCTGCTCTTGGCGACCGCCTTCGTTGCTTTGGCCAGAGTTCTTGGCATCGACCGTGTCGGCACGGCTGAGCACGACCACCTCGGCCTTGTCCTCAAGTCCCGCGCCATACGCGTCCAGTTCGCCGCGCACTACACTATAGGCTTCCGCCGGGTCCGCGCTCTCGGCATCGACGAGGTGCAGCAGCACGCGCGTGCGTTCGACATGGCCCAGGAACCGGTCACCGATCCCCGCACCATCGGCAGCGCCTTCGATCAGGCCGGGGATATCGGCGATCACAAATTCGACGCCCTTGTGCCTCACGACTCCAAGTTGCGGGTGTATGGTTGTGAAGGGATAAGAACCGACCTTGGCCTGGGCATTCGTTACGGCATTGAGGAATGTCGACTTGCCCGCATTGGGAAGCCCGACAAGCCCGACATCGGCGAGCAGCTTGAGGCGCAGCCAGACCCAGGTTTCCTCGCCCGGGATGCCGGTCTGGTGCTGGCGCGGGGCGCGGTTGGTCGAGGTCTTGTAGCTGGCGTTGCCGCGACCGCCCATGCCGCCTTCCAGGAACGTCACCCGCTGCCCTTCCTTGGTCAGGTCGGCGAGCAAGGTGCGTTCGTCGTCATCGGCCAATATCTGGGTTCCGATCGGGACCTTGATGACAAGGTCCTTGCCGCCAGCACCCGTGCGGTTGGATCCCGACCCGCCCTTTCCGCGTGGGGCGCGGAAATGCTGGGTGTAACGAAAGTCGATCAAGGTGTTGAGGCCGGGCACCGCTTCGAAGACGATGTCTCCGCCCTTGCCACCGTCGCCGCCGTCAGGACCGCCGAACTCGATATACTTTTCGCGCCGAAAGCTGACCGCGCCGGGGCCGCCCGCGCCCGAGCGGAGATAGATCTTGGCTTGGTCGAGAAAATGCATTTGCGGCCTTTAGGGCAGGCAGCGGCAGGCCGCCACCCTCTGCAATGACCGGAAACCGGGTCAGGCGTGAAGCGCGTGTTCGACCATTCGGCGCAGTTCGCGTCGTGTCGAACGCTCGGCCTTGCCGCCATCGCTTATCCCCGGCTGCGCATCCGAACTTTCGAGGCGCGCAAGGAAGCGCTGGGCGAGCTCCACGTGGCGGTCGCGCGCGGCAGTAGTGACGGCGCGGTGCGCAGCGGCAAGCTCCTCAGTCGCCCGACGGCGAAAATAGAGCGCATTGGATTCCATTGAAGTGCCTCCAGCTACGCGACGACTCGATCAAATTGTCATTATCTCGTGGCGATTAACGAGTCGAATCGCGGTTCGCGCGGAAATGGAGCGGAGTCGTTTTCGCGCCTTGGTCAGGCCCGCTGGCGGCCGGACCTCAGCCGATCACTTTCTTGCCGGCAAGGACTGCGATGACTTGCTGGACCGCGATGTCCCGCGCGGCGGAGCGCGGCAGCCCGCAGGCGCGCGCAACCTGTTCACCAACTAGGCTGTCGCCGATCGCAATCAGGACAAGTCCAAGCGTTGCCTGGTCGAGCGGGCGCTTGTCCGCCGGACTGGAAATGTCCCGCACCACGTCGGCAATTGCGTCAACCACCGGCTCCAGCGCGCCCGACTGCCTGGTGAGCATCACCCAAGCCATTAACTCGCCCACCTTTTGCTGGTCGAAGGCATCGAACATCTGGGCGATGACGTCCTTGAGGCCAGCTTCGCCGCGCCGCATTCGCCCGATCGAGGCGGTAATTTGACCTGCGACCTGATTCGCAATCTGGTCGGCGAGCGCACGGTGGAGACCGGCAACGCTACCGAAATGATGAAGCAGGTTGGCGTGGGTACGCCCAATCCGCGCCGCTACCGACTTCAAGGTGATCGCGGCAATCCCCTCCTTGCGGAGCAGGTCACGGGCGGCATCAAGCGCCATGTCGCGCGATGCCTGCGGCGAAAGACGCTTGCGGATTGCGGCAGTTGTTGACATATTTGTAAGTAACTTCCGTTTGCTCTCGGATCACTAGGAGTCTGAGCGCCCAAGTTGCAAGGAATCAAGTTTCGATGAGCATGGCGGCAGTCACCCCGAGCGACCTTACGATCACTCCGCGCGATCGCCGTTTTGCGCGCGACGAGGCGACCCCGCGCTGGTGGATGGGTGATGACCCCTTCGCCACCGCGCTATACAATGCGTTGAGCGCGACTTTCCCACTTGGCGAGGCGTTTTTCGTTGAAAGCGTGCGCCAGTATATGGACGATGCGCCCGACGCGTTGCGCGAAGACATCCGCAATTTCACCACCCAGGAAGTGGTTCACAGCCGTGAGCATCTGGCGTTCAACAAGCGCGCTGCCGATGCCGGCTACGACCTCGGGGCCCTTGAAGCGCAGGTCAAAAAGCGGCTTTCCGTCACCAAGTCGATGCCGCGCATCGCCAGCCTGGCGGCAACCATGGCGCTAGAGCATTATACCGCGATCCTGGCCCACGAATTGCTTGCCGATCCCAGGCATTTGGCAACCGCCGACCCCGCCACCGCCGATCTGTGGCGCTGGCACGCGGCCGAAGAGATCGAGCACAAGGGTGTTGCTTACGACACCTGGCTGCACGCGACCCGCGACTGGACCCGGATTCGCCGCTGGAAGGTCAAGGCAAAGGTGATGCTCTATATTACCCGCAATTTCATCGTCGATCGCACCCGCGGCGGACTGGAACTCTTGCGCCAGGACGGGATCACCGGGCTACGAGCCTGGGCCGGCCTGTTGTGGTGCATGTGGGTGAAGCCGGGAATGTTGCGCAAAATCTTTGGCGCCTGGGTAGCTTTTTTTGCGCCCGGATTTCACCCGTGGAACGAAGACGACCGGGCGCTTATCGCCGAATATGAGGCAAAGGCTCCGCGCATCGCTGAACCCCGGCGGCGGGTGCGCCGGGACCGCGCGGCCTGATCGGGCCCCTACAGTCGGTTAAGCAGCCGGTCGACGGTATCCTCCGCCGATTGCGCGCTCTTGCGTAACTTCGGCGCTGGTGAACCGGAAACGGTTTTCATCTTGGCGCGGGACTTGGCGGTGCGCTTCTTTCCGGAGTTGTTGTTCTGGGCGGTCTTGGTCGCCTGCTTTTCGAGCGCCCGCCGGATCAACTCGATGTAGCGCTCGTCGAGATGCTCGATGCCGATGAACTTGTCGCGTGCACCTTTTTGCGCCCGAAGCAATTCGTCCAGTTTGGCCTGGATCGCGGCGCCATCGCGGTTCTGGCTATTCTGGATCAGGAACACCATCAGGAAGGTCAGGACCGTGGTGCCGGTATTGATCACCAATTGCCAGGTGTCCGAATAAGCGAAGAACGGGCCCGACACCGCCCACAGGACAACCATCGCGGCAGCGACCACGAATGCCCACGGATGGCCCATTGCGACCGCCGTCCGGGTCGCGATTATCGAAAAGAAATTGCGCATTGCGGCAGCCTAACGCACGGGCCCTAGGTTGGTGCCGCCCCGGAACGACCCCGGGGCAGCGCGAAACCCGTCAGGCTGCAATCTGTGCCAATTCGATCACCTTTCCGTCAACGCCCTGCGAAGCGAAAGTCCGCTCGCCAAGCGTAAGCCGCATCAGCCGTGATGCCGCTTCCTTTCCGCGCCCGCACGAAAAACGCGGGGCGATGATCCCGGTGTCGGCAAAGCCCAATTTTTCGAGCACTCGGCCCGACGCCGGATTGTCGATGAAATAGGCACCCTCGAGCGCGGTAAGGCCAAGAGTTCGCGCAATCTCGACGATTGCCTGCGCCGCTTCGGTGGCAAAACCACGGCTCCAGAACGGGCGGGCGATCCAGTAACCAAGCTCGACCGTGCCCGACGGACGCCGTGCAAGCCCTGCGGCCCCGACCAGGCGGGGCGCGCCGGCGGTACGCTCGAACACCAGGCAGGCGGGAAGCGCGGGATCGCGCGGGGCGGCAAGAAAGGCTTCTGCATCGCCCAGGCGAAAGGGCCACGGGGCGGTCGCCAGATGGCGAACGATGGTTTTCTCACCGATCGCGGTGGCCAGCGCCATCGCGTCTTCGGGGAAGCCGGGCCTCAGAAGCAGTCTTTGCGTCCGCGCGAACATTTGTTGTCTCCCTTTCTCGCGCCGGCCCTTGGCGGACCAGTGTGACAGTTCCGGGAGAAGGATAAGAAAAAGGGGGCTTGCCCACTCGTGGCGCCCCCTTCTCCCTGTCTGGTCTTTGAATCTGGAGATTCTAAGTCCGGGCCGCCCCTTCTGGGAACGGTCCCGTTATGACCGTTCCTATTTCGTCATCTCGCTAGTTGCCGGCATGACATGCACGTACTTGCGACCGAGTTTGCCGTCTCGGAACGTGACGTGGCCGTCGACCAGCGCAAAGAGGGTATGGTCCTTGCCAATGCCGACGCCGGAGCCCGGGTGCCACTTGGTCCCGCGCTGGCGCACGATAATGTTGCCGGCGGTTGCCGACTGGCCCCCGAACAGCTTCACGCCGAGGTACTTGGGATTGGAATCGCGGCCGTTACGCGACGAGCCGCCAGCTTTTTTATGTGCCATCTTTTAGCTCTTACTTCTTCTTTTGCGCGGCCTTGGGTGCCGGCTTCTTGGCGGCGGCCTTAGCAGGTGCAGCATTTTTCGTCGAGGCCTTCTTTTCGGCCTTCGGCGCATCAACCTTGGCAGCGGCCTTGGGGGCGTCGGCCTTCTTGGCTTCGACCTTTTCGGCCTTGGGCGCTTCGGTCTTTGCCGGGGCAGCCTTCTTCTCGGCCTTCTTTTCCGCCTTCTTGTCACCGATCTGGGTGATCATCAGGATGGTGTGCTGCTGGCGATGACCGGCCTTGCGACGGTAGTTATGGCGACGGCGCTTCTTGAACACGGTCACCTTGTCGCCCTTGGCCTGGGCGACGATTTCCGCTTCGACCTTGAGGCCGTCGGTGGACTTAAGGTCCGAGCCTTCGCCTGCAAGCAGGATATCCCCGAGGGTGACCTTGTCACCGGCATTGCCGTCGAGTTTCTCGACGACGATCTTGTCTCCGGGGGCAACGCGATACTGCTTGCCACCCGTGCGCACGATAGCGAACATGGGCTCTTCTCTTCTAAATCAGTAATTCCGCATTCCCCGCGCGCGAATACACACGCCTATCCGTCGCCGGATGCGGGAAAGAGGGTCCCCTATGGTGAGGCGGGCGAACTGTCAACCGCCGGGCAGCCGGTTTGAACCTCGGTCCGGCCTAGTGGCGATGCTCGCGGCGAAGCGTGTAGCGGCCGCCTTCAAGCCCCGTAAACCAGTCGGTGATTGCAGGATGGTCAACCGGCTCTTCGCTGTCGTCGTGGAGCAGGTTCTGCTGGCTGACATAGGCGGTGTACGTGCGCTCCGCATTCTCAGCCAACAGGTGGTAGAACGGCTGATCCTTGGCGGGGCGGATGTCGAGCGGAATCGCTTCGTACCATTCGTCCGAATTGGCGAATTCGGGATCGACATCGACAATCACGCCGCGAAAATCGAACAGTCGGTGACGGACAACATCGCCGATCGAAAAACGTGCGGAGGGAAGGGCAGTGAAAAGCTTTTCGGCCATGGTTCTAATGTAGGCGCTTGGGCGATGCGCGCAAGAGAGGGGAAGGGGCCTTGCGGAAAGGCTAGGCAAGTCGTCGTGGCCTTGCTAGGAGGCGCGCCGACTAACGGCCGGGAGCGATTCATCGCCCCGCATCGCTTCTGCGGAGAGGTGGCTGAGAGGTCGAAAGCACCGCACTCGAAATGCGGCGTGCGGGCAACCGTACCGTGGGTTCGAATCCCACCCTCTCCGCCAGCTGCCTTTCGGCGATGACCCACGCTAACTCATCGCGACCGCCTACGTCTCTCGAGCCGTCGCGGGACAAGCGTAAACTCGAAATTAACGCGCTTTCGCTATTCGCCTGACGCATGACCAGCTGGTTCCTCCGAGCAGGCGACAATGTCGATGAGATAGCGTCGCACACCGGTCGCGCGATCGTGGAAGAGCGGTACACCACGCTTAGACGGCAAATCCCAATCGTCTATTTGCTCGCGATCATAAATTTCTTCGGACTGCAGATTGCCACCAGCGGCAAATTGTACCTGGGGCTGAACCTGCCCACGCTTCTTCTGGTTTGCGGCGTTGCGCGGACCTTGCAGTGGTTTCGGCCCACGCGGGCGGTGACCCATGCCAACATGCTCAAGCGCCTCAGGCAGACCGCCGGACTCAGCGTCCTGTTGTGCCTGCTGTTATCGGCGAACTGCATCTACTTGCTGCGGACCCAGGATTCGTCCGGCCAGATGGCGGTCATGTTGTTCGGTGGGCTGACGGCGATCGGTGTGGCTTATGGTCTCAGCGCGGTACCGGCTGCAGCAAGGGTGCCGCTGGTCGTGCTTGCACTTCCGCTGGCAGGGATGGCGCTGTTCTCGAACGATCCGCAATTCGTTGGCGCTGCGGTCAGTCTGGCGGTGGTCGCGCTATTGATCCTCCACCTCCTTAGCGTGCACAATTCGCACTTTGTCGGCCTCATCATTTCCCGCTCGACGATCACGCGCGAGCAGGAGTTGACGGAGCAGGCCCGCGAGGAGGCGATTGCCGCTGCGACCACCGATTTCCTGACCGGCCTTCCCAATCGTCGGGCGTTCATGGAAGCCTTTGAAGCCGAGATTGAATTGGGGAAACCCGATTGTTGTGCAGTGGCGATCATCGATCTCGACCGATTCAAGGCGATTAACGATACATTCGGGCACGCCAGCGGCGACAAGCTGCTCCAGATTGTTGCTAGGCGGCTGCTCAAGGCCGCCGAACGCGGGGCGACCGTTGCGCGTCTGGGCGGCGATGAGTTCGGGATATTGCTTCCCCACGTCCGCGAAGCTTCCGCGGCCCACGCCGCAGGGTCGAAGATAATGCGCGAAGTGAGCCAGGCCGCGGTTATCGGCGGTCGTCAGTTTGCAGTTTCGGCCTGTTGCGGGGTGGGACTTCTTTCCGAACCAAAGGAGGACGGCCTCACCCGGGTTCTGGCTCGCGCCGATCTGGCGCTTTACCAGGCCAAAAAGCAGGGCTCCGGCGCGCTCGCGGTATTCGAAATGGGGATGGAAGACCTCTATCGGCGCAGAACGCAAATCGAGCGCGCGTTGCAATTGCCGAACCTGCATCAGGACATCGGCATCGTTTTTCAGCCGATCGTCGATTTGCGGTCGGGAATCGTGATCGCGCACGAAGCGCTGGCGCGTTGGAACGATTCTGAACTGGGCGAGGTGCCTCCCTCTGAATTCGTGCCGATCGCAGAGCAGCTTAATGTTATCGGCAACCTCACCAATCACCTGATGGATCGCGCGTTCGCTGAGGCCGCCCAATGGCCAGCTTCGGTGCGCCTTTCGTTCAACCTCAGCGCGGTGCAATTGTGCTCGGTCGGCTCGGCCGAAGGAATACTTGCCAAGCTAAAGGATTCCGGACTTGCCGCAGAGCGGCTGCAAGTCGAAGTTACTGAGACAACCCTATTGTCGGACTTTGACCGGGCGCGGGAGAATCTGGCCAGGCTTAGCGGGGCGGGCGTGGTCGTGGTGCTCGACGACTTTGGAGCGGGCTATGCCTCCATCGGCTATCTGAAAGAAATGCGCTTCGACCAGATCAAGCTGGACGGGTCGCTGGTTACTGCCGCGCACCAAAGCGAGGACGGAGAGCGGTTGCTTGCGGCGGTAATCGGACTGTGCAGCGCGCTTGGCGTTTCGACGGTTGCCGAACATATCGAAACCGAAGAGCAATTGCGGCTGTTGTTGAAGCTGGGATGCCACGCTGGGCAGGGCTATCTGCTGCAGACGCCGATGGAGCCGGACTCAGCCCGGCAATTTGCCAGTGCGAGTGGTGTGCTTGCCGAAGCAAGGTCGGCGATCGGGGATGACGATAGTGCCGCCGATCGAGAGCAAGCGGCTGTCTGAACCCAAGCTAATTGGCCGCCTGGAACCATATTTGCTGCGCTGGAAAATCGATTACCATGCGCGTGTCTTCCAGCCAATCGAGCCCAAGGATGATCGCTGGCTTATCGGCAACTCCGAATGCTTCGAAAACCGGAAGGTCGGCGACAAGTACCGGCGCTGTTTCCAACCGTCGGTCGCCGAGCATGACATCTTCAACTTCGCCAATGGCGCTCATTACCGGGTTATTGGTTCCACCTTGTATCTGGTCGCCTTGCGCAAGCTTGTCGGGAGTCATCCCAAGCTGACGCGCAAGGTTCCAGTTGATTCGCGTCTTGCGCGCGCCGGTGTCGATGACCGCGACCGCCACCGACTTCCCGATCCGGACCGGGATGGTCAGCAAATTCCCAAGGGTTGGAGTCGCCTTGACGGGGGAGGCCGTTATCCCGGCGGGCGTCGTTCCCGACGGTATTAGTGCCAGATGTTTCGCGGGTAGGTTAAAGTCCAACGTCAGGTGTCCGAAAGCGTCAAGACCGACGATCCCTGCCAGGCGGATGTTGTCCGCGCGTCGATCGAAGCGGATGGCCTTCAACGGACCCACGGTATGGCCATCGACAGTCAAGCTGGAAATTTCGAACAGCTGCAGGTCGCTGGTGCCGGTTTGCCCCTGGAGTATTTCCCGGCCGGCTGACGGAAGCGCAACTCTATCGGCAAAATCGGCGTAAACTGCGGTGCCTTCTGCGCCGGTGTCGAAAACGAAAAGTTCGTTACCGAAAGGCCCTGTGACCGGGACCATGGCGTGCCCCGTGGCAGCGATCGTGATCGGCACGGTTGCCTGCGCCGGCGCAGCGACCGAAAGCGCCATGACTGCCAACACCAGCGATTTGGAATAGCGACGATAAGTCATGGGCCGTGCAATCCTTTCATAAGACTGTCGACCATCGATAGGGCTGGTGCGACAATATGACGCAAACTTTCGGCTGGTGTTGGCGGTGATGGTTTCGCCAATTGGCGGTTCCCTGCGCCGCCGACCGGTGGGCCGAAACTGCCGCTACAAGGTGAACGCCGGACGGGCAATATTAAAACATCCGGTTGCCAGCGCTTGTCGCCGGGTCCCGATTGGCAGTTCGTCACGTCGCCGAGGAAAGCGCGCGCCGGGACCTTTCCGCCGCAACGGGAAGTCGATACACTAAGCTTTGTGTGGCCGCCGTGCGGTCGGAGCGATGGAGAGGGAAATCGCGATCAAATTGCTTCCCTCCACGGATCGGGACGGAGCGCTGGGGCAGGCGCTCGGCGCCTGTCGCCGCCACTTTGTCGGTGTGTTCGCGTTCAGCGCGCTGCTCAACCTCTTGTTCCTCGTGCCGATGCTTTACATGCTCCAGGTCTATGACCGGGTAGTTCCGACGCGCGGCGGGACGACCTTGCTGCTGCTCACCGGAATACTGCTTTACGGCCTTGGAACGCTGGCGCTCCTCGACTTGGTGCGCTCGCGCCTGATGGTCCGCGCCAGCCTGCGGCTGGAACGATCGCTTGGGGGAGCGGTGTTCGATGCGGCGCTTAGTGCGAAGGGCGCTACCATGGAACGCCTTGCCGGCCAGCAGATGCGTGAATTCGACCTGCTTCGCCAGGCGCTGACCGGTCCGGCGATGATCGCGGTGGCGGACTTGCCGTGGGCGCCGATTTACATCCTCGTTGCCTTCCTGATTCATCCGATCCTTGGGGCGATGATCCTTGCTGGAACGCTGGCGATGGCGGGGATCGCGGTACTCAACCATCGTCGCTCAAGCGGTCCGCTTGGCCGTGCCCATGTCGCTGCGGCGCGCGCCTATGCCGCGCAGGACGAAGTTGTTGCCAGTGCCGATGCGGTGCGTGCGCTAGGTATGCGAGGGGCGATGGCGGCACGTGCCGCAACCCAGCGTTCGGCAATGCTGGAAGCGCAGACCCAGGCCAGCTTTGCGTCTTCGGGTCACACGGTCGTCAGCAGGTTCCTGCGGCTTGCCTTGCAATCGCTTGCACTCGGCCTTGGGGCATGGCTGGCGATTAGCGGCCGAATTTCCATGGGAGCGATCTTCGTCGCCTCCTACCTTGGCAGCCGGGCCTTGCAACCGATCGACCAAATGCTCGCCAGTTGGCCGACCATCGTGTCGGCGCGGGGCGCGTACCAGGCGCTCGAACGGCTGCTTGCAAGAAAGCCAAAGGCCGAAGCCACCCAACTTCCCGATCCAACCGGTCAGATCGAGGTCGAACAACTCACGGTGATCGCGGGCGAAACTTCGATCCTGAAGGGGATCAGTTTCGGCGCTCGGCCGGGCGATGTCGTCGCGGTGATCGGGCCCAGCGGCGCGGGCAAGTCGACGCTCCTTGCCGCGCTTGCCGGTGCAGTCCACCCTTCCGCCGGAATCGTGCGCATTGATGGCGCCGATGCGGAACAATGGGACCGCGAAAAGCTGGCGCAGTTCATCGGCTATTTGCCCCAGGACGTCAGCCTGTTTTCAGGCACGATCGCGCAGAACATTGCCCGCTTCGCCGGCGGCGGTGACAAAGCGGCAATCGATTCCGAAGTGGTCGAGGCGGCCACGGCGTGCGGGGCGCATGAAGTTATCGTGCGGCTGGACAAAGGCTATGATCGCCCCCTTGGGCATGGCGGCTCGGGGCTTTCGGCGGGGCAGGCACAGCGGGTTGCGCTAGCCCGCGCCTTGTTCAGGAAACCGGTGCTGGTGCTGCTTGACGAGCCCAACGCCCATGTCGATTCCGACGGCGAGGTCGCACTGTCCAAGGCGCTTCTGGAACTCAAGAAGCGCGGCGCGACGGTATTGATCGTTTCGCATCGCAAGGACGTGCTCGTGGCGGTCGACAAGATCCTGGTTCTGAAAGGCGGAGCAATCGAGCTGTACGGACCGCGCGACGAGGTGCTGGCCAAGCTTGCGGGGCTTAACGCCAAGGCCGCCGCTCTTGCAGAGCCGGTGGTGATCAAGGGCAAAAGAGCATGAGCGATTTTGCCCAAGAACCCCCCGCGCCGGTGGATTCGCCAAACCCGGAAATCCGCTTCGGGCTGGTCGCTGCGGGGGCATTTTTCATCCTCTTCCTTGGCTTTGGTGCCTTCGTCCCGGTCGATTCCGCGGGTTATGCGCAAGGTGAGCTGGCGACCCCGGGCGGACGCCAGCTGGTGCAGCACGAAAGCGGCGGAACGCTTGCCGCAATTGAAGTACGCGAAGGCGAAAAGGTCGATGCCGGCGACGTGTTGGTCGAACTAACGGGCGGCGAAACCCTTGCCGCCGATCGCGCACTTGCCGGACAATTGCTGAACCTGGAGGCGCAGCGTGCCAGGCTTCGTGCCGAACAGGTGGGCGCAGCGACGATCGATTGGCCCGTGAGTTTCGCGGTTGAGGGCGCAGGCGCAGACGAAATCGCGTCAGCCAAGGCGCTGCAGGACGGAGAGTTTTCGGCACGGCGGGCGCTGTTGAACTCGCAGGTCGGCGTGATGGCCGAACAGGGGCGCAGAGCCCGCGAAGCGGCGGCCGGCTATGGCTCGCAAATGGCGTCAACTAGTGAGCAGGCGCGGCTTATCGAGGAAGAGCTGGATTCCCTGCGTGTAGTTGCCGACAAGGGCTACGTCTCCAAGAGCAGGATCCGCGCCCTTGAGCGGCAGAGGGCCGAACTTACCGGCAATCGCGGTCAATATTCGGCCGGGATAGCGCAGGCACAGTCCGATGCCGGGGCGACCCGGTTACGGCAGCTGGAAGCGGTAAAGCAGTATCGCGAGCGCGCGGCGACCGAGCTTCACGACGTCGAGCTTACGCTTGCCCAGCTGCGCCCCAAGTACGAAGCGGCAAAGGATGCCGCGCAAAAGCTCAAGGTGCGCGCGCCAGTCAGCGGAACCGTAATGGCGCTGGCAACGAATACCGTCGGCGGGGTGATTGCTCCCGGCCAGGTTCTCATGGAAATCGTGCCAGAGAATCCGGAACTGGTGGTCAATGCCCGCGTCTCGCTGGACGATGCCAACGACATGCGCCGAGGACAACGCGCGCAATTGCGGTTCGCAACTTTACACGACCGCAAATTGCCGATCATCACTGGGACGGTGCGCCACGTTTCTGCGAATAGCCTTGCCGACGAGAAGACCGGGGAGCGTTTTTACACCGCCGAGATCGTCGCCCCGCAGTCGGAGTTCCGAAAGCTTTCCAGCGCCGCGCGCGATATGCCGCTGGACCTTCGCGTTGGAACCCCCGTCGAAGTGCTGGTGCCGCGCCGTAAGCGTTCGCTCCTCGCTTATCTGTTCGAGCCGTTGGGCGACACCTTATGGAGCGCGCTGCGCGAGCATTAAAAACGGATCATGAGACGCGCTGACGAAGTTCGCTCACTTCCCAATAATCGTTACGGCTGAATGGCAGCAGGGGCTTTAGCGCGGCATGGGTCGAGCGGCCCATGGCGGTGCGCAGCCCCTCCAGTTCGGCAAAACGCGCGCGTATCCGGTCGCGGTCGAATTCCACGTCGCCGGCGGCTTCCTCAATCATCGTTTCTTCCGCTTCGACCACCAGCCATGCCTGGATCCGCCAGTAGTCGCGGATCAACGCGGCGGAATCCGGGTCGAGCCGCGCGCACAAGGCCTGAATGGCCGCCGTTGCACGACCTTCAGGCCAACGACCGGATTCCAGCGCCTCCAGTTCTACCTTGTGCTGGGCGAAGTCCTCGGCAAGCCATTTCTGCGCCTCGCCAGTGCCGAAATTGAGCACTGCGATGAGGAGGACAGGAGCGAGCAGGATTGCCCCCATCATCGCCACCATCGGCTGCGCGCCGAACTGATTGAACAGGGTATGGATCGCGACCGCCAACAAATAGCCCGGTCCAAACCACCACAAGTGAAAGTCGAAGCCACCGGCGGCTTCACGGTTTTCCCGCTCGGCGAATTCGTGGGCGATCGCTGCGGCCAGCGCGAGCGTGGTTCCGTGCATCACTGCGGTACCGATCCCGCGCACCAGCCAGGTTCCGAGCCCGTAGTCTGGGAACTGGATGAGGTAGAAGATATTTTCTACCACCGAAAAGCCGGCCCCGATGGCAAAGCCCGAAATGACCGCGTCGAGCTTGTAGCCGATGCGATTGAGCCGGAAGAGGCCGATCATTACCAGCATCTTGGCTGCTTCCTCGATCCACGGGGCGATGAACCGGCTATAGTTCGAAAATCCGATCGGCAGCGTGTCGATCATTCGACCGGCAATTGGCCAGCAGGCAATCGCCGCCACCCCGCCGAGACCCAGGAGCAAGCAGATCTCCTTCAGGTTCATGAGCTTGAACGCGTCGAGCCAGGTGAACAAAGCCAGCAGGATAAGCACCGGGACCAGGGCGACGCCCCAGTCAAGAAAAACGGCGAACGGCATCGTTGCTTGCCTCCGGCGCTATAGGATCTTGAGCGACGCGAGCCACTCGGTCTGGCCGCCCGGACCCTTGTCGGCATAGCCGCGCGCTACCCCGACAGAAAACACCATCGGAAGGCGCATCGCGACCGTGAAATTGAAGTCGAGTTGCGCGCCGATATCGTAATAACGGTTCGATCCTCCAGCCGGCTCTGCAGTCGCCATCGCTCCGGCAAACACCGCCGGGCGAACGTAGGACATGTAGAAGGCGGCGGTCCCCAATTCAGCAAAGCGGACCGGCGGCAAATTGATCTCTCCGGTTACCTTGGCGAATTTGCGCGCGGCGATCTGATCGATTCCGAAGCCCGGAAAACTTTCGAGTTCGCGGTAGCGCTTTTCGCTTCGGTCATCGACGTAATTGTTGCGAAAGGCGCCCATGTAAAAGGCCGCCAGGGGACTCGCGCGCTTACCGCCAACCGCTCCGGCATGAGCATAAAGCCATGCCGAGCTATTCCCCCATGGAAGCGCGGTTCCGACGTCGAGACCACCGTAGAGCTTGGGAAAGAACTTACCCTGCGCCTCGTCGGTGCCCGCCACCAAGCGACCGGCTATGCCCTTTTCGTGATCAACTCCGCCAAGCGCCTTGGTGGTATTGGTATAGCGAAGTCCGAGCTCCGCCGACCGCAAATTCTTGGGGCTCACCACATTCTGGGCGCTTGGAAGCTGGAGGAGCCCGAAATAGGCCGCGGCAGACCCGAAAACATCCAGCTGGCGTGGTTGGTCGTAGATGATTGGCTTGTTGTAGCTGACGATTACCGCGTCGCCCTTCCGGCTGCGCAGAACCGGTCCCGCCAAGTCATAGACGTCGGCCAGATTGTGCCAATATTCGAATTTCCAATTAGGCGTTTGGTATTCGGCGTCAAAGTGGAACCGCTCGCCGCCCTTGATTTTAACCGGCGAGACTGAGGCGTTGATACTCAGCTGATGGAACTGCATCGGGTCGGCGATGTGCATGTAATAGCCGAACGCGGGCTGCCGATCATATCCCGACACGATCGGATAATGCGCGTCGAAACGCATCCGCTGGGTTGGCTTGTAGGTGCCGCGATTGGTGACCAGATCGTCGAGCGGGATCTTGGCCGGAGAGCCAACCCCCCATTCCTTGAGCTCGGGCCATTTCTTGATGACCTCGGTGCCCAAGAAGCGGATGTTGGCCAGATCGGTTTTGGTTTCGGGAACGACGATTGACGGATTAAAGCCTTCGCCGGTGTAATCGTACACCAGCATTGAACCGTCGGGGCGCAACTGGGGCCGGAAAAAGCCAGTCGCGGCATTGGTCAGGACGTCATATTTTCCGGTCGCGATGTCGAACCTGAAGATGTTTGAGACGCCGGTATAATAGCTGTTGCCAAGAAGCGCCTTTCCATCGGGCGTGAACGTGAAATTTTCCGGCACCGAGGGTTCAAGGGACAAGGACGCTACGGGTTCGCCGGCATTGCCCGCTTCAAGGTCGGAGCGAGTCCACACCTTGACCGACTGCTTGCCGTCGATCCCGCCATAAGAAGCGGCAATCAGGTTTCCGTCGGGCGAAATGTCGAGATCGAAGACGATCTCACCGTAACGAAACGTCTTTACCTGGTGGAACTCGTTATAGGGCGGGTCCATTCGCACCATCGTGACGAACCCGTTCTGGTGGCGGATGCCCCACAGGCTGTTATCGGCGCGATTGAAGGCAAGGTCGCCAATGCGCGCATCCTTCAGCAACCGCCGCTTCTTCCCGCTGTCGACATTGATCGCGTACAGGTCGCGGAACGCATAATTCTGGTTGACGTAGAACAGGTCTCGGCTGGCCGGGTCGAAGGCCGTGCTGGTAACCTTGTAGAGCATCATCCCGTCAAGGTCGGTAAGGTGGCTGAGTTTGCCGGTGGCAAGGTCCATCCTGCCAAGAAAACCAATCTTGCCCGAATAGCGGAATGCAGCGATCAGGCTGTTGGTTTTTTCATCGACAAACCCGCGCGACATCGATCCCAGTCCGGTTGGGCTAAGGTGCTTCGCATCGGTCAAAGGGTATTGCGCCAGGTTGGAGAGGTTTTCGGCCTGGAACTTGCGTTCGAAGGCAAGCCAGTCATCCCACGCATCGTCAAGGTTCTTGCCGAAAACATGCTTGAACTGGCTGGCATAAAACGCCTTGCTGTCTTCGGGGCGGCGTAGCCAGTCGGCGAATTTCTCGGGGCCGTAGGTAAGCGCGAGATAGGACATGAAGCGCGTGCCGTAGAGATAGGAATTGGCGCCGACCTGGAAGTCGGTCTGGGTGCCTTCGCTCTCAAGACCAAGCGGGGAAAAGACCCGGACGTTGTCGTGCATCTTCGCGCGCCAGACCATTTCGTCATAGGCGCCCTGGGCGCGCCCAAGACCTCCTGCCATCCAGGTCTCGAAGAACACCGCACTACCTTCCATGTACCAGCGCGGACTGAGGTTCCGGGGCGTAGTCAGGAAATTGTAGAGGATAGATTCGGGGTGTTTTTGAAGCGGTGCAGGCTTCCCACCCAGGAATCTGCGCCAAGCCGCATCGCGTTTGTTCCACACGTCGATCGTCGCGACATGGGCAAGTTCATGGTTGGTTAGGGTGAAGAACCGCTCGCCGGGGGAAAAGGTCTCCATCGACAGGGACAGGGGCGCGACGTCGAGCAACACCATGTCGCTGGGCGATCCCAAGGCGGCGGCGTTACCGTAGTCGGAGAAGTCCTTGAGCAGAACAGTCACGGGTTCCCACGGCTTCCAGCGAAAGCGCCGTTCGTGCGCCGCGATCGAATTTTCAAAAGCGCGCCCGATATAGGGGACCAGATACGTCTGGACCGGGTCGATATAGAGCAGGGTCAGATCCCTGGTTTCCAAGGTAGAAAGGTGGAAACCCGACGCGTCGGGCGGAACTTGAGACGGCTCCGACTTGTCCGGCGCGTTGGGCTTGGTCGGAGCAGGGGTAATCGGTTCGGCCGGGGGCGCGTCTTCTGGAACCGGCGGCACGGCGTCGGGATGCTCAACGATCGTCGTCGGATCGCTGTCGGACGGTGGCGGATTGCGGCTTGCCTGGGTTTGCGCAAGCGCCGCCTGCGGCAACTGGGCGGCAAGGAACGCCAGCGTGCAATGCGCGAGCCAGCGCCCCCTAATCGATACGCCCATACCGCCCCCTTTAACCCAGCGTACTAGTTCGCCTGAGCTTGGGAAACGCCTGCCTGGTTGAGCGCCGCCGAAAAGCTGGGATTGGCCATCAAGGCGGCAAGGTTAGGCTGCGCTGCAAGGGCTGCCATCGCCTTTTGGTTCGCAGCCAGCGCGGCCAGCGCATTGGGGCGACTTGCAAGCGCCGCGAACGCCGAGGGATTGGCCATCATCGCCGAAAAAGCTGCTGGATGGGCCAAAGCTGCCTGGCTTGCTGCGGCGTTGAGCTTGCCGGCGGTTGCCGCCGAAGCCGCAAGCGAACTGGCATTGAGCGCCTGCATCGCTGCTGCCGACGCTGACAGTTGCTGTGCATTTGCGGCCATTTTCGAAAACGCTGATGCGTTGCTGCCAATCGCCGACATCAACCGTGCATTCAGCGCGCTGGCGTTGCTGGCCAGTCCGCCGAAGGCCAGGGCATTTGCGCTCATTGACGAAAAGACCCGGGGATCCGCGCTCAACGCCTTCATCGCCACTGCGTCGGCGGCGAGCTTCTGGAAAGCGGCTGAATTTGCCTTCATTGCCGCGTTTGACGCCGCATTGGCCGCCGCGTTCTGGAACGATTGGGCATTATTGGCGAACTGCGAGAAGGCAGAGGCATTGGCCATGATTGCTGCCATCGCCGCCGGGTGCGCGGCAAGCGCTGCGAATGCCTTGGAATGCGCGGCCACGGCAGCCATTGCCTTGGGCTGTGCAGCAAGTGCGCTAAACGCGTTGGTGTTTGCTGCAAGCGCGGCCATCGCCGAGCTCGAAACTCCCATCGAGGCCATCTGCTGAGCAGCCGAGGCGGCGCCCTTTGCGGCGGCTGCAAGCGCCTGCGGCTGGCCGGCAAGCGCCTTCATCGACGCTGCATTGGCGGCAAGCGCGCTGAACACCTGGGCGTCCGACTTCAGCGCCTTCATCGCCGCGGCGTCATTGGCAAGGCCACTGAAGGCGGCGGCGTTGCTCGCCATATGTGCATTGGCCGAGGCCTTTGCGGCGGCGTCCGCGAAAGCCTGCGGATTGGAAGCATAACTTGAAAATGCCGACGCGTTGGACGCGATGCCGGCAAGCGCTGCGGGGTGCGATGAAAGCGCATTGAGCGCGGCCGGATGCGCGGCAGCAACGCCCATCAGCGCAGCGCTTGCTGCACTTGCGTTCTGGCGTACTGCAGAAGCGCTTTGCGCCGCATTGGCGACCCCGGCAAAAGCCTTGGGATTTGCGGCCAAGGCGGCAAATGCCTTAGGATTGGCCATGAACGCCGACATCGCTGCCGGGTTCGCAGCCAGCGCCTGGAACGCCGGACTTGCGGCAAAGGCGCGCAGTTGCGGGTCGTTGCGCATCAATTCAAACGCATCGGTCTGCATCAGTTCTGCAACCGACGTGTCGCCCAGCGTGACATCGCCTTCGCCGACCTGCGAATTGACGTAGCGGTCTGCCGCGCCGATCGTTCCTGAAGACGGGCCCATCGGCGGGTAAATGCGGCCCAGCCCGTAGGCGCCAAGCCCGACGGCGATCACGCCGACAGCAGCCAGCAAGGTCTTGCGGTTATTTTTTGAAACGGACGTCGACATTGTGGCCCCCCATGTTGTCCAAGGGCGGGAGGCTGAAACCTAAGTTAACCGGTGTCAATATAAATCCGGGGGAGAAAGACTGGAATCGGCAAAATTCCGCCATTTAACCCGAAATTGAATAGAAAGTTTCCGGGCAGTGTTTCGATGTTTTTAACCAACATTTTCGCCGAATTGGAAAGGGTACGAGTCGCATAACGCCAGACTTCTCGTTGGAAGGTTTTGGCGATGTTTGCCCGTTTCGCGATTGCCGCATTGCTGTCCACGATGGTCGGTGTTCCGGCCCAGGCCGCCGATCCGGTGCAACCGGCGTCCGTTGCCTTGGTTGCAGCAAGCGCACCGACAGATGGTCAAGGCGCGGAAGATGCGCTGGAAGCAGACGATACCGCTGTGTCCGAAGACCAGGCGGGCCGCGATATCAAGGTCGCAGAAGCGATCGGCGGCACCGACACCCAGCCGGCCAAGAAACGGCGTGCCGCACGGGTAACCAGCTGCCGTTGCGGCGACAACAGTCAATAAGCCTATCAGTCGCGCGCCGCGTGCGCGCCTTTCACCGATCCCGGATCAGGCTTGTCAGCGCTGCCCGTTGGTGCCCGGGCCCTTTTCGTTCAACGCTTGCTGCTGGGTCCCGGTAACCTGGATGACCGGGCGCTCGCCATCCCCGACGATTGCAAATGCACCCCAATAGAAGGGGTGTGAGGTATTGACGTCGTCCATCAGCGCTTGCTGTGACTGGCGCAGGGCCTTGGCAGTTGCCATGCCCGGCGGTGCCGAAAACAGCCCGGTGACAAGCCGCTGGGTCGCATCATAATCGTCCGGTACCGGCCAATGGCTGGCGATCACCAGTCGCCCACCGGCGCCGGTAAATGCGCGTACCAGTCCGTCCAGCGCGACGTCGCCCCCGGTTCCAAGACCCGCCGCTTCGGTTGCCGCGGAACTGGCACCGCTGGCGGTGTCGCAGGCCGAGAGAATAACCAGATCGGCATCGAGCTTGAGGTCGAAAATCTCGCGGAAGGTAAGCAGGCCATCCGATCCTTCCCGACCAAAGCTGGTGAGCAGGGCGGGCTGAGCCGGACACTTGGCCGCGCGCGAAGTGACCACGCCGTGGGTAGCGAAATGGAGAATTCGGAATTCGTCCAGATCCTTGCGACCTTCGATCCCGGTATCGGTGAACTGGTCGCCAGTCATGATCGCAACCCCATTGGGGTCGTGGCGACGCAGAATATCACCGGCAGTCATCAATTCCTTGGCCGAAATGGGCCTGCCCCAATTGGACATCGGCAACTCGCAGTCCCGGTCCTCACCGGCGGGTAGCGCGCCTTCGGTCATGTCGGCGGGCGGCGTATTCTGGCCCAGTCCCAGATATTCGAACTTTCCGCTTGATGGGGCGAGGGCGCGAAGCTGGGTAAAAGACTTGGGCGATACCGCGGTGGAGATATCGCGATCGCGGCCGAACCACGCGAGTCCGCGGAAATCGAATTCGGAATCTCCACCGGCCTCTGCTCGCTTGGCGTAGGCGTCGACCGAAGACTGATCCATCACCAGCACGTTGGCCGGGAGGCGCAGCATCGCTCCGTCGGGTTCGAAAATCAGGCTCTTGGCGACGCGGGGGCGATTGCCGAAGGGTCCGAACAGGCCGTTGTAAATCGCATGGGCCAGGCCAACGTCATAGGCGTACGTGATGCGTTGGCCATTCTCGACGGTCGAAATCGTTTCTCGCAGCGCGTCGACCTGCTTGGCCAATTGGTCCGCGCCGACGGACAGCTTGTGGGCTTCGAAGCCCTTCGACGTCGATCATCATCGCGTAGATTGCATCGCCGACCACGGTCATCCGATAATAAGCTTCGTCAGGCTCAAGCACTGACTGAAGTTCATCGAGGCCGAGCAGATCGCTGGACACCGCGCGATAGCGCGGAAATTCGGTGAGCGAAGCCTGGGTCGCCACCTGCTGGCGGTTGAGCCGGCTGAGCATTTCCCGGAGGACTCGGATTCGCGACGCCTCGACCGAGCCGATCTTTGGCAGGCCTTCAAGGCGGGCGAGTTCGACCCGGTTCTGCTCGATCTGGCGGGTTAGGCTCACCGACTGGCGGAATAAACGCGCAGCCTCGTCCGAGCCGCCGGAAAGCTCGCGTGCGAGCACCGCTTGCGTCTGGGACAGACCGGGGCGGACCATCAACTGGCTGGCCGAGAACAAGGCCGCCTGCGCCGCTGGATCGTCCGGGCGTTTGAGCAGGATGTCGAGGTAGGGGACCAAGACATTGGCAAAGCTTGGGGGGATATTGTTCGCGTCGGGCTGAGACTTGACGATGGCAGCGAAAATCGCCTCGGCCTCGTCGTCATTGCCCTGGCGATGGAGGAATCCGGCCAGGCGTGCACGGGCATTGAGTAGCGCAGCCGAGCCAGGGTAGCCCGTTTCGATCAGGGTGATGCCGTCGCGGTAATAGGATTCCGCTTCCGCCAGGCGATCGCGCTTTTCCGCAATTGCCGCGAGGTCGCCCAGGATTTGTGCCCGCATCCAGGCGATCGAGGTGACCATGCCGCTGCGCACCGACTGAAGAAGCTCGTCCGCCTGGCGAAGCGCTCCGATTGCAGCTTCATCCTTGCCTTGAAGACGAAGCGCGGTGCCGCGCAGCTGGAGTGCCTGTGCGTCCAGGATTTCCTGCTTCTCCGAGGGCAGAAGGTTGTCGTTTTCGGCACCCAGCTGGCGACCGATGGCACTGTCGGAATTGAGCATGGTGGCAACCGAAGCGTCGATTGCAGCACCATTCGCAGCCAACTTTTTGCCTCCGACAAGACGCGCTACGGGAAGCTTGTCGAGTTCGCGGATCGCGCGCGCGGCATCGCGCTGGTTCAGTTCATGAAGCGCGCGATAGTTACGAAGCCGCCGGGCAACGACGGGGTCGCTATCGAGGGCTGCCGAAGCGCGCGAAAACAGGCTGTCGGCCTCCGCGTAGCGACCGAGATTGGATTTCTGGAGCGCTTCATTGGCAAGGATTTCGGTGCGCGACATCGGCGCATCCTTGGCGCTTCCGACTGCAGCGAAGAACTCTGCGGCCTCGGCATAGCTCCCGGCGTTGTTGCGGCGATAGGCCTCGGCCAGTGCCTTGGTCGGATCCATCGTCCCGGCCTGGACGCGGGCGAAGGCGGCGGGGTCGCCGGCACCGGTTGTCGCGATTTTCAGTTCGCCGGGCACCGGGGCATCGGCGACGATCGTCCTTAGTCCAAGCAACAGCGCGCTGTCATAGCCAGCAAGGCCCGTCGCCGCGTAGAGCGTATCACCGTTGCGCCAGCGGTAGGCACGGTAACCGACTCCGTCTTCGCGCATGCGGCAATCGGCGACCAGCACTGTGCCCAAGCCTTCGACCCGTTCTTCTCGCGCAGCCTGGCAGTCCGCAAGCGCGGAGAGGCTGGTTGCCAGGCGGGCCTCGCCACTGGCCGCGCCCTTGAGCTTGTATAAGGTACCGACCGCGCTGGCGGCGTCGCGGCAGGTGATCGAATAACCGTTGTCGAACATGCCGGTCAGCACCGCGTCGGTGGCGACCGGTTGGGCCGAACAGAAAATGGTCCCGCTGGTGCCGATCCGGAAGCTGTCGCGGATTGACAGCGGCGGCGCGGCCGACGCGGAAACCGCGGCCAGCGCAACCGTCCCGATCCCGCTGAGCGAGAAGGCTAGCTTTGCGCGCGCGCGCATCACTGGCCTCCCGGGCCGGTGTTGCCATCGCCGCCCGAGGTGACAGGATCGTCGATTGAAAGGTCAGGAGCGGTCACTGGCCCGGTGTTGAGGATCGAGAACATGATGTCCGCGTCCTTCTTCTGAGCTTCCTCCTTCTTGGCCTCTTCCTTCTTCTGTTCTTCCTCGTCTTCCTTGTCCTGCTGCGCAGCGCTCTTCTTCTTTTGCGCGGCCGCAGTCTTGCTCGACTTGCTGTCGGAGGAAGAAGAGCCGGACTTGCTTCCGCCTGACCCGGAACCGTTGGAATCACCGTCCGAATAATCGGATGATCCGCCTTGGCCTTCGAACAGCGAACCATTGTCGATCGTTCCGCCGCCGGTCGGGAGGTAGCCATCACTCCCGCCACCTGATGAACCGCCTTCTTCGATGACCGGCCCAAGCACCACTTCGCCACCGGGGATTTCCGGAATCGGAGTGGCGTTGGCGTTGGCGTTGGCGTTGGCGTCGGCGTCGGCGTTGGCGTTGGCGTCGGCGTTGGCGTTGGCGTTGGCGTTGGCGTTGGCGTTGGCGTTGGCGTCGGCGTCGGCGTTGGCGTTGGCGTTGGCGTGGGCGTCGGCGTTGGCGTTGAGATGTCCGTGCCGTTCAAAGTCGAACCGCTGGAAATCCCGCCTGGGCTGTTGATCGTCACTGCCGAAGCAAAGGCGCTGCCGGTATTGATCTGGCCGCCCGAGGTCACTTGGCGACCGTTGATCACCACCCCGATCGGCGGAAGTTCCTGCGTCGAGATCGTGCCAGACCCCTGGACCGTGTTTCCGGCAGTAATCTGCAGACCGGCGTCACCGACGCTAAGTCCGCCGACCGGCGAGGTGCCGCCGCTATTTTGCACCAGGAAGGTCTGGGCGACGTGGGCATCGATCCCGCCGGCCTGGACATATCCCTGAGGTGCCGGTTCGGGGGCCGCAGCGTTGAGCGCCGCCGTACGGCCGGCAAAGTTCGAATTGGCTTCGAGCTGGGTCATGACCGACTGGTTGGCGACCCACACGTTCGATGCGTTCAGCTTAAGCGTTCCCGAAAGCTGACCCGAAGTGTTGGTCATCGTAATCGATCCGGTATCGGTGATGACCTCAACCGCATTGCCACCGTTCAACACCAACTGGTCGGTCGATCGCGCATCGCTGTAGTGAATTGCGCCGATCACCTTGATGAGCCCGGTCGTGGTTGCCGAGACCAGCGACGTGCCGCCATTCACATAGTCCGACCCGTCGATTTCAAGATCACCAAAAATGATGTTGGGGCCGGTGCCACCGCTGGCATATTGTGCCGTGATGTATACCCGATTGGCGTGGATATCGCCTTGCTCGTCCAGGCTGTACGTCGACTCCAATCCGCCGACGTCACCCACCGTGACTCCACCGCCAGCGATTCGGGCGTGCAGGCGCACCGCGTCGGTTACCCCACGCACCCCAAGCGTGGCCCCATCACCGATATCGATGTCGCCGGAAGTAACGTCGATATTCGCCGCGCTAACAATTCCATAAAAGCTGGCAAGATCAATGGCATCGAAGCTGGCGTCGCCCGTGACATTGGCGTTCCAGATCGAAAGGTAGCCACCAGCCTGATACTCGAGCGAGGCAGCACCGAACACTGTTCCAACGCCAATATCCCCGCCCGCGAACACGGATAAGTCGCCAGCAGCGGTAATGTACGAATAATCAAAGTCTCCGCCGGCTTCGTAGGATACGTTCCCTGCGCCATAGGTAAGGCCAACATATAGGTCGCCACCGGCAGTTACGTTCGCGTTGTACGAATCGAGTGAGGCGATTCCGATCCCCTCCACGCCGGTCGAAATCGAGCCGATGCTGACGTCACCACCGGCGAAGACATTGACTTGCCCGCCCGACGACAGGTCATCGACGAACAGGTGATCGCCGACATCAAACAGCATATCGCCAGCCACGTCGATCGTGCCGGCATCGACGCTACCAAGCACATCGGCCGTCAAGTCGCCAAGGACGACCAAATCGAACGCATTGACAGACCCATCGACCCAAAGGTTGAGGTCGCCCGTTGCGTAGAGATCCGCGGTAATGTCGAGATCGGAGGCCGAATATAGCGACAGCGTATCTGCGTCGATTGACCGATTAAGCGTTAAATAGCCGCCATGGAACTCGGCGCTCTGCGCGCTGAAGGTGCCACCGGTGCCGTCGTCATAGATTACGAAATCGGCGTCGGCGAAGCCCTGGATATAGCTGTCGGCCTGGATGCCCGCGCCGTTGGCAGTATATATGCCGACATTGCCGTAACCTGACAGTCCCGGACCGCTGGCCGCGTCCCCGGGATTGCTTGTCGCATCGACCGTCATATTGCTGACGAACAGCATGGTCGAGTCGGTATCGCTGGCTCCATATAGATCGACGAGGATTGAGCCGCCATAACCGTTGCCAGCATAGCCGCTGCCCGCGTCGCCGCCTTGGCCATAGGACTCGAGCAGCAGTGCGCCGAGCGCAAGCTGCGCACCGCCGGAGCCGGTAAGGGTGATATCTCCGGCCTGTCCGCTGCCGCCATCAATGGCGCCATTTCCGCCAAAGGCCTGCGTGACCAAGCTGGTTTGGCCGACGTTGATGGCGCTCGTGGCTGTGAGCCCAAGCTCACCGCCAGTGGCATCGCCGCCAGCGGTGATTCCGGTTCCACCGAACGCTGAGGAATCGAGGGAAATTGCAGTCGCTGTGAGACCGTTGGTCCCGCCGACCTGGAGGCCGAGGAATCCGCCTGTGGCGCTTCCACCGAAGTCGCCATCGCCGCCGAACGCACTCGAATCGAAGATGAGGTCGCCGGAAAGCTGGATATCGCCGTTGAAAATGACGCTTGCGCCGGTGCTGGCCGCATCGCCGCCGACGCCGTCCGTCTCGCCGTTTCCGCCGGCGCCGGCAAGAGCGCGGCCGTCGAAATTCAGTCGTCCGGCGTTGACCGAACTGTTAACGTCGTCCGTGAAGGTGAAATAGCCGCTATAGGCCGACCCTCCCTGGCCGCCGTCGGCACCGCCACCTGAATTACCGCCATCACCGGCGAACGCTTTGAGGCTGACGTTAATATCGCCGGCAGTAAGTGAACCAGCCGATAGATAGATGCTTGCATCGCCGCTTGTGGCAGAACTGCCGTTACCTCCAGCACCCGAGCCATCATCAATACCGTCGGTCCCGATGGCGTCCGCCGAAAGCAGCACATCCGCGGAATTGGTGGTGACCGCGCCATTGATAGACAGGCTGACGTAGCCGCCCGTCGCGTTTCCACCCGAGCCGCCCTGATAAAGCGGGGTCAGAAGACCTGAATCTCCATCCGCAGTAAGCGTGATCGCACCCATGTCGGCATGGGTTAGTGAAAGCACCGACGAGCCGCCGTTCCCTGCTCCGCTTTCTAGCTTGCCCGTGCCCCCGGTACCGTCGGCGTAGACAAAGACCGTGCTTTCCGCGCCGCCGGTGATGTGGCCGTAATCGTTGAAGGTGCTTTCGCCGCCGTGGCCTTCGCCGCCACGCTGGCCGTCGCCACCAAAGCCGCTGGTGGAAACCCCGATCTTGCCCGAGATAAAGCTCGAATTCGTCTGCGGTTGCAGTCGCAACGCCTCCGAAGCCCCGGCCACCACTACCGTCTTCAATTGCCCCGGCGCCACCGTCACCGCCGAACCCGCGCGCAAAAACGCTGAGGCCCGGAGCGTCGTAGGTAGAGGTCGTGCCGAAAGCTGCCGTGTCATAGATCGACACGCTTGCGTTGCCGCCAGTGGCATCGCCGCCATCGCCGCCCATCGCACCGCTGCCACCAGCGCCGCCACGGTTGGTAACGAACGCCTGAAACACCTCGGCGTTGAAGTCGGTATTGAGCAATTCGACCGTTGCCGAACCGCCCGTCGCGTTGCCGCCGACGCCACCGTTCGATCCGTCGAGACCCGCGCCGCCGGCGCCGCCGGTTGCGTTCGAATAGATATAAGCGGCGAGCAGGCTCATCGTCGACGTCGCCGATCCCTCGGTCAGCAACTTCGCATCGCCGCCAAAGCCGTCGCCGCCAACGCCGCCGCCAGCGGTGCTGTCGAGGCCAGCTCCGCCTATCCCGACGGCATAAATTTGAAGCTCGGACTCGGGAAGGTTGAGAGATCCGCCGAGGCTTGTGAAGCTGAGTTCAGACTTGCCGCCATGACCATCGCCGCCGGCCACGACGCCGTCGCCGCCAAATCCCGAGGAGTTCGAGGAACAAGTGGGTGTTGGCGGTCAGCGATCCGCCGTCCAGAACGATTTTCGCGCTGTTGGAAAATACCGATCCATAGCCCTCACCGCCGATGCCGGTGCTGTCACCGCCGATGCCCGCAGCGTAGATTTCGGCATCGCCGCCGAACAGGACGGTGCCGCCGCTAGCGACGGTGAGTTGGCTCCATCCGCCGTCGCCATCACCGCCATAGGACGAAGTTCCGCCGATGGCCGCGCCGCCCCAGCCGGTCGCGCTCATCGTTGTCGCGCCGGATACCGAAAGATCGGCCCCCTGAACCAAAAGAAGCGCGTTGCCGCCCCTTGCATCGCCGCCATCATAACCCGCGCCGCCATGAGCTTGCGAGGACACCAACAGGCCACCAGCGGTCAGGCTGCCGCCACTGATTTCCATATTTGCCAAAGTGCCATAGGCTTGACCGCCCGCATCGATCGTTCCGGCTCCGCCGGTCGAATCGCCGAGGACGTTGACTTGACCCGCGATTGTGCTCCCGCCCAGGACGATCAGGTTTGCGGACGAACTTAGGTATGACCCCATGCCGCCACTCTCACCTGCGCCGCCGGTAGCGCTTGCGCTCACCGTCACGTCGCCAAGGCTGTGCGTTCCGCCATTGATGTAGAAATTGGCAGTGCCCGAATAGGCGTCGCCGCCAGTGCCGTTGGTAACCGTCGCGCCCGTCGCGTTTGACGACACTTCGAGCGAGTTCGACGTAACCAGACCGTCGATCGACAGTTCGGCATACCCACCGGCAACCTCCGAACCGCCCGCGCTATTGCTGACCATCAACGAAAAGGGTTCTTCGGGTAGGGTGCGCTCGAACACGTTCGCACCGACAAAGATACGGTTTACTTCCACGTCGGCGGACGAAGTAATGGTCAGTGTTGCGTGCCCGCCCAGGGCACTTCCCGAATTGCCTTCGTAACCGACGCCGGCGCCTGCTTGGGCAGTGGACTGTAGCGTCCCGCCCGCGCGGACTACGCCGGTGACCATGACATCGCGCGTTCCCGCTTCGGCATAGCCGCCGTTGGCTCCGTCGCCGCCCTGCGCGAAGCCGGTAAAGATAATATTCCCGGCGCTGGTGAAGCTGCCATCAAGGTTGGCTTCGATATCGCCGCTATAAGCGTCGCCGCCATTGCCCATGCCGTCGACGCCGTTCCCGCCCGAACCGGCAGTCGCGTTCACGTTGCCAAAGAAGTCCTCAACATCGACCGTTGAATTTCCGTCGAATTCGTAAAAGCCGTACCCGCCGGTCGCGCTTCCGCCGTTGCCGCCCACGCCGTCGGTTCCATAACCGCCATTTCCGCCGCGTCCGTTGGCGAAAGAACGAACCCGGCCAGCTTCGAGCGTGGCATCGCCAATGGTGACATAGGTCATTCCACCGGTCCCGTCCCCGCCGTCACCGCCCACGACGTCCGAACCGCCATTGCCGCCGCGTCCAACGGCAAAAATGTCGATATCGTTCGCGGAAACCGACGCTGTCGAGCCCATCACCAGGCTGGCACTGCCGCCATAGGCGTCGCCGCCATCTCGTCCGTTACCGCCGGTGGCGTCGGCCTTAACCGTGACCGCGCCGAGGTTGTTCGTCCCACCATTGATCGTCAGCGTCGCGTCGCCCGCATAAGCGGCGCCGCCGGTTCCGGCGAGCGTCGAGGCCCCGGTTGCATAGGCGAGGACGACTACCTCGTTGGCATTGGCCGTTCCGTCGATAGTCAGCGACGCACTGCCGGCATAACTCAGCCCGGCGCCATTGGCGCTGGTGATCGCATTTCCTGCATTGTCACTTGGCCCAAAGGCGCTCGCGCTGACATACAACAGGTTGGCGGTTGCCGAACCACCACTGTCGACAGTCATCTCCGCCAGACCGCCTGTGGCAGAGCCTGCGGCGCCCGAGGTGCCGGCGCCGCTTGCGGCTTGGGCAGTCGCCTGAAGGGTTCCGGCAACAGTCGCTGAGCCGCCGATATCGACGATTGAATGATTGCCAAGCGAACTTCCGCCGGTGACGCCATTGCCGCCCATCGAGAAGGCGGTGAAGACCGCATTGCCCTGGGACGTAAACGTGCCGTCCAGGTTGGCGTCGATCGCGCCGCCATAGCCATTGCCGCCATAGCCACTGCCGCCGCTATAGGCGGTTCCTGTTCCGCCCCAGCCGCCAATGCCGTTTGCGCCGACCAGCAATCCGCCAGTGTAACCAGGAAGGTTGGGATTGAATTCGCCGCCAACGGCGACCGTCGAGCCCGCGCTGAAGCTGACCGTTTGCACTCCACCGAAGCCGGAGCCCCCGGTTCCGCCTAAGCCGTCATTGCCCATACCGCCATCGCCGCCGATCCCGCGCGTGAATGACTGCAGATAGTTGGAGTCGAAGCTGCTGTTCGTGACGAGGATGCTGGTGTTGCCGCCAGTTCCACTGCCGCCGTTCATGCCATTATCGCCGCTGCCGCCGGACCCGGCATAGCCACTTGCGTCGAGCAGCGTATCGCCGGTAACCGAAAGGTTCGCGCCGGTGCTGAGGACGAATGACAGGGACCCGCCCTCAGCGCTTCCGCCGCTCCCGCCGCTCAAGACGCCTTCGCCACCGATGCCGTTGGCATATTGGGTGATCTGGCTAGCGTTCACCGTACTGGCCGAAATGTTGATCGCAGAGAGGCCGCCCTGGCCAAATCCGCTTGAGATGCTTCCTATGCCGCCATTGCCGGTGCCATCGACGTCAAGCAGGTTGGAGTTGAGGGTTGCACCGCCGTTGACCGCAATCGTGGCGGAGCCGCCGGCACCGTATTCTGCATAGCCGCCGCCGCCGCCATGGGCGATCGCATGGACTCGGATGTTGCCACTATTGACGGTGCCGATGATATTGACCTGGGCATCGCCGCCATTCGCTTCGCCGCCATCCCCGTCCGACGCCGGACCGTCGCCGCTACCCCCATCGCCTCCAGTCGCGTCAGAAATCAGGAATACGTCGCCAAGTTCGATGTCGGCAAGGAGTTCGGTCAATTCGCTGGTGTTGGTGATGTCGAGCGCGGTTTCGCCGCCAAAGGCGCTTCCGCCAGCGCCGCCGGACTGTCCAGAGTTAGCGGCACCCGCGCCCCCCGCGCCGGCGGTCGCGCTTGCCGTTACATTGAGCGCGGAGAACTGAACGACCGCATTGGCAGCGTCGATCGCGACGCGCGCGCCGTTGGCGATGTCGCCATTGTCATAGCCGCCGGTGGCATCGCCGCCGCGGCCCGAACCGATATTGTCGCCATTGCCAACGCCGCCGACACCGCCGCTTGCGCCGGCATTGAGATTGACGTTTCCGCCGCTGAGGTTGCCGCCGACGCCAGCGATCAAGCCAGCGTGGCCGCCGGTACCCGACCCGCCGTCGCCGCCTGCGCCCACGATGTTCGCGCTTCCGCCAAAGCCGCCAGCATCGATCGTGGCGTTGGTTCCCAGTGCGACAGTGCCGCCGGTCGCATCGACCGTTGCTTCGCCGCCTGAGCCCGCACCGCCGCTGGTGCCGTTGCCGCCATTGCCTTTGGCGAGAAGCTGGTTCTCGCCGCTTGCGGTTACGGTGCCGCCGCCGGTTGCCTGGACGGATACCGTCCCGCCATAGCCTGCGCCGCCGAGTGCGACTGCCGGGGTTCCCGTCCCGGTGAAACTTCCGCCGATTCCATTGGCATGGAGGTTCGCATCGCCGGTGACGTTCACCGTTCCGTCGTTGGCGAGCACGTAGATCGTCCCGCCATAACCGCCGCCGCCGGCTGTGCCGCCGGTCAGCATGTTACCGCCAAGCCCGTCGGCATTCGCAGTTCATGTTGCCATCAACCGTGATGCTGCCGCCGCCAGACGCCGTTACATTGATGTTGCCGCCCGAACCATTGCCCGCGGTCGTGCTGCCGTTGCCATTATTGTCCTGGCCCTTGCCCTCCGCATTCAGCGTCAGGTTCTTGGTGCCGATCGTTCCGCCGTTGATCGCCTGAACCGTGATAAAACCTGCGGTTCGGTTTTCGCTTTCCCCGGACTGCGGCGGGAAGTCCGCCGACGAAGTGTAGAGCGTGGTGTTTGCGCCGTTGATGGTGACTGCATTGCCATTGGCGATCAGTGAAGTGCCGCCGTAGAACGACTGCATGTTGAGGTCGCCGTCGAACGTCACGTCCCCAGTGGAAGCATTGACCGACGCGAGGTTCATTGCCGTTACTCGGGTCGATGACAGAAGCGTCGCATCGTCGATCAAGATGTTCGAATCGCTGTTGGCGATCGTGATCGACGTATAGGGATCCGGAATGTCGTCGATCTGGGTTACGCCGGCAGTCAACTTGATCTCGCCGTTGACCACACTTGCAGACGTGGCTTCGTAACCGATGGTGCCACCGACCAGCATCGTGATCGCCTGGTTTTTCGGAACCGCCATGAAATACATGCGGTTACTGTTGCTCAGGGATTCGTTCGCAGCGCCGATGGTCGTCCCCGAATGAACGATTCCGTTCGCGTCGCCACTGCCTACGCCGACCTGAATATCGAACAGGCCCTGGTCCATGGTCATTGTGACGCCTTCACCGGCGACATAAGCGACCGATCCGTCGACCCGGACATCCCCGGCCTGCTCAATCCGCGGTGCGACCATGGCAACATAACTGTTGGACGTGACGTTTTCGGCGTTAATCTGCGCGCCGGGCAGGATCTCGATCGCTCCGGCTGAGCTTTCCGTTAAAGCGAACGTGGCATTGAAGCCGGTTCCGCTGGCCGTGAAGCTGGTGACGTCGACCGTCGACAACAGGAGACTTCCGACATCGATGATCGCACCGGTGCCAACCAGCAGGCCCCCGGGACTGTAAAACCAGATGTTTCCGCCCTTCGTGGTTCCGCCATCGAGCCACGAATAAATCGAGCCGTTGAGGGCAATGGTGCGCGAAGGATCGTTGGGAACGATCCGGTTGAGTACCGTGTAATCGCCACTGCTACCGTAGAAATTGGCCGTTCCCGTGCTGGGAAGAAAATCGATCGTGCCGCCGCCGGTCCCTGTGTCGGTCGGAGACCAATTGATCACCGCTGTCGGACTTCCGACCGTAATGTTGTCGACGTTCGGCGTGGTGCTGTCGATCGTGACAGTGCCCGAAGTGACCGATGGGGTCCCGGCAAAAGCCTGCGCATAGGCATCATGCGCCGCAACCACGCTGCTCAGCATCGCCACGGAGGCGCAGCCCATCATCAGCTTGTGTCGCGCGCTCCGGTCGCGGACGGGAAGGCGAAGTGCGGGAGTGATGATGCTGGTCATTATAGGCTCCATGGCCAAAGACGCGTGGACAAGGACACAAGTAGTCGCGGATCGGGCTTTTGATTAAGCGGCCCGACCCGGGTCAGCGGAACGGCCAATGCGGTGTCCAGCGCGATGCGGCCGTAAGCGATGCGAAGCCCACCTCCGACACTGTCGAGCTTGGTCGACTGCGCGGTGGTGAAAAGCTTGTCGTAATTGCGGACCTGGGCATGGTCCCAAAAGGCGTAAGCCTGAAATTGCGGACGGCCGGGACGCTTCTGGATCCGGCTTCCGTAGCGAACTTCGCCCGATACGCCGATGCCCGTATCGCCGATGATCGCACCGGGATCGTAGCCGCGACCGATCGAATAGGTGCCAGCGCTGAATTCCCGAAAGGAAAAGAGTGGCTTGCGCGTATATTGCATATTCGAATTGAGAGCGAGGACGAGGTGGCGGACCGGGCGCAATTCCCCCGCCACCGTGGCGCGGATAACGACCGCTCCGGGCCGCCCCTCGATCCGGCTCGGCGGGACCTGGCCGGGACCAAGACAGTCTGCGCCGGTCGCTCCGCAATATTTCGTGGCACCTAAGATCGACAATCCCTTGCGCACCTCGACCTGCTCGAACAGGCGCCAATACGGCTCCTGAAGGCTCAGGCCCTCGTGCGGGAACTTCTTGCTGATCGCATCGATCGACAGGCGGGCATAAGCCACCCGGACCCGGTCGCGGGTCAATTCGATTCCGTTCAGTTCCACGTCCTGGTTGACGAAATCCATGCCCACCGTGCCGCGCACGTTGCGGGTCTGCGTACGATAAAAGGGATAATCGGCCGACAGCGCATTCAATAAAGTCAGCGCCTTGACCTTGCTCGGGCCGCTGACCGCGGGGCGCGCCCAACTGTAGGTAAACATGTTGCCAATGCCGAGGCCTTCGCCTCCCAGCTTGAAGTCGTGGCCGAACTGGACCGTTTGCTGCTCGTCGATCTCGGCAGTCGAGAACAGCGAGACCGTGGTGCGGTCGCCAAGCCCGGTCAGTCCGAACACCTGAGCGCGCGCAAGCCCGCCCCAGCGACCAAGTGATTCCGATCCGTAGTTCTGGATGTTGGCATCGGCGAACAGCGGAATGCGAAGGACCGCAAGATCGCCAATGACCTCTCCCGGCGCGCCGGCCGGACGCAGCGTCAAGCGCACGGTATAGCCCGGAAGATCGCCGGCCAGCAGTATGTAGCGCTCGGCGACATATTTGTTGAACACCGGCATAGCGGTAAGCCGGTCCATGTACGCCTTGAGTGCTTTTTCAGCGCCAGTGGCGTTGCCGCGCACGCGCACCTGGGAAAGGTGCGCCATCAAAACGTTGAAGCGGATGGTACCGTCCGCAATCCGCTGTTCGGGCACCTGAACCGCGGCGACGTAGCCGGCATTCCTCAGGATGGTCGCCGCGCGGTCGCGGATTTCGCACACCGTCGCCAGCGGAATGGTCTGGCCGACATAGGGGCGGAACGCCGGGTCGAGTGTGACCGGCGCAACCTCCTTGAGATTATCAAACACGACATCTTTGAGGTTGACGGTGATGTCCTTGAATTCGGGCGCATCGAGGGCGCACGGTGCGCGTTCCACCGCGCCTTCGATCACGACCTGAGCGCGCGGCAATTGCGGCTGCGTCTCAACCGGACGAGTGACTTCCTCGCGGGTGGGGGGCAGCAATTCGCCCGGCGTTTGCGCTGCCGCAGCGGTAGGGAAGGCGCTCGCGCAGCCGGCGAGAAAGAGCGAAGTGATCCGACGACCCCTGCGGGGCCGGTGCGCGAACAATAATCGGTACGAGCAGTTCAAGAAGGCCCCCCCTCCAGACTTGCAGCCGAATCGGTCTGAAAAAATCGTTGTTTTTAAAGCAGGTTAACGATTCGTAAGCAAGCAACAATTAACATTCATTACATCTGGGGCGGGTTGGAGTCCCGTCTTGATTGAGTCGCTTTGGCCCCGCAAATGTCCCCCATCGGGACTCGGTGGGACGAGCGCGAAGTGATCCCAGTCCGTCGCTTCTCGTGGGCCCATCATTCCGCAACCAGTTGGGAAAGGCGGCGTTGACCTTTTCGGATGTACCGACCGGATCTCGACAAAAAGTCCAAGGGGGGGGCGATTGCGCTGGCGCTCGGCGTCAACGGCGCGCTGCTTCTTGCATTCCTTCACATGTCGGGAAAGGTCGACCTAACCGACCCGGAAGCGATCCTTCAGACGATCAGCATCATAGAGCCCGAACCGCCAAGGCCCGATCCGCCTCCGCCCCCAACGGTCGATCTGGCCAAGGCGAAGCCGAAGCAGAAGGAGGGCGGCTCTAGCCCCAAGAATATCAAGAGCGTCGCAAGTGAGGTGAAGGCTGAGAAAGCGTTGATCCCGGTCCCGTCGACGGTAACCGCTTCGGAGACCCCGAAAGATGGCGCGCAGGTCACCCAGGGTGCAAGTGACGTGGCGGGGCCGGGGACGGGTTCCGGCGGTGTGGGTATTGGAACGGGCAGCGGGCAGGGCGGCAATGGCCCAGGTGGCGGCGGCGGCGGCGGGGGCGCTCCCGCGGCCCTGGTTCGCGGCATCACCGGGCGCGAATATCCGCGTGAAATCATGCGTCAATGGCCGCGTGGGGCAGCGATCTTCCTGCGACTTCGGATCGAAGCCAACGGACAGCCCAGCCGGTGCGACGTGATGCGCGGTTTCGGCAACCCCTCGGCTGACCAGTGGACTTGCAGCCTGATAATGCAGCGCGGCCAATTCCGTCCCGCGCGCGATGCAGCGGGCCGGCCGATTGCAGCATGGTTCGGATACGTTCAGCGCGATACCGGCCGCTAACCCCCTAACATTTTCCCGCCTGAACGATTAGGGCACCCCGACAAGACGAAAGGGAGTGCAATGATCGAAGTCGAATGGTGGGACTATGACGGGATCGACGAGATGGCCGAAGCCGTCGCGGGGGACGTCGGGTTCATCATCGAAAGCGCGCTGGAGGCCCGGTCGGCATCACTCGTCGCGCTTCCCGGCGACGTCGAGGAAGAATTGTTCGACGCGCTGGTCGACGCCAAAGTCGGCTGGAAGCGCGTAACGATCGTGCCCACCGACGATTACCTCGTTTCGGTCGAAGATGAACGGTCCAAGGCGCGGGCGCTGGCCAAGGCTTTCCTGCCGCTGGGCGCGCGCGTGTTCCCGGTGGTCAGCGAAAAGGTCAGCGACGCCCTGGCAGCAGGAAATGCTGCCAACGCCCGGCTTCAGGATCTCGCTTTTCCGCTGGATCTGGTGTGGCTTACGGTCGGGGACGACGGCTCGGTCGCCGGACTGGTTTACGGGGACGGCCTCGAAGAAGCGATCAACGCACCCAAGGGCCGGCACGCCGCGGGCATCGACGACGATGAAGGTGGCCGCGTAACCCTCACGCGGTCAGCGATCCTGGCCGCCCGCACGCTCCTGTTTACGGTAGTTGGGACGGACATGAAGGCGCTGCTGGAAAAGGCCATCGCCGATGGCCACAGCTCGCGCCATCCAGTCGGCCGGCTGCTGGCCGAAGCCGAACAGCCGATCGACATCCACTTCTGTCCCTAGATTTCGCCTAAGGGCTTGCCCGCGCTCTCGCGCACGAACAACAGCGATACGACGACCGAGATCGCGGTAAAGGCAAAGGCGTACCACAGGCCGCTGTAGATATTGCCCGTCATCGCCACCAACGCGAAGCTGGTCACCGGAAGGAACCCGCCCACCCAGCCGGTTCCCACATGGTACGGCAGGCTCATTGCGGTGTAGCGCACGCGGGTCGGGAACATCTCGACTAGCGCCGCTGCCTGTGGTCCATAAAGCGCGGTTGCTGCGACCACGAAGCCAAGCAGAACGGCAAGAAGCTTGCCATAATCGATCGCTGCCGGGTCTGCGGACTTGGGATAGCCGGCGGCCAGAAGTCCTGCGGCGATCCGTTCGGAAGCTGCGGCCTTGGCGGTTTTGAAACCCGCTGCATCCAGCCCCGAGGCATCGGCCACAGCAACCGATTGGTCACCGGCGGCGACGCTGGTCGAACCGTCCGCAGAGGCGGTTTCGCGATAACTGATCCCGCGCGCGATCAGCGCCGACTTGGCAATGTCGCAAGCACTGTGAAAGGTCGCGGTTCCGGTCGGATCGAATTGCGAGGAACAGGATGCCGGATCGGTCGAAAGCACAACCGGCGTGCGTTGTTGCGCCGCGACCAGCGCAGGATTGACCGCTTCGGCAATCCAGTGCGAACCGGGGAAATACAGCGCCAGCGCAAGGATCATCCCGCCAAGCATGACGGGCTTGCGCCCGACGCGGTCGGACAAGCGCCCGAACCATACGTACAGCGGGGCGCTTGCCAGGGTCATCGCGATCAGCAGCAGGTCCTTGGTGGAGGCCGCCATTCCAAGCGACTTTTCAAGAAACACCTGCAGGTAGAAAAAAGCGAAATACCAGACTGCGCCTTGGGCGCACATGATCCCGAAAAATGCGATCAGGACGCGCTTGACGTTGGGACCGTGCGCGAAGCTTTCGCGGAACGGTGCCTTGGTTACCGCGCCTTCGGCCTGAAGCGCTTTGAAGGCCGGACTTTCCGCGAGGCGCGAGCGAAGCCAGAGGGAAATTACCAGGAGCGCGGAAGATACCAGGAACGGCACCCGCCAACCCCAGGCCGAGAACGCTTCTTCGCCCAGCACGGTGCGGGTCGCTACGATTACCAGCAGCGCTGCCAGAAGGCCGAAGCTGGCCGAGGCCTGAATCCAGCCGGTCGAGCTACCGCGGCGGTCATCGGGCGCATGTTCGGCGACGTAGATCGCGGCCCCGCCATACTCTCCGCCCAGCGCAATGCCTTGGCCGATGCGCAATACGATCAGCAGCAATGGTGCAACTACTCCAACGCTGGCGTAGGTTGGAAGCAGGCCGATCAGAAAGGTGCAAGCGCCCATCAGCGAAACGGTGACCAGGAACGCTCCCTTGCGCCCCATGCGATCGCCCACCGCACCAAAGATCAAAGCACCCAGCGGCCGGAAGGCAAAGCCCACCGCGAACAGGGCAAGCGCAGCAATTAGGGCCGGGGTTGGATCGAGTCCTGCGAAGAACACCTTGGAAATGATCGGCGCAAGACTGCCGAAGATAAAGAAATCATACCATTCGAACGCTGTGCCGGTGGATGATGCGGCAATCACGCGCGCCATCGACCATGGCTGGTGGTGAACTCGATCGGCCAAGGTACTTCCCCCTCAATTACAACTGGATTAGCAAAGCGGGCGCGTCAGTCCAGCTTGCGAATATCCTCGTCAAGGGTGGCAAGCCGAACTCCCAGCCGTGTGACAGTCATGTGGTTTCGGACGTGCCGTGGTCCACGCGGTGTCAGCCACTGGTTGAACAACAGGTTGCTGTGGTCGCGATAGCGAATGTGTGCGCGCCCCTGTTCGACCTGGATCGTGACCGGCCCCTTGGCATCGCTCAGCATTCCCTCGAAACGGCCGGTACCGACGGAACGAAAACGCCATGTCCGCACCCGCGCGGGGTGGCGTTCCTCCTGGATCTTCTGGGTCAGCGTCAGCCACCCGTCCGGCCCCAGCGTTCCATTGCTGTCGACGACGATGCGGCGGGCCGGGGTGAACAGTTTTTTCAATTGTCCTTCACCCTGGGTGCGACCGTTGAAAAAGGCGATTGGGTCGAACGCCGGATGCTGTGCGGGCGCCGACGTTGAAAGCGGGGCCACCAAAAGTGCAAATAATATGCGCTTCATTGCCTCCCCTCCAGCAATGCGTCGACCACAGCCGGATCGGCCAGCGTCGAGATATCGCCGAAACCGTCCGTTGCGCCTTCCGCGATTTTGCGCAGGATCCGCCGCATGATCTTGCCTGATCGGGTCTTGGGAAGCGCCGGGGCGAACTGGATCTTTTCCGGACTTGCAAGGGCGCCAATGTCGCCGCGCACGGCCTGCACCAGCTCGCTGCGCATTGCCTCGTCGCCATCGCAGCCGGCGACCGGCGTGACAAAGGCGTAAATTGCCTGACCCTTGATATCGTGCGGCATCGCGACAACCGCGGCTTCGGCGACCTTGGGATGGGCGACCAGCGCGCTCTCAACCTCTGCGGTGCCGATGCGATGACCGGAAACGTTGATCACGTCATCGACCCGGCCGGTGATCCAGTAATAGCCGTCCGCGTCGCGGGTGCAGCCGTCGCCGGTGAAATAGCGTCCCGGATAGGTCGTGAAATATGTCTCGAAGAACCGCTTTTCATCCTCCCAAAGGGTGCGCATCTGCCCCGGCCAGCTGTGCGTCAGGCACAAGTTTCCGCTTGCCGGACCAGTCAGCCCTTGCCCATCGGCGTCGACCAATTCGGGATGGACGCCGGGCAGCGGCCGGGTCGCGCTTCCGGGCTTCGCCGCGGTCGCGCCGGGAAAGGGCGCGATAAGGATCCCCCCGGTCTCCGTCTGCCACCAGGTATCGACCACTGGGCATCGCTGGTCGCCGACTACCCGCCAGTACCAGTCCCAAGCCTCGGGATTTATCGGTTCTCCAACCGTCCCGAGCAGGCGAAACTGCGACCGGTTGTGGGCGTTGACCGGCGCTTCGCCTTCCCGCATCAGCGCGCGGATCGCGGTCGGTGCGGTGTAGAAAATGGTCACGCCCAGCCGGGCTGATGTTTCCCAGAACCGGTCCGGGCCGGGATAGGTCGGGATGCCGTCAAACATGACGCTCGTCGCACCCATCGCAAGGGGCCCGTACACGACATAGCTGTGGCCGGTTATCCAACCGACGTCTGCGGTACACCAGAAAACGTCGTCCGCGCGTGCGTCAAAAATCCAGTCGAACGTGGTCGCGGCCCATACTCCGTAGCCGCCTGTGGTGTGGACAACGCCCTTGGGCTTTCCGGTTGAGCCCGAGGTGTAGAGGATGAACAGCGGGTCTTCCGCATTCATGATTGCCGGCTCGCAATCTGTCGCCAGCCGATCGCGCACCGCCAGATAGGAAATGTCGCGACCATCCTTCATCGCGACCTTGGCGCCAGTGCGGGTGACAACGATGACGGATCCGACATCGCCTTTGCGAAGTGCGGTATCGACATTGGCTTTCAAGGGGATGGTTTTGCCGCCGCGTACGCCTTCATCGGCAGTGATCACCGCAACCGCACCGCAATCGGCGATCCGGCCTGCCAGGCTATCGGGAGAAAAGCCGCCGAACACCACCGAATGAACCGCACCGATCCGCGCGCAGGCAAGCATTGCAGCGGCCGCTTCGGGGATCATCGGCATGTAAATCATCACTCTATCGCCGAGCCTAATCCCGCGCTCGAGGAGTAGGTTGGCGAGCCTGCAGGTTTCTTCATAGAGTTCGCGATAGGTAAGGGCGCGACCTTCACCCGGCTCGTCCGCCTCGAAAATTATCGCGCGACGGTCGCCATGCCGGGCAAGGTGGCGGTCCAGGCACGATACCGACAGGTTCAGCCGGCCGTCCTCAAACCACTTGATGTGAAAGTCGTCCCTTTCGAACGACCAGTCGCCGGCCTTGGTTGGAAAATGATTCCACTGCAGTCTTCGGGCCTGGTCCAGCCAAAAGGCATCGACGTCGTTGCGTTCGGAACTCGTGGAGGGCGGCCAGCCCACGCGGACCGATTCGAGCGACGAAATCTTGCGGAACGGGGACGACTGTCTCGGCCATTGTCAGCCCTTCTTCGGGCACTCCCTTGCTGCTTTCGGGCGGCCCACGATTATAGACCGCGCGCCATGTCGATGACAAAGCGATAGCGAACATCGCCTTTCTCAAGCCGCTCATAGGCGTGGTTGATTTCGCCCATGGCAATGAATTCGCAGTCCGGATGGACGTTATGCTCGGCGCAGAAATCCAGCATTTCCTGAGTCTCGGGGATTCCGCCGATCAGCGAACCCGCGACCGTCCGGTTTCCCATGATCAGCGAACCGCCGTGGATTGAGGGAAGCGGCGCGATCGCGCCAACCATCACCAGTGCACCATTGGGCGAGAGAAGATCGAGATAGGGCGTAAGGTCGTGCGCGACCGGAATGGTGTCCAGGATGAAGTCGAACGCCCCAGCCGCAGCGGCCATTGCATCAGCATCGCTCGACAACAGGACATGGTGCGCGCCAAGTTCACGTGCGTCATCGCCTTTTTCCGGGCTGGTGGTTACCATCGTGACGTCGGCGCCCATTGCAGCGGCAAGCTTTACACCCATGTGGCCAAGACCGCCCAAGCCGACGACCGCGACCTTGCTGCCTTTGCCGACCCCGAATTTGCGGAGCGGCGAATAGGTCGTGATACCGGCGCAAAGCAATGGCGCGGCGCGGGCTGGGTCGAGCTTGTCCGGCAGGCTGAGCACGAATTCCTCTCGTACCAGGACATGGTCGGAATAGCCGCCCTTGGTCATGGTTCCATCGATCCGGTCAGGTGAGCTGTATGTGCCGGTCATCCCGTTCTTGCAAAATTGCTCGTGGCCGGCATTGCACGGCGCACATTGCCTGCAGCTATCGACCATGCATCCAACCGCAACCTGGTCGCCGACCTTGTGACGGGTAACGTCGCTTCCGACCGCAGTGACGGTGCCAACGATCTCATGACCCGGAACGATCGGATAGGTCGTCATTCCCCAATCGTTGCGCGCCATGTGAAGGTCCGAATGGCAAATTCCCGCATGACTGATCTGGATCGCGACATCGCCGGGGCGGGGGTCCCGCCGTTCAAACGTCATGGCTTTCAGCGGCTGGTCGGCCGCATCGGTGCCCCAGCCCTTGGCTTGGCTCGGCATAATATTCTCCTATTGTCGGGCGCGCTCCAACACGCGGATGGCCTGCACAAGATGCGGGCGATCGACCATACGCCCGCCGACCGACAGTACGCCAGCATTCGAATCAGCTTCAAATGCGGCAACGATCGCAGTGGCGTGCGCGACCTCTTCTTCAGACGGGGAAAAGGCAGCGTTGATGATAGCGACTTGCGCGGGATGGATGGCCAGCTTGCCCGTAAACCCTTCGCGCGCCGCGGCGCGCGCCTCGGTGCGAAGTCCCGCTTCGTCCCGAAAGTCGGCAAATACCCCGTCGACCGGTTGGACGCCCGCAGCAACCGCGCCCGCAAGGCACAGCGATCGGGCCATCCGGAAAGTGAAGCTCAGGGATCCGTCGGAATCATATTTGCTCGTTGCGCCAAGCACTGCCGACAAATCTTCGGCCCCCCAACTCATGGCTGCGAGGGGGCTTTTTTCCTGCCGATAGGACAACAGGCCAAACAAACTGGCCGCGGTTTCAGTGACAATCGCGTGGACCGGCAAATCGCCGGTTCGCCGGGCGAGCGCCGCAATGTCGTCCCCGCTTTCTGCCTTGGGAAGGACGACGCCGTCGAAACGGCCGACCAGAACCACCGCCAAATCGTCTTCCAGATCGACACTGTCGAGCGGATTGATACGCACCCATCGCGCCGGCAAAGAATCGGACGGGCCAAGCTGCTTGAGCAAATTTCGGGCATCCGCCTTGCGTTCGTGCGCGACACTGTCTTCCAGATCGAAGATGATCGCATCGGCTTCGCATTCCAGCGCCTTAGCAATTTTCTTCTCGCTGTCGGCAGGAACGAACAGCCATGAGCGTGGCTCGTTCATGCCGGTTTCTTGAGCAGCAGGGCCGAGCGCTTGAAGATGCAGACGATCTTGCCGTCCTGATTGGTTGCGCGATGCTCCCACGTAACGATTCCGGCATTGGGACGAGAACCGCTTTCTCGAAGCGCGACGACTTCGCTTGCAATGCTTAGCGTATCGCCGATGAAGACCGGTGCCGGGAACTTCACCTCGTCATAGCCCAGATTGGCGACCAGGGTGCCCAAGGTCGTGTCGCCGACCGAAACACCGACGGCGAGGGAAAATGTAAAGCAGCTGTTGACCAGCGGCTTGCCGAACTCGGTCTTTTTCGCCGCCTCGACGTCGAGGTGGAGCGGTTGTGGATTGTGGGTCAGCGTCGAGATGAGGAGATTATCGGTCTCCGTCACCGTGCGGGTGATCGCATGGTGGATGACGTCGCCCACCTGCCACTCATCGAAAAATCGTCCGGCCATGATTGTGGTCTAGGCGAGGGCACGGCGCCTTGCCAAGCAGCTTAAAGGCGGGTCGGCTTCAGACGCCCTTTCAATTCGGTCATGCCGATGCGGTCGACGACTACCGACGGATCACTTGAGCGGACGATATCGGCAAGGTGACCAAGTACCTGGCCGACGATATCAAGTGCCTGGAGGGAGATGCCGTGACGCATGGTGACTAAGGTGTCGGCGGACAGGTTGTCGCCCAGGACGTCGAGCCTGCGGCGGGAATATTCGAGCTCCTCCGCAAGTTTCAGGAACAGCGGATCCTGGGTAGGCGGGATTACCGGCGGCGCCGGGGGCTGCGGCGCTATCGTCGCGGGATCGCGCCGGATCGAGCGGCGTTCGGCGCGGAACTGGTTTTGCACTGCGTCGACGCGCGCCTGCCCGCCCAACGAAAAGTTCGGCGCGCAGCGAAGATGGTCGGGCGCCCCCCAATATTCGGACAATTACTGCACTCCCACATCGAGTGACCTGTCGTTTACGGACAGCTAGTAAACAAAAAGTATTTACCCGGGAGTATGGAGCAAAAGTTCGGCGATCCCCTCGGTGATCGCGGTGCCATCAAGGCGATAGACAGCGTAAAGATCGGCCAGGGTTCCGGTCTGGCCGAACCGGTCCACGCCCAGCGGCGCGACCCGGTGGCCGCGAACTCCGCCAAGCCACGATAGCGCGGCCGGCGCGCAATCGGCGATCGTAACCAGGCCGGCCGTCGGCGAAAGCTGAGCCAGCAAATTCTCGACATGGCTTTGCTGGCGGCCGCCGGTCCACCGTGCGGCCTGTGCATTGCTCCATCCCCGATGGAGCAGGTCTGGCGAGGTGACGGCGAGAAGCCCCAGACCGGGAAGGTCGGCGGACAGTTCCTCCCAGGCCGCCAGCGCCTCGGGCATGATCGCGCCCATCGCCACGATCGCCGCTTCCGCGTTATCGCCGGGTGGTTTCAGCCAATAGCCCCCTTCGATCGCGCCGCTTTTCCAGCCGTCGTCAGCGCGCTCGACCTGCCGGATCGAACGAGTCGAAAGGCGCAGGTAGGTGCTCTCGCCATCCGGTGCGTCAATCAGCCGCAGGGCCTGCTCCATCATCGCCGCCAGTTCGTCGGCGAAAGCAGGTTCGTAATGGCGCAGACCCGGTTGGCCCAGCGCGATCAGTGGGGGGTTGATCGACTGGTGCGCGCCGCCCTCAGGACCCAGCGTGACTCCGCTCGGTGTTGCAACCAGAAGGAAGCGCGCGTCCTGGTAGCAGGCATAGTTAAGAGCATCGAGGCCGCGCGCGATAAAGGGATCGTAGAGCGTCCCGATTGGAAACAGGCGGGTGCCAAACATGTCACCTGAAAGGCCCGCCGCAGCAAGCATCAGGAACAGGTTGTTTTCGGCAATCCCAAGTTCGACGTGCTGACCCGAATTGCTTGCCGACCACTTTTGCGCGCTGGCAATCTTTTCATCAGCGAAGACGTCGCGTCGGGCATTGCGCGCGAACAGGCCGCGCTGGTTGACGAACGCGCCCAAGTTGGTCGAGACGGTTACGTCGGGACTGGTGGTGAGGATGCGGTCTGCAAGCTCTCCACCCGCTCGCGACAAGTCGTTGAGGATCCGGCCAAAGGCAGCCTGGGTCGATTGCTCCTTGCCGACGGGCGCAGGAATATCGGGGATCGCGACCGACCCGAAGTTTCGTTCGCGTTTGTCGCGCTTAACCCGCGCCGCCCGGATTAGCGCCTCCACCGCCTTGGCCCGGTTGTCGCCGATGCCCGCCAGCGGTTCCCATTCTTCACCCTCGCGGACTCCGACCTTGGCCCGAAGCGCCGCCATCTGGTTGAGGTTCATCAATCCGGCATGGTTGTCCTTGTGACCCGCAAACGGAAGCCCGTGACCCTTGATCGTCCAGGCGATGAACAGGGTTGGCGTGTCGTCTTGGGATGCCGCGTCGAAGGCATCGACAAGACTTTCCATGCAATGGCCGCCAAGGTCGGCGAAAAGGCGTTCGATTGCCGCATCGTCATGCGCCTTCAAAAAGGCGGAGCCAGCCGTTCCCAAATCGGCTTCCAGCCGCGCGCGAATGGTTGCGCCTCCCTGGTAATGAAGCGCGCTTAGGTCGGCATTGGGAAGCGCGTCGAACCATTGTTTTACCGCCTTGTTCTTGGCCAGCGCGGCGCCAAGCGTCTTGCCGTATTTCAGTTCGATCACGCGCCAGCCGCAGGCACGGAAAATCTCGTCGAACCGCTCGAACATCTTATCGGCGCTGACCGCATCGAGGCTCTGGCGATTATAGTCGAGCACCCACCACAGGTTCTTCACATCATGTTTGGCCCCCTCGATCAGGGCCTCATAGATATTGCCTTCATCCAGCTCCGCGTCACCGACCAGCGCGACAAACCTACCGCGCTGTTCCTGGTCCATCCAGCCGCGTCCCGACAGCCAGTCCTGGACGATTGAGGAAAACAAGGTGATCGCAACACCAAGGCCGACCGAGCCGGTGGAAAAATCGACCGGGATCTTGTCTTTCGTTCGGCTGGGATAGCTTTGCGCGCCGCCGAAACCACGGAAATTCTCAAGCTGTTCTTTGGTCTGCGAGCCCATCAGGTAATGGATCGCGTGAAGCACCGGACCGGCATGGGGCTTGACTGCCACGCGGTCATTTTCGCCAAGCGCGTGGAAATAGAGCGCGGCCATGATCGCGGTCATCGACGCGGACGACGCCTGGTGACCTCCGACCTTCAGCCCGTCGTCGCTTTCCCGGATGTGGTTGGCGTGGTGAATGGTCCAGGCCGAAAGGAAGCGCAGGCGCTCCTCAATGGTTTTCAGCGCTTCAATGTCGGTGGTCGCGGGCTTGAGCATGTCATGCGACTAGCGCGCCGGAAGGGCCGACGAAAGGGCAGCCATATTTGCTACAGAAAATGACGATGCTATGTCGTCCAGCCGACTAAGTTCATTGCATAGGGGAAACGGGCAATGGCAACCGTAATGACTCGCATATCGGAAACTCCAAAGCTTCCTGACCGGTTGACCGGAACGCCGCGTGCGCGCGGGCTCGACCGCTGGATTTTCGTCGGAATGTCGCTCTGGTTCATAGCTCTGGCGCTGACCGGTTTCATTCCGGATTCAATTTTCAAGGTGGCATTGGTGAAGCAGGGATTGCGCCCGCCGTTCCCACTGGTTCTCCACATGCACGCCGTCCTGATGGGCAGCTTTCTCTTATTCCTATTGTCGCAGACCTGGCTGGTCGCGAGGGGCCGCTGCGAAACCCACCGGAAAGTGGGTCCGGTCGGCGGGCTCCTCGCGGCAGCGCTGATCGTGGTCGGCTTTACGCTTGCCCCAACCATGTACCATCAGGTCTACGATGGCCTGTCGGTCACGCCGCCCTCCGCGCATGGCGCAATCCGGGGCCTCCTGTTGCAGCTGGACGATATCCTCCTCCTGCAGGTTCAGGCTGGTCTTTTGTTCACCCTGTTTGTCGTACTTGCACTCCGGGCGCGATCGCGCGACGCGGGATTTCACAAGCGGCTGATGATTTTCGCGCCGGCGATGGCGCTGGGCGCTGCATTCGCTCGCATGACTTGGCTTCCCCACACGCTTCCCGCTAGCCCGGTCTCGATCCTCGCTTACCAGTTGCTTGCGATCGCTCCGCTATTCGTCTGGGATATTTTGCAAAATCGGCGGGTGCATCGCGCGTATTACATCCTAGCCGCCTGGTACATTCCACTCAGCTTCGTTGTCCTGATGCTTTGGGGTACCCCATGGTGGCATGCGACCGCACCGCGGATTATGGGGGTTTAGGCCGCCCGCGAAACAGGGAACGATCGCTACTGTCTCCACCCCAGCCGAACCAAGGCCTTAGATCCCGTTGGGTGGCGGGCTTCAAGCGCTCAATAGGCGCAGTGGGTGCTCGATCAGGCGCTTCATGTCCTGCATGAAATTGGCCGCGTCCCAGCCGTCGACGACGCGGTGATCGCACGACAGCGACAGGTTCATCAACTTGCGGGCTTCCAGCTCGCCATCGACGATGACCGGCATCTCGCGCATCTTGTTGACCGCGATAATCGCGACTTCCGGGCGGTTGATGACCGGGGTCGAGGTAATACCGCCCATCGGCCCCAGGGACGACAAGGTGATGGTCGATCCCATTAGTTCATCGCGCGCGGCCTTGCCCGAACGGGCGGCGTCGGCGAGCCGCTTGATTTCCCGCGCCAAGGCCCAGACGTCCATGCTCTCGGCATTCCGGATCACCGGCACCATCAAGCCGCCATCGGTCTGGGTCGCCATGCCAAGGTGCATCGCGCCATGACGGGTAAGCTGCATCGCGTCATCGTCGAACGTCGCATTCAGCATCGGCCAATCGCGCAGCGCCTTTCCCATCGCGATAATCAGGAAAGGCAGCACGGTCAGTTTGGGGTTGTCGGCGCGGTCGGCATTCATCATCGCGCGGGTTTCTTCCAGCGCGGTGACGTCGAATTCCTCGACCAGGGTGAAGTGGGGGATGCGGCGCTTGGCCTCGGCCATATTTTCCGCGATCTTGCGGCGCAGGCCGACGACCTTGACCGTTTGATCAGCGGCGCGCTGGCTGCTGCCGCGGGACGACACCGAACCGCCATTGTACAGCAGATAGGAATCGAGGTCGGAATGGCGAATGCGATCGCTTGACGTCTTTACCTGTCCAAGGTCGATTCCCATGTCGCGCGCACGGGCACGAACTGCGGGGGAAGCCAGGATTTTCTCGCCATGACTTTCCTCGCGGGTCGCGACCTCGGGTTCGACCTTGGGCGCGATCGCGGGCGAGGTCGCGGGCGTTGCCGCTTGCGCATCATCGGACGCGGCGACCGGAATTTCCTCAGCCATCGACGGCGACGCTTCGACTGCACCGTCGCCTAGCGGACGCTCGTCCTTGCTATCGTCGGCGGTCTCATCGGCGCGGTCGGCGCCCTCGGTTTCGATCACCGCCAAGACCGAACCGATCGGGATCTGGTCGCCGACTTCTCCGGCAAGGGCGACGACCTTGCCGGCGACCGGGCTTTCCATCTCGACCGTGGCTTTGTCGGTCATCATGTCGGCAAGGTGCGCGTCTTCTTCAATCGTGTCGCCGATCTTGACGTGCCATTCGACAATCTCGGCTTCGGCGATGCCTTCACCGATGTCGGGAAGCTTGAATTCAAAGCGTGCCATCAATCAGCCATCACTTTCTGTAATGCCGTTTTCATGCGTGCAGGACCCGGGAAATAGGACCATTCGTAGCTGTGAGGGTAGGGCGTGTCCCAGCCCGTCACCCGTTCGACTGGGCTTTCGAGGTGGTAGAAACAGCGCTCCTGAACCAGGCTGATCAACTCGCCGCCAAAGCCCGAGGTGCGCGGCGCTTCGTGCGCGACAAGGCAGCGGCCGGTCTTCTTTACGCTCGCCTCGATTGTCTCAAGGTCCAGCGGTACGAGGGTGCGTAGGTCGATAATCTCCGCATCCACGCCATTTTCCTGCGCTGCGGCAAGGGCGACGTGGACCATCGTGCCATAGGTAAGAATGGTCAGCGCTTCGCCTTCGCGTACCACCTTCGCCTTGCCCAGCGGCACGGTGTAATGACCCTCGGGAACATCGGAGAGTTCGTGCTTCGACCAGGGCTTCACCGGCTTGTCATGATGCCCGTCGAACGGTCCGTTGTAGATGCGCTTGGGCTCGAAGAAGATCACCGGATCGGGGTCCGCGATTGCCGCAAGCAGAAGGCCCTTGGCGTCATAGGGGTTGGACGGAATCACGACCTTCAGGCCCGCGATGTGGGTGAACAGGCTTTCGGGTGACTGGCTATGGGTCTGCCCGCCGTAAATGCCACCGCCATAGGGGGTGCGGATGACCATCGGCATCGGCCATTCGCCTGCCGTTCGATAGCGCATCTTTGCAACTTCGCTGACGATCTGGTCGTAGCCGGGATAAATATAGTCGGCGAACTGGATCTCGATCAGCGGCTTTAAGCCATAGGCCGCCATGCCCACCGCGGTGGCGATGATCCCGCCTTCCGAGATTGGCGCATCGAAGGCGCGGGTCTTGCCGAACTCTTTCTGCAAACCCTCGGTTACCCTAAACACGCCACCAAAATAGCCTGCGTCCTCACCGAACACGACGATATCTTGGTCCGCGCGCATCGCGACCTTGTGGGCATCGTTCAGTGCCTGGATCATGTTCATCGTGGGCATGTTACTTGCCCCCGCTTTCCGCGAGCGCGGCATCGCGCTGCTCGGCGATGTGCCAAGGCATATCGGCATAAACGTCCTCGAACATGCTGCCGATGTCGTCCTTGCCCTGTTGCGGCAGTGTGCCGAGCTTTTCCGCTTCCTTTTGCGCTGCACGCACCTGTGCGTCACACTCCTTGGTCATCGCCTCGTGGCGTTCATCGCTCCATTCGCCAAGCGCAATCAGGTGCGATTTCAAGCGTTCGACGGGATCGCCCAGCGGCCATTCGCTAGCCTCTTCCTTGGGACGGTAGCCCGAGGGGTCGTCCGAGGTCGAATGACCTTCTGCACGATAGGTGAAGAATTCGATCAGGCACGGACCGTTGTTCGAACGTGCGCGCTCGGCTGCCCACTGGACCGCTGCATAAACTGCAAGCGCGTCGTTGCCGTCGACCCTAAGGCTGGCGATGCCATAGCCGGTAGCGCGCTGCGCGAAGGTCGCCTGCTCGGCGCCGGCAATTCCCGAGAAGCTGGAAATTGCCCACTGGTTGTTGACTACGGCCAGGATCACCGGTGCCTGGTAGACGCTTGCGAAGGTCAGTGCGGAATGGAAATCGCCTTCTGCCGTCGCGCCGTCACCGATCCAGCCCATCGCGATCCGGTGGTCGCCCTTTATCGCGCTTGCCATCGCCCAGCCGACCGCTTGCGGATACTGGGTGCCAAGGTTGCCGGAAATCGAAAAGAAGCCGTGCTTCTTGTCGGAATACATGATTGGAAGCTGGCGGCCTTTCATATGGTCGCCAGCATTGGAATAGATCTGGCACATCATCTTCACCATCGGATAACCGCGGGCGAACAACAGGCCTTGTTGGCGATAGGTGGGGAAGTGGATGTCGTCATCGTCCATCGCGAAGGCGGTAGGAATGGCGATCGCCTCTTCGCCAGTGCACTTCATGTAGAAGCTGGTCTTTCCCTGGCGCTGGGCGCGGTACATTCGGTCATCGAAAATGCGCACCGTCACCATGTGGTGAAGCATTTTGCGAAGGGTTTCGGGATTAAGCTTGGGGTCCCACGGTCCGACCGCGTGATGATCCTTGCCAAGCACGCGAACGAGATTCGTTGCGAACGGGATGGTGTCGGATGCGGCAACGTTCGGGGCGGGGCGCGGAACGGCACCGGCTTCGGGAATTCGAAGGTTCGAAAAGTCGGGCGTATCGCCGGGGCGGTAGCGCGGCTCGGGAACATGGAGTTCGAGCACCGCTCGGTTGCTGGCGCGCGCCTTTGCGGCGACTTTGTCTTCTCGATTACTCATAGGCGTGAACCGCTTAATCCGCGATTGCCCCTAGGTAAAGCGGTCGTGTCAAGGCCGCTTGACATCACGCTTCCACTGCTCTGTGATTGACCGCAAAGCGCGCATTCGCCAAAGGCTCTTTCCATGGCCGACGACAAGAAAATCACCGACACACCACCGGACCGCCTGAGCCTTGACCCGCGCAGCGAACATTTCGACGAAGCGCTTTTGTCGCGCGGGGTGGGGATCAAGTTCAACGACAAGGAAAAGACCAACGTCATTGAATATTCGGTATCCGAGGGGTGGATTCGGGTGGCGGCCGGCCGCAGCCTCAATCGCTACGGCCAGCCGATGACCGTCACCCTCAAGGGCAAGGTCGAACCATATTTCGAAACCCCCGCGCCTGCTGAGGGCGGCGAGGAGGCCTAAGTTTTACGCGGCGTTGCGTGATGAGCGCCGCTTGCGGATCTTGTTGATCCCCCATCCCGCCGCCGCAACTGCCGCGAGCGCCGGAACGCTCCTGCGTGCCAGCCAGGCCGCGCCAAACCCCAGAAGTGCACCGCGACCGCCGCTCTTTGGCCCGGCAACCTTATCGCCCAGCCAAGCGCCTGCAATTTTACCCAACATCATATTCTCCTGAAAAATTCTGTGTTGGCGGACCAGCGCTCGGGCGCGTGGCAGGTTCCACCAATTGATCGCACGCAAGCCTTGGGAATTTTCGCCAACTGATGGGTGAGAATTGTCCCAACATTCGCCGAGCCCAAGCACTTTTTGGCGGTTTTCTGGAATTGGCATGACCCTTGAATAGCTATTGGCATCGGTTCGGCATCGACCTCGCCAGATCGAAAAAAGGGAGAATGACCATGATTATCAATGACCGCCTAAAGCGCACGATCGTCGCTTTTGCAGCCGCGCTGGTGATGTCCAGCGTTACCGTGAGTGCTGCCGTCGCCCCGGCGCAGGCCAATGCCCACAGCTTTATCCTGAAGGCCCCCGTCTATGCCTAATCTCGAGGTGATCGAGGCCAAGGTGCCCGTTCGCGTCCCGGTCACTGTTCCGGCTGTCAGCCGGCCGGCCGAAGGGTTGCAACACGGCGGCGCATGGCTTTCCGGCCCGGTGTTCAGCCGAGCCCGCGACATCTTTGCCGCCAACATGACCGACCTGCTCGACCGCAGCGAGGACCCGGCCAAGATGATTCGCATGATCATCATCGAGATGGAAGAGACGCTGGTCGAACTGCGCGCCTCGGCGGCCCGTTCGATTGCCGACGTGAAGGAAATGCGGCGCACCCTGGGCCGCCTCGACGAACTCCAGGTGCAGTGGACCTGCCGCGCCGAACTGGCGCTTGAGAAAGACCGTGAAGATCTTGCTCGCCAAGCACTCGCTGAGCGCGAAAAGGTAGCGAGCATGGCCGACGCAATAAGCCGGGAATCTGCCGAGCTAGAGCAGCTGCTGCGCGGCTACGAACAGGATATCGCCAAGCTCCAGGCAAAGCTTCGCGAAGCGCGCGCCCGGCAAAACGCCATCGCCTCGCGGTTCGAAAGCGCAGTCAGCCGCGCTCGCGCCAATGAAGTCATTCACGGCAACCGCGCCGCGGACGCCTTCGCCAAGTTCGAGCTGCTCGAACGCCGTGCCGACTTTGCGGAAGGGCGCGCCGACGCGCTGGGCCTGACCGGCCCCAAGAGCCTGGAAGAAGAAATCGCGGAATTGAAGGCCGCAGAACATGTCGATCAACAACTCGCGGCCCTCAAGGCGCGGCTCAACCAACCAGCCAATTGATTATTGCAAAGGGGACTAGGAACAATGGCACGCTATAAATATTCGCTCGATCGCAAGGACGCGAAGTTCGCGGGTGTTTGCTCGATGGCCGGCGCGATGACGGGGATCGATCCGACTTTCATACGCATTGGCTTTGTCGCCGCGGCGGTAATGATCAGCTTCAAGCTCACCTTGCTGGTCTATGTCCTTGCCGGGATCGGCCTTGCGGTTGCCCGGAACAGGCACCTGGGCCGTCGCACCGGAATGAGCGATTTCGACCGGATGGGCGAAACCGCGAGCCGGCGGCCCAGCGTGCATGCGATGCGCACCGAACTCGACACCAACGATCGCCGGCTGATGGCGATCGATCACCACCTTTCGACCCAGAACGACGAACTGGCGCGGGAAATCGAAGCACTGCGCGCCAAGGAAGTGCAGGAGGACAAGTGATGGACCCTGTTTCGCTTACGATCATGGCAGGTGGCACCGTCCTTGCCATCGGTGCCGCCAGCGCAACCGCGCTCAAGGCCTGGAACAACTGGCTCGAATTCAAAAAGCTCGAGCTTGGACACGGCTTTGGCCCGGGCGCGGAGCCCCGGCTTCCCTTGGCCGGCGGACGGATCGAGATTGCCGACCTAAAGGAACGGATCCGCAAGCTAGAGGCGATTGCCGAAGGCATCGACCTGTAAAGACCCCGTATCGGGCGCGTCCCTTCCCCAGCCTGAAAGCGCCCGATCAGGAGGCGGTCCGGTAGCAACCGGGCCGCCTCTTTCGTTGTGTCAGGAGCCGTCAGAAACTGAAGCGCGCAGACGCTTTGATGTTGCGGCCGGCAAGCGGGGCATAATCCTTCAACAAGCTCGACGCTCGGCGGGCTTCGACGTCGAATAGATTATCTGCCTGAAGCGAAAGGGTCAGCGCGTTGTTTTCGGCCATTGGATGCCAGTCGATCCCCAGATTGACCATGGTATAGCCGGGAGTGCGCGTTTCATTGGCGGCGATGCGGTTTTGCGCAGTGACCCGTTCAACCTCGATGCGCCCGTCGACTGGACCGCGTGCGCCGGTCAACACCCCCTTTAGCCGCAACGGCGGGATTTGCGGGGCAGGGCCGACGTCGGTGATTGTCGCGCGGACTGCATCGGCGACCATCTCGCCACCCCAGTTGACACCGAGCGCCCGACCGAACTTGGCATCGCCCTGGATTTCGAAGCCGGTGAAACGCGCCTTGCCTTCGCGATAGGCATAGACTGGAAGGCCATCGGCGACCGCGCCGGTCGCTGACTGGTAAAGAAAGTTCGCGAAACGCGAGGCGTAGAGGCTTGCTTCGACGTGGACCGGGCCGTCGGACTTGCGCACGCTAAGCTCGGCTCCGTTGCTTTGCTCCGACTTCAGATCGGGATTGCCGATCAGGAACGATTGCGTGCCCGCGTGCGGCCCGCGCGCATACAACTCGTCGATCGAGGGTGCGCGTTCGCTGTGCGAAAGTGACAGTCCCAAACGCCATCCACTGGCAAACTCGTAGCTTCCGCCAATGGCGCCGCTCAGCGGCGTAAAATTGCGCGAGATCGCAGCGCTTCCGACCATCATGTTCCCGGCGGGCTGGGCTGCGATTGCTGGGTCGGCTTTGGCATCGACCCGTGCGAACTCAATCCGTCCTCCGACCTCCGCGCGCCAAGGACCTTTCACCAGCGTCTGGAGAGAGAACAGCCCGAACTGGCGATTGGTGCTGTCCGGAAGATATTTCTCGTCCCCGCGAATTCGCCCGTCCTGGACCAGATATTGCACGCCGCTGGTGCCGCCCCAGCCGGTCTGGCCAGACTGGATCAATTCCGTGCGTGCCTCGCTGCCGTTCGAATAGAAGCGTGTTCCCACCACCCCATCCGGGCCAACTTCCTTGTGGTGATAACGCGCAGTGCCGCCGCGCAGGTGAAGCGCTGAAAAGGCCCCGCCAAGCGGCACGTTGACGCGCAAGTCGGCGCGATCCTGAACCGCGTCGATGGTCGGGGCCTCCGCCTCGATTGCAGGGTCCAATGAATAACGGACGGGCACTCCATAGGCAGCGGTATGATGGGTCAAAGCTGCGCCGATATTGAGGCCGCCGTCGATATAGGCCAGGCCGGCCGCGACATCGCTGCCCTTTCCTGCACTATTGGGGAGCTTGCCCTTGAGGTCGGCCAGCGCGCGGATCGTGGGATCGGGGCTTTCCGATGCGGCTTCGCGCAGCGGACGGGACAATATGTAGCCCCCCGTTCTAAGATCGTCATACTTGGTCCAGTTCGCGTCGAGGTGCACGACGAGATGCTCGCCAAGCGCTGCATTGGCCTGCCCGGCGGCGCTTCGTTCGTTGGCCGCAGTGCCGTAATTGACCAGCAAGTCCCCGCTAACGCGGCCGGGAGGCACTCTAAGGGGGATCCGGGTGTCGATAACATTGACGACGCCGCCGATCGCCGACGAACCATAAAGCAGTGATCCGGGACCACGAAGAACCTCGATCCGCTCCGCGGTCAGCGGGTTGATTGCAACCGCATGGTCGGGGTCCGAAGATGAAAGATCGAGGCTGCCTATCCCATCTACCAGTACCCGGACACGCTCGCCCGACAACCCGCGAAGGATCGGGCGTGACGCGGATGGCCCGAAACTCGAGGCTGTGACGCCCGGAAGTCCCGCCAGCGTATCGCCGATGCTTGGCGATAGTTCGCGGGCCAGCTGGTCCTTGCTCATCACGGTCACGCTGCCGAGCACGTCGGCGGCGGACCGACGAACGCCAGTGACCACGATCACCTTGTCGTTGTCGGGGTGGGCCGCCTCGGCGCTTCCCGGCGCATTTGGCGCGTTCGGGGCTTCGTTGGTGGCGGACTGCGCGGCAGAGGGTTCGCTGTCCTGGGCAAGAGCCGGAGAAGCAAAGGGGACGACAAGAGCGGCGAGTGCAACGCCGGAAGATAAGGGGTTCATAACGCGGGACATGCAGCCGATGTAATAAAGTTACAAGCTGGTCATGCGGTGAATGGATTGTCCGTTTCGACAGACGGCGGATTTGCATGGCGAGCACGCGCCGCTAGGCTGGACGAATGGGGGCAGGACACAATCACGCCGAAGGACATGGCCACGCAGAAGGTGGTGGCGATTTCAGCCGCGCCTTCGCGCTCGGCATCCTGCTCAACCTTGCGTTCGTCGCGATCGAGGCGACCTATGCCTGGAGCGCCGATTCAATGGCGCTGTTCGCCGACGCCGGCCACAATCTTTCCGACGTCATGGGTCTGGTGATTGCATGGGGCGGTGCGGCGATAGCCAAGCGCACCCGCTCTCCGCGCTTCAGCTTTGGCCTTAAAAAAGCTTCGATCCTCGCCGCATTGATCAATGCGCTGATCCTTCTGGTTGCGGTGGGCGCGATTGCCGCCGAGGCGATCCGCCGTTTCGCCGAACCGGCACCGACCCAAGGCAAGGTAGTGATGATCGTTGCCGGTATCGGGATCGCGGTGAATGCCGCGACTGCCTGGCTGTTCGCGCGTGGGCGGAAAGGCGACATCAACGTGCGCGGCGCGTTTCTTCACATGGTTGCCGACGCCGCGGTGTCGGCGGCAGTGGTGGTGTCAGGCTTTGCGATCCTGATAACCGGCAAACAATGGATCGACCCGGCGATCAGCCTGCTGATCGCTGCAGTAATCTTTTGGAGCACATTTGGACTGCTTAAGGAATCGGTCGGGATGAGCCTCGCCGGGGTTCCGGCAAACGTGTCGCTGGACGGGGTAGAGCGCGCGCTTCTGGAAATAGGCGGGGTGGCAGAGGTCCATGACCTTCATATCTGGGCGCTGTCGACGACCGAGACCGCGCTGACCGTCCACCTTGTAGCACCCCATGTGGAGGATACCGACGCGCTACTTCGCGCGGCGCAGGCGATGCTTCACGACCGGTTTGCGATCCTTCATTCGACGATCCAGCTGGAGCGCGAACATTTGGGGGACGCCGAATGCTAGTCGGAACTTGGCAGAATTATCCGCCCCAGAACGCGTAAACCCCGCCAACCGAAGTTGGCGGGGTTCCATGTTCCTTCCGGCCGAAGCCTTCTGGAACACAAGGGCATCATGACACATTCGTCCCACGAGTCGAGTCCCTTAAACTTGCGTAGCGCGATTTTCGGGGACTGATTGGTGGACAAGGCGGTGGATAAGTCACGATGCGGATCGCGAGCTATAATATCAACGGAGTGAACAGCAGGCTGGAGCTGTTGCTGGGCTGGCTGGCGGATTTCGCGCCCGACGTTTGCTGCCTCCAGGAATTGAAGTGTAGCGATGCGCAATTCCCGCGCGCAGCGATCGAGGCGGCGGGCTACCAGTCGATCTGGCACGGGCAGCAACGGTGGAACGGGGTGGCGATCCTCAGCCGGGTTGGGACGCCGGTCGAAACCAAGCGCGGGCTTCCCGACGATCCCGACCCGACGCATAGCCGCTATCTCGAGGCAGCAATTAACGGGTTGATCGTGGGCAACCTGTATCTCCCCAACGGCAATCCCAAGCCGGGACCAAAGTTTGATTATAAGCTGGCGTGGATGGACCGCCTCCAGGCCCATGCCGACGACTTGCGAACCGCCAAGGTGCCTGCGGTGCTAATCGGCGATTACAACGTCATCCCCACGGATTTCGACGTCTACAAGCCCGAGAATTGGAAGAAGGACGCGTTGTTCGCGGCCGAAGCAAAGGACAAGTTCGCCAAGCTGGTGGAAAGCGGCTGGACTGATGCGATCCGCAAAATGCACCCGGACAAGCGGATGTACACTTTCTGGGCATATTGGAGAAATTCGTTCGAGCGCGATGCGGGAATCCGTATCGACCATGCGCTGCTCTCGAAAGACACTGCAAAGCGGCTCAAGGCGGCCGGGGTCGATCGCACTCCGCGTGGCGAGCAAAAAACCAGCGATCATGCGCCGGTCTGGATCGAGTTGGAGGATTGAGCGCCAAAGGGGGGACGATCGCTAAGCCCCAGAACGCGTAAACCCCGCCAACCGAAGTTGGCGGGGTTCCATGTTCCTTCCGGCCGAAGCCTTCCGGAACACATTGTCTAAATGCACTAGGCCGACGATTCGCGCCAGCGAAATCGAACCAAGTGCGTAGGAAATCCGTGCATTGTCCGGGGCATAACCCGGGGACATTCCTGTGGATAAGACTGGAAAATGGTGCCGGCTGAGGGATTTGAACCCCCGACCTTCGGTTTACAAAACCGCTGCACTACCACTGTGCTAAGCCGGCTAATCGGTCCCCTTGCGGCAGATCGGCGCGAAGGTCCAGATTGGTTCGTGGCGGTCATGCAATTCCGAAGGTCCATCCCTCTGACTGCGCGATCTGCCAGCTAAGGCCGGGCGGTGCGAACGCTCCGGGGTTGGAGAGAAGATAATGGCGCATTCCCGCAGCAGTGATCAAGGCATCGGTCTGATGGTCGTCGGGCTCGTTGTTTAGTCGCACCGACGCTGACCCAAGCGCGCTCAACGCGCGGTTGAGTTCGGAACGGCTACGCACCTTGGCTCCAGTAAGCCCGGCGCGGCGAATGTAGATCCGGGTGTAGATCTCGACCACCGCGCTGCTGCCCGGCGACAGCGGGTCCATCGGCCAGATCGGGATTGCGCCCGACAGGCGGTGAAGCAATCGCATTCCTGAAAAACTTGCTTTTGCGACCTGCGCTGCACCGATCGCGTCATAGGCCGATGCGGTCTTGCGCCCCCCCTGCGCATTGAGGCGATGGTCGCACTGGCGAAAGTGCATGAACCGCGCCTTTTCGCCGTCCGCAGCGCCGAAATAAAAGTGCGGCCGGTGAACCTTCTCAAGAAAACTCGCGGCGCCCAGGTCGGGATCATCCGAATGCTTGTCGACATAGGCCCAGAATGGGCGCGCAGTGTCGGGGACACTCCGCTCTCCCGGAAGGTAGGCGCCGCGCTCGATGATCGGCGGGGCAAAGGAAAAATCGAAGCCGAACAGGGTCGGGGACTGGGCCGCGCGCTTGACCAGCCAATCGGCGACCTCAGCTCGCGACCAGGCGTGGCCGGGGCGAACGAGGCGCGGTGCCTTGTCGCCAACCGCCTCGGCGATCGCGATTCCCTTGTGTCTCGTCCCCTTCGCGCCTGACCAGTCGATCGCGACGAAGTCGCTGAAACTCGGCGTCACGCTGTGCGCTGCGTCACACCAGCGGCGGTTGGCTATCGCCGCTTGGCGGACTGGTTGGGGTCCGGCTTGCCATGGGCGAAGGGGGGTCGTTCCGGCGCGACATTTCCTCAAGCCTTTTGGCTGCCCAGTCGCGTCCGCCAATTCCGAATGCCAGAGCAGCAGCGACCGCGGCCGACCCGAGGATCAGCCCGAACGCGAGCATGACGATCTGATCGGCCAGCCCCATGAAGGTGAGGCCGATCGCGGTGAACAAAGCGATGATCGCATATTTGACGATCGTTTGCGCGTAGCTGTTTTCACCGGTCCCGCTTGCCACCAGCCCGGCAATGATGCGCGACAAGAAGATCCCCGCAACGATGATCAACGAGCCGAAGATGACCTTGCCGCCAAGCGCGGTGATCTGCTCCAGGAAAATCGCGATGCTTCCGCCGCCAAGGCTCTTCGCCGCTTCGATGGACGCGGTCAGGATGATTGCGACCATCGCGATATTGGCAGTAATCCGCGACGCGCTTGCGGTTGCGGGGAGGATTCCAAGGGACTGGGCGACGCGATCGAACCCGAGCGGGGGTAGAACCGCTTCGAGCACCGACTTGACGAACCGTGCGGCAATAAATGCGATCCCAATCCACAGCACGGCGGTCAGGATGGCCGGAATGGCGAGCAGGATCTTGTCGAGCAAATCGGTCAGCGGTGCCGAAATGCTCTCGATCCCCAAGGCCTGGAGCGAGGCAATCGAAATCGGGAAGATGACCAGTGCGAACACGATGATTCCCAGCGCGCGGGCAATGTTCGCGCGGGTCGAGACGGTCGTCGCCGGAATGGTTTCGCCCGGTGCCAGGGTGGTGGTCCCGATCTCGCGGTTGAAGCTCAACCCCAGCTTGGCGAACGCCCCGTCGATGTTGAGCGCGGTGACCACCGTCTCGGTGAGCTGGCGAAGGATGCGCGCAACGATCAGTCCGACGAAAAAGATCAGCCCGGCCCCGATCAGCCGCGGTAGGAAGTCGAAAATCTCCACCAGCATGCGGTTGATAGGCGTCAGGATCTGCCCGACCCCTAGGAAGCTAAGCGCGGCCATGATGCCGACCAGCCACACCACCAGCTTGGCGATCACCCCCAATTGGTGGCCCAACGTCTCACCGGGGCCGCCGGTAACATGCCGGCGCAGCATGGGGACTTTCTCGACGCCCTTCTGAATCACCCACTTGACTGCCCGGGCCACGATCCAGGTGACGATCAGGATTGCCAGCGCGATCAGGATCTTTGGACCCCAGTAAGTAAGTTGTCCCTGCCAATAGGCATTTTGATCGACCTGATACATCTGCGTTTACTCCCCTGGTTGCTTTGCAGGCACCAACTCCGCCCGCCCCGTTGCATTGCCTTGTAGCGCTTTGCGGCGCTGGTTCCAAAAATCGATCCGTTCGGCGACCTTGGCCTCGAACCCGCGTCCGCTGGGACGATAGAAAGTCTGCGCGCCAAGTTCTTCGGGCCAATAATCCGCGCCCGAAAAGGCATCATCTGAATCGTGGTCATAGGCGTAACCCGATCCATAGCCGACGTCCTTCATCAACTTGGTCGGCGCATTAAGGATCGCTTGCGGAGGCATCAGGCTGCCGGTTTCGCGCGCGATTTTGAAGCTCGCCTTTTGGGCAACGTAGGCGGCGTTCGACTTGGGCGCGGTGGCGCAATAAAGACAGGCTTGGACGATCGCCAGTTCGCCTTCGGGGGACCCCAGGAAATCGAACGCATCCTTGGCGGCAAGGCACTGGACCAAGGCGTTGGGGTCGGCAAGTCCGATGTCCTCTGACGCGAAGCGCACCAGGCGGCGAAGCACGTAAAGCGGCTGCTCACCGGCCGTCAGCATTCGGGCGAGATAATATAGCGCTGCTTGCGCATCCGACCCGCGAAGCGACTTATGAAGCGCGCTGATAAGGTTGTAATGGCCCTCGCGGTCCTTGTCATAAACCGCCACCCTGCGCTGAAGCAGGCGCGACAGCTCGGCCGGATCGAGCGGCTGGGGAAGCGCCATCGCGAACAGGGTCTCGGCCTGGTTGAGGAGGAAGCGCCCGTCGCCGTCGGCGCTTGCAACCAGCGCCTCGCGGGCCTGGTCGGTCAGGGGCAGGGGACGCCCTTCGACCTCCTCCGCTCGGTCGAGGAGCCGGGCAAGCGCCGAAGCATCCAGCCGGTGGAGGATCAGCACCTGGCAGCGCGACAACAAGGCCGCGTTAAGCTCGAAGCTGGGGTTTTCGGTGGTCGCCCCGACCAGGGTCACTGTGCCGTCCTCGACATACGGCAGGAAGCCGTCCTGCTGGGCGCGATTAAAGCGGTGTATTTCGTCCACGAACAGCAAGGTCTTGTGCCCCGCCCGCGCGGCATGACGAGCTTCGGCGAACACCTTTTTTAGGTCGGCAACGCCTGAAAATACCGCGCTGATCGCGACAAAGCGCAGTCCTACCGCATCCGCAAGCAGACGGGCGATGCTGGTCTTGCCTGTGCCGGGCGGGCCCCAAAGCACCATCGAGGACAGCTTGCCCGCTGCCACCATCCGGCCAATCGCGCCATCGGGACCGGTCAGATGTTCCTGCCCAACCACTTCATCAAGCGAAGCGGGCCTCAACCGATCGGCAAGCGGCGCATCGGCGGGCGGCGTGCGCGCTTGCGAGGGTGCGTCATCATCCACGAACAGGTCGGCCATCGTTCTCCATATCTAGGCGCGAATTGAAACGCTTCACAGGCCCTTGCACGCGACACATCGAAGATATATCTAAGACATAACTAAGAAAGGACCTGACGCATGATTGACCACGACACTCCGGAACAGCCGCGCCGCCACGGCAAGTCCTTCACCTTCAATGTCCCTGGTCTGGGTCCGAATTCCAGGCTTGGAAGCGGCACCTTCAGCTTCGACCTTGGGGATGATTTTCCGTTCCGTTTCGGCGGATGGGGCGGCGGCGGGCGTGGCGGTCATCGCCGCGGCGGCGGGCGCGGACGCAAACGGATGTTCGAAGGCGGAGAGCTTCGGCTGGTGCTGCTCAAGCTAATCGCTGACGAGCCGCGCCACGGTTACGACTGCATTCGCGCGATCGAGGATATGACCGGCGGCGAATATGCGCCAAGCCCGGGGGTGATTTATCCGACTTTGACGATGCTCGAGGAGATGGGACTGATCACCGAGAAGAAGTCAAAGGATGCAAAGAAGGTGTTCGCGGCGACTAACGAGGGTGAGGAACATCTGGCGGAGAATGAAGGCGACGTCGCGGAGCTGTTCGAGCGGCTCACGGAACTGAAACCCAAGGAGCGCGGTGATGCTGGGCCAGCGATCGGACGAGCGGTCAAGAACCTGATGACCGCGGTCGGGCACCGAATCTCGAGCGGCGGTTTCGACGAGGACCTGTTGCTCGACATCGCAGCGATCCTCGACGAGGCCGCGCAGCGCATCGAACGCGTAAAGTGATCTAGCGCTCGCGTAGCCGGTGCAGGCGGCGGTTGCGCTTGATCAGCCGCTTGTAAACGTTGAGGACGACGCTGTTAATCTCGTCCCAATCGCGGGTTCTAGCAAAGGCGATTCCAGCCTTTCCGTGCCGGGCACGTAGTTCGGGATCGCGGGCATATTGCGCAAGCGCCTTGGCATAACCGTCGAGGTCGCCAGGATCGACCAGAATCCCGCTGACCCCGTCCTCGACCAGGTTGCTCGCCCCGGTGGCCGCCGCAGCGACTGCGGGAAGACCGCAGGACAGCGCCTCCTGCGTGACGTTACCGAATGCCTCCGTGACGCTGGGGTTGAAAAACACGTCGCCGCTGGCAAGCGCCCGCCCAAGGTCTGCGCCTTCCTGGAATCCGACGAACACCCCGTCGGAAAGCTGTCCTTCGAACCAGCTGCGCGCCGGGCCATCGCCGATGATCAGCGGCCGAAACCTAATCCGCTTCTTCTTCAGCTTCGCCATCACTTCGGCGAACACGTCGAGCCCCTTTTCGAGCACGAGACGCCCAAGGAATACGACCGCCATTTCCTCGTCCTTAAGGCCATTGGCCCGGCGCCATTCCAAGTCGCGGCGGCTGGGATTGAACTGCTCGCGGTCGACCCCTCTGCTCCAGATGTGGATTGACCGGCCCATTCGTTGGGCGCGAAGAACCGAAGCGGTGGATTCGGCAGGGACAAGCAACGCATCGCAGCGCCGGTAAAGGCGGCGAAGCATCGCTCGAAGAAGCGGCTCCAGCGCTGACAAATGGTAATAGGCAAGGTAGGTTTCGAACCGGGTATGGACTGATCCCACGACCGGAAGGCCGCGCTTCTTCGCCCAGCTGACCGCGCGATGTGCCGCCGGGTCGGGCGACGAGATATGGACGATATTGGGATCGAACGCTGCAAGGTCGGCGCGCACCGCCTTGGATAGTCCGATTGGGATGCGATATTCACTCCGCGTTGGGATGGGAATGCTGGGTATGCCGACCATGGTGCCGGTCGGCGGGAACGCCGGCTGCGCCACTTTTGGCGCATAGACCCGCACTTCCACCCCTTGTCGCAAGAGATAGCCGACCAGCCGGTTGAGCGCCTGGTTGGCCCCGTCCCTGACGTAATTGTAATTGCCCGAAAACAGGGCGAGGCGGATCGGCTTGGCGGTCATTGCGGCAACGCCATATCCACTCATGGGGCGGACTAGCAACCGCTTGAGTGCTGGGGGGCGCATGGGCAAGGGTAACAAGATGCACTTCAAGTCAGGCCTTGCACCGATCGTCGCGCGCGACTGCCGACTGCTGATCCTTGGCAGCCTGCCGGGGGACGCGTCGCTTGCCGCGGGGCGCTATTACGCCCACCCGACAAACCAGTTCTGGCGGCTTGTGGGCGCTGCTATACAACGCGACCTCCAGTCGCTCGATTATGACGACCGCCTCCTCATGCTCAAGGCTGAGGGGATCGGTCTGTGGGACGTCATTGCCAGCGGGCAGCGTGCAGGAAGCCTTGATGCAGCGATCCGCTCGGCACGGGGCAACGACTTGGCCGGGTTGGTCGCAGACCTGCCGGGGCTGCGCGCAATGGCTTTCAACGGAAAAACCGCAGCACGGATCGGCCGTTCGCTGCTTGGCCCAAGCGGCCTGGACCTGGTCGACCTGCCGTCGTCAAGCGCCGCGCACACGCTTGCGTTCGCTGCCAAAGCGCAAAGTTGGCGTACAATCGCGGATCTACTTGCATGAGCCGCCGCAGCCGTCACAATGGCGCGTCATGAGCGAGGACGACTTCGGGATTGAAGCGGGCGACGACGACGCGCTTGAAGATCAAGATGACGAGGACGAGGAAGCCACCGCTTTGTCGATGGTCGATGAGGCGTTGGTTGCCGGAACGATCGCCAATACCAATGGCCTGTTGGTAATCCTTGCCAAGCTGGTTGCGCGCGGGGTGTTCGACCGCTCCGACCTCCAGGCCTTTTCCGACAGCTATTCCAAGCCGCTCGATCATGGCGGGATGCGTGAGAACGAACTGGTCGGCCAGATGCAGGACCAGATGGAATCGACCCTTGCCGAACTGATGCGCTATTTGGCGGAACGCGACACCGACAAGTAGTTCGTTGACCTTGCCGGCGGTGCGGACTAGGTCGCCGCCTTCAAGCCGCGCAAGCCCGCTTTTCATTGGGCCCCTTCGTCTAGCGGTCTAGGACGTCGCCCTCTCACGGCGAAAACACGGGTTCGATTCCCGTAGGGGTCACCACTCTTTCATTAGCCGCCTTCGTCGCCGCCGAAAGCGTCACCATAGCCGGATTTCCGCGGCCACCACCTGATCGTCGGCGTGGCGGCAGCGCTTCGCATAAGCGGTTGCCAACTCCACGTGAATCATGGTGGCTGCCAGGGAATGCGCGCTCGCGGCTGCCTCTGCCTCGGCTTTCACTCTTTGTCTCAGATAGCCTGGGTCAGGCTTAGCAATGTCGAAATCCTGCGGGCTATGTTCGAGCGACATGTGACAGCTCCTTCTTGCGTCCAATCCTAGTTACGCGGGAGCCGGCGGAGTGGATGCGTTTCAGCGAGAATCCGATGCAATCCGGTAAAAATGCTTAGCGCTTCGGCTGCCGAACTTCAGACCGGACGGAATTGTAGCGCCAGGCCGTTGATGCAGTGGCGCTTGCCGGTCGGCTTTGGCCCGTCGTCGAAAACATGCCCCAGGTGCCCGCCGCAGCGATTGCAATGTTCTTCCAAATAGCTTCCGCCATGGCCCGACACGGGCGTGTGGCCCACCGATCCGGGCATGGCTGCCCAAAAGCTGGGCCAGCCGGTGCCGCTGTCAAATTTTGTCTTGGAAGAGAACAGCGCCTGGCCGCATCCAGCACAAGTGTAGACCCCTTTGCGGTCGTTTTTGAGCAAGGATGAAGTGAAGGCGCGTTCGGTACCTTCCTGTCGCAAGACATAATAGCGCGCCGGCCCCAGCTTCTTCCGCCACTGCGCATCGGTCATGGAAACCGGGAAGCGCGCCATGGCCCAGCCGCGGGCGGGAATCGCGAGACAAAGCAGAGCGACACCGGTCTTGCTGGCGGTGCCAAGGACAGAGCGGCGGCTTAAACAATGAGTCAATGACATGCAAAAAACTCCTTCGCTGATAGCTACGCGGCGATGAGCTTTCCGGATGCAATGACCGGCCCAGTTGGTTGGCCCGTCGGCGAGCCGCCCTGAGGCTCGATTGAGATGGCAAAGGTGGTGCCAACCGCGAACATGTCGGCCGTCTTCGGTGTGACGTCCAATACCATCGACCCTTCGGACATCACGCCCATGGAGCGCGGCTTGCCGTCGCTGGGGATCATCCACAATTCGTGCGCTTGGCCACCCGGGGTTTTTGCGACCTCAACTGGAACGATGATCAGCTTTCGATCGCCATCCCAATTGGCGACGATCTTGCTATTCTCACCGCTTATCGCGGCGATCATCGGCGCACGGTCCGGTCTCTGCGTTTCAAGTCGCGGCGCGGGGACCATCACCGTTGCCGGGCGGACAATGATGAACAGGGCAAGACCGGCGGCAAGCGCAGTCATTGCTGCCGTGGCTGCTTGCCAGCGAGTTACATTTCCAGGCCTTGTTCTCGGGTAAATCTTGACCCGTGGTAGCCGGGCGAGGATTGCCGGAAGCAAGTCCGTTGGAGGATCGACCGCTTCGACATCATCAAGAAGCGTCGCGAAGCGGCCAGACCACAACAGCGCCTCCTCGCGAAATTCGTTGTCGGTCGCGTTTAGCCGCGTCGCCTCGGCCAACGCCTCGCCTGTGACCACGCCAAGAGCGTATTCGGCCGCAAGCCATTCCCGATCGGCGGCAGAAAGGGATTTTCGCTCAGTCATATTTCCATGCACTTTTTCAGGCGCAACAGGCCGCGCCTGATCACGCTTTTCATCGTCCCCAGCGGAACGGCTTCGCGCGTCGCCAACTCGGCATAGGTCGCCCCAACCAGGAATGCCTCCTGGATTAGGGATCGCGCTCTTTCGTCAAGCAATTCGAGGCAGGAGCGAAGCCTCCCCATGTCCTCGCGCTGCTCGGCAATTTCACTCGCCAAAGGGGCATCCGCTGGAATCTCAGCTGCGTGCTCTATCGCAACCACCTGGGGCTTGATCCGCCGTTTGCGATCGATCGCGCGATTGCGGGTAATGACGGCCAGCCAACTGATTGGGCTCGCTCGTCCCGCTTCGAATATCGACGCCTTTTTCCAGACGGTTAAATAGACGTCTTGAAGCACTTCTTCCGCAGCCCCGGCATCGTCGAGCACCCGCAACGCTATCCCGTAGAGCTTTGCGGACGTCCGGCGATACAAAGTCGCGAGGGCGCCGCGATCGCCGATAGCGATGGCCGACAGCAAATGATCGAGATCATTGCTGCCGGCCGGGCCAGCGGGATGACGGTCGAGAGAACCCACCGGCCTAGTGTTGCCCCAAGCGTGCCCGTTTGGGAAGCGAGCACGCGCGAGTTGTCGCATGTGCGGACCGCACGGGCTCGGAGCCCGACTAGGGCAGGAGCACGGCATCGACGACGTGAATAACGCCATTCGACTGGATCACGTCCGCCTGCGAAACGTGGGCCATGTTGCCCTTGGTATCGGTCAGCATCACTCTGCCTCCCATCATCGTCGCGGTAAGCGGTTCACCCTGCACCGTTGTAAGTGCAGCGCGGCCACCCCCGGCCCTGATTTTCGCCATCAGGTCAGCCGCGGTAACTCGGCCGGCGACCACGTGATAAGTGAGGATATTGGTGAGCTGGGCCTTGTTCTGAGGCATGACCAACGTCTCGACGGTTCCTGCAGGAAGTTTGGCAAAGGCCGCGTCGGTCGGCGCGAAAACGGTGAACGGGCCAGGTCCGGACAGTGTTTCAACCAGTCCGGCAGCCTTGACCGCGGCGACCAGCGTTGTGTGAATGGGGGATTGTACGGCGTTTTCGACGATCGTCTTGGTCGGATACATCGCGGCGCCACCGACATATGCTACATTTTCGCCGCCCATTGGCGTCATGCCATTGGTCATGCAGCCGCCTAAAAGAAGCGCGGCCGACATGATGGCAACTCCTGAAATCTTGCTGTTCATCGTCAATTCCTCCTTGTTGTGATCAAGGAGTTACGTGTCCAACCGCACGGCGGATGCAATGGACCGGAATTCGTGTGGACAAACATGCGCGATACGCGCCCTGCGTTCATTCACGGCATCGACCATCGTCTTCCAGGCGGTAGGCGAGGAGTCCCTCGCAATCAGCCGTTTCAGCGCGAAACCCGTTTTCTTCCAGGATTCGGATGGATGCGCGGTTGCCGGGCCGGACCCGGGCAAAGATCGACTGCCGCCCGATCAGCGAACGGGCAAGGGGAATGGCAAGCGCCACTGCATCTCTCATCAGTCGGCGCCCCTGAAACGGCACGCCGAGCCAATAGCCGATTGCCATCGTTTCCGCTGATTCGTCGCAGGTCCAGAAACCCAGCCAGCCCATCAAGGACCCGCTGGCAGCTTCGCACACCGCGAAATCGACGCCGCGACGCTCTGCCAACGCGATCCGCGAGCGCGCGATCCGCTCGGTCGCTTGCTCCGGCGTTGTCGGCGACGTCCAACTGATCAGGCCGGAAGCAATGTCGGCAGTCATCAATATCGACGTCGGTTCGGCATCCTCTGGCGCAACCGGTCGCAGGACCAGCCGCGCCGATTGGGCACCAAGGGTCACCGAACCATCAGTCGTCCCCATTGGGGCGCCGCGAAGGTCTTGACCCGGTTCGGGTAAAGGGCGATGCATCGGCGCATAATAGTACGAAAGACAGCATGCCAAAAGCCGCTTCCTCCATGACTGGCGCGAAATTGACGGAAAACGAAGGTGTCCTCCTCGCGCTGATCATGCGCCAGCAGCCGTGCAAGCCCTACGAACTTCATAAAATCTACGAACAGTCGCCGGTCACTTCGATCAATGCCAGCAAGGGCCAAGTTTATCCGGCGATCCGGCGGCTTCGGGAACGCGGGTTCGTGACGGCGACCAAGGTCGACGGCGATGGTCGCAATCCTGAAACCCTGACAGTGACCGAGGCTGGCCGAGCAGCGGTCAAGTCGTGGGTCAGCGCGATCGACGACAGCCACATCGTTCTTGACGATCCGTTGCGCACCCGGCTGCTTTCGTTTGACCTCTTGAGCAACCAGGAACGGCTTGAGTGGATCGCCCGCGCCAAGGAACTGGTAAAGGAGCGGGCTGATCGGCTTACCCGCTACGACAATGCGGTCACTGTGCCGTTCCAAGACCATGTCGCGCGCAGTTCGCGCTCGTTACTCGAACTGAAGATGGGATGGCTCGACGAGCTCCTGTACGATTTCGCCAAGCGAAAATAACAGCGGCGCGCGCAGCCCCGCTCCCTTTGACTACCCTCACTGATCTCTCGGCTGTTGCGAATGGAACACAGCTCGATTGCAAAAGTGCGGAACGCACTAAGTTTTCCTTCCAATAGTACGCCGCGCACCTAATAGTGCGTCACGTACTAACTGCGGGCAGAACCGCGTGAAGGGGAGAAATTCGAATGACGTCCATCACCATGCGCACGCTACTTGCGGGCACGATCCTTGGCGGGCTTGTCGCGACCGTTCCGGCTTATGCACAAGATGCCACGCCGCCTGAATGTCCCGAAGGCACTGTTCCGGGCGATTCGGGTGTCTGCAACCCGGCCGACACGTCGATGGGCACGGGCTCGCAGCCCGAGACCACGAGCCCGATCGAAGGGGTGACGGAAGTTCCGTCGACCTCGTCGACCGGTGAGCCGGTCGAACAGGCCCGCGACATCGTCATTACCGGTTCGCGCATTCCGCAGCCGAACCTGACCTCGGCCAGCCCGGTCACCGTGCTGTCGAGCCAGGAAGTCAAGCTTCAGGGTACCAGCCGTACCGAAGATCTAATCAACTCACTGCCGCAGTCGTTCGCTGCGCAAGGGTCGAACATCTCCAACGGCGCATCGGGTACTGCAACGGTCAACCTGCGTAACCTCGGCGCTTCGCGTACGGTCGTCCTGATCAATGGTCGGCGGCTAATCGCTGGCGACGTTCTTTCGCCCTATCCGGACATCAACTTCATTCCGTCGCAGATGATCAAGCGCGTCGACCTTCTGACCGGCGGCGCTTCGTCGGTCTACGGTGCCGACGCCGTCGGCGGTGTTGTCAACTTCATCATGGACAACACCTTCACCGGCGTGCGTCTCGACGCACAGTTGAGCGGGTTCATGCATGACAACCGGGAAAACGGGCCGGTTCGGCTTGCCAACGAACTCAAGGGTTTTCGTCCGCCCTCGGGCCTTAGTTTCAGTGGTGGTGCGGCTGACCTTGCGGGGGTCATCGGCGCTGCATTCGATGATGGCCGGGGCCACGTCCAGGCCTATGCCACCTATCGCCGCCAGCGCGCGCTGTTGCAGTCCGCTCGTGACTACAGCTTCTGCACCCTGACCGCGCGAAGTCAGGCACAGGTCAACGCCAATCCGGCACGGCTTTATAATTGCGGCGGGTCGTTCACCTCGAATACCGGCACTTTCGTGCAGTTCGACGCCCGCGATTTCTCGACCATCGGCACGTACGAAGTCATCGGCAACAAGTTCGTCAGCGGCTACACGCTGTTCAACTACGCGCCGTACAACTACTTCCAGCGCCCCGACGAACGTTACAACTTCGGTGCGTTCGCCGACTATGAAATCAGCCCGGGGTTCAAGCCGTACCTCGAAGCGATGTTCATGGACGATCGTTCGGACGCCCAGATCGCGCCGTCGGGCGATTTCGGAAACACCATTTACCTTAACTGCGACAATCCGTTGTTCTCAGCGCAGCAGTACGACCTTATCTGCGGTGATCCCGCGACCACTTTCGATCGCAATGGCGTTCGGACTGCGATCGTCCAGATCCTGCGCCGTAACGTCGAAGGCGGCGGCCGCGACGACGATATCCAGCACACCGATTACCGCCTGGTCGGCGGAATGCGCGGCGATATCACGCGCGGCATCAGCTATGATGCGTCCTATCAATATTCCCGGGTCTTACGGGCCGAGACTTATCTCAACGATTTCTCGGTCACGCGTCTCAAGCGCGCCATCGACGTTGTTACCGACCCGGATACCGGTAACCCGGTGTGCCGTTCGGTGCTGGACGGTTCCGATCCCAATTGCGTTCCTTATGACATCTTCAAAAGCGGGGGCGTGAAGCAGGCAGCACTCGACTATTTGCAAACGCCGGCTTTCCAGCGCGGCATCATCCAACAGTCGATCGCGCATGCCGACATGACGATCCAAGGCGGGGAATATGGTCTCCAATCGCCCTATGCTGACAACGGGATCGGGTTCAACTTCGGGGTCGAATATCGCAAGGAACAGATGAATTTCCGAACCGACGCGATCTACCAGTCGGGCGACCTTGCGGGCGGTAATCCGGTTCCGCCGGTCAATGGTCAGTTCGATGTCCGCGAAGCGTTCATTGAAACCCAGATCCCGATCATCGAGAACAATGGAATCGAGTTGTTCCAGCTGTCGGCAGGCTATCGCTATTCGAACTACAAGGTGTCGGACAACACGTTCAACACCAACACCTACAAGGTTGCGGCCGAGTTGGCGCCGGTAAAGGATATCCGCTTCCGCGCCAGCTACAACCGCGCGGTCCGGGCGCCGAACATCATCGAGTTGTTCTATCCGCAGGCGGTTGCCTTGTCCGGTACTAACGACCCTTGCGCTGGCCCGTCGCCTGCACCAACGCTTGCCCAGTGCCAGCTGACCGGTGTGACTGCAGCGCAATATGGGTCGGTAAGGGGCAACGCCGCCAACCAGTATAACGGCCTGCTGGGCGGCAATCCCAACCTGCAACCCGAGGTCGCCGACAGCTGGACGGCGGGCGTGATCGTCCAACCTCGCTGGATTCCCGGCCTGGCTCTCACTGCCGATTATTTCGACATCAAGGTCAAGAACCTGATCGGCGTGCAAGCCTATGGCGGGATCTTCGCCGACTGTTTCGCTGGCGATCTTCAGCAATGCAGCCTGGTCCATCGCGACCAGTTTGGCACCCTGTGGGCCACCACAGACGGTTATGTCGTCCAGCTAGGTTCCAACTTTCCCGGCGTGGGCCTGTACACCAAGGGCTGGGATCTGTCCGGGACCTACACCCGCAAGTTTGAGGGGCTGGGTACTATGAACGCCAGCTTCGTCGGTACTTTGCAGGGTGACAGCGCGACGCTGGGCGGAGCGGGAACCGGGAAATATTCGCCCGACGTCTATCCGATTCCCCGCTTCCGTCACAAGACGCGGGTCGGGTTCACGACGCTCAACGGCCTTGGGCTATCTGCGGGCTGGCGACACTTTTCCGCCGCGACCTGCGATTCTGAGAATTTCCCCGGCGCGTGCGCGCCTCCTGCCAACCAGAAGATCAAGGCGCAGGATTATTTCGACCTGGCATTGACCGCGCGTATCAGTTCGAAGTTCAACCTTCGGTTCGGTGCCAACAACCTGTTCGACAAGGCGCCGCCACTGGTCGGTAACCAGCTTGCCGCGCCAGCAGTCGTCAACGGCAACACCTACCCGCAGATCTACGATTCACTGGGTCGCTACGTGTTTGCTGGCGTGAGCGTGGATTTTTGATGAAGGCCTAGATCGGGACCAACTGATCCCGCTTTCCGGGCATGCGACCACCGGGCGACCGGTGTGCCTGGAGGCTAGGAACCGGGTAACAGAATCGTCCTGGTTCCGAACGGGAGGGGGCATGATGCGTGGAGAATTTCCCCTTCACTTCATGCCCCCAATTGCCGGTGCAGGACGGGCTTCTCAATGGCTCAAGGTCTTGCCAGTCCCGGACTGAAAGCCGATAGTCTTGTATTCCCTTACCTCGTATATTAGGTATTGCGAATATATGACAGATCCAGACAACAACCTCGCTCTCGCCAGCGCCCAGATCGAGCGCTCGCTAGCTGATCCTTCGCTTCGGCCGACGATCGCTGGCTTTTTCGATGAAGCCACCAATACCATCAGTTACGTCGTCCACGATCCAGCGACGAGGAAGGCCGCTGTGATCGACAGCGTTCTCGATTACGAAGGCTCGTCGGGGCGCACGGACCAGCGTTCCGCAAACCTGATCATCGAATATGTCGAAAAAAACCGGCTCGAGGTCGAGTGGCTGATCGAAACCCACGCACACGCCGACCACATCAGCGCAGCCCCTTATCTGCAGGAAAAATTGGGCGGCAAGCTGGCCATCGGCAAGGACATCATCCGGGTCCAGGACGTGTTCGGAAAACTGTTCAACGCGGGCACGGAATTCCAGCGTGACGGCAGCCAGTTCGACCATTTATTCGAAGACGGGGAACAGTTCACCATTGGCAAGCTGAAGGGCATTGCGCTTCATGTGCCCGGCCATACCCCGGCCGACATGGCGTTCATCATCGGCGACGCGGCATTTGTCGGCGACACCATCTTCATGCCCGACTTCGGGACCGCGCGCGCCGATTTTCCCGGCGGCGACGCGCGTGAACTCTATCGTTCCATCCGGCGCTTGCTTGCACTGCCGCGCGCTACCCGGCTGTTCCTGTGCCACGACTATAAGGCGCCGGGCCGCGACGATTATGCGTGGGAGACAACAGTGGGTCATCAACGCGATGGCAATGTCCATGTTCGTGACGGGATCGGTGAGGATGAGTTCGTGGCGATGCGCACGGGACGCGACCGGACGCTTGCAATGCCCGATCTCATCATGCCCTCGGTTCAGGTCAACATCCGCGGTGGACGGCTTCCCGAACCGGAAGACAATGGCGTTTCCTATATCAAGATCCCGTTGAACGCGGTTTGATGGCGGCATTGGTTGAGCTTTATTGGCGCGCCCTTGCCGGCGGGGTGTTGATCGGGCTTTCCGGTGCTATTTTCCTGCTTGGCGCGGGCCGTATCGCGGGGGTCAGCGGAAGCGTCGCGCGGGCCGTTGGACTTGGCGGCGGACCGGGCGGGCGGGCTTCGTCGCTGGTTTTCGTACTTGGCCTGCCGCTTGGTGCGTTGATTATCGCCGCGTTTGCCGGGGGGATCGATCAGCGCTTTGCCCCGGCGACCTGGATGTCGGTTCTTGGCGGGGTACTGGTCGGGGTCGGCACACGACTTGGAAGCGGTTGCACCAGTGGGCACGGCGTTTGCGGCGTAAGTCGCCTGTCGCGGCGCTCGTTAGTTGCGACCGTGACCTTTATGGTGACCGGCGCGCTTACGGTCCTGGTCCTCAATCGCGCGGGAATGGCATGGTGAGCCCGGCCCATCGAAGCTTCGTCCTGCCGCTTGTTTCGGGAACTATTTTCGGGTCGGGCCTTGCCTTGTCCGGCATGCTGAACCCGGTGAAAATCAGGGGATTCCTCGACTGGTTCGGGGCATGGGACCCGACGCTGGCGTTCGTCATGGCCGGTGCAGTCGTGGTGATGGCCCTTGCCTGGGCAATTCAAAAACGCATGTCCCACCCCCTCGCGGACAGTGAGTTTCACTTGCCGCCAACGCGGCAAATCGATGGTCGGTTGCTGGGCGGATCGGCGTTGTTCGGGATGGGGTGGGGCCTTGCCGGCTTGTGCCCTGGGCCAGGTATCGCCTCGCTTGCTACCCACCCGGTTTCGGCCCTGGCGTTTGTCGTGCCGATGCTTGGGGGGATGGTACTATATGCACTGATCGGGGAATATGGCGTCAGGAAAGGCGGTCGCTGATGGCCGGTTCTAAGCATGATATCGTGATCGTTGGCGGGGGAGCGGGCGGAATCGCGGTCGCGGCATCGCTGCTGCGTCGCCGCCCCGGCCTTGATGTCGCCATTGTCGAGCCGAGCACGCACCATTTTTATCAGCCAGGATGGACGATGGTCGGCGGCGGCTTGTTCGACGCCCGTTTTACCAAGCGCCGCGAGGAATGGTACATCCCGCGCGGGGCGTGCTGGATCAAGGACGAGGTTATTGCCTTCGAGCCAGCAAGTAACCGGGTAAAGCTCAAAGCCGGCGGCACACTGGGCTATAACGACCTCGTCGTCGCGACTGGTCTGAAGCTCGACTGGCGTGCGATTGCCGGCCTTGAGCAGACGCTGGGCCGCAATCGCGTCACGTCGAACTACCGTTACGACCTTGCGCCTTATACCTGGCACCTGACCCGGAAGATGCGCGAAGGCCGCGCGATCTTCACCCAGCCACCGATGCCGATCAAATGCGCGGGCGCTCCGCAAAAGGCGATGTACTTGTCGTGCGACGAATGGCGCAGACGCAAGGTGCTGGGCGACATCCATGTCGAATTCCATACCGCTGGCCCGGCGCTTTTCGGAGTTGCTGACTACGTCCCTGCGCTTTCCAAGTACGTTGAAGATTATGGAATCGCGCTAAGTACCGGTTCGAACCTGATCGCAGTCGATGGGCCGGCGCGCAAAGCCACGTTCAAGGGCGCGGCGGGCGAGGTGACCCGGGAATTCGACATGCTTCATGTGGTCCCGCCGCAAAGCGCCCCCGATGTTGTCAGTGCAAGCCCGCTTGCCAATGCGGCAGGCTGGGTCGAGGTCGATGACCGGACCCTGCAGCATAAACGCTTCGCCAACGTCTTCGCGGTCGGTGATTGCGGATCGATGCCCAATGCCAAGACTGCAGGGGCGGTTCGCAAGCAGGCGCCGGTGGTCGCGGTTAACCTGTTGACGGCGCGCGACGGGGTTGAGCCTTATGCTTTTTACGACGGTTATGGCAGTTGTCCGCTGACGGTCGAACGGGGCAAGGTCGTGCTTGCCGAATTTGGTTATGGCGGCAAGTTGCTGCCTAGTTTTCCGTGGGCAATCGACCCGACCCGACCCAGCCGTCTGGCCTGGATCCTGAAGAGTCAGGTGCTTCCATTTGTCTATTGGAACGTGATGCTCAAAGGGCGGGAATGGCTTGCCGAACCCGACCTCGACCATCGCTGAACACGCCGCGTGAATTTCGACCTTCTTCATCTTGCGCTTGGCGCGCTGTCCGGTGCGCTGGTAGGCTTCACGCTTGGCCTGGTGGGGGGCGGGGGTTCGATCCTCGCCGTTCCGCTGATGGTCTATCTGGTTGGGGTCCGCGACCCGCATGTCGCAATCGGCACCAGCGCGCTGGCTGTCGCCGCCAATGCGGCGATTGGCCTTCGCAATCATGCCCGTGCCGGCAATGTCGTGTGGCGCTGTGCCTTGATCTATGCCGCCGCGGGGGTCGCCGGGGCATTCGCAGGATCGTCCCTTGGCAAGGCCTTCGACGGCCAAAAACTATTGTTCTTGTTCGCGCTGGTGATGATCGCAGTCGGCTTGCTGATGCTGCGCCGCAAGGACAAGGGTCCGGGCGACCCGGCAGCGTGTGACAATGCCAATCCGGTGACGGTGGGCGGCTTTGGCCTTGCCACCGGCGCCTTCAGCGGGTTCTTCGGTATTGGGGGCGGGTTTCTGATCGTTCCCGGCCTCATCGCCTCGACTGGCATGGCCATGATCAACGCGGTTGGCTCAAGCCTGGTGTCGGTGACTGCATTCGGCCTGACGACCGCCTTTAACTACGCCCTGTCGGGCCTTGTCGATTGGGTGCTTGCAGGGGTGTTCGTGGTTGGCGGACTTGCCGGAAGTCTTGCCGGCACACGCGCCGCCACCCGGCTAAGCGGCGCGGGACAGCTGAGCAAGGTGTTTGCGGCGCTGATTTTCGTGGTTGCTTTCTACATGCTGTGGAAAAGCGGAACCGCAGCCTTCGCCTCCTAGGTCTGTATCCACTCAAGCAAGATTTGGGCGATCCGGGGGCCGGCAAAGCCGTCGCCGTAAATCGCCGTTGGCCGTGCCATCTGGAAAAGCTTTCTGCGATCCTCGATCAGTTCCACGACCGTTGCAACGATGACATCGGTGTTCACTCCGACCAGCAACGCATTGCCGGTTTCCAGCGCTTCGGGCCGTTCGGTCTTGTCGCGCAGGACGAGCAGCGGGATGCCAAGGGTTGGCGCCTCTTCCTGAACCCCGCCGCTGTCGCTCAGCACCAGGTCGGCGCGGCGCATCAGGCCGATAAGTTGTTCGTGGTCGGTTGGCGGATGAAGGGTGATCCCTTCCACTCCCCGCCAGCGCCGCCCGCACTTGGAGCGCTACGACGGGGTTGGGGTGGACGACGAAATCGATCGCGACATCCCCCCGGGCAGCGACCTGGCGAACCGCCACGGCGATCCGTGCGATCCCTTTCTTCCAGCTCTCGCGGCGGTGGCAGGTGACCAGCACCCGGAAAACCCCGCTCTCGCGCAAAGGCTCGCTGGCAGGCCCTGCGATGGTGTTGAGCAGCGCATCGATCCCGGTGTTACCGGTTACATGTATTTCGCCGCGTACGCCTTCGCGCCTAAGGTTTTCCGCAGCAGTCTCGGTCGGGGCCAGCAGCAAGTCTGCCCGCGCATCGATTGCGCTCCTGAACTCCTCTTCCGGCCAAGGGCTTGCCGGGTCATAGGTTCGCAACCCGGCTTCGACGTGAGCGACCGGAATGTTTTGAGTGAAGGCCGCCTTCGCGGCGCCGAACGCGCTCGACGTATCCCCCTGGACGACCAGCATCGGCGGCTTGTACGCCACCAGCTGGGGGCGAAGCGCATGCTCCACTTCATGGGCGTGGAGATAGGGGTCCGCGACTCCCCGACAGCCAAGCTCGATCCGCTCGAATTGTTCAAGCGCGTGGGACTTCAGATCAAGGTCCGGATGCTGACCCGTCGCAACAATGACGGGAGCGAACTTTCGATCCGCAAGCGCCTTGGCGAGTGGGGCAAGCTTAATGGCTTCGGGGCGGGTGCCCACCACAAGCCAGAATTTTACGCAACGCAGGATCCCCCCTAGCTCGGCACCGCCAACTTGCCGCGCGGTGGTCCCGCGATCAAGGGGTCAAATGGTTAAAGCGCCCAGCTTCTCAGCGGAAATTGTCCGCGTACGCCTGTAGCTTGAGGCTGACCGGAGTAGCGGGAACGATGTGGTAATCGAGCCCGTGACGCGCACAATAAGCGATCGCTTCTTCTTTGCTGGCAAAGTTCAGGCGCACCTGGGTATCCGTATCGCCAGAGCCTGCCCAGCCGGTCAGCGGATCGGGGCGCAGCGGCTCGACCCGTTCGAACTCCAGCTGCCATTGGCCATCCTTGGCGCGACCGGACTGGGTAGTCCTTCGCTGGACCTCGATAATTCTTGCGATCGTCATGGCCGCGTGAGGTGGCAAAGCCGGACCGTAAAATCAAGCGGCGGACCTTCGGTCATTGCGGAATCTCGACATGCCCGCCAAAGCCCGCGCGCATCGCGGAAAGCAGTTGATCGGCAAAGCTTGTCTCAACGCGGCTTCGGTAGCGCGCGAACAATGAAGCTGCCAGGACGTCCACCGGCACTGCTTCTTCCATCGCCGCGTCGATCGTCCAGCGGCCCTCGCCGCTATCGGCGACCCGGCCGGAATAATTCGACAGGTTCGGGTCGCTGGCAAGCGCGATTGAAATGAGGTCAAGGAGCCAGGAGGAGATGACGCTCCCGCGCCGCCAAACCTCGGCAATGTCTGAAAGATTGAGCTCGAAGCTGGTGTCGAGGTCTTCCTTGGCCCGCTCGCGGAGCACATCGAAGCCTTCGGCATAGGCCTGCATCAGGCCGTATTCGATTCCGTTGTGAACCATCTTCACGAAATGGCCAGAGCCTGCGGGGCCGCAGTGAACGTAGCCGCGTTCGGCTTTCCACTCGCTGTCGGTGGATGCACGGGCGGTGCGGTCAATCGCGCCCAGGCCCGGCGCGAGTGCATCGAAAAGAGGGTCAAGGTGGGCGACGGTGCCCGGTTCGCCGCCGATCATCAGGCAATAACCGCGCGTCAGGCCCCACACTCCACCCGATACGCCGACATCGACGAACTGTAGTCCCTTTTCGGCCAGATAGTCGCGGCGCTTGAGGTCATGTTTCCAAAAGCTGTTGCCTCCATCGACGATGATGTCGCCGGGGGACGCGACCTCGGCGATCGCGCGGATCACGCTGTCGGTCGGCTCGCCGGCCGGGACCATCACCCAGTAGATCGCCGGTCCATCGAGCGTTTGGGCGACATCGGCAAGTGTCGGTGCACCGGTCGCGCCGTCCTTCACAAGCGCTGCGATCGCATCCGCATCGCGGTCGTGGGCGACGACTTCGTGCCCTTTGTCCATCAGGCGTCTAGCCATGTTCGCGCCCATTCGGCCAAGCCCGATCATCGCCAGTTTCATAGTCCTGCCTCCATCTCGGGTACGTCGGGGTAATATCGTCTCGCAATCAGTTCACCATCGGCGGCGATGTTGAAACGATGGTCGCTGTAGGCGCGATCGAACGGGTCGCGATAGTGAAGCATCCGGAAACCCGGGATCATCGCCGATACCAGGATACCCTTGGCGCGGGTAAAGAAATCCGCATGGTCGAGGCGCTTCAGCGCCGGGTCCCAACCAACCATGCGCACCTTGTCGGTCCGCCCGATGAAAATGTTTGCAACCTTGTCCATGACGACCGCCGCCCCGACCCGTGTGCCCGGCGCGACACTTGCGGATCGCGCGCTTGGAAACAGGGTCATCTTCGAAAAATCGGTGCGGGTGCGCATCGGAAGGTCGATTACGGTTGCACCAAGAATGTCCACGTCCGGCTGAGCACGAAGGAAAGCGAGCGCTTGGACGAGCCCGCTGCGGCGATCCACCACCATGTCATCGTCGAGGTTAAGCACGAAAGGTGTCTCAACCCGCGCAAGGCCCGCGGCGCGTCCGGCACCAACCCCGCTATCGAACGGCAGGCGCACATGATCGACGCCGGGAAAATGGGCGGGCATTCGGCTATCGTCGACCAGGACAATCCGTACCGCGGGAAACTGTTGCCGGATGCTGGCGATTGCCCGGGCTGCCGCGGCGGGGCGCTCGAAGGTCTTGATCACCACGGTCAGATCGTCGAGCGGATCTGCGGATCTGCGGGGAGGGATCACTTTCAGGGGCAAAAGCTGCGCCCGTACGAAAAGGTGATAGATTGGCTTTGCAATCAGCCGAACGGGAAACGCAGTGGCGATGCGCCGGACGACGAATTTGACCCAGTCACCCAAGGATCAATAGGCCCGGCGGACCGCGAAACGCGCCGCCTCAACCATCGCCGCCTTGGCACGGCTGTCGGCAAAGTGAGCAAGTGCATCGACCGCGCGCTGGCCATAGTGATCGGCGCGCGCGAGCGTGTCGGCAAGCGCATCGGTTTGCGTCATCAACCGGCGGGCTTGGGCAAGATCGGCGTCGGTTGCCGCTTCGCCACTCATGGCTGCTTTCCAGAAGGCGCGGTCGGACGCGCTTCCCCGGGCATAGGCAAGGATCACCGGCAGGGTCATTTTGCCGTCGCGGAAATCGTCGCCCCAGTCCTTGCCCATCACCTCGGCGGAGCTGTCGTAGTCGATGACATCGTCGGTCAGCTGGAACGCAATGCCCAAATTGCGACCATACGCCTCAAGCGCAGTTTCCGCCTTCTCGCCTGCCTCGGCAATGATCGGTGCGACATGGCAGGCAGCGGCGAACAGCGCCGCGGTCTTTGCGGCGATGATCTTGAGATATTGCTCCTCGCCAGTCTCGATCCGTCGCTGTGCGGTCAATTGATCGACCTCGCCCTCGGCGATCACGGCGCTGGCGTGGGACAGGACCTTGAGGACCTTGAGGCTTCCGTCCTCGACCATCAGCTCGAACGCTCGGGAGAACAGAAAATCGCCCACCAGCACGCTTGCGGGATTGCCATAGATGATATTGGCGGTCTGCTTGCCGCGGCGAAGTCCCGAACCATCGACGACATCGTCGTGAAGCAGGGTTGCGGTGTGAATGAATTCGACCGCCGCCGCCAGCTTGTAGTGGCGAGTGCCGGTGTATCCGAGCAGCGCCGCGCTCGCCAGCGTCAGCATCGGGCGCATCCGCTTGCCCCCCCCGGCGATCAAGTGACCGGCAAGCTCGGGGATCAGGATCACGTCGGACTGCATTCGCTCCAGGATCACGGCGTTGACGCCGTTCATTTCCCCAGCAACCAGCGCAACCAGCGGGTCGAGTGAGGGAGCGCGTTTTTCATCGAGCTGATGGATGGTCGCTGACATGGCCGCCCTCTACCTTCTGGGACGCGCTTTAGCCAGATGGAAGCTCGAGGATGGCGAGCAGACCGCCAAGGTCCTCGCTCTCCTCCAGGGCGACCCGGCCGCCATAAATCTGGGCGACATCGCGAACGATGGCTAGGCCAAGGCCCGTGCCGGGCTTTCCAGTCTGGTCCAGGCGCTTGCCACGGACGAACAACTTGTCACGCTCGGCAGCCGGAATGCCGGGACCATCGTCCTCCACCGCGATCTTGACGAAGCGCGTCCCTTTCTCGACGGTCACAAAGACGCGGCCACCGCCATATTTTGCGGCATTTTCGACGAGGTTGCCGAGCATTTCATCAAGGTCCTGTCGTTCGACCCGAACGCTAGCTTCCTTGTCTCCGGTAATGTCTACGGTGACACCCTCGTACATGCGGCTTACCGCCCGCTCGACCGCCTCAAGGCTGTTCCAGACGATTGCCCGGGCCTGGGCCGATGCGCGGCGGCCGATGGCCCGGGCCCGCGCGAGGTGATGATCGACCTGCCGCCGCATTACTGCAGCCTCGCGGCAGACAGTATCCGCAAGGTCGGGCGCTTGGGCCTGGGCGGCGTTGGTAATGACCGTCAGCGGGGTCTTGAGGGCATGGGCCAGGTTTCCGGCATGTCGCCGCGCCTCGTCGGCCTGCTCCTCGTTATGCGCCAGCAGGTCATTGATTTCTTCGGTCAGGGGTGTGATTTCGGTCGGGAAATCGCTGCCGATGCGCTCAGCCCCGCCGGAGCGGATGGCGGCAACATCCTGGCGCACCCGCCGAAGCGGCCACAAGCCGTACACGGTCTGCAGCGCAACTAGGATGATCAGGCCCACTCCAAGCGCGGTGAAACTCCAGATAAGCGTGTTGCGCAACTTGCGGATCTGGTGGTCCAGCTGCTCACGCGACTGGGCGATCTGGAACCGCCATTTGACCTTGCTTCCCGGCAGGACCGCGTCCCTCTCGACGACGCGCAAGGTTTCCGGGATTCCGGGTGCGGAGAACTCCTCGCTGTCGTAGAAATGCGGCTGGACATCGTCGTGGTCCCCACCGACCCGCAAGCGGCGATCCCACAAAGAGCGCGAGGCAAACGCCTCACTTCCTTCGCCACTGACCTGGAAATAGACTCCCGAATAGGCTTCGTAATAGCGCTGATCGGCAAGCTCGCGGATGAAGCGAACTTCCCCGTCCGGGCCGATTTCCGAGGCGCCGATCATCGCGTTGAGGGTCGTGGAAATCGCCTGGTCGAAGCCGCGCGCAAGGTCGCGGGTCAGCACCCGGTCAAGCGCGAATCCGCCAATCAGCAGCAGGGCGACGATCCACATTGCCGCAACCCCGATCATGCGTCGGGTAAGTGATCCGGTTCGGGCGACCCTGCGGCCGCGCCGGACCAGAGCGGGCGAAGTTTCTAACGCCGCGCCTTCAAGGCCGGCAACGCGGTTCAAGCGGTGCGGTCCTCCGGCTCCTCGAGACTGTAACCAAGGCCGCGAATTGTGGTGATGGTCTCCGCTCCGAGTTTCTTCCGGATCCGGGTGACGAATACCTCGATGGTGTTCGAATCGCGGTCGAAATCCTGGTCGTAAATATGCTCGATAAGCTCGGTCCGGCTGACCACCTTGCCCTTGTGGTGGAGCAGGTAGGACAGGAGTTTATATTCCTGCGCGGTAAGCTTCACCGGCTCCCCCGCCTTGGTGACCTTGCCCGAACGTGTATCGAGGCGGATGTCACCCGCGCGAAGCTCGCTCGAGGCATTGCCGGACGAGCGGCGAATGAGCGCCCGGAGCCGGGCAATCAATTCTTCGGTCTGGAATGGCTTGGCCAGATAGTCGTCCGCGCCGGCATCAAGGCCTGCGACCTTGTCCGACCAGCTATCGCGTGCGGTCAGGACCAGGACGGGCATCTTCTTGCCCTCGCGCCGCCACCGGTCGAGGACGGTCAGACCATCGACTTCGGGCAGGCCCAGGTCGAGTACCACCGCGTCATAGGTTTCGGTCGAGCCGAGATAATGCCCATCCTCGCCATCTGTAGCGAGGTCGACGGCATAGCCCGCGCCCTCCAGCGTCGAGCGCAGCTGCCGCCCGAGGTTGGGTTCGTCTTCGACGATCAGAATTCGCATAAGCCTAGAGGTCCCCGGCCTTTTTCGTTCAACTTGCCTGGCGCATTAACCCGCCGGAAGCTGAACGGTTGCTTGGCCGGAACGATCAGTCCGTGCAAGCGAGAACGGACGAATGGACCTAATCGCCCGACTTGCGGAGGATTTCGCCGGTACGGGCATCGACGTCGATCCAGATAACCTTGCCGCGACGGATGAACTTGAACCGGTAAATCGTGCCATTGAGTTCGGGACCCAGATAATCTGCACCGCCGACCAGCGGCATGACCCGGCGCTTCAGTTGGGGAAGCGGCATCGACCGGCCTTCGCGCGCAGCCTCGAACGCCTCGTCGTTTTCACGCGCGGGTCCGGCCGCCGCAGGCGTGGCACCGGCGACAGCGGCAAGGCTCATGGCGAGCAGGAAGGGACGCAACAGCTTCATGGGTTCGACTCAACTCTTGAACAGCGGTTCTACACCAGCGCGTTGAATAAGCTATGAATGCGGCGTCGGCGGGAATTAAGTTACTGGTCGGCAACAAATTTTGCGTTTTCAGGAGGGTTTGGGGCTTCCGGCCCTCCCCAAGCTTGCCTAGGTAGGCGGCGATGGCCGCTCCGATATTATCCTACGAAGACCTTGGACTGATCCAGGGCGAAGGCTGGTTGTTCCGAAACCTTGACCTGCATATCGGCGGTCGCGACCGGCTTGCACTGATCGGGCGCAACGGTGCCGGCAAGACCACGCTTCTGAAATGCATCGCCGGACTGATCGACCCCGACGAGGGCAAGCGGACGATTGTTCCTGGAACCCATGTCGTGCTGCTGGAACAGGATCCGGACATGGCGGGCTTCGAAACCCTGCGTGATTGGACCGTAAGCGGAGCAAATGCGCCCCCCATTTATGCCGTCGAGGCGATTGCCGGCCAATTGGGGGTCGACCTGGAAACAAGCGCAAACACTGCCAGTGGAGGGGAGCGGCGGCGCGCCGCGATCGCCCGGGCGCTGGCGCAGGATCCCGATGTCCTGTTGCTCGACGAGCCGACCAACCACCTTGATCTCGGGGCAATCGAATGGCTCGAGGATTGGCTCAATCGCTACCGGGGCGCGTTTATCGTGATCAGCCACGACCGCACGTTCCTCAAGCGCTTGACCAAGAGTTGCATCTGGCTCGACCGCGGCGATTTGCGGCGTGCCGAAATCGGATTTGGCGGTTTCGACGCCTGGACCGAGCGGGTCTATGATGAAGACGCGCGTGCCGCTGACAAGCTCGACGCCAAGTTGAAGCTCGAACTCCACTGGCTCCAGCGCGGCGTGACCGCGCGGCGACGGCGCAACCAGGGACGGCTTACCAAGCTCAATGAAATGCGCGCCCAGCGCGCTGCAATGCTCGGACCGGCCGGCGGGGCCAAGCTCGCGCTGGTCAAGGACGATTCCAAGACCAAGACGGTGATCGACGCGCAGCACGTGTCCAAGAATTTTGGCGAGCGGCCGATCATCCGCGATTTCACCCTGCGCATCCAGCGTGGCGACCGGATCGGGATTGTCGGGCCCAATGGCGCGGGAAAGACTACGCTCCTAAAACTGCTGACCGGCGAACTGGCACCCGACCAAGGCAAGGTCATCCGCGCCAAGACCCTGTCGGGGATCGTCATCGACCAGCAGCGCAAGTTGATGGAACCGGGCAAGAAGGTCCGCGATGTCCTAGCCAATGGCGGCGAATGGATCGAGGTGCGCGGGGTCAAGAAGCATATCAAGGGGTATCTCAAGGACTATCTGTTCGATCCGTCGCTGTCGGATGCACCGGTGGGAAGTCTTTCGGGCGGAGAAAAGTCGCGGCTGTTGCTGGCCCGAGAATTCGCCCGCGAAGCCAATTTTCTGGTGCTGGATGAGCCGACCAACGACCTTGATCTCGAAACGCTTGACCTCCTCCAGGAAGTGATCGCGGATTATGACGGCACGGTGCTGATCGTCAGCCATGATCGCGACTTCCTTGACCGCACGGTTACAATCACGCTTGGATTGGACGGCTCGGGACGGATCGACATCGTTGCCGGTGGATATGAGGACTGGGACAAAAGGCGCCGTCCAGCCCCTATTGTGAGCCGCAAGAAGGTCGCTCCGAAGGCTGCTCCGGTACTGGCGCCAGCGAAATCCAAAGCGGCGAAGCTCAGTTACAAGGATCAGCGCGACCTTGAACGGCTTCCTGGTGAGATTGCACGGATCGAGCGCGAGATCGCCGCCGCCGAAGATGCGCTCCACGACCCCGACTTGTTCGCCCGGGACCCCGCGTACTTTGCCCGGCTGACTGATAACCTTGCTGCCCTACGCGGCGAAAAGGATGCCGCCGAAGAGCGTTGGCTGGAAGTCGCTGCGATGGCCGAGGACCTGGAGCAGGGACTGGCTTGAGCATCGAGGCGCTAATCGGCCAGTTTGGTCCCGTTGTACTGGTGATAGGTGCCGGCCTTGAGGGCGAAACGGTGGCAATGATCGGCGGAATGGTCGCACACCGTGGCCTCATCAGCCTGCCCATGGCGTGGGTCGCGGTCCTTGCCGGGACGATGCTCGCGGATCAGGGCTTTTTCTTTGTCGGGCGCCATTTGCGACACCGGCCAGCGCTTGCCCGGTTCCGCGCTTCGCCAACGATGAAAAAGGCGCAGGCACGGTTTGAGAAGGCGCCGGCCCTGTTCATCCTGATTTTCCGCTTTTTGTACGGGTTGCGCACCGCCAGTCCACTGGTGATCGGGATCAGCGGGTTTTCGCCCGCGCGTTTTGCGCTGCTCAACCTGATCGCAGCAGTCGTATGGAGCGCTTTGTTCGTTGGGATCGGTTATGCGTTCGGGCTCGGTCTCGATGCTGCGCTGGGCCGGATCGCCCATCACCGCGACTGGTTGCCATACCTGTTAATCCCGCTTGCCGCAGGCCTTGCGATCTGGTCGGTTCGAATCATCCGCCGATGCCATATTGCTTCATCAAGTCGTAAAGCGTCGGGCGACTGATCCCAAGTAGCTTTGCGGCAGCCGAGATATTGTTCTCCGATCGGGTCATTGCCTGGTGGATTGCCTTGCGATCGGCACTTTCGCGCGCCGCCCGAAGGTTTATCGCAGCGCCGCCCACAGCACCTTCGTCCTCAATGGCGAGTTCCAGGTCCCGAGCGCCAATCATCTTGCCATCGGCCATGATGACCGCGCGCTTGATCCGGTTTTCCAGTTCGCGGACGTTGCCGGGCCAGGCGTAGGAATCGACCGCCTCTAGTGCGTCGGGGGCCAGCCCGCGTAAAGACGCGTTCAACTCGCGCGCGAACTTCGACGTAAAGTGCCGCGCCAGCAGGACCGCGTCGCCCGGCCGCTCGGCCAGGCTTGGTATCTGCACCACGATTTCGGCCAGGCGATAATAAAGGTCCTCACGGAAGCGCCCGTCCTTGGTCATCGCATCGAGGTCTTGGTGGGTGGCGCAAACGATCCGGCTGTCCACAGCGATCGGCTGGCGGCCGCCGATCCGTTCGATCACCCGTTCTTGGAGGAAGCGCAGCAATTTGACCTGCAGAGGCAGCGGGATGTCGCCGACTTCGTCCAGGAACAGCGTCCCGCCTTGCGCCATCTCGATCTTGCCGACGTTGGTTTTGACCGCACCGGTGAACGCACCGCGCTCAAAGCCGAACAACTCGGCCTCAAGCAGGTTTTCAGGGATTGCGGCACAGTTGATCGCAATGAACTGGCCCTTGCGCCCGCTTTCGTCGTGGACCGCGCGGGCAAGCAATTCCTTGCCCGTCCCGCTGGCCCCAAGGAGCATGACCGAGACATCGGCCTTTGCGACCCGTTCGATGGTCCGCGCGACCTTGAGCATTTCGGGCGCTGCGGTGATCATCGAACCCAGCACGCGATTGCCCGCTGCTGCCTCCAGCCGGCGGTTCTCTTCCTCCAGCCTGTGGAGCTGAAAGGCGCGCGTTACGATGTGGCCAAGTTCGTCAATATCGACCGGCTTCTTGTAAAAATCATAGGCGCCAAGGGCGATCGCCCTGAGCGCGCTTTCGTGTGCGCCGTGGCCGGTCGCGACGATCACCTTGGTGTCGGGTTTGAGCCGCAGGATTTCCTCCAGGGTCGCAAATCCTTCGGTGGTGCCATCGGGGTCGGGCGGCAAGCCAAGGTCCAGCGTTACCACCGCCGGCTCATATTGGCGCAGCGCGTCAATCGCGCTTGCCCGGTCGCCCGCCGGGACAACTTCGAAGCCCTCATAGGCCCATTTCAACTGGCGCTGCAGTCCCTCGTCATCTTCGACAGTGAGGAGGATCGGGTTGTCGCTGCTCATCATTTTACCTCGCTAAGGGCAGGGGCATCGACCGTGCGGCCAGCTGGAAGGGTGATGGTGAAGCGGGTGCCGCGGCCATCGCGGCTTGAAACAACAAGGCGTCCGCCCATCGCCTGGACCAGGCTTTTCGCTTCGAACGCACCGATTCCAAAGCCCCCATCCTTGGTCGACAAGAACGGCTGGAACAGGCGGTTGCGGACGAAGTCCGGATCCATCCCGGCTCCCTTGTCGATGATTGCGATTGCGACCCGGTCGCCCTGCTGTTCGACCGCGATGCTGACCGGCTCACCTTCCGGGCTTGCCTCGCATCCATTCTGGACAAGGTGGCCTAGCGCCTGTTCCAGCGCCGCTGCATCGGCCACCACCCAAGCATCGCACTCACCGGCCATTCGCACTTCGTACCGCGGGGTGTGGCGCGCAACGATTTGCTGCAGGATCGGGCGCAGTGGCTGGCTGCGCGGCGGCGCGACCCGGGACTGGGCGTGCGGGGCAAGGCGGGCAAGCAAGTCGTTCATCTTGCCGACGGAGCTTTTCAAGGTCGCGACCATGTCGGCGCGGAATTCCGGGTTGTCGGCGTGTCGCTCAGCATTGCGGGCAACCAGTGACAATTGGCTGACGAGGTTCTTGATGTCGTGGAGGATGAAGGCAAAACGGCGATTGAATTCATCGAACCGCTGGGCGTTGGCAAGCGCGTCGCGCCCCCGCTGTTCGGCAAGCGTGCTTGCCGCCTGCTGACCGGCGGTTCGAAGGAGGTCGAAATCCTCCCAGTCGAGCGAGCGGCGAAGGTCGGGCGGAGCAAGCAAGACCAACCCGACCAACTCCGTATGGTTGACCAGCGGGACGGCGATCCAGAAGCGTTCGTCCCGGGTCATCCAGGCGGGTGGCGGCACGCGGCGATCGGGCGCCGGGGAATAGCCCTCCCGAAGCCCGTCAAACTCGACTATCCGGCCAAGGTCCTCGATCGCGTTCCACAACTGGTCGAGATCCTCGATGCAATCTGCAGTCAGCTGGGCCCCTGGCCAATGCCACTCGGCTGCAACCGCGACCTCACCGCTTTCGGACGTCAGCAAAAGGCCCCCGGCGCTGTCGGTGATATCGGCAAACGCCTTGACCAGCCGGGTTTCCAGCCGGGCGGCATCGGGGTCCCGCTCGCTCAGGGTGCCGGCGAACCGAAGCCATTCGGCGCGATAGTCGTAGCGGTGTTCGAACAGGTGCTTGGCCAGCGTCACCCGCGCCCAGGCGCGCGCTTTTGGGCTGGGCAGGATCGCGACCATTGCGACGGTCATGAAGGCGAGGATCCCGACGATCACTGCAGCCGGCCAGTCCGTGCGCGATTCGCGAAGCGCGGTGGCAAGGATCGCCATCAGGATGAAATAGGCGCAAATCGCGAGCAGCGAGATCGACTGGAAAGTCGCAGCGCGCGACAGGTTGAGGTTGAGGCTTTTGTCGGTGCGGCTGGCAAGCAGGAACAGGGGTGCAGTCAGGGCCATGAAGATGCCCCGCCATTCGCCCAGCGGGATGGCCGCGTGCGCGCCGATATAGGCAAGGGTGTAAAGGTTGGTGTCGTAAATCCACATCGCGGCAAGGCCGATCATCGCAAAGCGAAGATTGGCGCGGCTTGCCGGGGCAGCCTGGCCATAGATGTTGTGTACGAGGACCAAAGCGCCCGCCGCAGTGGTGAGGCGAAGAACTGCGACGGTCTGAAGTAATTGGGTGGCGGGCGAAAGCTCGCCCAGCGCACCGGCGATAAACTGCATCCCGATGACCAGTGCCAGCGCGCCATAGACCAGGCGTATGCTGCGCTGTCGCTCGTCGCCGGTCGATCCAATCGTGTAAAGGAAGGCAAGCCACACCAGGTTGCGCGCGGTTTCCGCCGAACCCGCGAGAAAGCTGCCTGGCTGGATCGCGTTGAGCCATGCCCAGGACGCGGTCATCGCGAACGCCCCAAGCAACACTTTTTGCCCCGCCTGGCGGGATGATTCGAATAACCTGCGCAACGCGAGGGCGGCGAAACCGGTCGCTGCAAGGGCAAATCCCCAGAAGGCGATCAACGCGTTCATCCCCGCTCCACTGTAAAGTCTTCCGACGTTCGGGCCGCAGTGTCGCTAAACTTTACAAACAAGTGATGAACGTTGGCAGGGGAGGGGCATTGGTGCCAAGACTGCAAACAAGGGAGGATGAACGCATGGATGTACGGGAAATCTCGCCCTTGGCCCTGGGCGGAAACGTGTTTGGCTGGACAGCGGACGAGCGCGCCAGTTTCCGGATTCTCGACGCATTTGTCGATTCCGGCGGCAATATGATCGACACCGCCGACGTGTATTCGGCTTGGGTTCCTGGCCACCAGGGCGGCGAGAGTGAAACGGTGATCGGCAATTGGCTCAGGCGCGATCCGGCCAAGCGCGACAAGGTACTGATCGCAACCAAAGTCGGTTTCATGTCGGGCCTTGCCCCCGATGTCATCGCTTCGGCGTGCGACGCCAGCCTGGACCGCCTCGGGGTCGAAAGGATCGACCTTTATTACCAGCACAAGGACGATGAATCGGTGCCGCTGCAAGACAGCCTTGGGGCGTTCGAGGTCCTGCGCCATGCGGGCAAGATTAACGCAATTGGCCTCTCCAACTTTGAAGCGTCCAGGGTCAGCGAGGCCCTTACGGTAAGTGCTTCAAACGGGTTTGCGCGTCCCGCCGCGCTGCAGAACTGGTACAATCTCGTCGAGCGCGGAAAATATGAAGGCGATTTGCAAGACTTGGCGGTTGCCGAAGACCTGCGCGAATTCCCTTATTACGGGCTCGCCAACGGTTTCCTGTCGGGCAAGTACCGGTCCAAGGACGACCTGGGGCAAAGTCCGCGCGGGCTGCGCAACATTGGCTATGTCGAAAGCGACAAGGGCCAGCGGGTTCTTGCCGCGCTCGATTCGGTGGCCGCCGAAACCGGCGAGGCGCAGGCGACTGTCGCCCTCGCCTGGCTCAAGGTCCAGCCGGGGATTGGGGCGCCGATCGCAAGCGCGACCAGCCTAGACCAGCTAGAGCAATTGCTCCGCGCAATGACGCTCGACCTGACCGCGGCACAAATCGGGCAATTGGATGCCGCCAGCGCGGACTAGCTTTTCTTGAGGATGTCGAGCGCCAGGATGGTCATTGCCTCTGTCGCGGTATTGATGACCGCATTGGCATCGGGTGCCCAGAAGGGAGAGTGAAGCGAAGGCAATTTCTGCGTGTCGCCGCCCGCTGCCTGCCATTTGTCGATCGGGGTCCCGCCGACCCAGAAAATCAGGCTCTCGATGCCCTTGTCGGCTAGCCAAAAGCGGCTGAAGTCCTCACCGCCCATGACCGGCGCCGCCTTTTTCACGCGATTGGCTCCAAAATGTTCGGCGAACAGCTGCATTGCCTCCGCCGATAATTTCTCGGTGTTGTAGGTTGAGGGGGTATATTCGGCCTCGCGCACCGTAACCACCGGCATCTTGTCTTCGGGCATTCCAGACGCGATCGCCTCGCCTTTCGCGATCCGCTTGATCCCGTCGAGCAATTGCTTGCGCACTTCGGGCGTGTAGCTGCGAACGGTCAGTAGCAGCGTCGCCTTGTCCGAGATGATGTTGTGCTTTGCGCCGGCCTGGAAGCTGCCGACGGTGACTACCGCAGGAGCCTGTGGATCGACTTCGCGGCTGACAAGGGTCTGGAGCGCCATCACGATCTTGGACGCAAGGACGACGGGGTCCTTGGTCGATTGTGGATAGGCGCCGTGTCCGCCGACCCCCGGTACTTCGATGTCGACACTATCGACATTGGCCAGGGCATAGCCGGGCGTAATCCCGATTTGCCCGGCGGGCGCGGCGGCGGCATCGTGGAAGGCGATCGCGTAATTGGGCTTCGGGAACCGGGTATAAAGGCCGTCGGCTAGCATCGCCCGCGCGCCTTCGCCGACTTCCTCTCCCGGCTGGGCGATCATTACCAATGTTCCCGACCAGGCCGACTTGCGCGCTGCAAGCTGGCGCGCGGTGCCAATCCAGCTGGTCATGTGCGTGTCATGGCCGCAGGCGTGCATGACCCCGGTCTCTACCCCGGAGCGCGCGGTCGTGCGCACCCGCGAAGCGAATGGAAGGCCGGTTTGCTCGACCACTGGCAGGCCGTCCATGTCGGCCCTGATTAGCAGCACCGGCCCGGAACCATTCTTCATCACCGCGACGACGCCGGTTTTTCCGACCCGTTCCGTGACAGCAAAGCCCAGCTTGCGCATTTCGGCGGCCAGCTTGGCTGAGGTTTTCACCTCCTCCATCGAAAGTTCCGGGTTGGCGTGGAGTTCGCGGTAAGTGGCCATCAGCGAAGGCATGTCGGCCTTCACCGCGTCGGCAACCGGGGTTGCAGCACTGGCTGCGCCGGACAATGCCAGCGCAAGCGCGCCAAGGCTCGGCGTGAACTTCATTTCAACCTCCTAACGGGATTAATTCCATGATGTCGGTCTGCAATTCGTAGTGCGGACGCGGCATGACGAGGCGCCAGCGGCCGGGCTCGACCTGTTCGACATAGGCGACGACGTCGCGCATCTCGTCCGTCCCGTAGGCAAAGGCGCGCGCCTCATCACCAAGTACCATCGTTCCAAGCAACACCTGGCGCAGCGCGCCATCGGGGAAGATCACGCCGACGAGGCGCTGTGAACCGGTAAGCTTGGTAAACTTCTGGACCGTCCCGTCGGCTTCGATCCGACAGCGAAAGAACGGGTAGGCGACATAGTCTAGCATTCCGGCCTGGCCGCCAAGCTTGATCGTTCGACACCGGTAGTCCCCGTTCGGAATTGGAACCCCGCCGATCGCTGCGTCGGGGTCGAACAATCGTCCTCCAGCGTCAAGCTGCGCCTGGTGTCCCGCCTTCGCCGCAAGCGCCAAAGCATCGGTGAACGCGGTGCGCCACGCGCGAAGCCGCTTGGTGTCGTCGGTAGTTGCAACCGAGCGCCAGTTCGAGGCGTCGGCGGGAACCATTGCCGAATTCTGGCGCAAAGTCGTGCAGCCCAGCAGAGCAAGTGACAGAAAAAGGAATGCACCGCGCATGGTCGTCAGCCTAGGCCGCCGTCCAGCCGCCGTCCATGCTGAGGTTTGCACCGGTGATCGACGCGGCTTCGTCGCGGCACAGGAACAAGGCAAGCGCAGCGACTTCCTCGACCGTGACGAATTTCTTGGTCGGCTGGGCCGCGAGGAGGACATCGTTGATGACCTGTTCTCGGGTCAGTCCCCGGGTTTTCATGGTGTCAGGGATCTGCTTCTCGACCAGCTCGGTCCAGACATAGCCGGGCGAGATGCAATTGACGGTAATGCCGTCCCTGGCAAGTTCCAGCGCGACACTTTTGGTGAAGCCGGCGACCCCGTGTTTTGCTGCGACGTAGGCGCTCTTGTTCGGTGACGCGACGAGGCTGTGCGCGCTGGCTGTGTTGATGATCCGGCCCCAGCCCTTGGCGCGCATGTGCGGCACGGCCTGGCGGGTGGTGTGAAACACGCTCGACAGGTTCACGGCGATAATCGCATCCCACTTGTCGGCAGGGAATTCATCGACCGGCGCAACGTGCTGGATCCCGGCGTTGTTGACGAGGATGTCGACACCGCCCAGCTCCTCGGTGCAGCGGCGCATCAGCCGGGATATTGCGTCGGGGTCGGACAAGTCGGCGCCGTCGTAGCTTGCGCCCAATTCCTGGCAGAGGGCGTCCAAACGCTCGGGATCGCCAAAGCCGTTGAGCATCAGTTGGGCACCCTGTGACGCCAGCGCGCGCGCAATCGCAAGTCCGATGCCCGAAGTCGATCCGGTTACCAGCGCCGTCTTTCCCTTTAGAAGCAACTTCAGTCCTCCCGCTTGACCCTTCGTCCGCTGTTGCCGTGACGGGACGCGAATGCAACCGTTACGGTACTGGAGCATTCACTAGGTCGACGAAAAGGGAGAGATTCATGCGGTTGGATGGGCCCGGGAGCGGCAATTTCGAAGACCATACCGGACGCTCCGGCCTGGGCGGCGGTGGCGGCGGGAACCTGCTTGGCTGCTTGTTGCCGATGGTCATGAGCCGGTTCGGGATCGTTGGCGTGGTTGTCCTGTTGCTCGGCTATTGCGCGCTGACCCAGATGGGCGGCGGGGTTTTGACCGGACCATCGAGCGCCCCGACCACGCAGGGCCAAGCCGGGGCTCCGTCCAAGCTTGATCCGCAGACCAAGGATTTTACGTTGAAAGTGCTCGGGTCGACAGAGCAGGTGTGGGACAAGTTGATGGGCGGAAGGTACCAGCCGACCACGCTCGTCTTCTATGACCAGTATGACCGTTCGGGTTGCGGCTCGGCGCAATCGGCGATGGGGCCCTTCTATTGTCCGACGGACCAGAAGATTTATCTCGACACCAGCTTCTTCGAAGAATTGTCGCGTCGGTTCCAGGCGCCGGGTGACTTTGCCGCCGCCTATGTCGTGGCGCACGAAGTCGGTCACCATATCCAGGATTTAACTGGCACCCTCGAAAAGGCACAGTCACTCCAGGCGCGATCGAGCCCGGCCGATGGCAACGCCGTGCAGGTCCAGGTCGAACTGATGGCTGACTGTTATGCCGGTGTGTGGGCGGCCAATGCCAAGAATCCCGACGGAACGCCGGTGATGCAGCCGGGCGACGTCGAAGAAGGGATGCGCGCTGCCGAGGCTATCGGCGACGATACGCTTCAACGCCAGTCGCAGGGCCGGGTCTCGCCCGAAAGTTTCACCCATGGCAGTTCGGCTCAGCGCATGGCCGCGCTGCGCAAGGGACTGGAGACTGGCGACCCCGCACAGTGCGATTTCTAGGGCGAGGTCAGCTGACTATAGCTTGACCAGCATCTTTCCGGTGTTGCTGCCCTTGAACAAGCCAAGGAACGCCTCTGGCGCCTGATCAAGGCCTTCGACCACGGTTTCCTTCGACTGGATTTTCCCGCTTGCAAGAAGCGGGGCCATTTCCGCGAAGAACTCCGCCATTCGCTGCTGATAATCGAAGACGATGAAACCCTTCATCATGATGCGCATCGCGATCACCCGCATGATGTACCGGAAGGCCGAGGGCTCGGCCTTGTTATATCCTTCGATCATGCCGCAAATGGCGAAACGCGCATTTTGCCTTGCGGTGGCGAAGGCGGCGTCGAGGTGGCCGCCACCGACGTTGTCGAAATAGACATCGATACCATCCTTGCCGGTTTCCTTGAGCGCGCCGATCAGGCCCTTGAGTATCGGTGCGGCGCGATAATCGACCACCGCATCCGCGCCCAGTTCCTTGACCCACTTGCACTTGTCTGCGCCACCGGCCGATCCAATCACCGTCATTCCCTTGGCCTTGGCGAGTTGCGTCACGACCGAACCGACTGCGCCTGCCGCAGCCGATACGAACACCGTGTCGCCCTGCTTTGCACCGGCAGCATCGAGAAGGCCGAAATAGGCGGTCATTCCAGTGACCCCAAGAACACCAAGGAACTGCTGCGGTTCGGCACCGATGTCGGGAAGTTTGATCGCGCTGGACGCGTCGAGCACCGCCTCCTCGCGCCAACCCTCCATGTGCGTAACAAGGTCGCCCGGGACAAAGCCGTCAGCCTTGCTTTCAATAACTTCGCCGATCGCCCCGCCCAGCATTGGCTGGTCCAATTTGAAGGGCGGGACATAGCTTTTCACGTCGTTCATCCGCCCGCGCATGTAGGGATCGACCGACAGCCAGCGATTGGCGACGCGGATCTGACCCTTGCCGGGCGCGGGAAGGGTGACCTCGCGTAGGTCGAAATTGTCCATGGTTGGCAATCCATCGGGACGCGATACCAAGTGCCAGGCGCGGGCCATTTCATTCTCCTTTTCTGGATATGTGTTGCCGCCTCGATAGGCGCTTGTCCGACAATGAAAAAGGCCCAGCCAAGAAGGGGAAACTTGGCCGGGCCCGATGCGAGTCTTCGGGGGGAAGAAGACTATGTCGTTCGCTTGCCAATAAACGCCGCGCGCCGCACAGCGTTCCATCGCTTCGGGGAAATTGTGGGAAGGGCGGGCCGCACGTAAAGGCGTGTTGCAAGCGGCAAAAATCGCGGCTAGTGAGCCGCCTCTATCGAAGGTGCGGGGCTGTAGCTCAGATGGGAGAGCGCTGCAATCGCACTGCAGAGGTCAGGGGTTCGATTCCCCTCAGCTCCACCAACGCCACCTTCGTTGCCGAACCGCGGCCTTTTGGCTGAAGCGCTAGTTCCCGCCTTCGTCACCCGTGTCCATCACTGTCTGCGAACGCCCGGTCGTGTCGTGATTGACGCTGGCCTGCGTGACAAGGATGGTCGTGCCGTCGGAAATTACCGAACGCATATGCTTTACGAATTCATCGGGGAGCCGCATCTGCTCAACTCGCTCGGTTGAAATGATCTCCGCAGGTTCGCCGGCAAGGTCGCCTACCCCGACCTGGATCCAGTGCGGGTTGTTGCCGCCGGCCAGGGTCATCACCTGCGCTTCGCTGGTCTGCTGCGCGACGACTGCGTTGGCGCGGCCGATCTCAATCCCATTGCGCAACACGACCACCTGCTGGTCGCCGGTCGAGATGATGATCGATACGGGGCCGCCAGGGGATGCTTCGGGAGTCCAGCTAAAGACCTGGTTGGGCCGTAATGGAAGGGTCAAAGTCGGTGTAACCCCGGCCATGGGTGGCGCAAGCACCCCTGCAACCGGCCGGTCGACCGGGTCTTCGTGACCGCCGGCGATGACCACCGTACCCCCCATTTCGGTGATTCCGAACAGGGCCTTGGCGAATTCCATCGGAAGCCGGACGCAACCGTGGCTCGCTGGGAATCCGGGCAGGTTGCCGGCATGCATCGCGACACCCTTCCAGGTCAGGCGCTGCTGGTAAGGCATTGGCGCATTATCGTAGGTCGACGAGCGGTGGTCCTTGTCCTTTTCCAGGATAGTGAACACGCCGGTCGGGGTGGAATAGCCATCCTTGCCGGAAGAAATGGTGCTGACCCCGATGCGCACGCCATTACGATAGACAGTGGCGTGTTGCTGCCCCAGATCGACGTAGACCAGCACCGGTCCTTCCGGCGCGATTTCCGGGTAGAGCAGCCATTGGCCCGGCTTCAGATGGTCCGCCTTCTTGGCAAGTTCCAGTTGCGCGGACTGCTTTGCACCCTGGGCAAATGCGGGCGCAGCAAAGGTGACCAAGGCAGCGGCGGCCAGAATCAAGTGGAGACGCATCGAATACCCTCCGTGACTTCTTCCTATACCGGCTGACGCGACTCGACAATTCCTTGTCCGCGCCGACAAAAAACGCCCCCCAGCGCAGGGCCGGGAGGCGTATTTTTTGTTGCCTTTGGCGACTAGCTTTTAGTCGTCGTCGCCAGTCAGGAAGGCAGGAGCAAACTCTGGCGCCGGGCCGTCGTTGCCGCCGTCGCGCGGGCCGCGGTCGCTGCGTTCGCGGCGCGGGCCACGATCGCGATCGCCGCCTCGACCACCGCCACCATCGCGGCGCGGGCCGCGGTCACGACCGCCGTCGCGGCGGGGGCCGCGATCGCCACGGTCGCCACGGTCGCCCCGGTCACCGCGCGGTTCGCGCGGCGGGCGGGTGTCTTCCAGCTCGGCCCCGGTCTCCTGGTCGACCAGACGCATCGATAGGCGGACCTTGCCGCGCTGGTCGACTTCCAGAAGCTTGACCTTCACTTCCTGGCCTTCCTCAAGCACGTCGCGGACATTCTCGACCCGCTCGTTCTTGATTTCGGACACGTGCACGAGGCCGTCCTTGCCCGGCATGAACGTTACGAACGCGCCGAAATCGACGATGCTCGCGACCTTGCCGGTATAGACGGTGCCGACTTCGGGTTCCGCTACGATGCCGTGGATCCACTGCCGTGCCGCCTCGATCTGGGTGAGGTCGGACGAGCTGATCTTGATCAGGCCTTCGTCGTCGATGTCGACCTTGGCGCCGGTCGTTGCGACGATTTCGCGGATGACCTTGCCGCCAGTGCCGATGACTTCGCGGATCTTGTCCTTAGCGATCTGCATCGTTTCGATCCGCGGTGCGTGGGCCGACAACTCCTCGCGGGTATGATCCAGCGCCTTGGCCATTTCGCCCAGGATGTGCGTGCGGCCGTCCTTGGCTTGGGCCAATGCGACCTTCATGATCTCCTCGGTGATGCCCGCGACCTTGATGTCCATCTGCATCGTGGTGATGCCGTTTTCGGTTCCGGCAACCTTGAAGTCCATGTCGCCCAGGTGATCTTCGTCACCAAGGATGTCGGACAGGACCGCAAAGTCCTTGCCTTCAAGGATCAGGCCCATAGCAATGCCCGCGACCGGACGGGTCAGCGGAACGCCGGCGTCCATCATCGACAAGGAACCGCCGCATACCGTCGCCATCGAGCTTGAGCCGTTGGATTCGGTGATGTCGGACAGGACTCGGATCGTGTAGGGAAAGTCTTCCGCACTCGGCAGGACCGGGTGAAGCGCGCGCCAAGCCAGCTTGCCGTGCCCGGTTTCGCGGCGCGACGGTGCGCCGAACCGACCCACTTCACCGACCGAATAAGGCGGGAAGTTATAGTGCAGCATGAAGTTCGAGTAGGAGAGACCCTCCAGCCCGTCGATCATCTGCTCGCTGTCCTTGGTGCCGAGCGTGGTGGTGCAGATCGCCTGCGTCTCACCGCGCGTGAACAAGGCCGAGCCGTGGGCGCGGGGCAGGAAACCGACGATCGCCTCAATCGGGCGAACCGTCTTGGTATCACGTCCGTCGATGCGCTGGCCGTCCTTGAGGATCGCGGAACGAACAATTTCCGCCTCAAGGCTCTTGACCGCCTTGGACGCTGCCATCTGTTCTTGCGGATCAGCTTCGGCAAACGCTTCCTTGGCCTTGTCGCGTACGACATTGAGGGCAGCCGAACGCTCCGACTTGTCGGTCAGCTTGTATGCCGCGGCGATATCCTTGCCGAACAGGTCCTTGAGCTTCTTCTTGGCGTTGTCCTTGGCGTCGCTGGTGGCCAGCTCCCAGGGGTCCTTGGCAGCCTGTTCAGCAAGCTTGATGATGCCTTCGCAGATCTTCTTCGAGGCGGCATGGGCGAACATCACCGCGCCAAGCATGACGTCTTCCGACAATTCCTTCGCTTCGGATTCGACCATCATGACCGCATCGAGCGTGCCTGCGACAACCAGGTCGAGTTCGCCCTCGGCGACTTCGTCCTTGGTCGGGTTGAGAATATATTCGCCGTCCTTGTAACCGACGCGCGCTGCACCGATCGGGCCCATGAAGGGAACGCCCGACAGGCACAAAGCCGCAGACGCGGCGCACATGGCGACGATATCGGGCTCGTTCTCACCGTCGTAGGAAAGGACCTGCGCAATCACCAGGACTTCGTTGTAGAAGCCTTCCGGGAACAGCGGGCGGACCGGGCGATCTATCAGGCGGCTGGTCAGCGTTTCCTTTTCGGTCGCGCCGCGTTCGCGCTTGAAGAAGCCGCCCGGAATACGTCCGGCGGCTGAGAATTTTTCCTGGTAGTGGACGGTCAGCGGGAAGAAGTCCTGTCCCGGCTTGACGTTCTTGGCGGCGGTAACCGCGCACAGGACGACGGTTTCTCCCATCGTCGCAAGGACCGATCCATTGGCCTGGCGGGCAACGCGCCCGGTTTCCAGCTTGAGCGTCTTGCCGCCCAGATCGATTTCGACAGTTTTCATGTTGAACATAATTTTTCCTTAATCCGCACGCCGGATGCGCGCGGGTCAGCTAGTGACGGACGATCCGGCCCGTCGGCGGTTCGGGGCATCTTGGTTCAAGGCCCCATCAAATCCCCCGCCGAATTGCGAGAGGTTCAATATGCGAAGCGGCCCGCAAACGGGGCCGCTCCTGAAATTCGGTTGGTTACTTGCGAAGACCCAGTTTCTTGATCAGGTCGATGTAGCGCTGCTCGTCCTTCTTGCGGAGGTAATCGAGCAGGCTTCGGCGCTTGTTCACCATCATGAGCAGGCCGCGGCGCGAGTGGTTGTCCTTCGCGTGGGTCTTGAAGTGCCCGGTGAGGTTGACGATGCGCTCCGTAAGGATTGCGACCTGGACTTCGGGCGAACCCGTATCACCCTGTTCCCGGGCATTGTCCTTGATAACCTTGGTCTTCTTGTCCGCAGTAATCGACATCGGTTCACTCCTTCATAACTAGATGTTGAACCCGCGAACGACCTTAAGGCCGTCACCCGTCTGCTCGACCAGCGCGACCGGCGTAGTGCCGTCCATCGCAAGTTTGAGCCCCGGGCTTGCGGGGATCCCGAACAGCATCTGTCCATGGCGGAGCAGGCGGGCCTGATCGGGGGTGACGGGGAGGGCCGGGATGTCGTCCAGCGCCGTTTCAAGCGGCATGACCGCCCCATCAATCGTGCGCGCCTTAGCGGCACTTTCCAGAAAGTCCAGCGATTTCGCCGAATTGAGGCCGAACGGACCGGCCCTGGTACGCCTTAACATCGTGACGTGGCCGCAGCTTTTCAAGGCACGTGCGATGTCCCGTGCAAGGGACCGGATATAGGTCCCTTTCGATACCGATGCCACGAAGGTCGCGTCAGTGCCCGTAAAGTCGGTCAATTCAAGACTGGCGATCGTAACCGCTCGGGTCTTCATTGTGACCTCTTCACCGGCGCGTGCGCGCTCATAGGCAGGTTTGCCGTCGATCTTGAGGGCCGAATAGGCCGGCGGCACCTGCTCGATCGGTCCGCGAAACTGGTCCAGCACCGCCTCAAGATCGTCGCGCGACGGCATGACCTCGCTGGTCGCGATCACCGCACCTTCGGTGTCGAGCGTATCGGTTTCCGCGCCGAAGCGGACGGTGAAATCATAATCCTTGGTTGCATCGAGCATCCGGCCGGCAACCTTGGTCGCCTCGCCAATTGCAATCGGAAGCACGCCGGAGGCGAGCGGATCCAGGGTCCCGCCGTGGCCGACCTTGGTCTTGGGCTCGCCGGCGAGGCGCAGCATGCGTTTGACGAAGCCGACCGCTTGGGTCGAGCCCATGCCGACTGGCTTGTCGAGGACGATCCAGCCGTGGATCATTTCTGCGCCCACTCTTCCTTGAGGATCGAGAACACGACCGTATCGCGGCGATGACCGGTCCAGGTGGTCCGGTCCTTGCGCATCACGCCCTCGCGCACTGCACCCAATTTTGCCATCGCTGCCTGCGAACGCTGATTGCGGGCGTCGACGCGATATTCGATGCGGGTGAAGCCGCACGCGAAGGCGCGGGCCATCATCATGGCCTTGATCCGCAGATTGATCCCGGTGCCGCGAAAGCGCGGGCGGTAGAAAGTGTTTCCGATCTCAAGCGTCTGGCGATCGGGCGCGATGTTGAGGAACGAACTCATTCCCACCAGCGTGTTCGATCCATCGTAGATTACGAACCGGACCCACGGCAGCGCCATCATCGTGTCAAACGTCGCGTCAAATTCGTCCGGCCCGAAGCCCAGCGCAAACAACTCCCAGATCTCGCGATCCTCTGCGCAGGCGGCTTTCAGTGCAACGCGATGCGCCTCGGTTTGTAGCTCGGCGCGAACCGCCTCGCCGAACATCGGCGTGGCTAGGCAGGCGATCATTCGGCTTGGTCGGCGGCACCGAGGTCGCGCGACACGTGGTCGGAGCGCAGCAATTGGTCGATATGGCTGCCCTCGTCGAAGCTCTCGTCGAGCCGGAACTTCAGCTTGGCGGCATATTTGGTCCGCACTTTGGTCGCGACCGTGCGCTGAAGGAACGCGGTGTGCGTGCGCAATGCCTTGAGGACCACTTCCTCATTCTGCCCAAGCAGCGGCTTGATGAACACCGTGGCGTGGCGAAGGTCGGGGCTCATGCGCACTTCGGTGACGCTGACGAGGTGCGATTGCAGGACATCGTCATGCACCTCCCCGCGGCCGAGCAGGTCGCTCAGCACGTGGCGAACCTGTTCGCCGACGCGAAGCAGTCGGACGCTTCGGCCCTCGGTCGTTTCCTGCTTCTTCATCGCCTAGAGCGTCCGGGCACGTTCCTCGACCTCGAAGACTTCGAGCGAATCGCCAGCCTTGATGTCGTTGGTATCGGCCAGAAGAACACCGCACTCGAGACCCGCCACGACCTGCGCGACGTCGTCCTTGAACCGGCGCAGCGAGGAAATGGTGGTCTTCGAAACGATGACGTCCTCGCGAGTGAGGCGGGCGTTGAGGCCCTTCTTGATGACGCCTTCGAGGACAAGCAGGCCTGCGGCCTTGTCCTTCTTGCCCGCTGGGAAGACTTCCTTGACCTCGGCGCGGCCAACGACCGTTTCGATGATCTCGGGGCCAAGCTCGCCGGCCATCGCGCCCTTCACCCAGTCGGTGAGGTGGTAGATGACGTCATAATAGCGGAACTCGACCTTGTTGCGGTCGGCAGTCTCGCGTGCCTTGGCATTGGGTCGCACGTTGAAGCCGATGATCGGCGCGCCGGTCGAAGACGCCAGCGTGACATCGCTTTCGGTGATCGCACCGACCCCGGAATGCAGCACCCGGACGCGGATTTCGTCGGTCGACAGCTTGTTGAGCGCGTTGACGATCGCCTCACTCGATCCTTGCACGTCGGCCTTGATGACGAGCGGGAATTCGATCGTCTGCGACGCCTTGGACGCAAACATGTTCTCGAGCGTGACCGGCGCCGAGGTGGTGCGCTTCTTGTCGAGCACGCCCTGGCGATAGGTCGCGACCTCACGGGCGCGGGCTTCGTTCTCGACCACGGTCAACTGGTCGCCGGCGGATGGAACCGCCGATAGGCCAAGCACTTCGACCGGGAAGGCGGGGCCGGCTTCCTTGACCTGGCGGCCACGGTCATCGAGCATCGCCCGCACCTTGCCCGAAGCAGCCCCGACGACGATCACGTCGCCGACTTTCAGCGTGCCGCGCTGGACCAGCACGGTGGCAAGGCTGCCGCGGCCCTTGTCGAGCTTGGCTTCGACCACTGCGCCTTCGGCGGGACGGTCGGGATTGGCCTTGAGGTCGAGCAAATCGGCCTGGAGCTGGATCGCCTCCAGAAGCTTGTCGAGGTTGGTGCCTTTGAGGGCCGAAACTTCGACGTCCTGGACCTCGCCACCCATGTCTTCGACGATGATTTCGTGCTGGAGCAGTTCCTCGCGGACTTTCTGCGGCTTGGCATCCGGCTTGTCGATCTTGTTGATTGCAACGATCATCGGCACGCCGGCCGCCTTGGTGTGGTTGATCGCCTCGATCGTCTGGGGCTTTAGCCCGTCGTCGGCGGCGACCACCAGGATCACGATGTCGGTGACATTGGCACCGCGCGCGCGCATTTCGCTGAACGCTTCGTGGCCCGGCGTATCGAGGAAGGTGACCTTCTTGCCATCCTTTTCGACCTGGTAGGCACCAATATGCTGGGTGATTCCGCCAGCCTCGCCCGTCTGGACACTGGCACCGCGGATGGCGTCGAGCAGGCTGGTCTTGCCGTGGTCGACGTGACCCATGATGGTGACCACCGGAGGACGCGACTGAAGCGAGTCCGCAGAATCAACGTCATCGGTGCTGATGATATCGATATCGCTGTCGGAAACGCGCTTGATGTTGTGCCCGAACTCGGTGACGAGCAGCTCTGCTGTGTCCTGGTCGATGGTCTGGTTGACCGTGACCATCATGCCCATCTTGAAGAGCGACTTGACAAGGTCGGCCGACTTTTCGGCCATGCGGTTGGCAAGCTCGGCGACCGTGATCGTGTCGGGAACCACGACATCGCGGACCTGCTTGGCCGACGGGCCACTTTCGGCGTGGTGACGCTTTTCCTTTTCGCGCGCGCGCTTCAATGCGGCAAGGCTGCGGGCCCGGCTTTCGTCTTCGCCCGACAAGGCGCGAGAGACGGTCAGCTTGCCACGCTGGCGATGATCGTCGCGTCCGCCGCCACGGCCGGGCTTTTCCGAGCGCTTGGGCGTCGGCGTCGGGGCGTGGGTCTGCTTGACCGTGGGCAAGACAGGCTCACCCATCGCGCCGGCCTCGGCCTGAGCAACGATTGCGGCATCCTCGACCGCGCGTTGCTCGGCGTCCTCTTCGGCCTTGCGATTCTCCTCGGCGCGGCGCTTTTCATCTTCGCTCTCGGCGTTGCGCTTCTCATCCTCGCGGCGGCGCGCATCGCGCTCGGACGCCATGCGTTGCTCTTCGGCTTCGCGCTGCATCCGCTCGAGTTCTTCCTTGCGCCGAGCGATCTGCTCCGCTTCGGACAGCTTGCGCGCGGGCTTGGCGGCGGGCTTGGGCGACTCCGCCTTTGGGGCGGGCGCGGGCGCGGGAGCTGCGGCCGGTGCTTCGGCCTCGGGTGCCGATGCGGCATCGGGCTTCGCTTCGCCGGGCTTTACAAACCGCCGCTTCTTGACCTCGACCACAACCGTGTTCGAGCGGCCATGGGAAAAGCTCTGCTTGACCTTGCCGGTCTCAACCGTGCGCCGGACCCCCAACGGAGGGCGGGTTCCAAGCTTCGGCTTATCGGTCTGGTCTACCATTCTAGTCCTTCACATCCATTGTCTTTGACACGCGCGCCGACCGCAAGGCCGACGGTGGGGTCGAGTGGTCCGCCGTGGCGGCGGATTCGCCGTCACCAAGACCTTGAAAAGGGTCACAAAAAGCGCGCCACCGCGAAAGCGCACGCCCAACGCGCGCCGCGGCAGCGGGATCGGTTAGAGCGAGATGTACCACATTTTCGCGTCCCAAGGCTAATGACAAGATAGTGCGCCCTTCCGGGAAAATCACCCCGCGCGGCTCACCGTCGCCAACCCGCCAACTTTGGTCCAGCCGCTTGCAGCCGTCCTCGCCGGCATCGGCAGCGTGGATCAGCATCGCGACTTGTCCCGATCGCGCCGCCTTGTCGATCCGTTCGGTGCCGGTAACGACGTTGCCGGCTTTGGCTTCCATACCCAGGCGGTCGAGCACCGCCTTGCGTAACGCCGCCTCGGTTCGTTCGCCCAGGTCGTCGGAGATTACGAGTATCTTGGTTTTGAGCGCGTGCGCCAGCGCGCCCTTCAATTTTCCCGTCGCATTGGCCTTGTCCAGTTCGGCGCGGGTCACTGCAATCCATGCCCCGCGACCGGGCGCTCGGGCGCGCACGTCGGGCGCGACCTGGCCATCCGGCCCAAGCGCAAGCCGGATCATCTCGTCACGATGACCTTTGGCACGCGTCAGGATACAGGTCCGTTCGGGACCCGCGCGCTCCTCCGCGCTCTCGGCGATGCCGGCGGCTAGGCGCTCATTGTTCGGAGTCCGCACGGGCGGCCTCCTCAGGTTGCGCGGTGGGCTCTTCGTCTTCAAACCAGTGCGCGCGGGCGGCCATGATGATCTCATTGCCCTGCTCGTCGCTCAGGCCATAATCGGCGAGCACGCCGCCCTTGTCCTCGCTTCGGGTCGACGGTTCGCGGCGGCGCGGTGCTTCGCGCTTTTTCTGGACCAGTTCGTCGGTGGCAAGGTCGGCAAGATCGTCGAGGGTCTTGATCCCCGCCTTTCCGAGCGTGACCAGCATCGCTTCGCTAAGGTGCGGAAGTTCGGCCAGCGAATCTTCCACGCCCAGCGCCCGGCGTTCCTCACGGGCTGCTGCCTCGCGCTTTTCGAGCGCTTCCGCGGCCCGGTTCTGGAGTTCGCCCGCAATGTCTTCGTCGAGGCCTTCGATGGTGGCGATTTCCTCGAGCGCGACGTAGGCCACTTCCTCGAGGCTGGTGAAACCTTCGGCGACCAGCAACTGCGACAATGTCTCGTCGACATCGAGTTCGTTCTGGAACATTTCCGACCGTTCAACGAATTCGCGCTGACGCTTTTCGCTCGCATCGGCCTCGGTCAGAATGTCGATCTGGCTTGCCGTCAACTGGCTGGCAAGACGCACGTTCTGGCCGCGACGTCCGATCGCAAGGCTCAGCTGGTCATCGGGTACGACAACTTCGATGCGGCCTTCTTCCTCGTCGATCACGACCCGGCTGACCGTCGCCGGCTGGAGCGCGTTGACGACAAACGTCGCAAGGTCTTCCGACCACGGGATGATGTCGATCTTTTCGCCCTGCAGTTCTTGGACCACCGCCTGAACGCGGCTGCCCTTCATGCCGACGCACGCGCCAACCGGGTCGATCGAGCTGTCGTGGCTGATGACGCCGATTTTGGCGCGGCTGCCAGGATCGCGCGCGGCGGCCTTGATCTCGATAATCCCGTCGTAGATTTCCGGCACTTCCTGCGCGAACAGCTTCTTCATGAAGTCCGGGTGCGCCCGGCTGAGGAAAATCTGCGGGCCGCGGGCTTCGCGCTGGACGCGCATGATCAGGCTGCGGATCCGATCGCCAACACGCACCATTTCGCGCGGAATCTGCTGGTCGCGGCGGATAACGCCCTCGGCGCGGCCAAGGTCGACCACGACGTGGCCAAATTCGACCCGCTTGACGACCCCGGTGATGACTTCGTTCGCACGGTCCTTGAATTCTTCATACTGGCGCTCGCGCTCGGCATCGCGGACCTTTTGGAAAATTACCTGCTTGGCGGCCTGGGCAGCAATCCGGCCGAATTCGATCGGCGGCAGGGGGTCGACGATGAAGTCACCCATCGCCGCGTCCTTCTTGAGCTTTTGCGCACCCTTCAAATCGACCTGCTTGAAATGATCCTCGGGCTCCTCGACCACTTCAAGGACGCGCCACAGGCGAAGGTCGCCGCTTTCGGGGTCAAGCTTGGCACGGATGTCGTTCTCGGCACCGTAGCGGGCGCGCGCAGCGCGCTGGATCGCATCTTCCATCGCCTCGATGACGATCGCCTTGTCGATCAGCTTTTCGCGCGCGACGGCATCGGCAATGGCAAGCAGCTCGGCCTTGTTGGCGCTGACAGCCGCGGGGATAGTAGCCATGGGTCTTTAGTCCTCTTGGGTTTCTTCGATGGTTTCGGCGCCCTCGATGCTGAGCGGCGCGGTGGCGTGTATCAGGCGATCGGTCAAGGTCAGCTTGGCCGATGCGATGTTGTCAAAAGCGATGGTCTTGTTCCCCTTGGGGGTGGCGATGGTGACACTATCGCCCTCAATCCCGACGATATCGCCGGAAACCTGCTTGGCGCCGCCATCCGGCTCAGCAAGCTTGACCCGCGCTTCGTGCCCGGCCCAGTCGGCAAAGTCGGCGCGGCGGGTCAGCGGCCGGTCGATCCCGGGTGAGGACACCTCAAGTCGGTAAGCGTGGTCGATCGGATCGTTTCCGGATTCTTCCAATGCATCGAACTTTTCCGACAAGCGGCGCGACAAGGCTTCGCAATCGGCAATGCCCAGCTGGCGCGTATCCGGGCGCTCCGCCATCACCTGCAGAGTCGGGTCCGAAGTGCCGCCGATCATCTTGACGCGCACGAGGTCAAAGCCAAGCGCCTTGGCCTCAGGCTCGATCAGGTCGGTCAGCTTGGCGGTATCGGTCACGCGCTCTCCGGCATTCAAATATCCAAACCCCCTCGCTGCCGGGGCCGCTTGGCCCCAGCCCCAGGTCATCTAACGATGTCGAGGAGAAAGCGCGCTATAAGCTGCCGAGCGGCAAGGTGCAAGAACAAGTCTAGGCGGAAAGGGCCCGGTTTTCAGCGCTGATGCGGATCGCGAGCATCACCGCGTTCGCGATCGAAAATATCACGGCAATCTGCCACAGGCCAAACACCATCGGCACTGCAGCGACTTCGGCGACGACGATCCAGTAATTGGGGTGTTTGACGAAGCGATAGGGCCCCCGGGCGACCAGCTTTTCTCCCGGTACGGTGATGATCCGAGTGGTCCAGCGCCTTCCCAGGCTGACCAGAGTCCACACGCGCAGCATCCCGACCAAGATTACCAAACCAAGCCAGAACATGCTGACCGGCGCATCCCGGCCCCACCACCATAATGCCGCAAGCCAGATGACGTGGAGTAGGACGATTGCAGGGTAATGGCCGGGACTGTGCTCAACCCCGCCGGCTGCCAGCAACCGCCTGGTATTGGCGCGCGCAATCGGCAACTCGGCAATCCGCTCAAGAGTGATGGCGCAAAGGATGACGAGGTTGAGCGTCACGGCTCGAGCAACAGTCCGGCACAGGTAAAGCCCGGGCCAAAGGCCGTCATCAAGGTCTTACCGGTAAGGCCGCGTGCAAGCAGCCGTTCGAGTACGAACAGCACGGTCGGCGCGCTCATATTGCCGAAGTCGCGGAGCACGTCGCGCTCGAGATCGAGGGTGCCGGGCGCAAACTCGAGCGCTGCCTCGATCGCATCGAGCACCTTGACCCCGCCCGGGTGACTACACAATCGCGCAATGTCACTTCGCTCGATTCCCAGTTCCTCGCACATCAGTGCGACCGCGGGCTTGAGATGCTGTTCGATAAACGGCGGGATGGCCCGGTCGAACACGACTGCGAAACCCGGATCTTCGACCCGCCATCCCATGATGTCGACGGTGTCGGGCCACAAGCGTTCCGCCCCGCCTGCCACTTTCGCAAGCCCTTTGCCCGCGGTCGAGACGATTGCTGCTGCAGCGCCATCTCCGAACAACGCGGTCGCAACGATTGCCGCGGGATCATCGCTGTCGAGGCGAATTGAAATCGAGCATGTCTCGATCGTCACAAATAGCCAAGTCGAGCCTTGCTCGGCTCCTGCCAGTCGCGCTGCGGTTGCAAGCCCGGTGACCCCGCCAGCGCAGCCCAGCCCGAACACCGGCACTCGGCGCACGTCGGGACGAAAGCCGAGACGTGGCGCAACCCGCGCGTCGATGCTTGGCGTTGCGATGCCGGTAGTCGAGGCGAACACGATACCGTCCACCTCGCCGGGGCTCAGGCCAGCCCGCGCAATGGCCTTGGTCGCGGCCTCCTCGAACAGGCTTTCGGCTGCCGCGAGGTAGAGCTTGTTGCGTTCCTCCCAGCCGTGGTTGGCTAAATACCATTGTTCGTCGGCGACCACGTGGCGCTTGGCTATTCCGGCATTATCGAACACCCCGGACAGCCGCTCGAACAAGGCTTTTCGTCCGGTAAAGGCTTCGCGACCGATGATTTTTGCCCGGTCCTGAGCAATGGTCCCCGTTGGCACTGCGGTGGCCAGGGACAATAAATTGACTGGGAGCAAAGGGGGCCACCTTGCCGTTGACCGGTTGTACATGACGTTAGGATTAGGAAAGGATGTCGGGTGAAGCGTTGTCTTTTGCAACCCCTTCTAGCGCTCGTGCTGGCGAGTTGCGGACGTCCGCTGCCCGCCGATGCGACCAGCGGCGCGCCACCGTTCGCGATGGCAGAAGTGGGCCGTTTCGACAGTCCGTGGGCAATGGCGTTCCTTCCCGATGGAACGGCGTTGGTCACCGAAAAGGGCGGTTCGCTCAAGCATTGGCGGCCCGACGGCAAAAGCAGCACGATTTCAGGAGTTCCGGCAGTCGCGACCGGCGGCCAGGCGGGGCTATTTCACCTCGCCATCGCCCCCGATTTCAGCGCTAGCGGTCGGGTTTATTTCACCTTTGCGCAGGAAAGCCGGGTAGGTGGCACCCAGCTCGCGCTTGCCCGCGGCACTCTCAAGGGTGCGCGCCTCGAGGACGTGGCGGTAATCTGGAACGATCCTGAAGGTGGCAATGGCGGCCATTTCGGCGCGATCATCGCCTTTGCGCGGGACGGCAACAGCCTGTTCCTCGCAACCGGGGAGCGCCAGCGTTTCACCCCGGCGCAAAATCTGAGCCATCCGCTCGGCAAGATTCTCCACCTAAACCTCGATGGCAAGGCAATGCCGGGCAACCCGTTCGTCGATCAGAAAGGCAGCACGACGACACAGGTCGCCGACCCGCCCAAGAACAGCGAACTGGCCAAGACCGCGACCGGCAGAACATTTCGCTGGGCAGGGGCCAACTCGACCCCGGCGCAAGTCTGGTCCTACGGGCATCGTAACCCTTACGGCCTGGCGTTCGCCCCTGACGGCCGCTTGTGGGAAGCCGAAATGGGGCCCAAGGGCGGGGATGAGCTGAACCTCATCGAAAAGGGCAAGAATTACGGCTATCCCTTAGTGTCAGACGGGACCAACTATGATGGCGTCCCCTTCGCGGACCCGAAAAGCCGTCCGGACCTTGTGCCCGCAAAACTGTTCTGGGTGCCCTCGCTGTCCCCGACCACCCTGGTGTTTTACACCGGCTCGCTATTCAAGAACTGGCAGGGCAGCGCTTTGCTCGGATCCTTGTCCGGGCAAAGCCTGGTGCGGGTCAAGATCGACGGTGACGTGGCGCAAAAGGCCGATCGCTGGGACTTGGGGATGCGAATCCGTTACGTCGCACAGGGGCCGGACGGCGCAGTTTATCTGCTTGAGGACGGCAATGGCGGGCGGTTGTTGAAGCTGACGCCCGCCAAATGACGTTCAGACCGCCGATTGCTTGATGCGGCGCAAGTAAGGCTTCAAGGTTTCCCAACCGTCCGGATATTTCGCTTTGGCGTCCTCGTCGCTGACCGAAGGCGGGATGATGACGTCTTCGCCGGGCTTCCAGTTGACCGGCGTTGCGACACCCTTGTTCTCGGTCAGCTGGATCGAATCGAGCAGGCGCAACACCTCGTCGAAATTGCGACCCGAACTCATCGGATAGAGCAGCATTGCCCGAATCTTCTTGTCCGGGCCGACGATGTAAACCGTGCGAACGGTGGCATTGTTGGCAGCGGTTCGACCGGCGGCAGTCCCGCTCTCGTCGGCAGGCAGCATGTTGTAGAGCTTGGCGACATTCAGGTCGCTGTCGCCAATTACCGGATAGTCGACCTTGTTGCCGGAAACCTCCTCGATATCGGGCAGCCAGCGATTATTGTCATCGCTGCTGTCGACCGATAGGCCGATGATCTTGGTATCGCGCTTTGCGAATTCATCCTTGAGGCCGGCCATGAAGCCAAGCTCGGTCGTGCATACCGGGGTGAAGGCCTTAGGGTGAGAAAACAGGATCGCCCAATGATCGCCAACCCAGTCATGAAAACTGATCTTGCCCATCGTGGTGTCGGCGGTGAAATCCGGCGCGGTGCTGCCGATCGAAAGGGTCATGTCACTCTCCTTATTGGTCGACCGGAAGGTAATCCGGCTCGATGGTTGAGCGCGCCTCGAGCCAGGTCGGAACCGGGAGGCCCTTGGAACGCATGAAATCGGGATTGAACAGGCGCGACTGGTAGCGGGTGCCGGAGTCGCACAGCATCGTGACAATGGTGTGCCCGGGCCCCATCTCCTTCGCCAGCCGCACTGCGCCGGCGACATTGACTCCCGACGACAGCCCGAGATTTAGCCCTTCTTCTAGCAGCAGGGCATAGGTGATTTTCACACTCTCCTCGTCCGCGATGAAAAAGCTGTGATCGGGGGTGAAGCCTTCGAGGTTCGCAGTGATCCGGCCCTGACCGATGCCTTCCGTGATTGAGGTGCCTTCGGCCTTCAACTCGCCGGTGGTGTAATAGGAATAGAGTGCCGCGCCGGGAACGTCGGCAAGCGCGATTTCGATCTTCGGGTTGTTTGCGCGCAGGCCCATCGCAACTCCGGCAAGCGTTCCACCAGTACCGACCGCGGAAACGAAGCCATCGACCCGCCCATCGGTCTGGGCCCAGATTTCCGGAGCGGTGGTACGGACATGCGCGTCGCGATTGGCGACATTGTCGAATTGGTTGGCGAACAGCGCGCCATTGGGACTCTCATTGGCCAGCCGCTGTGCCAGCCGACCAGCGACCTTCACATAATTGTTGGGATTCTTGTACGCGACCGCTGGAACCTCGACCAACTCGGCCCCTAAGAGGCGAAGCGTGTCTTTCTTTTCCTGGCTCTGGGTGTCCGGAATGACGATCACGCTTTTAAGGCCAAGCGCATCGGCCACCATCGTCAGGCCGATGCCGGTGTTGCCCGCGGTGCCGTCGACGACCGTGCCGCCTGGGCCAAGCGTGCCCTTGTCCATCGCATCCATGATGATCGACAATGCGGCGCGGTCCTTGATGGAGCCGCCCGGATTCATGAATTCGGCCTTGCCCAAAATCGTGCAGCCCGTTTCTTCCGACGCGCGCTTCAGTTTGATCAGCGGGGTGTTGCCAATGGCGGAAAGGACGTCGGGATGGACCTGCATGACCGTCTAGCTAGGGAGCGCGGACCAAAAGGCAAGGCTCAGCGGCGGCGATATCGCAGCGCATATGCGCGGCGCCCCTGGCGGAGTGCCTTGGCCTCATAACGCGTCTGCGGCCAACCGCCCGGGCGTTCGAGGAAATCGCTGGGGGTTTCGGCCAGCCATTCGAACTGGTGCTGGTGACGCAGCATGACCATCAATGTGTGGGTCAGGTAGGTCGGGTCGTCGGTCGCGATCCTGAGTTCTCCGCCGGGCTTCAACTTGGCGAAGAACAGGTCGACCGGTCCATCGTTGACCATCCGCCGTTTGGCGTGGCGCGCCTTTCGCCACGGATCTGGGTGGAGGAGGTAGAGCATCGTCACCGAGCCGTCCGGAACGCGCCGAAGCACATCCAGCGCGTCGCCCATCCACAATCGGACGTTGGCAAGCACGCCATCGCGGACATGACCCAGCGCAGCCGCCACACCGTTTAGGAATGGTTCGCAGCCGATGAACCCGTGATCGGGAAGAAGGTCGGCGCGATAAGCGAGATGCTCACCCCCGCCAAAGCCGATTTCAACGTGCAGTGGCCGATCTTCGCCAAACAATCGCTGCGCGGTGATTTCTCCCTCGGCCGGGACCGAGATTTGCGGCAGCAGGTCGTCGACCAGCGCCTGCTGGCCCTTACGCAACTTGTGTCCGCTCGACCGTCCGTAAAGGCGGTTGATAGTGGTTGGATCGCCGGATTTTGGTCCGCTCATGGCCGTCAGGCCAGCGCCGCCTTCAACTCATCAGCAAGGTCGGTCTTTTCCCACGGGAACAGGTCGCCATCGGCCTTGCGCCCGAAATGCCCATATGCCGCAGTCGCGGCGTAGATCGGCCGGTTGAGCTGCAGGCAGGTACGGATCGCGCGCGGGGTTAGGTCGCCTAGACGCTCGATCCTGCGGATTGCGTCCTCCAGCCGGTCGTCGCCGACGGTCCCGGTGCCGTGGGTATCGACGTAAAGCGACAGGGGTTTGCTGATCCCGATCGCATAGGCAAGCTGGATGGTGCAGCGCTTGGCAAGCCCGGCCGCGACGATGTTCTTTGCCAGGTAACGCGCGATATAGGCCGCCGACCGGTCGACCTTGGTCGGGTCCTTGCCGGAAAATGCCCCGCCGCCATGGGGTGCTGCACCGCCATAGGTATCGACGATGATCTTGCGCCCGGTTATCCCGGCGTCACCATCGGGGCCGCCAATTTCGAAGCTTCCTGTCGGGTTGATGTGGTACACCGTCTCGTTGCCCAGCAGTTCGGCCGGCATGACATCGGCAATCACGCTTTTCACATAAGCGTGGAGTTCGGCCTCTTTCTCGCCCTCGTCATAGCCTTTCGAATGCTGGGTTGAGACGACGATCGCGGTCGCCTTGACCGGCTTTCCATCCTCGAAGCGCAAGGTGACCTGGCTCTTGGCGTCAGGTTCAAGGAACGGAGCGCGACCCGAATGACGGTCGTCGGCCATGCGCTGCAGGATCTTGTGGCTGTAATCGAGCGTCGCCGGCATCAGGTCCGGGGTTTCGTCGCACGCGTAACCGAACATGATACCCTGGTCGCCTGCGCCCTCGTCCTTGTCGGCACCCGCATCGACGCCCTGCGCGATATGCGCCGACTGGGGGTGAAGATGATTGGAAAAATCCAGGCGGTCCCAGTGGAATCCGTCCTGCTCATAGCCGATCGACTTGACCGTATTGCGCACCGCGCGCTCGATTTCTTCGCGGATTCCGGGCGCCCAATTGCCGTCGGTGTCCATGATCCCGCGCCCGCGGATTTCACCAGCAAGCACGACCCGGTTGGTGGTGGTCATCGTTTCGCACGCCACCCGGGCTTCCGGATCCTTCGACAGAAACAGGTCGACGATCGCATCGCTGATCTGGTCGGCGACCTTGTCGGGGTGGCCTTCGGAAACGCTTTCGGACGTGAACAGATAGTTGCTGCGCATTGGCGCCGTGACCCTCTTTCGAATGGTTTTTAGGATATAAGGAAGTCTTTATATCGCCTCTAGCGACGGCGGCGCTTCAGGGCAATGCCGCCCGTTCGCGCAAACCATAGTCCGCCTAAAACCAGCACCAGTCCCAGGATTACCGGGATGAGGTTGCCCAGCCGGCCGAACGGCGTTGCGCCGGGGGCCGAAGGAGGAAGGACGCTGGTAATCGCGCCTTTCTGTCTCCAGCCGAGCGCCTTGACGATCTGACCGCGCGCATCGATCACCGCGCTGATTCCGGTTGGCGTGGAGCGAATGACCGGAAGACCTTCTTCAGCAGCGCGCAGGCGCGCTTGTGCCAAATGTTGCGGTGGACCCCAGCGGCCAAACCAGGCGTCGTTCGACGGGTTGAACAGGAACGCCGGGCGATCGGCGCCGCTTACCACCCGGCCAGAAAAAATGATCTCGTAACACAATTGGAATCCGACCTTGCCCCAGTGGCCTCCAAGATCGATCGTGCGCGGGCCGGGGCCTGGCGCGAAGTCCATGTCGCCGGGGGCAAGCCGCGACAGGCCGACCGCCGACAGTAGCGGGCGCATCGGCAGATATTCGCCGTACGGCACCAAATGGGCCTTGTCGTAGCGGCCAACCACGGTTCCGCCGGGGCCGATCGCAAAGACGCTGTTGCTGGCCGAATCGACGCGCATGCCATCGGCGCTGTTGATCGACAGGCCGCCGGTGATCAGCATGTCTTCGGGACCAACGAGCCGGGCGATCCGCCCGACCAGCGCGGCGGAGTCGCCCGCGGCCGCACGTCGGCCGTCTTGAAGCGGCATGGTCAGCGCTGCTTCGGGCCAGAAGACGAGGCGCGGATCGCTTCCCGGCGGTCCGGTTAGCGCTTCCAGGCGCGCCAATGCCATCGCGTCTTTGCCCGGCGTCCACTTGTCGCCTTGCTCGATATCAGGCTGGACCACTTTGATATCGAGGATCGCGAGCGGGTCATCGGGAACTGGTGACGACGGCAACAGCCACAGCAGCGCGGTGACCCCGAAAATGATCACCATCGGCAGCCACTTGCGATAAATTTCCATCCAAACCGCCCCGGCGAGAAGGATGACGAGGCCGGACAAGGCATAGGTTCCGATCAGCGGGCTGATGTCGATCAGCGGCGTCGGGACGACCGCTGCGGCCAGCGGGTTCCACGGGAACCCGGTAAACAAGGTTCCGCGCAGCCACTCCGCCAATGTCCAGGAACCGGCAAGGGTGATGATCAGGGCCAGGCGGTTGTCCCTTCCGATTCGCCATGCAAGACCGCAGGCAAGCGCCGAATAGACCGCCAGATAAGCCGCGAGAATAACGACCGCGAACCAGCCGAGCGCGGGGGGCATCTTGGCCTGGAAGGTGAAGGCCGTGGCGATCCAGTTGAGCGATATCGCAAACATCGCGAAACCGAACGCCCAGCCTGCCAGCAGTGCGCGCGACAGCGACGTCGTGCGGCTGAGAATTTCGGCAAGGCCAGCGACTGCGATGAACATAAGAACCCAAAGCGCAAAGGGCTCAAACGAAAAAGCGGCTGCAGCGCCGGCAAGCAGGGCGTAGAGGATCAGCTTCATGCCGCTTGGCTAGCGCGTCGCGCGGCCATGCGAAAGCCTCGACAAGCATCGCCGACTGGTGAACATAGTGCGCTATGACCTTGCCGCCCTTCCATCTCGCCTTCCCGGTGCACGATCTTGCCGAAGCGCGAAGGTTTTACGGTGGACTGTTGGGCTGTGTCGAAGGGCGCAGCAGCGAGCGCTGGGTGGACTTCGACTTTCACGGCCACCAGATCGTCGCCCATCGGTCGGCCAAGGCGCACCCGCGGGACTCGAACCCGGTAGATGGTGAAGACGTGCCGGTGCCGCATTTCGGGCTGGTGCTGGAAATGAACGAATGGCAGGCGCTGGCGGACCGCCTGGAAGCGGCTGGAACCCAGTTCGTGATTGCCCCGTGCATTCGCTTTGCCGGTGAACCGGGTGAGCAGGCGACGATGTTCCTGCTCGACCCCAGCGGCAATGCGCTGGAATTCAAGGCCATGGCGCAGCCGGAAAGCCTGTTCGCGACCGCCTAGTCGGACGCCACCAGTTCGGGCGCGTGAAGCCTAAGTTTGCGAATTCTCTTTTCGTCGCTTTCAAGGCATTCCAACTGCCAGCCGCTGTCGTGGCGAACCGCTTCGCCCGGCTCGAGGATTCGCCCCGCAAGGAGAAAAGCTAAGCCGCCGATGGTGTCGACTTCATCGTCTTCGGACACCAGTCGGGCATCAACCGCTTCGCGTAATTCTTCGAGTTCTAGCCGGGCATCCGCCTCCCACACACCCTCGCTGACTTGTGCCAGGCCGCCCAATTCCTCTTCGTCGTGCTCGTCCTCGATTTCGCCGACGATTTCCTCGACGACGTCCTCGATAGTCACCAAGCCCTCGGTCCCGCCAAACTCATCGACCACGATGGCAAGGTGGACCCGTTCGCTGCGCATCCGGGCAAGAAGCTCGATCACGCCCATCGATTCAGGTACGAACAGCGGATCACGGAGCAGCGCGGGCATGGCGCGGCTTGCGCCTTCGTTGACCTGCGCTCCGAACACGTCCTTGATGTGGATCATGCCCAGGATCTCATCAAGCCCATCCTCGCCGTAGACGGGCAGGCGGCTGTGGCCGGCGTCGGCAAAGGCGGCGACCAGTTCCTCGAATGTTATGGTGTGCGGGACCGCGATAATATCGCCGCGATTGACGCAGATATCACCAGCGATTCGATCACCGAAGTGAAGCAGGTTGCGCAACATTTGCCGTTCGGTCGGCGACAGGTCGCCGGCGCGCGGGCGCTCAGTTTCCGCCTCGTCGATCGCGTCCTCGATCTGGTCGCGCAGCGAGGTGGAGGCGTCATCGCCGAACAGTAACGATCGCATTCCCCGCCACAGCCGCGACCCACCTTCTTCAAAGGGTTGGTCGTCCATCAGCGCTCCCCCTCATAAGGGTCGGCGATTCCCAGCCGAGCGAGCGCGCGTACCTCGCGGGCTTCCATGTCGGTAGCGGACACATCATCCATATGATCGTAACCCAGCAGGTGCAGCGTGCCGTGGACGATGAGGTGCGCGGCGTGGTCGGGGAACGCGATTCCCTTGATCACTGCTTCGCGGGCGCAGGTCTCCCGCGCAAGAATGATATCGCCAAGCATCAGTTCGGGGCCCGGGACCGAAGCCGCGGCCAGTTCGTCGCCGTCGGACATTGGGAACGACAGAACATTCGTCGGCTGGTCCTTGCCCCGCCATTCGGCATTGAGCGCGCGGACATCATCATCGCCGGCCAAACGAACCGACAGCTCGACATCGCGCGGGACATCGACCAGCTGGGGAAACGCACTTTCTGCAATCGCGGCTTCTGCGGCCGACTGCGCTAGCGCCGGCCAGTCGCTGCTACTGTCCCAGTCTCCGTCGGCATCGAGGGCGATTTCGAGCATCATTCGCCCTTTCCCTCATAGGCTTCAACGATACGTCCGACCAGCGGATGCCGAACCACGTCGGCTGCGGTGAACTTGATCACCGAAATGCCTTGCACGCCGGTCAGCTTTCCGACTGCATCGGCAAGCCCAGAACGGACCTGTCCTGGAAGATCGACCTGCTTGGGGTCGCCGCAAACCGCCATCCGGCTGCGCATTCCGAAGCGGGTAAGAAACATCTTCATCTGCTCGGGCGTGGTATTCTGCGCTTCGTCGAGGATGATGAAAGCATCGTTGAGCGTCCGGCCGCGCATGAAGGCGAGCGGCGCGATTTCGATTTCGCCGCTGGCGATGCGGCGCTCAACCTGCTCGGTCGGCAGCATGTCGTACAATGCATCATAAAGCGGGCGAAGATAGGGATCGACCTTCTCTTTCATATCGCCGGGAAGGAAGCCCAGCCGCTCGCCCGCCTCAACTGCCGGACGCGACAGGATCAGGCGCTCGACTGCGCCGGTGATCAGCATCGAGACCGCCTGGGCGACTGCGAGATAGGTCTTGCCGGTGCCCGCGGGCCCCAAGGCAAAGATCATGTCGTCGCGACCAAGCGCCTGCATATAGCTGGTTTGCACGGTCGAGCGCGGGACAACCGTTTTCTTGCGGGTTCGGATCATCACGTGCGGCGGGTCGGCGACCTCTTCGGAAATGATCCCGTCGAGTTGCGGTTGGCGCGCCATTCCGATTACCGCCTCGACCGCTTCGGCGTCGACGTCATGGCCCTGTTCAAGCCGGTTGTAGAGGCCGATCAACACATCGCGGGCGCGCGCCGCGCTGTCGGCGTCGCCTTCAATCTGGACTTTCGACCCGCGCGCAGAAACATGCACGCCAAGCGCCTGTTCGATCGCAATCAAGTGGCGGTCGTAATCGCCGAACAACGGACCGATCAGATAGGGTTCGTCGAATTCGAGTTCGAGACGGGCGCGTTCTGGAATTGCCGCGGCGGCAGCCGCATCGCGTCGAGCCATCAGGCCGCGATCCTTTCCTTGAGTGAACCGGCAAAACTGTTGGGACCGGCGGAGATAAGGTCAACCTTGAGCATGTCGCCCGGTTTCGCATCGGCCATAAGGTGGACCGACTGAAGCCAGGGCGTGCGGCCAATGACCTGGCCCGGGTAGCGACCGGCACGCTCGACCAGGATTTGCGTTTCGCGCCCTACGCACGCGGCATTGAAGGCCGCCTGGTGATCAAGAATCCGCGCCTGCAGGCGCTGAAGCCGGTCATCCATTATGTCGCGCTCGATCTGGTCCTCCATGACTGCGGCCGGAGTCCCCGGCCGCGGGCTATACTTGAACGAATAAGCCGATGCGTAGCCGACCGCGTCAACCAGATTCAGCGTCGCGGTGAAATCTTCCTCAGTCTCACCCGGGAATCCGACGATGAAATCGCCCGACAATGCAATGTCGGGACGAACCGCCCGGATCTGGTCAAGAATACGCAGGTAACTCTCGCTCGTGTGGCTGCGATTCATCGCCTTCAATATCCGGTCGCTGCCTGATTGCACGGGCAGGTGCAGATACGGCATCAGCTTTTCCACATCGCCATGCGCTGCGATCAGCGCATCGGTCATGTCGTTGGGGTGGCTGGTGGTGTAGCGAATCCGCTCCAGCCCACCCACCTTCGCAAGGTCGCGGATCAAGTCGGCAAGGCCCTGTGCGCCGTCGCTCCAGGCGTTGACGTTTTGGCCCAGCAGCACGATTTCGCGCGCGCCGGCGTCGACCAGTTCGTTCGCCTCGCGCAGGATATCGCGGTGCGGGCGGCTGATTTCGGCACCGCGGGTGTAGGGCACGACGCAATAGGTGCAGAATTTATCGCAGCCTTCCTGGACGGTCAGGAAGCTGGAAGGTGCCGCGCGCCTGCGCGCCGGCATCGAATTCGAATTTCGAGATTGCCGGCATGTCGGTGTCGACCGGCCGGACGCCGCGCGCGACTTCGGCAATCAATTGGGGAAGGCGGTGATAGGCTTGCGGGCCGACCACGATGTCGATCATCGGTGAGCGGCGCCTGGCCTCCTTGCCCTCGGCCTGGGCGACGCATCCGGCCAAGGCGACGAGCGGCCTGCTGCCATCTTCGCGGCGTAGACGGCCGACATCGGAATAAGCCTTTTCTGCGGCTTTTTCCCGGATGTGGCAGGTGTTGAGAACAACGAGATCCGCGTCCTCTCCCTCGGGGGCGGCGCAGAGGCCGTTCTCGCCCAGCAATTCGGCCATGCGTTCGCCGTCATAGACGTTCATCTGGCAGCCGAAGCTTTTGATTCGGTAGGTTTTCGGGGTCATTGCCGAGCGCCTATAGGCGAGGTCGACGCATCGGTGAAGCCGAGTGCCTGATCAAGCGCCGCGCGTGCCGCGCGTGCCAGTGCCTTGCGGTCGAGGCCCGGGGGCAGGGGATCGAGCAGGCGGACCGTCACGGGTATCACGCCCCTGCGCCCAAGCACCGCCTTCGCATTGTCGAGCGCAGGGACTTGGAACCAGGCGATGTCCCGGGCCTGGTCGCCGTAATCAAGCGCCACCGGTCGGATTGCGACCTCGCGGCCGGCATATTCAACAGCCGCAAACAAGGTTGAGCGGAACGGCAGCAACTGGTCGCCAGGGCCGACCGTCCCTTCGGGAAACAAGGCGACCGGCTGGGGCTGGTCGAGCAATCGGCCGAGCGCCTGCGCCTGGTCCAGAGCGCCCTTTACGCGTTCACGTTCGACGTAAAGGGTGTTCTGCTGGTCGGCGAGCCAGTGGATGAAACCGTGGCCGAGATTGTCCTTCGATACGAACGCGCACCCAGTCGCGCCGCCAAGGACCAGGATATCCATCCAGCTGACATGGTTGACGATCAGTAGAGTGTGCGGCCCGGCTGGCCTTCCTTCGATGCGCACCCGCGCTCCGGCGAGCCAGCCCGCGCCGCGCAAGAACCAGCGCGGCACCGGCGAGCGGCCGGTCAATGGTTTGAGCAGAAGATGGAGGGGAAGGCACAGGCAGAACCACAGTGCCATAAGCGTCACGCGCAGATACGCGCGTGGCAGCGAAAAGTGGGGCGTTGCTTCAGTCCTCGCGGTCAAGGGCGACGCCGTACAGCTCCATCCGATGGTCGACGAGGCGGAAGCCCAATCGCTCGGCAATGACCTTTTGCAGTCTTTCAAGCTCGTCGTCGGCAAACTCGATCACCTTGCCAGTCTCGACATCGATCAGATGGTCGTGATGCGAATTGCTGACCGCTTCGTAGCGCGAGCGTCCATCGCCAAACTCATGCCGCTCGAGGATGCCCGCTTCCTCGAACAGGCGCAGCGTCCGATAGACGGTTGCAATCGAGATATTGGGATCGACCGCGACTGCACGACCGTGGAGGGTCTCGACGTCGGGATGGTCCTCGCTTTCGCCCAGCACCTTGGCAATCACGCGTCGCTGGTCGGTGATTTCGAAGGCCCTTGTCGGCGCACAATTGTTCGATGTCGATGGTTCGCTGCATGGTGAGCCGAAGACTAGGAGCACAGGGGGCCAAAGAAAAGGGGACGACGCGGATTGCGCCGTCCCCGAATTTTCAACCGGTTCGGTCTGCGAATTATTTCTTGGCCTTGCGCTTGCCGCGCTTGGTGCCAAGGCCAATCGCCTTGGCCAGCTTGCGGCGCTGCTCGGCGTAATTGGGCGCGACCATCGGATAATCGGCGGCAAGGCCCCATTTGCGGCGATAATCGTCTGGAGTCATCTGGTAATGCGTCATCAGGTGGCGCTTCAGCATCTTGAGCTTTTTGCCGTCTTCCAGGCAGACGATGTAATCGGGCTTGATCGAGGCCCGGACCGACACAGCCGGTTCCTGCTTCGCCGCTTCGGCCTGGCCGGACGGGGAAATTCCTGACAGCGCGGAATGGACGTTTTGAATAAGGGTCGGCAAGTCATTGACGGCCACGCTATTGTTGCTGACATGCGCTGCGACAATATCGGCGGTAAGCGTTAGCAACGTGTCGTCATTGTGATCGTCGATCATCGAAATTTTTTCCTTGCGAGCAGAGTGGCGCGATCAAAATTGTGCGCGTGGCTCTATCATACCGAACATGGGGTCTATCCTGCAACTTTTCCTTACTGCGAAGCGGTCGGTAATCAGACTTCACGCGCAAAGGTAAGGGCGTCGAAGCGCTGGCCGTCGGCACCCTTGTAGTAAAGCTTGCGGCGGCCCACCTGGACGAACCCGGCGGCGCGGTACATTTCCAGCGCCGGATTGCCGTCGCGAACCTCAAGATGGACCCGCGCTGCGCCCGCCTTGCGCGCACGATTCAGGAATTCCCCGAGCAGCTGCTGACCAATCCCGCGCCGCTGGTAATCTGGGATGACCGCGAGCAGCAAAAGCTCGCTTTCGTCGGCAACCGACCGGGCGAGCGCAAATCCGACCGGCCCCTCGAGTTTATCGCAAGCGAACACCAGGTCGATTCCCTTCATCGGCAGGATCCCGGCGCACTGCGAGCGAGTCCACGCTTCGCCATAGCGGGTCCCAAAAGCCTGAGTCATCACCATCATCAAAGGGTCGAGATCGTGATGGTCGCCGTCCGCCAGACTGACCATCCCGGCGCCATTGCGGCTCGCCATCAGGCGGCGGCCTTGGCATCGGGAGCGCGGGCGTAAAGTGGCTTTGGTTCGAGCGCGCGCAGCGCCTCGGGGAGGACCAGTGCATGGCGCGCGCTAGGAACGGCCAATCGCGCTTTGCCGCTGCCGCGTGCAGCGACCAGTAGCTGCGCGCCCGATCCGACCACCAGCGGCTGGTCGAAGCGCAGGGCGGCGTCCTTGGGGGTAAGGTTGGCAAGCGGGGACAAGGGCTGAAGCGTTGCCCCGTCGAACCCTTCGACGAATAATTCACCGTGCCCCCCGGTAACCGCCGCAGCGACCGCCCCCTCAGTCATTGCGCCAGCTGCAAGAAGTGCCAGCGAATTCATTCCGGACAAGGCACAGTCCCAGCCAATGGCAAGGCCGTGCGCTGCCGCAATCGCGACCCTGATGCCGGTGAAGCTTCCCGGCCCGACCCCGACAATGACATGATCGGCCCGCTGCCCGTCCATCAGCACCTGGAGCATTGGCACCAGCAGTTCGGCGTGGCCGCGCTCGATTATGTCGTCACGGCAAGCCAGCAATTCCCCATCCTTGGAGAACAGGGCCGCGGTGCAGGCCGCACTAGAGGAATCGAAAGCCAGGATCATTTCCGCGACCAAGTTGGCCACAGGCGCAGAGCGTCCGCAAGCGGATTCGGAATATTCGGAAGGCGTGCGGGTCAGGCCGCTTCGACGCTCTCAACCTCTGGGACATAGTGGCGGATCAGCCCCTCGATCCCCCTCTTGAGCGTTACCGCCGAACTTGGACAGCCAGCGCACGCACCTTGCATACCAAGGAACAGCTTGCCGTCGCGATAGCCGCGATAGACGATGTCGCCGCCATCCTGTGCGACTGCCGGGCGAACCCTGGTTTCGATCAACTCCTTGATCTGCTCAATGATGTCGGCATCGGCAGGATCTTCCTCGACCGCCAACACGCCTTCGCCGACGTGGATCGCGCCCGCGCTTCCCGCGATGAATAAGGGCGCGCCACTAACGAAATGATCGAGGAGGGTTTCGAGCACAATCGGCTCAAGATCGGTCCATGACACGCCGGGCGCCGCAGTGACGCTTACGAAGTCCGAGCCGTAAAATACGCCTTCGACCATTCCGCTAGCGAACAACGCAGCGGCTAGCGGCGAAATTTCCGCTGCTTCGGCGGAAATGAAGTCGCGCGTTCCCGCATCCATCACCGGTTGGCCGGGAAGGAATTTGCGGGTCGTCGGATTGGGCGTGCGTTCGGTGGTGATCAGCATTCCTGCCATGTGGTCGCTGAGCACCCCGCGATCAAGGCCCGAAGGGCGGCACCCCAGCAATGATCCAGCGGGTAACGGCAATTCCTACGACCAGGCAAAGCACCGCCACCCACCACCGCGCGCGGACCAGCGGCGCTGCTCCGGCGGGCGCTTGGCCTTCGCCGGTAATCATCGCCTTCACCAAGGGCTTCTTGGCGATGACCTTGTAATAAGCGATTGCACCGACATGCAGGACGATGAGCGCAAGTACCACGTTCCACCAGAATTGATGGAGGGACGTCACCTTGTCCGATGCATCGACGCTAATAAACTTGGCGAGCGGGCCGAATTCCAGTCCATCCTCGTCCTGCGCGAACATGCCCAGCCCGACTTGCACTGCGATCGCGCCAAGCAGGCCAAGCACCGACAGTGCGCCCAGCGGCGTATGGCCGGCCATGCGCCAGCCCGACGAATCCTTGAGAAAAGAGCGGACTGCCCCCGGTCCGCGGACGAAATTGGTGAAGCGCGCGGTCGAACTTCCGACAAACCCGTAGAGGAGGCGGAAAACCAGCAGCGAGCAAACTGCGAAGCCGGAATAGAAATGCCAATCCAGGTGGCGGTTTTCGGCTGACCACCAGGAAAAGGCGATCAGCGCTGCGAGGGTCCAGTGAAACAACCGGATCGGCAGGTCCCAGACCGGCTGAACGGCGGGCACCTCTGCGGCACCCATTAATTGTCTTTCGATTTGTAATCGTCGTGACACGCCTTGCAGGTCTTGCCGAGGTTGCCGTAGGCAGTCTTAACCTGTCCGGCATCGCCATCTGCGGCAGCGACCGAAAACGCCTTTGCGGCCTGGTTGAAGTCGTTCGCCTTTTTCGCAAAGTCCTGGGGGTTGGCCCAGATCGAATCCTTGGCTTGCGTCTTGCCGACACTGGTCCCGGTGCCGGGCGGAAACCAACCCGCGACCTTGGGTGCATTGGCGGTCAGGATATTGGCCGCGGCGCGGATCGCGGCCATGTTTGCGGGGGTGGTATCGAGCGCCCGCTTTATCGACTTGCTGGCCTTGCCGATCGCTTCCATCCCGTCGTGACGCTCTTTCATCACCTTGGCGGCGGTGGAGACGTCAACCGGCTTGCTGGCAAGCATCGGATAATCGACGCTCGCCGGGGCAGGACCGGGTTCAGCTCGCTTGGCAGTGTTGTCCTGCGGAGCCTTCGAGCAAGCAGCCAAAGCGGCAAGGGCAATCAGGGAAACGGCAAGACGCATGAAGCTTACTCCTGTTCGGCGGGTTTGACCCAGCTGTCGTCGATCATCTTGATAATCGCAGAGAAGTCCTTTGTGCCACCCCCGCGATCAAAGAATCGCTGATAGAGCTCTTCGGCCTCTGCGCCCATCGGTGTATAGGCACCCGCCTCGCGCGCTGCGTCGGCTGCAAGCTTGAGATCCTTGAGCATCAGCGCGGTTGCGAACCCACCTTCGTAATCGCGGTCGGCGGGGGTTTCGGGTCCGACTCCCGGCACCGGGCAGTAGGACGTCATCGACCAGCTTTGCCCCGACGCCTTTGAACTGATGTCGAAGAAAGTTTGAGCGTCCAGCCCCAGCTTTTGTGCCAGCGCGAACGCCTCGCAGGTCGCAACCATGGTCGCTCCAAGCAACATGTTGTTGCAAATTTTCGCGGCCTGCCCGTTGCCCAGCGGTCCAGCATGGATCACCGCCTTGGCCATCGGCTCAAGGATCGGCTGCGCCTTGGAAAACGCCGCATCGCTGCCGCCGACCATGAAGGTGAGCTGGCCCGCTGCTGCTGCTGCAATCCCGCCTGAGACCGGGGCGTCGAGGAAGGTAAAACCTTTGCCCTCCATCGCCTCGCCGACCGCGCGGGCGGTGGCGACGTCGATGGTGGAGCAATCGATCATCAGCGTGCCGGGCGCGGCAACGGGTGCAACGTCGTTTTCGTAGACCGCTTTCACATGCTTGCCTGCGGGCAGCATGGTGATGACGACGTCGGCTCCTTCGACAGCCTCTGCCGCGCTCCCGACCGGCAGGCAGCCGCCTTCTTCGGCCTTGGCGACCGCTTCGGGAACCAAGTCGAAGGCGCGGACATCGTGGCCGGCCTTGGCCAAATTCGGCGCCATGCCGCCGCCCATGTGGCCAAGCCCGATGAATGCGATTTTCGCCATGCGTTACTCCTTTACCGACCCGTCCACTTACCCGGGCGCTTTTCGACGAAGGCGGCCATGCCTTCCTTCTGGTCTTCGGTGCCGAACAGGCCGTGGAACAGCCGGCGTTCAAAATTAATGCCCTGCGCGAGCGACATCTCGTAGGCGGCGTTGACCATTTCCTTGTTCGCGACCGCAGCAAGCGGGGGCATGGCGGCGATCTCGGCGGCCGTTTTCAGCGCTTCGTCGACAAGGTCGTCATTGGGGACGACGCGCACGACGAGGCCTGAGCGTTCGGCTTCCTCGGCACCCATCATCCGGCCGGTAAGGCACATCTCCATCGCCTTGGACTTGCCGATCGCATGGGTGAGGCGCTGCGAGCCGCCCATGCCCGGCGTCACGCCAAGCTTGATTTCGGGCTGGCCGAACTTGGCTTTGTCACCGGCAATGATGAAGTCGGCCATCATCGCGACCTCGCACCCGCCGCCCAAAGCAAAGCCGTTGACCGCCGCGATCCACGGCTTGCGGGTCTGGGTGACCTTTTCCCAGCCCTTGAAGAAGTCGGCATTGTACATGTCGGCAAAGCCCTGGGACTGCATCTCCTTGATGTCCGCGCCCGCGGCGAACGCCTTGCCCTGGCCGGTCAGCACCAGGCAATGCTGGCTGTCGTCCTTGTCATAGGCCGCAAAGGCATCGATCAAATCGGCGAGCACTTGGCTGTTGAGCGCATTCAGCGCCTCTGGGCGGTTCAGGGTGACCAGCGTCACCGCGTCCTTTTTTTCCACGAGGATGGTCTGATAATCGCTCATTGCAGGGCTCCTAAAAGTCGAATGGCCGCCATTCCTCTTCGGGAGGAAGCGGCTCGAAGAAGATGTCGATGTCGCGCGCTCCAATTGCCTCGGGATTGGTTGGATGCCAGTTGGGCTTGCCGTCCTTTTCGATCAGCAACGCGCGCACCCCTTCGACGAAATCGGGGTGGCGAATAAGGCGCACCATGATGCCATATTCCATCCGCATCTCGTCGACGAAATGAAGCTGGTATGGGCTTTCCTGAAGAAGGCGAAGGCTGACCTTGCACGCGGTCGGTGATTTCCTGCGAACACTGGCCGCTTCCTTGGCCGCCCATTCATCGCCCTCGGCTGCACCAGCGTCTAGCGCCGCCAGGATTTCCTCGAGCGTATCGGCGGCGAAATAATGGTCGATCTTAGGCAAGTTCGCTTCGATCCGCGCTTCGGGAATGCGGGGCAGCGCCAGCTCGTCGAGGATCGCCTGGACCCGGAACGGCTGCGCCATGATCCGCTCCTTCGCCTCGGCCAGGCGTTCGGACGGTACGAAGTGGGTTGCAAGCCGCAGCCGAGCGCACTCCGCCCCGTCGAGCCGAGCCCCGGTCAGCGCGAGAAATTGTGCCATCCGCCCGCGCAGCCGCGACAAATAGCGCCCGCCGCCGACGTCGGGGAAAATGCCGATCGTCGTCTCGGGCATCGCAAGCACGGTATTTTCGGTCGCTACACGATAGCGGCACGGGCAGGCGATCCCGACCCCGCCGCCCATCGTCACTCCGTCCATGAACGCGACGCCCGGCTTGGGGTACGTATATTCCAGGTGATTGAGCCGATATTCATCAAAGAAGAAGGCGCGCGCCGCGGCTTCGTGCCCGGCGACGTCCTTGGCGATCGTGACGACATCCCCACCCGCACAAAAGCCGCGCCCTTCGGAATGGTCGATCAGAATGATCCGGATATCCGGATCGTCGCGCCATTCGTGGAGCGCGGTTGCCATGTCCCGAACCATTTGGCGGTTGAGGCTGTGAAGCGCCTTGGGCCGGTTGAGGCTCAGCCGTCCGGCAAGTCCTTCTTGATAGGTCAGTACGTCCCTGGTTTCAGTCATCGCATCCATTACGGCATCATCGCATAACTGCCCGGCGCTGGTTCGATCGGGTTCTTCGCCTTGCGAGCGGGCACGGTCTTGTTCGCCCCGTGCGCAGCCAGCCACTTCGTCCACCAGGGCCACCAGCTGCCCTCGTTCTTCTTGGCCTTTTCGAGCCAGTCGGCGGGGCTTTCCGGAAGCACCTTTCGGGCCGGTCCAATAGCCGTGCTTGTTCCGGTGCGGCGGGTTGATGACCCCTGCATTATGGCCCGATCCGCCAAGGATGAAATCGGCGCCCATGTGCCGCGCGCCGCCATAGACAGCTTCCCAGGCGGAAACGTGATCGTCCTTCAGTGCAATGACCAGCATCGGGGTGGTGATTGCGGCCAAGTCGATCGGGGTTCCAGCAACCTTGAAACCCGCCGGGTCTTTCAGCTTGTTATCCTTGAGCAACTCACGATTGTAGCTCCTGAGGAAGGCGGCAGGAATCCGCGCGCCATCCTCGAACCAGGTAAGAAGATCGCTGGGCGGGGCGTCTTCGCCAAGCAGGTAATGGCTTACCACGCTGGACCAGATAAGGTCATTGGCACGCATTGCCGCAAACAGGCGCTGAAGCTCGACGCTGTCGATATAGCCCTGCTGTTCGAGGTGTCCCTCGAGTGCCGTCAGATGGCCTTCGTGGACGAATGCGGACCAGTCGCGCATGTCGGCGAAGTCGACCAGGCTGCCGATGAGGGTCGCGCTGTTGACCGCGTCCTGGCGGCCTTCGGCAGCGAGATAGCCAAGCGCGATCGCGACCAGAGTCCCGCCAAGACAGAAGCTGAACAGGTCAGGCGCGCTACCGGTGCGCTTGGCGACCTGGTCGATCGCGCTAACGACCCCCTCGGTAACGTAAGCCGCGACATCCTTGTCCTTGTGTTCTTCGCCTGGATTGACCCAGCTAATCACGAACACTGTGCGCCCTTCGCCGACCAGCCATTTGACCAGGCTTTGTTCGGGGACAAGGTCGATCATGTAGTAGCGATTGACCAGCGGCGGAACGTAAAGCAGCGGTTCCGCAGCCACGCTGTCGGTGGTCGGCGCATATTGGATCAGTTGGAACAGGTCGTTCTGGAAGACGATATCGCCGGGAGTCGCGGCAATCGTCTCGCCCTTCACGAACCTTGTCTCATCGGTGCGGCGTTTGACGATGCCCTTGCCCGCGGCAATGTCCTCGAGGAGGTTGGCAAATCCCTGCACCAGGTTCGCCCCGTGCGTGTCCTTGGTCTTCTTCACCACGTCGGGGTTGGTAAAGGCGTAGTTGGCGGGCGAGACCGCGTTCAAATATTGGTCGAGCAACATCCGCGCCATGGCTTCGGATTTGTCATCGCCCGACCCCTTGTCGACAAGATCGCGAAGCTGCTTCGAGGCGAGCAGGTAAGCATCGCGGACCGAGCGATAATAGGGGTCGTCATTCCATTGGTCGCTTCGGAAGCGGCGGTCGCGGGGCGACTCCCCCGGTTCTTTCTGCCCAACCGCGCGGAGCCAGAAATCCCCCCATTCGCGCGCGGCCTCGGCCTGGACCTTCATCAGGTCGGCTGGGCGCATCGCCAGGCTCATCGCGATATCACCCGATGCCTTGGCAATCGCGAACGGATCGAACGGCATGGTTACTTTGGGTGCAGTCCCCATCATTGCCGCGGCGGCCTCCGCCATCTTCTTCGATAGTTCGGCGAAATCCAACTTGGGGGTATCGGTCACTGGCGGATAAGGTCCCGGCTGATGATCATGCGCATGACCTGGTTGGTGCCCTCAAGGATCGAATGGACGCGAAGGTCGCGCCAGAAGCGTTCGATCGGGTAATCCTGCAAATAGCCGTAACCCCCGTGAAGCTGGAGCGCCTTGTCGACGATCGCACTGCCATTGTCGGTGGCCAGGCGCTTGGCCATTGCCGCAAACTTGCTCTTGTCGGGCGAATTGGCGGTGACCTTGGCGGCTGCGACGTACAGCAGCCAGCGCGCCGCCTGGAGGTCGGTCTCCATATCGGCAAGCATGAACTGGGTATTCTGGAAGTCGGCGATCGCCTTGCCGAATTGGTGACGATCCTTGGTGTAGCCGACGGCCTCGTCGAGACAGCGCTGCGCACCGCCTAGGCTGCACGCTCCGATATTCAGTCGGCCGCCGTCCAGCCCCATCATCGCAATGCGAAACCCTTCGCCTTCGCTTCCGACCAGGTTTTCAATCGGCACCCGCACTTCATCGAAATTGACCTGCGCGGTCGGCTGCGAATGCCAGCCAAGCTTCTTTTCCTGCGCGCCGAAACTCACGCCCGCCATGTCCTTTTCGATTACCAGGCAGGAAATCCCCTTCGGGCCGTCTTCGCCGGTGCGGACCATGGTTACGTAAAGCTCGTTCTCGCCGCCGCCCGAGATGAAGGCCTTGGACCCAGAGACGACATAATGGTCGCCGTCGCGTACCGCCTTGGTCTTGAGCGCCGCTGCGTCCGACCCGCTCGATGGCTCGGTCAGGCAATAGCTTCCGATCCGGTCCATTCCGATCATCGACGGGAGGTACTTTTGCTTGACCGCATCGCCGCCGAAGCGGTCGATCATCCACGCCGCCATGTTGTGGATCGAGATGAATGCGCTGGTCGAGGGGCAGCCATAGGCCATCGCCTCCATGATCAGCGCCGCCTCGAGCCGCCCAAGGCCGATCCCGCCACTGTCTTCCGACACGTAAATGGCGCCGAAGCCAAGCTCGGCCGCAGCGCGGATCGTGTCGCGTGGGAAGATGTGATCTTCGTCCCACTTGGCGGCGTTGGGCGTGATGGCGTCGGCAGTGAACTTGCGCGCCATGTCCTGGATCTGGAGCTGGTCTTCGGTCAGCTCGAACTGGGCTTGGGAAGTCATGGGGGCAGGCCTTAGGACGGGACCCGCCAAGCGGCAAGGGCGCTTGTTTCGCAGTTGGGGGCGCTTGGCGACGGGACGTTTCCGCCCTCCCGCAAATTTGCTTTGCGCTGCCCTATCCTTACTGTGGACGCCCTCCGAAACGAAAGAAGGGGTAGAGCGATGATACTCAAAGCCGCGGCGGGAGCCGCCATGTTCGCTATCATTCTTGGATCAGGGGCAAGTTCGGCCGCTGCGCAACCGGCCGGCACAAAGGCTTACCAGGGGAAGCAGACTTACAAAAGCATGGCGTCGGACAGCGATGACAAGGCATGCATTAGTGCGATCGCCCGGGCCGGGACACGACACATGATCAGCGTCTCGGACCATCGAAAGAACAGTCAAATCAAGATGGATGCCTGTTCATGCGAATTGAAGAAGAGCACTTGGGGGGAATATAAGTGGTGCACGATATCCTACACTGCACACCTCGATGCGAGACGCTATGAGGCCGCGCTCGCTATGGACGCCAGGGAAAAGGAAAAGCCACTCCAAGGCGGCTCAAGTCGCTAGCGGAGACATTTTTCAGGGATCGACGTCATTGATGACGTTGACCATGTCGTCGCCGTCGCCGCGCTCCTCCGGGCTTCGCGGGTCTCGGACGGGGGGTGCCGGGGGTGCGGGAACTGCGGTTTCGTCCCTTGGCACCGCGACGACATCGGCGCCGTCTTGACCGTTATAATCGACAATCACTGCGTTGCCGGTCTCTGCCGACTGCTGTTGCTCGCAACTTGCAAGCAGGAGCATCAGTGCTGCGGCCTTAATCGCATTTCGCATATTCATAACTCGCCATCGGTGCGCGCTCAGTGCGCGTGAGGGTCGTCCCGTTGAGTTTCAACGACACGTACTTGCTCCAGTGCTGGCCCTCGCCGCTAAAGTCCCAGTTCCCGCTGATGCCGGTCGAATCCTTTTCAATGCTGGTCGCTGGGACAGCCTTGCTCTCATAGAATTTGAGGTCATCGGCACTGATCGTAAGCAAACCCTTGGCGTCACTTCGACCCGCTTCACAATCGGCAGGGGTAAGGCCCCAGCGTCCGCGCAGCGCCACGGGTACAAGCCCATCATCCTGGGGAGCCACATCCTGCGACGGCGGGCCGCCGGCCACCGGCGTGGCCACGTTTTCGGTGGCTGCAGGGGCTTGAGGGGCGGTGTCATCCACCGGCCCAGATTTGTCGCATCCGACAAGCGTTAGAAGGACAAGGGCGAGGGGGGCCAAGGGGCGCATGGATAGGGTCATCTAGGCCTCAACGCTGCAGGCGCGGCACGGTTTCCGCACGGCCCGTTTCATCCCATCGTTGGAATGACGAATGCATTGGAACCATCGCCGCCGCCATCGGGCCAGCGCTGGGTAACGACTTTGTTCTTCGTCCAGAAGCGAATGCCTTCCTGACCATATTGCCCGATGTCACCAAAGCCCGAGCGCTTCCAACCGCCAAAGCTGTGATAGCTGACCGGCACGGGGATTGGCACGTTAACACCGACCATGCCGACATTGACCCGGGACACGAATTCGCGCGCGGCATGGCCATTGCGGGTAAAGATCGCGACTCCATTGCCATAATCATGTTCGGTCGGAAGCCGGATTGCTTCTTCGAAATCCGCCGCCCGGACGATTTGCAGGACCGGGCCAAAAATTTCTTCCTTGTAGCTGCGGAAGCTGGGTTTGACGTGGTCGAACAGGGTCGGGCCAATGAAGAAGCCTTCCTCGTGGCCCTGAAGGGAAAAGCCGCGTCCGTCGACCACCAGCTCGCCTCCCTCATCGACGCACATCTGGATGTAGCTTTCGATCCGTTCCTTGTGCGCCTTGGTCACGACCGGACCGTAATGCGCATCTGGGTCGGTCGACACGCCGACGTTGAGTGCAGCGATCGCGGGGATGAGCTTTTCCTTCAGTCGCTCAGCGGTCTCATCGCCGACCGGGACTACCACCGGAAGTGCCATGCAGCGCTCCCCGGCTGACCCAAAAGCTGCGCCCGCCAGATCGTTGACTACCTGGTCAAGGTCCGCGTCCGGCATGACGATGCCATGGTTCTTGGCCCCGCCGAAGGCCTGGACACGCTTGTTGTTCTGGGTCCCGCGGGTGTAAATGTAATGCGCGATATCGGATGAGCCGACGAAGCTCACCGCCGCGATATCCGGATGGTCGAGAATCGCGTCGACCATTTCCTTGTCGCCGTGGACGATGTTGAGCAATCCGTCGGGCAGCCCTGCTTCCTTCATCAATTCGGCAAGGCGGACCGGCACCGAAGGGTCGCGTTCGGACGGCTTGACGATGAACGCATTGCCGCACGCGATCGCGGGCCCGAACATCCACATCGGAATCATCGCCGGAAAGTTGAACGGGGTAATGCCGGCACCGATGCCAAGCGGCTGGCGCAGCGAATAGACGTCGATCCCGGGACCCGCGCTGCCGGTGTATTCGCCCTTCAGGGCCTGCGGAATGCCGCAACAATATTCAATCACTTCAAGCCCGCGTTGGACGTCGCCGCGACTATCGGCGATGACCTTGCCATGTTCGCTCGACAGCAGCTCGGCCAACTCGTCCATGTGCTGTTCGACCAGCTCACGAAACCTGAAAAACACGCGCGCTCGGCGCTGCGGGTTGGTCGCGGCCCAGGCCGGCTGCGCTGCCTTGGCAGAGTCCACCGCTTTTTGAAGATCGGCCGATGTGCCCAGGCCGACGGTTGCCTGAACGCTGCCCTGGTTGGGATCGAACACCTCATGCTTGCGCTCCCCGCTGGCAAAGGATGAGCCGCCGATAAAATGGTCGATGGTACGCAGCATGGTCAGACGTCCTGTTAAGCTTGATTGAGGTTGCCGCTCCACTAGTCGCTTGCTCGGCTTATGGCTAGGCAGCGTGACATGCCTAATACCGCGATCGAGCCCCGTTCCACCGACGATCCCGCTGACGAGCGGGTGTTCGCGGGCATGGCGATGCGGCTGGGGGCCGGGGTGATGCTGGCGATCATGTTCGCGGGCGTCAAATATGCCGGGCAGCGCGGCGTCAACGTGATGGAAAGCCTGTTCTACCGCCAAGTCGGAACCACACTTGCCGCGCTTGCACTGGTCCCTTTCGTGGGCGGCGTTGCGACACTCAAAACGAAGCGCATCGGTCGCCATGTCACGCGCATGGCGGTCGGCCTGGTCGCGATGGGCACCAATTTTCTGGCAATGATGCTGCTGCCAATGGCGGAGGCAACCGCAATCGGTTTTTCCGTACCGGTTTTTTCGACGCTGCTCGCGGCGGTTCTGCTGGGAGAGAAGACCGGCGCGTGGCGCTGGGGCGCGGTGCTACTTGGCTTTGCCGGGATCCTGATTATCGTCCAGCCGACCGGCGGCCACATGGCGACCCATGGAATCCTGGTTGCCCTGGCTGCGGCGGTGTCGACCGCAGCCGCGACCATCGCCATCCGCCGCCTTGGCGCGACCGAGGCGATTGCCACTACCGTCTTCTGGTTCGGCGCAAGCTCGCTGGTCCCCTTGTCGCTCGCAATGCCGTTCGTCGCCCACGCGCATGAGGGCGAAGTTTATCTCGTGCTTGCAATCATGGCGGCAGCAGGCGGGGTGGCGCAATTATTGCTGACCGGCGCGCTTCGTTTTGCCCCCGTCGCGCTGGTCATGCCGATGGATTATGTCGTCATCTTGTGGACCGGCCTGGCCGGATATTGGGTGTTTGGCCAGGCACCATCGCGCTGGACATGGGTCGGGGCGCCCGTGGTGATTGGCGCGGGCCTGGTGATCTTGTGGCGTGAGCAGGTCCGCCGCAAGGCTGGCCGCAGCGAGCTGTCGGTGGCACAACAGGATTTATGACAAGATTCCTGTTCGCCGCCGCCGCCATGTTTGCAACGTCTGCGATTGCCACGCCGCCGCCCCCTTCTTCGACCGAGCGCGCGGTGGATTACAGCCGCTCCGTCGATGCGGCACGAATGAAGGCAACCGTGGAGAAGCTGGTCAGCTTCGGAACGCGCCATACACTGTCATCACAGACCGACCCCAAGCGCGGGATTGGCGCGGCCTGGACCTACGCCGAGCAGGAGTTTCGCAAGGCGGGGTTGGAGCCGATCCGGGTATGCGAGGACGTTACCGGCGCCCGCATCCCCCACCCCGTCAAGGTCTGTAACATCGTGGCGATCCAGCGCGGGACGCAGCGACCCAATGACGTGGTCGTAATCACCGGCCATATCGACAGCCGGGTTACCGACGTGATGAACGCCAGGGACGATGCGCCGGGCGCGAACGATGACGGCAGTGGCACCGCCGCGGTGATCGAGGCCGCTCGAGTTCTCTCCAAGCGCAAGTTTCCCGGGACCATTGTCTACGGAGTCCTGACCGGGGAAGAACAGGGGCTGTTCGGCGGCAAGATCCTCGCCAATTACGCGACCGCGCAAAAATGGAATGTCATCGCGAACCTCAATAACGATATTGTCGGTAACAGTTGCGGAAGCGATGGCCTGTGCGACGCCGACCACGTCCGCGTGTTTTCCGAAGGTCCGCGCTGGCAGGGCCATGACGACCTGGCCGCGCAGATCCGGAGCAAGGGCGGGGAGAATGACAGCCCGTCCCGCAACCTGTCGCGCTATCTTGCAACGCTGGCGTCGGCGATGCCCGACAACGATCTTGAGGTGCGCCAGATCTGGCGCAACGACCGCTTTGGACGCGGCGGCGATCATACCGAGTTCCTCAACGCCGGCTTTCCCGCAGTCCGCTTGAGTGTGGCGGTCGAGAATTACGACCAGCAGCACCAGGATTTGCGCCCCGGCTATGGCGACACCGTCGAAGCGATGGATTTTGCCTATTTGCGCAAGGTCACCCGGCTCAACGTCGCAGCGCTTGCTGCAATCGCAAGTGCACCGCGCCCCCCCGAACCCGTTGCTGAAGGCGCGGTCCAGACCCGAACCACGGTGACCTGGAAAGCGGTTCCAGGTGCCACGGACTACGTCATCCGCTGGCGCCGAACCGACGCGAACCAATGGCAGGAAATGCGCAAGCTGTCGCTGTCGCACAGCCGGTTGTGCGAGGGGACCTGCGGGCCAATCGCAACTTCGACCGACTTTACCTTCGAGTTGCCGGGTATCCGAGTCGATGATTGGGTGTTTGGCATATCGTCGGTCGCCAAAGACGGAGCAGAAAGCCCGGTCGCCTCGGCGGTTCCCGGCGGCGCTTATCGACCTTATTTGGAACCCGCGCCCAAGCCTTGAGCGTTATTTCCTTCAAGGAGACGACAATATGGCCGGTGGTTGGACCCGCGACGGCGCGGTGCAGGACCAGATCGACGACACGGTAAAGGACGCGATCGCGCGCGCCCGGGCGCTGACTCCGCAGGGCGAAAGCGCGAAGGAATGCGATGAATGCGGGGAGCCGATCCCGAAGAAGCGCCGCGATGCGCTTCCCGGTGTGCGGACCTGCGTTGCGTGTCAGTCACTCCGGGACAAGGCGGTCGTCCATTCGACCATCAATCGCCGCGGTTCGAAGGATAGCCAGTTGCGCTGAGCCCCTGTAGTGCGGATCAATGCCCCGGAAGCCTTTGCCTGGTTTGCCCTCGCGCAAGCAAATCCTCGACTTCATTGCCAATTCCGACCTGCCTGCGGGCAAGCGCGAAATCGCGCGCGCGTTTGGATTGAAGGGCAATGACAAAATCGCGCTGAAGGCGCTGCTCAAGGACATGGCCGACGAGGGATTGATCAATTCCTCACCCGGGCGCGCCTTCCACAAGATGGGCGGTGTGCCCAAAGTCACAGTGCTGCGCGTCGCCGAGATCGACGATGGAGGCAATGTCTGGGGCATGCCCGAACAATGGCACGCGGAAACCCCCGCCCCCAAGATCCGGATCCTCGAGCGGGGTCGGCGCGGTGCCCTGGGCGTGGGCGACCGGGTACTGGCACGCACCGAGGAAAAGGGCAGGGGGCATGTCGCCCATGTCATGAAAAAGCTGCAAAAGTCGGCAGAACTGGTCCTGGGGGTGGTCCGAATGGCTGGCGAGCGAGCCTTCCTGACCCCCGTCGACAAGAAAGAACGGCGCGAACTTCCGATTGCCGACTTGAAAGACGCTGGCGAAGGCGACTTGGTTCTGTGCGAAGTCACGGGCCGACCGCCCCGAACGACTGCGCGGGTCGACGCGGTTCTTGGCGATCCGTTTGCGCCGCGTAGTTTTAGCCTCATTGCAATCCACAAATATGGCATCCGCGACCAATTCCCCGATGCCGTGATCGACGAAGCGAAAAAGGCCGCCCAACGGCCTTTGGGGGACCGAGAGGACCTTACCCATCTGCCGATCGTCGCGATCGATCCGATCGACGCGCGCGACCATGACGATGCCATCTGGGCCAAGCCGCGCGAAGACGGAAATGGCTGGGATGCAATTGTCGCGATCGCTGACGTCAGCTTCTACGTTCGGCCCGGTAGCGACCTTGATCGGGAGGCGCGCCTTCGCGGGAATAGCGTCTATTTCCCCGACCGGGTCGTGCCGATGCTCCCGCACGAACTGTCATCTGGCATCTGTTCGCTGAAACAGGATGAGGACCGGGCGGCGATGGCCTGTCACCTGCACGTCGACCCGGCTGGAGAGGTCAAGTCGTTCCGTTTTACCCGCGCCAAGGTCAGGATCGCGGGCAACATTCCCTACGAGCAGGCGCAGGCGGCGATGGACGGCATCCCGAGCGATGTCGACCCCGATCTCAAGCGCGCCGCGCTCGAACCCTTGTGGGATTGTTGGAAAGCGCTGTTCAAGGCGCGCACCAAGCGCGGGCCCCTGGAACTCGACCTTCCCGAGCGACAGGTGGTCCTCGATGAAATGGGGCGGATCGCATCGGTCGCTCCGCGTGAACGCCTTGATGCGCACAAGCTGGTGGAAGACTTTATGATCGCGGCAAACGTCGCCGCGGCCCGGGCCCTTGAGGCAAAAACGGCTCCGGTGATGTATCGAATCCATGAAAGCCCGAGCCGCGAGAAACTCGTTACCCTCAAGGATTTCCTCAAGACCCTCGACCTCGATTTCGCGCTGGGCCAGGTCGTCACTCCGCAAACCTTCAACCGGGTCATTGAACGGGTTGGCGAAGGCGATGCGCGGCAGGAAATCATGGAACAATTGCTGCGCACCCAGATGCAGGCGCGCTACGGGCCGGAACGGCTGGGTCACTTCGGATTGGCGCTTGCGACCTATGCGCATTTCACCTCGCCCATTCGCCGCTATGCCGACCTGTTGGTTCATCGCGCGCTGGTCACTGCCTATCGCCTTGGCGAAGGCGGACTGCCGCAGGAAGATGCGAGCAGGTTCGGGGATATCGGGGAACAGATTAGCGCGCTTGAGCGCAAGGCGATGGAGGCCGAGCGCGAGACACTTGATCGCTACGTCGCCGCGTTCCTGTCGGATCGGGTGGGACAATTGGTCGAAACGCGGATTACCGGCGTTCAGAGCTTTGGTTTCTTCGCCACCGTCGAGGGCCTGGGTGGTGACGAAATCATCTTCGCGCGCGAATTAGGAACCGAATATTTCCGCTTTGACGAAGCGTCGCGCACACTGACCGGCGACGACAGTGGAGAGGTTTACAAAGTCGGACAACGGCTCACCCTCAGGCTAGCCGAAGCCAATCCGGTGACGGGGGGACTGCGCTTTGAACTGCCTGAGGGAAGTTATGGCGGCGCTGGTGGGGGCGCAGCCCGCAAGGATCGCGTGCGCAAGCCGCCGCCGCGGGGCACAAGGGGGCGACCTTCGAATATCCGTCATCAGGGAAAGAAAGGCCGGATGAAATAGGGAACTCTTGCCGCCACCGGGCTTTCAGTTTCATATGAAAACTCACAACATCGCAATCCTCATCGGCTCGCTTCGCAAAGAGAGTCTCAATCGCAAAATCGCTCGCTCGATTTGCGCGCTCCACGACCGGCTTGATTGCTCGATCGTCGAAATCGGCGACTTGCCGCTGTACGATCCCGACCTTGAAGCTAGTGGTCCGCCTGAAGCCTGGACCCGCTTTCGCGATGCAGTCGGCAAGGCCGACGGCGTGCTGTTCGTTTCTCCCGAATATAATCGCGGGATTCCGGGTGCCTTGAAGAATGCCATCGACGTCGGTTCGCGACCCTACGGCAAGAGTTGTTTGGCCAAAAAGTCGGCGGCGGTGATTACCGTTTCCCCTGGCGCGATCGGCGGATTTGGCGCCAATCATGCCATCCGGCAGTGCTGTGTTTTCCTCGACATGCCAATGATGCAGCAGCCGGAAGCCTATCTGGGCGGCGTCACTGACGACAAATTCGGTGACGATGGACTTCTCAAGGATGGCGATCTCAAGGGATTCGCCCAAAAAATCGCAGATTCATTTGCTGACTGGATCGACCTTATCAGCGGAAACGAAACAAAACTGGCGGAGAACCAGGCTTAGGTCACCGCAGCTCGCGCATGATAGCGGGGGTCGTCCCACGCCCTGTCGCGCAGTATATCGCCAAGGATCGCCGCCGCTCGCTCGATCTCTTCAAGGGAATTGTACAATGGGCAAAAGCCAAAACGGAGCAGGTCGGGCGCCCGGAAATCGCCAATCACTGATCGTTCGATGAGGGCCTGCATCACGGCATAAGCCTGGGGATGGGAAAAGACGACATGGCTTCCGCGCTTGGGCGCCTGCGCCGGGCTTTCCAACCGCACTTGCCCGTCGCAAATGCGTCCCACTCCAGCGATAAAAGCCTCACTCAAGCTTGCCGACGCGCGTTCGACATCGCTCATGGCAAGTCCATCGTAAGTGGCGACCCCGCAGTCCAGAGCGGCAAGGGCGAGAATTGGCGGGGTCCCCGTTGCAAACCGCTGAATCCCTTCGGCCGGCACGAACGAGGGGTCGAAGTCGAACGGCCTGGCGTCGCCCATCCAGCCCTGGATCGGTGATCGCAACTGGTCGTGAAGCCGTTCGGCGACAAAGCAAAAGGCGGGCGCTCCGGGACCGCCATTGAGATATTTGTAGCCGCAACCCACCGCCAGATCGCAGTCGCTGCCCGAAAGGTCGAGCGCGATTGCGCCGGCGCTGTGCGAGAGATCCCAGACGGTGAGCGCGCCAGCGGCATGAGCGGCGCTGTTGATCGCCGCCATGTCATGCCGCCGCGCACTTCGGAAATCGACATGCGTCAACGTGACCACCGCGACCTTGCTATCGATCGCTTGCTCGAGGCGGTCGGGCGCGACCGTTCGCAATTGCAAGCCAAGGAGATCGGCGAGGCCCTGGGCGACATAGAGGTCGGTCGGAAAATTGCCTTCCTCGCTGAGGATCACCGAGCGGCCGCCGCGCGCGCCAACTGCCGCTCCCAGCAGCTTGAACAACGTCACGCTGGTCGAATCGGTAATCAGCAATTCGTTCGGACGGGCACCGACGATTGGCGCAAGGCGCGCCGCCACCCGGTGGGCAAGGTCGATCCAACCGTGCTTGTTCCAACTGGTAATAAGGTCGCGGCCCCATTGTTCGCGCATCACCGCGTCCAAGTGCGACCGGGTTACGCACGGCAAGGCGCCAAGCGAATTGCCGTCGAGGTAGATCAGGCCTTGCGGAAGGTCGAAGCGGTCGCGCGCAAGCGGTGGGCCGGCGCTCATAGCTTGGGCAGGGTGACGCCCTTCTGGCCCATATATTTGCCGGCACGGTCGGCATAGCTGACCTCGCACGGCTCGTTGCCTTCCAGGAACAGGAACTGGCACGCGCCCTCGTTGGCGTAAATCTTGGCGGGAAGCGGCGTGGTATTGGAAAATTCCAGGGTCACATGGCCCTCCCAGCCCGGCTCCAGCGGGGTCACGTTGACGATGATCCCGCACCGGGCATAGGTCGACTTGCCAAGGCAGATTACCAGCACGTCACGCGGGATCCGGAAATATTCCACCGTCCGGGCCAGCGCGAAGCTGTTGGGCGGAATGATGCAGCAGTCGGTCTTCTTGTCGACAAAGCTGTTGGCGGCAAAATCCTTGGGATCGACCACCGCCGAATCGATGTTGGTGAAAATCTTGAATTCATCGGCGACACGCGCGTCATAACCGTAAGACGACAGACCGTAGCTGATGCAATTGTCGCGGCGCTGGGCCTCGACGAACGGCTCGATCATGCCGGTCGCCTGGGCCCGTTCGCGAATCCATTTGTCGGAAAGTATCGCCATGGACCGGGTGCTAACGCGAGCCTTGCCACCCTTCAATCGAAGTCAGTAATTTCTGTGGATGAACCTGCGCGGTGGGGCGCCCGGACGTTATCCCCAGATCGCTCCAGAGACCCCCTTTTGTTCTCCCTTCGCTTTGGCGCTATGGTAGGCCAAGGATTGCCGTCACATGGCCGAGATCGTTCGAATCGCAGAAACCGGGGCCGGTGCCCCGGAAACCCCCTCGCTTCCCCAGAATGTCGAGGCTGAAGCTGCGCTTTTGGGCGCGCTGATGATCGACAACCGGCTGGTCGAGGACGTCCAGCTGAGGCTTCGCCCGGAGCATTTCTTCGAGCCGCTTCACGCCCGCATCTACGAAGCAATTCTGCGCGTTACCGACAGCAACCGGATCGCCAATCCCGTTACCCTCAAGCCGTTGTTCGAAGGCGACGAGGGGATGAAGGAAGTCGGCGGCCCGGCCTATCTTGGCCAGTTGACCGGCTCGGGCGCAGCGGTGATCGGCGCGCGCGACTTCGCGCAGCAGATCTACGATCTTGCGCTGCTTCGTTCGCTGATCGGTGTTGGCCGCGGCCTGGTCGAAGGAGCGCTCGACACCAGCGATGATGTCGCGCCGATGGAGCAGATCGAACGGGCCGAGACCGAACTTTACAAGGTGGCCGAGGAAGGCGGGGCCGAAGGCAAAGCGAAGCCGTTTTCGGAGGCCAGCCGCGCGGCGCTGGAAATGGCCGAAAAAGCGCTCAACAGCGGCGGGCACCTGTCGGGGATCACCACCGGCCTGGAAGGGCTCAACGCCAAGATCGGCGGGCTTCATAATTCAGATCTTGTCATCCTTGCCGGGCGGCCGGGCATGGGCAAGACCTCGCTTGCGACCAATATCGCCTTTGCAGCCTCGCAGCGGTTCAACCGAGACATTGAGGACGGGATCGACAAGACAAAGTCGGCCGGCGCGCCAGTCGCGATCTTCAGCCTCGAAATGTCAGCCGACCAGCTTGCTACCCGCATCCTTGCCGAAGAATCCGGGATCACCAGCGAAAATCTACGCATGGGCAAGATCAGCCAGAACGAATTTCGCGAGTTGGTCCGTGCGGCCGGCGAACTGCAAGGCCTGCCGCTTTACATCGATGATACGCCCGGCCTGACAATAGCCGCGCTGCGCACCCGCGCACGGCGGCTGAAGCGACAAAAAGGCATTGGCTTTGTCGTCGTCGATTACCTCCAGCTGTTGCAAGGCACGGGGCGCAGCGGTGCCGAAAACAGGGTTCAGGAAATCTCCGAGATCAGTCGCGGTCTCAAGCAGCTTGCCAAGGAACTCCAAGTTCCGGTTCTTGCACTCTCACAGCTCAGCCGCGCGGTTGAACAGCGTGAAGACAAACGCCCGCAGCTTTCGGACCTGCGTGAATCCGGCTCAATCGAGCAGGACGCCGACATGGTCTGGTTCGTCTATCGCGGCGATTACTATCACTCGTCGAAGAAGCCCGACGACGACCATCCCGATTTCCCCCAATGGAAGGAGGAAATGGAGCGCATCTACGGCCGCGCCGATCTGATTGTCGCCAAGCAACGTCACGGCTCAACGGGTACCGTACGACTAAGGTTTGACAGCAAGATCACCAAGTTCACCGACGCGGTGGACGACAATTACCTTCCGGAAGTTCGCGGCTAGATGCGCGGTTGTTAGGTTGGTGGGGGCTGGGGCGTCTTCGGACGCCCCAGTTTTTAGGGCCCGATGTCGCCGTTCTGTTTTGGCTTGGCGCGACTGCGGCCCGCTTTTGCAAGGCCTAGGCCGCGCGCCACGACATCATCCCACCCATAGACGTCGGGAATTAGTCGCACCGCCTGTTTGTCCAGGAATGCCGTATGATACATCAGTCGCACGGGGATATTCTGTTTTAGGCTGATGCCCTTTTCCTCGCCACTTGCCATTGCCTTGTCATACTGGCTGGTCAGCCCTTCACGATTGGCAAGGAAGCGGGCGAAGCCCTGCGCATCGCTGACCCTGACGCAGCCGTGGCTCCGGTGGCGGTCGTCGGTCGCGAAAATCGCCTTGGCTGGCGTATCGTGAAGGTAGATTGAGTGCTTGTTGCGAAGGTCGAACTTGACCGTTCCAAGTGCGTTCTTTGGACCGGGAAGTTGGACCAGGCGACCGTCCTTCTGGGTCATTTGGTTGGCAGCGAAATAGCCGGCTGACTTGCCCGCCAACTCACCCTTGATGATCGAATTGGGAATCCGCCAATAGGGGTTGGCGACCAGCCGGGTGAGGTCCGACTGAAGCTGCGGGGTTTGCTTGTCTGGTTCGCCCACGACCACCCGGCGTTCATCGACCTTTCGGCCATCGACGTAGGTGCGCATGATCGCCGAAGCGATGTTGACATCGATCCGGGTCGGCGGCGCTTCGCGCTGCAGCCAGCGCAAGCGTTCCATCCCGATCGCGGTCTGGCGTGCCCGGCCCGCGGCACCCGCATTGAGAACGTCGAGCGTATCGCCGCCGACGACCCCGTCGGTTTCGATCCCGCTATCGGCCTGAAGGCGTTTCACCCCGGCGACAATATTCTGGGTCAGCCGGGTCGGCACCGAAGTTTCTTCCGGTTGCGGTGCGAGGTATCCGGCATGGATCAGCGCCGCGTGGATTGCGGGAACGCGGCGGTCACTCGTCCCGGGCTTGATCGGTGGCCCGTCGGGGACTGGATCGGCCTTTCCGGACCTGGCGACATCGACCCATTTGAGGTGCGCTTGCGAGAGCGCGTGATATTCGTCGCTTTGCGGAGGAAGGGAATCGAAGAAGGCGCGCACATCGCCATTGTCGACCGCCACTGCAAGCCGGGCGTCGAGCCCGTCGCCGGATGGACGCGGGATGGTGTAAATGTCGAACTCCTTGGCCGGATCAACATAGCCGCGCGCAAGTGCATGGGCATAAGCAAATGCCGCTTCGCTTAGCGCCGCGTCCCGTTCGCCGCCTTCCCTGGGTAGTGACCCCTTTAGGAACAGCATCGGATTTAGCCCATGTTCCTGCGCTTTTCCGATGACTTCTAGCAGGTGTTTGCCCTGGCGCCCGGTCCACGCCGGCTTCCAACCGCGTGCTTCATAAAAGGCGCGCACCGCCGGGCTGGTGACGCCACCTTCGATCGCCGCGCTGTCCGCGGATCCGGGGGAATGCGATCCGCAGGAGGAAAGGGAAGTAGCGGAAAAGGCGAGCAACACGGCAGCGCCCAGCGATCGGTACAATGTCATGCAACCCTTAACGCCGTTGGTCGCGCCAACGATCCATCGGCGAAACGAATTGCCGACTAGCCGGTCGGTTGCGCCACCGGCTTGCGTTTTTTCGTCGGTCGCGCCTCTCGCAGGCCTTCGCCGATGCTGGCGCGGGCGATGTCGGATTGAACGCTGGTGACCGGATAGGCGCAATAATCCGCGGCGTAGAACGCACTTGGACGGTGATTACCCGACTTGCCGACCCCGCCGAACGGTGCGGACGAAGGCGCGCCGTTGGTCGGCTTGTTCCAATTGATGACCCCGGCGCGAACTTCATTCCAGAAGCGATCAAAGTCCTTCTCGCTACCCCCAATCAGGCTTGCGGCAAGCCCGAAGCCGGTGTTGTTGGATTCGGCGATCGCAGCGTCGAAGTCCTTCACTCGGATTAACTGGAGGACGGGGCCGAAAATCTCCTCGTCTCGGCGGTCCTTGACGTCGGTGACGTCGATCAGTCCCGGGGTCAGGTAAGGACGCTCCTCGAACGGACGATCGAGGCGACGAATCGAACGTCCGCCCTTCATCATCATCTCAATCCAGGCGTCCTGGATCTGATCTGCAGCGGCATTATCAATCACCGGGCCCATGAATGGCTGCGGGTCGGCAAAGGGCTGGTCGACGATCAGCCGATCGATCAGGCCGCCAACGACGTCGATGAATGCATCGTGCTTTCCGTCTTCAACAATTAGTCGGCGGGCGCAGGTACAGCGCTGGCCGGCGGACAAGAACGCCGACTGGACAGTCATGGTGGCCGCCGCCTGCAGATCTTTGGGGTTCCACACCACCAGCGGACTATTGCCGCCAAGTTCAAGTGCGAGGATTTTCGACGGGCGGTCGGCAAACGCCTGGTGCAGCGATTGGCCTGCCCGCGCCGAACCGGTGAACAAAAGCCCGTCGATACCCGCGCTCGCGGCCAGTGCCTTTCCTTCGTCGGGGCCACCGATCAATAGCCGCACGATCCCCTCGGGTATGCCTGCATCGTGAAAACACTGGACCAGAAATTCGCCCGTTGCCGGGGTTTTTTCGGACGGTTTGAACACCACCGCATTGCCAGCCAGCAATGCGGGAACGATGTGCCCATTGGGTAGGTGGGCGGGAAAATTATAAGGGCCGAGCACTGCAAGCACGCCGTGGGGTTTGTGGCGGACCCCGACCCGGTTGCCCATCGCCGCCTGGATCTTGCGCTGGCCGGTACGCTCGGCATAGGCCTCGACCGAAATATCGACCTTGGCAACCACCGATCCGACCTCGGTCTTGGCTTCCCAAAACGGCTTGCCGGTCTCGTGACTGATCAGCTGTGCAAATTCGTCCTCGCGGCTGCGCACGACATTTCCGAACCGGCGCAACGCCTCGACCCGGAAAGCGAAGCTGGTTCGCGCCCAGTCGGGGAACGCGCCGCGCGCAATTCCGACTTCCTTCTCGGCGTCGCCGTGGCTTCCCGACCAAAGTTTCTTGCCGGTTGCCGGGTCGAAGGATTCTAGTTTGGTACCCACGTGTTGTCCTTGCTTACGCACTATCAGATTTGGCCATTGCCGCGCCCATTCGCCGGATCGCCTTAATCTTGTTGTCGAGCGGCTGCCAGTCGTCACGTTCGGCGATTGCCGCCCAGATAGCCTCGACCTCCGCGATCTGCATCGACTGGGGAACGGCATCGAGCCAATAAGGATGCGTGCCCCGCGTACTCCGCCGCTTGTCCAGCGCCGCGGCAAGCGCGCGGAAAGGCGGGGCGGCGTAAGCCTCTCCGCCCGGATCGTGCCCCCCGCGCCAGTCGAAAAAGAAGCGGTCGATTGCAACTTCCTTGGTGGCCAGCGCGCCAAGGATATGGCCGGCAAGGACGTGGTCAGTGGACTGGTCCCGGGGCGCAATCCCAAGCCTTGCAAGCAGAGCGGCTGCAAGCTCCAACTCGAACGTCCCACTCCAACGGTCAAGGCTAGTCTGCAAGGGTTCGACTGGCGCGACCAGCGACAATGCTCCAGCAAGTTGGGCCATGTCCCAGTGGATCGCCTCGGCCTGGCGTCCGAAGGAATAGAGCCCATGTTCGTCGAAATAGGCGGCGGTAAAGTAGCCGTCCCAATCGGGCGTGAAACGCCATGGGCCGTAGTCGAAGCTTTCACCGGTGACGTTGATATTATCCGAATTGAGCACGCCGTGGACAAATCCCGCCGCCATGTATTGCGCAGCCAGTCGGGCGGTCGCCGCGCTTGCCAGCGCGAATAGGCGGTGGGCGTTTTCGGCATCGTCGCGGGTCGCGACTTCGCCAAACAGTTGCTCAAGGCAATAGCGCGCCAGCTTGGCGATATTCGGGGTGTCACGGAAAAAAGCCAGGCGCTGGAACATGCCAATCCGGATATGGCCGTGGGACAGGCGGGTAAGCACTGCCGAACGGGTCGGGCTGGGTTCGTCGCCGCGATATAATTGCTCGCCGGTCTCGAAGATTGCGAAAGTTTTGGAGGTATTGACGCCGAGCGCCTCAAGCATCTCGGTCGCAAGGACTTCGCGTACCGCACCCTTCAAGGTCAGGCGCCCGTCGCCCGAACGGCTGTACGGGGTCGTACCCGACCCCTTCGTCCCAAGGTCGAGGAGCCTGCCCGCCCGCGATGTCTGCCCCGGTGGGGCGACGACGGACAAGGACTCCCTCAACTGCGCGAAAAGGAAGCCGCGGCCGTCCCCGATGTCGGGGTTGTAAACGCGGAACTGGTGGCCGTGATAGCGCAGTGCAAGCGGCTCAATTAGGTTGTCGGCCAAGGGCTCGAACATCGCAAAATTGGCTTCGCGCGCGATGGCGTTCAGATCGCCGAGCCCGACCTTTTCTGCCCAACGCTGATTGTAGAACCGCTCGATTGCCTTCGGAAAGTCGGCGGGAGCGACGGGATCGTAAAAGTCGCTGCCTAGCGAAAGGATCGCGGGATCGGGTCGATAGTCGCCCATCGCCCTTTAGCTGGCGACGCGATTTGACCGCGCAATCGCGACGATGATCAATCCAAATGCCAACAGGCGAACCAGATAAAGCGGGCTGCGCTCTTCCACCGGGATATTCGTAACCGCAAGCCACACGTAGTTGAGCGAGAGCAGGAAAAAGCTTGCCGCGAAGGTCGCGAACAGCGGGTCATGCGTTTGACGCCAGTAACGCAGGAACAGCAGTCCCGCGATTGCGAAGCCCATGACTATCATTCCGGAAAGGAACTGCTCCATTATTGCTCCTTTTCGCCTTCCCAGATGAACCCAAACAGTAGCAGGGACACGGCGATCAGGGTCAGCGCCAACCTTGCTGTTTTCAGGTTCATCTCGACGTAAATCACCTGGTCGAAAACCACGAGCAGGTTTGAGAGCGCAAGGAAAATGAAGCACGCCGCGCTCCACAACAAAAGCGGTGAACGGAGCCTGCGGTATTGCCGCGACAGAAGAATGGCGCACGCAGCACTCGTCACGAAGCAGAGGAGATAGACCAGGCCGGGAATCGTCAGCATTGCTATCCTTTCCTCAGGCGGAAGGCGTCGGCGAACGCCGAAAGCCCCGGGGCTTGCTTTGAAATCATCAATCGTCGCGCCCGCCCGGGGAAGCGCTGGTAGAAATCGCTGGCTTCGCGCGCGCTCCGGGCAAGGCCGTCATTCACCGGGCAAAACTGGAAGCGTCCGTCCGCATCGACCGAAGCGATGCCCGCGGCAACGAGAGAAGCGATTCCCTGCTGAACGACGAGCTCACTGCCGCGCATACGATCGACGAGTTCGGCAGAAGTCATCGCCTCGCTATGCTCGAGGATCACCGAAAGCAGCTCAAGATCCCAGATCGAGCTAAAGCTTTGTCCGATGAATTCTTCGATGTCATTTTCGGTTGGCATGCCCGATTTTCTGTCCCGCAAATCACTAAATCCCCACGTTCCTAGGCATTCAGCGCCAGTGATGCAATTTGGCTGATTTGCCAAAATGCTCGCAAAAGGGCTGCAATTCGGAACTTTTCCGGCAAAGATCATCTTTGCATTTGCAGGGGGATTGTATCCGGGCCCCTCGTGATAGCCGGTGATTGTCCGGGGAGTTTGACTGGAGTGGCGAAATATGGCGGCGGCTAAGCCCGAGGAATGCGATCAGTTGCGGGATAATCTGATCGAGGCGCTCACCCGGCTACGTGAGGGCGATTTCGGTGTCCGAATGACTCTGAAAGCCAAGAATCCGCGCGACCGTGAAGTCGCTGAGCTCTTCAACTCCGTGGTCGAACTTAACGAACATATCACCGACGAATTCAAAAGGGTGACCAAAGTCGTCGGAAAAGAAGGACAGATTTCTCACCGCGCACGCGTGAAGGGAGCGACCGGCGGATGGCAGGACAAGCTCGACGCCGTGAACGAGTTGGTTGACGACATGGTTCAGCCGATCAGCGAAGTCTCACGCGTGATCGGCGGAGTCGCCGAAGGCGACCTTTCACAACATTTCACTACCCAGGCCGGAGATCGAAAACTCCGCGGGGAATTCTCGCGTATCGGCAAAGTCGTGAACCGGATGGTCGACCAGCTCGCAAGTTTCGCTAGCGAAGTGACGCGCGTCGCGCGCGAGGTCGGAACCGAAGGAAAACTCGGTGGGCAGGCCAAGGTTGCCGGGGTTGCAGGTACGTGGAAAGACCTCACCGACAACGTCAACATGATGGCCGACAATTTGACGGGTCAGGTGCGTAATATCGCGGAGGTTACGACCGCCGTGGCACGCGGCGATCTTTCCAAGAAAATCACTGTCGACGTGAAGGGCGAGATTTCGGAGCTTAAGGACACCATCAACGTGATGGTGGACCAACTTAACGGCTTTGCTTCCGAGGTGACGCGCGTTGCGCGAGAAGTTGGCACCGAAGGCAAGCTTGGAGGCCAGGCAGAAGTGCCGGGAGTCGCGGGCATCTGGGCCGACTTGACCGATAACGTGAACCTCATGGCAGCGAACCTCACCGGCCAGGTCCGCAACATCGCCGAGGTCACGACCGCCGTTGCCAAGGGGGACCTGTCCAAAAAAATTACCGTCGAAGTCCGCGGTGAGATTGCCGAACTTAAGAACACCATCAACGTGATGGTGGATCAGCTGGGAAGCTTTGCTTCGGAAGTGACGCGCGTCGCCCGCGAAGTTGGCACCGAAGGACGGCTTGGCGGCCAGGCGATGGTCGAAGGCGTGGCGGGCATTTGGAAAGACCTGACCGACAACGTGAACGAACTCGCCGCCAACCTTACCGGTCAGGTGCGCAATATCGCGGAGGTTACGACTGCGGTGGCCCAAGGTGATCTTTCGAAAAAGATCACGGTCGATGTCAAAGGGGAGATTCTGGAGCTCAAGAACACCATCAACACGATGGTCGACCAGCTGAACAGCTTTGCAAGCGAAGTGACCCGCGTTGCCCGCGAGGTCGGTTCGGAAGGAAAGCTGGGCGGTCAGGCCAAGGTGGAAGGGGTCGCCGGAACCTGGGCCGACCTTACCGACAATGTGAACGAACTGGCAGCGAATTTGACCGGCCAGGTGCGCAACATCGCCGAAGTGACGACCGCCGTCGCGCAGGGCGACTTGAGCAAGAAGATCACGGTCGACGTGAAAGGCGAAATTGCCGAGCTCAAGAATACCATCAACACGATGGTGGACCAGCTCAACAGTTTCGCGAGCGAGGTGACGCGTGTCGCCAGAGAAGTCGGGACCGAGGGCAAGCTCGGCGGTCAGGCGCAAGTGAAGGGCGTTGCGGGGACGTGGAAGGATCTGACCGAAAACGTCAACCTGATGGCCGACAACCTCACCGGCCAGGTGCGCAATATCGCCGATGTCACGACAGCTGTCGCGCGCGGCGATTTGTCGAAAAAGATCACCGTCGACGTGAAGGGTGAGATCGCTGCACTGAAAGACACGATCAACACCATGGTCGACCAGCTAAACGGCTTCGCCAGCGAAGTTACACGCGTCGCCCGCGAAGTTGGCACCGAAGGAAAACTCGGAGGGCAGGCCGAGGTGCCCGGCGTTGGCGGCACTTGGAAAGACCTTACCGACAACGTCAATCTGATGGCGACCAACCTGACCAACCAGGTGCGCGGTATTGCCGACGTCGTGACCGCGGTGGCGCAGGGTAACCTGCGTCGCAAGCTGACGCTTGATGCGAAGGGGGAAATCGCGACCCTGGCAGAAACGATCAACGGCATGATCGAGACCTTATCGACGTTCGGTGATCAGGTGACCAACATGGCGCGTGAAGTCGGCGTCGAGGGACGCCTTGGCGGGCAGGCGCGCGTTCCCGGTGCAGCGGGCCTGTGGCGCGACCTTACCGACAACGTCAACCAGCTTGCAGAAAACCTTACCAACCAGGTCCGCTCAATCGCGGACGTTGCGACCGCAGTTACCAAGGGTGACCTTACCCAGTCGATAGCGGTCGAAGCCTCCGGTGAAATGGCGGCGTTAAAGGACACGATCAACGAGATGATCCGCAACCTGAAGGAGCAAACGCTCAAGAATGCGGAGCAGGACTGGCTGAAAACCAACTTGGCACGCTTTAGCCGAATGCTGCAGGGGGAGCGCGATCTCGCCACGATCTCGAACTTGATCATGAGCGAGCTGGCGCCGCTGGTGAACGCCCAGTACGGCGTTTTCTACGTCGCGAACGGGGACGTTGAGAACGACACGACGCTCGACCTCGTGGCAAGCTATGGCGCAGGCGATCCCGAGGGCATGAAGTCGCGTTTTGCCTTGCGGGAAGGGTTGATCGGACAAGCCGCCGCCGACAAGCGCGCGATGCGGCTTGAATCGGTTCCCGGCGACTATATCCGCATTGGTTCGGGACTTGGGGATTCGCGCCCTGCCAACGTCAACATCCTGCCCGCACTATTCGAAGACGAAGTGAAGGCGGTGATCGAGCTTGCCAGCTTTGAAGAGTTTAACGAGACGCATCACAGTTTCCTTACCCAGCTAATGGAAACCGTGGGCATCGTGCTCAACACCATCGGCGCGACGATGCGGACCGAAGAATTGCTCAAGGAATCGCAACTCCTGACGCAGGAATTGCAGGCGCGGCAGACGGAGTTGACGACCAAGCAGGAAGAGCTTCACGCGACCAACGACGAACTGCAGGAAAAGGCGCAACTTCTCGAGAACGAGAAGAAGCAAGTCGAGGCGAAGAATTTCGAAATCGACATGGCGCGCCGCGCGATCGAGGAAAAGGCAGAGCAGCTCACCCTGACTTCAAAATACAAGAGTGAGTTTCTGGCGAACATGAGCCATGAATTGCGCACGCCGCTGAATTCGCTGCTCATCTTGTCCAAGCTTCTTGCCGACAACCAGCAAGGCAATCTCAATGCCAAGCAGACCGAGTTTGCGCGCACGATCCACGCCGCAGGCGCCGATCTGCTAAATCTTATCAACGATATTCTCGACCTGTCGAAGATCGAGAGCGGCACCGTATCGATCGAACTCAGCGATATGCCGCTCAATGCGCTCAAGCAGCATATGGAGCGAACCTTCCGCCAGCTTGCTGCGGAAAAGCACCTGAATTTCGAAGTCAATTTCCACGACGATCTTCCGGTCGCCATCCGGACCGATGAAAAGAGACTTCAGCAGATTGTCCTAAATCTCCTGTCGAATGCCTTCAAATTTACTTCCGAAGGCACGGTCATTCTGGACGTGGCACTGGCGCGAGAGGGCTGGAGTAAAACCCATTCCGTGCTTGGCGAGGTTGAACAAGCGCTGCGAATCTCGGTTTCTGACACCGGCATCGGCATTCCCGAAGACAAGCAAAAGCTGATTTTCGAAGCGTTCCAGCAAGCCGATGGCACCACCAGCCGAAAATACGGCGGAACTGGCCTTGGGCTTTCGATCAGTCGCGAGATTGCAGGTCTGCTCGGCGGTGAACTTCGGGTGGAATCCGAACCTGACAAGGGCTCGACCTTCACACTCTACGTTCCGCTAAAAGTGGCTGCGGCACCGAACCACGCGCCCTCCCTGGGCACTACTGGACCCGTATTGGCGGAACCGATTTTCGAGGAGCCGACCGACGATCGCGGCGACATCGACGGAACGCCGTTCGTGCTTATCGTCGAAGATGATCCGATGTTTTCATCGATCCTCCTGGAACTCGCCCATGAAGCGGGCCTCAAGGGCGTGATCTCCCCGACCGGGACGGACACAGCCGCAATGGCCAAGAAGCTTCAGCCGAACGCGATCACGCTGGATCTGGGCCTTAGCGACATTGACGGCTTCGTGCTGATCGAACTGTTGCGTTCCGATCCGGAAACCGAAGCGATTCCGATACTCGTCATTTCCGGCAAGGAACGCCGCGATGAAGCGCTCAAGATGGGCGCCGCGCAAGTCATTGAAAAGCCCGCCGACCGCGACAAGCTGGCGAGTTTGTTCGAGGGTATTGCGAAAAGCTCCAAGAAATCGAAACGGCGCAAGCTACCCAAGCCCCGGCATGAGCATGATTTCAAAGGCCGCCGCGTTCTCATCATCGACGACGACATTCGCAACATTTATTCCCTGACCAGCGTGCTTGAGGCACAGGGCGCCGAAGTCTTGTATGCCGAACGCGGAGAAGACGGGATCGAAATCCTTAAGGCCAACCCGGACATCGCGATCGCGCTGGTCGACATCATGATGCCCGACATGGACGGCTATGAAACGATGCGCCGTATTCGCGACCATCATGTCATTGCCGGCATTCCGCTGGTCGCAGTGACTGCGAAAGCCATGAAAGGGGACCGGCAAAAGTGCCTGGATGCAGGAGCGAATGACTACATCTCCAAACCCGTCGACATTGATATGCTGCTAGCATTGCTCCGGGTGTGGATGGATCGCTCAGTCGAGGTAGCCGCAAAATCCAACGAGTCGACAGAAGCCGAATAGTCATGGCGGCAAAATCAGGAAAATCGGACGGTGCAAAAGGCGCCAGAATCCTTCTTGTCGACGATGATGAACGCAATCTCCTTGCGTTAAGGGAAGTGCTGGCGCCGATCGCCAAGGTCGTGACCGCGACTTCGGGCCGCGAGGCGTTGCGGATGCTGATGAAGGAAGAATTTGCAGTCATCCTTCTCGACGTCTTCATGCCCGATATCGACGGCTACGAGACGGCGTCCTTCATCCGAAATCGCCCACAGACCGCGCGCGTTCCGATCATCTTCCTGTCGGCGGTGAACAAGGAAACCGAACATCTCATGAAAGGCTATGAGATGGGGGCGGTCGACTATGTCTTCAAACCGGTCGATCCCCTGGTCCTCAAGTCGAAAGTCGCGGTGTTTGTCGACCTCTACGCGATCCGCCAGCAGGTTGAGCAGCAGGCGCGGGCGGAGCAGGAATTGCGCGAGGCGAATTATCGCGAGCAGCTTAGTCGCCGTGACGCCGAACGGCAGCTCGCCGACAGCCAGCGCCGCCAGGCCTCAATCCTCCAGATCCTCCCCATGGCCGTCTACGAAACGAGCATTTCGGGGGAAGGGAGCGAATTGCGAAAGTTCGTCGGGGGCGACATTGCCCATTTCCTCGGATCCGACCGCAATGGCGATGACGCGCACATCGACTGGCTGAAAATGGTCGATCCCAATGACCGCAGTGGCGCGATTGAACGGATGAAAGCCGACCTGGATTCAGTCTCGTTGGAATATCGGGTCACCCGGCCCGATGGTCGAATCCTCCATGTCCTCGACCAGCGTGCACGAATGAACGACGACGGGAATAACAGCTGGGCGGGGACCTTGCTCGACATTACCGACCGTAAGCAACTGGAAGCGCAACTGGTGCATGTCGGCAAACTTGATGCGCTGGGCCAACTGACCGGCGGAATTGCCCACGACTTCAACAACCTCCTGGCCGCGATGAAGGGGGGGCTACACGTCTTGGCCAATCGCCTGACGATGGGGCCCAAGGAAATCCAGATCACCGAGCAGATGAGCCACGCGGTCAATCAGGGCGCCGAACTCGTTCGCCGGATGATGGCGTTCGCACGGCAGCAGGATCTCAATCCCACCAGCATCGACCCCAGGTCGCTGTGCGACACGGTTGCGGGCCTTGTGAAGCACGCCTTGGGCGGGACGGTTGAAGTCGAATGGGAATGCCGGGAGGCCGAGTTCAACCTGTACGTGGACCGCGGCCAGCTTGAGCTTGCGCTAATGAACCTGATTATCAACGGCCGCGATGCGATGCCCGAAGGGGGCAAGATCAAGGTGACGGTCGAACCGCTTGCAGCTTCGCAAACCCCCAAGATCCGAATCCAGGTCGCCGACCAAGGCTGCGGCATCCCGAAAGATCAAATCGACAAGGTGATGGAGCCGTTTTTCACCACCAAGGACGTCGGCAAGGGGACTGGCCTGGGACTTTCGATGGTCGCGGGTTTCGTTCACCAGTCCGACGGCGAAATCACCATCGACAGCGTCATCGGCAAAGGGACGAAGGTAGAGATTATTCTTCCCGCGACCGAGGCGCCGGCTGCAAACTCGCTAGTGCCCGAACTCGACGCGCTGAACTGGCTCGATGGCAAGACCATGTTGCTGGTCGACGATGACGATGTGGTGCGGAAACTTCTGGCCGAACAATTTCGCGACGCGGGCTGCGAAGTTGACGAAGCACAAAGCGGGGAATCGGCGATTTCCAAAATGCGCGAGCGGCCCGGTGGTTACGATTTCATCCTCAGCGACTTTGCGATGCCCGGAATGAACGGCGTCGATACGGTCACGCGGCTAAGGGAACTGGCAACCAACGGCAAGTTCGCGATCATGACCGGGTTCGCCGATGAAATCGACATCAAGCAAGGCGGAATACCAGTGATCCACAAACCGCTAAGCCTCGACAAACTAAGGGACGCGTTCCTGCAAGTCGCCGCGCCACGCGACCCCGAATGACCTCGCCGCGTACCAAGGTCGCGAAATGTGAGTGGAGGCCCGAGCCGGAATCGAACCGGCGTGCGAGGATTTGCAGTCCTCTGCGTAACCACTCCGCCATCGGGCCGAGGCGAGTGCCTTTCGGGGACCGCGCGCGCCTGGTCAACCCCTGACGGCACCGCGTGGGGCCGGTCGTTTGTGGACAAGCCTTTCGATGAAGGGCGGTTGGCGATCCTGCGTTCCGGCGATATGCACGGCTTGAAGTCCAACTGTATTACTGGCATATAACAGCTATGAACACGCCTTCGCCGACCGATTCTGCTTCTGCGCGCGCCGCGATGATCGAAAGCCAGCTTAGGCCGCAGGGAATCATCGATCCCCTGGTGCTCGACGCCATGGCCCGCGTTGCCCGGGAAGATTATGTCCCCGAAATCCATAAAGCCATGGCTTATAGCGACCGGTCGGTCCCACTTGGGGATGGCCGAGCGATGATGCCGCCGGCGGCACTGGCGGCATTGATCCAGGCGCTTCACGCTGCACCCGGGGAGCGCGCGGCGGTTGATCGCGGCGGCAAGCGAATATCCTGCCGCAATCCTCAGTGCCATGGGGGTCGAGGTGGTCGCGCCCGAATCGTCCGATCCGGTCGACCTCATCCTGGTCGATGGGGCAGTCGAAGACCTGCCCCAGTCGATGATCGACCGGCTTGCAGCGGGCGGACGCCTGGCGACCGGCCTGGTCGATGGTTCGGTGACGCGCCTCGCCGCAGGGCGTAAGAACGGCAATCATTTCGGCCTTCGCGTGTTGGGCGATGCGGGGATCCCGCGCCTTGCCAATTTTACCCGCCCCCGGGCCTTTACCTTTTAGTTCGACCAAGGAGTTTGCCGACTTGGCCTTTTCCAACCGCCTAGCCCGACATGCCCTCATCGCAACGTTTGCCGCTGGCCTGATGGCTTCGGCGGCAAGCGCCGACACGCTGCGCGACGCGCTGGTTTCGGCCTATCGCACCAACCCGACGTTGAACGCCCAGCGTGAAACCCTGAAGGTCAGCGACGCGCAGGTTGCGGTTGCACGCGCTGCCGGCCGGCCTCAGGTCAGCGCGACGGTCGGGATTAATCGCGATCTTACTCGCAGCGGAATCCTTGCCGTCGGTTCAAAGGGGCCGACGGTGTCCGGCGGGGTCGATCTCAGCTTGCCCCTGTTCAACGGCGGCAGCGTGCGCAACAGCATCGCAGCGGCGAAAAGCCGCGATGAGGCCGGGCGGGCAACGCTTCGTGCAGTTGAAGGCGATGTATTCGTGCTCGCGACCTCGGCCTATATGGACGTGATCCGCGACCGGGCGATCGTCGAGTTGAACCAGAATAATGTGAAGGTCCTTTCGACCAACTTGGAAGCGACCGGCGACCGCTTCGAGATTGGCGACCTGACCCGGACCGACGTCGCCCAATCCGAGGCCCGTCTGCAGGAAGGCAATAGCCGACTTTCCTCCGCAATCGGGAACCGCACATCGAGTGAGGCGAGCTATCGCCAAGTGATCGGCCACGCGCCGGACGAGCTGGTTCCGCCGCCGCCGCTTCCACCGCTGCCGACCAGTGCGGATGAGGCCGTCCGGATCGCGCTTGCCAATAACCCCGACCTTCTGGCGATCAGTCGCCAGGCGGTCGCGGCGGGCTATGACGTTTCGGTTGCCCGCGCCGGACGGCTTCCGACACTCGCCGGGGTGGTCAGCGGCACCTACGTCAATGCGCTTGGCGGGTCGAACGGCAGCATTTCAAGCCAGGGCACCCAGACCACTGCCGGCCTCAACGCGCGCATCCCGATTTTCCAGGGTGGATCGACCGGCGCGCGAATCCGCGCCGCGCAGGCGAGTGAAGGGACGATCCTTGAGCAGGTCGTCGGGACCGAGCGGGCGGTGGTCGCCGCGGCGCGTTCGGCCTATGCCAGTTACGAGGCGGCGAAGAACGCGATCCAGTCCAACAGCGTTGCGGTCAAGGCCAACGAGCTTGCACTAGAGGGCACGCGCGCTGAGCAAAGCGTCGGCACTCGCACGATCCTTGATGTCTTGAATGCGGAGCAGGAATTGCTCAACGCCCAGGTTGCGTTGGTTACCGCCAAGCGCAACGCTTATGTCGCCGGCTTCCAGCTTTTGAACGCGATGGGCCAGGCCGAGGCGCGCGACCTTGGGCTCGACGGTGGGCCGCTGTATGATCCGCTGGGCAATTACCGCTTGGTTTCCGGCAGCTGGAACGACTGGGCGAGCGACCAGCGGCACGTGCCCGTGTCGACCCGGACGGTCGATCCCGATGAACTTCCGCCGGTCCCGTTGGTCACTCCCGATCTGGTCCCGCAGGTCGTTGCAGTGGAGCCCGCGACGAGCCCGGGCGTGACACAGCCGCCACAATAAGCGATATCGCCGCCATGCAATCGCCCGGCCGCGACCCTTCGATGGAAGACATCCTCGCCTCGATCAAGAAAGTGATCCAGGAAGAAAAGGACCTGCGCGGGTCGATCAATCCGCTTGAACGCAGCACCGAAGACCCAGGAGCCGACACGGTCGAAGAGGACATCCTCGAATTGGACGAGCCGATTGCCCCTACTGCGTTCGACCTTGGACCACCGCTGGTCGAGGAAGGGGTCGCCGAGGAGGTCGGCAAGTCGTTCGAGCAATTGGGGCAAGTCGCCGCCGCTGCACCGGCAGGCGAATTGGTCAACCCGCTTGAAGAAATGGTGCGCGACATGCTTCGCCCGGTTCTCAAGCAATGGGTTGATGAGCATTTGCCGCGAATCGTCGATGAGCACGTAAAGCGCGAAATCGGCCGAATCACCGGGCGTAAACTCTAGTATCTTCGCCATTGGGCCAGCTGGCCACGCCGTCGGGGTCGGTGGCCGCAGCAGTTGGCCAACCCTGACGCCAGGCTCGGCGCGATGATCTGCTTGTGATGTTGCAGCGCAGCGCCGCGAGCGTTACTCGCGGCCCATGAGTGAGCTTGCAAAGACTTTCGAGCCCGGCCCGATCGAGGCCAAATGGTACGACCATTGGGAACAGGGCGGCCAGTTCCGCCCCGAACGGCCCGATGCCGTGCCCTATACGATCGTCATGCCGCCGCCCAACGTTACTGGCTCACTCCACATCGGGCACGCGCTCGACAATACGCTTCAGGACATCCTCATTCGCCGCGCACGGATGGAAGGCAAGGACGCGTTGTGGGTGGTCGGCACAGACCATGCCGGGATCGCGACCCAAATGGTGGTCGAACGCCAGCTCGACGGGGAAGGCATCAAGCGCGCTGACCTTGGCCGCGAGGATTTCCTTAAGCGGGTATGGGCGTGGAAGGACGAAAGCGGCGGTCAGATAACCCGCCAGCTGCGCCGACTTGGCGCAAGCTGCGACTGGACCAATGAACGCTTCACGATGGACGAGGGCTTTTCGCGCGCCGTCCTCAAGGTGTTCGTCGACCTGTACGACCGAAAGCTGCTTTACCGTGACAAGCGCCTCGTCAATTGGGACCCCAAGTTCCAGTCGGCGATTTCCGATCTCGAGGTCGAGACGAAGGACGTGGCCGGCAAGTTCTGGACGCTAAGCTATCCGTTCGCCGACAGTTCGGGCGCAATCGAAGTCGCGACTACCCGGCCAGAGACCATGCTTGCCGACATGGCGGTCGCGGTCCATCCGGACGATGCGCGCTACAAGGCCAAGATCGGGCAGATGCTCAAGCACCCGATTACCGGGCGGCTGATCCCGGTGGTCGCCGACGAACATGCCGATCCCGAACTTGGGAGCGGCGCGGTCAAGATCACGCCCGGACATGACTTCAACGATTTCGAAGTGGGCAAGCGCGCCGGCTTCAAGCCCGCCGATATGCTCAACATGTTCGATTCGGGCGCGCGGGTGACGCAGACCGCCGACGGGCTGGTGCCCGACGCAATGATCGGGCTTGACCGCGATGGAGCGCGCACGGCCGTGCTTGAAGCGCTCGAAGCCGAAGGCGCGGTGGTCAGCGTTGAAGATCGCACCATTCCCACGCCCTTCGGCGACCGGTCCGGCGTGGTGATCGAACCGTGGCTGACCGACCAATGGTATGTCGATGCGGCGACGCTTGCGAAACCAGCGATCGAGGCGGTGAAATCGGGCGATATCGCTGTCGTGCCTGAAACATGGAAAAAGACCTGGTTTAACTGGCTGGAGAACATCCAGCCGTGGTGCGTGTCACGCCAATTGTGGTGGGGCCACCAGATCCCTGCATGGTATGACGACCATGGCAATGTTTTCGTCGCTGAAACTGTTGAGGAGGCACAACTCAAAGCCGGGGCGGGCGTCAGTCTGCGCCGCGACGAAGACGTCCTCGACACCTGGTTTTCATCCGCTCTGTGGCCTTTCGCGACGCTTGGCTGGCCGGAAAATACCGACGACCTTGCCCGCCATTACCCCAATGACGTGCTGATTTCAGGCTTCGACATCATCTTTTTCTGGGATGCCCGGATGGCGATGCAAGGCTTTGAGTTCATGGGGCAAAAACCTTGGAACACGCTCTACCTTCACGGACTGGTGCGCGACGACAAGGGCGCCAAGATGTCCAAGTCGAAGGGTAATGTCGTCGACCCGCTTGGCCTGATAGACAAGTACGGCGCCGATGCGCTGCGCTTCACCCTTGCGGCGATGGAAAGCCAGGGCCGCGACATCAAGCTCGATGAAAAGCGCGTTGAGGGATACCGCAACTTCGCGACCAAGCTGTGGAATGCAGCGCGCTTCCTGCAGGGCAATGGGGTGGGGGCTTCGCAAAGCATCGCCGCGCCCGAGGCCCAGCTCCCGGTCAACCGCTGGATCATCGGCGAGGTCGTGGAGACTCTTGGCAAATTGAACAAGGCGTTCGACGAATTGCGCTTCGATGGCATGGCTGACGCTATCTACCACTTCACCTGGGGCACCTTCTGCGACTGGTATATCGAACTGGTGAAGGGCGCGTGGGACGCGGAGACCAAGGAGGTCGCGGCGTGGGCGTTCGACCAAATCCTCGTCATGCTTCACTCGTTCATGCCGTTCGTTACCGAAGAGCTGTGGCACGCGATGGGTGAGCGCCCTTACGACCTAATCGTCGCGCAGTGGCCCGCGCCAAAGGCGCAAGTCGACGCCCATGCCAAGGCAGAACTCGACTGGCTGATCCGCCTGGTCGGGGAGATTCGTTCGGCAAGAACCGAACTCAGCGTTCCGCCGTCCGCAAAGCTCGACCTGTTCGCTGGCGAAGTGGACATTGGGCTGGCGGATAAACTGGAGCGCCAGCATTCCACCTTGTCCCGGCTTGCGCGGCTGAACTCGATCCAGGCCTCGACGTTTCCGGGGTCCGGCGCGGCGCAGGTTGTTGTCGACGGCAATACTTTCGCGTTGCCGCTGGAAGGCGTCATCGACCTCGACGCCGAACGAGCGCGCCTCAGGAAGGCGGTCGAATTCGGCTCAGAAAGAACGCGACAGCCTTGCCGCGCGGTTGGGCAATCCGGCGTTCACCGAACGCGCCAAGCCCGAAGCGGTCGACAAAGCGCGCGCCGATCATGACGCGCGCGCCGCAGAGGCTGATCGTCTGTCCGCAGCGCTCGCCCGGCTAGGCTAGCAGGCGATTCTTTGTGCCGGCGTTGGTGCCGCGATCGTTACTGCGCCTGCGCGGCATGTGATGGTCACCGGAGTCTTGGCAAGGATTTCGCCGTCGATGCTGATCTTCTGGCGCGGGCGGGTGTCCAGCATCATGTCGCTTCCGTGCCACTCGGTCACCGTCTGTTCCTTGGCAGACAGTTTGAACAGGGTTGTGAACCAGCTCCACGCTAGGCCCCACAAACTCTTGCCGGTGACCGCCTGGACCACGATCTCTCCCGACTGGACGTCGGCATCTTCGACCAGTTCGACCCCGCCATGGTGCGTGCCATTGGCGATCCGTGCCTCGGTCGCCCAGACGCGGTGGCGCTGACCGTCGGCGGTGGTGAGGATGAGCCGGAACGGACGGAACCTTACCGCGACCCGCATCGCCCACAGCAAATAGCCGACCATGCCGAGATATTTCTTGAGATTGTGCGGCACGGTGTCGGCGATCAGCGGGGATAGGCCAAGCGCCGCAGCATTGGCGAAATAATGGTCATCTATCCGTCCAAGGTCGATCCGCATCGGAACGCCGTTGGCGATGACGTCAATCGCCGAATCGAGATCGTCGCCGATCCCAAGGCTCTTCGCGAAGCTGTTGGCGGTGCCCAGCGGGACGATTTCGAAGACCGTCTTCTTGCCAATGAAATGGCCAACATTGGAGCTTAAGGATCCGTCTCCGCCGCCGATGATTACCAACGGCGCGCGCCTGATCGCCCCGGCAACGATCTCATCGAAGCCGTCGGTGTCGGTCACCGCGATATGGTCTATCAACTCGATGCCCGCCGCGGTCAGCTTGACGCGCACCTCCTCGAACCGGTCGTCGCCCTTGCGGCTCATCGCGTTGACGATCAGGATCGCCTTCCTGGGGAGTGCTTTTGTCATTGCGCGGGACCATGAGCGGGGTCCGCTTTCTTTCCAACAACAATTTCCGCTAGGTGTGCAAGCGATGTCCAATGCCTCTTATCCTGCCATCCGGATGCGCCGCGGGCGTTGCACGCCGTGGATGCGCGCAATGCTTGCCGAGCATCGCCTTGACCCCAGCGACCTGATCTGGCCGCTGTTCATTTGCGACGGCAATGACCGCGAGGAGCCGATCGGAGCGCTTCCAGGCGTTTCGCGCTGGAGCGTCGATCGGCTTGTTGCGAAGGCGCGCGAAGCGGCGGACCTTGGAATCCCATGCCTCGCCTTGTTTCCTAACACGCCGGAGGACCGGCGCAGCGAAGGCGCGGAAGAGGCGCTCAACCCGGACAGCCTGATTTGCCGCGCGATCCGGTCGATCAAGGACGCGGTTCCGAACATCGGCGTGATGACCGATGTTGCGCTCGACCCCTATACCGCCAACGGCCATGACGGACTGACCGACATCGCCGGGAATGTCATCAATGACGCCACGGTCGACGTGCTCACCGCCCAGGCGTTGGTGCAAGCCGAAGCGGGTGCGGACATCGTCGCCCCGTCGGACATGATGGACGGCCGGGTCGGCGCGATCCGCGCCGCGCTGGAAGCCGGTGGGCACAGCAATGTCGCGATCATGGCTTATGCCGCCAAATATGCCTCGGCCTTTTACGGACCATTCCGCGAGGCGGTCGGCAGCCTGGGACGGTTGAAGGGCGACAAGCGCGGCTACCAGATGGACCCTGCAAACGGCCAGGAGGCATTGCGCGAAGTCGCGCTCGACCTTGCCGAAGGCGCCGACATGGTAATGGTCAAGCCAGGCCTTCCCTATCTCGACGTTATCGCGCGCGTCAAAGATGCCTTTGGAGTACCCACCTTCGCTTACCAGGTGAGCGGCGAATATGCGATGATCGAGGCCGCAGCAAAGGTTGGTGCGGGGGATCGGGATGCGCTGATCCTTGAGACGCTGATCGCCTTCAAGCGCGCCGGAGCGACGGGAATTCTCACCTATCATGCCGCGGATGCTGCGCGCCTGATCAATGGCTAGGACGATCGTCGCCCGGACGGACCGGCTATTCCTCCGCGAATGGGAGGAGGGCGACGAGAAGGTATTTTACGACGCTTTGAACACCCCGGCGGTGATGAAGAACCTGGGCGGAGTTCAGGACTGGGAGACGTGGCGCAAGGCGAAGGCGCGGATTGACGGTTTCAGTCGCGATTTCGGTCACACCTTCTGGATTGTCGAAGATCAGGCAAGCGGGGAATTGCTAGGCTTTTGCGGGCTCAAGCGAGTCAACACGCCGGGCGCGGGCGATTTGTCCGGCACGCCGGAAATCGGCTGGCGGCTGCGCCAGAGCGCCTGGGGGAAAGGGATTGCCAAGGAAGCCGCGATTGCAGCGCTGGATCAGGCGTTCGAACGGTTCGGTTACCCTTCGGTAATCGCGCTTACGGTACCGGCTAATCGCGACAGCCTTGGCCTGATGAAGCGGCTTGGAATGACCCTGCGCGATGACTTGCAATTCACCGACACGCGTTACGGTCCCGAATTCAATCCCGTCATCGTATATCAAATGACCGCCCGCGAATGGCCCGCTGCCAGGGCCTTGGCCCGTGGGCTAAAGGCGAAGCCGGGCGCTTAAGGCTGCAAGTGCCGCCGACTGGCGCTGGTCGATCGCCGCGATTGCCTTGGCGGCGACTTCGATCGCTTCCAGATCATTGGGGGCGATGCCGCGATTTTCCTGCAGCATCTTTGCGCTCAGGGCGTCGATGTCGCCAAGCGCGGTGGCGGTTGGCAAGCGCGCTTCGATTGCTGCGGACAGGGCCTGTTGTGCGACGATCCAGCTTTCGCTCTGCGGCGCACCGGCGGACGCAGCAAGCGTCTGCGCCCGAGCGATGGCCGGCGCAAAAGCCGCATCCCCAGCCCGCGCGGTTGCGACCAGTCGGGTCAGCTCGGCAAGTAGTGCAGCGCTTGCCGGTCGCGCGTTCATCGGGCGGACGACTGGCACGCGGGGATCGATCGCTTCGCCTGCGCGCGGTAACAGCAAGGCGTAATCGGCAGCATTTCCCGCGCATCCGGCAAGTGCCAGGCCAAGCATCAGGAATGGAGACGGCAAGCGCATCGCAGTGTCCTAGGCGGCGCGGCAAAAAGCCGCAATTGCCTGCTTGCCATCCGCCTGTGCTCCCCGTATGTCGCGCCCTCGCTTCCAATGCGCGCCCGTAGCTCAGCTGGATAGAGCACCAGACTACAGAATCTGGGGGCCGGAGGTTCGAATCCTTCCGGGCGCGCCATTTTCCAGACCGACCCCGCCACAAGCGGGGTTTTTTGTGCGCTCAGTCGGCGGTTACTTCGCGCGCGAAATTGATCATGTCCTCAAGTGTCGGCGCGCGACCGCGTAGCGGGCGTGCGATCGCGGTCATGATTCCGACATGGCCGACATCGGGATAGTGGCGGCGGATTACCGGAACCCCGGCTTGCGTCAGCGCCGACGCAAGCGAATCGCTATTCCTTTTTGCGACCCGTGCATCTCCTTTCGCGGTGGCGATCAGGCTTGGGGGCGAATCGGCACGGACGAAATTGACCGGCTGGGTTGCTGGAAGATCGTCGACATGGCCGAACACCGAACGGGTGAAAGGGTCGAGCGGAAGGAAGTCGAACGGCCCGGCAAGCCCGATGAACCCTTTGATCCGCTTGTGGTCCTTGCCCAGCCACTTGGGATCGAACGCCAGCATGGCGGCATTATAGGCACCCGCCGAATGCCCCGACAGCACGATCCGGTCAGGATCGCCGCCGAAACTGCTGGCGTTGGCGATTGCCCAGCGCACTGCCTCCGCACAATCTTCGACAAAATCCGGATAGCGACCGTGGCTGGTAAGCCGATAGTCCGGGATGACCACAGCAAAGCCACGTGCCGAGATTGCCCGGCCAAGCCATTCATAACCGTCTTTAGCCCCAGAATCCCACGATCCGCCGTAGATATGAACGAAAATCGGTAGGGTCGTATCGTCGTTGGCAGGGCGATAGACGTCGAGGCGTTGGCGCTCATGCGGGCCAAAAACCGCATCGCCAATTACCCGGGTAGAATCTTCGTCCTTGGGGACCAGCGCGTTAAAGGCAGTAAGGGCGTTGAGTGAACGAAGGCCGACCGCGGCAAGCGCGGCTGCTGCTGCAAGCAGCAATGCCTTGGCCGTCAGGCGGCTTTGCGCGGACCCCTTGCCGTCGCCTTTTTCGACCCCCTCGGCGGGTGAGGTGGGGGGGTCGTCGGCAGTTCGCCGCCGCCGAATTTTACCTTGCTTGGATGCGGATAGACCCTGATCCCTTTCAGCCACAGCCGTGCTGCCTCCCACAAAATCCCCGCTACGACTTTCACCGTCATCACCGGGAAGGCAAGGGCGGCGCGAATGATTGTCCAGTCGGTCAGCTCTTCGCGGGCCATTTTCTGGATCGCGACAAGAACTGGTCCTTCGGAGTCCGAAACGGTGATCGCGACATCGTAGCGCTCGCCTAGTGGACGCACTCGGAAGCGATATCCCAGTCCCATCGGCAGGAAGGGGGATACGTGGAATGCCTTTGGCGCTTCGTGCCGCGCCGTGCCGCGGTAATCGACCGGCTGCACATAGAAATGGCGCTCTCCGAACGTATTGTGCACTTCGTGAACGATGGCCCTGTTACGCCCCTGATGGTCGAAGCAAAAGAACAAGCTCAAGGGATTGAACGCAAAGCCTAGCAAGCGCGGCATCGTCACTAGTACCACGCGTTCAATCCCGTAGATCCGGTCGGTCGCGCAGCGTGCAACAAGCTGGTCCTTCAAAGGGAGGTCCGAGCCGTCGCCAAAGTCACGCGCGCGGAACGAGAGTAAGTTGAAGCGACCGACCGAAAACAGCTTAAGTCGGCGATCCACCGCGTCGATACAATCGAGGTCGAGTGCGATGGCGAAAAGGCGATAGGTAAAGCGATGGCGCCGCGGCTTGGTTCGCCGGTGCATCACTTGTCCCACGTAAAGCGACGCGTCGGGAGAGGGGTCGAGCACGCTCACGCGGCGGCCAATTCTTCTTCCCCCTCATCGGGCCGCCCGGCCCAGCCGTCGGTCGCCGGTTTCCCCTGCATCCAGATCCGGCCGCTCTCGTCGGCCACCGTCCAAGGCCGCTTTTCCCCGCCCAGTTGCTCAGCCACTGCAAGTCCGGACTGGAGTCCATCCTCATGGAAACCGGAGCCGAAATAAGCGCCGCAGAACCAGCTGTTTCGCAGTCCCTGAAGCGACCACAAATCCTGCTGCGCCGCGCTTGCCGCCGAATCGAACATCGGGTGATCATAGTCGAATTCGCGATGGATCAGCGAAGGATCGATCTCGACCAGTGGATTGAGGGTCACGAACAGCGGCAGATTTTCCGGAATGCCCTGCAACTTGTTCATCCAGTAGGTGACGGACAATCGCGGGTCGCCGCTGTGCTTTCCGGAACCGAGCGAGGAATAATTCCAGCTCGACCAGACCCGACGGCGTTTGGGCATGACCCGTGGGTCACTGTGCAAGATCGCGCGGTTGGTACGATAGGTAAAAGCACCCAGTAGCGTGCGCTCCTCGGGACTGGGGTCCGCAAGCAGCGACAAAGCGGTGTCGGCGTGGGTTGCCAGCACCAGATGGTCAAAGCGCTCCTCTCCCGAAGCGCTAAGGATGGTCACGCCCGTTTTGTCGCGGCGGATCGACCTTACGGGGCAACCCTGCCGGATGTGATCGATATAAGGGGCCGTCAGTCGCTGAACATATTCCCGGCTTCCGCCGTCGACCGTCCGCCATTTCGGCCGACGAAGGAATTTCAACAGCCCGTGATTCTCCCAAAAACGGATGAACGCTGCGGCCGGGAAGTGACGGATATCCTTGGCCGGGGTTGACCATATCGCTGCTGCCATCGGGTACAAATGGTCGTCGCGGAACGCATTGCCGCAGCCGATACCGTCAAGATAATCGCCCAGAGTTGTGGTCCCGATCCGGTGCAGGTCGCGGGGAGCGCGGCGATAGAAGCGGGCCAGCCCAACAAGCATTCGCCAGTAGCGCGGGGAAAAGAAATTTCGGGCCTGGGCAAACAGCCCGCCAAGACTGCCGGCATATTCCAGGCGACCATCGTCAAGCGAGACTGCAAAGCCCATCGAGCTGTCCTTCACCGGCACCCCAAGATGGTCGAACAACGCGGTGAGGTTGGGATAGGTCAGTTCATTATAAACGATGAACCCGGTGTCGACCGGAACCCCGCTTGCGGTTACCGTATTGCTATGTCCGCCGATCCGGTCGTCGGATTCAAACAAGGTCACGCAATGATTTTTGGCGAGCAGCCAGGCGGCGGACATTCCTGCAATGCCACTTCCCACGACAGCAATATTCAACGCCCGAGCAGCGTTTCCCATCTGGTCCCTCAATCTGCGCGCTGGGCCACTACCCCCGGCACGAATGTCCACTTTCCCAACTGCCCATCAAACGATGGGCAGGGGTCGATCAGTAGCGGCAGGCTGTTAAATTCGCGTTATATGAAATGATGTCACTCGCGTTAATCTTACCGGCACTCGCATTAACCATGAGTGCCATCATGGCAACCGTTTGGATTTTCGCAAGGAAACCGGGGAAATCCGGTTTGACCGACGCCATTTGGTCGTTCGCAGTGGGTGTCGGCGGGGTTCTTGCAGCGATTCTGTACCGCGTGGACGTGCCGGGCGGACGGCGCTTGCTGGTTGGAATGATGATCGCGATCTGGTCGCTCAGGTTGGGAACACACATCTTGTCGCGCGCGACGCAGGGCCACGACGATCCGCGCTACCTGGCGCTTCGGCAGGAATGGGGTGCCGACTGGGACAAGCGCCTGTTCCGCTTTCTCCAGGTCCAGGCGCTGGCCGCTTTCCTGCTGCTTATACCTGTGCTCGCAGCGCTCTCCAACCGCTCGGCCTTTCCGGCATGGTCCGACCTCGCAGCGCTCGCGCTCTATACAATCGCCGTCATTGGTGAAGCTGTGGCTGACCGGCAGTTGCGCCGTTTTGGTGCCAATCGGTCCAATCGCGTCAAGGTCATGGACCGGGGGCTTTGGGCTTTCAGCCGGCATCCAAATTATTTTTTCGAATGGCTTGGCTGGTGGTCGTTCGTTCTGATCGCAATTGGGCCAGACTTTGCGATCACATGGGGCTGGGCCTCGCTGCTGGGTCCAGCGCTAATGTACTGGCTGCTGGTCCATGCTTCGGGGATCCCGCCACTTGAACAGCACATGCTCGAATCGCGCGGAGATTCGTTCCGCCGTTACATGGCCCGCACCAACGCCTTCTTCCCCGGGCCGCGCAAAGCCTGACTTAGAGGGCGCTTTTGGCCCAGCTGGCTGCGTAATAGCCGGCGGTTGCGGCAAGACCGGTCAGCACCGTTCCCCAGGCGATGTCGCTTATTGTTACCAAGGTCGACCAGTGCCTTAGGGTTGCCTGATTGGTAAGGTCGTAAGTTGCATAAGCGATCGCGCCGAGTGCAGCACCGCGGGTCAGCGCGACGCTCCATTTGCCTGCTTCGAGCCCAGGCTGCACCGCGAGGAATACGATGCCTGCGACATAAGCTAGGTAAAATACCGCTGCCGGGGCAATTCGAAATCCGTCCATCAGCATGTCGCCGAGTTCGGGCCGGTAAAGCCGCTTTGCGGCAAAGCCGAGCCACAAGCTGTCGAGCGCGAGCATCGCCAACGCCGCCCCGGCATAAGCCGCAATCCAAACCATCATGATTTAACCCTCCGCCAAAGCTGGCTCGAAGGCTAGCAGGAGATGGCGGAACACGCCCCAGAAAAGCGTAACGGAAAAATACCGGGGCCGCGGCGCTAGGTGCTCTTGTTTAGGCGCTGACCGCAGCTGCCGAAGAGGCGACCGCACGCTCGGCGAAATCGCTGGCGAGCTTTGCGTGCCAGGCGCGGGCATGTTCGGTGACGGCGCGCTGTGCGGCCATTCGCTCCTCTACCGCGCGGCGGCGATAGTAACGTTCGTTCGACTCCACTTGGCCCCCCTCCGCTGAAGAACCGGTCCACCATCGCCCACAAAGAACTAAGAGATGGTTAATATCCACAGCATCCGCCGTGACCCCGAGTCGCTGTGCATAAGACAAAGCATAGGTGTTTCCAAAACAGAATCTTGTGACCGGTCGCGAAGACGGGTTCGGAAGGTCGGCCGAATCCCAATGCGACATAACATGCAACCCATCGCCGTATTGGTCGTTGTCCAACCAAAGAAGACAGATTGAGGACTTTGTTATGCTTCGTTCGATCGAAACCAACCGCGAGGGCTTTAACCCCCACACCCGCGGCTACCATGCCGTCTATCGCGACGGCGAAGTTAACCACTGCCCGGGCTGCGGGCGCACCCACTGGATCATCGGTCGGATGCTGGCCGAATGCGCCTTCTGCACCACCGCGCTCCCGCTGCGCGAGGCGATGATGCAGGGTCCGCCCCCGCAGGTGAGCTATTGGAGTTCGCGCCCCACGACATATGCGGAGCTCAATGCCGCATAACGGATTCGTTCCTTAAAATTCACTCTTCAAGCTTCACCGGCGCGCAGCTATACTGCCGCCGGTGAAGTTTTTTCTGCGCTTGGTTGGCGCATTTGCGCTTTTCTTGCCGACTGCTGCTGTGGCTGCGGGCGACTTCATTCTTGTCAATGGCACCGGCGAGCAAATGCACAGCGTCATGATCCGCCGTCATGGAACCAACGGATGGTCGGCCCTGACCCCGCCGCCGCAGCCGGGGCGCGCGTTGCCGGTGCGCTTTGCCGATGTCGACTGCGCTTTCGATATTCAGGCAGTGCTTGCCAGTTCAGGCCCAACGCTATGGGCCGGGGTCAATCTTTGCGATGTCGAGCGGATCGTGCTTCGGAACGGCGCGACGGCCGGTCCGTGGGTCGATTACGACGCACCATAAGCCGCCGCGGACCCCAGCTTGCGGCTTGCCGTTCCGGGTTGACCCCGCTTGAAGCGGCCGCAGGTACGCGCACGCTGTCGAGCAATTTCGCTCCGGCAAGGAAGACCACGCCAGTGCAGGCCAGCGCCAGGATGATCCCGTAGGTACCCGGGTAAAGCAACAGATAATGACGCCCGCGCTCGATCGCGCCGAGCGCGATGGCATAGATTACGAACCACGCTTCCCAGCGGGTCTTGATGACGAACAGGCGGCCTAGGCGTTTCAACATGCTCATAGTTAAGCATGGAACGTGCCAGTGCCGAAAATGAGCCATTCCTGTCTTAAGAAACGTGGTTACCTGTCAATTAACCCGACACGAGTTGGTCAAGGTCGAGAGCAGCGAGGAGCGCCCGGTGTGCGCGAACGATCCGCTCGATCAAACCTGACAATTGCAGGTCGCGACTGTCGATTTGTTCTGGCCAGTGGGCGGTTACAACCTGTTCCAGGCGCTCAATCTTCTCTTCGTCGAGCAAGAAGCGCGGATCGACATCTGCCGGGTCGCACTGAACCCGTAGGCGAAGGCAAGCTGGCCCGCCGCCGTTCGCCATGGACTGGCGCACGTCGACATACTCGACCTTGCGGATCGCCCCGTTGGAGGAAAGGTGCCGATCGAGCCAACCTTTGACACTGGGGGTGTCGCGGCATTCGGTCGGAGCGATCAACGCGGTTTCGCCTGAGGGCAAGGTGACGAGCTGCGAATTGAACAAATAGCTTTTTACCGCATCGCCGAGCGAGACCTCAGAGTCGGGCACTTCGACGAACTCGAAACCCTCGAGGCGGGGCGCGATCCAATCCAACATCGGCTGCTTGTCGGCGAAGGCCTTTTCGTGGGCGAAAAGGACCCGGCCGTTGGCAACTGCGACGACATCATTGTGGAAGGCACCGGCGGAAATCGCTTCGTCCGACTGCGCGATGAAACAGGTCCGATCGGGATCAAGCCGGTGTAGACGTGCCACTGCGCGGCTGGCTTCGATGTGCTGACGGGCGGGAAACGGGCCGCCCGATACGCCATAAACGAAGACTTCCAGCCCGGGGGCGTCATGATTGGCGGCCAGCCGCATGTGGTTGGCCGCGCCTTCATCGCCAAAGGCCACTGGAACGGGGGCATGGACCGCGAAGGCGCTGCTGGCGAACGCCAGTTGCAATTGGCGCAGCGTATCGGGCCATTCCAGGCTGCGATGAGGCATCGACTTGAGGTTGGCGACGGTGAGATGGCATTTCCCGTCGGCAGCATCGGGCGCGGGACTGACGGTTGCGGCATTTGCGGCCCACATCGAACTTGCGCTCATTGCATTGGCGGCGATCGTCGGGTCAGCATCGGCGATCCTCGTCCCGAGTGCCTGAAGCCAAGACGTGGCCGGGCGCGGCAAAGGCACGAACAACCCCTGTCTTAGCCCCAGCCGCAAATTCGAGCGCATTTTGCCCAATCCCTGCAGCGCGGCGTCGCGCGGGTGGCTCACCTCGCCAGCATTTCTCGCCGAAGCAAGATTGCCAAGACTAAGCCCGGCGTAATTGTGCGAAGGACCGATCAGGCCGTCGAAATTGATCTCTTCGATTGCCATGGCCGCTAGCGCTCTACCATCAGGACGCTAGCGCCGGGCTCCACTTCCAGCAGCGCCCGGGCATCGGGCGTAAGGGCGACCGCGTCCCTGCCGGCGCCCTGTACCTGGCTATAACAAGCGCGGAAGTCGATCAGCTTGCCTGACGTGCACAGCATCGTTGGCCCGCCATCGGCATAATCCTCGGCGACCAACCGGTTCTGCGCGTTGCGAATGGTTTCGACCTGGTCGGTACGACAGGTCACCGTCGGGCCGCCGTCGAAAATGTCGACATAGCCGTCCCAGTTGAAGCCCTCACGCTCAAGCATCCGCATCGCTGCGCGCCCGGTGGGATGCGGCTGGCCGATCACCGCAAGCGCGCTTTCAGGAAGCATCGACATGTAGATCGGGGTGGTCGGAAACAGGTCGGCGATGAACTGGGTACCGTGGGTTGCATTGAACGCGTCAGCCTCGGGGAAGGTCATGTCGAAAAACCGTCCGCCAAGCGCGTCCCAGAATGGCGAATGCCCGCCCTCGTCCATCACGCCGCGAAGCTCAGCCAGGATATTGTCCGCGAAGCGCTGGCGATTGGCGCAAATGAACAGGTAGCGTGAGCGGGCCAAAAGCATACCAAGGCCGCCGGCGCGCTCGTTGGGATGGAGGAATAGCCCGCCAACCTCGCTATAGCCTTCCAGGTCGGTGGTAAGGTTTAGCGTCTTGTTGCGAATGATCCGCCCCAGCTCCTCGCTTTTCTGGGTAAGCGTGGAGATAAGGTAGGAATAGAAGGGCTGGTCCAGACCTACCGCACCGAACACCTGGCAGGTGCCGCGGATTTGCTGGGTTTCGGCATTTTCGAGCACGAATACGTAAAGGTCGTCACCGACCACGTCCTCGGTCTTGGTGAAGCTTTCGGTGCTGCGCACCAGTTTCTTTTCCAGCGTGTCTTTTTCCGCCGGAAGGTTGGTAAATCCACCGCCAGTAAGCTTGGCGAGGTCGTACATGGCGGGAAGGTCGTCGATCGTTGCGGCACGGATCCGGAAACTCATTTCAGGCCCCGTTCGATCAAGCGAAGGATCGTGAGTGCGCTTAACGACGCGCGCTCAGCAAGCGATTCGGTGAGCAAATATTCCTCCGATGAATGAATCTTGCCGCCACGCACGCCCATGGTGTCGACGACTGGCACGCCGCAGGCGGCGATGTTGTTGCCGTCGCATACCCCGCCCGAAGGCGCCCAAGCGATTGTCTGGCCCAAGTCGGCACCGGCATCGCGTACCAGGCCGAACAATTTCTCGGCCTTGTCGTCCAGTGGCTTGGGCGGTCGGGCGAACCCGCCATGGCAGTGAATCTGAACGTCATGCTGCGCGGCGACCATCGCGATCGCCCCGTCGAGCATCGCCTGCGCACGATCCTGTTCATCGGGAGTGCGCGGGCGCATGTTGACGCGAAGAATTGCAAGGTCGGGGACGACATTGCCGGGGCCCCCGCCGTCAATCCGGCTGGGGTTGACCGACAGGTTTGGCCCCTTTGCCTTGTCAAGACGCAGGGCAAGCTCAGACGCCGCCAGGATCGCATTGCGACCGTCTTCGGGATTGCGCCCGGCGTGGGCCGAACGGCCATGGATTACGATTGCAAAATTGCCGCTACCCGGGCGAGCGCCGGCAAGCGTTCCGTCGGGAAGCGCTGCGGGCTCATAGGTGAGTGCTGCAAGCTTTCCGCGCGCTGCCTGTTCGATCAGCGGAGCGGAAGCGAGTGAGCCGACTTCCTCATCGCTGTTCAGTACGACTTCGTAGCCCAGCTGTGCCGAAAGCGGGCTTGCCTCGACTGCTTTGAGCGCTGCCAGCATGACCGCAATGCCGCCTTTCATGTCCGCGACCCCGGGACCGCCGAGCGTAACCTCATCGATCCAGTGGGTGTGCTGGAACGAATGGTCGAGCGGATAGACGGTATCCATATGCCCAGTCAGGACGAGCTGAACCGGCGCGTCGGGACGGACTTTCAGGTGCAGGTGGTCGCCGTGCGGCAACGCATTGGACTTGCCCGAACCATCGACCGCCTCGACCGGTGCGGGGGCGACCCGAGTGATGTTGCCGGGAAGCGCAGAGAAGGCATCACCAAGTACGTCAGCCATGGCCGACAGGCCTTCAAGATTGCGCGAACCCGAGTTGATCGCGGCCCAGGCCAGCACCTGGTCGAGCATCGGCTCGTCGCCCGCAGCTTCGACCGCGGCTTGTTCTATTGGCGTCAGTGTCCCCATCGCGTGGGGTCCTAGCGGGCCGAGCAGCTTTTCGCCACTCCCCCCGCGCGCGTGCACAAGCTCACTCCAGATGCTCGGCAAAATGGCGGAGGAGGTCGCGGTACAGATCCCGCTTGAACGGCACGATCAGGTCGGGAAGCAAGGCCGGCTCAACCCACTTCCAATGGCTGAACTCCGGATGCTTGGTGGCTATATCGACATCGTTGTCGGCACCAAGGAAGCGGCACAGGAACCAGTCCTGTTCCTGCCCGATCCACCGCCCGTCCCAGAGCTTTTTATGAAGTTCGGCGGGAAGGTTATAGCGCAGGCGCTCGGGACAGCAGGCAATTCGCTCCACGTGGCGGGCGGCAATGCCGGTCTCCTCGTGAAGTTCGCGCAGCGCAGTGTCCCACGGTTCCTCGCCTTCGTCGATCCCGCCCTGGGGCATTTGCCACGCGTCGACCGGATTATCAATTCTTTGGCCGACCCACACCTTGCGCTCGGCGTTCAAGAGCATGATGCCGACCCCGCGGCGGTAGATCTGGTCGTCGGTCATAACGTTCGACTAGCGCTATCGACGCCGCGGTTCCAGCCGGTGATGATGGTCATCGATCGGGTCAACGCGGCTATTCGCCCTGTTCCCCGCAAGCTGTGTCTCGCCTTTGTCGCATTTGCCGTGTAGGCGCGCCGTCATGCTGACAATCAACGGAATCACGGTGCGCCTTGGCGGGCGTTCGATCCTCGATCGCGCGAGCGCGACGATTACCCCGGGCAGCAAGGTCGGACTGATCGGGCGCAACGGCGCTGGCAAGTCGACCTTGATGAAGGCAATCATCGGCGAGATCGAACCCGATGAGGGTGAGATCGAAATGCCCAAGAAAACCCGGCTCGGCTATATCGCCCAGGAAGCGCCGACGGGTACTGCAACCCCGTTCGAAACGGTGCTTGCCGCCGACATTGAGCGTGCTTCGCTGATGGCCGAGGCCGAACATTGCATCGATCCCGATCGCCTTGGGGACGTTTACGATCGCCTGCTTGCGATCGACGCTTACACCGCCGACGCACGGGCGGCGCAAATCCTGCTTGGCCTTGGATTCGATGAGGACATGCAGGGCCAGCCGCTCGACAGCTTTTCCGGCGGTTGGAAAATGCGGGTCGCACTTGCGGCGCTGTTGTTTTCTGCGCCCGACGTGCTGCTGCTCGACGAGCCGTCGAACCACCTCGATCTCGAGGCGACGCTGTGGCTTGAGAATTTCCTCAAGGATTATCGCGGAACGCTGATCGTGATCAGTCACGAGCGCGACCTTTTGAATAATGTCGTCGACACCATCCTGCACGTCGAACGCGGCCGGATCGCAGCCTATTCGGGCAATTATGACGGGTTCGAGAAACAGCGCGCCGAACGTGCCGCCCAACTTGCCGCCGCCAAGGCATCCCAGGATGCGCAGCGTGCCCGGCTGCAGGATTATGTCGCCCGCAATTCGGCCCGCGCTTCCACCGCCAAACAGGCGCAAAGCCGGGCCAAGATGCTGGCCAAGATGCAACCGATCGCGGCAATGGCGGAAGATCCCAGCCTGGCGTTCGATTTCCCTTCGCCAAGCGAGCTTCGCCCCCCGCTGATCACTCTCGACATGGCAAGTGTCGGCTATACCCAGGACCAGCCGATCCTGACCCGCCTCAACCTTCGGATCGATCCCGACGACCGCCTTGCGCTGCTTGGCCGCAACGGCAACGGCAAGACCACGCTGGCCCGCCTTATTGCGGCGCAACTGGCGCCGATGGCAGGCGCGTTGCATGCCTCGGGCAAAATGAAGGTCGGCTATTTCACCCAGTACCAGGTGGAGGAATTGTCGGGGGACGATACGCCGCTTGAACATATGACCCGGGGAATGAAGGGCGCGACCCCAGCAGCAGTCCGCGCGCAACTGGGACGATTCGGGTTTTCCGGGGACAAGGCGACAACGCTGGTAGCAAAGCTTTCGGGTGGTGAACGGGCGCGTCTGGCGCTGGCCTTGATCACCCGGGAAGCGCCGCACCTGTTGATCCTGGACGAGCCGACCAACCACCTTGACGTCGACGCACGCGAAGCGCTGGTCCAGGCGCTCAACGGGTATGACGGCGCGGTCATCCTGATCAGCCACGATCGCCACATGGTCGAACTGACCGCCGACCGGCTGGTGCTGGTCGATGGCGGACACGCGACGAACTATGACGGCAATATCGACGACTATATCGACTTCGTACTGGGCCGGAACCAACCCCGTCTGGCGGCGGACAAAAGCGCGAAAAAAGCTGCCAGGGCCAATGACAACGCGCGCGACGATGCCAAGGCGTTGCGCAAGAAAATCGCGGAGGCCGAGGCCGCAACCCAGCGCCTGGCGGCCAAATGTGCCGCGCTCGACCTTGCGATGGCCAATTCGTCGCTGGCGGCGCGGGAATTTGCCGGGCTTTCGATGGGCGAACTCGCCCGCCGTCGAGCCACGGCCGGTGCCGAACTCGAGGCCGCCGAATCCCGGTGGCTCGAAGTCAGTGAGAAGCTGGAGATTTTGGCAGCCTAGAAACTATGGCTGTTAATGGGTGGCGGAAGGCCGACGACCGTCCTAAATGGCGACAATGGCCACCGCATCCCATTTCGTGACCGAACAAGAAGCCAACGCCCTTCCGCCGCGTGAAGCGGTTGTCGTCCGATTTGCCGGCGACAGTGGCGATGGCATGCAATTGACCGGCGGACAGTTCACCTTGTCGACCGCGCTGGCCGGAAACGATTTGGCGACCTTCCCCGACTTTCCGGCCGAGATTCGCGCACCCCAGGGGACGACCTTTGGAGTGTCCGCGTTCCAGATCAATTTCGGTTCGACCGCGATCGAAACCGCGGGCGACGCGCCTGACGTCCTAATCGCGATGAACCCGGCAGCGCTGAAAATGAATGTCGAGGCGCTGGTTCCCGGCGGCCTGATCATCGCCGACGAGGGAGAGTTTTCGGCCCGGAATTTGGCCAAGGCGGGCTACGCTGACAATCCGCTTGAGGACGGAAGCCTGGCCAAGTGGCAATTGGTCCACTTCAATATCAGCCAGCTCACCCTTGAGGCGGTCAAGCCGTTCGGTCTTGGCAACAAGGAAGCGCTGCGCTGCAAGAACATGTGGACGCTAGGGCTCGCGCTCTGGATGTTCGACCGCGACCGTGCGCCCATCGTCGAATGGCTGAAGGCCAAGTTCGCCAAGGCCCCCGGTCTTGCCGAAGCCAATATCGCCGCCTTGAACGCGGGACACGCTTATGGCGAAACGGTTGAGATCGGCGGAGTGCACAAGCATCACGTCGATGCGGCTCCGGCAGAACCCGGCCTTTATCGCACCGTCACCGGGGCCGAAAGCCTTGCGCTGGGCCTGGTCGCTGGATGTCAGCTTGCTGGCCTCAAGATGTTTTTCGGCGGCTATCCGATCACTCCCGCATCGGCGCTGCTTCACCACCTCTCACGCCTCAAGGAATATGGCATCACCACCTTCCAGGCCGAGGATGAGATTGCTGCGATTTGTTCGGCCATCGGCGCGTCCTATGCGGGGCAACTTGGAATCACCTCGTCATCGGGACCGGGAATTGCGCTGAAGACCGAGGCGATCGGGCTTGCGGTGATGACCGAACTTCCGCTTGTGATCGTCAATTCGCAGCGCGGCGGACCCTCTACCGGCCTTCCCACTAAGACCGAGCAGTCGGATCTTTACCAGGCCGTATATGGTCGTAACGGCGATACCCCGCTGCCCGTGATTGCCGCGCGTTCCCCCTCGGATGCGTTCGATTGCGCGATTGAGGCGTGCCGCATCGCGACCCGGTTCATGACCCCGGTGATGCTACTGACCGATGGCTATATCGCCAATGCCGCCGAACCCTGGAAGGTGCCGGACATGAGCGGCTATGCGCCGTTTCCAGTCGCGTTCAAGACCGATGCGCCGTCAGAAGATGAGGTAGTTCTTCCCTATGCCCGCAACGAAGAGCTGGCACGGCCCTGGATCAAGCCCGGCACGGCAGGGCTAGAGCACCGCATCGGCGGGATCGAAAAGCAACCGGGAACCGGGAATATCGATTATTCGCCCGCCGCCCATGCCGAGATGACCGCGATCCGCGCCACCAAGGTGATGAACGTCGCCAAGGTGATCCCGCCGCAGGACGTGTGCCTTGGTGAACAAGGGGCCGAACTTGCGGTCGTGGGCTGGGGTTCAAGCTTTGGGCCTATTCACCAGGCGGTTCGGCGCGCAATCCGCGACGGCAAGTCCGTTGCGCATGTCCACATCCGCCATATCTGGCCGCTGCCCGAGAATCTGGGCGATCTCCTCAAGGGTTTTGCAAAGATCATCGTTCCGGAAATGAACAGCGGCCAGTTGAAGACTATCTTGCGCGATCAATATCTGGTCGACGCCAAAAGCGTGACGAAGGTCAGTGGCCAGCCGTTCCAGATCGCGGAGATCGATGCGGCTATCGCGGAGGCGCTGCAATGAAACAGCTTAACCCCTGGCCGTTGATCATCATGCTGGTCGCAGTCGTGTTCCTGCTTATCTGGCTGCTTGGGATCGGACGATGAACGAAGTCACCAAGATAACGACGACCGCGAAGGATTGGGCGTCCGACCAGGAAGTGCGCTGGTGCCCGGGATGCGGCGATTATGCCGTCCTGAAAGCCGTTCAGCGGACCATGCCGGACCTTGGGGTTGCGCGCGAAAAGACCGTGTTCATTTCCGGGATCGGCTGCTCTAGCCGCTTTCCCTATTACATGGCCTGTTATGGCTTCCACACCATCCATGGCCGTGCGCCAGCCGTTGCGACGGGCGTGAAACTTGCCAATCCCGAATTGGACGTGTGGATCATCACCGGCGACGGGGACGCGCTGAGCATCGGCGGCAATCACACGATGCACATCATCCGCCGCAACCTCGACTGCCAGATCCTGTTGTTCAACAACGAGATTTACGGCCTTACCAAAGGCCAATATTCGCCTACGTCGCGGGTTGGCACGCGAAGCCCGTCAACACCCTATGGTTCGGTTGATCGTCCGGTAAGCCCGTGCGCGGTGGCGCTTGGTTCGGGCGCCCGCTTCGTTGCGCGCGGGATCGACGTGCACAAGAACCTTGTCGACGTGATGAAGGCCGCCCACGCGCACAAGGGTGCAAGCTTCGTTGAAATCTATCAGAACTGCATTGTTTATAACGATGACGTGTTCGCGCCGTTCACCGATCGCGGGCTTGCCGCAGAAAAGCAATTGTGGCTCAAGCCCGGTGAAAAGATGCTGTTTGCCAATGGCGAAAAGGGTCTTGCACTTGATACCGAGCGCCTGAAGTTAAAAGTGGTCGTAGGCGATGACCCCGATGTCATTGTTCACAACCCAACCAACCGCGGCATCGCCGGAATGCTGATTGAAATGCCGCCGGAATTTCCGGTCGCGCTCGGGGTCATTTACGAAGACCCCGCGCCGACCTTCGAAAGCGCCGTCGTCGAGCAAAACAGGGCGGCTGCCGAGGGTAAAGCTCCCGACCTCCAGAAGCTCGTTTCCAAGGGCCAGACCTGGCAGGTCGAGAAGGAGCCCCGCGCGGAGTGACGCGCGCAATTCTCGTACCGGAACGTCACCCATGATCCCGCGGACACTGGTCTCGACCGCCCGGATTCCGGGCGGAGCGGAGATGAAGCTTTATTCGCGCGGGGCCGACCACATGATCCTGGTCGACCGCGACGAATTGATGTCGAGCCGGATGAGCGGGTCGGAACAGGCGCTTGCATTATTGACTGCCGAGCGGCTTGGCGCTCGCAAGGGGCAGCGCTGGCTGATCGGTGGCTATGGCATGGGCTTCACGCTTCGTGCAGCGCTTGCCGCCTTGCCCGCTGATGCCCGAATAACGGTTGCCGAACTGGTGCCGCAAATCGTCGCGTGGGCAAGGGGGCCGATGGCGGCGCTGACCGGGACAAGCCTTGATGACCCGCGGGTCGAGGTTCGCGTTTGCGATGTTGCCGACACGATTGCTGAGGGGGCGTGGGATGCAATCCTGCTGGACGTCGATAACGGCCCCGACGGGCTGGTTCGGGCCGGGAATGACCGGCTTTATTCGGACGACGGATTGCGGATTGCCCGATCGGCACTAAATCCCGGAGGCCTATTGGCTATCTGGTCGGCTGCGCCCGACCCCAAGTTCGCTCGACGCATTGTCCAAGCCGGCTTCGCCCTCGACGAACAAATGGTTCGCGCACGCGCGAACGGAAAGGGGCCGCGCCACACGATCTGGTTTGCCTCCCGAGTGGCGCGCACGCGTGGATAATATCACGCACAGCCTGGTCGGCTGGGCGCTTGGCCAGGCAGGGTTAAAAGCAAAATCGCGAAAGGGGATGGCAGCGCTAGTGCTCGGTGCCAACGCGCCCGACATTGACGTGTTCACGCAATGGGCATCGTGGGAGCCGCTAGCGACCCATCGCGGCTTCACGCACAGCCTGATCGGCGGGGGGATGATCCTGCCCCTGTTGTTGTGGGGCCTTCTGCTTGCGCTCGACAAGTGGCAGGTGGCGCGCGGCACCCGGTTCAAGAGCGGGCTTGCGATGCATCCTCTGTGGCTTTTGGCGCTGTGCTACATTGGTGCGATCACGCATCCGCTGCTCGACCTGCAAACCAGCTATTCGGTGCAATTGTTCTCGCCGCTGTCGGGCGCGTGGTGGAATGCCACCAGCTTGTTCATCATCGACTGGGTCGTGTGGCTGACGCTGATACTGGGAATTGCACGAAGCCAGGGGCGCGAAGCGAACGGCGATCCCGAATATGGCCGCCCGGTGCAGATCGCGATGCTTGGGGTCATTGCCTATGTCGGGTTCAATCTGGGGGTCAGCGACACCGCTCGCCGCGAAGTGAAATCGCGCTTTCCCAAGGCTACCTCGATCATCGCTTCGCCGCCCGCATTCAGGTTCTGGGACCGTAGCCTGGTGTGGGTCGAGGACGGGTGGATCGGTCAGGCCAAGTGGACCTTTCGCGGCCATCTGGGACAGGCAGAGCCGCTGATCGACCCAATGATGGATAAGCCCGCCGTGCGGCTGGCAATCGCAACCGATCCCAAGATCAGGAAATTCCTATACTGGTCGATCATGCCGATCGCCGATGTGCGCATCGACGGGTGCGAGGCGCAAGTTGCACTTGGCGACGCGCGCTATTTGGCTTTGGGTCGGCGATCACGCCTTGGACGCGAAACCGAAGTCGACGTTTGTGCGTAACGATATGCGATGACTTCGCTCCTCTGGTTTCGCCGCGACCTTCGCCTTCATGACAATCCCGCACTTCTCGCTGCAGTCGACGACGGGCTGGTCGTGCCGCTGTATGTCCTCGACGATCAAACGCCGCAGTGGAAGGGTCACGATTATCGTATTGGCGGCGCCCAGCGCTGGTGGCTCCACCAGAGTTTGCGGTCCTTGTCACACGCCCTTGGCGGCCACCTGTGCCTGCGTCGCGGGCGGGCTTCCACGATAGTCCCCCAAATCGCCGACGAAATCGGCGCCACAAGCATCTACGCAAGCCGCCTCCATGAGCCGTGGGAACGCGCGCTCGAGGACAGTCTTGGCGACCGGCTGACGCTTCACGACGGTGAGTGCCTGGTGCCAAGCGAACAAATCGCGACCGGAACGGGCACGCCCTATTCGGTCTATGGCGCGTTTTGGAGAAAACTGAGCGCCCACCTCACCCCGCCCCACCCGTTAGAGGTGCCCGACCGGATTTCCTTTGGAGCGATCCCTGCGAGTGACCGGTTAGACGATTGGAGTCTGCTTCCAACCGATCCCAATTGGGCGTCAAAATTCGCCGATCACTGGACCCCGGGCGAAGCCGGTGCGCAATCCAGGCTCGAAGCATTTTTGGACCGGGTCAGCGACTATCAAGCGTGTCGCAACCTGCCGTCAGCTGAAGGAACCAGCCTCCTCTCCCCACACCTCCACATGGGCGAAGTCAGTGCCCGCCAAGTTCACGCCGCACTTCATGGCCGCCTGAACGGCGCCAAGTTCGTCAAGGAATTGGCGTGGCGAGATTTCGCCCGCCAGGCGATACGCGCGCAGCCCGATCTCGGGTGGACCTCTGGCAGAGGACGGATGCGCGACCTGCGCTATCGCAGCGGCGAGCATGCCAACTCTGATTTCGCCGCCTGGACCCGGGGCAAGACCGGCTACCCAATCGTCGATGCTGGGATGCGGCAATTGTGGGCCACCGGCTGGATGCACAATCGAGTGCGGATGATCGCCGCAAGCTTCCTGACCAAGCATTTGCTGATCGATTGGCGGCGTGGCGAACGCTGGTTCTGGGATACGTTGGTGGACGTCGATTATGGCAATAATGCCCTCAATTGGCAGTGGATTGCGGGGACCGGAACGGCGAGCCAGCAGTTTAACCGCATCATGGCCCCCTTGTCGCAGTCCGAAAAATTCAACGCCGCTGACTATATCCGCACGTGGGTGCCCGAACTGGCCAATCTGGCTGATGGTGAGATCCACGATCCTGCGGACGACCAACGCGGGACTTATCCGCACAAGATCGTCGGTCACGACGAGGGACGCCGGCGCGCGCTTGGGGCGCTTGCCAAGCTGCGTTCGGCATAGGCAAAGGGGATATAATGGCAAGAGGCGAACATCTGGTGCCGCGCTGACCGCGGGTTTGCAACAGGCGGTGGGCTGTTCGCCCGACTGGCCGCGCCGGCGGTCGAGCGGCTGGTGGGACAGATCGATCAGCGGCTGGAACATGGCGGAATACACGCCTCACTGCCCGGTGGAATTAGCCGTGACGTCGGATTGCGTGGCAAGGGTCCGGAAGCGACCGTTCGGATTAAAAGCTGGATGGCACTGGTGCGGCTAGCCACGTCGGGTTCGGTCGGCTGGTACAAAGCGTGGGAACTGGGCGAATGGTCGAGCCCCGATCCAGTCAAGTTGTTTGAGGTCTTTTCCGCCAATGCGGTGAGCCTGGATAACACGGGGCGCGCCAAGGGACTGTTCCGCTGGGTCAACGCCGCCGCGCACCGGCTACGCGATAACGCACCTGGTAAGGCGCGCGACAATATCGCGGCGCACTACGATCTTGGCAACGATTTCTACGCTGCCTGGCTGGACGAGACGATGACATATTCCGCAGCGCGCTTCGCCAGCGTGGGGGAACGCCTCAAAGAGGCGCAGGAGCGCAAGATGGCGCTACTCCTCGACCGACTGCACTTGCAGCCCGGCCAGCGGATGCTGGAAATCGGCTGCGGCTGGGGAAGCCTTGCGATCGCAGCAGCACGGCGCGGGGTCGATGTGGTCGCGCTTACCCTGTCCACCGAACAAAAGACCTTCGCTGAGGAAATCATCCGCAACGAAGGCCTTGAGGCCCGGATCGAGATCCGCCTGCAGGACTATCGCGAGACTAATGAACAGTTCGACTCCATCGCGTCCGTCGAAATGGTCGAGGCGGTGGGCGAGCGCTGGTGGCCGGCCTATCTCGATTGCATTGCGCGCAACCTTCGGCCCGGGGGGAGGGCGGCACTCCAATATATTTCGATCGACCATCGTCTGTTCGCCAAATACCGCCAGAGTGCCGATTTCATACAGGCCTATATCTTTCCCGGTGGGATGCTGATCGACGAACCGGGGTTTGCGGAGCTGGCGGTCGAGCGCGGCCTGTCGTGGCAAGATCGCGACGGCTTTGGGCACGACTATGCCGAAACTCTGAAGCGCTGGCGCGACCGCTACGACGCGGCGATGTCGAGTGGCGAACTTGACGGCTTTAGCGAGCAGTTTCACCGCCTGTGGCGCTATTATCTCATGTATTGTGAGGGCGGTTTCAGGGGCGGATCGATCGATGTCGCCCAGATCACCATGGTCAAGGCTTGAAAGCCATTCATGATCCTGGCGGCGCGCTCAATTCGGGCTTGGCCGCGATCCGTGTGCAGTTTGACCTGCCCGGCGATTTCCCGCCCGCGGTCCTGGCGGCGGCGCAGCAAGCAGCAGCAGCGCCGCTTGGATATCGCGTCGACCGGACCGATATTCCCTTCGTAACGCTCGACCCGGCCAGCTCGCGCGATCTTGACCAGGCGTTCGCGATCGAGCAGTCGGGCGACGACCTCATATTGCGCTACGCGATTGCCGATGTCGGTCATTTCGTGCCGCGCGGTGGGCTAATTGACGCGGAAGCATGGGGCAGGGGAGAGACGTTCTACCTTCCCGACGGAAGGATCCCGCTTTACCCCCCGGCTCTAAGCGAGGGCGCGGCGAGCCTGCTGCCCAACGCCGACAAGCCGGCAATTCTGTTGTCGGTGCGCGTCGCAGGTGATGGCGACGTCCAATTCGAAGGTGCCGAACGCGTGCTAATGAAGAGCCGCGCCAAGCTTGGCTATGCGACCGTCAAAGATGCAGAGCTGCCGCCCTTGCTGTTCGATTTCTCATCGCGCATCGCCGCTGCCGAAACGCGCCGGGGGGCGGAACGGATCGATCCCCCGCAACAAATCGTCGAGCAGCGATCGGGCGGCGGCTACGCGCTGGGGTTTCGGCCAATGAGCCGTACAGAGCAAGCCAATGCCGCGCTATCGTTGGCTGCCAATCTTGCCGTCGCGGACTTGCTCCAGCGTCACCAAACCGGCTTGTTCCGGATCATGCGCGCCCCCGGGCAGCGGGCGGTTAGCCGCCTTCGCCAGAGTGCTGCGGCGCTGGGTCTTACGTGGTCGAGCGCCGATAAGCTTGCGACCTTCCAGCAAGCCCTCGATCCGAATCGCGCCGCCGATGCCGCGTTCATGCTTGCGGTCAGGCGGGCGGGGGAAGGGGCGCGCTACGTCCCGTACGACCCGGACGAAACGCCCTGGCACGCGGCAATGGCGGCGACCTACACCCATTGCACGGCACCGCTGCGGCGACTGGGTGATCGCTTCGTGCTGGAGGCAGCGCTGCTATTGACCGAGGGCAAGCCCATTCCGGATCAACTCAAGCAGGATTTCGCAGCTCTTCCCCAGGTCATGAACCGGGCGGGCGCACGTTCGGCTCAGGTCGATGCAGCGGTCCTCGACCTTGCCGAAGCGGTCGCGCTTGAAGGCCGGGTCGGGGAGATTTTCTCGGGCCGGGTGATTGACGAGGATGATCGCGGCGCAAAGGTGCAGTTGTGCGATCTTGCGGTCATTGCCAGGATCGACGGCGACCATGTCGCGCTTGGCGATCCAGTGAACCTCAAGCTGGTTGAGGATAATCCAGGCGAGCGCCGAACCCGGTTCGCCCTGGCCTAGCCTTCGACCCGGAAAACCTGGCCGGTCGGGGCATCGGACGACAAGCGTTCCACTATTGCTGCGGCGACCACTTCGGGTGGCTTGACGCGATCTGGTTCCTCACCTGGGAAAGCCAGGCTGCGCATGCGAGTCCGGGTCGCACCGGGATCGCAGATATGGACCCGGATCGTGCCTTTATATTCGGTTTCGTCGGCGTAGGCGCCAACCAAGGTCTCAAGTGCCGCCTTGGAAGCGCCATAGCCGCCCCAAAACGCGCGCGGTTCGCGGCCGACCGAGCTGGTGACGGCGATGACTTCCGCCTTGTTAGATTTCTTGAGCAGCGGGTCGAAGGCCGCGATCAGTGCCTGATTGGCAAGCACATTGAGGCTGAACGTGCGCGCGAACTCCTTGGGATCAAGGTCCTGCACCGGGGTCAGCGAGCCGAGCATCGCGGCGTTCAAGACAAGAACGTCGAGTTTGCCCCAGCGTTCGGCCAGCGCGCCCGCCAATTTTCCGATCGCCTCGCCTTGGGTAAGGTCGAGCGGCGCAATGGTCGCGGTTCCCCCGGCAGCGTGGATTTCCTCCTCAACCGCTTCCAGCGATTCCCCGTTACGGGCGGTCAGGACGACATGCGCGCCTTGTGCGGCAAGCGCCTTTGCGGTCGCAGCACCAATTCCGCGACTGGCACCAGTGACCAGCGCAAGCCGGCCTGCGAATTGCTTCGATTCGGTCATGCAGAAGCTCTTAGCGCGAGGCGACCAGCGATAAAGCGGCTTTCTCATCGCGCGCCGCCGCGTCGGTCAGCGTGGTCGGGTATTGGCCGGTAAAGCAGGCGTCGCAACGCTGCGGCTGGTCGTTGTCGCGTTTATCGCCGAGCGCGCGATAGAGCCCGTCGATGGTGATGAAGGCGAGGCTGTCTGCGTTGATATAATCCGCCATCCCCGCAACGCTCATCTGGGCTGCGAGCAGCTTGGCGCGCTCAGGGGTATCAACCCCGTAAAAACAACTGTGGGCGGTGGGCGGCGAGGCGATCCGCATGTGCACCTCGCGCGCGCCGGCATCGCGCATCATCTGCACGATCTTGACGCTGGTGGTGCCGCGAACGATCAAATCGTCGATCAGGACAACCCGCTTGCCCTCGATCAGCGCGCGATTGGCATTGTGCTTGAGCTTGACCCCCAAGTGCCGCACTTCCTGGCTAGGCTGGATGAAGGTGCGGCCGACATAATGCGACCGGATGATCCCCAGTTCGAACGGAATTCCGCTTTCCTGGGAAAAGCCGAGCGCCGCGGGAACGCCGCTGTCGGGCACGGGAACCACGAGGTCCGCGACGACTGGCGCTTCGCGCGCAAGTTCGGCGCCGATGTTCTTGCGCACCTGGTAGATCGACACGCCCTCGGAGATGCTGTCGGGGCGCGAAAAATAGACATGTTCGAAAATGCACGGCTTGGGATCGGCCTTTTCGAATGGCCGGAAACTGCGAATTCCGTCGTCGTTGACAAGGATCATCTCGCCCGGCTCGACGTCGCGCAAATAGGTCGCTCCGATCACGTCGAGCGCGACGGTTTCCGAGGCGAAGATGGTCGCATGGCCAAGTTTGCCCATCACCAAGGGACGAATTCCCAGCGGATCGCGGCAGGCGATCAGACCCTGCTGGGTAAGGACGATCAACGAATAGGCACCCTCGACCTGGCGCAGGGCTTCGGTCAGCCGTTCCAGGGTGGAGCCTGCCTGGGATGTCGCGACAAGGTGGATCACCGTCTCGGTGTCGCTGGTCGACTGGAAGATGGATCCGCGGCGCTGGAGCGTCCGGCGAAGCTTCATCGCATTCGAAATGTTGCCGTTATGGGCCACGGCGAAACCTTCGTCCGCCAGTTCGGCAAACAAGGGCTGGACATTTCGCAGTGCCGAGACGCCGGTGGTCGAATAGCGAACGTGGCCGATCGCCGCTTCGCCCATCAGCTTGCCCATTACCTCGTCGCTGTCGAAATTGCCGGCGACATGGCCCATTGCACGGTGGCTGTGGAAATGCCTGCCGTCGAAGCTGGTGATGCCCGCGGCTTCCTGACCGCGGTGCTGGAGCGCATGGAGACCAAGCGCAACGAAACTCGCTGCATGGTCGGCACCCCAGATGCCGAACACGCCGCACTCCTCGCGGAGCTTGTCGTCGTCAAACGGATTGGTCGTCAGCATCGCCTGGCGGTCCCGTAAATCGCTAAGAAAACGTGTGTCGCGCATATAGGATGGCGTTGGCCACTTGTCGCCCCCTAATCGGCGTTCACAGTTAATGGTAACTCAAAAAGTTGTTTTGGATTAAGCGTTTAACCCACGAACAGGTCGGGATAGCGTCGTTTCAGCGCGACGATCTTCGGCTCGTCCCATTGGCGGATATAAGGGTGGGTCGGATTGCGCCGCGCGAAATCCTGGTGATAGTCCTCGGCGGCATAGAATTGCCCGCTTTCGACCCGGGTGGCGACCCGGCCCTTGTACGGGCCGCTGGCATCAAGCCGCTTGATGAACGCGCTGGCAGCTGCCTTTTGCGATGCGGATTGCGGGAAAATCGCCGAGCGGTACGAAGGGCCGCTGTCCGGTCCCTGGCGATTGAGCTGCGTGGGATCGTGCGCGACGGTGAAATAAATTCGCAGAAGCGTGGAATAGCTGACAACGTCGGGATCGAAACGCACGCGTACCGCTTCGGCATGCGCGGTTCGCTCGGATGACACCGCTCCGTAATTGGCGCTCGACGCCGACCCCCCGGCATAACCCGAGATGACTTGATGCACCCCTTTGACGTGCTCGAACACCGCTTCCATTCCCCAGAAACAGCCGCCCGCCAGAACCGCGTTCTCGGTGCGTGCCTGTGCTGCGGCGGGCAGGGCCAACATCGCGAGTGGGATAAGAGCATAAGCCAGGATGCGCATGAAGGGTCTCCTTGCTGGACGCAGTATCATGAACGGGATGAACTGGTCACAACCCCAGACCGGTTCGACCTAGACTGATTGACGTTTACGTAAGGTGCAATCAGAATAGCGCAATGAGCGATTCGCCCGACCTGTCGACCATCGGCCAGATGTGCGCTGACTTTGACGTGACCGCTCGAGCGCTGCGTTTTTACGAGGATGAGGCGCTTCTCAACCCTGAGCGGCGCGGAACCCAGCGGCTCTATTCGCAGCGTGATCGTGCCCGTTTGGCGTGGATATTGCGCGGGCGGCGCGTGGGTCTCAGCCTTGCCGACATCAAGGAGCTGCTCGACCTTTACGATCTCGGGGACAATCGCCGCACGCAGCGGCTCAAGACCATCGAACGCTGTTCGCAGCAGGTCGAGAAACTGAAGCAGCAGCGCGTCGACATCGACGCAACGATTGAGGAACTCGACACGTTCATCGCCATGGTTCGCCGGCAGATCGACGTCGATGCCCCACCCCAACGCAAATCAGCCTAAGGAACCCGCCACATGCCCACCTACACACCGCCCGTGAAAGACACCTTGTTCGTTCTCAACGACGTTCTGGGCATTGATCGCTTTTCCAACGTGCCGGGGTTCGCCAATGCCACCCCCGACGTGGTCGAAGCGATCCTGGAGGAAGCGGGCAAGTTCAGCTCGGAAGTACTGGCGCCGTTGAACCGGGTCGGTGACGAGGAAGGGTGCAAGCGCAACGACGATGGCACCGTCACCACCCCGCAAGGGTTCAAGCAGGCGTTCGACCAGTTCCGCGATGCTGGCTGGCCGACGCTGGTGATGCCGGAAGAATTCGGCGGTCAGGGGCTTCCCGGCGTACTTGGCACCGCGATCAGCGAATATATCCTTTCCGCAAATCAGAGCTTCGAGATGTTCCACGGTCTGACTGCGGGCGCGATCGCGTCGCTGTTGGTCAAGGCGTCCGACGAGATCAAGGCGAAGTACGTCCCCAACATGGTCTCCGGCCAGTGGACCGGGACGATGAACCTGACCGAACCGCATTGCGGCACCGACCTTGGCCTTCTCAAGACCAAGGCGGTCCCGAACGATGATGGCAGCTATGCCATTACCGGGACCAAGATTTTCATTTCGTGCGGAGAGCACGACATGGCGGAAAACATCATTCACCTGGTGCTCGCCAAGATGCCCGACAGCCCGGACAATGTGAAAGGCATTTCGCTTTTCGTGGTGCCCAAATTCCTCGTCAACGACGACGGCTCGCTGGGCGACCGCAACCCGGTCAGTTGCGGCGCGATTGAAAAGAAAATGGGCATCCACGGCAATCCGACATGCGTGATGAACTATGACGGCGCCAAGGGCTGGCTGGTGGGCGAAAAAGAAAAGGGTCTTGCGGCCATGTTCATCATGATGAACGCGGCGCGTCTTGGGGTCGGGGTTCAGGGCCTCGCCCAGGGGGAAGTCGCGTATCAGAACGCCGCGGCCTATGCGAAGGACCGCCGCCAGGGCCGCGCCCTGAAGCCCGAAGACCGCGAGGAAGGCGCCAAGGCCGACCATCTTCTGGTCCACCCGGACGTGCGTCGGATGCTGCTCGAAGCGCGCGCCTTCAACGAGGGCGGCCGGGCGCTGGCTTTGTGGGGCGCGCTGCTGGTGGACCTTGCACGCAAAAGCGAGGACGAGGCCGAGCGCACCGAGGCCGACGACCTGCTTGGGCTGATTACCCCGGTGATCAAGTCATATCTCACCGACAAGGGGTTTGCCGCTGCGGTGGCATGCCAGCAGGTGTTCGGCGGGCACGGCTATATCCGCGAATGGGGCATGGAACAGTTCGTCCGCGACGCCCGTATCGCACAGATTTACGAAGGCACCAACGGAGTCCAGGCGATGGATCTCGTCGGTCGAAAGCTGCCCAAGGACGGTGGCCGGGCGGTGCGCAAGTTCTTCGAGGTGGTCGGTGCGGAAATCGCCGAGGCGAAGGCAGCGGGTGACCCTGCCGGGGTTGCCAAGGCGCTTGAACCGGCACTAGTCGACCTCCAGAAAGCGACCGTGTGGCTGGCCCAGAACGGGATGGTGGATCCCAACAATGCCGGTGCAGCGGCGACCGCCTACCAGGACTTGATGGGCCTCGTCGCACTTGGCTGGATGTGGCTCAAAATGGCGAAGGCCGCCCAGGCCGGGCTCGAGACCGGCAACGATGAACCTTTCTTCAAGGCCAAACTGATTACCGCCGAATTCTACGCCAAGCGCGAATTACCGACCTCGCCGGCGCTGCTGGCAAAAATCGAGGCCGGCGCGGAAACGCTGATGAAGATGCCGGTCGAAGCGTTCTGATGAGCGCGTTTGCGCCGGATGCTAGAACAGGGCGATGGCAACCCCTGCGCCGACGATTGCGGCCGTAAGGCCAATACCCAGTGCGGCGGAGCGCCAGTTCGCGAACGTGCTTTCCATGGTTTCCTCCCGTGTGCCTTGTGTTGGCCGGGGGAGGATAACATGGATCGCGGGCTCGGGCGGAGTGAAGAGTTGACGTAACGGAAAGCAGCTCCACCGACTGGTGTGATTTATCCTACGGCCTCTTGTTGTTTGAGGTACCACGGACGCTGCTCGGCGATGTCGCGGGTTGTCGTGTCGCGCTTGGGAGCGAGCCGTGCGAGGTTGAATTCCTCGTCGAACTTAATCCCGAACTTCCCGGCCTGGGCCCAGCGTACCATGCCGCGCACCGGGCCGACGCCGATGATGTCCATGACCATTTCATCGCCCGGCGTAACCGAATGGGCACATTCGACCATCGCCCCCATCGAACTGATATTCGACAGGCGCACTTCGACCATCTCACCGCGCATCGCGGTCATGGCCCGCCGCATCAGGCGATGGCGCGGTTCGCGCACGAAATCGAAACCGTCCGGGACGACTGTCTGGTTGCGGGTTAGCTCGGCGGCAATCTCGGCGGCGTCGGGCTTGCCGAAGATGTACCCTTGAACCATCGACACCCCCAGTTCGCGCACCAGCTGAAGGTCGTCGTGCGTCTCCACGCCCTCGGCGCAGGTGTCCATGCCCAGCAATTCAGCAAGCGTCACGATGGCGCGAATGATCGCGGCATTATGGACGTCGCGACTGGCCGCACCACGGACAAAGCTCTGGTCGATCTTGATCTTGTCGAACGGCGCCTTCTTCAGATATCCGAGCGAGGAGTAACCGGTCCCGAAATCGTCGAGCGCAAGTCGAACGCCCAGTTGCTTCAGCCGCGCGAAAGTATCCTCCATCGTATCGGAATCGGCCATGAACACGCTCTCGGTAAGCTCGAGTTCAAGGCGTTGGGCGGCTACTCCGGTTTCCATCAGGAGGCGCGAAATCGTCTCAACGCACGCCGGGTCATTGAACTGGATGGACGACAGGTTCACTGCGACTCGGACGCTGTCCGGCCAGGTGGCGGCGTCCTCAAGCGCTCTGGTCAGCGCCCATTCGCCAATCTGCGTGATCAGTCCGGTTTCTTCGGCGAGGGGGATGAACCGCTCAGGTGAGACCAGCCCGCGGGTGGGATGCCGCCAGCGGATCAGCGCTTCGAACCCGCTGATATCCTCGCCCGCCGAATGAACGATCGGCTGGTACAGCATGACCAGCTCGTCGCGCTCGATCGCCTGGCGCAGATCGTTTTCCAGCAGCTGGCGTTCGGCCGCCTCGCTGTGCATCGCGGGCGCGAAAATCATGTGCTTGCCGCGACCCGCGGCCTTGGCGGCATAAAGCGCAAGATCGGCGTTGCGGACAACCGCGTCGGCGCTGGTATTGCCGGGATCGCCAATCTCGATTCCGACCGACGCCCCGATCCTCACCTGGTTTCCTTCGACGGTGTATGGACGCGAAATTTGCTCGATCAGGGTGCGCGCGAGCGCCTCGAGAAGACCGATGTCGCTGGTCCCAGGAAGGACTGCCTGGAATTCGTCGCCGCCTAGACGGCCGACCTTGCCGTGATTGCCCATGACCGAACGCAGGCGCTCGGCAACCTGGCGAAGAAGCGCGTCTCCGACCGGGTGGCCAAGCGTGTCATTGACCTGCTTGAAACGGTCAAGATCGATCAGGAACAAGGCGCAGCCCTTGCGCCGGTAAGTGGCGTTGCGAAGCGCTTCGTCCAATGTCTGGCGCATCATCGCGCGGTTCGGCAATCCGGTCAGGCTGTCAAAGCGGGCGAGGCGGTTGATTTCCTGCTCACTGCGGAGTTGTTCGGTAAGATCGGTGCCAATACCGCGAAAGCCCAGGAACCGGCCGCGATCATCGAAAATCGGGTTGCCCGAAAGCGACCAGTTGACGTCCTTTTCGCTCGCCGGACGGACGATCACCTCAGAGAACGGGAAACGCGCCGACAAGTGAAAGCCTAGCGTCTTGCGTTCCTCGCAATTCTGGTTCTTGGCATTCTCCACCGACAGAAGATCGGTAAAGCTGCGACCCAGCAAATCGGCGGGGGCGCAATCGAAGTCGTCGGCCAATTGCTGCGAAACGTAGGACAAGGTGCCAGCCGTGTCGGTTTCCCAGAACCAGCCACGGCCGGAGGTTTCAAACTCCTCGACAAAGCTTTTCGACTTGCGCGCAAGGGATTCGACATTGGCCCGTCGCCGTCCGAATTCCAGGATCCCGCGCGACAGCACCAGGGAGTAGGTAAAAGTGCTCCAGGCAAACAGCGGAGCGCCGATCAGGACCAGCGGGCTGCTTGCGAACACCACGGCCGCGAGCGTTGCAAGCACCGCCGAGATAAAGGCCAGGATCGGGTTCAGGAACGACGCGACCGACATCGCCGCAAGGGTTCCGAACACGCCCAACGCGACCATGGCGGAAGCATTCGTCCCTTCGGCGGACATGCACATCTGGCCATATAGCAAGGTGAAGCCTCCGGTGGTCGCCAGATAGGCCGCAAGCGTGCGGACAAAGATATGCGGCGAAGGGTCCCACCAGCGCCGCTTGGCCCGCACCGCGATCATCATCGCAACGTCGACAGCCATTGCTCCGCCAAGCGCGAGCAAGGGGTTGGCCGGGCTCAACATCGCGACGTCAATCGGATGGACTACGGCAAACAGAAACGCCGAAGCGAGGTGGGTGACGAACAGGTAATAGGGAACGAGCAGCAAGGTCGCAGCACGCCACGAAGCGAGCTGGCTCTCCTCCAGAGTCGCCGGCTCAACGATGTCGAACAGGAAGGCTTCGCCGATCGTCGCGCGGTTAGATACCGGCTCGATGGAAACCGCATTCGGAAATCGGGAGCGTTTGGCGCTGATTTTTCCTGTCCCACGTTGGCGCGTCGGACTCCCGCCGTAGCCGGACCAACACGCTTGCAGCGGGAAAGTTAATCCATTTCGGGTTAACAGGGGGGCGAACGAACAAGGTTAAGTCCGGGCTAAGGCTTCCCGTTTTCTGGGGATAAGTCGAAGTTTCGCGCTCGCCTGAGTTCGGGAAACCACCACGACCACAGGCCGACGACAAGGATCGCTCCGACCCCACCGGCAATGACCGAAGCGACGGGACCGATCAGCGCGCCGATGAACCCCGATTCCGCCTCGCCCAACTCGTTCGATGCGGAAATGAACAGAGAACTGACCGCCCCGACCCGGCCGCGCATTTCGTCGGGCGTGTAAAGCTGGATCAGCGATTGCCGGACATAGACACTGAACATGTCGGCGGCGCCAAGGATGGCGAGGCAGGAAAGCGACAATGGCATCGAACGCGACAGTCCAAAGACAATTGTTGCAAGTCCGAAAGCAGCGACCGCGAGGAGCATTTTGACCCCGACGTTGGTCTTTAACGGCCGGATTGCAAAAAATGCCGCGGTCAAGGTTGCTCCGACCGCCGGCGCAGCGCGCAAATGGCCCAGTCCTTCGGGTCCGGTGTGAAGGACGTCGCGGGCGAACACCGGAAGCATTGCGGTAGCCCCGCCCAGCAGCACCGCGAATAAATCAAGGCTGATCGCGCCAAGTACAAGGCGGTGGCTTCGCACGTATTTCAACCCCTCGACCATTTGCGCCCACGGGTTGAGGGTCGAGCGTGCAGGGCGTGCCACGGGCGCGATTGCGAACAGCGCGGCGAGCGATATCGCGAACAGGATTGCGCTTCCGGCATAGGGGGCCTGCGGCGCCCAGGCGTACAGGTAGCCGCCGACCGCCGGCCCGAGGATTGACCCCGACTGCCAGGCAATCGAGGACAGCGCGATCGCGCGCGGCAAATGCTCACGCGGGACGAGGTTGGGGGCAAGCGCGCCAAGCGCAGGACCGGCAAAGGCACGGGCCACCCCAAGCAGGGCGGCGACCGCATAAAGGTCGATCAAGGTCGTCGTCCCGCGCCACGCCAGCCACCCGAGCATCGCAGCGCAGAACAATTCCAGCGCGATCGCGCCGCGTGCGATCCAGCGCCGGTCCACGCGGTCGGCGGTCCAGCCGGTAATGAGGGTCAGCGCGAACAATGGCACGAACTGAACAAGGCCGATAATCCCGAGTCGAAGCGAAGCCTCCTTGAGCCCCATCGTTTCACGGGCGATGTCATAGACCTGCCAGCCGATAACGATGACCATTGCCATCTGCGCGATGGTGCTCGCCAGCCGCGCCAACCAGTAATGGCGGAAGGCGGCATAGCGGAAAGGCTCGGGGATCATGCTCATTGGCTGATGTGACGGGCGGCTATCGGGCCGCTTCGGATTTGCCCTTTCGGCGCGCTTTATCCTTGGCTCCGGCGGCAGGTTCGGGGCCTCCTTCGCTGACCCCCAGTCCACGGATGAGCGGCGGCATCGACAGTCCCTGGACAAGGATCGAGAACGCGACCACCGCAAAGGCGGCAGGCAGGATCATGTCCCGTTCCTCGACCGTGTTGGGAACGGCCAATGCAAGCGCAAGCGCAAGTGCCCCCCGAAGCCCACCCCAGAACAGCACGTGCTGGTACGCCCCCGACAGGCGCAACTTGGAGGGCCGGAAGACCTGCGCCAGTGGATAGATTGCGACGGCCCGGCCGACGAGGGTGAGGCCGATTACGATCAGCAAATCGACGATCCCGCGGTCGAACACGTGCTGGGTCGCGACATTCATGCCGATCAGCATGAACACGAAACTGTTGGCGACGAAGGCGAAGAAGTCCCACGCAACCCTGACTTCGCGGTCGCCTTCGATTACCCGGTTCCACCCGATATTGCCGAACATCAGCCCGGCAGTAAGCGTCGCCAGCACTCCGGAGCCATGGAAATGCTCTGCGATAAGGAATGAGCCGAAAGCGGCGATGGTGGTAATCGCGATCTCGATCAGCCCATCGGCGGTGTTGTACGCCAGAAGCATGGTCAGCGCTGCAACCAGCGCGCCGATCACGACACCGATCACGGCGGTGGAAAAGAACTTCGGGATCGCGACCGCCATATCGGCCGAGCCGCCAAGCGCGATTCCCGCGACCACCGCGAACGCCACCGCGACCACCGCGTCATTGAGCAGGCTCTCGCTTTCGACCACCATGGCGAGTCGCTTTTCGGCCTTCATTTCGCGGAACGCTGCGATCACCGAGACGGGGTCGGTCGCCGAGATGAGGATTCCGAACAGGGCCGCGCCAAGTACTGACCAGCCGAGCAGGAAATGCATGCCCGCGGCGACCGTCGTTGCTGCGATCGCGACTCCGAACAGGGCAAAGGTAAGGGTGACCGGAAGCTCACGTTTGAACTTGGCCCATTTAAGCTGGATCGCCGCTTCGAAGATCAACGGAGGAAGGAAGATATTGAAGATAAGGTCGCGTGACAGGGGGAGGGTCGGCGTGTGGGGAATTACCGCAATCAGTAGGCCGGCCGCCACCAGTCCGACGATGTACGGAAGGCCGATCCGCTTCGAAATGATCGCGATGAGGCAGGCGACGAACAGCAATTCGCCAATCGTCACCAGATTATCTTCGCTCATGCCCCACTCGCCATTGCCCGGTTCAGCGTTGGCCTAGCGGTCACGCAGGTAGCAAGCAAGGCGGGTCGCCGGGCGCCTGAGTCAGACGATTTCCTGGGGAATCCAGCCGACCAGCGCCAGCATCGCAAAGAAGCCCGCGACATAGGCGACGGGAACGAACCAGCCTTCCTTGATCCAGCGGACCACGCTTCGGCCTTCGGGGTAGAAATTGGTCAGCGCGACACCGGCGGACGAACCGAACCAGATCATCGAGCCGCCAAAGCCCACCGCGTAGGACAGCAGGCCCCAGTCGTAGCCGCCCTGGCGCAGTGCAAGAACGGTAAGCGGGATATTGTCGAATACCGAGGACAGGAAGCCCAATGCGAATGCGGTCTGCCATGAAGCATCAGGAAGCGATTTTAGCGGCATCATCGAGGCCGATAGCACCAGGCTGACCAGGAAAATCGCGCCCTTGGCACCGGGGCGGAGCAGCTTCCAGTCGGGCTTGCGCCACAAGCTGGTGACAAGGATCGCGGCCCATAAGGCAAGGCCAAGCCACGGGGCATGTTCTTCGCCATTGCTCAAGGCATTGGCCGTGACATTGGCAGCGACCGCCACTGTCAGGATGGTGGCGACGATCCAGATCCGCTGCCAATGAAGGTCATGGTCGGGCTCGTCATGCGCAAGGATCGCCTGATGCTTGTGCTGGGCGAGCGCGGCAATCGGCGCGATGACTGCAAGCGCGACGCCGGCCCCGACAAACGCCTCTGCGACCGAAAGCGGGGACACACCATTGAGCCACATGATGGTGGTTGTGGTATCGCCGATCACCGACCCTGCGCCGCCGGCATTGGAAACCGCGACAATCCCGGCGAGATAGGCGACCGTCACGCGCCCCTTGAACACGTGCTTCGCCATCACTCCGCCAAGAACCGCGGCGGCGATATTATCGAGAAAAGCGGCGAGCACGAAAATGACTGCGAGCAAGGCCGCGCCACCGACCCAGCCGTCGGGCAAAAGGTCGGGCAGGTGATCGGAAATGTTCGACTGCTCGAACTGGTTTGCCACAATCTCGAAGCCCAATAGCAGGAGCAGTAGGTTGGTCAGCAAAACCCATTCATGCGCCAGGTGCGTCCCAAACGCGTCAAGACCCGCGCCGGTCGGGAAGGAGGTGACGAACAGCTCGTACAAGAAAATTGCGGCAAGGCCGGCAAGTCCCACGCGCATCGCCCTGTTGTGAAACAGCGCAACCCCAAGAAGGGTCGTCGCGAACAACAGAAACTCGAACGGAACCCCGAAAAATGCCCAACCATCATTCATAGGGCGGGCATTTAGCATCTGGTCAGGTTCGCGCAACCGCAACCGTGCCGGGCTTTGTCACGACCTTGCAGAAGGCCCTGCTGCGGCCTACCCCTTGCACCTTGACGGAATGAGGGAGAACAAGATGCAGCGGACGATCCTTGGCGCGGGATGCGCACTTTTGGCGATTGCAGCAGCCGGGTGCACCAGTGCTGCGCCTCCGCCTCCGCCCGCCCCATTGTCCGCGGTCGTTCCCCAGGTCGATGTCAACGCTTCCTGGGACAGCTTTGTCGCCCGCTATCTAGCCGACACGTTCCGCGCCAATCCAGGCTTTGCAGTTCAGTCGGGCAAGCACGAATATGACGGGCAGATCGCCGACTTGTCGGGTGCCGGGATTGCCGCCGAAGTCGCCCGATTGAAAGCTGCGATCGCGACGGCACAGTCGTTCGATCCGCGGGCCCTGACCAAGGAGAAGCAGTTCGAGCGCGACTATCTGATCGCGCAGGCCAAGGGCGCCCTGTTCTGGATCGATCCGACCGGCGCTGACCAGTATCACACCAATCCCGCAGCCTATCTCGGCGCGCTCGACCCGTCGGTCTATATCACCGTCCCTTATGCTCCTGCCGATGTGCGGTTGCGCGCGTACACGAAGTTCCTTCGCAACGTGCCCCGCGCTGCCGCTGAAATGCGTGCCAACATCCGCACCCCGATGCCGACCCCGTTCGTCGATTATGCAAAGAACGCTTTTTCGGGGTTCGCCGAATATTATCCCGGCGACGGAACTGCGGCGTGGAAAGGCATCGGCAACGCGAAGGATCAGGCCGAGCTTGCCGCCGCCACCGCTGGCGCAGTGGCAGCAATGAAAGAGACGGTCGCCTGGGTCGAAAGCCAGCGCGCCGCATCGCGGCCCAACTTTGCCCTTGGCGCGGACAAGTACCGTCGGATGCTGATGGATACCGAGATGGTCGATATCCCGCTCGCCGAACTCGAGGCGATCGGGCGCGCCGATCTGCGCTCGAACCAGAAACTGCTGGGTGAGGCGTGTGGTCGCTATGCCCCGGGCAAGTCGATTGAAGCATGTATGGCCAAGATGAACGCCGACAAGCCTGCCGACGGTCCGGTCGCCGAAGCGCGCCGCCAGCTTCCCGGCCTGAAGCAATTCCTGATCGAAAAGGATATCGTCTCGATCCCCGGCCCGGAAAAGCCGTTGGTCGAGGAAAGTCCCCCCTATAACCGGCAGAACAGTGCCTACATCAACATCCCTGGGCCGTTCGAGAAGAACCTTCCTTCGGTTTATTACATCTCTCCCCCGGACCCGAACTGGTCGAAGGCTGACCAGGACGCGTTCGTTCCCGGCAAGGACGACTTGCTGTTCACCTCGATCCACGAAATCTGGCCCGGGCACTTCCTCAACTTCATCCACGCCAACCGCAGTCCGTTCCTGTTCGGGCGGGTGTTCGTCGGCTACGCCTTTGCCGAGGGCTGGGCGCATTACACCGAAGAACTTATGCGCGAAGAAGGCGTCGGCGGCGGAACGGACGAAGTAATGATCGGCCAATTGTCGAACGCGCTGTTGCGCGACTGCCGATTCCTGTCGTCGATTGGGATGCACACGGGTTCGATGACCCAGCAGCAAAGCTACGACATGTTCCGCGAACAATGTTATCAGGACAACGGCAATGCGCGGCAGCAGGCGGCGCGCGGAACCTATGATCCTGCCTATCTCAACTACACGATGGGCAAGCTGATGATCCGCAAGTTGCGCGACGACTGGTCCGCAACCCGCGGCGGTCATGCCGCATGGAAGCAGTTCCACGACACGTTCCTCAGCTACGGGGGCCCGCCGATCCCGCTGGTGCGGCAACAGATGATGGGCGGTCCGGCAATCGCATCTTTTGGGCCACCACCAGCGAATTGAGCCTTTTCGTTCCGTGTTTGTTCCTTTATAGAATTCGCCATGGCCAAGCCACGGACCCGCTATACCTGCCAATCCTGCGGAAGCGTCGCGACCCGCTGGCAGGGACAATGCGCCGACTGTGGTGAATGGAACACGCTGGTCCAAGAGGCTGCTGAAGTGGCGAGTATTTTCGCCGCCAAGCACAACCTGCAAGGCGGTGGGCGGCGGCTTGAACTTGCCGGCCTCGACGGGCCAGCGGCGGTCCTTAGCCGGGCGCTGACCGGGATTGCGGAATTTGACCGGGCAATCGGGGGTGGGATCGTTCCCGGCTCAGCAATGCTGGTCGGCGGCGATCCAGGAATCGGCAAGTCGACCCTGCTGTTGCAGGTTGCGGCGCGGCTCGCCAGCGCGGGCAAGGACGTGGTTTACGTATCGGGTGAGGAATCGGCGGAACAGGTTCGCCTGCGGGCCATAAGGCTGGGGCTTGGCGGGTCGCCGGTTCAGCTTGCCGCGGCAACCAGCGTGCGGGACATATTGACTACGTTGGGAGCCGGGACTGCGCCCGCGCTTGTGGTCGTGGATTCGATCCAGACCATGCATTCGGACCTCATCGAAGGCGCTCCGGGGACCGTCAGCCAGGTGCGCGCATCAGCGCAGGAACTGGTTCGGTTCGCCAAGGAAAAGGGAACCTCGGTGGTCCTGGTCGGCCATGTCACCAAGGACGGCTCGATCGCTGGGCCCCGCGTACTTGAACATATGGTCGACACGGTCTTGAGTTTCGAGGGCGAACGCAGCCACCAGTATCGCGTGCTGCGCGCGATCAAGAATCGCTTTGGCGGAACCGATGAGATCGGGGTGTTCGCAATGGAAGGGGCAGGACTGGCCGAAGTGCCCAATCCATCGGCCCTGTTCCTCACAAATCGCGGCGAACCGGTTAGCGGGACCAGCGTTTTCCCGGCGATTGAGGGCACGCGCCCGGTGCTTCTCGAACTGCAGGCCCTGACCGTCCGGCTGGCCAGTGGTGCCACCCCGCGCCGGTCGGCGGTAGGATGGGATTCGGGCCGCTTGGCGATGGTCCTGGCGGTGCTAGAGGCGCGCGCAGGGCTAAGTTTCGCAACCGCGGAAGTCTATCTTAACGTCGCCGGTGGCTACCAACTCGCTGATCCGGGGGCCGATCTTGCAGTTGCAGCCGCCCTGGTGTCAGCGCTCAGCGAACGGGCGGTGCCCGCCGACTGCGTGGTGATCGGTGAAATTGCCCTGTCGGGCGAAATTCGCCCGGTCGCGCATTTGGCACTGCGCCTCAAGGAAGCCGCCAAGCTCGGTTTTTCGCGCGCTTGGGTACCCAAGGGTACCAAGCCGGTTGACGGGATCCAGTTGGCTGAATTCGCGAACCTGCGCGCGCTTACCGAGCAATTATTGGCGCATTAAGCACGGCGGCCTAGGGCATCATCGTTACGAACGGCGTCAGATCGTAACCGGCCTCAGCCGCAAGGCGTAGCCGTTCCTCGCGCGAAAGACCCTCGGGATTGGCCATCGCCCACAGGATCGTGGACCGCGTCCCGGTGCGACAATAAGCCAATATTGGCCCCGCCATATCGGATGCGGCATTGCGCATCGCGGCCACATCGTCGGGGTAAATCGAATTGCCGACGACTGGAATGTGGCGCACCTCGATGCCGTGTGACCTTGCTTCCTCGACGATGGTCGAAAGTGGCGGCTGGCCTTCCGTTTCGCCATCCGGCCGGTTGCAGATGATCGATTTGAACCCTGCCTTCGCCAGCGCGGCAAGGTCGTCGGGGGATATCTGCGGGGCTACTGCAAAATTTTCGGTCAAGCGTTTCATGAGTCGATGTCCCGCCATTGATGTTGCGTCCCGAAAAGGGGCGGTAGGGTTAGTCAGTTACTTCTTGCGCGACTTGCGGATCGTCGTCGGCAAGCCTTTTTTCTTGGCCCGTTCGTCCTTGATCGCCTGCACCAGTTCGGCGAATGACATTGCACCAAAGCTCTGGGAATTACCGACGATGAAGCCGGGAGTTCCCGTGAAGCCCAGCATATTGCCCTGGTCGTCGTTGCGCTCGATGAGGTCGTCGATATCGACCGCGTGGGACTTCAAGTCCGCCTGAAGCCAATTCCAGTTGATCCCGGCGTGCACCACCGCGGCCTTGATATTGGCATCGTCGAGTGGACGCGGCGCCTTCATCAGCGCCTGATGCGCGGCTAGATACTTGCCTTGGTACTTTGCTGCGATTGCAACCCGCGCCGCTTTACGCGACCCCTCGCCAAGCAGCGGCCAATCGCGAAACAGGATCCGGACCTTGGGATCGGTCTTGACCAGCTTCATCAGGTCCGCAGTTTGCTTGCGGCAATAAGGACATTGATAATCGGTGTAGATCACCACGGTTACGTCATAGCCCTTGGGCGCATGGCGCGGCGCGTCGGGGTCTTCCTTGAAATAGGCCCGCGCTTCGTCGGTGCCAGCAGTCGGGCCGGGCGGTTTGACCCGCTTGGCCCCAATTGAGGTCGGGACAAGGGCAATTGCAATGGCGAGCGCGAGCGTGCCCAATTTGTACTTCAATTCATTTCCTTACAAAGCTTTTGCCGGACTTATGGCCGCCCGGCCATCTTCAGTGCAAGCGAACAGTGCGGCGGAAAGTTGCTCCGCCCGTCGCGCACCGCGCACAAGGGCTGGCGAAGCGGGCCTGGCTTCTATAGTCGAAGCGTTCCCATGAGCGTACTCGATATCTTTGTCCTCATCCTGATCGTCGGCGGGACCGCCATCGGCCTTGTTCGAGGCTTCATCTATGAGGTCATTTCGCTGCTGGCCTGGGTGGTCGGGATCGCGGTTCTGAAGCTGTTCCACGGCCAGCTTGCAAGCGGTCTTGACGGCCAATGGGACTTGTCGCCTGCCTCGGCCGCAGTGCTCGCCTTTGCGCTGCTGTTCATTCCCAGCTTCATCCTCGTCAAGCTTCTCGCCCGTTCGATGAGCAAGTCGACCAGGGCCTCGATCCTGGGGCCGGTTGACCGGCTATTGGGCGGCGGGTTCGGCGGCCTCAAGGGCCTACTTGGTGCGACCTTGTTCTTCCTTCTCGCCAATCTTGCGACGGACATGGTTTACGGGCCAAGCGCCGACCGTCCCCAGTGGATGACCCGCTCTCGCACCTACCCGCTGCTGAACGCCAGCGGCCGCGCCATCGTCGACTGGGTCGAAGCACGGCGCGGCCATCCGGTCAGCGCCGATGACCAGTAACCAATGCCGATGATCCAGCTTTACGACACGATGCAGCGCGCCAAGCGCCCGTTCATTCCCCAGAACAAGCAGCGCATCACGCTCTACGTATGTGGCCCGACCGTTTATGGCCGCGCCCATGTCGGCAATGCCCGCCCGCCGGTGGTGTTCGACGTTCTTCGCCGCCTTTTGAAGCATCATTATGGTGAGCGCAGCGTGCTGTTCGCGCGCAATATTACCGACGTCGACGACAAGATCATCGATTCCGCCGCAGCAGAGGGCGTCGAACCGTCGGTGATAACCGAGCGCTACGAGGATCTGTACCTCCAGGACATGCGCGCGCTGGGCGTTGGCGACCCTGACATCGCGCCCCACGCGACCCGCGAAATTGCGGCGATGGTTGCGATGATCGAGCGCCTGATTGGTCTTGACCATGCCTATGAGGCGCAAGGGCACGTGCTGTTCAGCGTGTCGAGCTATGCCGATTATGGCGAATTGTCCGGTCGCGATTCCGAGGCGATGCTGGCCGGTGCGCGGGTCGAAATCGCGCCGTATAAAAAGGAAGCGGCCGACTTCGTGCTGTGGAAGCCGAGCGACGATGGCGTGATCGGATGGGACAGTCCGTGGGGGCGCGGTCGGCCCGGATGGCACCTAGAATGTTCGGCCATGATCCAACACCATCTGGGTGAAACGATCGATATCCACGGCGGCGGTCTCGATTTGGTCTTTCCGCACCATGAAAACGAGATTGCACAGAGCCGCTGCGCCCACGCCGGGGCGCCATTGGCGCGGTACTGGCTGCACAATGGCTTCGTCGATATGGGCGCCGACAAGATGAGCAAGAGCCTTGGCAATATTGTCACGCCGGGCGAACTGATCGAGGCGGGGACCAAGGGCGAGGTTATCCGATTGGCCTTGCTGTCCGCCCACTACCGTCAACCACTCCCCTGGAGTGAGGCGCTACTCGCCCAGTCCAGGGCGACGCTCGACGGGCTGTATCGCCGGGTTGATAATGCCGAGCCTGGAAAGGTCGATGCGGGCGTGCTGGAAGCACTTGGCGACGACCTCAACACGCCACTCGCTCTGGCGCGGCTTCAAGAGATCGAAAATTCCTCGACGCTCAGGGCAAGCGCCGCGATGTTGGGTCTGCTTGGGACCAGTGCTGACGCCTGGTTTCGGGGCGGCGGAACCGACGATGACGACGCGGCGATCCAAGCCATGATCGACCAGCGGAATGCGGCCAAGGAAGCAAGGGATTTTGCCGCCGCAGACAAGATCCGCGACGAATTGAAGGCCGATGGAATCCTGCTGGAAGACGGACCGCAGGGGACAAGCTGGCGGCGGTTATGAACGCGCCGCCCGCCTATACGCTTGATATCCTGCGCCTCGCGGCTTCACTTGAACCGCCGCGCGAACTGGAGCGGGTCGACGGGGAGGCAAGGATGCGCGCGCAACCGTGCGGAAGCCAAATTGCGACCCAGGTCAGGGTTGATCGCGACGGAAAGCTGGTCGGCCTGTCGCAAGCGGTCACCGCCTGCGCCTTTGGCCAGGCCTCAGCAGCGCTGGTTGAACGAGGATCTGCGGGAATTGGCGCCGATGAGGCGGGCCTTGCAATCGACCGGGTCGCAGCCTGGCTGGACAGCAAGGATGGCGAGGAACCTTGGCCGGGCATGGCGGCACTTGCGCCCGTTCGATCCAAGGCGGGCCGGCACGGCGCGGTCCTGCTGCCGTTTCGGGCACTTGCCGCGGCATTGCGGGCGGCGGTGCAGTGAACGATCCCGCACAGGCGACCGAGGCGGCCACGGCGCTGCTTGAAGCTGGCGCAGTCATGCTTGGCGCGGCGCTGGTGTTCGTGACCTTGTTCCGCAAACTGCGACTTGGCGCGACGCTAGGCTATATCGTCGCCGGAATCCTGATCGGCCCTTATGCGCTCGACCTGATCCACAATCCCGAAGACGCGCTCGGGGTCACCGACATCGGCATTGCGCTGCTTTTGTTCATCGTCGGCCTTGAGCTCAATCCCGGGCGGTTGTGGCGCCTGCGCCGCGACATTTTCGGGGTTGGCCTGGTGCAGGTCGTGTCGTGCGGAATCGCGATTACTGCCTTTATCCACGTCGCACTGGGCGTGACTCTGGAAGCCGCGATCGCGATCGGCATGCCGCTTGCGCTGTCCTCGACCGCGCAGGTGCTGCCGATGCTTCGTAGCGAGGGAGCGCTTAACAGTCCGCGCGGCGAACGCGCGTTTTCGATCCTGCTGTTCCAGGACCTGTCGATCGTGCCGATGATCACGATTATCGCAGCGATGAGCCGCGCAGCGCCCGATCCTTCCCAGCCATCGGGCTGGGTGCTTGCGCTTTCCACCGTCCTTGCGATTGCCGGGCTGGTTCTCGCCGGTCGGCTGGTCCTCAACCCTTTGTTCCGGCTGATCGGGCGCCTGGGCGAACGCGAATTGTTCGTTGTCGCGGGCCTGTTCACGGTGATTGCCGCTTCCGCATTGATGCACGCGCTCCACCTGTCGACGGCGTTGGGCGCATTCGTTGCCGGGGTGATGCTGGCTGAAAGTCCCTATCGTCACGAGCTGGAAAGCGACGTTGAGCCGTTTCGCTCGATCCTGCTGGGGCTGTTCTTCCTTGCCGTCGGAATGACCCTCAACCTATCGGCGATCATTGAGCGTCCGTTGTTCGTAGTCGGCATTGCCGCGGCGGTAATCGTAATCAAGACCGGGTTGATCGCCGCGCTGGCGCGTTTGTTCGGGAAGGGCTGGGCGCAAAGTTTCCGGCTCGGACTGTTATTGAGTCAGGCGGGCGAATTCGGCTTTGTCTTGTTTGCCCAGGCGCAGGCCGCCAAGCTAATCCTTCCCGAAGCGGCAAGCCTGTTCGCAGCAGTCGTCACCCTGTCGATGGCGACGACTCCGTTCCTTATGCGCGTGACAGATTGGATGGAGCGGCGCACCGCTGCCAGCGGTGAAGGACTCGACGGTCCGGAGGATGCGCCGACCAGCAATGCGATTGTCGTCGGCTTCGGCCGGTTCGGCCAAACCGTCGCGCAGATGCTTCAGGCCAAGAAGATTTCGGTAACGTTGATCGACAAGCAGCCGCAGATGATCGAGCGCGCGGGCGAGTTCGGGCACAAGGTTTATTTCGGCGACGGTCTGCGCCTCGATCTGCTTCGCACGGCCGGCGCAGAGCACGCGCGGATCATCGCATTTTGCATCGACAATCGGGATGGCGCGATGACCCGCGATGCCCTGGAAGCGGTGCTTGAAGCATTTCCTAGTGCAGCGGTGTTGGTCCGTGCGTTCGACCGGGTTCATCTTATCGACCTTAAAGGCCTCGACCTGGCATTTGCGCAGCGCGAAATGTTCGAAAGCGCGATCGTAATGGGTCGCAAGGCGCTGGAGCTTGTCGGGCTCGACCGTCGCGAAATTGACCGGGTTGAGCACGAATACCGTAAACGCGACGAGGAACGCTTGTCAGCGCAGAGCGAGACCGGGGACATGCACGCCGGCAAGGATCGCACCTTCAGCGCCACCAAGTCGCTTCCTGACGAAGACCTGGCCTAAGAAGCGTTGGGCTCCCCGGTCAGGAAATCGTCAAGCGCATCGATAATCGCCTCAACGACGTCGCGATGCGCGCCATTCCCGCTTTTGACGTGAATATGAGCCTCGGCATAGCTAGGCTGGCGCTCGACCGACAGTTTCGCAAGCGTGCCCTTGGGATCCTCGGTGCGTAATAAAGGGCGCGTATCGCGGCGCCCGGTGCGTTCGACCAGCACCTCCACCGGTGCATCGAGCCAGACGGTGATGGCACGTTCGTTGAGCAATTTTCGCGTGCGCGCATCGATATAGGCCCCGCCGCCGGTTGCAATGACGCGAACTTCGCCCTCGATCAACCGCGCAACCAAGCGCCGTTCGCCGTCACGGAAATCCTGTTCGCCGAAGCGCTCGTACACTTCGGCGGCCGAATATCCCGACGCATCTTCGATGGCCGAATCGCTGTCGACGAACGAAAGCCCCAGCCGTTTGGCCAGTCTGCGTCCGACCGTCGATTTACCAACGCCCATCAGCCCGACCAGCACGACAGGCCGGTCAAGGCGGCTTCGCAAATCTCTCACGCATCGGGCTATACAGCGCGCGCGAGCCTGTGCAAAAGCATCTCGTTCCGTTTTATTACCCGGGAAATCTCATGCCTCGTAGCATCGTCCTTTTCATAATCTTCCTGCTGCTGGTGGTCGGCGGGCTGTATTTCTTCTCGACCCTGCCCAAAGAACAGCCGGTCAAGACCGTCGAAGTCGAGGTGACGCAGGGGCAGGATGCGAAATAAGCTGTCCTGGTGGGCCGGCGCGGCGCTCGTCGCGCTGGCAATTCCCGCGATCGCGCAGGTCCAATCCGCGCCCCAGCCTGCGCCGGTCGGGCAGGTAGAGCCGGCGCGCGGCGCAGAACCGCCAGCATCGGCCACGCAGTCGACCTCTGGCGGAAGCGATGAAGGCCATGTCCAGGTGATCGACACGGCTGACGCCGCCAAGGTCGTGAAATCCTATCGGCCGATCGAATATCCGCAGTGGGCGAAACGCGATCCCAAGCGGGTCGGGGCGCTCGACCCTTCGGCGATCGGATTGGGCGATAATCCCTGGGGCGGCGCCGACGGGCGGTTCCTTTCGACACTGATGCGGCGGATGGACACGCCGCTCGCTTCGCGTTGGGCGCATATCGCGCTTCGCGATGCACTGCTTGCTTCAACCGATGCGCCAACCGGCGTGCACCCGATTGACTGGGTCGCGGAACGGGTCTGGCTGTTGCTCAGGATGGGTGAGGCCGATGCCGCGCGCCTGCTGGTTGCCGGTGTCGATACCACTGCGTTCACCCCCAAGATGACCCAGGTCGCGGTGCAGAGTGCGTTGGCCGATGCCGATCCACCCGCGCTGTGCCCGCTTAAATCGTTGATCCGCAAATATGATGCAGCAGTGCGCCCGATGGTCAGCGCGATGTGTTCCTCACTTTCGGGCGAACCGCAGGTCGCAGCGGCGCAAATCGACGATGCGCGCCGATATGGCCGGATTGGCGGGATTGACCTTCGACTTGCTGAGAAAGTGGTTGGCGCGGGGTCGAACACTGGCCGTTCCACGGTCATCGAGTGGGAACCGGTCCAATCGCTCAATGCCTGGCGCTTCGGTCTTGCGACCGCGACCGGGCTCGATCTACCCAACTCGTTGCTCAAGAAGGCCCCACCACAGCTGCGCGCCTATCATGCACGCGCAGCGATGCTCGATCCCGCAAGCCGGATGGCCTCAGCCTATATCGCAGCGGGCCTGGGCGTCTTTTCCTCGCAATCGATGATCGACCTGCACTCGGCGGTGTACAATTCTACCGATCCCAGCGACTTGCCAGCGACCGATGCATGGAAGTTGCGCGAAGCCTTTGCGGGCAAGGACCAAGTGGCCAAGCTTGCAGCGATCCGCCACTTCCTTGAACTTGCTGGCGATCCGCTGACCAAGGAAGGCGCACGTGCCACGGTGGCCCGCGCTGCAAGCAAGATCACGCCCGATTCGGACCTTGAATCCGATGCCCCGGGCATCATCTCGGCGATGCTTGCGGCCGGCAACGACAAGGGCGTCGCGCGCTGGGCCGGCGTGGTCGGCGATCTGGGCGACGAGGCCGGAGATCGGGCTTGGGCCATGGTCGCCCTGGCGGCGCCGCGCGGTACGCAGGTCGATACGTCGAACGGTCGGATCAATGCCTTCATCGGGCGAGATACGAGCAAGGGGAAATTTCGCAGCAAGTTGTTGGTCGCTGGTCTCGCGGGGTTGGGCAAGATTGACCGCGACGCCGTCAATGCGCTCAACCGCCGCCACGCCCTAGGGCTGGAACGCAAGACGAAATGGACCGAGCTAATCGACGGCGCTGCGGACCGCGGCCAAGCCGCAACTATACGGGTCCTTGCCGGGACCGGGCTTCAGGCGCCCGGGTGGGCGAACGTGCCTGCTGCGCAATTGATGCATATCCTGTTCGGCCTGAAGCGCACCGGGCAGGATTTTGCCGCCCGGATGATCGCCGCGGAAGCGCTGTCGCGCAGCTGAGATGACGGAGGCGGACCGCGCCCTGGTCGATCGTTTCCTCGACATGATGGCAGCGGAATTCGGTGCTGCCAGCAACACTCTTTCCGCCTATCGTAGCGATCTTCAGCGCGCAGCCGAGGCGCTGCCCGGCTCGATCGCCGAGGCCGGTCGAGCCGAGCTTGAAACGCTTGCTGGCAAATGGGCCGGACTTGCGCCTTCGACCGTGGCGCGCCGCGCTGCTGCGCTGCGTCGGTTTTACGGGTTCTTGATCGATGACGGGCTTCGCGGCGATGATCCGAGCGAAGCCTTGCCACGTCCCCGGTTCGAGCGGCCGCTGCCGCGAATCCTGGACGAGAAAGAGGTCGCGGCGATGTTCGCCGTCGCCGAAGACCGCGCGGCAAGAGATCTTGGCGGTGCGCGGCGCGATCTTGCGCTGCTGGAACTGCTTTATGGATCGGGCCTGCGCGCGAGTGAGCTGGTCAGCCTTCCGCGCAACGCGGTGCGCGCCAGTCAGCCGTTCCTGATGATCCGCGGAAAGGGCGACAAGGAACGGCTGGTACCGATCTCGACCCGGGCGCAAGGGGCGGTGGCGAAATGGTCGGCGCAGGTCGATGCCAAGAGCCCGCACTTGTTCCCGGGGGGCAAGAAACATCTAAGCCGGGTACGGCTGTTCCAGATCGTGCGCGGGCTTGCCGCGCATGCCGGGATCGCGCCGGAGCGGGTTAGCCCTCACGTTCTTCGTCATGCGTTCGCGACTCACCTCCTGTCGGGCGGCGCGGACCTCAGGGTTCTCCAGTCGCTGCTCGGCCATGCCGATATCGCGACCACCCAGATTTACACCCACGTCGATGCTGCGCGGCTGGTCGAACTGGTCAACACAAGGCACCCTCTTGCGTCGGGCCTCGATTGACGCGCGCGCCGTTCCGGCTAAACCCCGCCGCTCACATGGCCAATTATCTTGAATTCGAAAAACCGATCGCAGCGCTTGAGCGCCGCATTGAGCAATTGCGCGAAACCGCCAGCGATGGCGACATCGATATCGATACGGAAGTCGCAAAGCTCGAAGCCAAGGCGCAAAAACTACTAAAAGACACTTATGCGCGGCTGACCCCGTGGCAAAAGACCTTGGTCGCGCGTCACCAGGACCGTCCGCACTTCCGGCACTATGTCGAAGGCATTGCCGATGACTTCACGCCATTGGCCGGGGACCGCGCCTTTGCTGACGATCCCGCGATAATTGGCGGGCTTGCAAGGATCGATGGCCGCAAGGTCATGCTGATCGGGCACGAAAAGGGCGACGACACCGAAAGCCGCCTTCGGCACAATTTCGGAATGGCCAAGCCCGAAGGGTACCGCAAGGCCATTCGCCTGATGGAAATGGCGGACCATTTCTCGCTTCCGGTGGTGACGCTTGTCGATACGCCCGGCGCCTTTCCCGGGGTGCAAGCGGAAGAGCGGGGCCAGGCCGAGGCAATTGCTCGCTCGACCGAAGCGTGCCTTGCACTGGGAGTGCCGGTCATCGCTGCAATCGTCGGCGAAGGTGGCTCGGGAGGGGCGGTGGCGATCGCTGCGGCCAATCGCCTTTTGATGTTCGAGCATGCGGTCTATTCGGTCATTTCGCCGGAAGGCTGTGCGTCGATCCTGTGGCGCACCGCCGACAAGGCCGCGGACGCTGCCGAGGCCATGAAAATGACTGCCGGCGACCTGATCTCGCTGGGCGTTGCCGATCGCGTAGTCGACGAGCCACTGGGCGGGGCTCATCGCGATCCCGGAGCGGCTATTTCGGCCCTCAAGCAAGCGATTGGCGAGGAGCTGGAGGCATTGTCGGCAAATTCGCCTGAACAGCTGCGCAAGCAGCGCCGCGACAAGTTCCTGGCCATCGGTTGAGGGCGGGGTACCTTAACCGAAGGGAACCAGCATTTTCATGTTCCGTTCAAGGGGACGTAGCTTTGATACGCCCCCGACATGCGGAGATTAAATTATGCGTCGAACGTTCCTGTTCCTTGGCACCGCGGCAATGGTCACCACCCCGGTCCTTGCCCAGCCCCAATACGCACCGCAATATGCGCAGCCCTATCCGCAGGCGCAGCCGGGATCCTATGGCCGCCAGCTGAACCCCAAGGACATTGCTGAAGCTCAAAAGGACCACGCCGAGATCGTGGCCGAGCTGGGCGGTGCCGAAACTGGCAACCGCGCAGCTTATGTCGCCGAAGTCGGGCGAAGGATTGCTGCCCGGTCGGGAATCGCCAATCCGGGCCAGACGGTCCATTTCACGACCCTCAATTCGCCGGTCGAAAACGCTTTTTCGGTACCGGGCGGCTATGTCTATGTCACCCGCCAGCTCTTAAGCTTGATGGACGATGAAGCCGAACTGGCCTTCGCTTTGGGCCACGAGGTCGGCCATATCGCCGCCGATCACAGCCGTCAGCGTGAACAATATGCCAGCCGCGCCAATATCCTGGGTGTCCTGGGGCAGTTGCTGGGATCGTTTGTCGGCGGCGGCGGGATGCTGGGCAACCTCATTACGCAAGGTTCGGCGCAGGCCGCGAAGATGCGGACCTTGAGCTTTAGCCGCGACCAGGAATACCAGTCAGATCAACTGGGCGTTCGATACATGATCGCTGCCGGTTACGATCCCGCCGGCGCGTCCGAAATGCTTGCGGCGCTGACCCGCGCTAGCGCGCTCGACGCACGCATGCAGGGCAAGGACAACCGCCAGACCCCGGAATGGGCAAGCACGCATCCCTTGTCGGAAAATCGCACCCAGCGCGCACTGGCCGACGCGCAAGCGACGGGTCGCATCGGTACCGGGATCAAGAACCAGGACCAGTTTCTTTCCCGGATCGATGGAATGTATGTCGACGATGATCCCGCCCAGGGAGTCATCGATGGCCAGTATTTCACTCATCCCGACCTCAAGATTCAGTTCGCGGTCCCGCAAGGTTATCTGATGAGTAACGGCACGACCGCAGTGACGGTAAGTGGTAATGCCGGCAAGGCACAATTCAGCGGCGGTCGGTACAACGGTACGCTCGACCAATATATGCTCGAGGTGTTCCGCCAGCTGACCGGTGGGCGAACCCAGCTTCAGCTGACCCAGCCGCGCTATTTCCAGGTCAACGGAATGAATGCGGCCATGACGTCGGCCCGGGTCCAGCAACAGAACGGAACCATCGACGCCAGCGTGGTCGCCTACCAGTTTGCACCGGGCCAGGTGTTCCACTTTGTCATGCTCACGCGCGGTGGCAGCGGGATCGGACCGTTCACCTCAATGATCAATTCGCTGCGGCGAATCACGCCGTCAGAGGCGACAGCGATCCGTCCACGGGTGATAAATGTCGTGACCGTGCGCCCGGGCGAGACCGCGCAGTCGCTTGCCCAGCGGATGGCATATCGCGACTACAAGCTGGAGCGGTTCCTGTCGTTGAACGGGCTTGCCGCAAACCGGCCGCTGGTTCCCGGGCAGAAGGTCAAGCTTGTCGTTTACGGCACGCGGCGCACCTAGGGGGGATTGCACCCCCTGGCGCGGCTCGTGCTTTAAAGTGCGTTGGTCGTTTTAGCGCTGACGTTGGTCCACATGCCGCCGACTCCACCGCCAAGTCCGCCCAAAGCGGAAAGCATGGCAATTACAATCAACGAGGCAATCAGCCCGTATTCGATCGCGGTTGCCCCGCGTCGATCCACGTGCAGGGAACGCAGCATCGTCCGGATAGCCGTCACGCCACCCTCCCTCTAGTCTTGGTCCACAGTGGCTAGAATAGGGGCCTGCGGTTAACGAAACCTTCCGACAACAGATTAATGCCGGTTGGAATAATCGCCCGCTGACGGGGTCAGGACCAACCAGAAAAATGGAGGATTTCCGCGGTTTCGGTTGTCTTTCCGTTGCTCGACGATTGCTTAAAGTCGTGTTCGGCAGCGGCAAGCGCGGTGCGCGCAATGGCCATTCGCGGGCGCTGAACAAGCACATTGGTCGCGGCCATCGTCCGAAGGTCGCGGACGAGGTCCATCATGCCCGCGTATCGCAGACGGATCCGCTCAACATCGACCACGGGCTCGGTAAATCCTGCCGCCGCAATCAAGGGAGCAAGCGACGCAGCCTCGATCCGCGGGTGGACATGCGGCTGCGCTCCCCTCCCGCTGGCCTCGTCGGCGGCGCGCATGGCCGAGCGCAGTCTGGGCATGGTGTGACCGCCCGGAACGAAGCCGAGCAATAGTCCGCCCGGTGCAAGCGTCGCCCGAATGGTCCGCAAAGCGGTCGGTAAATCGTTGACCGTGTCCAGGGTCCCGGCGGCGAACACCACGTCATATTCGCTGCCCTTGGCTTGCCATTCGTCCTCGACCATTCCGTCGAGTGGATCGCGAACGTCCAGTTCGCCAACCAACGCGCCAATGCGTTCGCGCCACGTGAAGTCCGGGCAACCGATGAGCAGTCCGCGTTCGAAGCGACGGGCGTGGAGCCCGGTCCGTTCGACCACGTCATCAAGCAGGTGGTCGGCAAGAAAGCGCGCGTGGCCCTGCGCAAGTGCACGCTGGCGCCGCATTCGGCGGGCGTCCATGTCAAACAGGGCGGCTTTCATCGCGCCCGCTTGTGCGACGGCCCGGGCGGCGCGACAAGGGCGACGATGAATTGGCGATTCTTCAAGCGGCTGGGAGGGGCGATGCTCGATTTTGTCCTGCCGCCGCGATGCGCGGGGTGCGGGACGATTGTCGCCGACGTGCACGCATTTTGCCCGGACTGTTTCGGAAAAATCGATTTCCTTGGGAACTCGGGCTGCGCGCGTTGCGGAATCCCGCTTGAGCCGACCGAGGCCCAGGAATGTGCGGCGTGTCTTGCCGAACCTGGCCCCATCGCCCGCGCCCGCGCCGCAGTGGCTTATGACGACATCTCGCGCGGGATCGCAATCCGGCTCAAATATGGGCGCAAGGTCGCGCTGGCGCAGACGATGGGACGGTTTATGGCCCCGCTACTCGCCGATGAGGGGGTGGGAGCGGAGACACTTTTGATTCCCGTCCCGCTACACCGTCGGCGATTATGGGAGCGGGGGTTCAATCAGTCAGCGCTCATCGCCCGTGACTTGTCGCGCCGATTGGGAATCGCCGCTGAACCGATGGTGCTTACCCGCACCCGGGCAACCCCCGCGCTCAAAGGAATGAGCCGGAATCGAGCGCGCGACGACCGTCGCCGGCGCGTTCGCGCTTGCTCCCGGCGCAAGCGTTTCGGGCAAGCGGATCATCCTGGTAGACGACGTGTTCACCACCGGCAGTACCGCGAAGGCCTGCGCCAAAGTGTTGCAACGCGCCGGCGCGGGACGCGTTGAGTTATTATGCTGGGCGCGCGTGGTGCGTCCGCGACAAGTCCATTGAAATTGAAAGAGGTGCGTTGCGTGTCGGCTGTCCCAATTGTCGAAATCTACACCAAGGCTTATTGCGGCTATTGCTGGCGCGCGAAGGACCTGCTCGCCGCCAAGCAGGTCGAGATGACGGAAATATCCGTCGATCATGGCGGGAAGGACCGCCAAATCATGATCGAACGATCCGGTGGCCGAACCACGGTGCCGCAAATCTTCATTCGCGGTGAGCATGTCGGCGGATGCAATGAGCTTGTCCGCCTGGACGCTGACGGCACGCTCGACGCGCTGCTGGCCGGCTGATGGTCCGGATCGCGCTTTACCAGCCGACGACCGGGATTGATCCGGCGGCCAATGGCGCAAAGCTGGTCGAAGCGGTGGCGGGCGCTGCGCGGGGCGGGGCGGCGATGCTGTTTACGCCGGAAATGTCCGGCTTGCTCGACCGTGACAGCGCGCGTGCGGCGCACGCGATCGCAAGCGAAGACGCGGATCTTGTGCTCGCTTCGGTGCGCGAAGCCGCACGGGCCCATTCTATCTGGGTCCATCTTGGTTCACTGGCGGTCCGCCGACCGGACGGAAAACTCGCCAATCGGGGCTTTGTCATCGATGATCACGGTGACATCCGCGCGCGCTATGACAAGATTCACATGTTTGATGTCGACCTTCCGACTGGCGAAAGCTGGCGCGAATTGAACACCTATGAAGCGGGTGCAGAGGCCGTCGTGGTCGCGGACACCCCGGTCGGGCGATTGGGCCTCGCCATCTGCTACGACATGCGTTTCCCCGAACTGTTCCTGCGCCTCGCCGAAGCCGGGGCCGAGTGCCTGTCCGTTCCCGCCGCCTTTACCGTCCCGACCGGCAAGGCCCATTGGCATGTCCTTTTGCGCGCTCGGGCGATTGAGGCGCAGACCTTCCTCGTCGCCGCTGCGCAGGGAGGGCTGCATGATGACGGACGCGCTACTTTTGGTCACAGCCTGGTGGTCGACCCGTGGGGTTCAATCCTGCTCGACCTGGCGGAGAAAATTGGTCTTGGCTTTGCCGACCTCGACTTGTCCCGCACGGGTGAAGTCCGCGCCCAGGTCCCAGCGCTCAGCGGCCGCAAGAAGATCGCTCCGGCCAAGGTCGATTGATCGCGTCGGTCGCACCTCTTATGTGCTTGCACCCACGGCCCCGTAGCTCAGCAGGATAGAGCGCCGGATTCCTAATCCGTAGGTCACAGGTTCGAATCCTGTCGGGGTCACCAGAATGCGGGAGACTAAGCGTGGCTCAATCGACGCCCAGCGATGGCGACCTGGTACGAAAAGCACCCAAGATCGCGGTGCCCGACGATGTCGCCGATGCGGTGCGCACGCTCATCCGCTGGGCTGGCGATGATCCCGACCGCGAAGGCCTCGCCGACACCCCAAAACGGGTTGCACGCGCATGGAAGGAATATGCGCGCGGCTATGATGAGGATCCCTCGACGCACCTCGCCCGGATTTTCGAGGAAGTCGGCGGCTATGACGAAATCGTGCTGTTGAAGGACATTCCGTTCCAGTCGCATTGCGAGCATCACATGGCTCCGATCATCGGCAAGGCGTCGATCGCTTATTTGCCCAAGGACAGGGTGGTCGGAATCTCGAAACTAGCCCGCGTGCTCCATGGTTTTGCGCGCCGCCTTCAGGTCCAGGAACGGCTCACCGCGCAGGTCGCGGACTGTATCTGGGAGCATCTCCAGCCCAAGGGAGTCGCGGTCGTCATCGAGGCCAGCCATGCGTGCATGACAGCGCGCGGGGTCAATACGCCCGGGGTGATGATGACGACCAGCCGAATGATGGGCGTATTCCGTCAGGACGAGCGAAGCCGCCGCGAGGTTCTGGCGCTGATGGGTTACTGAAAAACACCCTCCGCTCGAACGAATCCGGGTGCCGCATCGCCCTATTTTCTCAAAATTTGGGCTTTTAGAAATTCGGGCGTAAGCATCTTGCAGTCGTTGCAAGGGGGGCGCGCATGGGGCTTACACGAAGGATGCTCCTTCACCGTGTCGGGGCAATCGGCGGCGCGGGCGCCACTTATGCGATGATGGAGTTACTCGGCCTTGCCGCCGTCACTCCCGCTTCAGCCGAAACTTTCGCTCTTCCCCCGGCCCCCGGCGGGGGCAGGAAAGTTGTCATCCTGGGGGCCGGAATTGCTGGCCTGGTTGCGGCCTACGAACTTTCCAGGGCTGGGTATGATGTCCGGGTGATCGAAGCTCGGGATCGGGTCGGAGGGCGAGTGTGGACGGTGCGCGGCGGCGACCTCGTCCAGCATTTTGGACGCCCAAACCAGCGCGCCCAATATGCCGATGGAAATTACCTCAATGCGGGTGCGGCCCGAATCCCTTCGACCCACCGCGGAATTCTTGGCTACGCGCATCGCCTTGGTGTCGCGATGCAGCCCTTCGTAAACCTCAATCGCAATGCCCGATGGGATTTCGGAGGCAAGGTCCAGCAAGAGCGGCGAATCATTTTCGACACGCGCGGGTCGATCGCAGAATTGCTCGCCAAGGCGATCGACAAGGGCGCACTCGATCGGGAAGTCTCCAAGGACGAGCTGGCGATGGTTCGCCGTTTTCTTGGGCCCTGGGCCGGAGTTGGCGCAGACGGCAAATTCGTTCCCACTGATGGCTCCGGCTTCAAAAGCGAGCCGGGCGCCTATGAGGCCAAGGGAGTGGTCTTCGACCATGCGCTACCGTGGAACGAACTGGTTCCGCCGGGCTCTGTCCTGCCTCACCTGTTCGAGACCATTAACGACATGCAGATGACGATGCTCCAGCCGGTCGGCGGGATGGACCAGATCGCCAACGCGATTTACGCGCAGGTCAAACCGGCGGTTCTTTTGGGTTCTCCAATCAAGGCGGTGCGTCGGGCGGGCAACGGGGTCAGCGTGGAACATGGCGCGGGCATGGTCACCCAGGCAGACTATTGCGTGTGCACGCTCCCGCTCACCGCGCTTCGCCGGATCGAGAACGACTTTTCACCTTCCAAGAAAGCGGCGATCAAGAAGTCTCCGGCCTATCTGCCAAGCGTCAAGGTCGCGTTCGAAGGACCGCGTTTCTGGGAACGCGACGATGGCATTTACGGAGGTCCCGCATGGACCGACCGACTGAATGAAAATATTCTCTACCCGTCGGACAATTTCGGCGCTCCGACCGGGGTGCTGGTCGCGGCCTATTGCGCGGGCTGGACAGTCGACGGCAACCCGGAGAAATTCGCTGCCTTGAGCCACGAGGAGCGGTTCGCAATCTCGCTTGCGTCAGTTGAGGCGATGCATCCGGGCAAGGCGCGTCTATTGGGCAAACCGCTGACCGTGGCGTGGGGCGACGTGCCTTATTCCGAAGGGGTCACTGCGAATTGGCCCGACTTCGTATCGTCCGGGCAACGCGGCAGCGAATATGCCGAGCTGATCAAACCCGAAGGGCCGATCGTTTTCGCGGGCGAGCATCTGTCCTACCAGCCGGCGTGGCAGGAAGGCGGGGTGTTGACGGCGCATCGGGCGATCGAGCGGGTCCACGAAATGGCTGCCGCAAGCGCCGCGTGACAAGAGCGCTGGCGTCAGTCCGGATCGCCTCCTAGACTTCGTTTCGGAAAAATGGAGGGTGACATGATCAAGCCTTGGTTCCTGGCCGCGACGGCCGCCTTATTGGCGGTTCCATCCGCAGCCCTTTCGCAAGCGCCTGACCATAAGAAAATGATGGCCGAACATCGCGCGCACCACGGCAATGAAGTTGATATCGCCGCAGCGGTCAGCGCACCTGCGCGTACGCCGGCCAACATTGCCCTCGATGCCTCACGCAAGCCTGTCGAGCTGCTGCGTTTTCTCGGCATTCGAAAAGGCGCACAGGTTCTCGATCCCTTTGGAGGCAACCTCTATTGGGCCGAAATCACCGCGCCCGCGATTGGTCCGCAAGGGCGGGTGACGATCTGGAGCCCCGAACAATTTGTCGACGACAAGGCGCGCGCTGCGCTTGCCGCGTTCGAAAAGGCGCATCCCAATGTTGCGCACCGGACCAGTCGCTTCGAGCAGCCGGATTTCGGAAAAAGCGCCTATGACTTTGCGCTCATCAACCTCGATTATCACGACGTTTACTGGAAAAGTGAAAAGTACAAGATCGAGCGGATGGAGCCTCAGGCCTGGCTCAAGGTCTTGTTCGACGCGATGAAGCCCGGCGGGATCGTCGGGGTCGTCGACCATATCGCCAAGTCGGGAAGCGATCCACGCGTAAGCGTTGAGGCCGCGCACCGCATCGACCCCGCCGTCGTCCGCGCGGACTTCGAGAAGGCGGGCTTCAGGTTCGTCGACCTAGACGAGCTTTATCGCAATGCCGGGGACGACCTTGAGAAGTCGGTCTTCGACCCCGCGATCCGTGGCCGTACCGACCGCTTTGCCTACAAGTTCGTGAAACCCGCGAAGTGAGCGGCCCTGCAGGGGAGGGGGAGGCGCGCAAGTCGCGCCTTAGCGGCGCTTGGCCCGTCGTCATCGCGCTGGGGCTGGGCCTTGCGGCGGGGAGCGTTTCCGGGCGCTTGACCGGCGGCGTCTCAGCCATTTCGAGCGAGGCGGCGGCAATCGTCGGCGGGCTGTGGCTCGACGCGCTAAAGATGACTGTTATCCCGCTGGTCATGGGTCTTTTGGTCAAGGGCGTGGTTGGCGGCGCAGCAGTCGCGGGTGAGGGGCGGATCGCAGCGCGCGCGGTGGCGTGGTTCGCGGCGCTCTACGTTGCCTCGGCTGCTCTCGGAATGGTCCTGATGCCGTTGCTGCTCGACCTGTTCCCGCTTTCGCAAGGCTCGGCGGATGCAATGCGTGCGGGCTTCGCAGCGGTCGATCCGGCATCGGTCTCGTCGTCGGTCGCTGGGCTCGGTGCCTTCATCCGCTCATTCCTTCCAGGCAATGTGTTTGAAGCCGCGGCGTCAGGATCGATCCTGCAGGTGGTGGTGTTCACCTTGCTGTTTGCAATCGCGCTGACCCGTCTCCCACCAGAACGCCGAGCGCCGATCGTCGCGCTGTTCGACGGCCTGGTCGGTGCACTGCTGGTGGTGATCGGCTGGGTCCTTGCGCTGGCCCCGCTCGGAGTCTTCGCCCTGGCATTTACCGCAGCCGGTGCAGCCGGTCACGGGTTCGCGGGAGCGGTGGCTCATTTCATCGCGCTGTACATAGCGGTCGGGCTGGTGGTGATTTTGCTGTGCTACCTTGCGGCGATCCTGCTCGCCCGGATGTCACCCGCTGCCTTTGCACGTGCGATGGCCCCGACCCAGGCAATTGCATTTTCGACTCAAAGCTCAGTCGGATCATTGCCTGCGATGCTCGTCAGCGCACAGCGCCTGGGCATTTCCGAGAAAACCGCAGATATCGTCATCCCGATGGCTGCAGCGCTGTTCCGCGTAAGCGGCCCCGCGATGAACATCGCGGTCGTTATCTTCATCGCCCGAATGCTGGGCATGGACCTTGGTGCCGGGACGATTGCGGCGGGCATCGCGGTAGGCTCGCTCGCGACCATTTCTGCACCGGGACTTCCGGGACAGGTCAGCTACTTCACCTCGATCGCGCCGATTTCGATGGCGATGGGTGTTCCAATCGCGCCGCTTGGAATGCTGATCGCGGTCGAGCCGGTCCCGGACATGGTGCGCACCGTGGCAAACGTGACGATGGACGTTGCGCTAGCCGGGGTGATCGACCGCGGGACCACAAGTGGCCCCTGACATTCAGCGCCCGGCGATTGCCCGCACGCGGTCTGAATACAGCCTTCCCACCGGCTGTTCGGTGCCGTCCCCAAGCCGGGCGATCCAGCGCCCGGAGGGATTGCGCGAAAAGCCGGCGATGAAGTCCTTGCGAACGATCGCGGAGCGATGCAGGCGAATGAATAGTTCGGGATCGAGCCCCTCTTCGAGCGCAGTCATCGAGTGGTGGATGAGCCAGCTTCGACGCCCGACGTGAAGCCGCATATAATCGCGCTCTGCCGACACGCGGTCGATGTCCCGCGCTGCAATCCGCACCAGCCCGGACAAGTCGGAGGCCCAGAATTCATCGAGCCAGGGGCTGTCGCGGACAATTGGCGGCTCACTGCTGCGCCGTGCGAAATGTTCAAGTGCCCGCTCGATCGCGCGCTCCAGCCGGCTTGGGTCGACCGGCTTCATCAGATAGTCGACGGCCTCGACCTCGAAGGCTGCAACGGCGAACTGGTCGAAGGCAGTAACGAAGACGACCGCCGGCGGCTGGTCGTGCCCGGCAAGTGCGCGCGCGACTGCGATTCCGTCTAGCCCCGGCATCGCAATATCAAGCAGCAACAGGTCGGGATTGAGCGCCTCGGTCTGGGATACGGCGCTTTCGCCGTCGCTTGCAGTGCCGACCAGTTGCACCCCTTCGATACGCGACAGCATGAGCTGCAAGCGTTCGATCGCTAGCGGTTCGTCGTCGGCGACCAGCACCCGGATCTTAGGCGCGGACGCCATTACTTTTCCACCGGCAAGGTAAGCGAGACCTTGAAACCGCCGCTAGGAATGGGGCCCCAACGGCATTGGGCCATGCTTCCGAAACGCGCTTCGAGGCGCTGGCAGACGTTGGTGATCCCAAGCCCGGTTCCCTCATGGGTGGCGGCAGGAAGCTCGTCGCGCCCGCCGCTCTTGAGGCGGTTCGAAACCTCGACCCGCATCCGGCCGTCATCCTCCAATGCCGCTTCGATCCGCACCACGACCGCCTTGCGACTTTTGGACACGCCGTATTTGATCGCGTTTTCGACCAGCGGCTGGAGGATCAGCGCGGGCAGCTTGGCGGTGGAAAGATTGTCCGGCACGTCGATTTCGACATTGAGCCGTTCGGGGAACCGCGTCTCCTCGATATCTAGGTACAACCGCTGGAGATCGATTTCCTCGGCAAGGGTCACATCGGCGCTGGGATCGAGCGAAAGGCTGGTACGAAAGAACGTCGAAAGCGCCAGCAGCATGGCTTCGGCGCGGTCGGTGCGTCCGGTCATCACCAGCGAAGACAGGCTGTTGAGCGTGTTGAACAGGAAGTGCGGGTTGACCTGATAGCGCAGCGCCCGGACGTGGGCAGCCTGCGCCGCGCTCTCGGCATCGGCAAGCCGGCGCTGCACTGCAAGCGCACCGGCCTGGGCGCGCATCGCTACGTAAAAAGCGCTCCAGGCAAGGAAGAAGAACGACCATACGACCGCGGCATCGGCGGCGTATCGGAACTGCTTGCTGCGATCCAACTTGTCGAGGGTAGGAACGGTAAGAACCAGCGGTTCCTGCGCAGCGCGCTCGATAATGATCTGCTGCCCCTTCTCGATGATGGTGAAGCCTTCGCGCGCCTGGACTTTGAATTCTTCGGCGCTGTCGATGAAGAATCTGTCCAGAAGGACGATCGACGAAGCCATCACCAGAGACGCGACGATCGAGGCGAGGAAGGCCACCGTCGCCTTGCGCAGGACCGATGCGTTGCGCGCGAAAATGGCGATGGCGACATAAATCATTCCCGACAGGCAGATGCCCAGCGTGACGATCGGCACCTTGTTGATGAGGATCGAAGCCGGGTCGCTGCTCATCAGCGAACGGATCGCCACCGTCGCGGCATAGAACAGCCAAAATCCTAGGATCGACTTGAGCGCCATGCGCCAGTCCCCAAAGCGCCAGTCGTCGCGAGAATAGGGTTGAAAAACCATGCAGGCCTTCTGGCACGAGTGATTGCTTGCCGGAAGCCAGGACGGGGCGCTTTGGCCGAACCAACGGACGCCTTCGGTCGAAAAAGCGCGCAGCTTGGGCGGCAGGGGGAACGACGATGGGGGCGCGCCGTTGATGCAGCGCGAATGTTTGAGGAACGAGGAAATCATGACGGACAAGAATATTCCCGCGCCGGTGCTGTCGGACGATCCCGAAAAGGCCCTTGAAGAAAAGCTCGAACGTCATCCTGAAGACCTTGATGCCAAGCTTGACGTTGGAAGCGACCAGTCGATGGACGCTTCCGACCCCCCATCGGTCACTCGACCAGGTGCGGACCACGAGCCAGCGCCTTCGTCGGGCTTCAAGGGCTCATAATCGAGGCGAAACGAACCCCATGGAATCGTTGCACATTTCCCACAGCTGTGCGCTTTTCTGGGGATAAGTGAAGAATAAAAGTTGCCGCGCACCCGCTCCTTTGATTCAATCATGAACGGGGGGTGGGAGCGTGGCTAACGGTCGATTAACCCTATCGGCCGCATGATCTCACCGGACAAAAGGAGTCGGTAGATGATCACGCGTACCAGCCAGCCCGCCGGAGGAGCGCTCCTGCTTACGGAGATGAAGGAGTTCGGGGGCTTCGATAAGTCGACGCAGCGCTATATTCGTCGTTCGCTCGACGTTGCTTATGGTCGCCGTGATCCGTTCGAAGCCTGGGCCAGGGACGAGGGCGAGACCGCGGCAATCAAGGCGCAGGTCCGGCTCTACAAGCAGCTCGACCACTTGCGGATGCAGGTTCCCGATGACAGCGGGCTCGACATGATCGAACCGTTCATGGGCATGCTGATTACCCTGTCGGCATTCGATCTTGGGCAGGAGCGTCTCGACAGCTTCGCTTCCTTCCGCTTCCTCTATGAGCGGTTGATCGGTGCATCGGCACGTCCCTGGCTTCCGGCGGCGTTCTGCGCTGCTGCGGCGCTTCCGCATCTACACCCGGATCGCCGACGCATTCTTCTCCAGTCGATCAGCGAGGGTTGTGCCACCGCGCCAGGCTGGTCGAGCCGAGAGCCGGTGTTCTGGCCCGAGTGGGTCGACAAGGTTGATCACCAGGAAGCAGCCTGATCACCTAGCCGGCATCCACTGACGGAAAGATTTGCGCCAGCTCGGCAAGTGTCGAGCTGGCGTTTTTATGATGAACGAAGCGCACCCCTGCGGCTTCATAGGTGGCGCGGTGGGTCTTGCGATCATCGACCAGCACGTCCCCCGGATTCATGTGGAGGTGCTTGTCCCGCGCCATAGTGGTGATGACGGGCGTGCCGGGAAAATGCGCTTCCACCCAGCGCACTTTTTGCGGGGCCGCCCACTTGCCAATCGGCAAGCCCGTGAGAATGGTTGGACGAAGGTGGGCAAGGGCATCGAACAGTTGGTTCGCATCCGCCATCTGGGGAAGGCTTGCGTAAAAATCCTTGGCCTTCGCAAGCGAGCGCCAGAACGCGCTTCTGCCGTGCTTTTCCTGGAACACCTCCGCGCTCATTCCAAGCAGCGCTTGGACACCCGCGTCAAAGTCCGCGAGCACGCCGTCGAGGTCGAGGAACAGGCGCGGACGTTTAGTCATCAGTCACGCGCGGCAAGGCGGGCGACGATGGTCGCCGCGAATTCGCTAAGGCTGTCGTCGCGCGCACCCATGATGACAATTCGATCGCCAGCGCGCGCCTCGGTCACCAGCGCGTCGCCAATCGAGTTCTCGTTCGGGCACGTGGCGTGCCTCATGTCCAGTCTGGTTGACCGCTTCGGCAAGCCATTCACTTCCGCGCGTGCGCTCGACTGTCCCGCCCATGTAAACGGGGTCGGGAAGCCACAGGATATCGTCGCGTCCCATGCCCCGCGCGAAGCTTGCCGCAAGCTCATCCCCCATCTTGCGCAGCGGGCCATAGCCGTGCGGCTGGAACATCATCAGCAACCGGCCTTCGCGTGCTCGCAACGTGGCTAGCGTGGCGTCAATCTTGTCCGGGTTGTGCGCAAAGTCGTCGATCACGGTGACGCCCGCAGCCGTGCCGACCGTTTCCAGTCGCCGCCGGGTGCCTTCGAACCGACCCAAAGAAGCGGCCGCTTCGGCGACCGGGACTCCGAGCGCGTGGGTAGCGGCAAGTGCAGCAAGCGCGTTGGAGGCGTTGTGGCGGCCGGGCACCTGCAGCGCGACGGGCACTGATTGGCCGTCATGCGCAAGCGTGAACGCCGCACCGACGTCGCCGTCCTTGTAGTCGCGGCCAAGGAAATTGGCATCGGGATGCTCGAAGCCGAACGTGATCAAATGATCACTCTCGATCGCCTCCGCCATGATTCGCGTTTCCGGATCGTCGATGTTCATCACGACCTTGCCTGCGCAGGCAAGGAACCTGGCGAACAGGGCGCGAAGCTCGCCCATTTCCTTGTGGTCGAGAGTGATGTTGGTGATCACCGCGACGTCGGGCCGGTAAAGCGCGATCGATCCGTCGCTTTCGTCGACTTCGCTGACGAACAGTTCGGGATCGCCTACCAAGGCAGAGGCGAACGGCGCACTCGGCGTGACGAAATTCTTCATCACCGCGCCGTTCATCACGGTCGGCTGGCGATGACAGGCGTGGAGGATCCAGCCGATCATCGCGGTGACGGTCGACTTGCCACTGGTCCCGCCGACCGCGACACTGCGCTGCGCGGCGTTGAACAGACCGGCAAGAAATTGCGCGCGTGTCACGTGCTTCAGCTGCAATTCGCGTGCGCGCACCACGTCGGGAACGGTCGCTTCGACCGCACCCGAAGTGACCAAAACCATGCCCTCAGTCAGCCCCGACCCATCCTGCGGATGGAGCGCAATCCCAAGCGAGCGCAGGTAATCGTACTTGTCCCCGGTGCGCCCGGCATCGAGTGAGCGGTCGGAACCGGCGACCTTGCCCCCGCGGGCACGGACGATCGAAGCCAGCGGAAGCATTCCGCTGCCGCCAATGCCACAAAAGAAAACGGTCGAATCAGTCATGGTTTGCGGCCCTATTGGCCACGAGCGCCCTTGGCTAGGGTTTGCACGCGCCGCCGCCCGGCCAGCCGGTCCAGCCTGGCCCGCGAACCACCCGGCCCGGGGTCGCGCCGGTATGCTTGCACCCTTGGCGACGACCTGGGTTCCATTGACAAATACGTCGGTGACCCCGGTCGCAAGCTGGTGCGGCTGCGCATAGGTCGCATGGTCGGCGATCGTCGCCGGATCGAACACCACCACGTCGCCGTAGAAGCCGGGCTTCGAGGGCCCGCGATCTTTCGAGGCGAGGTTGGCGGCGGGCAGCTGGGTCAGGCGATGGATCGCGTCTTTGCAGCGTGGTTGTCTTCCGGTCGCGGACATAATGGCCAAGCAACCGCGCGACATTGCCGTAGGCGCGCGGGTGGGATTGCCGATTTCAGGAACACGCCTTCTGGCGCAGGCGCGCCTCTCGTCGCTGCCGAAGCTCATCCACGGCAACGCGGTTTGCCGTTCGACATTGTCTTCGTCTCATCAGGAAATAAGCGGTGCCGACCCGGGTGCCGTCCTCGATCACCAGGTCGATCGCGGTGTCCTCGGGGCTGTTGCCGCGCATTGCTGCAACCTCGGCCAGGGTCTTGCCGGTCAGCGGCTTGAGCGCTCGGATTCTTGAACCACCAGGAACAGCACCTTGTCGCGGTCTGCCGGCGAGCTTCATGAGATTTTCCCAGCCGACGGCTGTCGCCGCGCATTTCGGCGATGACCCGAGCCCGGATCGCTGGGGTCCTTGAGGTTCGCGATCCATTGCTCAAGCCCGCCCGACTGCACCCACACCGGCATCGCCGCGTCGAGCCCGGTCGCACCGGCGGTATAATTATACATGTCGGCGGTGATCCTGAGCCCCTCCGCGCGCGCTGCCTCGACCTGTTGCGATCGCCTCGTCGAGCTTGTCGCCAATTGCCTCTTTCCGGCCTGCTTGAAATGATAGATTTCGGCCGGCGCGCCGGACTCGCGGCTGAAATCGTCGACCAATTCGTCGATCGCTTCGAGCAGATCGTTTCCTTCGGAGCGCATGTGGCTGATGTACATTCCGCCGCATTTGCCCGCTTCGGTGGTGATGCGCGACCAGTTCGGGCGTTTCGGCATAATTGGCCGGGGCGTAGATCAGCGACGAGCCGACGCCCATCGCGCCTTCCTTCATCGCCGCGCGGACCAGCGCCTGCATCCGCTCAAGCTGCTCGGGCGTCGGATCGACGTCCTTTTCGCCAAGCTCGTGGATCGCGGACCGTGGTTGCGCCGATGAAACGAGGCGACGTTGGGCGACACGCCCTTGCTTCTGAAGAGATTCGAGATAGTCGCCGAGCGTGGTCCAGCTGGACGTCATACTTGATGTCGCCCTGACGCTCCGTCGTCAAGGCGTCTTCATCTCGGCGTTCCAGCGGGCCCATGCGAATTGCCCTCGCCGAACACCTCGAGCGTCACGCCCTGCATCGAGGTCGCTGATCCCGCGGCCGTCCTCGATCAGGCTTTCGACCGCCCAGCTGAGCATGTTGATGAAGCCCGGCGACACCGCCTTGCCGGTGGCGTCGATCGTGCGCTGCGGCAGCGGCCCGGCGCCTGCGGCCCGACATAAGCGATCGGTCGCCCTTCAGCGCAACATCGCCGACGAAGGGCGCATCGCCCGAACCGTCGTAGATCGTCCCGCCGCGGATGATCAGGCCGCAATAGGCGGGTGCGCGTGCAGCCGGCACCACCTGAGCTGGCGCCGCACGGTGCTGCGCGAGCAACATCGCCGCAAGGCCAAGATGGCGGGACGAATTTCATCGATAATTCCCTTCCAAGCCGGGCGCGATGACTGCACTATCTGAGTCCCCGCGCCACTGCGAGGAAAGGCAGGAGAGACGCAAATTGCGGATTGCCGTCGTCGCCCCCAGCTGCCCCTCGAGCCGCGATGCTGCCGAAGCGGTGCGCGCGATTGCCAGCTGCGCGCGGCGATTGCGAGCTCGTGATCGACCGACAATGCTTCCTTCGCGACGGCCATTTCGCCGGGTCCGATGCAGTCAGGCTGGCAGCGCTGCGCGACGCGATGGCCGATCCGGGGGTCGATGCCGTCTGGGCGCGCGCGGTGGCTATGGTTCGAACCGGATCGCCCAGGCCGCCCTCGCCGATCTTCCCGTAAGCGGCGCGGATCAAGCCCTATCTGGGTTATAGCGACAGTGGTTTTCTCCACGCGGCAATGGCCCGATCCGGAATGTCACGCGGTGTGGGGGCCGATGGCCGCAGGATGTGGTCCGTGAGGATGGCGAACAAGCCATCGGGCGGGCGCTCGACTGGTTGGTGTCGCGCGAACCGACGGCCCTTGAACCGGCGCTGGATGGTCCGGCAATGGCGTTCAACCTGACTGTTCTATCCAACCTTTTGGGAACACCGATCGAGCCCGATTTCGCTGGCATCGACCTGATCCTGGAGGATGTCGGGGAACATCATTATCGGCTCGACCGGACGATGTTTCATCTTACCGGCTCGGCCAACGTGCGCCAGGTCCGGCGAATTCGCCTTGGGCGGGTTAGCGACATACCGGACAATGACCACGACTTTGGCCACGACGCGCAAGCGATCGTCGCCGACTGGTGCGCGCGCTCCGGCATCGACTTTGGCGGTGAGGCCGCGATCGGCCACGATTGCGCCAACCGCGTCGTCCCTTTCCCAACCGCAAAGTAAGTTAAGTTCTGATCCACGCGCCCCTTGCAAGAAGCCCCGAAACGCGCTCTACAAAGACCAGTAACAACAGGAGGGCCTAATGGCACAAGCAAGTGGTCGTAAAGCAGGGGGCGGGCTTGCTCGTCCAGTTACCCCGTCGTCGGATCTCGCCGCAATTGTCGGGAGCGATCCCTTGCCGCGCAGCCAGGTGGTATCGAAGGTGTGGGATCACATCCGCAAAAACAATCTGCAAAACCCGCAAAACAAACGGGAAATCCTTGCTGACGATAAGCTGAAGAAGATTTTCGGCAAGGACAGCTGCTCAATGTTCGAAATGAACAAGCACCTCTCGAACCACCTGAAATAAGCCTCGGGCTTCGAGATTGAGAGGGGGCTCGCGCGATGCGCGGGCCCTTTTTCACGTTCAAAGGGGGAAGGGCGACTCGGTTGCCTGAACGCTAGCCCCGCCACACGCCGTCGAGTTTCTCGCGCGTGACCGGATAGCCAAGATGGTCCGGGATGGTGATGAAGTCCTCGCCATCATGGCTTTCGACCCACGGCGTAACCGGCTCAACCGGATATCGTTGTGAATCGGCTTTCAGCGCGTCAAAGTCGGAGTGCCTGGCAAGCCGCTCAAGGTTGCGGCGGGTGGGGAAGATCAGTTTCGCCTCGCCGGACTTTTCGCGGTCCAGAACTTCAGCCGCGCTCATCCAGTGGGCTGCGGCGCATTCGTTTTCGACCAGGCTGAGCGGATAGTCGCCGTCAGGACTGCGGGCGATAAAGAACATCGTGTCGAACCGTCTGACCGCATGGAACTTGGGGACCCAACGCGCGAACGGGACCAGCGCGCCCGCGTCGATGGCCAGGTGATGGTCGCAAAGCAATTGCTCGAACGCTGCGCCCGCGACCAGTCCCTGCTGCAGGAGCAGCGCGGTCGATGGCTCGGGAAGCGGGGTCAAGGCGACCGGAAGACCGGTTTCCTCAATCGTCTCACGGATGGCTGCAATCCTTGAGGCGTCGGTCCCCAGCCGATCGCCCAGGGCCTGGTCCTCCGGATCAATCCGTCCGCCGGGAAAAACAAGCGCGCCGGCGGCAAAAGCCATGCCCCCGGCGCGTTCGACCATCAGGATTTCTGCCGGACCGGCAGCGCGGTCGCGAACGACGATCAGTGTCGACGCTGGAATCGGCTCCGCGCTCATTCCTGTCTGTCAGCAGGTCTGTGCATTGCGTGGACTACATGCCCGCGACATTTTGCTCATCGGCATCGCTTGGATTGGTCTGGTTGGTGGCGGCTTGGGCTTCCTCGTTCAGCTGGGCGGCCTGCTCGCTAAGCGCCTGCGCTTCGGCCGCGGCGGCATCGGCGGCAGCGGCATTGGCGGTGGCATCGAAATCTTCGGCGGTCGTCACTTGGTTTTGGGCGACCGCATCTTCGTCACTCGAAGAGCAGGCAGAAAGGGCAAGGGCGCATGATGCAGCAAGGGCAAAGGCGAGTTTCATGAGTTCAAAATCCCTTAAATTCGTGTTGTCTATGCTGGAACCTACTAGCCATTGCGACAAAGGTTCCAAGTGCGAAATGACGCTATTCGCCTTGTGATTTCCTGTCCGACCCCCTATTTTCGATAGCGCCGGGCAACCGGCTATGTCGGTAGACTATCGCGTGGAATAGGCACTTCGGACCCGGGGGGCAGTACCCCGGCGCCTCCACCACCAGCCGCGCCAAGCGCGCTTGCTGATGGGGGCGAAACAGGATCGACGGGTGCGATAAAGGCGCGGTTGCCGATCGGTATGGATGCCACCGTGACGGCTCACTTTCACAAGTGCCAACGATAATGAGGCGCTCGCTATTGCCGCGTAACTGAGGTCCTAACGGACATTAGGTTATAAAGCTTAAGCGCGGTCGGACCCCACCGGGCAACAGAAGGGGAATCCAGCGGCCTCCGCGGGAGCCGGGCAACAGAATCCCGCGGACTTTTTGGCTTTGCCAACCCGGGTCGCGACCCCGACCTTTCTCACTTGTCCTTGTTTTCGACGAACGGCGGGCTGCCCGGCTTGCGCGCGGGCCATCGCAAGCGCAGCGTGGAGCGCATTCCAAACGGGGGAAATACAATGTCGAAAAGCTTCAGCGCGATCCTTCTTGCCACGTCGTTCCTGGTTGCCGCGCCTGCGCTTGCAGCGCCACTGAGCGAAGACCAGTTGATGAAGCCGCCGGAAGGTGCGCGCCACTACACGATAAGCTCGACCGCTGCGAAATCGGGCGACATCTGGTCGTGGAAAACTCGCGACGGCAAAATCGCCTACCGGATGAGCATCAACCTTCGCGGTTGGCGGACCGAAAACAACTCACTGTTCACAGTGGGCACCGATGGTCGTCCGGTCAAAATGGTCGTTCGCGGGTTCACCGACAGCGGCGATGCAACTGAAGATTTCTGGGTCGACGACAAGGGCATCGCGCACTGGAAGACCTCGGTCGACGAAGGATCTGCCCCGTTGGCGAACAAGCGGTACAGCGCCTATGGCGGTCCCTGGCTTGCAAGCGAACTCGACATTGCAGCCCTGGTCGCAGCCGGTGACAAGGGGCTCGATCTCCTCCCCAACGGCCGGGCAAGCCTGTCTGTTGGACCCGCGCACGTGATAACCGGTCCGGACGGACCCAAGACGGTCAAACTTGCCTTCGTAAGCGGCCTGGGGTTCGCGCCAACACCCCTGTGGCTCGACCAGAACAACGGGTTATTCGGTTTTGCCGGGACGATCTCGCTGCTTCCAGCGGGTTACGAAGCGGTCGGACCGAAGCTCAAGGAAATTCAGGACGCGGCGACTGCGGAACTGGTCAAGAGCATTGCGCACGACTTCATTAAGCCGGCCAATTTCACGCCCACACTGGTCGATCATGCGCTGCTGTTCGATTCCATTGCGGGCAAATATGTGCCCGACCAGGCGGTGCTTATCCAAGGTGGTAAGGTGATCGCGGTTGGACCCGGCGGCTCAATCACCGCTCCGGCTGGAGCAACCATCATCGACGGACGCGGCAAGACTATCCTGCCCGGCCTGTGGGACGCTCACCGCCATACCGGCGGGGACGATTTCAACCTGATCCAGAACCTTGCGACGGGCATGACGAATTATCGCAGCCCCGGTTCGATGATCGAGGAAACCCAGAGCCTCGTAAACCGCCGCGCAGCCGGCGACTTGCTCGCCCCTGACGGCAAGACCTCCATTATCGTCGACCGCAAGGACCCGCTGGCCGCGCAGGGCGCACTTACCGTGACGAGCGAGGCCGAAGCGATCGCCGCGGTCCACCAGATCAAGGACGCGGGGATGTGGGGGGTGAAATTCTACACCTCGATGAAGCCCGAATGGATCGCTCCGGCTGCGGCCGAAGCCCATAAGCTTGGGCTTCACGTCCATGGCCATATCCCCGCCGGAATGCGCCCGATCGAGGCGGTCCGCGCGGGGTATGACGAAATTACCCACATCAACTTCATCATGATGCAGGCGATGCCCCAGTCGGTGGTCGACAAGGCGAATACTGCCGCGCGGCTGGAGGGACCGGCGAAATACGGCAAGGACGTCGATCTCGATTCCCCCGCGATGAAGGCATTCTATGCCGAGCTTGCGAAGCGCGGCACGTATGTCGATCCCACCCTGACGGTGTGGGAACCGATGATGACGTCCGACGGAACGTCGATCCCGCCTGAATACAAGCCCTACGCGAAAGTCGCGCCTCCGGGCGTGGTCCGCGGCTGGACGACTAGCGGATACAAGCTGTTCGACGGTCTTACCCGCGATGATTTCCGCAAGAGCTTCCGCAAGATGGTCGACCTTGTCGGAAGGCTTCATGCGGCGGGCGTTCCGATCGTTGCAGGAACCGACGGCTATGGCCTTGAACTGGTGCGGGAACTTGAATTGTACCAGGAAGCCGGGCTGAGTAACGCCGAGGCGCTGCAGACCGCAACCATCGTGCCTGCTCGGCTTACCGGCATGGACGGAACGGTCGGGTCGATCGCGGTCGGCAAGACTGCAGACATCATCCTGGTCAAGGGCGACGTTTCGAAGGACATCAACGCGCTTCGAAAGGTCGAAACGGTGTTCGAGGATGGTTATCGGCTCGACGGTGCCGCACTGCGCGCGGCCAGTGGGCTGACCGGAATGCCCGACTAACGTCGACGTAGGGCTTTGCGGCGGGTTCAGCGCTTCCTGAGCTCGTCGCGGATTTCCTTGAGCAGGTCGATCTCGCTCGGGCCCTTGGCTGCATCATTCTCGGCTTTCTCGCCCTCGAAGCGGTCGATTGCGCGGTTGGCGCCACGGACCATCAGAAAGATGATCCACGCAAGGATCAGGAAATTTATGACGACGGTGACGAACTCGCCCCAGCCAAGAACCGCGACCCCTGCGGTCTTAAGATCGACATAGCTCGCGGGATTGCCCTTGAATGCATCGGGAATCGGCGCAAGCAGCGTGAAATAGCCGGAGAAATCCAAGCCCCCGAATAGCCTTCCGATCAACGGCATGATGATGTCATTGGTAAGGCTGGTGGTGATCTTGGCGAAGGCTGCCCCGATGATCACCGCGACGGCAAGATCGATCACGTTTCCGCGAGCTATGAATTTCCTGAATTCCACGAACATGCTGTTTCCCTTCAGATTGGCAATCCGCAACGAAGGTAACCAATGCGGGCATGATTGAAAGACCGGGCCAGCTGGCTTAGTCGATGCAATAACAACGCGCACGCATGCGAGAGGTAGATATGACCGTGAAATCCATCTTTAGCGCAATTCTTGCACCGGTAGTGGCGCTGTCGCTGTCATCATGCGGGGTCAATAGTGTCCCGACCGCCGAAGAGCAGGTCAATGCCAAGTGGGGCGACCTTCAGGCCGACTACCAGCGCCGCGCCGATCTAATTCCCAACCTGGTGGCCACGGTCCAGGGCTATGCCAATCAGGAAAAGACCACGCTTACCCAGGTGACCGAAGCGCGCGCCAAGGCGACCAGCGTCCAGCTTGGCGCCGACGACCTGTCCGACCCAGCGAAGGTACAGGCGTATCAGGATGCGCAGGCCCAGTTGGGAAGTTCGCTCGGGCGGCTACTGGTTTCAGTGGAGGCCTATCCGGACCTCAAGTCCAATCAGAACTTCCTTGCGCTTCAGGACCAGCTGGAGGGAACGGAAAACCGGATCGAGATCGCCCGGCGCGACTATAACGAGGCGGTTCGCCAGTATAATGTCACGATCCGCACCTTTCCGGACGCGATTGGTGCGAAAATCTTCTATGGTGCCAAGCCAAAGGTTCCGTTCATCGCCAGCGGCGAGGCCCAGTCCGCGCCTGCGGTAACCTTCAATACGGCAGGGTAGGATGTATCGACTGCTCGCCATTTGGTGGGCCTTGCTGATGGTGTTTGCCGCCCCGGCGAGTGCCCAGACCTTTCCGCAGTTAACCGGCCGGGTGGTCGATGATGCCCATGTCCTCAGTGCGGCCGAAGTGCAGGACATTACCTCTAAGTCCGAGGCGCTAGAAGCAAAGACCGGTCACCAGTTCGTGGTCGCCACGGTCCCCGACCTACAAGGCTATCCGATCGAGGACTATGGCTATCGGCTGGGCCGGTCCTGGGCGATTGGCAACAAGGGCGTGAACGACGGGGTCATCCTGCTCGTCGCACCTACTGAAAAGCAGGTTCGGATCGAAGTTGGCTATGGCGCGACTCCGTACCTCACCGACGCGACCAGTGGCGTCATCATCCGCAAAGATATTTTGCCGCGCTTCAAGGCGGGTGACATCGGTGGCGGGATTGTCGCCGGGTCCGACGCGATCATCAAGCAGCTGCTCTTGTCGCCGGTCGACGCTGCCGCAGCGCAGACGACCGCGCGCGACCAGGCAAGCCGGACGAACAGTGACAATGTCGGCCTGCCGTGGCCGATCATCCTGCTTGTCTTCCTGTTCGTGCTTTTGCCGATGATGCGGTCGGCGCGGCGCGGCGCTTCCGCGCGGTCCCGCCGCAGCGGGATCAGCCCGTGGGTAATCCTGTGGGGACTGAACGCCTTGAGCCGGGGATCGCGCGGCAGCGGCGGTCGGGGCGGCTTCGGCGGCGGCACTTTCGGTGGCGGCGGATTTGGCGGTGGAGGCGGCTTTTCGGGCGGTGGCGGATCGTTCGGAGGCGGCGGGGCTTCGGGGTCATGGTGATGGTAATTTCGACCGAAGATCATCGCCGGGTCAGTGAGGCGATTGCATCCGCCGAACAAGACACCAGTGGCGAGATCCTTGCCATCGTCGCGGAGCGTTCGGATGCCTATCACGACGTCGGCTTGCATTATGCGGTCCTAGTCGCGTTCCTGGCGCTTGGCGCGGTGGCACTGTGGCCGGGCTTGCTCAATTTCTGGTGGACCATGCTGTTCGGTTGGGAATTGCCAACCGCCCGCGGGTTGATGACGTTGTTGTTCGGCGTCGTGTTGTTCAAGTTCGTCGCCACCCTTCTGATCATGAAATGGAAGCCGTTGCGGGTGGTCCTGACCCCGGCCTCGACCAAGACCCGCAGGGTGCGACAACGGGCAGTCACGCTGTTCCGGGTCGGCGCGGAACGGCGGACGGTCGGCAGGACCGGGGTCCTAATCTACCTTTCCATTGCCGAGCGCCGGGCCGAGATCGTGGGCGACGAGGCGATTATCGACAGGAGCGAGCCAGACCAGTGGGCCAGCGCGATGGACGCATTGATCACCCGGGTTCGCGCGGGCCAGCCAGCGGACGGGATGATCGACGCGATCACGATGCTTGGGGCGATCCTGTCGGTGGAGTTTCCCCGCGGTGAGCATGACGTCAACGAGATCCCCGACAAGCTGATCGAATTATGACCGACGAATCCAGTCCCGAGGTGATGTGGGAAGGTCGCTTCCTCCGTGCCCTTCGGCGCGGGCGATGGGAATATGCCAGCCGCACGCGGGGGATGACCGCGGTCGTCATCCTGGCCGAAGTCGACGAATGCTGGCTGTTCATCGACCAGATGCGGGTTCCAACCGGCCGGCGCTGCCTGGAACTTCCGGCAGGGCTCGTCGGCGACGAGGATGCGCATGCGACCGTCGAAGCGACCGCGCGCAAGGAACTGATCGAGGAAACCGGCTACGAAGCGGGTGACATCGAGGTTCTGGGCGAATTCTATTCCTCACCCGGGATGGTGGCGGAAGGCTTCACCCTGGTTCGTGCGTCTGGTCTTAAGCGCGTCGGCACAGGCGGCGGGGTGGAAGGCGAAGACATCCGGGTTCACCGCGTGCCAAAAGACCAGGCAGCCGCCTTTATCGCGGCCAAGCGCGCCGAGGGTCTTGGTGTCGACGTCAAGCTTATAATGTTCTTGGGCTTTGCCTGACCGCCGTTCATCGAACGGTGCCTTGCCCTCGTCCGCTGAGGCTTTAGGCTTTCTTCTATATCCTAGGGGAGCCACCAACGATGAAATTCCATTTTCTTGCGTCCAGCGCGACTATCGCGCTGACCGCCTGCACCGCTACTCCGCCGGTCACGTTGACACAGAATCAGCCGCCAATGATTGAGGAAGCCGCAGTGGCCGAGACCGCACCGACGGTGGCGGCGGTGCCGGTGCCGAACAACATCCTGCTGGCCGACTGGACCGGCCCTTATGGCGGCGTTCCGCCGTGGGATAAGGTGCGCCCGGAACAGTTCGACGAGGCGATTCAGTTTTCGATCGACGAATTGAAGCGCGAGGCGCAGGCGATTGCCAACAATCCGGCGCCCCCGACCTTCGCCAACACCATCGAGGCAAGCGAAAAATCAGGGGACCGGATCGGCAATGTGCTGAGCATCCTGAGCGTCATGACCAGTAATATGTCGACCCCGGCCTATGAGGAGATCGACAAGAAGTGGTCGCCGCTGCTGTCGGCAGCGTTCGACGAGATCACGCTCGACCCACGCTATTTCGCGCGGGTCGAAACGCTCTACAACAATCGCGCCAACCTTGGTCTCGATGCCAAGCAGATGCGGCTGTTGACCCGCACCTATGACAGCCTGGTACGCCTCGGAGTGAGGCTCGACCCTGCGCAAAAAGACCAGCTCAAGGCAATGAACCAAGAGCTGTCGAGCCTGTTCACCGAGTTCAGCTCGCGCCTGCTCAAGGACGAGGCGACCTATACCATTGCCAGCGAGGCCGAGATGAAAGGCGTTCCCGCCGACATCCGCCAGGCCGCTGCGGCGCTTGCCAAGGACAAGGGGCTGGGAGCGGGAAGCTATGCCATTCGCAACACCCGTTCCGCGGCCGACCCGGTACTAAGCTTCGCAAGCAACCGGGCGCTTCGCGAGAAGGTCTGGCGCGCGTTCGTCAATCGCGGCGACAACGGCGGCGCCAACGACACCAATGCGATCATCGCGAAAATCGTGAAACTGCGCGCCGATCGCGCCCACTTGCTGGGCTTCAAGAGCCACGCCGATTACCGCATGCAGGACACGATGGCGGGGAGCCCCGACCGCGCGATGGACTTGATGATGCGCGTCTGGCCGGCAGCGGTGAAACGGGTCGGCGAGGAAGTTGCCGAAATGAAGCCAATTGCCGCCCGCGACGGCGTTCGCTCGATCCAGCCGTGGGACTATCGCTTTTACATGGAAAAGGTCCGCAAGGCGAAATACGACCTTAGCCAGGACGAGATCAAACCCTACTTCCAACTCGATAATCTGGTCGCGGCGATGCACTGGTCGGCGGGCCAGCTGTATGACCTCAAGTTCACCGAGAATACCGGCACTGTCCCGGTATGGCAGAATGATGTGCGGACGTTCGAGGTTTCGAACGCCAAGACCGGCAAGGTCATCGGCCTGTGGTACCTCGACACCTATGCGCGCGAGGGCAAGCGTTCCGGTGCATGGGCGACCGGCTATCGCGATAGTTCAGGCCTGCTTGGCAATCGCCCCAAATTGGTCTCGAACAATAACAATTTCATCAAGCCAGCTGAAGGTCAGCCGGTATTGATCACGAAGGATGATGCAGAAACTTTGTTCCACGAGTTTGGTCATGCCATCCACGGGCTTCTCACCAATGTCTATTACCCTTCGCTTGGCGGATCGCAGCGCGATTTCGTGGAGTTTCCAAGCCAGGTGAACGAGAATTGGGTGATGACCCGGCCGGTGCTGGAAAAGTTCATGCGGCACTACAAGACTGGCGAACCAATGCCCGAGAGCCTGCTCAAAAAGATCGAGGCATCGGAGACCTTCAACCAGGGCTACGAAACCGTCCAGTACCTGTCGTCTGCCTTGGTCGACATGAAGCTGCACACCAAGGCGGACGGGATCGTCGATCCCGATTCCTTTGAACGCACGACCCTGGCGCAGCTTGGAATGCCCAAGGAAACCGTGATGCGGCATCGCTTGCCGCAATTCGGCCACCTGTTCTCGTCCGACGCCTATTCGGCGGGCTATTACAGTTATTTGTGGTCGGAAGTGATGGACGCCGACACCTGGGCAGCGTTCGTCGAAGCGGGCGACCCGTTCGACCGGACGATCGCCGATCGTTTCCGCACGATCCTGCTGATGACCGGCAATGAAACCGACCGGGCGGAGGCTTATCGCCAGTTCCGCGGGCGCGATCCCGACGTCAAGGCGCTGCTCGAGCGGCGGGGATTTCCAACCAACTAGGATCGGCCGGGGCATGGACCTTGGCGCGCATTAACGCGTTGCCAAGGGCATGACCAAGATCATTCATCTGTCCGACCTTCACTTCGGCGCACATGACGACATGCTCGTCGCCGGGGTGGAGGAGCGGGTTGATTTGGAACAGCCCGACCTCGTCGTGGTCTCCGGCGATTTCACGCAGCGTGCGCGGACCGAACAGTTCAAGGAAGCCTGCGCCTTCCTCACCCGCCTGAAGGACAAGGGCCACGAAGTCCTGGGGGTCCCGGGCAACCACGACGTGCCACTTTACGACGTCCTTCGCCGGTTCCTTTCTCCGCTCGCGCGTTATCGCCGTTACATCGATGATACCTTGTGCCCGTTCATCGAACTTTCGGGCGTGGCAGTGCTGGGCATCAACACCGCGCGTTCGCTGACGTTCAAGGATGGTCACATCAACCAGGAACAGATCGAACACATTCGCAAATGCTTCGCTTCGGTCGCGCCGGAAAAGCCGCGTGTCCTAGTCATGCACCATCCCTTGTTTCGCCTGCCGGTGGGTGAGGGCCCGGCGCTGGCCAAGGCGATGAACGACAGCGAACGGGCGCTGAACGTGATTGCCGAACTGGGAGTTGATCTTTTGCTTGCGGGTCACAACCATCGGGCCAGCGCGCACGATGCAGAGGAGTTGGTTCGCGGCGCTGGAAAGGCGCTCGTGATCCAGGCCGGGACCGCGACTTCGGTGCGGGTCCGCGATCAGGAGCAAAGCTTCAACCGCATTTCATTCGGGGAGGAAGGAGAAGTAACCGTGACGATCCAGCGTTGGTCCGGGGACGCCTTCGTTGACGGTGACACGCAATGCTTCGAACGACGGCGTGGACGCGATGGCGCGCGCTGGCGCACCGAGGACGGCGCAAAGGTTGAGGAGGCTGCCGAGACCACGGAGTGAAAAGCGCAAGATTGCACCGGCCGATTGGACGCGGCAAAGGGGGGCGGCGATGGATATTCCCGGTTTCGATCTTGATGCATTCGTTACCTCTGCACTCTCCGAGGACATGGGCGAGAAGGGCGACGTTACCAGCGCCGCGACTATCCCTGAGGAAGCGCGCTTCTCCGCCGAGATGAACTGCAGGGAGGCGATTACGGTAGCCGGGATCGAGATTGCCGGGGCCTTCTTTCGGGCGCTTGATCACGAGGTCGAGGTCGAGACCCTGGTCACGGATGGTGAGAGGATCGCTGCGGGCACAGTGATGATGCGCCTGTCCGGCAAAGCCCGAGAAATGCTGACCGCGGAGCGACCTGCGCTCAACACGCTCCAGCATCTTTCGGGCATCGCGACGCTCGCAAGCCGCTATGCCGACGCGGTAAAGGGTACGTCAGCCAAGGTGTTGGACACGCGCAAGACCACGCCCGGATGGCGGGTATTGGAAAAATATGCCGCGCGCATGGGGGGTGCCTTCAATCACCGGATGCGGCTTGATGACGGCCTGCTGATCAAGGACAATCACGTTGGGGTGGCGGGCGATGTTGGCGAAGCCGTTCGCCGGGCGCGCAGTTTCGATAGCGGTCTACCGATCCAGGTCGAGGTCGATCGGCTCGACCAGGTAGAACCTGCGCTGAATGCCGGGGCCGACCGCTTGTTGCTCGACAATATGCCGCCCTCCGTGCTTCGCCAGGCGGTGGCGATGGTCGCCGGACGCGTGCCTCTCGAAGCCTCCGGCGGGGTTAATCTCGAGACCATCCGGGCGATTGCGGAAACCGGAGTCGACTTCATCTCCGTGGGGCGGATTACGCAAAGCGCGCCTGCAGTCGATATCGGCCTCGACTTCGCGCGCAGCTAGACGTGCCGGTGGCGAAAGGACTCGACAGCGTGGGCCTTCGGGCGCAGCCTTTGACGATGCGTTGACCATCGAGGGGTAATTCGATGCTGAAGAGGGTTGTTATTGCAGGTGCGGTGGCCGTGTCACTGTCTCTGGTAGGTGTTGCCCAGGCGCGCACCTATGTGTCGATCGGGATCGGATATGGACCGCAATATGGCGGCTATTATTCCCGCGGCTACGGGGCCTACCCTGGCGGTTATTACGGCGGGTATGGCTATCCGGGTGGATACGGCCGCTATGGCTATCCGCCGGCCGGCTATGGCTATCCACCACCCGCTTATGGTTACGGTTATGGACCCCCCGCCTATGGCTATGGCTACCTGCCATCGGGCTACGGCTACGGCTACCCGCCAGCAGGCGGCTATTATACGGGCAACGGATATCGCTGCGGCAACCCGGTTGCCGGAGTGGCGGCAGGTGGAGCGGTGGGATCGGTCATTGGCCAGGCGATCGCAAGCGACGGCCACTACCAGCGCAACCGCTATGGCTATTACCGGCGCGGCGACCGCGCTGCAGGCGCGATCATCGGCGGGGTGATCGGCGCTGCGCTGGGCGGGGCGGTGGCAAGTTCCGGCTGCTGAACGCCAGCGGCCTCGTCGACCGCAGGCCCTCCTGTCAAAAGTTCTCGCCCAATCGCCGCTTGAGCGCCTATAGGGCTGCCCAAGGAATAAGGAGAATTATGTGTTCAAGGGGCTGAAGCCCATTACCTACGCCGGACGTGAAGTCTGGCCGCTGGTCGAGGGCGGGAAGGGCGTATCAGCCACCAATCACGCGTCGTCGGGTGCATGGGCGGCTGCCGGCGGTATCGGCACGGTCAGCGCGGTCAATGCCGACAGCTACGATCCCGAAGGAAGGATCGTCCCGCAAGTCTATCATGAGATGACCCGCCGCGGACGTCATGAGGAGCTTATACGGTTCGCCATCGATGGCGCAGTTGCCCAGGTCCAAAAGGCCTATGAAATGTCCAACGGGAAGGGCGCAATCAACATCAACGTCCTGTGGGAAATGGGCGGCGCGCAGCGCGTCCTCCACGGCGTCCTTGAACGCACCAAGGGGCTTGTTTCGGGCGTCACGTGCGGCGCGGGCATGCCTTACAAGCTGTCCGAAATCGCAGCTTCCTACGGGGTAAGCTACCTCCCGATCATCTCCTCTGCCCGGGCTTTCCGAGCGTTGTGGAAGCGCGCCTATTCCAAGGCTGCCGACTGGCTTTCAGCGGTGGTCTACGAGGACCCGTGGCTTGCCGGCGGGCATAATGGCCTGTCGAATGCCGAAGACCCGCGCAAGCCGCAGGATCCGTATCCGCGTGTCGCAGAGCTTCGCGCGACGATGCGCGCAGAGGGTGTTCCGGAAAGCGTTCCGATCGTCATGGCAGGCGGCGTGTGGCGGCTCGACGAATGGAACGACTGGATCGACAATGACGAGCTTGGGGCGATCATGTTTCAGTTCGGCACTCGGCCCCTGTTGACCCAGGAAAGTCCGATCCCTCCGGAATGGAAAGCGCGACTGACCACGCTTGATGAAGGCGATGTCCTGCTCCACAAATTCTCGCCCACTGGCTTTTACTCCTCGGCGGTGAAGAACCCGTTCCTGCGCAGCCTGGAGGCGCGCAGCGAACGCCAGATCGCCTTCACCAAGGACCAAGTCGGCGACCATGCCTTCGAGCTTGATGTCGGCGTCGGCACCAAGAAGAATTACTGGGTCACCAAGGGCGACCTTCAGCATGCGCGCGAGTGGTATGGTGCTGGCTTCACCAACGCGATGAAGACCCCGGACGACACGCTGGTGTTCGTCACGCCCGAGGAAGAGAAGTTGATCCGCAAGGATCAGGCCGATTGCATGGGCTGCCTCAGCCAGTGCAGCTTCTCATCATGGGCGGACAACGAGAAAAATTCGACCGGTCGTCTTGCCGATCCGCGCAGCTTTTGCATTCAGAAGACGCTTCAGGACATCGCGCACGGCGGTCCGATCGACCAGAACCTGATGTTCGCAGGCCATGCCGCCTATCGTTTCAAGACCGACCCCTTCTATTCGAACGGGTTCGTTCCGACGGTCAAGCAGCTGGTCGATCGGATTTTGACGGGGGCCTGATGGGCGTCCGGCTGGCAATTTTTGCCGCTGTCAGTGCTGCCGCGATTGCGGGGCCTGCTGCTGCGCAGGAAAAAGCACCGCCTTATTGGGCGTCGATCGCTTCGGGTCAGGCGATGATGCGAACCGGACCCGCGCGCAACTATCCCGGCATCTGGTTGTACCAGCGCCGCGACCTGCCGGTTCGGGTACTAAAGCGCTATGAGAATTGGCGCATGATCGAAGACCCCGACGGTGCGAAGGGCTGGATGCTGGTGACGTTGCTCAGCGACAAGCGCACCGCGATCGTCAGGCCCGGTGAACCGCGCGACATGCGGCTGGAAGCCTCGGAGGCATCGCCAGTCGTCTATCGCGTCGAAGCCGGGGTCGTCGGCCGGATCGAGAAGTGCCGCTTTGGCTGGTGCCATTTTACCGTCGGCAAAAAAGACGGCTATATTGCCACGGGCGATCTATGGGGGCTTTCGCGAAACGAGGAGCTCGACTGAATTTTGTGGCGGAGGGACGCGATGAGAAATTGGACTTTGGGATTGGTGTTGGCAGCGACCGCGACAAGCGCGACCGCTGCGCCGGAATTTCGCGGACGACCTGATTTAAGCTCCAACCCCCTGCCGTTCAGCGACGCGGTGAAAGTCGGCGATCTACTCTTCATGTCGGGGCAGATCGGTCTGGTCGACGGTAAGGTCCCGCCGACCATCGAAGCACAGACCAAGGCCGCGATGGAAGGGATTGGGCGCGTGCTCAAGGCCAACGGCCGTAGCTACGACGACGTCGTCAAATGCACGGTCATGCTTGACGACATCGGCGAGTGGGCCGCCTTCAACAAGGTCTATGTGACCTATTTCAAGCCGACAATGATGCCGGCAAGAAGCGCGTTTGGCGCCGACGGCCTGGCCCTTGGCGCAAAGGTCGAAATCGAATGTATTGCCTGGGCGGGCGCTGGAAAATAGCGCCCGGACAACCGGCCCAGGTTACATCGTAAGCGGCGTGTACGTCACCCGCTTGACGGTCAGCTTTTCACCCTTGTCGTTGACAGTCTCGCCCGACTGACCGACGGCAACCATCGGGTCGGTCCAGCACTGTTCACCGTCTTTGTTCATCGCGCTGGTGAAGCAGGCCTTTCCGTCTTTCATCGTCGCGGTGCCATGATCGAAATGTTCGGTCCCCGCGTTGGCGATATACATTCCGTTGGAATCGACGGACTCGGTAATCGCTTTGCCAGTCTTGGGGTCGACAAATTCCCAACTGGTCTCATTGATCGAGGCAAGTGCGGCTGGCGCTGCGGCGTCCGCCACGGCGGAATCGGCGTTCGACATGTCGGCGGGTGGTGCTTCGGCCTGCTTCCCACAACCAGCAAGCGCAAGACCGGCTATAGTGGCGACGATAAGGACACGCATTGCAGTTCTCCTTGGTTGGGACGGTGAGGTGTAGGCGAATCGCTAGCGCTTGGCGAATCTAGCGACGATTGTTGGCCGCCGCATCAAGGCGTCGGAACGATCGGTTTTCCGCGCCACAGCTAGCCAAGGAAATGCCTGCCCATCCACAAGGCCATCGCTACCATCATCACGTTTTCGGTCAGGCTGACAAAGCCCAGCGGAACGCTGGACGAGCCGCCGACACACGCGCACTTGAGTTCGCGCTTTTCGACATAGACCGCCTTGAACACGCTGATGCCGCCGATCGTGCCGATGATGAGCGCAACTGGAACGCTGATCCAGTCGAGCAGACGCCCGAGCATCAATACGCCCGCCAACCCTTCGAGGAAGGGATAAGCATAGGCGTAAGGCACCCAGCGTTTTCCAAGCAGGTCATAATTGAGGAACATCGACGAAAAGGCCTCGATGTCCTGAAGCTTGAGCATTGCAAGCAGGCACATCGACAGGGCGATGAACATTTCGGCCGCGCGTACCGTCAGCGGCTGTCCGCTGAGCGCGGTCGATAGTGCAATGGCCATTGCCGCAGCCATTGCGAACAAGGCAATTACGGGACGGTAACTGGTCGATCCGGGGGCCGGAAGAGGCTTGCCGAAGTAAGCGCGAAGATCATCATAGCCGCCGATGCGCTTGTCGCCGATGAACGTCTGCGGCGTGGTCTTTACATTGTGCTGGGCCTTGAACGCTTCGGTTTCGTCCTTGCTGCGCAGCGGGTGGTCCTCGACGGCGTAGCCTTCGCGTTTCAAGAGCCACTTCGATTTCAGTCCGTACGGACAAATGTGTCCGGGCATCTCCATCCGATAGAGACGGGCGACCTTGGGCCCTTCGATCCGGGGATGTTCCATGTTGCTTCCTTCGGTTTGCATTGAGAAGGACGTCGCCCTACCAGCCGTACCGTGGTACGGAGTCAAGTATGGCGAATCTGACCATCGGAACGCTTGCCAAATCAAGCGGCGTCGGCGTCGAGACGGTGCGCTTCTACCAGCGCAAGGGTCTTCTTGTCGAACCGGCGCGGGCGGGCGGCATCCGCCGCTACGATGAACGACACGTCGAGCGAATCCGGTTTATCAAGAAAGCACAGGCGGCCGGCTTCACGCTGGCTGAAATCGCATCCCTGATTGCCCTCGATTCGACCGAGGACCGGCGCACGGCGCATGAACTTGCAAGCGCCCGACTCGAGTTGCTCGATCGAAGGATTTCCGAGCTAAAGGACGCACGCAATGCGCTTTCCCGGCTCGTCGCGGAATGCGGGAACGGCCGGTCAGGACCGTGCCCGATCATCGCCAGTTTCGGTTAAAACATTTCCACGGCAATTGCGGTCGCTTCGCCGCCGCCGATGCACAGGGTCGCGACGCCGCGCTTCAGGCCCTTTTGCTTGAGCGCGTTGACCAGCGTGACGAGAATGCGCGTTCCGCTGGCGCCGATCGGATGGCCAAGCGCGGTCGCGCCGCCATGGATGTTGAGCTTGTCATGGGCAATGCCGAGGTCCTTCATCGGGAACATCGCGACGCAGGCGAACGCCTCATTAATTTCCCACAAGTCGACGTCGTCCTTGGTCCAACCGGCTTTCTTGAGCACTTTTTCGATCGCTCCAATCGGGGCGACGGTGAACTGTGCAGGATCCTGGGCATGAGCAGCGGTTGCGACGATTTTCGCGATCGGTTTCAGGCCGTGGTCCGCGGCCCAGCTCTGCTTGGCAAGCACGACCGCCGCAGCGCCGTCGGAAATCGAGCTGGAGGTCGCAGCAGTGATCGTTCCTTCCTTGGCGAAGGCAGGCTTCAGCTGTGGGATCTTGTCGGGGCGGCCGCGGCCCGGCGCCTCGTCGGTATCGACAACGACCTCGCCTTTGCGATCGGCAATCGTCACCGGGACGACTTCATCGCCAAATCCGCCATTGGCGATCGCGTCCTGCGCGCGGCGCAGGCTTTCGATCGAATAGGCATCCATATCCTCGCGGGTGAGCTGATATTCGTCGGCCGTGCATTGGGCAAACGTGCCCATCGCGCGGCCTTCCTCATAGGCATCTTCCAGCCCATCGAGGAACATGTGATCATAGACCTTGTCGTGGCCGATGCGCGCGCCGCCACGGTGCTTCTTGAGCAAATAAGGGGCATTCGTCATGCTCTCCATGCCGCCAGCGACAATGACGTCGGCATTGCCCGCGCTCAGGGCTTCGTCGCCCATGATGACGGTCTGCATTCCCGACCCGCACACCTTGTTGACAGTTGTCGCCTGGACCGACTTGGGAAGCCCGGCCTTGATCGCCGCCTGGCGAGCCGGGGCCTGTCCCAGGCCCGCCGGGAGAACGCAGCCCATGTAGATGCGGTCGATATCCTCACCCGTTACGCCAGCGCGGGATACCGCTGCCTTGACCGCTGTTGCGCCAAGGTCGGTCGCACTGGCCCCCGACAAGGCGCCCTGCATCGCGCCCATCGGCGTGCGGGCATAGGAAAGGATGACGGTCGGGTCGGCGGTCATGGACAAAGCTCCGTAAGCTGGGAAATTGTTGCTGCACCGCACATAGTGTCCGTGCCCGCCTTGTCCAAGCCTTGCGGCCTCTGCTAGCGGCGAACAGGATATCAGGGGAGACGACCAGATGGCCGATATGGGCCTTGAATTCGACCTCGGCGAAATGGCCGACACGATCCGCGACACTACAGCGCGTTTCGCGCGCGACAAAATCATGCCGGTTGCGGCCAAGATCGACGAAACCGACGAATTCCCGCGCGATTTATGGCCCCAGATGGGCGAATTGGGACTGCACGGGATTACCGTCGAGGAAGAATATGGCGGGCTTGGTCTTGGCTATCTCGAACATGTCGTCGCGCAGGAAGAAGTCGCCCGCGCCTCCGCATCGGTTGGCCTGTCCTACGGGGCGCATTCGAACCTGTGCGTCAACCAGATCCGCCGCTGGGGCAATGTCGACCAGAAAAAGCAGTTCTTGCCCAAGCTGATCAGCGGCGAACATGTCGGCGCCTTGGCAATGAGCGAGGCGGGTGCCGGCTCGGACGTTGTATCGATGAAGCTGAAGGCCGAGCCGTCGGGCAATGGTTACCGCCTTAACGGCACCAAGTTCTGGATCACCAACGGGCATTGCGCCGACACCCTGGTGGTCTATGCCAAGACCGGTGAAGGAAGCCGCGGGATCACCGCCTTCCTGATCGAAAAGGACATGGAGGGCTTTTCGCCCGGCCAGAAGATCGACAAGCTGGGCATGCGCGGAAGCCCCACCAGCGAACTGGTGTTCGATGACTGTTTTGTCCCGCCGGAAAACGTTCTTGGGGAAGTGAACAAGGGCGTTGAAGTGCTGATGAGCGGCCTCGATTACGAACGCACCGTGCTTGCCGGGATCCAGATCGGGATCATGCAGGCATGTCTCGACGTCGTCCTGCCCTATATCCGCGAGCGCAAGCAGTTCGGGAAGGCGATTGGCAGCTTCCAGTTGATGCAGGCCAAGGTCGCCGACATGTATGTCGCGCTCAACAGCTCGCGCGCTTATGTCTATCAGGTCGCCAAGGCGTGCGATTCCGGGCGGACTACACGCTTCGATGCGGCCGGAGCGATCCTGCTCGCCAGCGAAAACGCGGTTAAGGTCGCGAACGAAGCGGTCCAGGCGCTGGGCGGCGCGGGCTACACCAAGGACTGGCCGGTCGAGCGTTACTATCGTGATGCCAAGCTGCTCGATATCGGTGCCGGGACCAACGAGATCCGTCGGATGCTTATCGGTCGCGAACTGGTCGGCGCCGAAGGTTGATGTTGCTTTGGCTGTCCGCGGTGCTGATGACGGCGACCGCGATCATCCACGCATGGCTAGGCGAGGTGAAGCTGATCGGCCCCATGCTCAGAGCGCGTGATGGCGTGCTTCGCCACCAGCTGTCCCGCACGATCATTCGCTATGCGTGGCACGTTACCAGCCTGTTGATGCTGGCGTCCGCGGCGACGATCCTGTGGCCTGGCGTCCCTGGCGGCCTGGTCCGGATGGTCGGCGGCGTGTGGCTGGTGCTGGGCTTGGTCAGCCTGGTCGCGACGCGGGGGCGTCACGTCGGCTGGCCCGTGCTGACCGGCGCGGGAATTGCTGCGTTGCTGGGCGCGTAAATCCGCAATCGCGCATGCTAGGCAATCGGGACAACAGCGGCTACGCCTGTCCCGCATGAGTGCACCGAAGCTGGACAGCAAGATCGACCTTACAAGCGATGAGGCCAGGGCCCGCGCGACCCACAATCGAGCGCTGGTCGACCGCCTTCGCACCGACGTTGCCGATGCCGCGAAAGGTGGGTCGGAAAAGCATCGCGAACGCCATGTATCGCGCGGCAAATTGCTGCCCCGCGACCGGGTCGAGCATCTCCTCGATCCCGGCTCGCCGTTCCTTGAAATCGGCCAGCTTGCTGCCTGCGACATGTATGAGGGCCAGGTGCCGGGCGCCGGGATGATTGCGGGCATTGGTCGGGTTTCGGGCCGAAGCGTGATGATCGTATGCAACGATGCGACCGTCAAAGGCGGGACTTATTACCCGATGACGGTCAAGAAGCATTTGCGCGCCCAGGAAATCGCCGAAGCCAACCGGTTGCCGTGCATCTACCTGGTCAACTCGGGCGGCGCGAACCTGCCGCACCAGGCCGAGGTTTTCCCGGACCGCGACCATTTTGGCCGCATCTTCTTCAACCAGGCGCAGATGAGCGCCAAGGGCATTGCTCAAGTCGCCTGTGTGATGGGAAGCTGCACCGCGGGCGGCGCCTATGTCCCGGCGATGAGTGACGAAAGCGTGATCGTGAAAGAGCAGGGGACGATCTTCCTTGCCGGCCCCCCGCTGGTCAAGGCGGCGACCGGCGAAGTGATCAGCGCAGAGGACCTTGGCGGCGGCCTGCTGCACGCCAAGACGAGCGGCGTGGTCGACCACCTTGCCGACAATGACGAACATGCGCTGACGATCGTTCGCGACATCGTCTCGACCTTGCCCGAAGATAGGGTCCCCGATGTCGCAATGGCCGAGCCGCGTCCCCCCGCGTTCGACCCGCAGGAATTATACTCGATCATCCCCGAAGACGTGCGCGCGCCCTACGATGTGCACGAAATCATCGCGCGGATCGTCGACGCCAGCGAATTTCACGAATTCAAGCCGCTGTACGGGCCATCGCTGGTGTGCGGCTTTGCGCATATCTGGGGAATGCCGGTCGCGATCCTGGCCAATAATGGGGTGCTGTTTTCGGAAAGCGCGGTCAAAGGCGCGCATTTCATCGAACTGGCATGCCAGCGCCGCGTGCCTTTGCTGTTCCTCCAGAACATCTCGGGATTCATGGTGGGCGGCAAATATGAGGCCGAAGGCATCGCCAAGCACGGCGCAAAGCTGGTCACCGCCGTCGCTACCGCGTCGGTGCCCAAGGTCACCGTGCTGATCGGCGGAAGTTTTGGCGCCGGCAATTACGGCATGGCAGGGCGTGCCTATTCGCCCCGTTTCCTGTTCACCTGGCCCAATAGCCGGATTTCGGTGATGGGCGGGGAGCAGGCGGCGAGCGTGCTCGCTACCGTCCACCGCGACGCCGACAAATGGACGTCTAAGCAGGCGGAGGACTTCAAGCAGCCGATCCGCGAGGATTATGAAGCGCAAGGCAATCCGTGGCACGCCACCGCCCGCCTTTGGGATGACGGGATCATCGACCCGGCGCAGACCCGCGACGTGCTGGGATTGGCGTTCGCGGCGTGTCTCAATGCGCCGATTCCCGAACGCCCGCAGTTCGGCGTTTTCCGGATGTGAGCGAGCAGGCGTCGCTAACATCGCGCTTGATCCGACGCGCTGCCATTCTGGACTTTGACCGCGGCGGCTGGCGGCTGGAAGGTAAGGTCCCCAAGGACAAGAAGTTCGTCATCATCGGCGCGCCCCACACGTCGAACTGGGATTTCGTCATCTTCCTGTCGGCGACCTACAAGATGGGCGTGGTGCCCAGCTTTATCGGCAAGCACACCTTGTTTCGCGGCCCGTTCAAGCGATTGATGTACGATATGGGTGGAATCCCAATAAATCGCGGCGCAAGCGCGAATTTCGTCGAACAGGTGGTCAAGGTCTTTAGCCAGCGCGAAACGCTTCACCTGGTGATTGCTCCCGAGGGCACACGCTCGAGCGACGGGCGGTGGAAAAGCGGCTTTTATCACATCGCCCTTGGTGCAGCGGTCCGGATCGTTCCGGTATGGCTGGACCTCAAGCAGCGTCTGATAAAGGTCGGAGCCGCGCTGAAACCAACAGGCGATTATGCGGCGGACGTCGAAAAGCTGGGCGATTTCTACCGCGCCTGTGACCCCGGCAATCCGCGCTTTCATAGGATCAACAGCAGCCCTGCTGGCGAAGCTGCTCGGGGCGCGCTAGGCACGGGCGCATGATGGAAAGCCTGCTGATCGCAAACCGGGGCGAGATTGCCTGCCGTATCATCCGTACCGCCCGCGAAATGGGCATCCGCACCGTGGCGGTCTATTCCGATGCCGACGCCCAGGCGATGCACGTTCGAATGGCCGATGAAGCGATACATATCGGTCCCAGCGCGGCCATCGAAAGCTACCTTGTCGGCGAAAAAATCATTGCCGCGGCGCAGCAGGCCGGAGCGGAGGGGATCCACCCCGGCTACGGCTTCCTGAGCGAAAACGCCGAGTTCGCGCAGGCGGTATTAGATGCTGGGCTGATCTGGGTTGGACCCAAGCCCGACAGTATCCGCGCCATGGGCTTGAAGGACGCGGCCAAGAAATTGATGGCCGAGGCCGGTGTGCCGGTCACTCCAGGCTATCTTGGTGAAGACCAGTCACCCAAAGCCCTGAAGGTCGAGGCGAACCGGATCGGTTATCCTGTGCTGATCAAGGCAGTCGCTGGCGGCGGCGGCAAGGGAATGCGCAAGGTCGATTCCGCAAAGGACTTCGACGATAGCCTTGCGAGCGTCAAGCGAGAGGCGCTTTCAAGCTTTGGAAACGATGTCGTTCTGCTGGAAAAGTGGGTCGAAAGTCCGCGGCACATTGAAGTCCAGGTGTTCGGTGATGCTCATGGCAACGTGGTCCATCTGTTCGAGCGCGATTGTTCCCTTCAACGCCGCCATCAAAAGGTAATCGAGGAAGCGCCCGCGCCCGGCATGGATGAAGAAACGCGCGCAAGGGTTTGTGCCGCAGCGGTTCGTGCGGCCAAGGCGGTGGATTACCAGGGCGCGGGAACGATCGAGTTCATCGCCGACGCTTCGGAAGGACTTCGCGCCGACCGCATCTGGTTCATGGAAATGAACACGCGGCTGCAGGTCGAGCATCCGGTCACCGAGGAGATTACCGGGCAGGACCTGGTGGAATGGCAGCTGCGCGTTGCAAGCGGTGAGCCGCTTCCGCTGTCCCAGGACGAGCTAAGCATCACCGGTCACGCAATCGAGGCGCGGCTGTACGCCGAGGATCCGGCCAAGGGGTTCCTTCCCTCGACCGGCCGGCTCGATCATTTCGACCTTGGCGAGGATTCGGACATCCGGGTCGATACCGGGGTCGAGGAAGGGGACGCGATTTCCCCGTTCTACGACCCGATGGTCGCCAAGGTTATCGCCTGGGCCGAAGATCGCACGGAGGCGATCGTGACGCTTTCCGCAGCGCTTGCAGAGGCCGAGGTGTGGCCGGTGCGGACCAATGCGGGATTCCTGGTCAACGCGCTTGACCATCCCGATTTCATCGCCGCCGATCTGTCGACCGGCTTTATCGGCAAGCATCTTGACGAATTGGTTCCGGATGCTGAGCCGGACGATGAGATATGGAATGGCGCGGCGGCGATTGCGGTACTGTCGAACGAGGACGGCGAGGCGCCGGGGCTTGCGGGTTTCCGACTTAACTCGGCGCCCAGTTTCGCGGTGTCGGTTGGCCATGGCGCGGAGCGGCGAACGATCCGCCTTGATGAGCGCGCTGAACTTCCCGAGGTGTCGGGCTTTGCCGACGGCGATGCGCTGGTGGTGTTCCGCGATGGCCAGGCGTTCGGCTTTTCCACCGCGGCACGCGGCACCGCGGGCGCAGCGGCAGGTGACGGGGCGATTATCGCACCGATGCCGGGCAAGGTCACAAGCGTCGAAGTCGCTGCGGGGGACACGGTAAAGAAGGGCCAGCGCCTCTTGACCCTTGAAGCGATGAAGATGGAACATGGGCTGACCGCGCCGTTCGACGGTACGGTGGCCGAATTGTCCGCAGAAGCGGGCAAGCAGGTCCAGGTTGACGCGTTACTTGCGCGGATCGAACCTTCGGCCGACTGACGCATTGAACTAGCTGAGGAGATTGCCATGCGCCGCCTGCTATTCGCCGTTCCGCTGATCCTGTCCGCCTGCACTTATGCCGACCCCAAGGGCGGCGTGCCGATGCCGCTGGTCAACAGCGCAGGCCAGCAGATCGGAACGGTCAGCGCCTATCAGACCGCTGGCGGTGCAAGCCTGAAGATCCAGGCTTCCGGGCTTCCCCACGGCGTCCACGGCATCCACGTCCACGGCGTGGGGCGCTGCGACACGCCCGATTTCAAGTCCGCAGGCGGTCATTGGAACCCGACCAGCCACCAGCACGGAACGATGAACCCAATGGGGCCGCACGGTGGCGATTTGCCCAATGTCAGCGTCGCTGCAAACGGGGTGCTGGTCGCGACGGTCGCGGTGCCCGGCGCGGACATCACCGGGCCGGGGGCTCTGCTCGACAGCGACGGCGCGGCACTGGTGATCCACGCCGGCCCCGACGACTACAAGACCGACCCCAGCGGCAATAGTGGCGACAGGATTGCCTGCGCGGTGCTGCAACCGACACAGGTGCGGTACTGATCATTCGCGGAGTTTTTCCCGCGAAGGCCCATCAAAAACACGCAATGAATACAGAACGTTGAGGGAACATATCTAGCCTCCGTCCGTTGATTGGCGGACGGGCCGGCAGTCCGGCCGGCTCGCCTTGCGTAACAAAGGAGTAGAGACATGGGTCATGAAACCCCCGGCCAGACCAGCCATAACAAAACCAGCCAAAACGAGACCAGCCAGAACGAGACCAGCCAGAACGAGACCGGCCAGCAGCGCCAGGAGCGCGAGGAACGCGAACGCCGTGAGCGTGAGCGCGCGCAGGGCCAGACCGGCTCCGACCAGTCCGGCAAGGACAAGAGCGCGATCGGCGGCAATGCCCAGGAAACTCGTGGCGAGAAGGGTTCACAGCAGCAGGGATCCCAGCAGGAACGCCAGACCGAACAGACCGGTCGCGACCGCTAGCTGCCTGACAGCGTGAACCGGCGCGCAAACCGCGCCTGACAAGGGCCGCCCCGCCATCATGGCCGGGCGGCCCTTTTTCGTGGAGTGAGTGCGGGGAGTTGAGCGGGTAGGACAACTTGGTCCTGCGGGCGGTCGTACCGCCAATCTTCGCAAACTTCGCAGTGACGTCGACGTTCGTTTCCGCCGCAGCGCGGGACAGGCGCGAAGCGGGCAGAGCCTGGTGCGGGCGGGGAGCAAGGGGGGAACGGAGTCGCTGCCCATCGAACAGCTTAAGCCATATTGGGGGTGCTGTAGGACAGCGTTTTTTGTGAGTGTCCGGCGGCGACGCGGGGCGCGGATCGCGCGCCTGGAAAACAATTCGGGCGGACGTTTCGCAACGCCCGCCCGTAATTTCAAAAAGCGTTACGCCTTCTGGAGATTGATCGCGCTACTGACGCCATCCTTCTCCGAGACTTCGTAGCTCAGGCGCTTGCCGACTTCGGGCGGAGCCTTGCCGTCCCAGTTCATCGCGCTGCGCTCAAACGGCAGGGCCGTGTCGCCCTTTTCCTGCTTGATCTGGCCGGTGCCCTTGGTGGTGTCGAACGATTCGACGGTGCCATAATGTTTCATGGATGATGTCCTTCCTTGCCGGGACAGCCGGAATTGGCCGTCGCCGAGACTAAGAGGCGCTAAAGATTGGGGAAGGCGCGACTTCAGCGCCCAGAACCGTCGATACCGACTGGTTAGCCTTACCAACATAGGGACGATTCCCCCGATTATAAGGGCGCGGGGCGGAGGTGAGCGGCGTAAAGCATTGGAATCGCGACACTTTATATATTCCGAATTGGTGGCGGGCGGTGCGGGAGCCGCCGCCAATCTTCCGAATGTTCGTGGTGACGCCGGTCATTCGTTTTTTCGTGCCGCGCGGGACAGGCGCGAAGCGAGTCGCCGCTCATAAACAGCTAAGTCATATGTTGGGGGCTGTAGGACAGCACTTCTTTGAAGTTTTGCGAAACTGGAGAAGTTGATGCAAAGTTAATGGGACGCTCGCGCTCGGGGAGCGAGTTGTTCCTTAGTAAAGGGGGCAAGTCATGTTCGCAGTTTGGGTAGGGCGCTCGTATGGAGTCGCCGCGTCGTTGGTATTGTCAAGCTTCGCTCCCGCACAATTGCTCAGCAAGCTCCGCTTATCATCGAACAGACACCGCAGCCGCAAGACCCGATGGCAGCGTGCTCAAACAAGGCACGCCGATCCATCTGGCCAGGATTCCTGTTCGCCTCCGGGAAGAATTCAAACGAAGTGGAAGCAGCTGCGTGTTGGCCATCGTATCCATTTAGAAGTGGCGGAGCCTGTCTTGGTCAATGGTGTCACGGTGATCCCTGTCGGCGCACCCGCAATCGGAGAGATTACCGCGGTCCGAAATAAAGGGATGTGGGGAAAGTCCGGCCATCTCGCCGGGCGGATCCTCTATGTGACCGTCAATGGTCGCCAAGTCCGTCTAACCGGAACCTTCGATGACAAAGGTGTTGCTGGCGGGGTGGGCGCGGCGCTTGTGTCCGGCCTGATTTTTCTTTCCGGCTGGGTTTTTCATGACTGGCACGAGCGCAATGATCCCCGCGGGAGCAGTCAGCAAGGCGTTTACCGACGAGGATGTCCCACTTGCCATGCAGGCAGCAACCCAAGCGCCGCTTGTCGTAGGAACTCCGTCTGCTACCAGGCAAGTCTCGGCTAATCCTCAGCAATTGGCTCCGGCCAAAGCAACGAGGACCGCTAGCTTCGGGACTATTTCTCCGACGCGAAGTCGGATCGTTCTGCGCTTATTTGGGCTTTAGCCGTCGTGCCTCAGATTTCGACGTGGCGCGCTTGACGCCCGCTCCAGCAACGGCCCAAGATACGCCCCCGTAAAGCTCGCCGCGCACGCCGCCACCGTCTCCGGCGTTCCCTCGACCACGATCTCCCCGCCATTCACCCCGCCGCCGGGGCCCAGGTCGATCACCCAGTCGGCGGTCTTGATGACGTCGAGGTTGTGTTCGATCACCACCACGCTGTTGCCCTGGTCGGCGAGGCGGTGGAGGACTTCGAGGAGCTTGCGGACGTCTTCGAAGTGGAGGCCGGTCGTCGGCTCATCGAGGATGTAGAGGGTCTTTCCGGTCGAGCGGCGCGACAGTTCCTTGGACAGCTTGACGCGCTGCGCCTCACCGCCGGACAGGGTGGTCGCGGACTGGCCGACCTTGATATAGCCCAGGCCCACTTCCTCAAGCATGCGCATCTTGTCGCGGATCGAGGGGACGGCCTTGAAGAATTCGGCGGCATCCTCGACCGTCATGTCGAGGACGTCGGCGATCGAGCGGCCCTTGAACTTCACCTCCAGCGTTTCGCGGTTGTAGCGCGCGCCGTGGCACACGTCGCAGGTGACATAGACGTCGGGCAGGAAGTGCATTTCAATCTTCAACAGGCCATCGCCCTGGCACGCTTCGCACCGGCCACCCTTGACGTTGAACGAAAAGCGGCCGGGCTTGTAGCCGCGCGCCTGGCTTTCGGGCAGGCCGGCGAACCAGTCGCGGATCTGGGTGAAGGCGCCGGTATAGGTTGCCGGGTTGGAACGCGGAGTGCGCCCGATCGGTGACTGGTCGATGTCGATAACCTTGTCGAGATGTTCCAGACCGGTTATTTTCTCATGTCCGCCAGCAAGGATGCGCGCACCGTTTAGATTGCGCGCTGCCGAGGCGTAAAGCGTGTCGATGGTAAGGCTTGACTTGCCCGAGCCAGAGACCCCGGTGACGCAGGTGAAGGTGCCAAGCGGAAAGGGCACGGTGACATTGCGCAGATTGTTGGCGGTGGCGCCGTGGACGGTCAGCTTCTTGCCATTGCCCTTGCGGCGCTTGGCCGGGACCGGGATCGCGCGGCGGCCCGACAGATAGTCGGCGGTGATGCTGCCCTTGCTCTTGAGAAGCTGCTTCAAGGTGCCCGAGGCGACCACTTCGCCGCCATGGACGCCGGCGCCGGGTCCCATGTCGATGATATGGTCGGCGGCGCGGATCGCGTCTTCGTCATGTTCGACCACCAGGACCGTGTTGCCGAGCGATTTGAGGCGCTGGAGGGTTTCCAGCAGCCGGTCGTTGTCCTTCTGGTGAAGCCCGATCGAGGGTTCATCGAGGACGTACAGGACGCCCGACAAGTCCCGAACCTATTTGGCTCGCCAGGCGAATACGCTGGCTTTCGCCGCCGGACAATGTTCCGCTGGTCCGGTCGAGGTGCAGATAATCGAGCCCGACATTGTGGAGGAAACCCAGCCGCTCGTTGATTTCCTTCAAGATCGCGCGGGCGATTTCCTGCTGCTGCGGCGGTCAGCTTGGCCTCCAGCTTGCCGAACCAGTCATAAGCGTCGGCGACGCTTCGGCGGGTCGACAGCGAAATGTCTTCGCCCGCGATCTTGACCGACAAGGCTTCGGGCTTGAGGCGCGCGCCGTGGCACACTTCGCATGACTTGGGCGACTGGTAGCGCGACAATTCCTCGCGGATCCACGCGCTTTCGGTCTGCGCCATGCGGCGGTTGAGATTGCCGATCACGCCTTCGAACGGCTTTTTCACTTCATAACTGCGCTTGCCATCGATGAACCGCAGGGTGACCGGGCGACCGCGTGTGCCGTGAAGGATGACGGACTGTGCCTCCTCGGGCAGCTGGCCCCAGGGCGTATCGAGGTCGAAGTCATAGGCGCGGGCAAGGCTTGCCAGTACCTGCATATAATAAGGCGATGGGGGCTGCGACTTGGCCCACGGCACGACCGCGCCCTTTTTCAGCGACAGCGCATGGTTGGGGACCACCAGGTCTTCATCGAACACCGAGCTTTCGCCCAGGCCATCGCACGCGGGGCAGGCGCCCTGCGGGGCGTTGAAGCTGAACAGGCGCGGTTCGATCTCGGCAATGGTGAAGCCCGACACCGGACAGGCGAACTTCTGCGAAAACAGGATCCGGCCCGGCGGTGCGTAATCGAGTTTCATCCCGCTTTCGGCGGTGGCGGTTCCTTCGGGCGGATCGGCGGGGTCGAGGAACGCGAGGCCGTCGGCAAGTTTTAGCGCCGTTTCGAACAAATCCGCGAGCCGCGCCTCGATCCCTTCGCGAACCACGATGCGGTCGACCACCACTTCGATGTCATGCTTATATTTCTTGTCGAGCGCGGGGGCGTCCTCGATGTCGTGGAACTCCCCATCGATCCGCACGCGCGTGAAGCCCGCCTTCTGCCACTCGGCCAATTCCTTGCGATATTCGCCCTTGCGACCGCGGACGACCGGGGCGAGGAGGTAATGGCGCGAGCCTTGGGGCAGGGCCATCACCCGGTCGACCATCTGGCTGACCTGCTGCGCTTCGATCGGAAGGCCGGTGGCAGGTGAATAGGGAATGCCCACGCGCGCCCACAACAGGCGCATGTAATCGTAAATCTCGGTCACCGTGGCGACGGTCGAGCGGGGGTTGCGACTGGTGGTCTTCTGCTCGATCGAGATGGCCGGCGACAGGCCGTCGATATGCTCGACATCGGGCTTTTGCATCATCTCCAGGAACTGGCGGGCATAAGCCGACAGCGATTCGACATAGCGCCGCTGGCCTTCGGCATAGATGGTGTCGAACGCGAGGCTCGACTTGCCCGATCCGGACAGTCCGGTGATCACCGTCAGGCTTTCGCGCGGGATCGCGACGTCGACGCCCTTGAGGTTGTGCTCACGCGCGCCCTTGACCGTAATATGAGTCAGCACCAGCGCCACCCGCGGGATGTAAGGATCAATGCCATGTTCGCTTCGTTCCGCCTTTGTTCTTTAGTAGCGCGATGCCGCGTTCCCGGTCAACGCGGAACCGGCAATCTGGTGGCGCGACCGCCGAATTTGAAGCCCAGGCGGCTGCAAATACACAGAAAATGACGAGTCGGCTGGCGGACAATGCGTGTTGCGCGAGTGCCACAGGGTGGGGGCGAACAATCCTTTGTGGCTCAATTCCAACAAAAACCATTGCTCCCTGCGAGGAAGCCATTATGCATGTGAGAGCTTGGCGATCCTTGTCGTTTTCAGGGTCGTGAATTTTTAGGGGATAAATAACATGAAGACCTCGCATAAGCGTATCGCTCTTCTCACTGGCGCGTCGTTCACCGCTTTGGGTGTTGCAACGCCAGCATTTGCCGCGCCGCACGATGTTGCCGGGCCCGGCACTTATGCAGGTACGAATACCAGCGCGACGACCATCACCCTGTGCACGATCGCGACCAACGCGACCTGCATGTTCGGCGTGGTCGATACCGGCGCGACTTTTGCGACCGCGACGGTCAGCAACACGGCCAACGGCCAGATCCAACATTCGGTGACCACCGGCTCGGCGCTCCTCGTCATGAACAACCCGGCGGGCAATTCGGCGGAAGTCGGCGCGGTCGCGATCGCGTCCAACCCGGGCGGCTACGCTGACGCCAGTGCCAATCTCAACGGAACGGCCATCTACCAGGGCGCGCGCGCCACAACCGGCAGCGCGATTGCAGTCATCAACAACAGCGGCGACCTGCTGATCGACGCTTATGCAAGCGCGTTCGGGTCCAGCGCTTCGGCCGACGCCTTCCTCGACAACGGTATTGTTCAGTCGGCAACGGTGACCGCGGGCGCGACTGGCAGTGCCGTTGCCGCGCTCAACAACAGCGGCAATTTGACGATCGAAGCAGTCGCAGTCGCAGTCGCTACGTCGAACTTCGCGATCGCTTCAGCGACCATGAACACCGGCATCTACCAGTCGGCGCAGAACACCGGCAGCGGCGATGCTCTCGCGCTGATCAACAATACGGGCTTGGGTTCGATCAACATCAATGCCACTGCGGTCGCCCTCGGCGTGACCGGTGCTGATGCTTATGCCAGCATCGACGATTACGGCATTTACCAATATGCGACCGCCGATTCGGGTGACGCAACGGCGCTTATCTCCAACACCGCGCCTACGGCAGAGATCAACATCGGCGCTCACGCGCTTGCTTCGGCGGCAAGCGGCTATGCAGACGCCAGCGCAACGATCAGCACTGGCATCTACCAGTACGCTTCGGCCAGCTCGGGCAATGCCTCGGTCGGGATCCTCAACGGGGGTTCGATTGCGATCCAGGCTCAGGCCACCGCGATTGGTACCGGCGCTTCTGCTTACGCCAGCCTCGACGATTACGGCATCTACCAGTCGGTCTCGGCGACTTCGGGCAACGCCTCGGCGTTGATTGTGAACGGGACCGGTGCATCGATTGACATCGGCGTTGGGGCGCTCGCCATTGCGGCCTCGACGGCGGCCAGTGCCAGCGCAAGCATCAATGACACCGGCATTTACCAGTCGGCCGAAGTAACCGGCACCGGTGATGCGTATGCCGGCATTGTCAACGCGGGCAACCTGGCGATCCATGCCACTGCAGACGCATTTGGCGCGACCTACGCTGAGGCTGACGCTCAGATCGACAAGGGCATCTACCAGTTCGCCCAGGCCTCGATCTCGGGCGACGGCATTGCAGAAATCGTGAATAGCGGGACTGCGGTTCTGAGCATCGTCGCTAACGCTTTCGCTAGCGCGACTTCAGGCGACGCTTTCGCCTCGGCTTCGGTGACTAACGGAATCGAGCAATCGGGAACCGGCTATGGCACCGGCAATATCGGCATGGCGGCGCTTTACAACGGCACCGACGCGCAGATTAACATTGCCGCCAACGCGACTGCGGTGGCTACGGACTTCGCTAGCGCTTATGCGTATATTGAGACGGGGATTTCGCAGCAGGCGGACGGGAACTCGGGCGCATCGGCGGTCGCATCAATCGACAATCGTGGCTCGCTGAACATCGGCGTTCGCGCTGTCGCCTCGGGCTATTCGGCTTCGGCGGCAGCCTCGATCACTGAAGATGCGATTTATCAGTCTGCCAGTGCGAGCGGCGGCGGCGATGCCAGCGTCGACCTCGCCAATGGCGGAAGCCTGGTGATTGGTGCTGACGCAACTGCGGTCGGCCAGGGCACGACGAGTGCGCTCGCAGCTGACGCTTTCGCGGGCATCACCGACACGGGCATCAGCCAGTACGCCTTCGCAGGGACTGGCGGCAACGCCTCCATCCATCTTGGCAACGGCAGTGCTTTCCTGACCCCGACCACGGGTGGCGGGTCGACCACGGTCGTCAATGACGCTGCGGTGCTCGACATCCACGCGATTGCCAATGCCTCGGCAACCCGCGGTTCGGCGCAGGCCTCGGCGACTATCGAATCGGCGATCTACCAGTACGCTTCGGCGACCAGCGGCGGTAACGCCTCGGTGTCGATTGAGAACTTCGGCGTGATGAGCATCTTCGCTTCGGCCAATGCGGCCGGCAGCGCAGGTGAAGCCGATGCGACGATTGACAGCGGCATTTACCAATCTGCCAACGCTCAGACTTCGGGTGACGCTTCGGTGGTGCTCGATAACGAAGGCGTTCTCCTGATTGCAGCTGCGGCCCATGCTGCGGCGACCCGCAACTCGGCGCTTGCCTCGGCGACCGTTAATGAGGCCATTTATGGCTCGGCCAATGCCGACTCGGGCGTTGCCAGCGTGCTGCTCCTCAATAACGGTGAACTGACCATCAACGCCGAAGCCTCGGCGGTTGCGGAAACCTTCGCCTTTGCCGGCGCGCACGTTTACGGCGGCATCGACCTCAACGCTCATGCGGTGACCGGTGCTGCGCTCGTTGGCCTGGTCAACGCGCCGCCGCTCGACATCGGCGCTACCGCCTTTGCTTCGGGTAACAGCGCTCTTGCCTCGGCGACCGTCAGCAGTGCGGTCTCGATGAGTGCAACGGTCGGCATCGGCCTTGCCGCTGCAACGCTGAGCAACAACGATCCGTTCGCGATCCACGCAACGGCAACGGCAGTCGGCACGGTCAATAGCGCCCTGGCTTCCGCCAATGTCTTTGGTGGGATTGAACAGTTCGCCTCGGCCAATGTGTCGGGTGACGCACTGGTCAACCTGTACAATGGCGGGACCATGTCGATCGAAGCCAACGCTGACGCGTCGGCGGTGACCAACGTTGCGGCATTCGCCCGGGTTACCAACGCCATCGCCCAGACGGCGATTGCGGTCAGCGGTGCCACCACTGGCGGCGTTGCTGAGGTCGGATTGACCAACGAAGGCTCGATCAACGTTCACGCCAACGCCCATGCGGTGCAGGCTTCGGCCACCACGGCGGTTGCCGTGGCCAGCGTCAGCACCGCGATCCAGCAGTTCGCTTCTGGTTCGGCGGCCTCGCTTGCTAGCCTCGACAACAAGGGCGTCATCGACGTCGGCGCCAATGCGGCCGCGACCGGCGTAGTCGCAGTGGCCTTCGCCGGCGGTGCAGGCGCTGCCCAGACGGGTACCGATGTGTCGTTCATCAACGGCGGCACGTTCGTGACCGGTACCGGCACGACTGCAACCACCACGCTCAACACCTCGGCGGTCTTCACGGTCAATGCGACCGCGGTTGCCTCCGGCTCGTTCGGCGGTGCCGGCGCGAGCGCTGCTGGCCTGTTCCAGAACGCCCAGGCGGCAAGCTTCTGGAACTCGGGTACCTTCGGGGTCCACGCCAACGCCCTTGTCTCGGCTTCGTCGGGCTCGGCTGGCGCGTTTGCCTTCGGTGCTGGCGCTTCGGCTTCGGGTACGCTTGCGGTGTCCTACCTCAACGAGGGGCTGATCGACGTTACCGCTCTGGCTTCGGCGCCAAGCTCGGCTTACGCCGGCGCGATTGGCCTTGGCTTCTCGGCGACGGACGCCGTGACCACCCTTGCGGTTCCGACCCTTCCGGCTCTGATCACCGGCACGGTGTCCAATGCGGGCACGCTCAACGTGGCCGCGGTCGCGCTTGGTGACGGCGGTTCGCACACGATTGGTGGCACCACCACGGTTCCCAACAGCTCGGCGACGGCAACCGGCATCTACATGGCTTCGGGTGCCAACAACGCGACCATCGTCAACTCCGGCGCGATCAACGTCGATGCCTGGACCAACGGTGGCCCGGCGACTGCGACCGGCATCCTGGTCGAAGACAATGGTGAAGGCATTGCGCCTGCCGGGACCGAGGTTCTGACCATCATCAACGATGGCGGCTCGATTGTGGTTCGTGAGAGTGTGGACGGTGGCACCACCTTCCGCCGCGGCATGGCGATCGATGTGGCGAATGCGCCGAACAACACGGTCATCAACCTGCTTGGCGATGGCAACATCTACGGCAACATCGACATCCAGACGGGTGATGCGATCGCGGTTGAGAGTGGGACCACCTACTTCGACGGCATCATCAATCCGGAATGCGGTCCGCCGGCCTATGACGGCCTGCCCTCGCTGTGTGGCCAGGGTTCGCTGACGATCGACAATGGCGGTAACCTGGTGCTTGCGGATCCGCGGGTGACCGGCGATCCGGCGACCTACGACGGTCCGGCCTATGTCTACGTCAACGAGTTCACGGTTGGTGCCGATGGCACGATCACCTACGAGCTGCAGCCTTCTGCTGGTGGCGTCCAGCCGATCGGTACCTACCCGCAGGTGTTCGCTGAAACCGCGAACCTCGACGGCACGCTGGTGGCCGATGTCACCACCCCGACCGGCCTGTTCGCGGACAGCTACTTCTGGAACAACGTGATCGACGCGGAAGTCCGCAACGGCACGTTCGACCAGTGCGTCCTTGACGGTGCCTATTCGGGATCGCTGCTGATCGACTTTGGTTGCACCTATGACGCCGGCAACAACGTCGATTTGTTCCTCAACCGGATCGCGTTCGACCAGGTTACCGGTCTCAACCAGAACGGCACTTCGGTTGGTTCGGGTCTTGAGTGTGTTTACGACACCTCGCTTACCGGCGGCGCTGCCAACCTGTTCGGCGATCTGTTCCTGATCACCGATCCGGCGGACTATAACGATGCGCTGAACCAGCTGGCTGGTGCGAGCTACGCCAACTACCTGCAGTCGTTCCAGTCGCTGGGTGTCCACTACAACGACATGCTCGACAAGGCGACGAGCTGCGAGATCCCGGCCCTTGCGGGTTCGGTGATCGAGTGCCGCGCTTCGGCTCCGCTCCACATGTGGGGCCAGGTCGATTACCAGTGGCGCAAGGCGGACGGCGACAACGAAGCCGGCACGATGAAGGCCAAGCGCCTGACCGGGATGATCGGTCTTGACGCGAGCGTCGGCAGTGCCGGGATCCTCGGCCTTGCGGTCGGCTACGGCAAGAACAACACCCGCGACAATCGCTACGGCGATGTGATCAAGGGCGAAGGCTGGAACGTGGGCGCCTACGGCGTGTTCGATCCGGGCACGTTCTACGTCAAGGCGATGACCAACTGGTCGAAGTTCAACGGTGACTCGACCCGCGGTGTCGACTTCGGCATCTACGGTCCGGCGCTGAGCTTCGGTGGCGTTGCAACGGGTAGCCCGGACGTCAACATGTGGACCCTTGGCCTGCATGGTGGTGGTCGTGTTGCGATGGGTGCCAACTCGGTGCTCACCCCGTACCTCAACCTCGACTATGTCTCGGCCAAGCTGAAGGGCTTCACCGAGACCGGCCTCGACGGCGGCAATCTGACGGTTCTTTCTTCCAAGTCGAAGCACACCTGGCTCACCGGCGGCGTGAAGTACGCGACGCAGATGGGCGGCGTGGTTCCGGAAGTGAACCTTGGCTACCGTTACCGCATGGGTGACGAGCGTTCGAGCTTCAACGCGGCGTTCCTGGGCGATACCGGTTGCGACTTCGAAGTGGTCTCGGCCGCTCAGAAGCGCGGCACGTTCCTGGTCGGCGCTTCGGTTGGCGGCAAGATGGGCCCGGTTGACCTGCGCATCGGCTACGAGGGTGAGTTCAACTCGGACATCACCAGCCACGCGGGTAACTTCCGGATCATCGTTCCGCTCGGTGCCCGTGCGGCTCCGGCCCCGGCTCCGGCTCCGGTGATGGCACCGCCGCCGCCGCCGCCGGCTCCGGTCGAGGAAGCGGCTCCGCCGCCTCCGCCGCCGCCCCCGGCTCCGGTCGAACGCGGCGAACGCGGCCAGTAAGGTCGGTTCATCCGATACGGTGACCTGAGGAGATATCCGACGGAAACCAAGGCAAAGGCCCGGTGGAGAAATCCACCGGGCTTTTGTCGTTGGGATAGCCACAGACCTTTCTGGCGAGCTGGAAGTGGGCGCCGACACATCGTCGACTTGCATTGGTGCCCTGTAGCGATCGAACCAGTTTTGGCGCGGAACCAGGTGGTGGTTCCGCGCGCTAAGGCGGCGTTAGCAGCCGGCGTCACGCGCCAGTTTGTCCCTAGGTGCTGGCGAGGTTATCCGCCGACGATCGCGCCTTTCCTGGGCGCAGCTCTGTGTGCGCCAACTGGCGATATGTTCACGGCATTAGTGGGAAGCGCGCGACTTCGCGGTGCATGGCACCGTGACGGCCAAGGAAGCTTTCGACCAGCCGCAAATGGTTGACGATAAAGGTCCCGGTCTTCAAATTTCCTTCGCGCGCGAGGAGATCGGCAAGGCCGTCAGGACGATGGCGGTTCCAACGCCCGAGCGTGATGTGGGGGCGGAACCGGCGGGTTTCCGGCCGAAGACCCACGCTCTGGCACAGCCGCTCGATCCGCGCCGCAAGCGCGATCACCGGCTCGCGTGGAGCTACGTCTGCCCACAGCGATCCACCGCCCTTGTGATCGAACGTTCCAAGCCCCTTGCAGGCAAGTGTGAACGAAGCGCTGGATAGTGTCTCGAGCGATGCCGCGACATCTTCCGCGATTGGCCGGTCGACCTCCCCGATGAAGCGCAGGGTGAGATGCAACTGGTCTTCCGCCATCCAGCGAAGGTCGAGTGCCGGGTCGGCAATCGCCGCAAGATCGGCGGCGATATCTTCGGGCGGATAGCAAGCGATAAACAGCCGGTGCATCGTGCGTCTGTGCCCGCTTTGGACCGAGGTTCCAAATCGTGCCGGCCAAGCTATGTTGGCACAGCGATTAGGGGGAGAGGAGCCATGAGCGGAACCAGCCGCCTGACGCTCGACCAATATGAAGTCCTGCTCAAGCCGCATACCAAGGAATTGAGCTCCATGGCGCGCTGGCTGGCGGAAATGGGCCAGCGCGCGGTGATCCTGTTCGAAGGGCGCGATACTGCCGGCAAGGGCGGATCGATCGACATGTTCGCGCGGGTGCTGAACCCGCGTCAGTGCCGAGTGGTCGCCCTTCCCGGTCCGAGCGAGCGCGAGCAGGGCGAATGGTATTTCCAACGCTATATCCAGCATTTGCCCGCCAAGGGCGAAATCGTGCTGTTCGACCGTAGTTGGTACAATCGGGCAGGGGTCGAGAAGGTCATGGGGTTTGCCACCGATCGCGACGTCACGAGCTTCCTGCAGGCGGTTCCGGAATTCGAACGCCACCTGGTCGAAGACGGCATATTCCTGTTCAAATACTGGCTTTGTTGCGATCAGGATGTGCAGGAGCAACGCTTCCAGAACCGCCTGAAAAGTCCGACCAAGCGGTGGAAGTTATCACCGATCGATGTTGCAGCACGTGACCTTTACGATGCCTACACCGAAGCGCGCGAGGAGATGCTGCGGGCAACCCACACCGGTTTTGCGCCGTGGACCTTGATTGACTTCAACGACCAGCCGCTGGGTCGCCTGACCTTGCTTCGCGACTTCCTGGACCGAATGCCCGATACCCAGTTACCAGTCCCCGAGATCCCGTGGCCCGAGCTAGCCGATGAGCCGCGCAAGGAAAGTTACGGAGTGATCGAGCCGATCCCGGACTTTCCGGTTCCGGACGAAATCTGACCGGCTTGGCGAAGGGCGCAGTGCGGCATAGACTTCATGGTTGGCCCGTCTTGGGCACGCAGGGGGATACGAGATGAAAGTTGGACGGCTGACGATCGCGCTTGCAGCATATTACCTCGGCGTCTGGGCTGTAACCTACGCCTTGCTTCACGCCTTTCCCGGGGTTCGCGAATATCTTCCGATCGGCGGGGTCCAGCAACTCATCGCCGAAGCGCCTGCCGGCAACCTGCTCGACGCGCCGAGCGAAATGGTGCGCAACCCGCATGTCACCAATTTCGGCGAATCGATGGCCTGGCTGGCGGTTGCGATTGCGGGTGCAGTGGTGTCTTCGCTTCCGGTTAGCTGGGTCTATATGTCGGTGCGCAGCGGCGAGGAGTATGACCAGAGCCTGGTCAACACCATCCTGGTTTTGCCGATGGTCGTTACCGGCATCGTGATCATCGTTCAGAACAGCCTTGCGCTGGCCTTTTCGCTTGCCGGGATTGCGGGTGCAGTGCGCTTCAAAAACAGTCTCAAGAGTTCGGGTGACGCCTTGTTTATCCTGTTGTCCGTGGGAATGGGGCTTGCAGCAGGGATTGGCGCGGTCGAACTGGCCTTCATCCTCAGCCTCGCCTTCAATTTCATGTTCTGCCTGCTGTGGGCGAGCGAATATGGCGAGCGGACCGGAATGAAGCGTTATCTTGCCGATTATGACGGAATCGACCATGCCGCACCGCCCGAGCCACCGAAGGACAAGAAGTCATAGGTCGCCGCTTTATTTAAGGCAGCTGCGCATCGTTTTCCTCGACACTCCGTCATCGCTGGCAATTTCGGCGAAGAATGGTTCAAGAAAGCGCATCGCGCCGTCGCGGGTTGCCTCGTTCAACCCTGGCACCGAGCCAAGCGCCGCCAAGATCGCGCCGCGCTTTGTGCGGAAGGCCGCCGCGACCTCAAGGGTTTGCTTCTGAATTGAGCAATAGCCGCGGAACTGGCGCTGGCGCACGTCGGTGATGCCCAGCACATCGGGTGCGCTGGCGTAGGGCGCGTTGACCAGACCCGAAAAGTCGAAGTCGTACGGGACCGGGAACACCCCCGCGGGGGCCAGTGTGCCAAGCAACTTGGCATTGTGGCAGCATTCCTCGCCCGCCGGTCCAGCGCGCATCGACCAGTCGTGATTGGCGATCATATGCTCGAACAAGGCAAAGCGCGCGGCATCGGGCGCGCGAAGGAAGCTGATTGGAACGCTGGTGCCGGGCTTGGGTTCGGGGATACCGGTGCGCAAGGCGACGTCCCCGATATCTTCTAGGAAAAAACCAACCCGCGTAGCTATCGGGCGGCCTGAGGTATCGATGTAGGTGATGTTCGCGAGCCGCGCCCCGATACTGATCGGGGTCAGCGCCTGATACATCTTGTAGGCGGCATATTCGAGCAGCACTTTCTGCTGGTGCCCGGGTTGGCTTAGGCAATGGGTGACGAGCTTGAGCTTGTCCTGGCCGGCGAACAGCGAAGCGGCGGGCGGCGCGCCGCGAAAATTTATCCGCAGCGGGGCAAAATCGCAGATTTCCTGACTCCGGCGGGTCAGCCCGCGAAGCGCAATGGTGGCAGGAAGGCGAAGCCCGCTCGCCTCGATCACCTCACCGCTTACCGGTTCGCGGCTTTCCCGGTTGCGCATCAACTGGCCGACGTCGGCCCGAATCGTGATATTGATCGGCGCGTCGGCGGCGAACAGGGGCTTGGGCGCGCTGGACGAGGTCATGCTGGCCGCGCCCGACGACGACGGCAAGCCACCAAGCCCGAGCGATACGGCGAAGGCGAGGGACAGGACTTGCAATAATCGGGTCATGGAGTCCTCCTTGCTTAAGGGGTCCTTTGGGCTTCGCGCGGGGTCAGCTTGTCGCCCAGGATCTCGAGCCAGCCCAGCTTGCCATCATAATATGCCGAAATTCCGGTATCGACACGCACCAACTTCCCCCCGTCGAGGATTGTGACCCCCGACAAGATTGGCGTGTGGGCAATGACCATGCGCTTCGCCCCAAAAGCGGAAAGGACTTCATCGAGCTCGCGGCCGCGGGCGGGCGATGCGATCCCGGATGATTGGCGCATGGCTTCCGCGTCTGCATCGCGCATCACCAACCCCCGATACCATAATGGCCCGAGCGGACTATTGATGATCGCGGCGGGAGAAGTATCTTTGGTTTTCAACGCCATATGCGTTTCATTGTTGATTGCTTCAAGCGATTTGCCAATCATCGCCGAACTGATCCCGCCATGCGCAAACAAGGTATCGCCGATCCGTGCAACCGCGGGATTGCCGGCCAGCCACCGCCCGATCGCGCCATTGGGTCCCCATGCCTCTTCATGCTCGACCCAGCCCAAGGGTGTCGCCTTGAGCCATCGCTCGCGCGCTGCGGAGGGAGAAAGATTGCCGCCGGCGGCGCGCGCCTGGGCCTCTATCCTGGCGCGGTTCGCCAGATAATATCGTTCGCGGATGGCAGGGGAGCGGGGAGTGACAAACGCGCCATATTCTGCGGCCGTAACGTAGCGATTGTCGCCGGTCGCGTTCATCGCTTCATGGTTGCCGATCAGAACGATGACCGCCCCGCCCGCGGCCTCGGCTTCCGCCTGGAGCTGTTTCAAACTGGCGATAATATCGAGCGTTCCGGGGCCGCGGTCCGCGATATCCCCCATCTGGACAAGCACGTCCTTGCCGCCCGCCCAGTGACCCTGCGGATCAATCAGACCCGCGTCGCGGGCGATCGCCAACCATGCCGAATGGTCCCCGTGAAGGTCGCCCACGGCAATGACGCGCCGGGGCCGATCGGCCGCGTGGGCCAGCGATGCTGTCGCAATGATACACAGTGCCGCCATGAGGCCGGTCAGCCAGCGGGGCAGGCGCGCATTCATGAACAGCAGTCTTGCACCCCCTGCCGCCTTGGGCAATGCAAAGCTTTTGAAGCCACGAACACCGGAGAGACGCACGTGGCGGAAGGGCGCACGTTCAGCAAGCAGCAGGCCGCGAACCGCGTAAAGCAGGGAATGACCCCGGCAATCAGCGTCATCATGCCCGTTCATAACCGCGCCGATTTGGTCGGCAGGGCGGTGGAAAGCGTGCTTTCACAGTCATTCAGCGACTTCGAATTGGTGATTGTCGACGATGGTTCAAGCGACGATCTGGACGGCGCGTTGGCGCGCTTCGACGATCCCAGGATCAGGCGCGTTCGCCTGGAAAGCAACCAGGGGAGCAATAAGGCGCGCAATATCGGGATCGCTTCGACCAACGCGCCGATTCTGACATTCCTCGACAGTGACGACCTCTATCTTCCTCATAAATTATCTAGTGTTCTCAGATATTTCGAACAGTTTCCTGAGGCTGACGTGCGGGTCGATTTGTTCATCAAGCTTGCCTCGCCGGAATCCAAGATGCCCTATTTGGTGATGCGCAATCCCGACACTGACACAGGCGCAGATTTCACGCGCGCGCTGTTCCTGCGCAAACTTTACAAGGCGACTTCGGCAATCAGCGTGCGCCGCCTGGCAGCAGTCCGCGCCGGATTGTTCAGCGAGGGGGTACAGCAACGCCAGGATTTCGATTTCCTGATCCGATTGAGCGAAACAGCGCGATGCACTTCCTCACCCGAAATATGCTGGATCAAGACCTGGTCGCGGACCAGGATCACCAGCCCCGCGCGGTTCGTCGCCGCGACCCTTGTGCTGGTCGAACGGCACCCGCAATTTCTCAAAAATCGAGAGTATCGCCCGGGACTTGCGCGCGACTTGGTGCGGAACAGTGCCTGGCTGGCAAAGCGTGGCCATGGCCGAACCGTGCTCGGCAACTTTGCGATGGTGATGCGCAAGTTCGGGCTGATCGAGACCGTCCGCCTTTACGGCGAAGGCGTTGCCCAAGCGCTGCGCGATATGGTCAGGCGACGTGCGCTTTGCGGCGGTGAGTCGCTTTCCCCGGAAGTTCGGAATCTGGTCGAAGAAGTTCGAAGTCGCGGGTCAACGCGCTCTTGATTTCACCAACCAGACCAATGCCGTAAAATCCCAATGTTACCGCCATCGCCATCGGACGCTGCCAGATGGGAAGCGAGACCTGCTTGCCCTTGGTGGTAATCCGCCACCAGCTTTTACCCACTTTCTTGCCGAAGAACTTGAAGGCATGGCCGACCCGGCCAAGGCGTGAGCGGGTAATTGTCTGGAACGCCTGGTAGTCGCGGTCGAGCCCCATGGTCCACGCCCGCCAGGTCAGGAACTTGTACCCGGGATGCGGCGCATGGACGGTCATTGCGTCTGCTGTGCGGACATATTTATCACCGCGCCGCTCCATGTCGCGGACCCAAAAACCACATTGCTTTTTGAACGCGGGCAGGTCGGGGAAGGGGTGTTTGCGAAACCAGTCGGTGCGCACCGCGCAATTGTTGGCGTGAATCTTGTGGCGGGTAACGGTTTTCGACCGTTCTTCGGGCAAGTTGAAAATCCACGACAGAGCCATGGCGCGGCTCAACATGTCTTCATGGCCAAGCACGGTGAAGCCCCCGACGGCCTTCATCTCCGGATCTGCGAACGGCTTGAGAAGATTTTCCAGCCACCCAGGCTGCGGCCCCGCGTCGCTGTCGAGCATGACGGTGATCGGGGTGGTCGAGCGCGCGATCCCGAAGTTCTTGAGCTTGTAGTAGGTCAGCCCGTCGGTTGGCACGATTTCAAGGTCGGCAAGCGAATGCAGGTTCGGGGCAAACTGGTCGAGGACTTTGGTAATCGTTGCCGGATCGACCGCGTTCTGGTCGTAGAGATATGTAATCTTTGGCTTGGCAGCCATGTTGGGCGCTGTTCGTGCGACCTCTTGTTCCAGCGCGGTCATTGCCGCGGCAGTCCATTTGTCATCGACGTCGATGGCGTTTTCCCATTCGACGATGATGGTGATCGCGGGCAGCAGTTCGTCCTTGTTTTTCATCATCCGAGATTAGACCGGCGCTAGCGACTGGGCCAGCCCTGTCGATTTAGAGTCCGGTTTTCCTTGAACCGGACGGCATTTCTCCCGATATTCCCCGGGAGGCGGGAAGGTTTTCCCGCAGAGATAGGGAGTTTCACCATGGCCAATTGGCAAGATCCGCGGGTTCGCGGCGCAGAGACGATCAGCGTTGGCGTCCCGCGCGCGGCGCGCGACGAGGGCCTTCGCGGCCACATGCTTAAGGTTTACAACTATATGGCGTCGGGCGTGCTGTTGACCGGCATCGTCGCGATGCTGTTCGCGAACAGCGGAATGGCAGAGCAGCTGTTCACCGGCGGCGGGATCTTGCCGTGGGTGATCATGCTGTCGCCGCTGGCAATCGTGATGGCCATGAGCTTCGGCCTGAACCGCATGTCGACGTCGACCTTGCAGCTTTTGTTCTGGGGATTTGCGGGCCTGATGGGTCTGTCGATGTCGACCATCTTCCTGGTCTATACCGGAACCTCCATCGCGCAGACCTTCTTCGCGGTGACTGCGGCGTTCCTTGGCCTGTCGCTTTACGGCTACACCACCAAGCGCGACCTGTCGGGTTTCGGCACTTTTCTGATCATGGGCGTGGTCGGGATCCTGGTGGCAATGCTGCTCAACATGTTCTTCTTCAAGTCGCCGGGCCTGTCGATGGTGATCAGCGCAATCGGCGTGCTGATTTTCGCCGGCCTGACCGCCTATGACACGCAGAAGATCAAGAGCATCTACTACCAGGTGCAGGGCAGCGAAATGCTGGGCAAGGCCGCGATCATGGGCGCGCTCAGCCTGTATCTCGACTTCATCAACATGTTCCAGTTCCTGCTCGCCTTCATGGGCGACCGCCGCTAAGCGACCGGTAACAGCAGAGGCGACGCGAGGAGCCGTCCGGGCGACCGGGCGGCTCTTGGCTTATTCAAATTCGGTAAGCCGAAGCAACAGCGGGCGTCCTTGTTCGTCGCTGGTAATCCGTTCGGCCTGCCGCGGATCACGGTCGGGGTCCCAGCGCTCTTGCGAGGCAAGGCCGGTGTCATCGAGCAGCCGGACGCTAGTTCGTCCTTCTACGCTGATCGCAGCAGCCGCAAGCGGCAGGAACAGGGCAAGGACTGGCATAGCCGGGTCTTGCGCCCGGCAAAGACAGCAATTCCTTGCCCTTTCCTCCGGTTCGGACCCAGTGGGCTAGAGGTAGCGCTTGAACCAGCCCAAGGTGCGGCCCCACGAAAGGTCGGCGGCGGCCTTGTCGAAGCGTTCCTTGCTGGTGTCGTTGTTGAAAGCGTGATTGACGCCGGGGTAATTGTACGCGGCGAGCGGCTTTCCAAGCGCACCAAGTGCAGCGACGAATGGCCAGCCGGACTTGGCGACACGCTCATCCAGCCCGGCGAAGTGGAACATCATCGGCGCGGCGATCTTGACTGCATCGACTGCTTCGGGGGCGGGGCCGTAATAGGATACGCCGGCGGCGAGGCCCTTGCCCGAACTTACCGCAAGGCGGTCCACAAAGGCGCCGCCCCAGCAAAAACCGACTGCGCCAACCTTCCCGTTGCCGCCGCTGCGTGCGGCCAGCAGGCGTACCATCGCCGACGCCGCAGCGACACTTTCGGGAAGGTCGAGCTTGCCGATCATGTCGCGCGCCTTGTCCTCGTTTGCGGGGGTACCGCCTTCGGGGGACAGCATGTCAGGAGCGATCGCATAAAAGCCGGCAAGCGCGACCCGTCGTGCAACGTCGCGAATATGGTCATTAAGCCCGCGATTTTCGTGGATGACCAGCACCGTGCCGCTGCTCGTTCGCCCGCGCGGTGCAGCAGTATAGGCCTGGTACAATGGGAATCCGCCATTCCCCAGCAATCCGGTGGTCGCAACGCGCAACCTCTTGTCAGTGGCCGGGATGACCGAGGCCGCTGCGGGGCTTGAAGCGATGCTTGCGACCAGCGCTTCGGCAGCGGCTAGCGAACCAGCCAGCGCGACCATCCGGCCCATGAACAGGCGGCGGTCCATACCGTCATGCGTAAAGCGGTCATATAGGGCGATGGCCTGCTGGCGGATGTCGTCGGTCATTGAACACTATCCCTTGTCGGCAAGCTCCCCGGATTGGGCGCGGCGACTAGCGCCGCGCCCCTGGTCCATTCCGATGCAAGTTAGCGGCCGCGTTCGCCTTTCTGCGGCTTGGGCTGGGCCGGCATTACAGGCGCGCCGGTTCGTTCGGCATTGGTCTTGTCGCGGATGGCGCGGAATTCGCTGGTCGCGCCCCATTCGGGCCACAGGCGCGAATTGGCGAGGTCGCGACCGACCGCATGCAGCAGGTTCACGTCTTCGGCCATTCCGGTGAAATCCCAGGTCGGCTGCCATTCGTCGTCCGGCTGGTGATAATATTTCTCGACGTAAGTCTTGAACAATTGCTCACCGCGCTCCTTGCCGCCCTTCACCATGTCGTCACCCTCGCCAAAGCTGATCGCGGGAATCCCTGCCTTGGCCATGGAGAAGTGATCGGAGCGGAAGAAGTGACCCGCTTCGGGGTGCGGGTCGGGGCTGAAATAGCGGCCCTGTTTCTTGCCCTCGGCGATCAGCAGGTCGAGCAGGCCCAGTTCAGCGTTGCCGCTGATGGTGAAGTTCTTGGTGCGGCCATAAATCGACCCGCCATCGGTATTGAGTACGCCGACCGTCTTGCCCGGGGCGTAAATCGGGTTGGCGGCGTAATATTCGCTTCCCAGCAGGCCCTTTTCCTCTGCAGTGACAGCAAGGAACACGACCGAGCGCTGGGTCCGGGGCTCTGCCGCAAACATCCGCGCTTGCTCGATCAACTGGGCGATGCCGGTCGCATTGTCGAGCGCGCCGTTATAGATGTTGTCGCCATTTTCATCGGGCTTGCCGATGCCCAGGTGATCCCAGTGAGCGGTGTAAATTACGGTCTCGTCCGGGTAGAGGGCGCCCGGCAACAGGCCCAACACGTTCCGCGAGGTGATCACCTTGCTGTCGACCGCGAATTTGGCGCTGAACGTCGCCTTGAGCGGGACCGGCTTGAACGCGCGCTTCTTGGCCATTTCCTTGGCCTGAGCGAAAGTCATGCCATTGGCGGCGAAAATCTGTTCGGCAAGGTCCTTCTGGATCCACGCCTCGATCAACGGGTGTTCGCCCTGCGGGTTCTTGCGGACGATGTCGAACTGGGTGTTGGTGTTGGAATTCTTGACCGTCGCCCAACCGTAGGACGCGGGCTCGGTCTCATGCACGATCAGGACGCCCAGTGCCCCCAGTCGAGCGGCTTCTTCATATTTGTAGGTCCAACGCCCGTAATAGGTCATCGCCTTGCCACCGAAATCGCCTTCGCCGCCTTCGAAATCGGCGTCGTTGATGAATTCGACGAGCAATTTGCCCTTGACGTCCTGGCCCTTGAAATCGTCCCAGTTACGCTCCGGCGCCTTGGTGCCGTAGCCGACGAACAGCAGCGGGGCGTTGGCAAAGTCGACCGACTTGGCCCCGTTGAGCGGCGCCTTGACCGAGATTTCCTCACCCTGGGTGAGGTGCATCGGCTGGCCTTTGCCAAGCGACAGCATGAAGTGGGGCGTGCCGGCGATGTCACTCATCAACAAGGGCACGTCTTGCGTCCAGCCGCGCTTGCCATTTTCCATCGCACCGCCCGGCTGGACCCCGGCAGCCTTCAATTGCTCGATGATATAGGCGACCGTCTTGGCATCGGCGCGAGTTGCCGGTCCGCGGCCTTCGAATTCGTCCGATCCAAGGGTTTTGACGATGTCGGACAGGCGCTGGGGGTTGGCGGATGGTGTCGCCGCCACAGCGGGTACGGCAACAAGTGCAAACAGGCTGGCGCTAGCAAGAACAAAGGACTTCACTGATACTCTCCCAAAGAATCTCCTGCCGGGAGCCATAGCTCAAGGTCGACCAATGACGCGAATCTTTCGACCGACGGCACTGAGCGGGCGCTTGACGGAGGACGGTAGAGAGCTGTATTAGATATGTAATACAGGAGAACGACCATGAAACCCCGCTATCTTGCCCTGTTTGCAATTCCGCTGCTGGCGGCGTGCCATTCCGAACCCAAGCACGCCGCCGACCAGAACGGCGACGTCGAGATCGGCAACGATGAGGGAAGGGTCGCGTTTGACCTTCCGTTCGTGAAGGGCGACATCAAGCTGCCTGCCGCGCTTGCGCGTCACGGAAAGGTCGACATCGAAGGCGTCGGTCTTCCCGATGGCGCCCGGATGAGCGGCTTTTCGGTGATCGCCGAGGACGATGGGGCCAAGGTCAACATCGGGTTCAAGTCACCCGACACGCCCGAGCAGGTGAAATCTCACTTTCTCAATGCCTTCAAGGCCAAGGGCCTATCTGCCGAATTGAAAGACGGGGCGGTGGTCACGGCCACCAGCGACGGCAAGCCCGTGACGATTACTGCCGAGGCCGAGTCCGAAGGCTCAACCGGAATGATCAGCATCAAGGACTAGAATATCGTTCGCGCAGGCGCGCAAGCGTCATGCGTCCGGCTTTACGTCCTTTTTCGCCTTTGGCTTGGCCTTGGGCTTGTCTGGCGACTTGCTGTCTTTCGCAACCGAACCGGCTTTGGCCTTGCCCCGAGCCGGCTTGGGCGGCGCGGGCGTGATCTCGAACACCGGCTGGTTGTCCTTGAGCCGTACTTTGACCTCGCCGCCGTTGACCAGCTTGCCGAACAACAACTCCTCGGCCAGCGGCTGCTTGATCTTTTCCTGCACCAGTCGGCCCATCGGTCGCGCGCCATAAAGTTTGTCGTAGCCCTTGGTGACCAGCCACTGGCGTGCTTCATCATCGAGATCGATGTGAACTCCGCGGTCAGCCAGCTGGATTTCAAGCTGAAGGATGAACTTGTCGACCACCCGGGCGACCACGGCGGGCGGCAGATAGGCGAACGGCACGATCGCATCGAGGCGGTTGCGGAATTCGGGCGTGAACATCTTCTTGACCGCGTCTTCCTGTGCATCTTCACGACTGGACGCGCCAAAACCGATACTTTCACGCGCCATGTCGGAGGCACCCGCATTGGTGGTCATGATAAGAATGACGTTGCGGAAATCGACCGTCTTTCCGTGGTGATCGGTCAGCTTGCCATTGTCCATCACCTGGAGAAGTATATTGAACAGATCGGGGTGCGCTTTTTCGATCTCGTCGAGCAGAAGGACGCTGTGCGGTTGCTGGTCGACCGCGTCGGTCAAAAGCCCGCCCTGGTCATATCCGACATAGCCCGGCGGCGCCCCGATCAGGCGGGAAACCGAGTGGCGTTCCATATATTCGCTCATGTCGAAGCGTTGCAGCGGAATGCCCAGGATCGAAGCCAGCTGGCGCGCGACTTCGGTCTTGCCGACTCCGGTTGGCCCCGAAAACAGGTAATTGCCGATCGGCTTGTCGGGCTCACGCAGGCCGGCGCGCGACAGCTTGATCGCGCTCGCCAGCTTCTCGATCGCAAGGTCCTGGCCGAACACCACGCGCTTTAGATCGGCTTCAAGGTTCTCGAGCACGCGCTTGTCATCGGTCGATACCGACTTGGGCGGGATTCGCGCCATCGTCGCAACGACCGTCTCGATCTCCTTGGTGGTGATGGTCTTTTTCCGGCGCGACGGCGGGACAAGCATCTGCATCGCCCCGACCTCGTCGATTACGTCGATCGCCTTGTCCGGGAGTTTTCGGTCGTGGATGTAGCGGTCCGACAGTTCGACCGCGCTCTTGATCGCATCGGCGGTATATTTGACCTTGTGGTGCTGCTCGAAACTTGAACGCAGGCCAGCGACGATCTTGATCGTGTCCTCGACGGTTGGCTCGTTGACGTCGATTTTCTGGAACCGGCGAAGCAGCGCGCGGTCCTTTTCGAAATGGTTGCGGAATTCCTTGTAGGTGGTCGATCCGATGCAGCGGATCGCGCCCGACGACAGCGCCGGCTTCAACAGATTCGACGCGTCCATTGCACCGCCGCTGGTCGCGCCGGCCCCGATCACGGTGTGGATTTCGTCGATGAACAAAATCGCGTGGGGCATTTTTTCAAGCTCGGTGACGACCGCTTTCAGCCGTTCCTCAAAGTCGCCGCGATAACGGGTGCCGGCAAGGAGGGAGCCCATGTCGAGCGAATAGATGACCGCTTCGGTCAGGACATCGGGGACATCGCCCTCGATGATCTTGCGCGCCAGCCCTTCCGCGATCGCGGTCTTACCGACCCCGGGATCGCCGACGTACAGCGGGTTGTTTTTCGAGCGACGGCACAGGATTTGCACCGTCCGATCGACTTCATCGCCGCGGCCGATTAGCGGATCGACCTTTCCGGCGCGGGCTTTCTCGTTGAGGTCGACAGTAAACTGGGCGAGCGCACTTTCCTTTTTCGCGTCGGACCCCTTCTCGGGCTTTTCCTCGTTGCCTTCGGGCGGTCGGCTTTCGGGTGGGGCGCCTTCGCCCTTGCCCACGCCGTGGCTGATGTAGGTCACCGCGTCGAGCCGGCTCATGTCCTGCTGCTGGAGGAAATAGACTGCATAGCTCTCACGCTCTGAGAACAAGGCGACAAGGATGTTCGCGCCGGTCACTTCGTCGCGCCCAGAGGACTGGACGTGGAGGATTGCGCGCTGGACCACGCGCTGGAAACCACTGGTCGGTGCCGCGTCGGTGGCTGCATCGGCGACCAGCGCCCCCAGTTCGTGGTCGAGGTACTGTTTCACGCTGGCGCGCAATTCGTCGCGGTTGACCCCGCAGGCGATCATCACCTTGCTGGCGTGTTCGTCATCGATCAGCGCCATCAGCAAATGTTCGAGGGTCGAATATTCGTGCCGCCGCCGACGCGCCTCGTCGAGCGCGTTGTTGAGGGTATTTTCGAGTTCGCGTGCGAAACTGGGCATCGGGGTCCTTATGTCTTCCCGGCCCGCCCTGGCGACGGGCACTGCTTGTCTGGTCAATGTCGGAAGCAAATGCGTTGCAATCAAGGGCGCGACTCGCGCCTATCTCGCACTTATCCACCGGTTTGACTGCTATTGCGGCTTTTTGAACAGTTCTTCGGCAGCGCTCATATGTGCCGACACCTGCGCCTTGTGCGCTTCGGTCCGGGAAATCTCGGCCTTGAGTGCGGCGATCCGGACATCAAGTTCGTGCTGCGACAACGGGTCGAGATCCTGGCGCTGGAGAAGCGTCAGCGGATCGTCAGGTTTCGACGGAAAGAGTTCGTCCAAATCCATGCCTTGAGCGTTGACCCGTCAGGTCCCCAAGTCAATAACCCAGCGTGGAAGGGAGGGGTGATGAGCGAGATCCCCGCTACCATGACTGCTGCCGTCGCGCCGCAACCCGACGGTGCCGAGACGATTGCGTTGGTCGAGCGGCCGGTCCCCAAGCCCGGCCCGGGCGAGGTGCTGGTCAAGGTCGCTGCGGCGGGCGTCAATCGCCCCGACATCCTTCAGCGCCGCGGACTGTACCCGCCGCCGCCGGGCGCTCCCGACATCCTTGGCCTGGAAATCGCCGGCACAGTGGTTGCTGCCGGGCAGGGCGCGCACGACCTTGTCGGAAGCAAGGTCTGCGCCCTCGTTGCCGGGGGCGGCTACGCGCAATATTGCGTCGCTCCGGCCGGTTCGTGCTTTGCGGTACCGCCGGTGCTCAAGCTGACCGAAGCGGCGGCAATGCCCGAAACCCTGTTCACCGTGTGGACCAACCTGTTCGAACGCGGCTTTGCCGCTGACGACGACTGGGTGCTGGTCCATGGCGGGACAAGCGGCATTGGGACGATGGCGATCGCGCTTGGCAAATTGTTCGGGCTGAAGGTTGTCGTGACCTGTGGAAACGACGAAAAATGCAAGGCCGCCAATGCCTTGGGCGCGTTTGCCGCGATCAATTACAACCGCAACGACTTTGTCGAGGAGGTAAAACACCTGACCGGCGGAGCGGGCGTTGCGGTGGTTTTGGACATGGTCGGCGGAGACTATGTCCCGCGCAATCTTCAGTGTCTGGCCGACGACGGCCGCCATGTGTCGATCGCCTTCCAACGCGGTGCAAAAGCGCAAGTCCCGATCGCTGACGTAATGCGGCGGCGGCTGGTGCTGACCGGCTCGACCCTTCGCCCGCGCTCGAACCAGTTCAAGGCCATGGTGGCTGACGAAATTCGCAGTACCGTGTGGCCGTATGTCGAGGGGGGACGGCTGAAGCCAGCGATCGATATGATCTTTCCGCTTGCGGAGGCCGGAACGGCCCATGCGCGGATGGAAGCGGGCGCGCACGTTGGAAAAATCGTGCTGGAGGTATGAAGCGCGGTCGCGCGATGCTATTTCTTCTGACAGCGTCGCGGCTCAAGCCTTGCCCTTGGGCGGCCAGAGGTTTAAATCGCCAGTAACAATGGCCGCTCCGGAAGGGGGCGGCCCTTTTTATTTGGAGATTCGCGCATGTCCCAGCCCTTGATGCCCCACGCGACCGCCGCATGGCTGGTCGAGAACAGCTCGCTCACCTTCGGCCAGATCGCCGATTTTTGTGGTCTCCACATTCTTGAGGTGCAGGCAATTGCCGATGATACTGCGGCGACCAAGCTGACCGGTCGCGATCCCGTCCGCGCCGGGGAACTCACTCACGACGAGATCGAGCGCGGTCATGCCGATCCCGATTATGTGCTCAAGATGATAAAGGAGCCCGATCCCATCCGTCGCACAAAGGGCCCGCGCTACACCCCGGTGTCCAAGCGCCAGGACAAGCCGGACGGCATTGCATGGATCATCAAGAACCACCCCGAAGTCACCGATGGGCAGATTTCCAAATTGATCGGAACCACGCGCACCACGATCGCGTCGATCCGCGACCGAAGCCATTGGAACATGGCCAACATCCAGCCCAAGGATCCGGTTACGCTGGGCCTGACCAGCCAGCGCGAATTGGACGCTGCCGTGGCCAAGGCAGCCAAGGCTGCGGGTGCCGAAGCACCGACCGACACGCGTCTAGACAGCGACCGCGAAGCCCTGATCAGCGAACTTCGTGCCGAGCGCGAACAGCATGCCCGCGATGCCGAGGCAGCATTGATCGCGGAGGCCGACGATGGTCGGGACGATATCGTCCCCGGCATCAAGGACCCGTTCAAGCCGGTCAATTGAGTTTTTGACTGGCGCGTCTGCCAAGGACACAATCGCCGCGATGGATGACCAGCAAATCGCCGCTTTGAGTTTCGAGGACGCGTTGACGCGGCTCGAGGAGATCGTGCGCACGCTTGAAAAGGGTGAGGCGCCCCTCGACCAGTCGATCGCGCTTTACCAGGAAGGCGATGCGTTAAAGCGCCATTGCGAGGCGCGCCTCAAGGATGCGCAGATGCGGATCGACCAGATCGCGTTGGGCGCCGACGGCAAATCCACCGGCACGATCGCATTCGATGCCGGTTGAAACCATCGACCTGGCGCAAGACCTTGATGCCCAGCGCCGCCGGGTGTGCGGAGAGGTCGATCGTTTCTTCAAGCTGTTGCTCAAGGATCCGGGGGACAGCCGAGACACGCTGTACGCGGCAATGCGCCACGCCACGATCGGCGGCGGAAAACGCCTTCGCCCAATGCTCAACCTTGCCGCCGCGCGCCTGTTCAACCTCGATACTGCAAAGGCGCTGCGCTCGGCGTGCGCGATTGAGGCGATTCACGCTTATTCGCTTATCCACGACGACTTGCCATGCATGGACGACAGCGACCTTCGCCGCGGCCGGCCAACCGTCCACAAACTGTATGGCGAAGCGGTCGCGGTCTTGGCTGGCGACAGCCTGCACGCGCTTGCCTTCGAAATCATCGCCCACCCGGCAACCCACGAAGACCCGTTCGTGCGCGCCGATCTTGCGCTTGAACTGGCTCGCGCGGTCGGCCCACACGGCATGGCGGGCGGCCAGATGATGGATCTCGATGCCGAGAACCAAGCGCTCGACCTCACCACCACAACTCGCCTCCAGCAACTCAAAACCGGCGCGCTGATCGAATTTTCGGTCGAGGCGGCGTGCATCATGAACCGAATGCCGCCCGAAGCACGCACGCCCTATCGCGGCTACGCGCGCAACATCGGGCTGGCGTTCCAGATCGCCGACGACCTGATCGACCATGAAGGCAATGATGAGAAAGCGGGCAAGCGGACCGGCCGCGATGCGGAGGCCGGAAAGGCGACCTTCGTCGACCTGCTTGGCGCCGATCGCGCCAACCAGCAGGCCCGCGTCCTGGTCGACCAGGCGATCGAACATCTGTCGCCTCATGGCCGCGAAGCTGATGTACTTCGCGCAATCGCGCGTTTCTCCATCGAGCGGGACTATTAAATGAACCGGATTGCCGTTTATCCCGGGACTTTCGATCCGATCACCTTCGGACACCTCGACATCATCCGTCGTGGGGCGAAACTTGCCGACAAGCTGGTGATCGGGGTCACTACCAACCCGTCGAAGGAACCGATGTTCTCGCTTGCCGAGCGCTTGACCATGGTCAAACGTGAGACCGCCGAGATTGCCAATGTCGATGTCGTGGAATTCAATTCGCTTCTGATGCATTTTGCCGAGGCGCAGGGCGCGTCGATGATCCTTCGCGGGCTGCGCGCAGTGTCGGACTTTGAATATGAATTCCAAATGGCGGGGATGAACCAGCGCCTTAACGACAAGATCGAAACCGCCTTCCTGATGGCCGATGTCTCGCTCCAGCCGATTGCTTCAAAACTGGTCAAGGAAATCGCCCGTTATGGTGGGTGCATCGACAAGTTCGTTCCGCCTGCGGTCGCGGCCGACGTCAAGCGTCACCTCAGCCAGGGTTAATCGGCCTTTCTCCAAGGATTTTTCATGTTCAAGACCCTGATCCTGCCCCTGCTTGGCCTCGCGCTTGCAGCCGCCGCTCCGCCGCCTTCGTCTGCGCCAGCCACGCCCGATCCGATCGCGCTGCTGACCCCGCCGCCAGCGATTGCCGCCGATCCGATGAACAAGTGGACGCTCAATCTATCGACCGGAAAGAGCGTGACGATACTGCTTCGTCCCGACCTTGCGCCGGGCCACGTCCAGCGGATTCGGGAACTTACCAGCCGCGGCTTTTACAACGACCTCAAGTTTCACCGGGTGATCCCCGGCTTCATGGCGCAAGGCGGAGACCCGCAAGGCACCGGTGAGGGCGGCTCCGACCTTCCCGACCTCAAGGCCGAATTCACTGCGGCCCCGTTTTTTCGCGGCGTGGTCGGCGCGGCCCGGTCGGGCGATCCCGATAGCGCCAACAGCCAGTTCTTCATCATGTTTGCCTACGAACCGCAGCTCGACGAAAATTACACCTTCATGGGCCGGGTGATCGCCGGAATGGACGCGGTTGATGAGATCGCGGTCGGTGAACCCCCGCTTGAACCGACGCGGATCTTGAGCGCAAGGATCGGCAACTAGAGCAAACGGCAACTGATGCGCGTCGACCAGTTCGATTTCGACCTTCCGCCGGAACGCATCGCGCTTCGCCCGGCGCGCCCGCGCGATGCGGCGCGGCTGTTGCACGTCAGCGGCGACCAACTCGCCGACCGTAAGATGCTCGATCTCCCCGACCTGCTCAGTCCCGGCGACGTGTTGGTGTTCAACGATACCAAGGTCATTCCAGCGCAGCTTACCGGAAAACGCGGCGCGGCAACCATCGGCGCGACCTTGCATCTTAGGCGTGGGCCGCGCGACTGGCAGGCGTTCCTCAAGAACGCAAAGCGCGCGCGGGTCGGCGAAACGATCGACTTTGGAAGCGGGGTCGAGGCCCGCGTCGAGGTTAAGAATGCGGACGGTTCAGCGGATTTGCATTTCCTTGGCGAAGAACCGGTCGAAATGTTGCTCGAGCGTGCGGGCACCATGCCATTGCCGCCCTATATCGCGGGCAAGCGAGCAACCGATGCCGCCGACCACCTGGATTACCAGACGATGTTCGCGCGCGAACAAGGCGCGGTCGCAGCGCCGACCGCTGCGCTGCACTTTACCGACCGGCTGGTCGCAGCGCTCGACGCGCGCGGGGTCAAGCGGGAAACGCTGACCCTTCATGTCGGTGCGGGGACGTTTCTTCCGGTCAAGGCAGACGACACCGCCGACCACCAGATGCACAGCGAATGGGGAAAAATCGACCAAGCTACTGCGGCGCGGATCAACGCGCTGCGCCAATGCGGCGGACGGGTTATCGCGGTCGGCACAACCTCATTGCGCCTGTTGGAAAGCGCTTCGGGCACGGACCAGGTGATTCGGCCATTCGAAGGCGAAACCGACATCTTCATTACGCCCGGTTATGACTTTCGCGTCGTCGATGGACTGGTGACCAATTTCCACTTGCCCAAATCGACCTTGTTCATGCTGGTCTCGGCGTTGATGGGGACGGACGTTATGAAAGCGCGCCTATGGCCATGCCATCGACGCTGGCTACCGCTTTTATTCCTACGGCGATTTTAGCCTGCTGTTGCCTGCCCGTTAGTCCTCGCGGTGGGGCAGCGGTAGTTGCGCCGAGGTCAATTGCTCGTCGCTCAGCGGCCGATAGAATTTGAGCGCGGTTCCAGCCACGTCCGCGCGAACCACCAGTGCGGCAGCAAAGATCGGGCCGCGCTTGAATATCAGCTCCGCGTCCGGGCTTAGTTTTAGGTCGGTGGTGACCAGTGCGCCCTCGTTGGAAATGTCGCGGATCCACACGGTGCCTGCACCGACCGGCGAGTAAATCGTGCCGCGCATGAGCACGCGGGTGCGTTGAGCGTTGCGCTCAAGCGGGATTTTCACAGGTGCGGTCACAAAGCCTCCTTGGTCCAGGAAGCGAGCATGCTCCATTTTGGTGGAGGTTCGCTTTCATGAAGTGGTTACCGGCGATTTCACCAAGTTGCGGCGAAATGCTTGCCCGGCGCGGCGATGCTCCCTAGCGCTGGGTCGCAAATGAGCCGGTTTGATTTCACCATTCACGCCACCGACGGCAAGGCACGCGCCGGCACAATCGCGATGCAGCGCGGAGAGATTCGCACCCCCGCGTTCATGCCGGTCGGCACCGCAGCGACGGTCAAGGCAATGCGGCCCGAGGAGGTGCGTGCAAGCGGCGCCGACATCATCCTTGGCAATACCTACCACCTCATGCTTCGGCCGGGGGCGGAGCGGGTCGCGGCACTGGGCGGGCTGCACCGCTTCATGAACTGGAAGCGGCCAATTTTGACCGACAGCGGCGGATACCAGGTGATGAGCCTGTCGGACCTCAGCAAGGTTACCGACGAAGGGGTCACCTTTCGAAGCCATCTTGACGGGTCGAAGCATCATTTGACCCCCGAACGATCAATCGCTGTCCAGCGCCTGCTTGGAAGCGACATCGTGATGCAGTTCGATGAACTGGTGCGGCCGGACGTCGATGAGGCAAAGCAGCGTGAGGCGATGGAGCGCTCAATCGCCTGGGCACAGCGAAGCCGCGACGAATTCGACCGCGGCAATGACCATGCGCAGCGCGCGGCGCTGTTTGGAATCCAGCAAGGCGTTCTTGACGAAGGCCTGCGCCGGCAATCCGCCGAAGCGCTGATCAACATCGGTTTCGATGGCTACGCAATTGGCGGATTGGCGGTCGGGGAGGGGCAGGAAGCGATGTTCCAGTGCCTCGATTTTGCGCCGGGGCAACTGCCCTTGGACAAGCCGCGCTACCTGATGGGGGTGGGCAAGCCCGACGATATTGTCGGCGCGGTGATGCGCGGGATCGATATGTTCGATTGCGTGCTTCCCACGCGTTCTGGCCGCACCGGCCAGGCATTCACCCGCGATGGGCCGATCAACATCCGCAATGCGCGCTTTGCAGAGGATCGGACTCCCCTGGAAGACGGCTGTATTTGCCCCGCGTGTGAGCATTATGAGCGTGCCTACGTCCACCACCTTGTGCGCTCAGGCGAAATCCTCGGCGCGATGCTGATGACACAGCACAATCTATGGTTTTATCAGCGGTTGATGCAGGACTTGCGCAATTCGATCGGCGAGGGGCAACTGGGAGGCTTCGCTGCGGACTTCCGCGAAAGATACCGCCAAAAATAATCGAGCGATGGTCGATGTTCGATGCGAGAGCCCCGGATTAGCGGGTGCTTATCCCGCACTCCGCGACAGGAAGCTCGGCATCGGGCCGTTCCATTCCTCGCTGTTGTCCTCGACCAGTTGGGAAGTGCCGGGGGTGGCCGTTGGCTGCTGGCCCTGACGGCTTGTCTTGGGCTGTTCCGCGCGCTCCGGCTTTTGAGCCTTGGCACGGGCCGGCTTGGCCCCAGACTTCTTCGGCTCGGACTTCTTGGGCTCGGACTTCTTCGGCTCGGACTTCTCTGCCTCAGATCTCTGAGGTTCGGTCTTCTGGCGCTCAGGCCGGTCACGCCGGTCACGCTCGGGTCGGTCGCGGGCAACCTTTTCGGCCTTCGCGCGCGGGGGTTTCGAGCGGACTGGCTCGACCGCGTCGTCGCGCTGGTCACCGCCGGCAGCAAGCGTTTCGCCGCGCCGAACGATCTTTTGCCCGGTGAGCTTCTCGATCCGTTCGACCGCTTCAAGGTCTTCCTTTGTCGCAAGCATGATTGCAACGCCCGTCGCCCCGGCGCGGCCGGTACGGCCAATGCGGTGGACATAGTCGTCCGACTGCCACGGCACGTCATAGTTGATCACGTGGCTGACGCCTTTGACGTCCAATCCGCGCGCGGCGACGTCGGAAGCGACGAGGATGTTGATCTCATCCTTCTTGAAGCGGTCGAACTCAGCCATCCGGCTGGATTGGTCCATGTCGCCCTGGATCTGGCCGACCGCGAAGCGCGCGCGCTTCAACGCCGTGGTAATATCGCGAACCGTGGTCTTGCGATTACAAAAGACGATCGCATTGCGGACCGCTTCCTCGGCCAGAATGTCCTTCAACACCTGCTGTTTGCGGGCGTTGGTTGTGACTACCAGTTGCTGTTCGATATTTACGTTGGCGGTTGCCGGCCGCGCCACCTCGACCTTCTTGGGGTCATTGAGGAACTGCTTGGAAAGGTTCTGGATCGGCCCTGGCATGGTGGCTGAGAACAACAAGGTCTGGCGGTTCTTCTGAAGCTTGGAACAGATTTCCTCGATGTCGGGGATAAAGCCCATGTCGAGCATTCGGTCCGCCTCGTCGATGACCAGAAGGTCGCAGCCGGTCAGCAGGATCTTGCCGCGGCTGAACAGGTCGAGCAGGCGCCCCGGAGTGGCAATCAGCACGTCGACGCCTTTTTCCAGCGCCTTGACCTGGTCGCCCATCTGAACGCCGCCGATCAGCAGCACCATCGAGAGGTTGTGGTACTTTCCGTATTTCTCGAAATTTTCGGAAACCTGCATCGCAAGTTCGCGTGTCGGTTCAAGGATCAAGCTGCGCGGCATGCGCGCGCGGCTCCGGCCCTCGGACAGGATGTCGATCATCGGAAGGACGAAACTTGCGGTCTTTCCGGTCCCGGTCTGGGCGATGCCAATCAGGTCCTTGCCCATCAGGACCGACGGGATCGTCGCCTTCTGGATTGGCGTTGGCGTGTCATAGCCCGCGTCGGTGACCGCGCGAAGCAATTGTTCAGATAGCCCGAGATCGGCAAAGCCCATCGATTAATCCGGTTTGAGGAAGGTCATGACGCGCCGTGCCCGAGGGATGCGCGTCCATGCGCTGCACTTGGCCATAGCGCCCTGTTTGTCAAGGAATCTTCGGGTCATTCAGAGGGGACGGAGGCCGCCGCGCCAGGTTCCCGAGGCCGCGGCACGAGCCAGTGAAAGGCACCGATCGTGCATTCGCCCCCCATCCGGGCGTGAATCGAATCGCGCCCAGCGCAAATCTTCCGATCGCGGATTTCAAGATAGAAGCCGCCGTAATAGTCGAGGCCGGGGCAATCGTCGCTGAATTTGGCGCGAACCCGGCGCTTGTTGGCGAGCATCAGGTCGACCTGTTCCGGGCTCGACAACAGCGCGCCGCGGATCGCCCCGGCGGGGATGCATTTCGGGCCCTTGGCCTCGATCCACTTAAGGCGCCGCCGCGACGGGGGCGGGGCGACCGGAACTCTTAGTACGATCTGGTCTTCGACCACCAGACGGGTGACCGCCTGCGTCGCGGCGAGCGGCTGCACGGCACCAAGGCCGATCAGGATCGCGGCAAACGCGGGAGGGGCAAAGAGCAGCATGGTTGTGACGGTCGTTCCTTATGGGGCGCTTGGCAATCGCGGATTGAATGTTGGCTGAACCCGCCCGCGATTTGACGCCGCTTGCGTTCGCCTGCCAAGCGCCATAGATGGCTGAAACCCAATAAAGGCGGGGCTCGTCAGTGGCGGCCCTAGAACCAGCCCCAGGAGAATTCCGCGATGGCGACGACCGCGCCCAGTTCCAACAACCTGCCCCTGTTCTACAACGCGCTTGAGGCCTTGAACGTCAAGGACCATGGCAAGCTAAAGGTTCGCCAGGCGCTCAACATGGGCAAGATCGGGACCACGCATGCGGTCCCCTTGACCGTCGACGAATTCACCCTCGCTTCGCGCCAGTACCCGATCGTGTTTTCGATCAACGACCGGCCGATCCCGATCGCGCTGATGGGCCTCAACGAGGGGGTCAACGCCTTTCTTCTGGAGGACGGCCGCGCGCGTGAGCCGAACCTTTATACCCCGGCCTATATCCGTCGCTATCCGTTCCTTTTGGCCAAGGTCCGCGAAGGCAGCGATGACCTTAGCCTGTGCTTCGACCCCACCGCCAACGCGATCGGTGATTTCGAAGACGGTGACGAACTGTTCACCGACGACAAGCCCAGCAACGCGACCGAAACGGTGCTTGAGTTCTGTGAGCAATTCGAAGCCGCCGGCCAGCGCACCCAGGCCTTCATGGACGACCTTTTGAAGTCCGACCTTTTGATGGACGGCGAAGTCTCGATCCAGCCGGATGGGTTTGACCAGCCGTTCGTCTATCGCGGATTCCGCATGGTGGACGAAGAAAAGCTGCGCGAACTGAAGGGCGACCAGCTCAGGAAGATGAACCAGAGCGGCATGCTTCCGCTGATCTATGCGCACCTGTTTTCGCTTACCAACCTGCGCGACGTGTTCGGTCGCCAGCTTGCGCAGGGCACCGCGCCCAAGCAGCAGAAGGCGGCGAAGAAGAACTGACCCCCGCTTATTCGGCCGCCAGCAGGTGCTGGCGGTCAAGGAGCGCCCGTCCCAGCCGCGCAGCGAGACCCTGGAGGAAGCGGCTGGTAGCGACGAAACCGCCGCCCGCCGCCAGCAGCGAGGAATCGCAATACAGCGCCCGGTCGAGTTCGATCTGGACTGCGTGGACCCCTTCGTGGGGGCGGCCATGGAGATCGAGCACGTAGCCGCCGGCGAACGGGTCGTTGACCCGTGCTGCAAGGCCCGCTTGGCGCCCTGCTTCGACGATCAATTCTGCAATCCATCCGGCGGCGCTGCGACCGAACTGGTCACCAGCGACCAGTGACGGGGCTCCATCGCCCAGTGGCGGCATGGAATGACAGTCGATCAGCAGCGCGCAACCAAAGCGCTCGGCGCAGCGCGCGACCAACGCCCTCAGACCCTGATGATAGGGGCGGTGCGCGTCATTGAGGCGACCCTCAAGCTCCGCCGGGGTGATCGGGGTCCGCCACAATGGGCCATGGCGCCTGGTTCGGCCCGGAACGATCCCAAGCCCGCCGCGCGCCCGTGCGCTCAATGCCTGCGGAGCCGTTCCGCGCACCACCATGGGGTCGATTTCATCTTCACCGCGATTGCAATCGATCGCCGCACGCGGAGCCCGAGCGATCACCGCGCCTTGCCCAAGCGTGAGTGCCGGGCGCACGAGGTGGTCGACCAGCGGGTCTTCGAGCAGCGCCAGCGCACCGCGCCCGCGCCGGGCGGAATCGACCAGCCAGCGGGGATAGTCGCGCCCACTGTGCGGAACAGAAAAAACCAGCGGAAGGGGCCCGTTTTCCTGGATCACGAGTGGACTTGCCAGTCGCCCCATGGTTAAAAACCGTCCCGTATCAGGACATTAGCGGCACAAGCGAAAGGTCGCAGCGTTTCAATCTTCACTAGTCAAACCGCCCAGTTCGGAGCATAAAGACGACATGCCTCGCATCCTGCTTGCCGAAGACGATACGTCAATGCGCGAATATCTCCAGCGTGCTCTGCAGCGCGTCGGTTATGAGGTTATCTCGGTCGGATGCGGCACGGAGGCGATCCCGCTGCTTGAGCGTGAACGCTTTGAGCTGCTTTTGACTGATATCGTGATGCCGGAAATGGACGGTATCGAACTTGCCCAAAAGGCGAGTGCGCTCGACCCCGATATCCGGGTCATGTTCATCACCGGGTTCGCCGCTGTCGCACTTCAGGGCGGGCGCACCGCGCCGGAAGCGAAATTGCTGTCCAAGCCGTTCCACCTCAAGGACCTGGTGATGGAAGTGGACCGGATTTTTCAGACCGAAGACCAACACGGTCGCCTCTAGCTTGGCGCTTAGCCGCAGCGGCCGGTAAAAAGCTGGTCAAAGCGGGTTGCGCGGGGCGCGGCCCTTCACTAAAGGCCTCCAATCCCAGCCGCCGACAACCCGTTCGGCGCGCCCCGGTGGGCGTGTAGCTCAGTGGTAGAGCACTGTGTTGACATCGCAGGGGTCGCAAGTTCAATCCTTGCCACGCCCACCATTTTTTCCCGCTTCGCCGCGCCATTCGGAATGGCGCCGTGACTAGTTCGCCGGCGCGGTTTGCCTGTGGAGTTAGTGGGGGCTAGAGCGTCGCCATGGACCCCGGCCAGCTTGCCCTGCTTCTTGCCCGTGTGCAGTTCGCGTTCACGGTAAGCTTCCACTTCATCTTCCCCAGTTTCACGATTGGCCTTGCAAGCTATCTCGCGGTTCTTGAGGGATTATGGCTCAAGACCGGCAAGGACCTTTATCTCGACCTGTTCCGCTACTGGGTGAAAATCTTCGCGATCGTGTTCGCGATGGGCGTCGTGTCCGGGATCGTGATGTCCTATCAATTTGGAACCAACTGGTCGGTCTTTTCAGACAAGGCCGGCGGCGTGATCGGCCCACCTATGGCCTACGAAGTGCTGACCGCCTTTTTCCTTGAAGCTGGCTTTCTGGGCGTGATGCTGTTCGGGATGAAGAAGGTGGGAAGGAAGCTGCATTTCCTCGCCACCTGCGCGGTCGCGGTAGGGACCGGGATCAGCGCCTTTTGGATCCTGTCGGTCAATAGCTGGATGCAGACGCCGCAAGGGTTCGTGATGAGCCCGGATGGCCGCTTTCTGCCGGGCGAGAGCTGGCTTGCGATCATCTTCACGCCAAGCTTTCCCTACCGCCTGGTGCATACCGTACTCGCAGCGTATCTGACCACCGCCTTCGCGGTCGGCGGTGTCGGTGCCTGGCACTTGCTTAAGGATAAGCAAAATCCCCGCGCACGGACGATGTTTTCAATGGCGATGTGGATGGCGGCACTGGTCGCGCCAATCCAGATTTTCGCCGGCGACCAGCATGGCCTCAACACAGAGAAATACCAGCCAGCCAAGGTCATGGCGATGGAAGGCCATTATCAAAGCTATCCCGATGGCGCGCCATTCTTCCTGTTCGGGCTGCCCAGCAACGAGCAGGCGAAAGTCAATTTCCCAGTCGCGATCCCCAAGGCCTCGAGCCTAATCCTCAAGCATGACCCCAATGCGCCGATGAAGGGGCTGGATACCATTCCACGGGAAGATTGGCCGCCGGTCGCGATAGTCTTCTGGGCGTTTCGGATCATGGTTGGGATCGGCTTTGCGATGTTCGGGCTGGGGCTGTGGAGCCTTGTTGCGCGGTGGCGGAAATCCCTGTTCGACAGCATCTGGCTTCACCGCGCCGCGCTTGCCATGGGGCCCGCAGGGTTTGTCGCGGTGATCGCGGGCTGGGTAACGACCGAGGTCGGGCGCCAGCCGTTCACGGTCTATGGCCATCTTCGGACCGCCGACAGCGTAAGCCCGCTCGCGGTGCCGGCAGTTGCGACGTCGCTGGTCGCATTCGTGCTGGTTTACAGCGCGGTCTTCGGGGTCGGCATCTGGTATATTCTCAAGTTGATGAGCGAGCCGCCTGAAGTGCACGAGGAAACCATGGCGGATGACGAAAATGCGCCGATCCGGACCGCCGGAATCACGCCCGCCAGCCAGGAATCGGCTGACTGATGGCGCTCGCAATTCCCTTGGACCTCACCACCATCTGGGCCTTTATCATCGCCTTTGCGGTCCTGATGTATGTTGTGATGGACGGGTTCGACCTTGGCATCGGGATTCTGTTTCCTGTGTTCGAACCGGGTGAGGAACGCGACCAGGCGATGAATGCCATCGCCCCCGTCTGGGATGGCAACGAGACCTGGCTGGTGCTGGGCGGGGGCGGGCTGCTCGCGGCATTCCCGCTCGCCTATGCGATCATCCTTCCGGCGACCTATCCGCTGATCATCGCGATGTTGCTGGGCCTGGTTTTTCGCGGCGTTGCGTTCGAGTATCGCTGGCGCGACCCGGGCCACCGCAAAATCTGGGACCTCGCTTTTACGGCGGGAAGCGCGACCGCGGCGATGGCGCAGGGCATGATCCTTGGCACGCTGCTGCAGGGGGTAGAGGTGGCCGACCGCTCCTATGCCGGGGGCTGGCTGGATTGGCTGACGCCTTACTCGTTGTTGACCGGGCTTGGGGTGGTGGCCGGATATGCGCTGCTGGGCGCCTGTTTCCTCGCGATGAAAGTGACCGGCAGGGCAGAGGACCATGCCTATCGGCTGGCGAAGAAGGCACTGGCGGCAACGCTTGCGCTGATGATCGCGGTCAGCCTCTATACCCCGTTCCTTCAGAACGAATATTGGCGGCGCTGGTTTGAAATGCCGCAGGTCCTGTTCGCCGCCAACGTTCCACTGCTGACGGCTATCCTGTTTTTCGCGCTGTGGCGCGCAATTGCCACGCGACGGACCCATGCGCCGTTCCTGTTGTCGCTGGCGATCTTCCTTGCGGGGATGATCGGGCTGGGAATTTCGATGTGGCCCTACGCAGTTCCGACCAGCGTCAGCATCTGGGACGCGGCCGCACCGGAAAAAAGCCAGGTTTTCATGCTGGTCGGGGTTGCGATCGTGATGCCACTGATCCTTGCCTATACCGCCTGGAGCTACTGGGTATTTCGGGGCAAGGTGGGAACGGACGGCTATCATTGAGCTGGCCGGTGATCGAGCCGCCGGGCGGCGGGGAGTCCGCGCCGCTGGGTCGCAGGCTGTTGTGGATGGCCTTGATCTGGGCGCTTAGCGTGGCTGGGCTTGGCTTGGTCGCCTACCTGCTGCGCTTGTGGATAGCGTGATCACTTGGCGGGCTTGACGAATTTCACGGTCATCCGGTCGGATTCGCCGATGGCAAGATACTTGGCCTTGTCAGCCTCTCCCAGCTTCAGCACCGGGGGCAGGGTCCAAACGCCTGCCGGGTGATCATGGGTGTCCCGGGGATTGGCGTTGGCGTCGCTTTCGCCGACCAGCTTGAACCCGGCCTTTTGGGCAAGCGCAATGACGGTCGATTTCTTGACATAGCCGCTGGTCAGCTGCTCCGCATCCGGGCGCTCCTCTGGCAGGCGGTGCTCGACCACACCCAGCGTTCCCCCCGGCTTGAGCATCGCGAACATCTGGCGGAATGCTTCCTCGCCGAACGGTTCCTTGCCCATCAACCAATTGTGCACGTTGCGAAAGGTCAGGACTGTGTCCGCAACCCCATCCGGTACCCCTGGAACTGATGGATCAAACACCGGAAAAGCAACGATTTTCGCGGCATCATAAATCCCCGGATGCTGGGCGGAAAACTTGTCGAGGGAACCCATTCCGCGCTTGGTAGCAGCAGCATAGTAGGTGCCGCCGCCGGACGCGATATAGGGAACCAGGATTTCGGTGTACCAGCCACCGCCGGGCCAGACTTCTACCACCGTATGCGAAGGCTCCACGCCGAAAAAGGCGAGCGTTTCGGCCGGATGCCGGTAGACATCGCGCGCGACGTTGGCCGGGGTGCGCGTGGTTGCCGCAATCGCTGCTTCAAGCGGGCCTGTCGCTGCCGCATTGGCCGTACTGGCAACACAGGCAAGGGCGGCAACAAGTACGTAAGCGATGCGGGTCATGAAGGCTCCGGAAGCGTGTGGGGAAGGCGCAATGGTGGAGCCTTAAGCGCATCCTTGCAACCTTGCAGCCAACTGCCTCAGCCTATTTTGCCGGGCTTTCGGTCACTTTGTCGCCGGCCTTGAGCACCTGCATGCTGGGCGGGACCAGGGTCTTGCGGCGGTCCTCCTCGGCCCATTGCTCAGCGGTCCGGCACTTTTTGCCGACCCGCATGTGGCTTCCTGTCGGGGCCTGGGTAGCCCGGCAGATACGGGTCGAACTGGGCGCGGGCGCAGGTTGCGCCGCGGGCGGCACGGGCGCGGCCTGGGCGGCCACCGTCAACAGCATCGATATGAGCATGGATCTGCTCCTTCACTGAAACGCCGATTATCCCCCGATCTTAGCGCCGGGGCAAGATGGCGCTAGAGGCAGGATTCGAGATAGGGCTGGTCGAAGCCGTACTGCTTCGCCTTCTCGATCGTGTAGGGACGCAGGCCCATCGACCGGTATTCGCCGATAATCTTTCCGTCCGCGCTCTCGTCGAGATATTCGAACTTGAACAGTTCCTGGGTGACGATGACCTCGCCCTCCATCCCGATAACTTCTGTGATGTTGGTCGTCCGGCGCGAACCGTCGCGAAGGCGCTTTACCTGGACGATGAGATCGACCAAATCGGCGATCTGTCGCGAGATCGCTTCCTTCGGCACCTTGATGTCACTCATCATCACCATGTTTTCCATACGCGCGAGGCATTCACGCGGCGAGTTGGAGTGAAGCGTCGCCATCGAGCCATCATGGCCCGTGTTCATCGCGGCAAGCAGGTCGAAGCACTCCGAGCCACGAATTTCGCCCAGGATGATCCGGTCCGGACGCATACGCAGCGCGTTGATGACGAGATCGCGAATGGTGATCGCACCTTGGCCCTCAAGGTTGGCGGGGCGGGTTTCTAGCGGCAGCCAGTGGGGCTGTTGCAAACGAAGCTCGGCCGCGTCCTCGATCGTCAGCACGCGCTCGCCCGGGTCGATCATTTTCGACAGGGCATTGAGCATCGTGGTCTTGCCCGAACCGGTACCGCCCGAAATGACGATGTTCATCCGGCTTGCGCCTGCGATCTTGAGGCAGGTTGCCATCTTCGAACTCATCGAGCCAAAGCCCGCCATCATGTCGAGCGTGATCGGCTTGTCGGAGAATTTACGGATCGAGATCGCGGTGCCGCGAAGCGACAGCGGCGGGATGATGACGTTGACGCGGCTGCCGTCGGGCAGTCGGGCGTCGGCCAAGGGGGACGTCTGGTCGACACGGCGGCCGACCCGATTGACGATTCGCTGGGCGATCTGGAACAGGTGTTCCTCGTCGCGGAAGCTGATCTTGGCGATTTCCAGCTTGCCTTTGCGTTCGATATAAGTCTGCAATGGTCCGTTGACCATGATATCGCTGATCGCCGGGTCGGACAGCAATTCTTCCAGCGGTCCGAGTCCCAGAAGTTCATCAACCAGCACCTTTTCCAGCGCGAATTGCTCACGCCGGTTGAGGGTGATCTTGAGCTCTGCCAGCACCTCGCCGATGATCGGTCGGAATTCCTCGGCGAGTTCGTCCTTGGTGAGCGTCGCCGCGGCTTCGGGATCAACCCGTTCAAGGAGACGCGGGAGCACCTGTTCCTTGATCTTGTGGACGGATGCTTCGAACCCCTCGGTTTTCGACGATCCAGCCTCGCCGCTGGCATTCATTCGGTCGTTGAGGCGATCCATTGCGTCGCCCCTGGCGGGTGCGACCGTTGCGGCGTCGTTAGCTGCTGGCGGGCTTGTCGAGTTCTTCCAGCGGCGGAAACTGGTCGCCGCCTAGGGACGTGTCTGCGCTTGGGCTGGAAGGCGCTGAGCTGCCCTTCATCGGGCGCGCTACACCGAAGCTCGGTCGCCCGCCACCCATTCCGCCCCGTTTACCGAATGCGCTCATTTTTCACCCAAAATCCCGACAACTTCCCGGTCAGGAAAGGTGAATAGTCGCGAAACTTTTAGAAATGCCTAATTTGGTTAAGTCGTCGGTGAGTTTGGCGAAGCATTTTCGCGACGCCATGCCCCGAGCCCGATCAGGGCAATGAGCACCGCCGCGAAGAGGCTGATCGCGGCGCCCCACCACTCACTGGACGTCGTCGAGCGGACAATCGTGCAGGAAGATGGCGCGCGATAGGACAGGAGCCCGGTCGAACGCTCTGCAAAGGCGTCGACCTTTCGACCGCTGCACCGCACGCTCCACGACGGGAAATAGAACCGCGGTTCCGTTACAACTCCATGCTTTACAATGACTTTCAGGGTGGTTCCGGGCAAGGTCGAGTGCCCAGCGGGACGGCCAGCTATATGGGCGACTTCCCGGTGGAAGGTTTTCGGGAACGTCGGGATAGGATCGCTGAAGCTCGCTCATGGGGACGTGGCCGGGCGGCCGTGCGGAAAGCACGAAGGCGGAAACGACCAGGGCCGGGACGATCGCGAGCAATTTGGATTGGGTCGGCCAATTGGCGCGCGCAAGCGCGATGCACAGCGCCAGTTCTGCCAGCGGCAACATGCGGAACGGGAATTGCACTGACGTGAGCAAGGGCAGGGAAAAGACGAATGGGGCAGCGCCGATAGAAAGCGCGAGGATGGCAAGCGCGTAGATCGCCCATCCCGAGCGTTCCCGGATGGCGAGGATGACTGCTGGAAGCGCAAGCGTGGCAGCGATGGCAAGGATGGCGAGGTAGGTCGGGTTGGCGTGCATCGCGGTGTTCCAGAAGGTCCAGTTGGCCGGCTGGAGGACGGAATTGGCCCAGAGCAGGGCCGTGTCGCGGTAGGGCGAAAGGGAAATGGCCGGGACAAGGAAGATCGCGGCAAGCCCGATGCCCAGCGCCAGTCCCGTGACGGCAGGGACCGAATCACGCCAGTCGCGGCGATAATCCAGCAGCAGTCGCGGCCCGAAGAGGAACAGCGAAGCAAGCAAAGCCAGCGGAAGGTGCGAAAGAACCAGCGCTCCATAGGCCACGCCCAGACCGGCAAGTGCCCCCCTTGTGCGCGCCTTGCACGCGATAAGACCCCACAGCACGAACGGCAGAAAGGCAATCGCCCACGCTTCGCCCAGCGCCCCGCGAATAGTAAAATCGAACAGGTGATAGGGCGCGGCCATGAAAAGCAGCGCACCGAGCAACGGCGAATGCGCGCGACCGCGAAGCAAGGCGAACATCCCGACGCCAGAGGTGAATGTCGCAAGCGCGAAGCTCATGACGACGGCCATTGCGGGCTTGAACCCTGCAAGCACGAACAGTGCGCCGGCGTAAAAGCCGAGCGGCGGGTAGAAGTAGAAAACCGGCGAGCCCAGGCCGCCGTGTGAGCGGGGAAGCCAGCGCGGATACCAGGTGCCGTGCCCAAGTTCGCGCGCGAACTGGTCCAGCCACACCCAGTCGATCCAGAAACTGTCGTTGGTTCGTTCTGGGCCGACCAAGCCGGGGAGGGTGAGGGCGACGGTCGCGGCCGCAATTATGACCAAGGGGAGCAGCGCCTTGGCACCACTCCCCTTGCTTGTCTTTCCGGTCGCGTCCCCCATGGAGCCACGCTATGCTGAGCACCCCTTAGCGAGCAAGCGAAAGTCCCTAGCCCTCTGCGCTCTCGGCAAGAACGGTAAGCCCAGTCGCCCCGACTTCGGCGAAGCCGCCGGAGACGGTGATCAGCTTGGGCTCTGCACCAGCAGTCTTGTAGATCGCGATCGGTCCGTTGCGCAGCGTCGTCATGTAGGGCGCATGGCCCGCCATGATGCCCGCTTCACCCTCGGTGCCGGGAATGACGACCATGTACACGGCCTCGCTCATCACCTGCTTTTCAGGCGTTACAAGCTCGAACTGGAGGTCGGCCATTTGCGTCAGGCTTCCTGTGCCATCTTCTCGGCCTTGGCGACCGCTTCGTCGATCCCGCCGACCATATAGAACGCGCTTTCGGGAAGGTGGTCATATTCGCCCTCGACCACAGCCTTGAACGAGCGGACGGTGTCTTCGACCTGGACGAACTTGCCCTTGATGCCGGTAAACACTTCGGCGACGTGGAAGGGCTGCGAAAGGAAGCGCTGAATCTTGCGCGCGCGAGCGACGGTCAGCTTATCTTCTTCCGACAGTTCATCCATCCCGAGGATGGCGATGATGTCCTGCAGCGACTTGTACTTCTGAAGCGTCTCCTGGACCTTGCGGGCCGTTTCGTAATGCTCCTGGCCGACGACCGCGGGCGTGAGCACGCGGCTGACCGAGTCCAGGGGATCGACCGCAGGGTAAATGCCAAGCTCGGAAATCGCGCGCGACAGGGTAGTGGTCGCATCGAGGTGAGCGAACGAGGTGGCCGGGGCGGGATCGGTAAGATCGTCGGCCGGAACGTAAATCGCCTGGACCGAGGTGATCGAGCCCTTGTTGGTCGAAGTGATGCGCTCCTGAAGCTGGCCCATGTCAGTTGACAGGGTCGGCTGATAACCCACCGCCGAAGGAATACGGCCGAGCAGTGCCGACACTTCCGAACCCGCCTGGGTGAAGCGGAAGATGTTGTCGACGAAGAACAGAACGTCCTGGCCTTCCTGGTCGCGGAAATATTCGGCCATGGTGAGGCCCGAAAGCGCGACCCGGGCACGCGCGCCCGGCGGCTCGTTCATCTGCCCGAATACGAGCGCGACCTTGGAACCCTCGGAAGTCGCATTGCCCTCCTTGTCCTTGGCAATGACGCCGGCGTCGAGGAATTCGTAATAAAGGTCATTGCCTTCGCGCGTCCGCTCACCGACTCCGGCGAATACCGACACGCCGCCGTGGCCCTTGGCGATGTTGTTGATCAGTTCCTGGATGAGCACGGTCTTGCCAACGCCGGCGCCGCCGAACAGACCGATCTTGCCGCCCTTGGCGTAGGGAGCCAGAAGGTCGATAACCTTGATCCCGGTGACAAGGATCGCAGCCTCGGTCGACTGGTCGACGAAGGCCGGCGCCTCGGCGTGGATAGGCGCACTCATGTCGCTTCCGATGGGGCCGCGCTCGTCGATCGGATCGCCGACGACGTTCATGATTCGGCCAAGAGTTCTTGGGGCCGACCGGAACGCGAATCTGCGAGCCAGTCGAGCTGACCGGCTGTCCGCGCGTGAGGCCTTCGGTGGAATCCATCGCAATCGTGCGAACGACATTTTCGCCCAAGTGCTGGGCGACCTCGAGGACCAGACGGTTGCCCTGGTTCTCAGTCACCAGCGCGCCAAGGATCGGCGGAAGCTCACCGTCGAACTGGACGTCGACGACCGCGCCGATGACCTGCGCAACGCGGCCCGAAAGGTTGCTGGTGACCGCAGCCAGCGGGGTAGTCGCCTTCTTGGCGGCGGGAGCCTTGGTCGCGGCCTTCTTGGGGGCGGCGGCCTTTTTGGTCTTGGGGGCAGCGGTTGCCATTTTTGTCTTCCTTGCCTTCTAAGGTCCGTTAGAGCGCTTCGGCGCCCGAGATGATTTCGACGAGTTCGGTTGTAATGGCCGCCTGACGTTGGCGGTTATACTTGATCGAGAGCTTATTGATCATGTCGCCGGCATTGCGCGTGGCATTGTCCATCGCGGTCATTTGGCTACCGTAAAAACCGGCCTGGTTCTCAAGCAGCGCACGATAGATCTGGATCGCGATGTTGCGCGGCAGAAGGTCGGCAAGAATCGCCTCCTCTTCGGGTTCATATTCGACCGCGCCTTGGGGCGCGCCGCCGGCCGCGACCTCGACTGCCTCGGGCTTGACCGGGATCAGCTGGGTGATCGTTGGTTCCTGCACCAGCGTCGATTTGAACGTCGCATAGGCGAGGTGGACGACGTCGATACCATTGGTGGTGTAACGCTCGATGATGTCCTTCGCGATAGCCTGGGCGTGGGCATAGGACGGGTTCTTCATCTCGCTGGTGTCGAACTGCGCGACGATCGACTTAGGAAACACCCGGGCGATCACTGGCCGACCCTTGCGGCCGACAATGTAGAACAGCACGGTCTTGCCGTCTTTGATCAGTGCGTCGGCCTTGCGGCGCGCGGCGCGCACGATGTTCGAGTTGAACGCGCCCGCAAGCCCGCGATCGGAGGTTGCGAGCAGGATAAGGTGGGTGTCCTCCTTGCCGGTCCCGGCCAGCAATTTGGGCGACTGGGGTCCCTTGGCAACCTTAGCGGCGAGCGATTGGACCACCGCGGTCAGGCGCTCCGCATAGGGCCGGGCGGCCTGGGCATTCTGAGTGGCGCGGCGAAGCTTGGCCGCCGCAACCATGTTGAGCGCCTTGGTGATCTTCTGCGTCGATTTCACCGAGCCGATGCGAAGTTTGAGGGCCTTGAGGCTGGCCATTTATGCGGTCCCCACGGGTTCGAAGATGAAATTATTGACATACGCCAGGTGGCGACGCTCGACCGTCGAGCCGATCTGGGCGAGTTGATCCACCCCGGATTGGTCGTCGATCGTGAAATCGGCCAGCGGATGGCGGCCGTCGGGACGGAAGAAATACCCGTCGTAGCCCAGGCTCACCATCAAATTGCCAACGCGCTCGATGGTGCCGGGATTATGACGTTCCTCAAGCTCGACCAGGATCACCGGCCGGTCGCGGCGAATGAGGTCCATGGCCCCGTGAAGAACCTTTTCCTCAAGACCCTCGACATCGATCTTGATGAACCCGACGTCTTCCAGCGAACAGTCGTCGAGACGCACCATGGGCACTTCGATCACGACGCTGTCACAGTCGTTTACAACGCTTTTTTCCAGGCTCGCACGGCTGTGCAGCCCCCGGCAGGTGGGGACGTTCAAAGCCGCCGACCCGTCCTTGTCTGAAACCGCGACCGCGTGGACCTTGACGCCTTCCAGACCAAGCCCGTCGATCAGCCGCGCCAGATATGGATTCGGTTCGAATGCCTCAACCCGATAGCCCAGCTTGGACAAGACATAACTGAACAGGCCAATATTCGCGCCGACATCGAGCGCAAGCCTTCCGGCAGGAGCCAGTTGAGAGAGCATCTGCAACTCGCGCTCCCCTGAGACTGCGACTTCACGCTCGAAGCGACCGGACATCACCTTGCGGCGCACGAAGCGGGGCATCGCCTCAAGTGCTGCAAAGCGCCAGTCCGGGTTACGAGCGAGGCCCACCAGTTCTGCCTATGCGAACTGCTTGCCGAACGCGGCCAGCGCGTCCTTGAGCTTGGCGGCGGTGTCGTCGTCGAGCGCCTTGGTGTCGCGGATTTTCTTGAGGATGTCCTTATGCTCGGAGCGAAGGAAGCTGAGCATCGCCGCTTCATAGCGGGTGACGTCCCTGGTTTCGACCGCGTCGATAAAGCCCTGCGTCCCGGCGAAGATCGATGCGACCTGCTCTTCAACCGGCATCGGTGAATATTGCGCTTGCTTCAAGAGCTCGGTCAGGCGCGCGCCGCGTGCAAGCAGCTTTTGCGTCGCTGCGTCGAGGTCGGAGCCGAACTGCGCGAAGGCCGCCATTTCACGATATTGGGCAAGCTCGAGCTTGATCGAGCCGGAGACCTTCTTCATCGCCTTGGTCTGCGCGGCAGAACCTACACGACTGACTGACAGGCCGACGTTGATCGCCGGGCGGATGCCTTGGTAAAACAAGTCGGTCTCGAGGAAGATCTGGCCGTCGGTGATCGAGATCACGTTGGTCGGGATATAGGCCGAAACGTCACCAGCCTGGGTCTCGATGACCGGGAGTGCGGTAAGCGACCCGCCACCCAAATCGTCGTTCATCTTGGCGGCACGTTCGAGCAGGCGTGAATGGAGATAGAAGACGTCGCCCGGATAGGCTTCGCGGCCCGGCGGACGGCGCAGCAGCAGGCTCATCTGGCGATAGGCGACAGCTTGCTTGGAAAGATCGTCGTAAACGATCAGGGCGTGCATGCCGTTGTCGCGGAAGTACTCGCCCATCGCGCAGCCAGTGTAGGGCGCAAGGAACTGGAGCGGTGCAGGCTCCGAGGCGGTCGCGGCGACCACGATCGAATATTCCATCGCACCGTTTTCTTCGAGCGCGCGGACGATTTGCGCGACGGTCGAGCGCTTCTGGCCGACGGCGACGTAGATGCAATAAAGCTTCTGGCTTTCGTCCTTGCCCTTGTTGGCCTGCTTCTGGTTGATGAAAGTGTCGAGCGCGACGGCGGTCTTGCCGGTCTGGCGATCGCCGATGATCAGTTCGCGCTGACCGCGGCCGATGGGGACCAGTGCATCGAGTGCCTTGAGGCCGGTCTGCACTGGCTCGTGCACCGACTTGCGGGCGATGATGCCCGGTGCCTTGACCTCGACTCGGCTGCGTTCGGTACCTTCGATCGGCCCCTTGCCGTCGATCGGATTGCCAAGCGCGTCGACGACGCGGCCAAGCAGGCCCTTGCCGACCGGAACGTCGACGATGGTTTCCGTGCGCTTGACCTGCGAACCTTCAGAAATATCGGCGTCGGAACCGAAGATCACGACACCGACATTGTCGGCTTCAAGGTTAAGCGCCATGCCCTTGGTGCCATTGTCGAATTCGACCATTTCGCCGGCCTGGACATGGTCGAGACCGTAGATTCGAGCAATGCCGTCGCCGACCGACAGCACAGTTCCGACTTCGCTAACCTGTGCGTCTGCATCGAAGTTGGCGATCTGGTCCTTGATGACCCGGGAAATTTCAGCGGCGCGGATATCCATGTGCTTTTGCCTTAGCCTTTCATCGCGGTAGCGAGACGGTTGAGTTTGGTTCGGATCGAGGCGTCGATCTGCTGGCTGCCCAGCTGGACGATCAAGCCGCCGAGGATTTGGGGATCGACCGAAGCATCGATCGCGACTTCGCGGCCGGCGCGGGCACGCAGCTTGGCCTTTAGGTCGTTGACTTGGTCGGCGCCAAGCGGGTGCGCGGTTACGACACTGGCGACAGTCTCTCCGCGATGGTCGGCGGCAAGACGATTGAAGGCGTCGATTACCGCCTTGAGGTCCTTCTTGCGGCCATTCCTGGCGAGTACGCCGAGAAAATTGGTGGTAATCGGATCAAGCGCCAGTGTGCCGGCCAATGCAGCAAGCGCCTTTCCGGAATCTTCGCGGCTCACCAGCGGACTGGCAATCAATTTCGCAAGGTCGCTCGATTCGCCGAGCGCGCGCTTGATCGTGCCGACGCTGCTCGACACCGAATCGATGGTCTGTTCGTCACGTGCCAGATCGAACAGGGCCGATGCGTAACGCCCTGCTAAGCTGGCTCGAATGCCGCCGGATGTCTCCACGCGCCTATATGCTCCAAAACTGGAATGGCCACCGTGCAATGAAAGGGGCGCAAGCGGCGTTTAGACCGCGCGCCCCCCACGGGTTGCGCGGCCCCTAGCAGGGGGTTGCGCGCGTTTCAAGGCGTTGCCGGGCAGATCATAGCACACGCGTGTAGAAATGGGTGAAAGCGGTCGCGCAATAGGAACCGAACGGCCCAGTGCGGGTGAAGCCCGCGCGCTCATACAGGCGGTTGGCGGCGGCGAACAGCGCACTGTTCCCGGTCTCAAGGCTAAGGCGGGTCATTCCGGCTATCCGAGCGGTCGCGATGAGATGGGTGAGGAGGAAACCGCCAACCCCGCGCCCGAGCGCCCGGCTATGCGTGCGCATCGATTTTATCTCCCCATGCCCGGGATCGAGGGTCTTGAGCGCGCCAACGCCAAGAAGGGTCGCGCCCTCACGCACTGCAAACAAGCGAATCCCGGGCGCGCGAAGGGCGTCGGCTGGCAATACGTGGCAGGCCTCCGGGGGTGAATCGGTGCGCATCTCTGCAAAGTGCAGGTCGAGCAGTGCGCGCACATCGTCGTCCCCAAGCCCGCTTTCGCTGATCGTCCAATTTGTTTGATCGCAAGCCATGACAAGCGCTGCGGTGCCGCGTTGGCTATGTTAGGTCCATGCTGATGCGAAATATTGACCGCAGCGTGGATGAAGAAGCGGCTTGGGCTGCCTTCGAAGCGCGTGACCGAAGCAAGGACGGCCAGTTCGTCGGGGCGGTCGTCACCACCGGGATTTACTGCAAGCCAAGCTGCCCCGCTCGGCGCCCAAAGCGCGACAATGTCCGCTTTTTCGCGGAAGGCGAAATGGCGCGCGCCGCGGGTTTCAGGCCGTGCCTGCGCTGCCGGCCAGAGGAGGTAGCGCGCGACGACGCTGCGGTCGCCCGTGCGATACAATTGATCGAAGCTGCCGAAGAACCGCTGACGCTGGCCCAATTGGCGGTCGCGGTGGGCTATGCCCCGCACCATTTCCAGCGCCTGTTCAGCAAGGCGGTGGGTCTCTCGCCCTCTGCCTATGCGCGGGGGCTTAGGGCCAGGCGGACACAAGCAGCACTGGAACGGGAGGAACGGGTGACGGACGCGATTTATGAAGGCGGGCACCAGGGACCCGGCTCATTCTATTCGGATTCCACAGAGCGGTTGGGAATGACCCCGTCGGCATGGCGCGAAGGCGGCAAGGGCGCGACGATCCGATATGTCGTGACCGACAGCCCGCTTGGCCCCTTGCTGATCGCTGCGACCGACAAAGGCATCTGCCGGTTGACGTTCGGCGAGGATGAAAGCGCGCTTCGCAAACGCTTTCCCAATGCGTCCATCGAACCCGACGACGGAACGATCGCGCCGTGGGTCGCCGGCGCGCTGACGGCGATTCATGAACCTGCGCGTGCGCCCGACCTGCCAGTCGATGTGCGCGGAACCGTGTTCCAGGAGCGGGTGTGGGCCGAATTGCGCAATATCCCGCTGGGGCAGACCCGAAGCTATGCCCAGATCGCCGCAGCGATCGGCACGCCCGGCGCGGTGCGCGCGGTCGGCACCGCCAATGGAGCCAATCCGGTCAGCGTGATCGTCCCCTGCCACCGGGTAATCCGCGCCGACGGAAGCCTGGGCGGCTATGGCGGCGGATTGCCTAACAAGGTCAAACTTCTGAGCGCGGAAGGCGTGGCCATGCGCGATCCCGAATTGCCGATGTAGGAAACCGTCTGGACGCGGGCGCGCATTGCTGCGACTCGATGGCCATGACCGACCCCGCCCAATCGCCTGCGCGCGCCCAATTTCAGTGGCGGGTCCTTGCGACCCGAATACTCAACTTTCCCTTGATTACCCTTGTGGTTGCAATTGCGATTTCGGTGATGGCGGTAAACCTGGCCTATTGGGCGACGGCCCAGGTCGGGCCTTCCAACCGGATGGCCGGGCAGACCGTCCTGACCGTCTTCAGCCTTATCCTTTACTGGACCTTGTATAAGACCGTGATCGCGAAAATCGGCTGGGAACCGCGCGACGAGTTGGCACTCGATTCCAGCATGATGGGTGTGGTTCGGGGGGTTGCAATCGGCGGGGCGCTGATTGCGCTGGTCGTCGCCATCGCCGCAGTGCTGGGTGCGTACCGGATTACGGGGTGGAGCGGCTTTTCCAGCTTCCCCTATGACCTCATGGCGCTGGCTATCCTGCCGGCATTCCAGGAGGAATTGTTTTTTCGCGGGATTTTGTTCCGCTGGCTCGAACAATTCGGTGGATCGTGGCTGGCGCTTGCGATCACCTCGTTCCTGTTCGGACTGGCCCACCTTAGCAACCCTAACGCGACCGTGTTTTCGTCGTTCTGTATCGCGATGGAAGCGGGGCTTTTGCTGGGCGGTGCCTATATGCTTTGTCGCAGCCTGTGGCTGCCGATGGGACTTCATGCGGGATGGAATTTTACCCAGGGTTTCGTCTTCGACGTCGATGTATCGGGACTCCCGGCGAACGGAATGGTCGTTGCAAAGCTGGCTGGTCCGGACTGGCTTTCGGGCGGGGCATTCGGACTCGAAGCCTCGGTTATCGCGCTGTTCGTATGCACTGCGGCCGGGATCGGCTTTATCGTCATCGCGGCCCGCCAGGGAAAGGTCGTCGGCCCGTTCTGGAGGGCGGCGTGGTGGCGCAACCGAAAGGGAGAATGACGGGCATGTTCATCAGGGTTTTGGCACTTGTTACGGCCGCGATCCTTGCGGTCGCTGCGGCCCCGTCGACGCAGCGGGCCGATCCCCAGGTCATCCGGGCCCACCAGTCCTTTTTGGCGTCCAGCGAATTGCGCGGCCGCGGCAGCGCGACCAAAGATGAAGCGGTCGCGGCGCTATATGTTGCGACGCGTTTCCAGGAATATGGCCTGTCGCACGCGCCGGGCCTTGAATCCTTCCTTCAATCCTTGCCGGTGCCGGCAACCGACTGGACCCGGCAACGTGGCCTTCCGGCGGATTCGCGAACGGTCAATGTCATCGGTTACCTGGAAGGGAACGACCCGTCGGCGGGGACCATTCTGATTACCGCCCACCTTGACCATCTGGGGATCGTCGACGGTGCGATCCATGCCGGTGCCAACGACGATGCATCGGGGACGACTGCGGTGCTGGAGCTTGCCCGACTGCTTGCCGCCGGTCCTAGGCTCCAACGCTCGATCCTGTTTGTCTGTTACGGTGCCGAAGAACTGGGGGCCGTGGGGTCGCATTATTTCGCCCAGCATTCGCCGGTGCCGCTTGCCAACATCATCGCCAATATCGAGTTCGAGATGATCGGGAATGCCGATCCGAAGCTTGGCAAGGGCCTGATGATGACCGGCTTTGGCAGGTCGAACCTGGGCGCGTTGCTCAATGCGCACGGGGCGGCGGTGGGAGAAGACCCCTATCCCGACCAGCATTTTTTCGAGCGATCGGACAATTATGAGCTAGCGCTTGCGGGGGTGGTCGCGCACACCATCAGCGGCTGGCCGCTGGTCCCGGTTTATCATACGGCAGGCGACACCAACGAACAGATCGATTTTGCGTTTATGACGTCCGCGATTCAGTCGCTGGTCGACCCGATCCGCTGGCTTGCCAACAGCGACGTGAAACCGGCGTGGGTCGCGGGCGGACGACCCAGCCCCCGGCGCTAAAGAAAGCTGTACGGGTCGACGTCCACCGTCACCCTGACCTTTGCATTCCAGTCGAGACCGCCGAGCCAGTCGCGGATCACGTCCTGCACGTCGAGGCTTCGCTGGGCGTGGACCAATATGCGCTGGCGATGGCGCCCGCGAAGCATTGCAAGCGGCGCCGGCGCCGGGCCATAGACGGCCATCTGCTCGACCTTTGGCGCGGCTTGCCCAATACGCCGCGCGGTGGCCCTTGCCTCGCTCTCGTCCTCAGAGGAAACGACAATCGCAGCAAGCCGCCCGAACGGCGGCATCGCCGCTTCGCGCCGCGCCTGTGTCTCGGCTTCGTAGAAGCCTGGGGCGTCGCCGGCGATCAGTGCCGCGATCACCGGGGCCTCGGGATCGTGGGTCTGGACGAACACCCGGCCGGCCTTGTCGCCGCGCCCGGCACGTCCAGCGACCTGGCTGATCTGCTGGAAACTGCGCTCCGCGGCGCGAAGGTCGCCACCCTGGAGCCCTAGGTCGGCATCAACCACACCGACGAGGGTCAGGTCGGGAAAATGATAGCCCTTGGTGATAAGCTGGGTGCCGACCACGATATCGATTGCACCGGCCTCCATCTGCGCGACGAACTCGGCGGCCTTTTGCGGTGACCAGATGGTGTCGGACGTGACAATCGCGATGCTCGCTTGCGGGAACAGGGCGGCAACCTCGTCGGCGATCCGTTCGACCCCGGGGCCGCAGGCAACCAGCGTATCTTCCTCGCCGCATTCGGGACATGCCTTGGGCGGCGGCTCGACATGGCCGCAATGGTGGCAGGCAAGGCGATGCATTAGCCGGTGTTCGACCATCCAGGCGGTGCAATTTGGGCATTGGAAACGGTGGCCGCAGGTGCGGCACAAGGTCAGCGGTGCAAATCCGCGGCGGTTGAGGAACAGCAGCGACTGCTCACCGGCATCCAGATTGACCTCGAGTTCCGCGATCAGGCTGGGGGCAAGCCAGCGCCCGCGCATCGGCTGGTCCTGGGTAAGGTCGATCGCTGCAATCGGCGGGCAGTTGGGCCCCCGCAAAACGTTCGGAAAGGACGATTTCGCGGTAGCGGCCCAATGCTACCATCTGCTTGCTTTCGATCGCCGGGGTCGCGGACGAAAGGACCACCGGGATCTGCTCGAAATGGCCGCGCATCACGGCGGTGTCGCGGGCGTGGTATTGGACCCCTTCTTCCTGCTTGAAGCTTGGTTCGTGGGCCTCGTCGACGACGATCAGACCGAGGTTGCGGTAGGGAAGGAACAATGCGGAGCGCGCACCGACGACGACCCGTGCCTCGCCACTTGCAATGCCGCGCCAGGCGTGGCGGCGCTCGGATGAGCGGAGACCCGAATGCCACGCCACCGGGGGACAGCCAAAGCGCGCCTCGAAGCGTTTGAGGAACGGTTCGGTGAGCGCGATTTCGGGCAGCAGGACGAGTGATTGGCGGCCCATTCGAAGCGCCTTTGCGATCGCTTCGAAATAGACCTCGGTCTTGCCCGATCCGGTAACCCCGTCGAGCAGGATAGGATCGAAGTTTTCGCCCACGTTTTGCGCCAGGCCGCGGGCAGCTTGGGCCTGGTCGTCACTGAGGTCGGGCGGCGAAAAATCGGGGTCCGGGATCGCAAGCGGGCGGTCGGCGTCGACCTGCACCGGTACCAGGACGCCTTGGCCGGTCAGGCCGCGCAGTACGCCGTCGCTGACCCCCGCGATTGCAGCAAGCTCGCGGATCGTGCCTTGCTTGCCAGCAAGGGCTGTAATCGCCTGTTCGCGCTGGGGGGTCATCCGGTCGGGTGCATCGCCACCAAGGCGGTATTCGGTCAGCTGGCGCGGCCCATTGAGCGCTGCCGCGGATGGCAGCACCATGCGCAATACGGCGGCCAGCGGCGACAGGTAATAATCCGCAGTCCATTCGCACAAGCGGCGAAGCGGCGGAGAAATGGGCGGGACGTCGACGATCCCGGCCAGCGGGCGCAGGCGGTTATCGCCGACTTCCTGCGACGGGAGCCGGTCCGCTTCCCATGCAACTCCCAGCAACTGGCGCGGCCCAAGCGGCGCGATGACCACGCATCCCGGTTCGACGTCCATCCCTTCGGGAACGCGATAGTCGAGCGGGCCTAACGCGGCATTCAGGGTGACGACGCGGGCCCTGGGCAGGGCCACGCCTTACTTGCCCCGCTTCTTGCGGTGCGAATCGAAGTCCAAGACCTCGTTGTCGTCGCCTTCGGGCAGCAGGCCAAGGCGGCGTGCGACTTCCTGATAGGCCTCCTCGACCTGGCCAAGGTCCTGCCGGAAGCGGTCCTTGTCGAGCTTATGGCCGCTCTTCAAATCCCACAGGCGGCACCCGTCGGGCGAAATCTCGTCGGCAAGGATGACCCGCGCGAAATCGCCGTCCCAGACCCGTCCGAACTCCAGCTTGAAATCGATCAGGCGGATGCCGATTGCAGCAAACAGGCCGCACAGGAAGTCGTTTACCCGGATCGCCATGTCGGCGATGTCGTTCATCTCATCCTGGCTGGCCCAGCCGAAGCAGGCGATATGTTCATCAGCGATCATCGGATCGCCCAGCGCATCGTCCTTGTAATAATATTCGATGATCGTGCGCGGCAGCTGGGTGCCTTCCTCGATCCCGAGGCGCTTGGTGAGCGAGCCTGCAGCGACGTTGCGAATGACCACCTCGATCGGGATAATCTCGACCTGTCGAATCAATTGCTCGCGCATGTTGAGGCGGCGGATGAAATGAGTCGGAACGCCGATCGACTGGAGCGCGGTGAAAATATGCTCCGAGATGCGATTGTTGATCACGCCCTTGCCCGCGATTGTACCGCGCTTCTGCGCGTTGAACGCGGTCGCATCATCCTTGAAATACTGGATCAACGTGCCGGGCTCGGGCCCCTCATAGAGGATCTTGGCCTTGCCCTCGTAAATCTGGCGGCGGCGAGCCATGGCGTTCGGTGTGCTCCACAGGTGATGGATAGGAGGCGCGGCTATAGGGTAGCCTCGCCCCCCACGCAATCGAGCAAACCGCCACCGCTTTATCGCTTGCAGCCAACCCGCTCCCGCGGTCGCCACGGAGCTGCGAACTGGCGGCGATTCAGCGCGGTGAGGCCGGTTCCGAACGTGGTCGCAATCCTGGCCAGCCCGCGCGCGATCCCGTCGTGGAAAGCAGCGCGTCCTGCCTGGTAGTCGCGGTCGAACAGTTCATCACGCATCGGTCATCTCCTTGCTCGTCATGGCGCCGGCGGGGCAGGGGGAGTTTGGGGAGGGGACCCCGCCGGCGGTTCTGCTTTATCGTCCAAAGAGACCTTGTGACGCCAACGAAAGGATCGACATGCATCATAAGTCTGGCTTATAGGCACAAATGATGCGCGACCTACCGCCCTTGTCTGCCGTACAAGTCTTCGAAAGTGCCGCTCGGCATGAGAATTTCACGGCCGCAGCGGCAGAGCTTGGAATGACCCAGGCTGCGGTATCCTACCAGGTGAAGGCGCTGGAAGATCGGGTTTCGGCAGCCCTGTTCGTCCGGGATAAAGGACGGGTCAAATTGACTCCGCTGGGCGCCGTCCTGCTGCCGCAACTGACGCAGGCGTTCGACCAGATCGAGGCCGCTTTCAAGGCCCGCAGGAGCGATGACGAGGCCACTCTTACCATCAGCACGACCTATACCTTCGCGAATAGCTGGCTGGCCTGGCGCCTGGGCGCGTTCCAGGTTGAACACCCCGGTCTCGCGGTTCGGCTGGAGACTTCGAATGCGGTGGTCGATCTTCGTTCGGGCGAGGCGGACCTGGCGGTAAGAGCCGGCTATGGGGGGTGGCCGGGAATGATCGAGCAGAAATTGTTCGTGTCCGATTTCACACCGATGATCGCGCCCGAGCGGCTGGCAAGCATCGAACATCAATTGGGACGAGCACTCGAACCGGCCGACCTGCTCGATTTCCCGCGGATCAACCCGTCGGACGACTGGTGGCAGCAGTGGTTTGCCGACTGCCAGGTTGAAACTGACGCGGGCAAGCTTGGACGGCCCGGTTTGCGAATGGAAAACCAGGCCAATGAAGGCCATGCGGCGATGGGCGGGCAGGGCTTTTCGCTACTGACGCCTTTGCTGTGGCATGGCGACGTTGCCGCAGGACGGCTGGTGGCACCGTTTCCGGACCGGGTCTCAAGTCGCGGCTGGGCCTATTGGCTGGTCTATCCCGAAGAGCGCCGCAAGCAGGCCAAGATTCGCCAGTTTCGCGACTGGCTGGTCGAGGAAATCGGCCGCGCGCTTGCCGAAGAGGGTCAGGAAGCGGCGCAGGTCGCGGCACAGCTGTCGCGAGGGGCGGGCGACTAAACCAGACTAAACCATTGGCATTGCTTGGGTGGGGGTGGGGGCGGCGTCGCTAAAATTAGCGAACTGGCCGCCCCCGGCCGCGTCCTTAGGGGGGAGGGGAGGAACGCGGTGCTATGCGAATCGCTTTAATCCCTATTATCCCACTAGGGAATAGGAAAAATGCATCTGCGTTCGAAAATTTTCTGGGGATAAGCAAGTTGGCGGGTGGTCGGGCGGCCTGCTAATTCTTTCACCCATGTCCAACGATGAATCGCTGACGCTGATCGAAACGCCGTTCGATGCTGCGCTATCCGAACGCTATTTGGTCTATGCGCTGTCGACGATCACCGCGCGCTCTCTGCCCGATGTCCGCGACGGACTTAAGCCGGTTCACCGTCGTTTGTTGTGGGCGATGCGTCTGTTGAAGCTCGATCCTTCGGGCGGGTTCAAGAAATCGGCGCGCGTGGTGGGCGACGTCATCGGTAAATACCACCCCCATGGGGACCAGTCGGTTTATGATGCGATGGTTCGCCTGGCGCAGGATTTTGCACTTCGCTACCCGCTGGTCGACGGGCAAGGCAATTTCGGGAATATCGATGGCGATAATGCCGCCGCCTACCGCTACACCGAGGCCCGGCTGACATCGGTTGCAATTCAACTGATGGGCGGCCTGGACGAAGGCACGGTGGCCTACAAGCCGACCTACAATGGCGAGGATGAGGAGCCGGAGATCTTTCCCGGCATGTTCCCCAATCTGCTCGCCAACGGTGCGGCCGGGATCGCGGTCGGGATGGCGACCAGCATTCCGCCGCACAACCTTACCGAGCTTGCCGATGCCGCCGCGTTGCTGGTCGACGATCGGCGGGTCGAAGACAGCCAGATCTACGCGCTGATCAAGGGTCCCGATTTCCCGACGGGAGGAATCCTGGTCGACGATTCCGAAAGCATTACCCGGGCCTATACCACCGGGCGCGGCTCGTTCAGGATCCGTGCGCGGATCGAGAAGGTGGTCGAGAAAGGCGGTGCCTGGCACCTGATCGTCAGCGAAATTCCTTACGGGGTCCAAAAAGGTAAGCTGATCGAGCAGATCGCCGCCCTTATCGGTGACAAGAAGCTGCCCATTCTTGCCGACGTCCGCGATGAAAGCGCCGACGATATCCGCATTGTCCTTGAGCCGCGCAGCCGGACTGTCGATCCCGCGCTGCTAATGGAGAGCCTTTACCGACTGACTGAGCTTGAAAACCGCTTTTCGCTCAACCTCAACGTGCTCGACAAGGACCGCACGCCTGGCGTCATGAGCCTCAGGGAAGCGCTGCTGGCCTGGGTCGACTTCCAGTTCGAGGTGCTGGTTGCCCGCTCGCTTCATCGAATTGGCAAAATCGACGACCGACTGGAGCTGGTCGAAGGATTCTTGAAGGCGTTCCTCAATCTTGACCGGGTGATCGAGATCATCCGCTACGAAGATGAGCCCAAGGTAATGATGATTGCCGAGTTCGCGTTGACCGACCGGCAGGCCGAAGCAATCCTCAACATGCGCCTGCGTTCCTTGCGCAAGCTTGAGGAGATGGAGCTGACCAAGGAGCGCGAGGGGCTGACCCGCGAGCGCGAGGAATTGGACAAACTGGTCAACAGCCGTGATCGCCAGAAAACGCGGCTCAAGAAGGACCTTGCGGCGATGCGCACCAAGTTCGGCGATGCGCGCCGGACGAGCATCGAGCCGCAAGCAGCATCGGCGCGCCAGGAAATCGACTGGACCCAGATGATCGAGAAGGAGCCGATTACCGTCATCCTGTCGCAGCGGGGCTGGATCCGGGCGATGAAAGGCCATGCCGAGTTGGCCGAGGTTCCGGAGATGAAATGGCGCGAAGGCGACGGGCCGTTCCTGCACTTCCACGCCCAGACCACCGACAAGCTAGCGCTGTTTGCCTCGAACGGGCGGGTGTACACGCTGGCCGGCGACAAATTGCCGGGCGCGCGCGGATTTGGCGAACCGGTGCGACTTCAGATCGATCTCGATGCCGAAACCGACATCGTCCAGTTGGCGATTGTCCGTGCCGACATGAAATTCCTTCTCGCCACCTCGGACGGGCGCGGATTTATCGCCACCGGAGAGGCGATCATGGCCGAGACCCGAAAGGGCAAGCAGGTGGTGAACCTGAAACCCAAGGCCAAGGTCGCGGTGGCGCGCCGGGTGCCGGGGGAAGCGGACGCAGTCGCGGTGATCGGGGAAAACCGAAAATTGCTCGTATTCCCCTTGTCCGAACTTCCCGAAATGGGCCGCGGGCAGGGCGTTACCTTGCAGCGATATCGCGACGGCGGGTTGTCGGATGCCATCGCCCTCAAGCTCGACGACGGCCTTAGCTGGTCGATGGGCGGGGACAGCGGGCGAACCCGCACCGAAGGCGACCTTTCCGCGTGGCGTGCGGCGCGCGGCGCTGCGGGGCGGATGCCGCCAATGGGTTTCCCGCGCGACAACCAATTTACGGGCTGATCCTTGCCGCTAATCCCCGTTCATCGGTCGCGAAAAAAATTAACCACGTCAGTTCAATCGCGATAGATACACGAAATTAACCCCTCTGGGTGCACAGAGCAGTCATGCAGACTGCAGCAATTCGCCCGGATGGTCCGTCCGCCCGGGCCGATCAGTCCCGAGTCAGCGCGTCGCCTCTGTCGGCGCACGATGCCGGCTTGCTTGCCGCTCTGCCGATCGCAGCCGCAATCGTCGAGCAAGCCGCTGACGGAAGTTTTGCGATCGCCGACCGCAACGAGAGATTTGGAATTACGATCGCTGCCCATGCCGCGCAGTGGGATGAGGAAAAGCTTCTCGCCGACGGCCCGGTTGCGGAGTTGGTGGGGGCGTTTTTCGCCGGTGAGGATCATGCGGGCGAACTCGATTTTCGCGACGGTGACGGGGTCGCAAGCCGCTTTTTCAGGGTTAAGCTGGCCCCGCTTGCACGCCGCGAAGCTGGGTGCAAACGCTGCCTTCTGTCGATTGTCGATCGCACGGTCGAAGTGCAGTCCGAGCGCGCGCATCGCGCAGAAATGCTGCGCGACAGCCTGACCGGGCTTCCCAACCGCCTTGCATTCGGTGAAGCGATCGAACGCATTATCGAAACCGATGATACCGATCTGGAACATGCGGTTTTGGTCGTCGACATGCTGCGCTTTTCCCGGATCAATGAGTTGATGGGCAGCCTTGCCGGCGACGAACTGCTGATCACGTTCGCGCGCCGCCTGATCCTTGCGCTGCGCGCCGGCGACGTGCTTTCGCGCACTGGGGGCAACGAATTCGGCGTGCTGGTGTCGATCCGGCGCGGCGTCGAAGACGCGCTTACCGCTGCCCAGCGAATCCAGGACGTGATGGCCGCGCCGTTCAAGATTTCCGACCTTGAGATCAAAGTGGAATGCGCGATTGGCGTGGCGCTGATGCATGTCGACCAGGACCCGGAAGAACTGTTTCGCCACGCCCAGTTCGCGGTCAAACAAGCCAAGGGTGCGGGTCGCCCCCAGGTTTACGAACCGCGTCAGGCGACCGAGGCGCGCCGCCGCTTTTCGATCGAGACCGAACTTCGCAGAGCACTCGACAGGGATCAGCTCGAGATGTTCTACCAGCCCCTGATCAATCTCAAGTCCGGACGGGTCGCCGGCTTCGAGGCTCTGGCGCGCTGGACGCACGAAGACCGCGGGGAAATCAGCCCGAGCGAATTCATTCCAGTGGCCGAGGAATTGGGACTTATCCTTCAGCTCGGCCGGTGGGCGATGGACAAGGCGCTGACGACACTTGCCGATTGGGACAAGCAGGCGGGCGAGCAATTGCCCGTCTATGTCGGAGTCAACCTAAGCGCGATCCAGGTCGCCCGCGACAATATCGCCGACATGGTCGGAAGCGCGCTCCGGACAACCGGCGTATGCGGTAAGCGGCTGACGCTTGAGCTGACCGAAAGCTCGATCGTGCAGGACCCGGGACGTGCGACGCGCGTGTTCGACGCATTGAAAGGCCTTGAAGCAACGGTCGCGATGGATGATTTCGGTACCGGCTATTCCAGTCTCGCGTACCTCCAGCGCCTGCCGATCGACGTGTTGAAGATCGACCGCAGCTTCGTCACCGGAATGATGGTCGATCCCGACAGTGTCGCGATCGTTCGCGCGGTTTTGAGCCTTGCCGATGCGCTTGGCATGTCGACTACCGCCGAAGGGATTGAGACAGTCGAGCTTGCCACCACCCTGGCCGCGTTGGGCTGCGCTGCGGGGCAGGGCTTTTACTATGCGCGGCCGCTGTCAGCGAGTGATGCGCTTTCCTATTGGATGAGCCGCAGGGACTAGCCTCGAAGCGCCGTTGCGACTTCCTCATCGACAATCGCGGGCAGTTGGGAATCATCGAAATCGGCCGCGACCCAGCGATCCTGGATGTGCTTTAGCGTGCGTGCGATTGCAGGTCCTTGGGGAACGCCGCGTTTCATCAGGTCATTTCCCCTAATTCGAAGGCGCGGCACCGGCCAGGCAGCGACCATCGCCGCGTCGCCAGCGCGGTCGGCGAGTAGCAGGCGGTCTACCGCACCCGCGCTGCCCAGGCGAAAGGCGAGCGCACGCGGCGGCGTCGCAGTATCGTCCTGTGCAGCGACCGCGAGCCGCTTTCGAGCCTTGTTGGACAGCCTGAGCCGGGCAGCAATGTCCTCCGCGACTTGTGGGTCACGCGGTATGAGCGCGCTCAGTCGGCGATAGGGGTCGGGAGCAAGTCCGGACTGGCTTTCCGCTTCAACCAGCCGATCAAGCGCTGCGACCCCAGCATCGTCAATCTCGGGAAGAACCGGCGCGAATATACCCTTGCGATGCATTAGCTCTACCGTCGGCACCGGGTTGTCGACGTCGAGTAATTTCAAGATCTCGTCGGCAATCCGTTCTCGTGACAATGCCATCAGGTCGTTCGCGCGTTGCGCACAAGCCTCTACCGCGGCGCGATCCGGCTGACCCGCACCGAAACGCGCGTGGAAGCGGAAAAAGCGCAGGATCCGCAAATGATCCTCGGCAATCCTTTCAAGCGGGTCGCCGATGAACCGCACCCGGCGCTTGGCAAGGTCCTCGATGCCACCGAAATAATCGTAGATTTCGCCCGTCTCGGGATCGGCCAGAAGCGCGTTGATGGTAAAATCGCGCCGTGCAGCGTCTTCCTTCCAGTCGCCGGTAAAGGCGATGGTCGCGCGTCGCCCGTCGGTCGATACGTCGCGGCGCAAGGTCGTGATTTCCAGCGCATGGCCATCCGAGACCGCGGTGACAGTCCCGTGATCGAGACCGGTGGGCACGGCCTTGATCTTTGCCAGCTTGAGGCGCGCCACCACCTCATCGGGTTCAATCCGGGTCGCGAAATCGAGGTCATTGAAGGGAATTTCCAGCAAGTCGTCGCGCACCGCGCCGCCCACGTAGCGGGTCAGTCCCTGGTCAGCGCCAAGCGCGTCGAGAACCCGCGCAACGCCGCGCTTTGCCCGCCACTTGGCGGTGTCGATGGTTCGCCTCAACGGATCAGCCTTGAGAGATTTACGATCATCGCCGCGGTTGCGCCCCATATCCTGCGATCATTCCACATGATCTCGTAATATCGGCGGGAGGCGCCCCGGAACAGGGCCGTTCGCTCGACTTGGTTGGCGGGGTCGAGAACATGGTCAAGCGGGACTTCGAACCAGTCCGCGACTTCGTCCTCATGGATAGCCAGAACAGGCGCTGGCGCGATCACCCCCACGACCGGCGTGACGGCGAAGCCGGTGACCGTTCGATAAGACGCCATTGTTCCGGCAAGAGCGACGCTTGCGGGGTCGAGAAGAAGTTCCTCGTAAGCCTCGCGAAGTGCAGCGCCGGACGCGTCTTCCCCTTCGTCTACCCGGCCTCCGGGAAAGGCGATTTGACCGGCATGGGTACGCAAATGCTCGCGGCGCACGGTAAGGATTAGTCCTGGTTCGGACTGGTCGGTAATCGCCACCAAAACCGCAGCCGGAACCGGCACGCCCTCGCTCGGAATATCGTCTCCAGCGACCAGGCCCCCGTCCGGCGGGCTGGCGAGTGCTTTGCGCAGGCGTTCCAGAAGCATCAGCGCGAGTCCTCATCCAGCGGGAAGAACACGCCTTCGCTCCAGATTCCAGGCGGCACTGCGCCTTCGGCAAGCGCGATATCGGCCAGTTCATAATAGACTGGCCGGGAAAGTTCGGCTTCGAGGCCGTGGCGCACCGCAAGACGCGGGGAGGGGCCCTCGTCGGTCGCAACGAGAGTGAGTGGATGCGCACGGCCAAGGATAACCGCATCGCCGCTGTCGAGCGTGAAGGCGGTGCTGCGATCCTTGCCTTCACCCTCGGTCGTCATCGCGATGGCGCGAAAGGCGGTGCTTTCCACCTCGATCGAAAGCTTTTCAACGGGGGTGACGAGGACATGGCTGCCGTCGGCCTCGCGCCGAAGGACGGTGGCAAACAGCCGGACCATCGCCGGTCGGGTGATGGGCGCGCCTTGATGATACCAGGTGCCGTCGCGGGCAATGCGCATTTCGCTATCCCCGCAATGCGTCGGATTCCACTGGTCGACGGGCGGTAGGCGGCGCTCGTCGACGGCCTTTTGAAGGTCTGCCAGGCTGACGCCTTGCAAGGCGATCGGAGGGTGCTTTTCGGGCATTGCGAGGGGAACCTTGGATTGCTTCGCAGCGGCGCACAAGGCAGGACGGACGGATGGGCGTGAACCAACAGCGAAGCGCGATCGTCACCGGCGCGGGCCGGCGGGTTGGACGGGCCATCGCTCAGCATCTTGTCGAGACCGGCTGGAACGTCATCGCCCATGTCCGCAGCGACCATGACCCAGTGCCCGAAGGGGCAATCAAGGCGGTCGCCGATTTGAGCCAGCGGGACTGCGCGGCGCGGATCCTTGCTGCGGCAGACGGGCTCGCGCCGCTACGCCTGCTGGTCAACAATGCCGCGATGTTCGCGCCCGACCAGCTGGGCGCAACCGACGTTGACCAATTCGATGCCCATATGCACGTCAATTTGCGTGCCCCGGTGCTCTTGGCGGAAGGGTTCGCAGCGCTTCAGGACGGAAGCGAGGATTCGTTGGTCGTCAATCTCGTCAATTCCAAGATCGCTGCGCCTAATCCCGACTTTTTAAGCTATACGCTGTCGAAATTCGCGCTCGATGATTTTACTCGAATTGCTGCGCGCGGCTGGGCTTCGACCGCGGTCCGGGTCAATGCAATCGCGCCATCCCTAATGCTCCGCTCACCCGGGCAAAGCGCACAGAATTTCGCTGCTATGCATGCCTACAACCCACTGGGTCGCGGGGTCACTACGGATGATGTCATCGCCGCCCTCGACTTCCTCATCGCTTCCAAAACGGTTACCGGCCAGACCCTGCTGCTCGATTCGGGTCAGCGCTTCATGGGCCTTGCCCGCGACGTCCAGTTTCTTGGAGACCAATGACCGATCCCGCGCCCATCGTCGGCCTTAAACCGGCCAATCTCGCCGTTCGCTCCTCCCGTATCCTGCTTGAGGATCTCGCGGTTGAGGTCGACATCGGATTTCACGATTTCGAAGTTGGAAAGCCTCAGCGCCTGCTGATAACGGTCGAAATCTGGCTGGACGATTGCAATACCCCGGCAGATGACGATCCCGCGCTGGCCTGGAATTACGATCGCCTGCGGATCGACATCCGGCGAATCGCTTCTGCGCGGCGATGGAATTTGCAGGAAACGTTCGTCCGCGCATTGTTCGATTGCATCGCGGAGAAGCGCGGGGTCCGGGACATCCGTATCCGCAGTGCCAAGCCTGACATTTACGTAGACGCGCGCGCTGTCGGCGTAGAAATCGCGTCGTTTGAAGGACTTTGGCCGAACGCGTGACAATCCGCGGTCGCCGAGCCAACAAACTAGGATGCGGAGGTGGAACAAATTCGTTGCGTGGCCTTTATGGGCCATGTAGTGAACCCGGCCAGTCGCCGATGATATGTTGATACATCGGTGTCTTTTTTCCGGGGGTAAGGGCGCAGTTTGCGTCGCCCGGTAGGTACGTGAACGCCATGGTGTGTCGAGGAGAACATTGGGTTAATGTCTTACGCCCAAAAGAAAGAACTGAGCGGTAACAGGACCCTGGCCATCGTCATGGTGGTCTTGCTCCAGTTTGCGCTTGGATATGCGATCGTCACCGGCTTGGCATATAATGTCATCAAGAAGGCCGCTGAGGACCTGAAGACGTTCAACGTCGAGGAAGAACCGCCGCCCCCTGAGCCGCCGCCCCCGCCGCCCAAGGACATGCCGGACGTTCCGCCTCCGCCGACCACGCCTCCGCCGCTGGTCCGGATGCAGGCGCCAACTCCGCCAATCCAGATCGTGGAAGCCCCAACGCCCCCGCCAATTCCGCCGGTCGTTGTTGCGCCTCCGCCGCCTCCGGCCCCGCCGCGCAAGGTCCAGTCAGCGACCAGCGCCAAGGGCGACCTTCGTAGTCTGTTCAGCACCGACGATTATCCGGCAGCAGCTGCTGCCAGCGGTGCCGAAGGTACGGTTCAGGCGAGCTTGACGATCGGGCCGGACGGTAAGGTTTCCAATTGCTCGGTCACCCGTTCAAGCGGAAATCGTTCCCTGGATGCCCAGACTTGCACGATCCTGCGCAGGAGGGCGAAGTTCACCCCTGCCAGGGACAGCAACGGACAAGCGACATCGGACACGATCACCACGCCGCCGATCCGCTGGCAGCTCACCGGTTAATGGCTTTTGAAATACAACAAGAATTCAACAAGGAAGCATAGTCATGCAAGTAGCACCTCCCGCAGCAACCGAAAATCCGTATGGCCTTTGGGCAGCACTTGAACAGGGCGGTATCATCGCTTGGTCAGTGTTCCTTATTCTCTGCCTGATGTCGGTTGGTACGTTCTACATCCTCTTCACCAAGTGGATGCAGCAGCAGAAGATCATCAACCAGGGCAAGAAGGTCCGCGCGGCCTTCTGGAACTCGCCGAGCCTCAAGGAAGCTTCGACGAAGCTCGAAGCCAAAAGCGCGTACCGCGCGATCGTCGAGGACGCACTCCTCGCCGATGAACAGCACGGCAAGCTGACCAACCCGGTCGACCAGCACGACTGGATGGGTAACAGCCTGGCGCGTAGCCAGGGCGCGATCGCTTCGCGTCTTGGTGAAGGCCTCGCCTTTCTCGCCACAGTCGGTTCGACCTCGCCGTTCATCGGTTTGTTCGGGACCGTGGTTGGTATTTATCGCGCCCTGATCAAGATCGGCGCTGCCGGTCAGGCGTCGATCGACGCGGTTGCCGGTCCGGTGGGTGAAGCGCTCATCATGACCGCGCTTGGCCTGGTCGTCGCGGTTCCCGCGGTGCTTGCGTACAACTGGTTGATCCGTCGCAACAAGTCGATCCTCGAGGATCTTGCGGCCTTCACCAACGACCTCCACGGGTACCTGATGTCGAACGGCGCGGTGAAGCCGGCGATGGCCTCTGCCGGTCCGGCCAAGACCGTGACCCCGGGCAAGGTTGCGACGTCGCAGCCCAAGTAAGCATGACAGTCGCGGGGCCGGTTTCGGCCGGTCCCGCAAGCTGATCATCCGCTAGAGATTAATCGAAGGAAGACACCATCCGATGGGTATGAATGTAGGACAGGATACGGGCGACGAAGACGTCCCCATGTCCGACATCAATACGACGCCGCTCGTCGACGTGATGCTCGTGCTCCTGATCATCTTCCTGATCGCGGTTCCGGTCGTCATCCAGACGGTCCCGGTAAACCTGCCGAAGGTGCGTTACGAAGCAACCACGACCAAGCCGGAGAACGTGTCACTGACCGTTCGTAATGGCGCTGGCGACGGCTGCGAGGTTTATTGGAACATGACCAAGGTCACCCAGGCCGAATTACTCGATCGCGCGGTCCAGAAATTGAAGGACCAGATTGAGAAGGTTGGCGGGGTTGAGAATATCAACGAGACCAATATGCCGGAAGCGCATATCCGCGGCGATGTCGACACGCGCTACAAGTGCATCGGCGCCGCGATCATCACCATGCAGCAGGCGGGCTTCCAGCGCGTCGGCTTCATTTCCGAACCGCCGCCGCAAGCCGGCGTTCGCGCCGAGTAACTGGAGGAACATTCCCCATGGCAATGCAAACCACCTCCGACAACGAGAGCGGCGAGCCGATGATGGACATCAACACGACGCCGCTTATCGACGTCATGTTGGTTCTTCTCATCATGTTCATCATCACCATCCCGATCCAAACTCACGCAGTGAAGCTGGACCTTCCGGTGAACCAGCCGAACAACAACCCGCCGCCGATCGATCCGGTCAAGAACAAGGTCGTGATTTCCGGCACCGGGGTGATCCAGTGGAACGGTTCACCGGTTAACCAGCAGCAGCTTCGCGCGTATTTGGACGCGACGCAGCAGATGAGCCCGATCCCCGAGCTTCACCTGCAGCCGGATGCGACCGCGCGCTATGAATTGGTCGACGAAGTGCTCGCCATTACCAAGAAGGCGCACGTCCAGAAGATGGGCTTTGTCGGCAACGAATATTACACGCAGGTTTTCTAGGTCCAACGACCGATAACCGGTGAGTAACGACAAGGGCGGCCCCTGGTGGGGTCGCCCTTTTTCGTTTGCCCGCACGCTATGCCGGGCGCGGGTACTGGCCAAGGCCGACCGGCCATGCCATGGCTTTGCGTCATGACTACCCCAGCGTCCGCCGCTATGCCCTTCGCCGCTGTCGTCCTTGCCGCGGGGCAGGGAACGCGGATGCGCTCCGATACCCACAAGGTCCTCCACCCCATTGCTGGCAAGCCGATGCTGCTTCACTTGCTCGACACGCTTGAGCGGGCAGGGGCGCAGCAGGTGGTGGTGGTGGTCGGCAAGGGTCGCGACCAGGTTGAGCGCGCAATTGCGGGTCGCCCGAACTTGTCGACCGCGCTCCAGACCGAACAAAAGGGCACCGGCCATGCGGTGATGATGGCGCGTGACGCATTATCGGGTTTCGACGGTCCGGTGCTGGTGACGTTCGGCGACGTCCCATTCATCAGCGAAGCGACCATCGGCACGATGCTGGGGCGACTTGACCACGATGCCGGGGTGGTCGTCCTTGCCAGCAAGCCGGAAGATTCCAAGACCTATGGACGGGTGATCCTTGAAGATGGCGGCGACCGCATCGCCAAGATGGTCGAGCACAAGGACGCCAGTGACCAGGAACGCGCGGTTCGGACCGTCAATTCGGGTATGCTGGTCGCTTCGGCCCGCGACCTGTTCGGCTGGCTGGAACAGTGCAGCAGCGACAATGCGGCAGGCGAAATCTATCTTCCGGACGTGGTCAATATCGCGCGCGCCGAGGGGCGTCATCCGATTGCCGTGACTGGCGGGGAATATGAAACGACCGGGGTCAACAGCCGCAAGGAACTGGCCCACCTGGAAGTTGAATGGCAGCGCCGCCGCCGCGACGAAGCGCTCGACAAGGGGGCGACGTTGATCGACCCCGAAAGCGTGTGGTTTTCTGCCGATACCGAGCTTGGCCGCGACTGCACGATCGAGCCGCACGTGGTGTTCGGACCCGGTGTCAGGATTGCTGACGGCGCGATCATCCACGCATTCTCGCATATCGAGGGGACCGTGATCGCGGGGGGCTGTGAAGTTGGCCCCTTTGCCCGTCTGCGCCCGGGAACGGTGCTTGAGCCGGGGGCCAAGATCGGCAATTTCGTCGAGACCAAAAAAGCCCATCTGGGCGCGGGCGCAAAGGCCAATCACCTGACCTATCTGGGTGATTGCAGCATCGGCGCAAAGGCCAATATCGGTGCTGGCACAATCACCTGTAACTACGACGGCTTCTTCAAGTACCGGACCGAGATCGGGGAAGGGGCCTTCATCGGCTCAAACAGCGCGCTGGTCGCGCCGGTAACGATCGGGGCGGGCGCGATTGTCGGCGCGGGCAGCGTGATCGTGAAAAACGTCGCTGCCGACGAGCTTGCGGTTGCACGCGGCAAGCAGGACGGCATGGCGGGCTGGGCGGACCGCTTTCGGTCGATGATGCAGGCAAAAAGAAAAGGCGATGAGGCTCAGCGATGATTCGCGCGCGGCGCTTTGTGGGCGTGGCTTTGCTTTCGGTGCTTTTTGTAGGTTGCGCGGCGCGCCCGATGTCGCCCGCGCCTGAGGCGCTTGCGCCATGGACCGACGCGCTGAGCGCGCAACAGCCTGATGACGCTTTTGCAGCGGTGTATCGAGTTGGCCGCAAGCATGTCATTTTCCTGGGGTCAGTTCACGAGACCGACATATCCAGCCCGACCTTCAAAATGATCGAAGAGGCGTTTCGGCATTATCGCTTCGATGACGTAATCGTCGAGGGCTACCCGACATCAAAGGGACCAAATCCCGCGCGCCTGTTGCAGGAGGCCGCAGAACAGATCGGCCCCGACGGCTTTCAGCAGAGCGGAGAATCGGTGCCGACCGAGCGCGGTGCATTGTCGCAGGGCGCAAAGATCTGGGGTGGTGAGCCCGACGACGCTTACGTCAGGGCGTTGATGACGGGCAAAGGATTCTCCGATGAAGATTTACTTGGTTATTATGTCTTGCGCGTCATTCCCCAGTGGACGCGCGAAAAGAAGCTGAACGATGCCGCCGACACGCGACTTGACGCTCTGGTTGCCGATGAATTGACCGCGCAACGCAACAGGCTGGCTATGGCGCCCAGCGTCATTCCCGATCCGGCAGTTTTTCGTGCGTGGTACGCGCGTGTCGAAGGCAAGCCGCTGGATTCCGGCTTCAGTGTTGAGGAGACCGGTCCCCGCGCGGATGGGCCATTCCCAATGAATCGGATTGCCGCCGCAATTTCCCTCGCTCGGGACGCGCATTTGCACGAATTGATGGTAGGAATGGCCGGCAAGGGTCATTCGGTCCTGGTGGTCTACGGCGGATCGCATCTGATGATCCATCGCCCCGCGCTGGACCAAGCGCTCGGAAAGCCCTGCTATGTCGGGACTGATCTTCGTCAGTCTAGCGTGGCGTGCGGATGATCGCTTAAGCGTAAAAGGATTAACGGAAACGATGTGTGGAATTGTCGGTATCGTCGGGGGCCGGGAGGTCGCCAGCCGCCTTTATGATGGGCTCAAACGGCTCGAGTACCGCGGCTATGACAGCGCGGGGATTTGCACCATCCACGACGGGGAGCTCGACCGTCGCCGGGCCGAAGGAAAGCTCGACAATCTCGCCGCGCTTCTGGCCCGGGAACCGCTGGCGGGCGATATCGGGATCGCGCACACCCGGTGGGCCACCCACGGCGCTCCGACCACCGACAACGCCCATCCCCATATCGCCGGGCCAGTCGCACTGGTGCACAACGGGATCATCGAGAACTTCAAGCCGCTGCGCGATGAATTGATCGGCGAAGGCCGCAAGTTCCTGTCGGAAACCGATAGCGAAGTGGTTGCCCACATGGTTGCCCGGGAGATCGAGAAGGGAGCGGGCCCCGAGGACGCGATTGCAAGTGTTCTTCCCCGGCTGCACGGGGCCTTTGCAATCGCCTTTCTGTTCCGCGACCATCCCGACCTCGTAATCGGCGCGCGCATGGGTGCGCCGCTGACCGTCGGCTATGGCGAGGGCGAGAATTACCTTGGCTCCGACGCGCTTGCGCTTGCGCCGTGGACCCAGCAGATCGCTTATCTCGACGAGGGCGATTGGGCAGTAATCCGCCGCGACAGCATTCGCATCTATGACCGCGCCAACCAGCCGGTCGAACGGCCGATCGTGGAATCGGGCGCTACCAGCAATGCGATCGAGAAAGGCAATTACGCCCATTTCATGCAGAAGGAGATTTTCGAACAGCCGGTAGTGGTCGCCGACACGCTGCACAGTTATTTGCGACCGTTCGACAATCGGGTCGCGCTTCCGCTCGGCGACGCCGACCTTGAAAGCGTAGAGCGGCTGACGATCGTCGCCTGCGGCACCAGCTATTATGCCGGGCTGGTCGCCAAATACTGGATCGAACGCTTTGCCCGGGTTCCGGTCGATATCGATGTCGCGAGCGAGTTTCGCTATCGCGACCCGATCCTGGAAGCGAGCGGGCTGGTGCTGTTCATTTCGCAGTCTGGGGAAACCGCCGACACGCTTGCAGCGCTGCGCCATTGCAAGGCGGCGGGAAAGAAGATCGCGGTGGTCGTCAACGTTCCGACAAGCTCGATGGCGCGGGAAGCAGACTTGCTGTTGCCGACCCACGCCGGACCAGAGATTGGCGTCGCCTCTACCAAGGCCTTTTCGTGCCAGCTGGCAGTGCTCGCCGCCTTTGCCGCCAACCTGGCACGCGCCAAGGGCCGGTTGAGCGCGGCGGAGGAACGCGAGATCGTTGCCCACCTCAATGAAGCTCCGGCGGCGATCAATGCCGCGCTCGAACATGATGCCGACATCGCGGCGATGGCGCCGCTGATCGCACCGGCGCGCGATGTTCTATACCTGGGCCGCGGGCCGGATTATCCAATGGCGCTGGAAGGCGCGCTAAAGCTAAAGGAAATCAGTTACATTCACGCCGAAGGCTATGCCGCAGGCGAAATGAAGCACGGTCCGATTGCGCTGATCGACAAGGACGTCCCGGTGATCGTCCTGGCACCTTCCGGGCCATTGTTCGAAAAAACCGTCAGCAACATGCAGGAAGTGCGCGCGCGCGGCGGCAAGATTGTCCTGATCTCCGACGCCAAGGGGATCGCCGAAGCGGGCGACGGGTGCATGGCAACGATCGAAATGCCCGAAGTCCACCCGCTGATCGCGCCGCTCGTCTATGCGGTGCCGGTGCAATTGCTCGCCTATCACGTCGCGGTGTTCAAAGGGACCGACGTTGACCAACCACGCAACCTCGCCAAGTCCGTGACGGTCGAATAGCTCCCAGGCGGCGCGCGGTGGCTAAGCGAAATGCGATGGATGCGACGGGCGGATGCCATTGCGGTGCAGTGCGGTTCATCGCCCAGCTTCCCGAACCGCCGGTCCCCGCGCTCGATTGCACCTGTTCGATCTGCGCGATGACGGGATTTGTGCACATTGTCGTCCCGCACGGGGAATTTACCCTGCTTTCGGGTCGTGACGCGCTGGTCAGCTACCGTTTTGGCACCGGCGCAGCGGAACATCTGTTTTGCACCCATTGCGGGGTCAAGAGCTTCTATCAGCCGCGCAGCCATCCCGATGCGTGGAGTGTCAACGCCAATTGCCTCGACGATTGTCCCCAACTTGCAGTCGAAGTCTTCGACGGCCGCAATTGGGAGGCCGCGAAGGCGGCGATGGACGAGGGCGGTGGCGCCGACTAGTCAGGGGCGATGCACCGCGCCCTTCGACTGACCTGCAATCGCGCTCGCCTCCAGTCGAACTGGCATTGGCTGGCGGCGCGAAGCGGGGTAGCGACGGGGGCTGCGGTCAAGGCCGACGGCTATGGTCTTGGCGCTCGCGAAACGATGGATGCGCTGGCCGAGGTCGGGTGCCGCGACTTTTTCGTTTCGACCTGGGCCGAAGCCGCACAGCTTGGCGATGTCCCGGATGGTTGTTCGCTTGCAGTGCTGCACGGTGTTGGGCCGCAGGATCTTGAGGCCGCTGTGCAGTCCAGTGCCCGCCCGGTACTCAATTCGCTGCAGCAGGTCGCGCGGTGGAAGGAGGCCGCGCCAGGCCGGCCGTGCGACGTGATGGTTGATACCGGGATGAACCGGCTCGGCCTTGGCGCCGACCAAATCGACTGTCTCAATGGGCTGGCGATCGATACCCTCATGAGCCACCTCGCAAGCGCCGACCAGGACAGCGCGATGAACGCGGCACAGTTGGAGCGCTTTCGAACGATCAGCGCAGCGGTCCCGGCAAAGCGTTATTCGCTCGCCAATTCGGCCGGCATTTGCCTGGGCAAGGAATATGCGTTCGATCTTACGCGGCCCGGCCTTGCGCTATACGGCGGGGTCCCGCGCAGCGAAGCTGAGGGCGCAATCCGCCAGGTCGCGCGCCTGGAGGCTGAGATCGTCCAGCGCCGCACCATCCGTGCGGGGGAACATTGCGGCTACAATGCGACCTGGACGGCAGCGCAAGATACCGAAGCGGCAATCATCAACATTGGCTATGCCGACGGCTATTATCGCGGCTTTTCGTCCACCGGTTCGGCGTTCGCCGGTGAATTCGCCCTGCCGGTGATCGGGCGCGTGAGCATGGACCTTGTAATCATTGAATGCACTGCAGCGCCGGGACTTTGCGAAGGTGACTGGGTCGAAATCGATTTCGACTTGCCCAGCGCTTCAAGACAGTCGGGCATCAGCCAGTACGAACTGCTGACCGGGCTTGGTGCAAGGTTCGAACGACGCTGGATCTAGGCGGCCCTGGACTTGGGAGCAGGCGTCTTGGGCTGGTAGCGGCACAGGTCCGCGACCACGCACCGCCAGCATTCGGGCTTGCGCGCCTTACAGGTATAGCGCCCGTGAAGGATCAGCCAGTGGTGCGCATGGGTCAGGAACGGCCCCCGGACGACTTTTTCCAGCTTCAGTTCGACCGCCAGCGGGTCCTTGCCGGGCGCCAAGCCAGTGCGATTGGCGACGCGGAAGATATGCGTGTCGACCGCAATGGTCGGTTGGCCAAAGGCGACGTTCAAGACCACGTTGGCGGTCTTTCGCCCGACGCCCGGAAGACGTTCCAGCGATCCGCGATCCCGGGGCACTTCGCCATCGAATTCATCGACCAGGATCCGCGCCGCCGCGATCACGTTCCTGGCCTTGGTATTGAATAGGCCGATGGTCTTTATGTGCTGTTTCAGCCCGTCTTCGCCAAGGTCCAGCATGTGCCGCGGTGTCTTCACCTTTTCGAACAGCGCACGGGTCGCCTTGTTGACCCCCACGTCGGTTGACTGCGCCGATAAGGCGACCGCGACAACCAGTTGGTAGGGGTTGCCATATTCAAGTTCGGTTTGGGGCGCCGGGTCATCCTCCGCCAACCGGCGGAAGAACTCGAACACGTCCGCCTTCTTCATGCGCCGTTGATGACGTCGCGCATGGCGTAAAGGCCGGGCTTTTTGCCGTGCAGAAAGCGCGCCGCAGCAAGCGCCCCGCGGGCGAAAATCATCCGGCTTTCCGCGCGGTGCGAAAATATCAGGCGCTCATCGGGACCAAGGAACATCACGTCATGGTCGCCGGCCACCGTCCCGCCGCGAAGCGATGCGAATCCAATTGCTCCGGCGGTGCGGACAAGGCCGGTTCCGTGGCGCCCGGCTTCGGCGTTCAAGGCGGTCCCGCGCCCCTTGGCGGCCGCTTCACCAAGCATCAGCGCGGTTCCCGACGGTGCGTCGGCCTTGTTGCGATGATGCGCCTCCGCGATCTCGACATCCCAGCCTTGCCCAAGCACCGCCGACGCGCGCTCGACCAAGTCGGCGAGTAGCGCGACCCCGATCGACGTATTGGCTGCACGCAACACCGGCACCGACTTGGCGGCGTGCGCGATCAGGGCATCCGCCTGGGCGCCCAACCCGGTGGTGCCGATCAGGATCGGGACAGCGGCATCGACCGCGCGATTAAGGCTTTCATCGAGTGCGTCGGGGGCGGAAAAATCAACCAGCACGTCACCTTGGTCCTGGTCGATTTCGAAGCCCGCATCTTCGGCGATTGCAAGCGCAAGGGCCTTGCCCATCTTGCCGTCAGGGGCGATCAACGTGATGCGGATAGGCTGGTCAGTCGTGCGCATGGCGATGAGGCTTAGCCGAGCCTTTGCTGGAGGGCCAGAGCCGCCGCCGGAGCGCGCAATTTGCAGCCGTTGATCATGAACACATAGGCGTCCCGGCCCGCTTTTTCCCAGCCCCGGGCGAGGGCCGTGAAGCCCGCCAATTCGGCTTCGTCATAACCGGTCGCGACCTCCTCCCGCATCCGCTGCAATCGGGCATAGGCAAAGCTTGCGGTATCGGCCGCTATGGTTGGAAACTCATCATCATCGCCGTGGACAATGGCGACATCATGTTGTCGGCACAGGTCGAAAAACCGGTCGTCGTGAAAGCTCTCGTGGCGCGGTTCAATGACGTGGCGAAGACGCACGCCTTCGTGTTCGCGTGGCAGGAGGGCAAGGAAGGCGGCGATGTCATGGGCATCGAAGTCACGGTGGCGTGACATCATCCACAGGATTGGCCCAAGCTTGGGACCAAGCGCAGTGAGGCCCTGGGCAAGAAAATTGCCGACCCCTTCGCCCGCATCGGCAAGGCGCGGGCGGGTAACGCAATAGCGCGATCCCTTGACCGCGAACTGGAACCCGTCGGGCGTTGCCGCACCCCACTTTTCCCATGTCGATCGCTTCTGGCGGGAATAAAAGGTGCCGTTGACCTCAATCGCGCCAAAGGTCGCGGCGGCGAAGGCCAGTTCGTCTTTCTGACGAACGTCTTTCGGGAAGAAGGTCCCGCGCCAGGGCGCGAAACTCCACCCGCCAATGCCAACCCGGATCGTGCTCATGCCCGACAAGGTGCCGTGAGCAGCGCGCGCGGGCAAGGCCGCTCAGTCGATGAAGCGGGCGATGACCTCGCGGGCGAGGCGGGCCGGGCGCTTGCTCACCGCGTCGAGACAGCACCAGGTCGATTTCACTTCGGCAAGCACTTCCTCACCGCGCATGATCATGGTGGTAAACATCGCTTTGGCTCCGGCTGCCCCCTCCGCGACGACATCGGCGACGATATTATCTTCAAGGAAGGCGGGGCGGCGGTACGTGATCTGGTGCTGAAGCGCGACCCACAGGTGCCGGGTGACCGCATCGGACGGGGCAACGCTTTCCCAGAATTTCACGACCGCATCCTGCACCCATTTCAAGTACACGCTGTTGTTGACGTGCCCCATGTGGTCGATGTCGGCGGGATCGATCCCGATCGGGAAGTGAAACTCGTGGGCCATTACCCAATAATATAGCTGACAAAAGTGTTAATACAAGGAGCGGAAGCTGGAAACCTCGCACAATATCGTCATCCTTACCGGGGCAGGGGTCAGCGCCGAAAGCGGACTCGCGACCTTCCGCGGACCCGAAGGCCTGTGGGAAGGCCACCGCGTCGAAGACGTTGCCACGCCGCAGGCGTTCGCCCGCGACCCGGTGCTGGTTCACCGCTTCTACGATGCACGGCGCGACAATCTTTCGCGGGTCCAGCCCAATGCCGCACATCGCGCGCTTGCCGCGCTTGAACGTGCGTGGGACGGAGATTTCCTGCTGGTCACGCAGAATGTCGACGACCTTCACGAGCGTGCTGGTTCCAAGCGGCTGATCCATATGCACGGGGAGTTGCAAAAGGGCTGGTGCAGCGCGTGCGACGCGCGTTTTTCCTGGGCCGGCCCGATGGGCAGGGCGGCGCGCTGCACGCACTGCGGTCAGGCTGGTTCGGTTCGCCCCGACATCGTCTGGTTCGGCGAAATGCCCTATGAAATGGACCGCATCGATGACGCGCTGCGCCGCTGCGACCTGTTCGTTTCGATCGGAACGTCGGGTGCGGTCTATCCGGCGGCCGGCTTTGTCCAGACCGCGCGCTATGTCGGTGCAAGGACAATCGAACTGAATCTCGACCCTTCAATGGGCAGCATGTTCTTTGATGAACATCGTCACGGTGCGGCGGGCGCAATTGTTCCGGCATGGGTCGAGGAAATGCTGACGTCCTAGTCCGACCAGTCCAGCCCGATATCCTCGTATAGCGCGCGATCCTCGGCCCAGCGCGGATTGACCTTTACGTGGAGATACAAATGAGCCCGGCGCTGCAGGTGCTCGGCAATTTCCTTGCGCGCCGCCTCACCGATCGCTTTCAGGCGCGATCCGCCCTTGCCGATGACGATTCCTTTCTGGCTGTCGCGTTCGATCAGGATTTGCGCCATCACCTCGACTGAGCCGTCGGGACGCTCCTGCCACTTTTCGATTTCGACCGCGCTTGCGTAAGGCAGTTCCTGGTGAAGTTGGTGGTAGATCTGCTCGCGTACCAATTCAGCGACCACCATTCGGTCGGTGGCATTCGACACTTCGTCCTCGGGGTACAGCCACGGCCCTTCGGGCATCGCTGCTGACAGCGCGGCCTTTAGGTCGGCAATACCATCACCGGTAAGCGCCGATACCATGAACAATTGTTCGGGGCTGAGCGTGTCGGTGATTTCCTGCGCAAGGCCAAGCAGCGCGCCCTTGTTGGCGATGTCGACCTTGTTCAACGCGACCATCAGCCGTCCCTTGCGGTTGGTGAGGCCTTTGGCGATTTCAGCGACGCCGCGCTTCATTCCGCTTTCGGAATCAATTACCAGCAAGGTAAGGTCGGCGTCTTCCGACCCGCCCCAGGCGGCAGCGACCATCGCCCGGTCCAGCCGGCGCTTTGGAACGAAGATGCCCGGCGTGTCGACCAGCAGGATCTGGGTGTCGCCGTCGAGTGCGATTCCCATCAGCCGCGCGCGCGTGGTTTGCGCCTTGTTCGAAACGATCGCGACCTTCTGCCCAACAAGTGCATTGACGAGGGTCGACTTGCCCGCATTGGGGGCGCCGATTACCGCGACGAAGCCGGCGCTGGTCATGCGTTCGATACCTTTTCAAGAAGCATTTCTGCAGCCAGCTTTTCGGCTTCTTGCTTGGAAAGACCCTCAGCCTGTGCCTCGCCTAGCCGATGGACACTAACCCGCACGACAAAGCGCGGCGCGTGGTGCGCCCCGCTTCGGCCGATGGTTTCATAAACTGGCGGCTTGAAGCCCTTTGCAGCGGCGAGTTCTTGTAGCGCGCTCTTGGGATGTAACGGCGCGCGGCCCTGGCCCGAGATATAGGGCTCCCACGCGTCGAGGATGAACGCACGAGCCTGGTCGAGTCCTCCGTCCAGCATCAGTGCCCCCAAAAGCGCTTCGACCACGTCGCCGACCACGTTGTCGCTCTTGTTGGTCTGGTCATCGCGCGCTTGCTTGCCGACCCGGATCAGCGGCGGAATCCCAATTCCACGGCCGATTTCAGCGCAGGTTTCGCGCGCGACAAGGGCGTTGTAGCGGCGGCTCATCGCGCCTTCGGCTTCCTTGGGGAAGCGCGTGTAGAGCGCCTCCGCGATGGTCAATCCAAGAACCCGGTCGCCAAGAAACTCAAGGCGTTCATAGCTTTCGCGGGACAGGCTTGAATGGGTAAAAGCACGCTCGAACAGCGCCAGGTCCGACGCCTCGTGGCGAAGCACGTCGGCGACGAAATCGGCGATCGAGCTGCTCATTGGCGCTCCACCGTATAACCGTTGCCGATCCGGTGGGGGCGGAGCGCTGTGAACCAGCTGATCGGATTGATCAGCGCCGAACTGCCATCGGTGGACCAGAACGTGACCTGCGCGCGGCCGATGACATTGGCGACCGGCACCATCCCAATCCCGCCCTCTGCGGGGCCAAAGCGGCTGTCGAGACTGTTGTCGCGATTGTCGCCGAGCAGGAAGATGTGTCCTGCGGGAACGGTTACCTCGGCAAAATTATCGGCCACTCCCTCATCGATCTGGTCCAGGGTGGTGTAGCTTGGACCGCCCGGAATGGTCTCAGTGAATGCCGGGTAAACACAAACGGGCTGACCGTCCGCCATGCCCCGGACGGTGCGGGTAGGAGGACCGCTTGCGCACGGGCTGTTGGGGCTTTCCGCGATCGCGATCGATCCGGCGCTTTTGCGGGCCAGTGGCTTGCCATTAAGGACGACCTGGCCGTTCACGACCGCGACGTGATCGCCGGCGACACCGATCACCCGCTTGATCAGGTCCGCACTTCCGTCGGGATGGCGAAAGACCACCACGTCGCCGCGCTTGGGCGCACCATCGGGAATGCGCCCTGCAAAGGACGGGAAATCGAACGGAAAGGAATACTTCGAATAGCCGTACGGCCACTTGGACACGAGCAGGTAATCGCCGATGTACAGCGTCGGCAGCATCGAGCCCGAGGGGATGCTGAACGGGGCGAAGACGAAACTTCGGAACGCCCAGGCGACCAGCGCCAGCGTGAGAAGGAAGCGCAGAAAACTGCCGTCCTTTTTTTCTTCCCTTCCGGTGGCGGGCGCGGGGAAGAATCGCCGGCGGCGATGGTCGGGGGCGTCTCGCTCATTGCGCGGCCTTGTTCGTGCTTGTCGCCAAGGTCAAGCCGGACTGGCATTTGCGTGTCCATTGACTAAGAGCAACAGGCCATGTCGAACATCGCCAGCCCCTTCCCCAGCCCGACCCTTTGCGAACTGTTCGCCAACGATGGCGCTCGGCTCGAAGCGTTCGCGCATGAGGTCGCGGGGATGCGCTTTGACTGGTCAAAGACCCACCTCGACAAGGACCGAGTCGTCCAGATGGTCGAGCGCCTGTCCGCGGCCGGTTTCCAGGACCACCGTGCGGCCCTGTTTGCCGGGGAGATCGTCAACTCCAGTGAGCATCGACCGGCGCTTCATGCCGCCGAGCGCGGAAGCGGGGCCAAGGGTCCGGCCGAAGCCGCCGCCCACCGCCATGCGCGGGTGCGCGCGCTGATCGACGCGGTCGAAGCAGGTGTGTTCGGCGATATTACCGGCATCTTGCACATCGGCATTGGCGGATCGCTGCTTGGGCCGCACCTTCTGGTCGATGCGCTGGGCCGGCGTTCGGCCAGCTTCACCGCGCGCTTCGTCGGCAATATCGACGGCGCTGCGTTCGATTCGGCAATTGCTGACCTTGACCCCGAAACGACGTTGGTGGTCGCCGCTTCCAAGACCTTCACCACTGCCGAAACCCTCGCCAATCTCGACAGCGCGCGCGACTGGTTGCGCGCTGGCGGGGTAGAGGACCCGGACGGGCGGGTCATCGCGATCACGGGTTCGCCCCATGCGGCACTGGACGCAGGGATCGATGAGACCAGGGTGCTGACGTTCGATGCGGGCGTTGGCGGCCGTTACAGCCTGTGGAGCGCGATCGGCTTTACCGCTGCGCTGGCGCTTGGCTGGGCGGCGTTCGAGGAATTGCTGGAAGGCGCCAGTCTAATGGACTCGCATTTCGCCGAAGCGCCGCTGGATGCGAACATGCCGGTGCTGGCCGCCTTTGCCGACCGTTTTTATGTCGAGGAAGTCGGTGCGCAAACTCGCGCCGTATTCGCCTATGACGAGCGGCTGGCAATGCTTTCGCCCTACCTTCAGCAGCTTGAAATGGAATCGAACGGTAAGGGCGTCACCGCGGACGGATTGCCGCTTGCCCACCCCAGCGCACCTGTGACCTGGGGCGGGGTCGGTACCGACGCCCAGCACGCGGTCTTCCAGCTGCTTCACCAGGGGACGGTGCCGGTGCCGGTCGAATTCATTGCCGTTGCCCAAGGCGACGACGACCAGGATGAGGCGCGGCACGAACTTCTGCTGCTCAACTGTTTTGCTCAGGGCGCTGCGCTAATGACCGGGCGGTCCAACGACGACCCGCAGCGGGCCTATTCGGGCAACCGGCCAAGCGCGACGATATTGCTTGAGCGATTGGACCCGCGCACGCTTGGTGCGCTGATCGCGTTCTACGAACACCGGACGTTCGCCAATGCCGTCCTAATCGGCAACAATCCCTTCGACCAATTCGGAGTCGAGTTGGGCAAGGAGATTGCCCGCAAACTCGCGGACGGGGAGGTCGGCGACCTCGACCCATCGACCCGCGCACTGATCGAGAAAGCAGGATTTTAAGCGCATGGCCGACTTTGACCTTTTCGTTATTGGTGCCGGGTCTGGCGGGGTGCGCGCGGCGCGGATTGCCGCAGGCCACGGAGCCCGGGTCGCAATCGCTGAGGAGTATCGGGTCGGCGGAACCTGCGTGATCCGCGGCTGCGTACCAAAAAAGCTGCTGGTCTATGGCTCACAATTCGCGGAGGACTTGAACGACGCTGCAATGTTTGGCTGGGACGTGCCGGAAAAAAGCTTCAGCTGGCCGGTGCTTCGTGACAATGTCGCCCGAGAGGTCGACCGCTTGGAAGGCGCCTATTCGGAAACCCTTCAGAACCACGAAGTCACATTGTTCCGTGAACGCGCCGAACTGGTGGGGACCAACCAGGTTCGCCTCGCCAGCGGCAAGCCCGTCACTGCCGACAAAATCCTGATCGCGACCGGCGCGCATCCGGTGATGCCCGAAGTGCCGGGGATCGAGCACGCGATTTCGTCCAACGAGGTGTTCGAACTCAAGGCCTTGCCCAAGCGGATCGTGATCGTCGGCGGGGGTTATATCGCCAACGAGTTTGCCGGCATTTTCCTGGAATTCGGGAGCCAGGTGACCCTGGTCAACCGGAGCGACGTCCTGTTGCGGCATTATGACCAGCAAATCGTCGACCGGCTGATCCAGATCTCGCTGAAGAAGGGGATCGACTTCAAGTTCAACGCGCTGATCGACCGCGTCGAAAAGACCGATGACGGCGCGCTCAAGATTGCAATGCAGGGCTGCGATGACTTTACCGCCGACGCGCTTTTGATTGCCACCGGCCGCAAGCCAAACGTCGCGGGTCTCGGCCTTGAGGCCGCGGGGGTCGAGGTGACGGATGCCGGGGCGATCAAGGTCGATGCCGATAATCGCACCAGCGTCCCAAGCATCTTTGCCGTGGGCGATGTCACCGATCGCGTGCAGCTTACGCCGGTCGCGATCCGCGAAGGCCATGCCTTTGCCGACAGCCAGTTTGGCGGCAAGCCATGGCAGGTCGATTATTCGTCGATCCCGTCGGCAGTGTTCAGCCATCCGCCACTAGCAAGCGTCGGAATGAACGAGGGCGAGGCGCGGAACAAGCTTGGCAATGTGCGGGTCTACACATCGGACTTCCGGCCGATGAAAAACGTGCTTGCCGGGCGCAACGAGCGCTCGCTTTACAAGATGATCGTCGATGATGGCAGCGACGAGGTGGTGGGTCTGCACATGATTGGCCCTGACGCGCCCGAAATCATGCAGGTCGCGGCAATCGCGGTGAAAGCAAAGCTCAAGAAGGCCGATTTCGACGCGACCATCGCAATCCACCCGACGATGAGCGAAGAACTGGTGCTGATGCGGTGAGCTTGGCGCGCTTGCACAAGGACGCCGCGCAAAGCTTTGCCGCGCAGGGCCTGATGACCCACTTCGGCGCGCGCATCGTTGAGGCGTCGGACGGGCGTTGCGTGATCGAGGTCCCGCTGGGCGGCAAGCTTACCCAGCAGGACGGTTTTTTCCACGGCGGCGTGATCGCCTCGATCGCGGACGCCAGCTGCGGGCACGCCGCCTTCACCCTCGCGCCCGAAGGATCGAATGTCCTCAGCGTCGAGTTCAAGTTGAACCTGCTGGCACCCGCAAAGGGTGAGCGATTGCGCGCCACCGGCAACGTGCTCCGGCAAGGCCGGACTGTCGGCACCTATGCCTCGCGGGTCGAAGTTTTCGACGGTGGTAAATGGGTGCATTGCGCCGAGATGCTCGCAACCATGTTCACCAAGCCGCCAAAGACCGGAAAGTCCGAATGAGCGACCACGACGCAATCATTATAGGTGCGGGCCACAATGGCCTGACCTGCGCATATTATCTTGCCAGGAAAGGCCTCAAGGTCGCGGTCCTGGAAGCGCAGGACCGGGTCGGCGGAGCCGCGGTCACCGACGAGTTCCTTCCCGGCTTCAAGAACAGCGCTGCAAGCTACACCGTCAGCTTGCTTCAGCCCAAGGTGATCCGCGACATGGAGCTGGAACGGCACGGCCTCAAGGTGGTGTTGCGCAAGACCGACAATTTCCTTCCTGGCGACGGGCAATATCTACTGGCTGGGCGAGGCGGACTGACCCGCCGCGAAATTGCCCGCCACCACAAGGCCGATGGGCCCGCCTATGACCGCTATATCGACGATCTCGACGTGGTCGTCCGACTGCTCAAGAAATGGTTGTTGCGTGCGCCGCCCAACGCCGGTGCGACGCTTAATGCGCTGCCCAAGATTCTGACCCTGGGCAAAGACCTTGCGGGGCTTAGCCTTGCGGAAACCCGTACCGTGTTCGATTTCGCACTCAAGAGTGCGTCCGAAGTGCTCGACCGCTATTTCACTGGAGAGATGACCAAGGCGCTGTTCGGGTTTGACGGGGTGGTCGGCAATTTTGCCTCGCCGCACCATCCGGGCACCGCCTATGTGCTGCTTCATCACTTGTTCGGGGAAGCGGCGGGGGTCCCCGGCGCATGGGGTCACGCCATTGGCGGAATGGGATCGATCACCCAGGCGATGGCGCGCGCGTGCCGCGAGGCAGGGGTCGATATCGTCCTCAACGCCCCGGCCGAGGAAGTCATCGTCGCCGGCAACCGGGCTTCGGGAGTAGTTGCCAACGGAAAGGCATGGCGCGCCAAACGGGTCGTGTCGGGAATCAATCCCAAGCTGCTGTTCGACCGGCTGTTGCCAAAAGGCGCGGTAAGCGATGATGTCGCTGCAAGAATGCATGGCTGGAAGTGCGAAAGCGCGACGTTCCGGATGAACGTTGCGCTGTCCCAGCTGCCGACCTTCACCGTTCATCCCAAGACCGGCAACCACCTGACTGCCGGAATCATCATGGCGCCCAGCCTGGATTACATGCACCGCGCGTGGCTAGACGCGGAAAATGACGGGTGGAGCAAGAAGCCGATTGTCGAAATGCTGATCCCGACCACGCTGGACAAGAGCCTTGCGCCTAAGGGTAGCCATGTCGCTAGCCTGTTCTGCCAGCATTTCCGTTACGATCTGGGTAAGGGCCGGAGTTGGGACAAGGAGCGTGAGAAGGCCGCCGATACGGTCATCGCGCTGGTCGACAGTCACGCGCCGGGCTTTGCCAAGAGCGTGATCGGGCGGCAGATTCATTCGCCACTCGATCTGGAGCGGCGCTTCGGGCTTGTCGGCGGGGACATTTTCCACGGCAAGATGGGGCTCGACCAATTGTTCAGCGCGCGCCCAATGATCGGCAACGCCGACTATCGGATGCCACTACCTGGCCTGTACCTGTGCGGGTCGGGGGCGCATCCCGGCGGCGGAGTGACCGGTGCACCGGGGCACAATGCGGCACGCGCAATCCTTGCCGATCGCAAGTTCTGGAAGCGCAGCGCGTGACTACCCGGCCGCTGGATGGAGTAACCGTCCTTGACCTGTCGCGCGTACTGGCCGGCCCCTGGTGCACCCAATTGCTCGCTGACCTGGGTGCCGAAGTAGTCAAGATCGAGCGGCCGGGAACCGGCGACGACACCCGCCTGTGGGGTCCACCGTGGCATGGCGAGGGGGATCGCAAGGTCGCGGCCTACTTCCTGTCGTGCAACCGCGGCAAGCGTTCGGCGGCGATCGACATCGCCAGCACCGAAGGCGCTGCACTGGTTCGCAGGCTCGCCGAAACAGCCGATGTTGTGGTGGAAAATTTCAAGGTCGGCGGGCTTGGCCGATACGGGCTCGACCAAGCCAGCCTCGCCAAGCTCAACCCGCGGCTGATCTATGCCTCTATCACCGGGTTTGGGCAGGACGGCCCTTATGCCGACAAGCCGGGCTATGATTATATCATCCAGGGAATGGGCGGTCTGATGAGCGTTACCGGCCTTCCCGACGGCGAACCGGGGGGCGGCCCGATGCGAGTCGGCGTTGCGGTCGCCGACCTGTTCACCGGCATGTATAGCGCGGTCGCGATCCTCGCCGCATTGTTCCGGCGCGAACGAACCGGGGAGGGCGCGCATGTCGACATGGCCCTGTTCGATGTGCAGCTGGCAATGCTCGCGAACCAGGCGACGAACGCGCTGGTTTCCGGCCGGGACCCGGTCCGCCAGGGCGTCACCCATCCCAATTTGGTGCCCTATCAGCCCTTTGCCGCGGCCGACCAACCGATCATCATCGCGATCGGCAACGAACGCCAGTTCGCAAGGCTCGCCGGTTTGCTGGGTCATTCCGAATGGGCAAGCGACGCGCGTTTCGCCACCAACGAAGCGCGGATTGCCAACCGCGAGACGCTGGTTGCGCTGATTGCGGACGTGATTGCGCAAAAACCGGCAGCGCACTGGCTTGCAATGCTGGAAACCGCGAACATCCCCGCTGGCCCGATCAACACCGTGCTCCAGGCGCTGGGCGACGTCCAGGCGCAGCATCGGCACATGGTCCGGCAAATGGCCGGCGGGATGGCGCTGGTCGGTTCGCCGGTCAGGATCGATGGCGATCGCGCCGATCACGAATATTCGCCGCCCGCGCTCGGCGAGCATACGGCAGCGATACTCAAAGGCCTCGGAATCGACGATCCCGAGGCCCTTAAACTTCGCCAGAACGGGATTATCGGCTAATCAGTCAGCGATCCGGGAGGCGGAATCCACCAGCACGTTGAGCTGTTGGTCGCAGCCGTTCTGGATCAGGATCTGCGCCGCGCCAGCAAGGTCGTCGGGCGAACCCGGAACCTTCACCAGGGTCAGGTTATTGGCCTCACCCGTGTCCATCCATTCGACCGTATAATCGTTGCCGCTGACGACCGGGATGTTGGTTGGCCATGCGACGGAGGCATTGCCCGCCACCCATTCGATCGTGGCCGTTTCACCGTCCGATGAGCGGACATTGACCGTGGCTTCCGCGGTGCTGTCGCCGCGCCATAGCTGGATCCGGCCATTTTCGGTCACGCACACCTTGCCGTCATGCTTGGCGTCAATGTCCCATACGCCTGGGTTGCGTGCCACTTCACCGGCGCGAAGCGCGCCGAAGCGCCCGCGCTTTCCGGCTGCATCGGCAAGGCTTACCTTGCTGGCATTGAAGTTGCCGGGGCCGCGGAAGGTCTGGGCGTTCGAAGGCCCGATCAAGGTCACGACATCGCCGCCCTTAAGGTTGATTTCCGCGCTTTCGGGAAGCGTCTTGCCCGGCGGATATGCCTTGGACGAAGGCCCGAGGGAACGAACCACGACCACGTTGGCCATCGCCGCCGTCGTCCCCATCACCAGCGCCAGCGCGCCAAACGCCGTAAGCTTTGAAACTCGCATGGTCCAACCCCTCCAAAAATTGTCGGTGCGCCTGCCGCCCACGGCACGCAACTCACCCCGTTTAACTCCCGTCAAACGGACTCCAGAAAACAAAGTTAACCCAGGTTACATGTTGAGTGCAAGCTCAAGCCGCTCGATCCTCGCCCGGTGCGAATTGAGGAGGTCGAGCAATTCCTGTTTTTCTTCCTCGCGGTTGATGACAATGCGCAGCGAACGGGCAAGCGGAACCACCAGGTCCTCAAGTGCCTCCTGCTCGTCCTTGCCGGCGATTGAGTGGTCGGGACGCGGGCCAATCAGCATCCAGCCGAGGTCCAGTCCGCGACCATCCTCGATCCGCACCCGCAACGGGAACAACTTGTCGTCCATGTCGACCAGGATTTTCTTATGTGCATCGCCCGGTTCGAAAGCGGCAAGCCAGCGCAGCACCTCACCCTTCGTGATTCCCGATTGCTGCATTACTTCGCGGCCCATGATCAGCGCGATCCGGTCCGAACGCACGCCTTCTGCGACCCGGCCTAGCACTTCGTCGATGAAGTCCGGAAGGCTTGCGACATCGCGAATGTCGCGCATTGCCTCAGGCAGTCCGCGCTTCAATTCCAGAAGGTTCTTCTGGAAATGCTTTTCGACCCAGGCTTCGACTTTCTTGTGAAGCGGCTGGATCAGGACGGTGGCAAGGATCGCGCCGGCGATCGCCGCCGGGGTCTGGGCGTCGGCATAGACGTTTTGCATCTGCGTGATGATGCCTTCCATCACCCCGGCAAAGCCGCCGCCCACCACGATCGTTACAATCGCGATCGACGCGGTTTTCGAAATGATCGAGTCCGCGTCGTAGAGGCGATAGCGAAGCAGGGCGACGAGCAGGCCTAGCTGGAGGATGAAAAAGCCCAGCGCGTAACCGATGCCCGCCACGACCTCGATCCCGATTTGCTGGCCAAAGCTGGTGGCGGACCATTTGAACAGGTCGCAGATGATCGAGACCGAACGCAGGATGGCATAGCCGGTGAAGCCGAACAGGGCCCAGCGAATCTGCTGTTTCAGTTCGTCGGAATGGCTTTCGCGCAGGCTTCTGAGAAGCATCAGCACGGCCATCATCATGAAGCCCAGGAACAACGCCTGGTAAACGTCCCCGCGAAGAATGAACAGGACGGGAAGGACCGCTAGAAGAAGGGCAAGGCGGCGCGACAACCGACCGTGGGGGAACAGCAGGATGCCAGCCAGAAGCAGCACGTTGCCAAGGTCATAGAGGGCAACGTTGACTTCGCGCGGGACCCCGACGGCGGCGAGGAACGTCGACGATGGCTGCTCCGCCCCGATCGTGCACAACACCGCCAGGCTGAGCAGCGAGCTGACGGCATCGCGCGGGTTGCGCCGGTGCAGCAGCCAGGCGGCGTACATCAGGAACGGATAAAAAAGGACGTGGAGGAGGTCGATAAACTTGAGGACCTTGGGTCCAACGCCAAGTGCACGCGCGCTCTGGTCGATGTGGCGTTCACTTGATGTCAGCACGGTCTCGAACGTCCGCCCGCCGGGCGAACGGAAGGTCACGGGTACTTCGCTATTATCCGTTCCGAACAGCAAATTGCCCATCATGATGTAGGCAGGATCGTCGGCATGGGCGGCAAGGTCGGTCTCGTCGACCGTGATGTGCGGCGGGATCGGGATCCCGTAGATTGCGACAATCTTGTCCCCGCCACGCACTCCTTGGACATAGGCTTCGGGTCCGACCGTGAAGCGCACCAGGGTAGCATCGTCGGGCGCTACGGCCAGGCCGGCGCGGCTACCCATCAAAAGCTGGCTGTTATTCTCGGGCGCCGTGTAGCGCAGATAGGCCCCGGCGACCGGCCCGACCAGCGCAAGCAGAAAGATCAGTGCCCAGACGACCCCGAACATCCGTCGCGTGCGGTTGTCGAACGGGGGGATAGCGTCCGGCAATGCCCACCGCCGGCGTGGCTGGCCAGGATCCGGAGCGCTCCGGGCAGCGGCGATTTCGGTTACGCTCGCCATTGCCCGATCATGGGCGCGCAAGGCGTCGCGGGCAAGCGGTGCTGTCGGATCACGGCTTGCGCCCTGGTGGGGAAGGGTTCTTGGCTGGCGAGGTCTTGCTTGCTGTGCCCTTCTTGCGGGATTCCGCGATCCTTCGCGCCATCTCCAGTTCTCGCGCCTTTGCCTGTGCTGCTTCCTGGTCCAGCTGGCGGTGGCGTTCGAGAGTTTCGGTAAAGCTCGCTGCGAACAGGCCGGCGGGCAGCGCGATGAGCATGATCCCGAAAACCGCGATAACCCCGGCGAAAATCTTGCCTAGGTCGGTGACCGGATAGGCGTCGCCATAGCCGACCGTCGTGAGCGTCACGATCGCCCACCACATGGCGCGCGGAATCGAACCGAATTTGGCGGGTTGAGCATCGCCTTCCGCCCAGTAGAGCAATGAGCCCGACACGATAATCGCGACCATCAGCATTCCAAGGATCAGCGCGAATTCGTGCCGCTTCGATGAAATCACTTCGCGGATCATCGTCCAGGCGCGTGACGTTCGCCCCAGCTTGGCCAGGCGAAGCATCCGCAGCACGCGGAAAAAACGGAGCACCAGGCTGGGTGCTCCGCCAAACGCGAAGAGGGCGGGAACGACTGCCAGGAAATCGATGATCGCGATCGGCGACTTTGCGTAGTGAAGGCGCGGGTGGCGAAATTTCGCCCATTGAGGATTATCGACCGCGATCCACAGCCGAACGACATATTCGATCGCGAAAATGATCCCCAGGCCAAGTTCGATCCGGGCCAGGACCAACTCGTTGCCGGTCGAAATTGACGGCTCTGTCGACAAGATCGCTTCGACCACCGCGACAACGATAAGAAAGACCAGGAAACCGTTGACCGGGGACAGGCCCTTGCCCGGCCATGCACTCGGCTCAAGCGCGCGATAGACCCGTTTGCGCAGGCGACTTAGCGGCACTTGGCAAATGCCTTCCAGATGTCGTTTGAAACCCCCCGCACTCTATCGTCCCCTTACGCGTTAAAGCGCGCAATGTAGACCATGGGAAGGCGTCCTTGGGCAATCCCGATCTTGTGGTCAGATGTCCTTGTCGCCGTAACGCTGTTCGATGAACCGCCCTTGCGTCTCGAAAGCCTGGAGATCTCCCCTTGCAAGCTGCTCGGCGGTTTCGTCGAGCGCCTTGCCGCTTGCCTTCAGGGCCTCGACCAGTCGCTCGTCGACGGTCTTGCCACCGCCATCAATCTCACCCCGAAAATCGCTCGGTACCTTTAGATAGCGGTCGATCAATCCGGGAAGGTGGGTCCCCATCAGCCTCTTTGCATCGTCCGCCACGGGGTCGAGCGCGGGAGCATGTTCCAGACCTGGCTTGAGGCCCGGCAGGCGCTCAAGCATCCGGTCGACCTCGAACTGCGCGGGCGCAGGAAGCGCGGGACGTGCGCGATAAAGGTAGGAATCGAGCCGGTCGACAAGCGCTGCGGGCGGCAGGTCGGCACTCGGGGCCTTGTTCGTTTTTGGTATCGACAGGCTGGCCAGATACATTGTCGCGGCCACTAAGGCGACGATCACCGCACCGACCAGGCCGAACAGGCCGATCGGCTGGATCAGGCCAACGACAATCGTCACCAGCCATACCGCGATGAAGATCGTCAACAAGGTCGCAAGCGTACGTCCGAGCGAGCAATTCAGGCGCTTGCGTTCACGTGCGCCGGCGGCACGCGCCGTCGCTGGGCGCTTGGCGCGTTCCATGATCGCATCAGCGCGGGCAATGACATGTCCAGTCTTCGCTGCACTTTGCGTGGCGAGCGCAAAACTTTCTTCGGCGCGATCAAAGAGGTGGCCGAGTTCACGCGCAGCGGGGGTCGGTGCGCTCACTTGGTGTCGAGTGCCTCAAACGCGGGCTTGGACTGCTCGAGCCGCGATTGCTGGACCCCTTCGGCACGCGCGATATAGCCGCGCGACTTTTCGACTTCCTTGCCAAGCGTATCGACGGTCTGCTTCATGTTTTCGAGCGCCTTGAGCTTGAATGCGTCGATCTGGTCCATCGTGTCATAGATGTTCTGGAAGGCACGCTGGAGAGTCTCAAGCGGGATGGTCGAGCTTGCCGCCTGTTCGTGGATCGCGCCGGACTGCTGCTTGAGCATTTCGCCGGTACTGTCGATCATCCCTGCGGTGGTAGTGTTGAGTGCGCTGACCTGTTCCAGCACCAATTTCTGATTCGACATCGCCGAAGCGACCGTAACCGCGGTGCGCAGCGCCGACACGGTCGTCGTCGCAGCGCGATCGACTCCCTTGACCAGCTCAACATTGTTCTTCTTGACCAGGTCGAGGGCGAGATAGCCTTGGACCGTGACCGCCATCTGGGTCAGCAGGTCGGTGGTCCGCTGGCGCGTGTAGAACAAGGCGGTTTCGCGGATCGCCTTCGACTTCGCGGGCTCGGTCGCGTCAAGCTCGTTGGCCTTGTCTTCCAATTGCTTGTCGAGAGTTCTTGGAGATGTGAACCATCTGCTCGAGCTTGTGCATCGTTTTCCACAGGTTCGCGCGCTCAGTGTCGATGGCGGCATTGTCCATCAACAATTCGTCCTTGCCGTTGCCAAGGCGCACGAGGATCGCGTTGATGTGGGACTGGCTGGACTTATATTTGTCGAAATAGCGGCTGATCGATCGCCCGAAGGGGATGAAGCCGAGCAGCTTGCCGCCGCGGCCGGCATCCTTGGGGTCGAGGTCCTCGACCGTGCGGCGAAGCTCGGTAAGGTCGGCGCCGATCCCGGTGTCGCTGTCGATCGCCTTGACCGGCCGATCGAGAAAACGATTCGAGGCATTGGCCGCCTCGGCTATTTCCTTGCGGCCCATTGCGGTCAACTGGTCGACCTTTTTTCCAAAGTCGGGGCTGTTAGAATCAAGCGCGGCCAGTTCCTCGACAAAGGCCGCGACCTTGGAATCAAGCTCGCTCATCTCGTCAGTCTTTAGCGGCACCAGCCCACTGGCCTGCGCAGGCTCAATGCGTTGAAGCGTTTCAGGCGGATCGAGCTTGAGCTTGGTCGGTGCAGCACTGTCCTGTCCCGCGGGAGCCTTTGCCATGGTCGTCTCAATCCTTTCGCAACGGAAATCTTTGAATGCTCAGCGCAACGGTGGCCGGGCCACCCGAAACGCACAAGGTCTATTCTGCTGTATTATATGCATAATACAGACGCGGATCAAGCGGACAACAAGTAGCGCAATCTTAACCACGAATCGCAACCGAATACATACCGTACACCCTCTAGAGCATGGCCCGATGCGCACCGCTTGGATGAGGTTCAACATGTTCAAATTACTGCGCAAGCTGGTCAAGGACCCGAAGGGGAACGCCCTGGTAATCGCAGCGGCGGCACTGCCGCTGTTGATCGGCTCTGCAGGGCTTGCCACCGATACCATCCAGTGGGCGCTGTGGAAACGCCAGCTTCAGCGCGCGGCGGATTCCGCGGCAATTGCCGGGGCCTATCAAAAGAGCGCGGACAATGCGAACACCAACGTCCCGACCGCGATTGACCATGACCTGACACTCAACCAGCACACCGGCATCGCGCTTCAGTCCGGCTATCCGCAGATCACCTATCCGGCCGATACATCGACCATCAAGGACCAGGTAAAGGTGGTCCTGGCGGTCCGCCGCCCGCTGTCCTTCAGTGGCTTGTTCATGACCAACCCGCCGCTGATCCGGACCAGTGCAACGGCCGCCAGCGTCCAGGGCACGACCGAGTTTTGCATGGCGGCGCTCGAGAGCAGTGGGTCGGTGACCGGGATCAACGTCACGGGCAACGCAGCGATCGAGATGGATTGCTCGATGATGAGCAATTCGCCATCGCCCAACTCTGCGGTTGCCAAGGGCAGCGCGACCGTCAAGATCAAGTCAGTCGCAGCGGTGGGCGGGATCCAGCAGTCGAACAACTGGACCGTCGATAGCTATCAGCCCTACACGTCGCCGCTGACCGATCCGTTCGCGAACATCAATCCGCTTCCGTCGGAAATGAAATGCGCGAAGCAGGGGGGCTCTCCCGTCGCGCTGGATGAGAATACCAACGTCGCAAGTGCGAACGATGGACAGGGCAATGCGGCGAACTGCTTTACGTCATTGAGCGTCGGGGCCAACAAGACCCTGACCCTTCCCGCCGGCACATATTACCTCAACGGCGGCGGGATGGACGTCAAAGGCACGCTCAACTGCACCGGCTGCACGATCATCATGACCAATACCAGCACGGCGACGAATGCAACGATCGGCGATATCAGGGCAAATGCCGGGGCGAACATGAACATTAATGCCCCGACCACGGGAAAATATGCCGGAATTGCGATCTACCAGGATCGCCGCGCTACCAATACCAGCAACAAGATCAATGGCCACTCGGCCTCGATCATCAACGGCGCAATCTATTTTCCCAATTCAACCATCGACTATAACGGCACCGGCACCACCACTGCGGTGTGCACGATGTTCGTCGGCAAGAACCTGTCGTTCAGCGGCAACAGCTCGACCTCGAACAAGTTCAAGAAGGGCAGTGAGTGCGGGGCTTTTGGCCTTCCCACAATCACCGGCGGCAAGCGGGTTCGGCTGGTCGCATGATGTTTGCAGTGCCTCGACTTTCCCTGCTGCGCGAAGAACGCGGCGCAGCGATGATTGAACTGGCGATGGTCGCTCCGGTCATTGCGCTGATGGTGGTCGGCGTGACCGACCTTTCGAACGCGTTCGGCAAAAAGCTGGCGATTGAGCAAGCTGCGCAGCGCTCGATCGAAAAGGTCATGAACACCACCGGCGCCGACACGGTCGAAAACACCATCAAGGCCGAAGCTGCCGCGCAAGCCAATGTGCCACAAGCGAATGTCACGGTAGTTTTCCGGATGGAATGTAACGGGGCGGCATCGAGCGCGACCAGCTGCTCTAGCGGGCAGACCGAATCGCGCTGGATCCTGGTCACGGTGACCGACCGTTACACGCCGCTGTTCCCGGTCCACTTTCGCTCGCTCAACGGTGATGGAACCTACCACCTGTCGACGACTGCGGGCGTGCGCGTCAAATGACCCTTCGCAAACTGATTAAGCGGTCGCTGAAGACCGACGACCGCGGCGCCGCGGTGATCGAGGTCGCGTTCGCGCTCCCGATTCTCATCGAATTGCTGTGGATGATCGTTCAGGCTGGCCTCGTCTTTCGCGCCATGTCGGGGATCCAGCACGGGCTGGGTGAAGGTGCGCGTTATGCCACCCTTTACCCCCAGCCGACCGCCGCCCAGGTGAAGCAAAAGATTTCCGCCACCGTTTACGGCATTGGGCCCGGTTCGTTCACGATCGCCGATCCGGCCACCGGCAAGGCGGACGGGTCGACCTATCTCGATCTTCGCGTGACCTATTCGCAGGCGACCGACTTGCTCATCATTCCCGGTCCGACAATCAACGTCACCCGCTCAAAGCGCGTGTGGGTCGCCGGAGCCTAGGTTTCGCGGCACTCCGGAACGCGCGGAATAGTGGGTCAATCGAGCTTGGCGGCCGCGCGGCTGGCGAAAAAACTGGCGATCGCGGCTTTCAACTCGTCCGATTGAAGGCGCTCGGCAAACAACGCGCTTTCCTCTCGCATACGCAGGGCAATTTCCTCGGCTTCCGCCTGGCGCAGCAGCGCACGGCTGGCGGCGAGTGCCTCGGCCGGCTGGGCAAGCAACCGGGCGACCGCCTTGTCGCGCATGGCTTCGCGCTGACCGGTCGGAGCGACATGGCTGACGATGCCGAGTTTGTGCGCTTCGCGGGCACCGATCTTTTCGCCCAGCAGGATCAGGCGCGAAGCGTGGCGAATGCCCATCAGCCGCGGCAGGATCAGGGAACTCGCCGCTTCGGGAACCAGCCCCAGTTCGACGAACGGCATCGCGAAGCGTGCTTCTTCGTCGGCGATGACGAGGTCGCAGTGCAGCAGGATGGTGGTGCCGATGCCGATGCAATTGCCGTGAACTGAGGCGAGGATCGGCTTGGGGCAGGTCGAAACCGCGCGAAGCAGGCGCCACACCGGCACATCGTCATCCATTTCGCGGGGTAGAGCAGTCATGAAGTCGATCAAGTCATTGCCGGCGGTGAAATCCGGCCCTTTGCCGGCAATCGTCACCAGCCGGATCGTCGGGTCCAGAGCTGCGTCCTCGAACGCGTCGGCGAGCGCGGCGTACATCGCCACGGTGATCGCGTTGCGCCGGTCGGGCCTTTGCAGCGTGATCTCCATCACTGCGCCGTCGCGCCTGACCCCGATATTCTCGCTCATGCTCACTCCCGTTCGCCGGCTGACAAGTCGACGCGGCGCCAAACAAACGCTATCGCTCGCGTCGTTCCCATTTCTCTAGCCGGGATAGCCAAGGCCGCCATGAAATTCTTTGCCGATACCGCCGATACCGATGCCATCCGTGAACTCGCCGCCGCGGGGCTGATCGACGGGGTTACCACCAACCCCTCGCTGATCAAGAAGTCCGGCAAGGACATCCTTGAGGTGACCGCCGAAATTGCCCGGATGGTCGACGGGCCAGTGTCTGCCGAAGTCGTCGCGACCGATCACAAGGACATGATGCGCGAGGCGGAGATATTGCGGAAAATTGCCGATAATATCGCGGTCAAGGTGCCGCTGACCCCCGATGGCCTGAAGACCTGCAAGGCACTGTCGGGCGAGGGGACGATGGTCAATGTCACCTTGTGCTTCTCTGCCAACCAGGCGCTGCTCGCGGCAAAAGCCGGGGCGACTTTCATTTCGCCGTTCGTGGGGCGCCTTGACGACATCGGCCAGCCGGGAATCGAACTGATCGCCGACATCCGCCTGATCTACGACAACTATGACTTTCCGACGGAAATTCTCGTCGCCAGCGTGCGCAGCCCGATCCACATCCTTGAGTCGGCTAAGATCGGTGCGGACGTGATGACCGCTCCGCCAGCAGTGATCTGGCAATTGTTCAAACACCCGCTGACCGAGTTGGGACTCGCATCTTTCCTTAAGGACTGGGAATCGACCGGACAGAAGATCGGCTGATTTGCGCCATTTCGGACCTGGTTGGCCGAAATATTTTAACCTTTGCGCAACCCATGGCGGTAACGATTTCTCAACTGTGTGCGCCGTAAAACTGGTTCCAACCTGCGATGTGGACTGCAGGCTGGGGGCGAAAAGTCCCGAATGGAACCAAGGAGCATGACCATGAGCAAGTTCATCAAGATGATTCGCGACAACAAGGGCGCGACCGCCATCGAATACGGCCTGATTGCGGCCCTCATCGCGGTTGCCGCGATCGGTGCGATGTCCAGCATCGGCACGAAGCTGGGCACGACCTTCAACAACGTTTCGAACTCGCTCTAAGCGCACGTTCGACGGTTGAGAAAAAGACGGCGTCGTCCTTCGGGACGGCGCCGTTTTTATTGGTACGCGATCAGCGGTCCCAGGTCCCCGGCCCGGACGCGGGAAAAGGCCAAATGCTGAGCCAGACCGAGCGCTCGTCGCTGGTCGTCAATCCGCGCCGCATTGGCCGGAAAATTAACCGCTTGTCGCTACAGCTTTCCCGATGGCCCGGGTGATCCAGTTCGAACAACGCGCGCTCGCGTCCCTTCGCGCCCAGCTGGGTGAAGCGAATGAGGATCGCGCCGACCTGATCGCTTTTGCGCAAGGTCATTGGGGTGCAACCCGGGCCATTCACCGCGCGGTGTTAGGCGCCATTGCGGCATCGAGTTTCGAAGCGCTGATCGACGTCATTTCGGGCGACTGGCCGCGGATCCTCAAGGTCGATTCGATCGCGCTCGCGCTGGGCATCGGCCCGGTCGCATTGATGATCGACGGCGGCGGACTTCAGCGACTGGATGCGGCATGGCTGGGAAGCTGGATGGCCCAGCAACCCGCGTTGACCCTGCGCGCGGTGCCGCGTGGTCATGCCGCTTTTGGCCGCGCTGCCGGGACGGTCCGAGCGCAGGCGCTGATCCCGATCCACTGCGGTTCGGGCCTGCCCAGCGGCCTGCTTGCGCTTGGCCAGCGCAAATCGATCGCGATCGAGGATTCGCACGGGGGCGAATTGCTACGGTTCCTTGGCGACTCGCTTGGCGCTATCATCGCCCGGTGGCTGACCGAGACGAACCAGCGTTAAGCGCCCACCCGGCGAGCATTCTGGCCGCGAACTGGGAGCAGTTCCTCGCCCACGACCGACGCTGTTCGCCCCATACCGTGCGCGCCTATGTCGCCACTGCCGGACGCCTGATCGCCTTTCTGGGGGAGCATCTGGGAACGAGGGTCGGCGAGCGTGAATTGCAAGCGATCGATTCCGCTGATCTTCGCGCGTTCCTAGCACGCAGGCGTGCCGATGGCCTTGGCGCGGCATCGACTGCACGCGAATTGTCCGGCGTGCGCGCCTTCTTGCGCTATGCGGCGCGCAGCGACGGACGCGAGGCCAATTTACCGCGCACCCGCGCTCCCAAGCGACCGCGAACGCTGCCGCGGCCCGCTGCCCCGACCGAGGCGCTGAACCTGGCGGCAGATGCTCAGCGGGCGGCAAAAGTGCCGTGGATTGGTGCCCGGGACCTTGCAGTCCTGTTGTTGCTTTACGGAGCTGGCTTGCGAGTGGCCGAAGCGCTGTCCCTGACCGGGGCCGACTATCCACTCAGGGCTTCGGTGCGGATTACCGGAAAACGCGGGAAAACCCGGATCGTGCCGATCATCGAAAAGGTGCGCGATGCGATCGACAATTATGTTGCGCAATGCCCGTACCAGATAAAGGCGGATGCCCCCTGTTCCGCGGCGCGCGGGGCGGTCCGCTCAATCCTGACCTGGTCCGCAGGGCGGTCGCATCGGCGCGTTGTCGGCTGGGCTTACCCGACAGCCTGACGCCGCACGCGCTTCGCCACAGCTTCGCGACCCACTTGCTGGCACGCGGGGCCGACTTGCGCGCGCTTCAGGAACTTCTTGGCCATGCCAGCCTCAGTTCAACCCAGATCTATACCAAGGTCGACGCGGCGCGCCTGCTTGACGTCTATCGCCACGCCCATCCGCGTGCGTGACGCATTGAATTGCGACTGGATGCCGGGGATCGTCACGGGACGGCGATTAGTGGGGTAACCCCCGTCCCGCGACCTCGCCATGGTAGGCCGCAAACCTTGTTCAAAGCCTGCCCAGCTTCCTCAATTTTCAGGTAACCATCGCCCGTGCCCCGGGAACTGGTTAGTCGCGGTGCGGCTTGTGGGAAAACACCCGCCAGGCATAAGCCCCGCCGATCGCGACCAGCACCAGAATTGAAATCGGACCGATTACCGCCTCGATCGAGCCGTAGTGGGCACCCAGTTGTGCCCCCAAGAAGGCAAGCATCGCCGTCCACAAAGCGGTGCCGATCAGCGAGGCGAGGAAAAACGACCGGAAGCGCATGTCGAGGAGGCCCGCGGGGACCGATATCAGGCTTCGCGCGGTCGGCACCACGCGCCCGACCAGTACGAAGGCCGACCCATGCCGTTCGAACCAGTCGTGGGCTTTCTCAATATCTTTCCAGCCAATTCCCAGCCAGCGCCCCCAACGCTTGATGAACGGCTTTAGTCGCTGCGTTCCAAGCGCCCGGGCGGCAAGGTACCAAAGGATGTTGCCGAGCATTGCCCCGGCTGTACCCGCGGCAATGACACCGGCCATGTTCATTTGCCCGCGTTGGGCGGCAAGGCCCGCGACCGGCATGATTAGCTCGGATGGAATGGGTGGGAACACGGTCTCCAGGAACATCAGGAAGCCAATTCCAAGATAGCCCGATTGTTCGATCAGGCGAACGATCCAGTCGCTCATTGCGATTTGATCCGACGTTCGATCGCATTCCAGATCGTTGCTGCGGTGTTGGTGCCATTGAACCCGTCCATCGCCACGATCCCGGTCGGCGAGGTGACGTTGATTTCGGTCATCAGGCCGCCGATTACGTCGATTCCGACGAACAGCAGACCACGTTTCTTGAGTTCGGGACCCAAGGCGGCGCAGATTTCCTGCTCACGCGCGGACAATTGGGTGACTTCGGCACTCCCGCCGGCGGCGAGGTTGGAGCGAAATTCCCCCTGCGCCGGGCGGCGGTTGATCGCGCCCGCGACTTCGCCATCGACTAGGATGATCCTTTTGTCTCCGTCGGCAATCGCCGGAAGGAACGCCTGCACGATGAACGGTTCCTTGGCGATGGCGCTGAACAATTCGGCAAGCGCGGCAAGATTGGTGCCCTCTTTGTCGATCCGGAACACGCCTTCGCCGGCCTTGCCGTGGAGCGGCTTTACGACCACCTCGCCATGCTTGGCGTGGAAGGCGCGGATTTCGCTCATGTCGCGACTGATGAGGGTCGGCGGCATGAACTCGGCAAAGTCGAGGACGAAGAGCTTTTCCGGCGCGTCGCGGACGCTTCGCGGGTCGTTGACAACAAGGGTCTCGCGCGCCACGCGCTCAAGCAGATAGGTAGCCGTGATATAGCCGATGTCAAACGGCGGATCCTGCCGCATCAGTACGACGTCGACGTCGCTGCCAAGGTCGATGCTGACCGGCTGGTCGAACGAGAAATGATCTCCTGCGACCGGTCTCACGCGCACCGGGTGAGCGGCCGCGCGCACCCTTCCGTCTTCGTACGTCAGATCGCCAGCGCCATAATGGAACAGCTGGTATCCGCGCTCCTGCGCTTCGAGCATCAGCGCGAACGTGGAATCTCCGGCGATGGAAATGCGCTCCATCGGGTCCATCTGAACGGCGATCCTAAGGTTCATCGGGTTGAGCTAGGCGAGGGCCGCGCCTTTGTCATCCCTGCCACACGTCGGGCACGTGCCTGGGCCAGCGTCCCGGAAGGACGAATATTGCATCGATTCGGGTCTCATCGCCATCACGGCCATAGCGCTGGATGAGTTGTTCGGCGGCCACCGCCACCCGGCGCAAGCGATAATGGTCCAGTGCAAAACGCGCGCTTTCCTCGCTTGCGCGCGCCTTGACCTCGACGAACGCAAGGGTGCGTCCGCGTCGGGCGACGATGTCGATTTCTCCGCCGCGCGCCTTGACCCGGCGCGCAAGAATCCGCCAGCCCTTGAGGCGCAGTGCCCAGCAGGCCAGCGTTTCGGCCTTGCGACCGCGCCGCTCTGCCTGGCGGCGGCTCATCGCGACAAGTGGAGCGCCCGGGCGTAGGCGCGCTTTCGCGGGATCAAGAGCAAATCGGCAACCTCGGCGGCAGCGCGCGAGGGTGAAAGACGGGTCAGCGCCTCGCCCAGCGCGGAGTCAATTTCGGCATCGCTGGCTGCGGCGCGTTCCGACGGTGGGCCGACCACGATCACGATTTCGCCCTTGGGCGGCGCTTCGGCGTATCGCGCTGCAAGCTCGTCCAGCCGGCCGGTAACGCATTCCTCGTGCAGCTTGGTGAGTTCACGCGCCACCGCAGCATCGCGACTGCCCAGGCCTTGCGACAATGCCGAAAGGCAATCGGCAAGGCGCGGGCCGCTTTCGTATAACACCAGGCTGGCACGCAGTCCTGCGACCTCTGCGATTGCATCGGCGCGGGCCTTGGCCTTGGCGGGCAGGAAGCCAAGGAACAGGAAACGGTCGGTAGGAAGGCCGGACACGGCCATTGCAGCAATCGCGGCGCACGGGCCCGGCACCTGGTGCACGCTCAGGCCGCGTTCGCGCGCGGCGCGCACCAATTTGTAGCCTGGGTCGGAGATGAGCGGTGTCCCGGCGTCGCTGACCAGAACGACCGCCTGCGATGCAATGAGGTCGAGCACCCCGTCGCGCTGGGCATCGCTGGAATGATCGTCGTAGCGGCGCATTTGCGCTTTCGCGCCGACATGGGCGAGCAGCTTTGCGGTCACCCGCGTGTCCTCGGCAAGGATCAGGTCTGCGGCCTTCAGAGTGGCGGCAGCGCGCGGCGATAGGTCGCCAAGGTTCCCGATCGGAGTCGCGACTAGGTGAAGCCCGGGGGCAAGCGTCTCGCTCATGCGGCGGCCTCGGCAGCGGTAAGTGCGATCCGGCCCAGGATATGATCGAGTAGGGGGCGCCCGGCACGGGTCAGGCCGATGCGGCAGTCATTTCGCCACACGTGCCCGCTCATGACCAGCCGATCAATCTCGGCCCAATCAATCGCGAGTGCGTCCGCTTCGACCCCTTCCGTGAGCCGCAGGCCCATCACCAGTGTCTCGTCGGCGCGCTGGGCGGGCGACAGGGCCGCCTGTTCGACCATGCCGTGGCCATTGCGCGCTACAGCATTAAGAAAATTCTCGGGTTTCTTGTGACGAAGCGTGCGCATTCCGCCGCGCCGACCATGGGCGCCGGGTCCGATCCCGGCATAATCGCCATAGCGCCAATAGGTCAGGTTGTGTCGGCTCTGGGCGCCAGGACGGGCATGGTTGGAAATCTCGTAGGCGGGCAGTCCCGCTGCTTGAGTCAGGTCCTGGGTAACTTCGAACAGGTCGACGCTGCAATCTTCGTCGAGCGGCGCGAATTTCGCCTTTGCGACATCGGTTGCAAAGCGCGTTCCGGGCTCGATCGTCAGTTGGTAGAGCGACAAATGCTCGGTGCCGAGCGAAAATGCGCGGTGAAGGTCGGCTTCCCAACCCTCGATCGTGTCGCCCGGAAGCGCAGTGATGAGGTCGAAGCTGACCCGGTCGACAGTGGTCTGCGCAATTTCGAGTGCGGCGAGACCTTCGGCCGCCGAATGCGCCCGCCCAAGGAACGCCAGCTTCTCGTCGTGGAAGCTTTGCAGCCCAAGACTGATCCGGTTGACCCCGGCGTGCGCCAGGTCGGCAAAGCGCGCAGCCTCCGCGCTATTCGGATTGGCCTCCAGCGTGATTTCGCAATCGTCGGAAAGTGACCAGTGTCTACCTGCGCCTTCGATCACTGCGGCAACGGTCGCCGGGTCCATCAGGCTGGGGGTTCCGCCGCCGAAAAAGATGCTGGTCAGCTGGCGTCCCGGAAGCAGCGCTGCTTCGTGCGCCAAATCGGCGAGCAGTGCGGAGCGCCATAGGTCCTGGTTAACGCTATCGCGGACGTGGCTGTTAAAGTCGCAATACGGGCACTTGCTGACGCAAAACGGCCAGTGAACGTAAAGGGCTAGGCCCGCCACGGATCAGCCCTTCAACGCTGCCACGAACTTGGTGAAGGCATCGGCGCGGTGGCTCATGGCGTGCTTTTGCGCCGGGTCCATTTCACCAAAGCTATGCTGGTGCCCGTTGGGGACGAACATCGGATCGTAGCCAAAACCCTTGTCGCCGCGCGGCGGCCAGATCAGCGTGCCGTCGACTCGGCCTTCGAAGGTTTCGGCCTGTCCGTCTTCGGGCCAGGCAATGGCAAGCGCGCAGGCGAAATGCGCGTCGGTGGACGGTTCCTCGCCGGTGTTGTGCACGGCGTCCCAAACGCGTTTCATCGCCCGCATCCAGTCCCGCTTCCCGTCTTCGTCTTCGGCCCAGCGCGCCGAGTAAATCCCCGGGTTGCCGTGGAGCGAATCGACTGCCAGCCCGCTGTCGTCGGCAAGTGCCGGAAAGCCCGAAAGGTCGGCCGCCTGCCGCGCCTTCAGATCGGCGTTGTCGGCGAAGGTTACCCCGGTTTCTTCCGGTTCGGGCAGGTCGAGTTCGGCGGCACTTACGCATTCGACCCCGAGCGGCTCCAGCAATTGCGCAATCTCGCGCAGCTTGCCGGGATTATGGGTCGCGATCACCAGCTTGGGGCCGATGTTCCTCATGCCGCATTCCCGTTGCCGGTGGCCTTGAGTTGGGCCGCAAAGATGTCGGCGCAGCCGATCCGGGCAAGCCGGAGTAGGCGAAGCAGCGATTCCTCGTCGAAGGTTGCGCCCTCGGCAGTCAATTGCGCCTCAACAATATTGCCATCGCCGGTAAGCACGAAATTCCCGTCCGAATGGGCGTTACTGTCCTCGTCATAATCGAGGTCGAGGACCGGCGTTCCCTCGTAAATCCCGCAGCTAACCGCCGCGACCTGGGTGAGAATGGGATCGACCTTGAGCGCTCCGGACGCGAGCAATTTGTCGATCGCGATGCGCAGCGCGACCCAACCGCCTGAAATTGAGGCGGTGCGGGTACCGCCATCGGCCTGGATGACGTCGCAATCGATAGTGATCTGGCGCTCACCGAGCTTGCCCATGTCGACGACCGCGCGCAGCGAACGGCCGATCAGGCGCTGGATTTCCTGGGTTCGGCCCGATTGCTTGCCGCGCGCTGCTTCACGGTTGCCGCGCGTGTGAGTCGCGCGGGGAAGCATCCCATATTCCGCGGTCACCCATCCTTGGCCCTTGGAGCGAAGCCACGGCGGAAGCCGTTCCTCGACGCTTGCAGTGCACAGCACCCGGGTGTCGCCGAAACTGACCAGGCACGAACCTTCGGCGTGCTTGGTGAACGCGGGCTCGAAGGTGAGGGTACGAATCTGGTCGGGTTCGCGGCCGGATGGGCGCATGGGAAACATTCTCCTGATAATGGTCCGGCTGGCTCCCTAGACCGTTCGCTCTGGCAATCCTAGATAGCGCAGGCAATGGCAGCACCCTTCCCCGAATTGACCGAGCGCATGCGCGATATCTTCGGCCTTGTGGTCGAAGCCTATCTTGATCGCGGGATTCCGGTCGGTTCCAAGGCGCTTGCCGGTAACATCAGCTTGTCGCCGGCATCGATCCGGGGGGTCATGAGCGACCTGGAAGAGCGCGGGCTGCTGACCCACCCGCATACCAGCGCTGGGCGCATTCCTACGGAAAGCGGGCTTCGCCTGTTCGTCGATGGGATCATGCAGGCGACGCGACCCGACCCTGATGAAGTGCGCGAAATCGAGCGGCGGATTTCCGCCGAGGCGCCGATCGAGGAACGGCTTGCGGCGGCTTCCGCGGCGCTTAGCGGCCTGTCGTCGTGCGCTGGGGTGGTAATGGCGCCCAAGGCCGACCTTCGCTTGAAACAACTCAGTTTCGTGCCCTTGAGCGAACGCCGCGCGCTTGCCGTGCTGGTCAGCGACGACGGGTCGGTCGAAAATCGCGTGGTGGCGTTGGACGGTGCAACCGGCGCTGCCGCTTTGGCCGAGATCAGCAATTACGTCACCGCGCGCATGGCGGGGTTTACGCTGGCCGAGGCCGGGGCTCGGCTGCGCACCGAAATCCGCGAGCGCAAGGAAGCGATCGACCATGCCGCCGCGGAACTCGTGGCCGCCGGGCTGGCCGACTGGAGCCGCGATAATTCCGAGCGCCCGGTGCTGATCGTGCGCGGCCAAGCCAATCTTATCGACGAGGCCGCCGCCGAAGACCTTGAGCGGGTGCGGCAATTGCTTGGCGAGCTTGAGGATACGCAGGAAATTGCGCGCCTTCTGGAGGGCGCACGCGATGCGCCGGGTTGCCGCGTGTTTATTGGCAGCGAGAATCGGATGTTCGCACTTTCAGGCTCGTCGGTGATCGCTGCCCCCTATCGCGGGAGCCAGGGCCAGGTGATCGGCGTTGTCGGTGTAATCGGGCCGACGCGGTTGAATTATGCGCGGGTGGTTCCCATGGTGGATTTCACGGCGAAAACGCTAACGAGATTGATGAGATGAGCGACGAGAACAATATGCACGACGAGGCCGAAGAGCTGCGCGAGGAAACCGCTGCGGAGGCCCCCGAACTTGCCGAGCACGACCGGGTGGCAGAACTGCAACAAGCGGTCGAGGAAGCTCAGGCCAAGGCGCTTTATGCCGCCGCCGAATTGCAGAATGCGCGTCGGCGGATGGAAAAGGAGATGGCCGACACCCGAAGCTATGCCGCGGCGGGATTTGCGCGCGACATGCTTGCAGTCCGCGATCATCTTCAGCGTGCGATCGACCATGTTCCGCAAGGCGCACGAGAAGGCGAGATGGCGAATTTCATCGGCGGGGTCGAAGCGACCCTTCGCGAAATCGATTCGGTGTTCGGGCGCAACGGCATCGAGAAGGTCCCGGCCAAGGGAATGCCGCTCGATCCCAACCTTCACCAGGCAATGGTCGAAATCCCTACCGACGATTCCGAACCGGGCACGATCATCGAGGAGATGCAGGCCGGCTACAAGATGAAGGACCGGCTGCTTCGCCCGGCGATGGTCGGGGTGGCTCGCAAGCCCTAGGCGCTTGCCGCCGTGCTAGAACGGGAAATAATGCTGGATCGCGATCACCCCGGCGGCCCAGGTGACAATGTTGAGCGGTAAGCCGACCTTCAGGAAATCAACGTAATTATAGCGTCCCATCTGGTAGACGAGGACGTTGGTCTGATACCCGAACGGCGTTGCAAAGGACGCACTTCCCGCCATCATCACCGCGATCAGGAAAGGGCGGGGGCTGACCCCCAGGCTTTGCGCCAGCGACACCGCAAGCGGGGTAATCAGCACCGCCACGGTGGCATTGGATAGCAATTCGGTCAGGAACAAGGTCGCGCCATAAAGTCCGATCAAGGCCCACAGCGGCGGGAGATTGTCGAGCCCGCCGACCATCCACCGGGTGGCCGACCCGGCAAGGCCGGTTTCTTCCAGCGCAATCCCAAGGACGACCATCCCTGCGATCAGCATCAGAACTTCGGGCCTAAGCCCCTGATAGGCCTCGTCGGCGCTTAGAACCCGCAGCAGGATAAGAAGGACCGCACCGGCAAATGCACAAGCGGCAATCGGCGCGACGTTCAGCGCTGCAGCGGTAATGACGCCGATGAACACCAGTCCCGCAATCACGGCCTTGCCCAGTTGCAGTTTGCGGTCCTTGGCAAAGGCCTGGACGGTGCCAAGCTGGCCGCCGGCGAGCCCGGCTTCTCCGGGCTTGTCGGGCATATCGCCGACTTCCCCGTCAGGGTGGGCACGAGCCAGCAATCGCTGTCCGATGAGTACCAGGTAGAGCCCGCCGGCAAGCGCAATCCACAGGCCGACCGGGGTCATTTCGAACATCCCGAAATTGGGCTGGCCCGAAACGCGCGCCATGTCGTTGACGAGCAGGTTTGTCGAGGTTCCGATGAGCGTGCAGCAACCGCCCATCACGGCCGCATAGGAAAGTGGCATAAGGAACGTTTGCGGCTTCAGTTTCAACGCGGTCGCGACATCGCGGATGACGGGCGCGCTCAAGACCACGATCGGCGTGTTGTTGAGGAACGCGGACGCTGCGCCGCAGATCCCGATCATGTACCAGATACCGGCCCGGCCAAAGCGCTTGCCAAGCGCGATCCCGCGATGGATCGCGGTGTCGAGAAGACCCGACAATTCCATCGCATAGGCAATCACGAATAGTGAGGCGAGTGCGATGATGGCCGGACTGGCGAAGGCGCTCTGCACCTCTACCGGACGGACTGCACCACTTACCAGAAGCACCGCTGCGCCGGTCAAGGCGACGACATCGGCGCGTCCTCTTTCAAAGATCAGTGCGCCAACAACCGCACCGAGCACGGCCAGCGTAATTAGTTGGTCCGCTGGCACCGTCCATCAATCTCCTTCGTGGCCCACGCACTCGCGGAGCGAGGCCAATTGTGGCACAGTATGCCGATGTCGCACAGTCCGTCCAACAATCCGCTTGTACTTTGCGCGTTTCTGCCACTCCTTGTCGCGGCCTGTTCGGGAGGGAAACCGGAAGACGAGAACGTCGCCGCTCCGCCCTCGGTCGATGCCCCGGCACCGGTCAAACGTGAGATTCCGCTGCCCGATTTGGCGCTGGATCGCGAAAGCCTGTTGGTGACCATGCTGACGGCCGCCGGAAGTGCGATGACCGGGCTGGACGACGAGGAAGCTCAAAAGGCGCTCAACGGGCGCCGGTTCGAGCTTCGGATGCGCTTCGGTTGTCCCGGCGCCGACCCTGCCGCCACGAGACGCTGGAGTTTCGATCAGAAATCCGATGCGCTGAAAGTGACCGTAAAGCCCGATCTGTCGATCGAGGTGCCGGGGGCGGACGAAGATACCAAGCCGACCACCCTGAGTGGTTTTTCGGTGCCGCGCCCGCTGTTACTCGCCAACGGTTGCCCGCTTCCAGAATATCGCGGGATCGACCCGGGTGCGCGGATCAACTTTGCGCTTGTCCAGGCGGCCGATCCCGACGCGCCGCGTGCTCGCGCCCTTCTTGCAAGCTATGACATCGTCAAGAAAATCTCCCCCGAAGCCGCACCGAACGGCGGTCTCGACCTGTTCCTGAGCGGCCGGATCGAGGCGGACACGCAGGGCAGGACCATTACCTGTTCGCCAGCGGGTGGACAGGTTCGGTGCCTTGCCCGTGCGACCTTTGACCGGATCGCAATCGAAGATCCCGCCAGTTCGACTTTGGTCGCCGAATGGAGCGCGAACTGAAGGTCTAGAGGATTTCGAGGACCCGCGACTTCCAGATGACGATCATCATCGCCACGCACGCCAGCACCGAGATCGCGACGACCAGCCGAAGGGTCTGCATGTTGACGCTGACCACCCGGTGTTCATCGAGCCGGTCAAAGACTGCGCTCGCACGCCGCTCGGCGGAGACGAACATGAGAATCGCCGTGGCAAGAAAGCCGGTCGCGATCAGCCGCGGGACCCAGCCTGGTTCGACCTTGTTGAACAACGCTTGGAAGGCAAGGCCGATGCCGATCGCGCCATATCCGGTGCGTAGCCATGATGCCAAGGTCCGCTCGTTGGCAAGGACGGTCCGGTCCTCTGCTAGATCGGTGCGCTGCGCGCTCCCGCTGTGGTTGTCACCGCCGGCGATAAATCAATTCTCCCAGGGCTAGATGATCTCGCGCTTGTGGATAGCGCTTTTGGTCGACAGCGCAAAACGCGGCTCGGGCGCGCGAAGACCGAACAGTCGCTCGCTCGCATAATGGCCAACCGCCGGACCATGTTTGAAGCCGTGCCCCGAACCACCCCCGACGATCATGACATTGGCAAGGGTGGGATGCAGGTCGATAATGAAATCGCCGTTCGAGCTGTTTTCGTACTGGCATACCCGGGCCTCGGTCAGCGGCGCACCCCGAAGCAAGGGAAAGCGGCGGTCGCGAAAGGCGATGATCTCATCCAGCGCTGCCTGCGTCGGGCGGCGATCCTGGGTGTCCGGATCGACCGTTACGCCATGCTTGTCGTGCGCGAACTTGACTCCGCGACCCTCCAGGTCGGGAAAGCCGTAAAACACGTCGCCCCCATTGAAATCGGCCCAGCCGGGCATGGCCGCAGGGCGGAACATCACCGAGCCAGCGGGCGGGGCGAAGAAGAACACCTCCTGCCGGGTAGGCTCGATCTTCGCGCCCACGACGTCCGGAAAGACCTTCGCCAGCCACGGACCGCAGGCGAAGACGAAGCGATCGGCAGCGACCGTCTTGCCCGAGGACAGGCGAATGGTGTCAAGGCGCGCGCCGGACTCGGACGGCGGCTTGACCATGCTTTGGACGTAGGTGCCCCCTGCGGCGACAAATTCGGCCACCAGCGTCTGGACTGCACGGCGCGCCATCAACGCCCCGAATTCAGGCTCGAACAATCCAAGCTCGACACCGGAAAAGTCGATCATCGGAAAGCGCCGCGAAAGCTCTTGGCGGCCAAATTGGCGCAACGGCAGCCCGAGCTTGCGGTGAACCGCCACCAAATCGCTGAAATAAGCGTCGGGAACGCCTGAGAAGAATAACACGCCGCATTGGTGGAGGATCGGAAGTCCCGAACGGCCGCTCAACGCCTTCCATTCCGGCAGGCTGGCTACCGCCATCCGGGTGTAGATTTCATCCTTACCGTAACCCGCCCGGGTCATGCGCGATTCGCCGCCCGATGAAGCGCGGGCGTTTGCCGATCCCCAGGCGTCGATCAGAGTCACGCGATGGCCCGCGCGCTGGAGGAAAATAGCTGTCCAGGCACCGAACACCCCGGCGCCGATGACCGCCACATGCTCACCCGATCCGCGCGGAGCCGCTTGGAGAAATGCCGGCAAAACGGCAGCGCCGCCCGCCCCCATAAGGAGCGAGCGGCGCGTCACGGCCGAAAGGCTGGCCTTCCGGCGGGTTCCGAGCGGACGATTACTCGCCGCGCTCACCGCGTTCCACCGGCGGCGGGGGAGGCGGCGGGGGAGGCGGCGGTGCCATCTCCTGAACCGGTGCGGGCGGCGGCGGCGGCATCATGACCGGAGCCGGCGCCGGTGCCGCGAGCGAGCGGCCGAACATCTTCCGGACCGTCAGACCGATCGTCCGCGGCTGGCCGATATTGTAGGCGATCCGCGCCCGAAGCCCGCGCTCACGATCGAGCGAGAGGAGCGGGTTCTTGTCGAAGATATTATTCACATAGGCGATGACCTCGAGGCCATTGTCCCAGTGAAGCCCGCCCGACAGGTTGACGAGGCTGTACGAAGGCAGCTTGAGCGAGCCGAAGTCGTTGACACCGCTGCCATAAGCCCCGGTGGCCGGGTCATAGAACAGCGCGCTCGAGACAAGGCCGGCACCCGTCTCTTGGTCGCTCGGCTGGGTATAACGACTGCCAAGGTGCTGGAAGCTTGCAGTCAGGTTCCAGTCAGTGGAATCGTTAAGTGGCCGCTCGTAAGTTGCCGTGGCAGCGAACTGGAACTTGGGCACGGTCGGCAGGCGATTGCCATCGCGAATCCCGCCGAGCACTGCGCCGGTTCCGGTCGTCACCGTGCTGTCGAACTTGGCGGACTGAACGGTCGTTGCAACCGAGAGGTTGAGGTCCGGCGTCGGACGAACGCCGAATTCCGCTTCGAGACCGGTCGAATGCGCCTTGGGCACATTGAACACGACGCGCGACGAACAGCTTCCGGCATCAAGCGTGACCTGAAGGTCCTTGATCGCGTTGTGGAACGCGGCTGCGTTGAAGTACATTGAGCGGCCAAGGCCGTACTTCATCCCCGCTTCGTAATTCCACAAAGTCTCGTCGTCATATTGCTGGTAGCCGCCGAAGATTTCGGCGTCAGCGGGCGTGCACAGCGGAAGGTTGAGCGGGTCATTGACACCCCCAAGACGGAAGCCCTTGGCCGCCTGGACGTTGAACGACAGCGCGCGGTTGGCCTCATAGGTCAGGATGACGCGTGGCGAAACGCCATTCGACTTGGTCTTGTCGCCAAGGTTCGTATTTCCGTCCGAGAAAATGCCGCCCGAGACGAAGTCACGCAATTCCTTGAAGTTGTAATAGCGTGCGCCGGCGGTCAGTTTGAACTGGCCAAACTGATAGCTTCCTTCGCCGAACAGTGCAGTCTGCTTGATGTCGTATGGAATATCGGCGTTGTACGGCGAATTCGCCGGGAAGCCGTTATAGGTCGCCGAAATCGGCAATCCACCTGCAGCGACGTCAAGGAACGCCTGGCCGAACGGGTCCGAACCCGGTGTCGGAAGACGCTGCGCATAGGTCCGGTCGACTTTGGAGTAAAAGCCGCCGAACACCCACTGGAACGGTCCGGCGCCAGTCGAGGACAGGCGCAGTTCCTGGGTCCATTGCTTGAGCTTGGTCGTGTCCCGAAGGTTCGAGTTGAGCGCCGCACCGCCGGCCGCATCAGGTGCTGCGCCTGCGAACGAGATATAGACCGAACCGGTCAGTGCCGAGGCATCGCGGCTGACGAGGATGTTGCGGTTGAGATAGCTCGACACGCTGGTCAGTTCGGCCCCGCCAAAGTCATAGGACATGACGAGGTCGGTAAGCAGTGTCTTGTCGCTGAACTTCTCACGGAAGCGAAGATACTGTTCGCGTTCACCAAGCGTGTTGCCACCGGTAGTGAATTGGTTGTCGAACAGGATATATTCGTCCTGACGGTTGAACCCGCCGGCGGTGACCTTCTGATAAACTACCCGCGGAGTGATACGGAAGTTGTCACTCGGCTGGAGGAGCAGCGCGATGCGGGTGCCCCAGCGGTCGCCGTCATTGACGTTCTTCTTGCTGTACGGCCCGATGGAATCGATGAAGCCGCCAAAGTGCGTGTTATAGCCGACGACGCGAAGCGCGGCCCCTTGCCCGAAGGGAATGTTATAGGCGCCCTTCACCGAATAGCCGACGCCGCCGCCCTTGAGCATGTTGACGTTGCCTTCGACCGCGCCCTCGACGCGATCGGTGGTCGGCTGGTTGGTGATGTAGCGCAACGTTCCGCCGACGCTGCCCGAACCGAACAGCGTGCCCTGCGGGCCGCGCAGGGTCTCGAGGCGGTTCAAGTCGAACAAGTCAAAGTCGGGCGTGAAGAGCGAAAGCGATGCAACAAATTCGTCGAGATAGACGCCGACCTGTTCCTTGACTCCCGGCTGATCGCGCACGATCTGGCCCGCCGAAACACCGCGTACCGAGACCTGGCTTTGGCCCGGCCCGAGGTTCTGGACCGTCAGGCTGGCGACGTTACGGCTGATATCCTCAAGTGTCTGGGCATTTGCGCGCTGGATGTCTTCCTGGGTCTGCGCGTTGATTGAAAACGGCACGTCCTGCACGCGGCTGGCGCGCTTGGTCGCGGTCACGATGATCGCGTCTTCCTCAAACGACGACACCTCGTCGGCCGGCGGCGTGGTAGTATTGTCAGTGTCATTCGCCTCTTGGGCGATTGCTGCCTGCTCGGTTTGGGCGTGGGCCGGTACTGCCAGCGCGACAAGCGACGTGCCGACCAGCAAAGATGTGGTGATGCGCATAAATTCTCCCCTTCGTGCGCTTTCGGTAAAAAGCGCGCCAATCTCTCCTAATCCGAAGCAAAGGTGGAGCCTAAAGCGTGTCCGGATGACGTTCTCGGGACGAATGTTGCATAACTGTAACAGTCGTTTCAGGCGAACGGCAGCAGTTCCGCGAGCTCTTGCCGGTCGGCTCGCGGTTGCGCGCCGATTTTCGCAAGGAACGCATGGCGAACGATTTCGGCTTGTTGTTCAAGCCCGTAGGCCGCGAATGCTTTGCCCGGAACACGGCGATAATCGTAGCGGCAGAACGGGTGGCGCATCAGCGGAAGGAAAAATCGCCCGCCTTTCTGCGCCTGCCAGACATGGGTCATCTCGTGGATGAAAAACCCCTGAGCGGCGGGCGGCTCAAGCGAAAAGTCCGGCGACCAGCCGCCACGTTCCGGATGGAAATAGATTTCGCCCATCGGTGCCATCGCTACTCCGCGCGGATGAAACGGCCAGAACTTGCCGCGAACCAGCCGCACTTGCAGATAGTCGATGGCGTCGCCGAACACCGTCCGGCACAGCGCGATTTCCCCGTTGGTAAGTTGGCGCTTGTGCATTGCCGTCCACTTAGGAAAAGAGGGGACCTGCGCCAAGCGTCACGTGCTCCCTTGCGAGGATGCCGCGCCCTCGCTAGGGCAGCGCAAACGCATAAATGGAGGAAACATCACATGAGCGAGACTGCTGATCGGGTGAAGAAGATCGTCGTCGAACATCTCGGCGTCGAAGGCGAAAAGGTCACTGAGGAAGCCAGCTTCATCGACGACCTGGGCGCCGATAGCCTCGACATCGTCGAGCTGGTGATGGCGTTTGAGGAAGAATTCGGGGTCGAAATCCCGGACGACGCGGCGGAAAAGATCGCGACCGTCAAGGACGCGATCGACTATATCGACAGCAACAAGGGCTAGCGCCCAAGCCGCTTCCTTGCCCTGAGCTTGTCGACGGGCCGCTCCGGTTGACCATTCGGGCCGGAATTGAGAAGCATCGACAGGCTCAGCCCCTAATCGGGCTGGGCCTTTCGTATTTCGGAGGGATAATATGCGTCGTGTCGTCGTGACTGGACTGGGCCTCGTTACCCCGCTTGGGGCGGACGTCGAAACCGCCTGGTCGAATCTCCTCGCGGGTAAGAGCGGCGCGGGACCAATCACCCGGTTCGACGCATCGGACCAGAAGTGTCAGATCGCTTGCGAGGTCAAACCCGCCGATCACGAATATGGATTCGACCCGAACAAGCGCGTTGACCACAAGGTCCAGCGCCAGGTGGACCAGTTCATCATCTATGGAATCGATGCCGCGGGCCAGGCGATCGAGGACGCTGGCCTGACCGACATGGACGAAGCGACCCGCTTTCGGGCAGGCTGCTCGATCGGCTCAGGGATCGGGGGCTTGCCGGGGATCGAGAGCGAAAGCCTGCTGCTTGCCGAAAAAGGGCCAACTCGGGTCAGCCCGCACTTCGTCCACGGACGCCTGATCAACCTTATCTCGGGCCAGGTCTCGATTAAATACGGCCTGATGGGCCCGAACCACGCTGTGGTCACCGCCTGTTCGACCGGCGCGCACTCGATCGGCGATGCTGCGCGGATGATCCGCGATTGCGATGCTGACATCATGCTTGCCGGCGGTGCCGAAGCGACCATTTGCCCAATTGGAATCGCTGGATTTGCGCAGGCGCGGGCGCTCAACATGAGCATGAACGATCGCCCGCAAGAGGCCAGCCGACCCTACGACAAGGGCCGCGACGGGTTCGTGATGGGCGAAGGAGCAGGCGTTGTGGTGCTCGAGGAATATGAGCATGCCAAGGCGCGCGGAGCGAAAATCTACGCCGAGGTGGTTGGCTACGGAATGTCGGGCGATGCCCATCACGTTACCGCGCCCCATCCCGAAGGCGACGGGGCCTTCCGCTCGATGAAGGCGGCGCTTGATAAAGCGGGGATGAAGCCGACGGATATCGATTACATCAACGCCCACGGCACCTCGACGATGGCCGATACCATCGAGCTTGCGTCGGTCAGGAAGCTGTTCGGGGATGATATCGGCGGCGCATCGATGAGTTCGACCAAGTCGGCGATCGGGCACCTGCTGGGCGGCGCCGGAGCGGTCGAGACGATCTTCTGCATTCTCGCGATCCGGGACCAGATCGTTCCCCCGACCCTCAACCTCCACAATCCCGACGACGGGACCGAGGGCGTGGACCTGGTCCCGCTGAAGGCGCGAAAGCGCGAAGTGCGCGCCGCGCTCAACAACAGTTTCGGCTTTGGCGGCACCAACGCCTCGCTGATCGTCAAGAAGGTCGATTAGCCGATGCTGCGCGGGTGGGGCGCGCGGCTTGGCTTGCTTCTGGCCCTGGTGGTCGCGGCGGCGTGGTTCCTGTTCTGGAAGCCGGGCGGAAACAGCGAGCCGACGACCTTTATCGTCGAGCAGGGGAGCAGCGTTTCCTCGGTCGCGGAAAAACTCGGCGACGCGGGACTGGTCGACCGGCCAATCGCCTTCAAACTTTATGCCCGCCTGTTTGGCGGTGGTGCCCCGGTCCAGGCCGGCGAGTTCGAGATTCCCGCCCGCGCAAGCACTGCTGCGATCGTCGACTTGCTGCAGCACGGGCGACCGCTGCAACGCCTGATGACGGTGCCAGAAGGAATGCCCTCGATCATGGTGCAGGAGCGGCTGGCCGCCTTGCCCTTTACGCAAGGGAAGGCGCCGCTTCCGCCAGAGGGAAGCGTGCTTCCCAACAGTTACACCTATGAGCGGGGTGAGCAGCGCTCTGAAATCCTCAACCGCATGACCGGCGCGATGGACCAGGAACTTGCCAGATTGTGGGCGCAACGCGACGGCAAATGCCCGGTAAAGACCCCGCGAGAGGCGATCATCCTGGCGTCGATTGTCGAGAAGGAAACCGGTAAGCCGAGCGAACGGCCAATGATCGCCGGGGTGTATTGCAACCGGCTTAAAATCGGGATGAAGCTGGATGCGGATCCGACGGTGATCTACCCGGTAACAAAGGGCAAACCGCTGGGACGGCGGATCCTGCGGTCGGAACTTGCTTCGGATAACGGATACAATACCTATCGCCGCGCGGGCTTGCCGGACGGGCCGATCGCCAATCCGGGGAAGGAAAGCATTGCCGCGGTCCTTCGGCCAGCCACGACCGACGCGCTTTATTTCGTTGCAGATGGCAGTGGCGGGCATGTATTTGCTGCAACCTTCGAGGACCACCAGCGCAACGTCGCCAAGTGGTTCGCTTATCGCCGCAAGAAAGGTGACATGTGAATAATCGTCGCGAAGACGGACACTCTTTGAAAATCGACCCCCGCATTGTTCAGGCCGGGTGGTACGCGTTCGGAGCGTCGGTCTTTCTGTGGATTGCCGGAATGCTGGTCAGTCCGACCAGCGGACCCAGCGGTTCCGGCTCGCTTCCAATGTTGCGGGTGCAGGCCGCTTATGTCGTCGCGACGCTGCAAATCATCAGCGCGATTTTTGCCATGATGATCGTGGCCCCCTATCGCAGGAGCCGTCGGCGTCGCCGACCAATGCGGGACTGGTCGCTGCGTATCTTCCTTCTGGTCATCGTAATGACCGGGCTTCTGCAAATCTCGCTTTTGATGCGGATAACGCACGCCCAATAGGGCCATCGGATTTGGCGCGGGGTCTAGCGACCGACCGCAGCGGCGTTCACGTAACCGACCAGCCCGTCATCGCCGGCATAGCCCCATGCCCACCCAAGCGTGTCGTCAAGTAGCCGAAAACGCGTGCCCTTCGAAAGTTTGGCAATGATCGCGCTGTGCTCGCTTGGACCCTCGTGCAGCGCTGCGTTTGCAACAAGGCGTCGTTCTACCGGTTCGGCATAGTGCGAGGCGATTACCCGGCCAGCCAGCGCCGCATCGGCCAGATCCTCGCGAAACGCATGACGGGTGGGGTCGGGCGGGTCGGACGGCCCAGCCAGTGCAAATCCGTTAACCGCGCGCGAAGGCTGCAACTCGCTCGACTGGGCGAAGGACGTTTCCGTTGCCGGTCCCGGGTCCGGCGATATTGCGTTTAAATCCTTCAAGGAAATCAGCCCCGTTCGAAGTGCGGACGACGAATACGTTGCGGCGATCGTCCTGGTCGCGCTCGCGGCGCAGATAGCCGAGCCCACCCAAAGTGTTCAAGGCGCGCGTTACGACCGGTTTCGAAACTCCTAAAATGCGCGCAAGCCCGCGAACGGTGTGCGGGCCGGGCGTGAGGTAAACCACCATGAGAAGGGCCATCTGGCGGTTCGTAAGATCGGGTTCGCCCGACCTGACATAGGCGATCAGCGCTTTCATCCATGCGGCAAGCGGTCCATCGCCCATCTTGTCCTCCGTTCACGTCGCTTAGTGCAAGGTAAACTGGTAAGGACCCGAAATGTTGCAGGCGCGCCGCCAAAAATGACGAAAAACTAGGGGTTTATAGCTCAATCGTCGGCGAACCGACTTTCCAGTGCGGTGAACATTGCACGAAGGCCCAGTGCCTCGCCCCCTTTCGGACGTCCCGGCGTGGCCGAATCCCGCCACGCGTAGGTGTCGATGTGGACCCAGGGGACCTGGGGCGGCACGAATTTTTCCAGGAACAAGGCCGCGGTGATGCAGCCCGCCATTGGCGAGTTCGCGCTATTGGCAATATCGGCAAGGTTGCTTTTGAGCATGTCGGCGTAAGGCTGCCACAGCGGCAAGCGCCACAGCGGGTCCAGCGCGTGCTCGGAAGCCGCAGTGACTTGTCCCGCAAGCTCTTCGTCATTGGCGAAGAATGGCGGCAGGTCAGGCCCCATGGCGACACGTGCTGCCCCGGTCAGCGTGGCAAGGTCGATGATGCACGAAGGCTCGCTTTCCGCCGCCTTGGCCAGGGCGTCGCCCAGGACCAGCCGGCCTTCGGCATCGGTATTGTCGATTTCTACCGTCAGCCCTAGCCGCGATTTCAGAATGTCGCCCGGGCGATAGGCCGCTCCCGAAATCGCGTTCTCGACCGCGGGGATTAGAAGGTGAAGTCGCACCTTCAGGCGTTCGGACATCACTAGCCCAGCGAGTGCAAGGGCATGGGCTGCGCCGCCCATGTCCTTCTTCATATTGCGCATTCCGCTGCCCGGCTTGATGTCGAGACCGCCCGAATCGAAGCACACGCCTTTGCCGACCAATGCAAGGCGCGGGTGGCCGGGATTGCCCCATTCAAGTTCGATCAGGCGCGGTGCGCGCGCAGAAATCGCCCCGCCTCCCACGGCTGCGATCATCGGGCAGGTTTCGGCCAACGCATCGCCCTTGGTGACGGTGACCTTGGCATCGTGATTCTTGGCAAGGTCGCGAACCGCGTCTTCCAGCTCCGCAGGCCCAAGATCGGCGGCCGGCGTGTTGACAAGGTCGCGGACCAGCGCGGTCGCCTCGGCCTCGCGGACTATGCGTTCGATCCGCGCTGCCTTTCCGGACAGCAGGATCCGCGGCCCGCGCCGCTGGTCGCCACAAGCTTTGTAACGGTCGAATACATGCTGAGCGAGCAGCCAGCCCAGCGCGGCGATTCCCGGATCATCGCAGGCAAGGCGATATGAGCCTTCGGGCAGCGCTTCTGCCAAGCCGGCAAGGCACCAAGGCGTCAGCTGCGCGACATTGGCGACAGTCACGGCGATTTCGAATTCGTCGGTCTTGCCGGTTGGAAGAAGGAGGAACCGGCCCTTAACCCCGCCATCGAAGCCGTTGGCCTTCATCCAGGCGCGCTGGTCGGCGGGGCGGGCTTTGGCCCAATCGTCAAAGCGTGCCTTGTCGACAAGGTGGATGGTCCGGGCATCACCGCCGCGGTCGGGTTTAAGCAGGGTAGAGAAATCCGTCATCGCGTTGATGTAGGGGCTTGATGGCCGCTTGTCAGCGCTTCTCAGGGTACTACCGTCACCAGCAAATAGGCGGCGAAGATGACGAGGTGCAGCATCCCCTGCAGCACGGTCGTCATGCCGCGCGTGATCGACAAGGCTGCGACGAAAAAGGTCAGCGCAGCCAGGACGATTTCCTTGGGCTCAAGCCCCAGCGAAAGCGGCAGGTGAAAATAGATCGAAACTACCGCGACTGCCGGAATGGTCAGGCCGATGGTCGCGATTGCCGACCCCAGTGCAAGATTGAGGCTGGTTTGAAGCCGGTTGTGCCACGCCGCGCGCAACGAGGCGAGGGCTTCGGGAAGAAGCACGACGGTCGCGATGACGACACCGACCACGGCCAGGGGAAGGCCCGCGCCAAGCACCACGCCTTCGACCACGGGCGACAGTTTCTTGGCCAAGAGGACGACCGAAAAGAGGCTTGCAACCAGAAGCGCAAGCGAGGCCACAACCTGTCGCCCGCTGGCCTTGGGCGCATGGTCTTCTTCCCCGTGGGGATGCTTTTTCGACGGCAGGAAATAGCTGCGGTGGCGGACCGTCTGCACGAAGATGAAGCTGGAATAGAGGATGAAGCTCAACGCCGCGACCGTCGCCAGCTGCACCGGGGTATAAAGTCCGCCCGGTGCGCTGACGGTAAAATTGGGAAGGATCATCGTCAGCGTCATCAGGATCGCAATCGTGGCAAGCGCGGCAGTCGCGCCCGACTGGGTAAATCCCTGTTCATTATGCTTTATGCCGCCGACCAGCAGGCACAGGCCGATGATCAGGTTCAGGATCAGCATTGCGGCCGCGAACACCGTGTCGCGCGCGATTTCGTCAATCTCGTTCTTGCCGGCCAGCATCAGCGTGACGATCAGCCCGGCCTCGATCACGGTCACTGCAAGCGCAAGGACTAGCGAACCATAAGGTTCGCCGACTTTGTGCGCGATGACTTCGGCATGATGGACCGCGGCAATGACCACCCCGACCAGCACGATCGCCATGATCGCAGTAACGAGGCCATATGGCTTGAGTAACAAGGCAGCGAGCCCAAGGAGCGGAATGACGACCGGCCAGGACTTCTTGATTGGGATCATTATCCAAGCGTTAAACGAATTGGAAAGTCCCGGCCAGAGAGATGTTCAGGTGCGGGACAAGCGCCTTGACGCGCGATCAGGATGGATAGGTCAGGCGGGCACGCCGAACAGGTCGTGCTCGTCGGTTTCCTCGATCAGGACGCGGGCGAAGTCCCCTTCAGACAGGTGCGCCGCGTCGCGCAGGTGCACTTCGCCGTCGATCTCGGGTGCATCGGCCTTGGATCGCCCGGTCGCGCCCCCCGTTTCAGGGTCGACGGCATCGATCAGTATGTCGATGGTCTTGCCGACCTTGGCTTCAAGCTTGCCTGCGCTGATCCGTGCGGAAAGCTCCATCACACGGGCATAGCGTTCCTGCTTGACCTCGTCCGGAACAGGATCGGGAAGTGCGTTGGCGGCCGCGCCCTCGACCGGCTCGAAGGTAAAGGCACCAACGCGGTCGAGCCGCGCTTCCTCGAGCCATTGCAGGAGGTACTCGAAATCCTCGTCGGTCTCGCCCGGGAAGCCGACCACGAAGCTGGATCGGACGGCGATATCGGGACAAATGGCACGCCAGTCCTTGAGGCGTTCGAGCACCTTGGCCTCGTTCGCGGGACGGCGCATCGCCCGAAGCACCTTTGGGCTTGCGTGCTGGAACGGGATGTCGAGATAGGGAAGTACTGTGCCCGAAGCCATCAACGGGATCACCTGGTCGACGTGCGGGTAGGGGTAGACATAATGAAGCCGTACCCAAACCTGCTCGCCTTCGGGTGTGCGGAGGCTGCCCAACTCCCTGGCGAGGTCGGTCATATGGGGCGTGACTTCCCGGCCGTGCCAGGTCCGCGGTTGCTTGCGGATATCGACGCCATAGGCCGACGTGTCCTGGCTGATGACCAGCAATTCCTTGGTTCCGGCGGCCACCAGTTTCTCCGCTTCGCGCAGGATGGCGTCGGGGCGGCGGCTGGCAAGATCGCCGCGGATCGAAGGAATGATGCAAAACGCGCAGCGGTGGTTACAGCCCTCGGAAATCTTCAAGTAACTGTAGTGGCGCGGGGTAAGCTTTAGCCCGGCCTCTGGAACCAGATCGATGAACGGCGAAGGGACCGGCGGGGCTGCCGCATGAACTGCAGAGACAACCGCTTCATACTGGTGCGGGCCGGTAATCGCGAGCACTTGCGGAAAGCGCGCCCGGATAACGTCGGCTTCGTTGCCCATGCAGCCGGTCACGACCACGCGGCCGTTTTCGGCAATCGCCTCACCGATCGCTTCCAGGCTCTCTTCCTTGGCGCTGTCGAGGAAGCCGCAGGTATTCACCAGAACCACGTCGGCTCCGGCATAGTCGGGGCTCATGTGATAGCCGTCTGAGCGCAACTTGGTCATGATGCGCTCGGAATCGACCAGCGCCTTGGGGCAGCCGAGCGAGACCAGGCCCACGCGCGGGGCATCGGGGATTTTGGTTGTAATGGTCATGGGTTTCGCGCGCCCAGTAGCGGGAATTCGCGCGCAAATCGAGCAGCTTGTGCGACCCGCGACGATTTAGCCCTTGGGTACCTTGGGCATCAGGTGTTCGGGAATGATCTCAATGATCCGGTCGCCAAGTTCCAGACGATTCGCACCTTCCTCCCAAAAGCCGATCGGATTGCCCGAACGAATCACCCTTAGGCCGATGCCGACCGCGGCTTCGTGAAGGCCCTTGCCGATCTCGAACTTCTCGATCTCGCGCTCGTGGATTCGGACTTGCCCCGCCGCCGAGGCAAGGTCCTTCATATAGTCGGCAATTCCGCGGCCATCGATCGACCCGGCAAGTAGCAGGCTTGCGAAACTGGTCGGGTTGATGACCACGTCGGCACCTGCTGCGCAGGCTGGAAATTCATTGTCATAGGCGCGCACCGCCACCGAAATGGGAAGTCCGGGCGCAAGGTGCCGAGCGGTAAGGCAAATGAGGATCGAGGTATCGTCGCGGCCTGCCGACACCATCATCGCGCGCGCGCGTTCGACGTGTACCGCGTGCAGCGTGAAATCGCGCGTCGCATCGCCCTGAAGCACCGCACAGCCCATCGCTTCGGCGCGTTCCAGCGCGGCTTCGTCAGGGTCTATCACGACGATCTTCTTGGGATTCGTGCCGCGCTCGATCAGTTCGCACACGGTCTGCGATCCGCTGTTTCCGAAGCCCGCGACGATCACGTGGCCCTTAAGTGTTTGCTGGATTCTTTTCATGATGAACTTGTTCCAGGTGCGCTTGATGACAAAGGTGTAGGCGGTGCCGGCGAGGATGAGGAGGAAAAAGATCCGCGCCGGGGTTACGATCAGGGCATCGAACAGGCGCGCTCGATCGGTGACCGGGACGATGTCGCCATAACCGGTGGTGGTGAGCGAGATCATCGTGAAATAGACGACGTCGGAAAAGCTCATCACCCCGTCGACATTGTCGAGAAAGGCCCGTCTTTCCGTCCAGTGCACGAGGATGATGAACCCAAGCAGCCCAAGCATCGCCGCAAAGCGGATCAGCAGTGCAGGCCAGGGCCGGATCCGGCTGCTTTGGCGAAGGAGCGGCTTTTGCCGTGGGTCGGTCGACCTTGGCGAAACCATCGATTACGAGGGGTCCGGGTAGCGCATCCCGCTTTCTATAACTAAAGCGCGCAAAAGCACCAATTTGGCGTGGAGACGGCATGAAAATCGCAATGATCGGCACCGGCTATGTGGGGTTGGTTTCTGGTGCCTGTTTCGCCGATTTTGGCCATGACGTCACCTGTGTCGACAAGGACGAGAGCAAGATTGCCGGGCTGCATGCCGGCAAGATGCCGATCTGGGAGCCCGGCCTGGACGGATTGGTGGAATCTAATGTTGCGCGCGGCCGTCTTATGTTCACCACCGATCTTGCCGCCGGGGTCAAGGAAGCCCAGGCGGTGTTCATCGCGGTGGGAACGCCGGCGCGGCGCGGCGACGGCCACGCCGACTTGAGTTACGTTTATGCCGCAGTGCGTGAGCTTGCCCGCCATATCCAGCCCGGAACGGTAGTCGTCACCAAGTCGACAGTCCCGGTCGGAACCGGCGACGAGATCGAGCGGATCCTGGGCGAAGAAGGGGTCACCGGCGTGTCGGTTGCTTCCAACCCCGAGTTCCTGCGCGAGGGCGCTGCGATCGCGGATTTCAAGCATCCCGACCGGATCGTGGTCGGCGCAAGCGATGAGCGCGCGGCCGAAGCGCTGAAGGAGATTTACCGGCCCTTGTTCCTCAACCGCGCGCCTATCCTGGTAACCGCGCGGCGCACGGCAGAGCTGATCAAATATGCCGCCAATGCCTTCCTCGCGGTCAAGATCAGCTTCATCAACGAAATCGCGGATTTGTGCGAAGCAGTCGATGCCGACGTGCAGGACGTGGCGCGCGGGATCGGCCTGGATAATCGCATCGGCGCGAAATTTCTTCACGCCGGCCCCGGCTATGGCGGAAGTTGCTTTCCCAAGGACACGCTGGCCTTGCTCCAGACTGCCCAGCAGGCGGGGGTCGAGCAGCAGATAGTCACCGCCACCGTCAAGGTGAACGACGAGCGCAAGTCGGCAATGGCGAGCCGGGTGGCCCGGGCATTGGGCGGGAAGCTTGAAGGAAAAACCATCGCGCTGCTGGGCCTGGCCTTCAAGCCCAACACCGATGACATGCGCGACGCGCCCTCGATCCCGCTGGTCGCCGGTTTGCTGGACAAGGGTGCAACGGTTGCCGCGTTCGACCCGGTCGCGCGCGAACAAGCTGAAAAAGTCATCACCGGCATTCGCTTCGCCGACGATGCCTACAGCGCTGTCGAGGGCGCGGACGCGGTCGTGATTGTCACGGAATGGGACGAATTCAGGGCCCTTGACCTCAATCGCCTTGCGGAGCGGATGAACGGCAGCGTCCTGATCGACCTTCGCAACGTCTACGAAGCGCACGAGGCTGAACGCGCCGGGCTGAACTATATCGGCATCGGCCGCGGCAAGATCGGCTGATCTTCGAGCGAAACATTTTTGCGCGATCGCCATAGCGGCTTACAGTGGTGCTGATTTCACCGATCGGAGATTGACGACATTCTGGCCCGCACCAAACACCTGTCGACCATTGCCCCGCGCTCGTTCCTGGCGCGGCGGCGGGTCCAGTTGATCGGCGCGCTGGCGGTCAGCGCGCTGTTGCCATGGCTTATCCGGCTGCTCTTGCCCGGCACGATCTTGGAAGAAGCGTCGGTCAACGGCCTGGTCGGCAACATCGTCGCAATTATCCTGGCTTTCTGGATGCGCCTGTCGATCAACGTCTATCCCGGCATCCAGCGGTCCAGCGTCATCCTGCCCTCTGCGCTTACCGGGCACGGAATCGTCTTGCTGTGGTTCGTCCTCACGCGCTTTCCCTATGACCGGCTGGAACTTACGCTGGGGTTCTTGTTCCACGTCGCCTGGCTGTACTTGATGTACGTCTATGCCGAGCGCGGGATCGAACGGCGGATCGGGATCGTCCCGTTCGGCGATGTCACGCCGCTGGGCAAGATTCCGGGCGTGCGCTGGAGCACGCTCGAGAGGCCCGCCGTCAACCGCCAAGATAAAATGGACGCGCTGGTCGCCGACTTTAACGCCGACCTGCCAGACAAGTGGGAGGCGTTCCTCGCCGATCAGGCACTCGCCGGACGGATGGTTTACCAGGTCAAGCAACTCTCGGAATCGCTGACCGGCCGGGTAGAAATCGACCATCTTTCGGAAAACAGCTTTGGAAGCCTCGTCCCGGCACGCGGCTATTTCTATCTCAAGTCCGTGCTCGATTGGCTGGTCGCTTTTGCACTGTTTCCGATCGCCCTGCCGTTCATGTTGGTGATTGCAGCTGCAATTCGCTTCGACAGCCACGGTCCTGCGCTGTTCCGACAGACCAGGGTTGGCCACCGCGGCGACCCGATCACGGTCTACAAGTTTCGGACCATGCGAACGGTCGATTTCGACGACGCGCTGGAAGCCGCCAAGACCGATGACGAGGACGACCGGATTACCAGGGTCGGAAACTGGCTGCGCAAGACCCGGCTGGATGAGGTGCCGCAGATGGTCAACATCCTACTTGGAGAGATGAGCTGGATCGGCCCGAGGCCCGAAGCACAGGTCCTTTCCAGTTGGTACACCAATGAAATCCCCTTCTATCGCTATCGCCACGTGGTGAAGCCGGGGATTTCGGGCTGGGCCCAGGTCAACCAGGGTCACGTCGCCGAGGTGGACGAAGTCCACACCAAGCTCCAGTACGATTTCTATTACATCAAATATTTCTCGCCTTGGCTCGACATCCTGATCCTGTTCCGGACCGCCAAGACGATGCTTTCGGGGTTTGGCGCGCGCTAGGAAATCAGCGCATCGAGCTTTGCAAGGGCCGCAGAGTCACTCTCGGCCATGTCGATGGTCGAGGCGAGCTTTCCATCCTTGTCCATAAGGAACACCGTTGCGGTGTGGTCGATGGTGAAGTCGCCGCCCTTGGCCGGCACCTTTTCGTAATAGACATGATAGGCGCGCACGACCTTCGCGAGTTGCGCTGTCGAACCGGTTAGTCCGGTGATCGGAACACCGAACAGGTCGAGATACCGGCCAATGTCGGCGGGACTGTCGTGGTCCGGATCGAGCGAGACGAAGACGATTCGCAACTGTTTCCCGCCAGGCCCAAGCGCCTTCTTCCATCGCGCCAGCTTGGCAAGGGTGGTCGGGCAAACATCGGGGCATCGCGTGTAACCGAAGAACAGTGCGAAAGGCTGGCCGCGAAGGTCCGCGTCAGTAACCGTAGCTCCCTTGGTGTCGATAAGCGCGAAGGGGCCGCCCACACTTGCAGCGTAATTGGAAGCGGGACGGTCGTTCGGCTCTGCCCGACGAGTCGCGGTCCACAGTACCCAGCTAGCAAGGATCAAGACCAGCCCCCAGAGCACGAGCCGGATGGTTCGTAGACGGTTGCGATCAGCCATTGGCGGCAAGTTCAGGACCGGTAGATTCGACCGGCAAGACCGGAACCGCGACATCGATTGTCCCGGCTTTTTCGAACTGGAGTGTGATTGGAAGGATCGTTCCGCGCTCCAAGGGATGCTTTAGATCGACCAGCATCAGGTGGGTGCCGCCGGGACCCAGCGTCAACGATTCCCCGGTCGCAAGGTCAAGACCATCTTGGACCTGGCGCATACGCATGATGTTCCCGTCCATCGCCATGACGTGAAGCTCGATCCGCTCGGCCATCGGACTTGATGCCGAAAGCAGTCGGTCATTGACGCCTTCCGCGTTGACGATGCGCATGAAAGCGCCGCCATTATCCTGCCCCGGCGCGGTTTCGCGCGCCCAGGCTTCGGCCAGGGTGATCTGGTTCGCAGCGGGCTCGACCGCCTCACTTTCCGGGGCCGTCGGCGCCTTGGAGCAGGCGGCAAGCGCAACCACCGCGCACAAGGCAAGCGATTGGGCGATGCGCACGGACGCGATCGGGAAGAGGGCATTCGGCACTTTTCGGTCCTCGGGCAGCCTGTCGACTGCGTGCCGATAGCGAAATCGGCTCGGCCTGTCATTTCCGTCATCCTTAAGGCCGCAAAGCGCAGGCCCGAATCACGCGTCGATGTCCGCCTCATCGATTGCCGCGGCGCGCTCCTGAATGAAATTAAAGCGGTGTTCCGGGTTCTTGCCCATCAGCTTTTCGACCAGGTCCTTGACCGGCTGGGTGCTCTCATAATCCTGCGGCAGCGTGACCTTGATCAACGACCGGCTTGCCGGGTCCATGGTCGTTTCCTTCAACTGTTGCGGGTTCATCTCGCCCAGGCCCTTGAAGCGTGCGACCTCGACCTTTTTGCCCTTGAATTCCTTTTCCTCCAGCTCAGCGCGGTGGGCATCATCGCGCGCGTACAGCGATTTCGACCCGCTGGTGAGGCGATAAAGCGGGGGCTGGGCAAGAAACAGGTGCCCGCTGCGCACCAGTTCGGACATTTCCTGGAAAAAGAAGGTCATCAGCAGGGTTGCGATGTGCGCGCCGTCAACATCCGCGTCGGTCATGATGATAACCCGCTCATAACGAAGAGAATCTTCGTCGAACTTGTCGCGCGTGCCGCAACCCAGCGCCTGCGAAAGATCAGCGATCTCCTGGTTGGCGCGAATCTTGTCGGCGGTGGCGGAAGCGACGTTCAGGATCTTGCCGCGAATGGGAAGGATGGCCTGGGTCTTGCGGTTACGCGCCTGCTTGGCGCTGCCCCCGGCGCTATCCCCTTCGACAATAAACAATTCGGTGCCATCGGCATCGTCGTTGGCGCAATCGGTAAGTTTTCCAGGCAGTCGAAGCTTGCGCGCACTGGTCGCGGTCTTGCGCTTGATCTCTCGCTCGGCGCGACGTTTCAATCGCTCATCCATCCGCTCCAGCACGTTGCCCAGCAATGCTCGGCCGCGATCCATGTTGTCGGCCAGATAATGGTCGAAATGGTCGCGCACTGCCGCCTCTACGAAGCGGGCTGCTTCAAGGCTGGTCAGCCGGTCCTTGGTCTGGCTCTGGAAATGCGGATTGCGAATGAACACGGACAGCATCACCTCAATGCCGTTCATCACGTCATCGGGAATGACGTCCTTTGCCTTCTTCTGGCCGACCAGGTCACCGAAAGCGCGGATCCCCTTGGTCAGCGCGGCGCGCAGCCCCGCCTCGTGGGTGCCGCCGTCAGGCGTGGGAATGGTATTGCAGTAATAGCTCTGCGATCCTTCGGAATAGAGCGGCCAGGCGACTGCCCATTCTGCGCTGCCCTGGCCATCGGAAAAATCCTGTCGGCCAGTAAACGGGTGATTGGTGACGCACGGCCGGTCGCCCAATTGCTCGGTCAGGTGATCGGCAAGCCCGCCCGGAAACTGGAATACCGACTGCTCGGGAACGTCCTGCGAGGCCAGGCTGGGATCGCACTTCCAGCGAATCTCCACGCCGGCGAAAAGATAAGCCTTGGACCGCGCCAGCTCATACAGGCGCTTCGCGGAAAATTTCGCGTCAGCGCCGAAAATCTCGGGGTCGGGCACAAAGCTGACGGTGGTACCGCGACGATTTGGGGCGGCGCCGACTTCTTCGATCCGGCTGGTCGCATTGCCCCTGGAAAAACGCTGTCGGTACAGCTTCTTGTCGCGCGCCACCTCGACTATTGTCTCGGATGAAAGCGCGTTTACCACCGATACTCCGACACCGTGCAGGCCGCCCGAAGTTGCATAGGCCTTGCCCTCGAACTTCCCGCCCGAATGGAGCGTGGTCATGATCACTTCCAGTGCCGACTTGCCCGGAAACTTGGGGTGGGGATCGATCGGGATCCCGCGGCCGTTGTCGGTGACGCTCAGGCGATTGCCCACGCCCAACTCGACCTCGATGCGGCTGGCATGGCCGGCGACCGCCTCGTCCATCGAATTGTCGATGACTTCGGCCGCAAGGTGGTGGAGCGCGCGCGCATCGGTGCCGCCGATATACATGCCGGGGCGGCGGCGGACTGGCTCGAGACCCTCAAGGACCTCGATTGCGGACGCATCGTAATTATCGGGGGCGGCGCTTTGGCCGCCGGAAAACAGGTCGGACATGAGGGGACAGCTATAGGCTGCCCGTCATCGCCCTGCAAAGCACTTGGCGGGGGTTATCCACACCTCGCTTCGATCCCGGCGCGATTTGCCGTTCCGGTATGCGTAACGGACATTCCATCCGCCTCCCGAAGCCCTCTTGAAACCCCGTCGGAAAATCCCAAATCCAAGCCGCCGGACGCCAAATCACGGGTCTGGCGACGGGATGAAATTGGCCCGTGCGCGGCCGTTCTCCCGCCCTGTTGCTCACTCAAGGAGGACATTAACATGCGTAGCGCTATCGATTTTGCTCCATTCCGCCGTTCCAGCGTCGGGTTCGACCGGCTGTTCGACATGCTCGAAAGCCCGAATTTTTCGAACGGCGGCGAAAATTACCCGCCATTTGACCTCATCAAGACCGGTGAGAACGACTATCGGATCGAGCTCGCGGTCGCCGGCTTCAAGGCCGACGAAATTGACATCACTGCCCAGCAAAACGTGCTGATCGTATCGGGCCGCAAGCGCGAGGATGGTCAGGAAAAGGGCACCAATTACGTCTATCGCGGGATCGCCAACCGATCATTCGAACGCCGGTTCGCGCTTGCCGACCATATCCAGGTCCGGGGAGCCGACATGAATGACGGCATGCTGCAAATTGACCTTGTGAGGGAAATCCCCGAGGCGATGAAGCCGCGCAGGATCGCGATCGGCGGTGCCGAAGAAGCCAAGACGATCGAGGCCAAGGCCGAAAACCGCGAAACCGCGGACGCCTGAACCGATTACTGGCGACCAATTTGGCTCCGGGGTGCGCAATGCTCCCCGGGGCTATTTTTTCGCTTTGACGGCGCGATGGATCTCGCTGGTGAGTTTGTTATTTTCTTCGATCAGGCGATGCATCTGGTCGTTGAGGTGGAGGATCGCCTCGGCGTCCATGTAGGTCTGGTAGGCCTGGGCATCGGAGGCGCGGGCAGCGACCTTTTGGCCGACCATGATGATCGACAACAGGACCAATTGCAGGAACGTTTGGGCAATCCACGCGATCAGTGGCGCGATTCCGCCCGCAATGGCCTGTGGAAGGCTGATCAGCGCGAGGAGTGTAAAGGCATAGGCACACCACATCGTCCCCACCGCATTGGTGATAGCAAGGGCGATGCGGCTGTTGAGCGTGTCCTTCTTGGGTTCGGGCTTCTGCACTTCGCGTGAGCGATGCATCATCCATTCCCGCGCCCGCACCAGCGGTCCGTTCGTTGCGGCCCCTTCGCTCATTGCCATCCCCTCAGGCTGATTGACGAATATCCAGCATGAAGCGCCAAGTGGCGCACCGCCAGCCCGAAATTCGCCTTTTGAAGCAAATGAGTGATGCGATGATGCTGGCCGACGGCCGAAGCGATCGACCCAGCGGGATTAGCGGACCCTTGGACCACCGAACGGCAACGGCGGCGGCGGGCGCCGGTCGCGCCGCGGAAGCTGCGCCTGATAGGCTACTCCGCAATGCGCGACGCAATAGGGATAGCCGGGGTTCGCGGGCTGGCCGCAGAAATGGAAGTCCGGTTCACCGGGATGTCCCATGGGCCACTTGCAGATACGGTCATTGAGGTCGAGCAGGCTGGTCTTGTCGGCGACTTCAGGGCTCGGCTTGGCAGGGACCAGGCGGCGCGGGGGAGCTGGCGGGATCGGTGCCTGCTGGTCGCCCGGACCCTGGCGAATGAAGCCGCCCGGACCGATTGAGCGATATTGCATTTCAGGACCGCTGGGCTTGGTCGGCGTAGCCTGCGAGGCGGAGGCCTTGTCACCTTTTGCTTCCGGTTCGGCAGGGGCGGGCGAAGAAGCGGGTGCAGAAGACTTGGCCTTGGCAGCCGGTGCAGGGCGCGGCGCGGCTGCAGCCGGCGCTGCCTTCTTGGCTGATGCCCTGGTAGCGGCAGGGCGGGCCGAAGCCTTCTTGGCCTTGGCTTCGCCGCTCTTGACCGGGGAGGGGCGCTGCTCGAGCCCCAGGCGGTGTGCCTTACCAATCACCGCATTGCGGCTGACTCCGCCAAGGTCGTCGGCGATTTGGCTGGCGGTGGAGCCAGCGGCCCACATCTTCTTGAGGCGGTCGATGCGTTCTTCGGTCCAGGACATAAGTCGTGCGCTCTCCGGCGGAAAATTCTAAACATGCCCGGGGGCCTTGCGGCTCGACGGGTCGCTTGCGGCGGTCGGCGTTAGCCGATAGTCGCTCTTTAAGTGAACGACCAGCCCCACATTCCCCAAGCCAACGCCGACCCGGTATCGTGGGTCCGCAGCGAACCCGGCGTTCCGGTTCTGAAGGGCGTCAATTGGGGTGGGCTCTCCACCCTTTATATCAAGGAGGTGCGGCGGTTCTTCAAGGTCCAGCTCCAGACTGTCTGGGCGCCGGCCATTACCACGCTCCTGTATCTTGCCATTTTCACCATCGCACTGGGCCGCGCCGGACGGACCGTCATGGGCGTTCCGTTCGCCGACTTCATCGCGCCGGGCCTGATCGTCATGGCAATGATCCAAAATGCCTTCGCCAATGCCAGCTTCTCGCTGCTGGTGGGCAAGATGCAGGGCAATATCATCGATTATCTGATGCCGCCGCTTTCGGTCGGTGAATTGATTGCGGCGCTGGTCGGCGCCTCAGTGACGCGCGCTTTCCTGGTCGGTGGCGCGGTGTGGCTGGCGATGGTGCTGTGGCCCGGAGTCCATGTCGCCCCCAAGTCGATCGGAATCAGCTTGTGGTTCGGGCTGATGGGCGCGCTGATGCTCAGCTTCATGGGTCTCATCACCTCACTGTGGGCGGACAAGTTCGACCATGCCGCAGCAGTCGGAAATTTCCTCGTCACTCCGCTGTCGCTGCTGTCCGGAACATTCTATTCCGTCGACACCTTGTCACCGACGTTCCGCGCGATCAGCCACGCCAACCCCTTTTTCTACATTATCTCGGGATTTCGCGCAGGGTTCCTGGGCGTTAGCGATTCGCCGCTCCTGGTCGGCGGACTTTCGCTTTTGGGGCTGAACATCGTCCTGTGTGCGGTGTGTTACGCGCTGCTCAAGAGTGGCTGGAAGATCAAGAGCTGACGGTCGCTTGTTAGCGATCGGGAAAGCGCATCTCACCTTTGCAAAGCTGCCGTTTCCCGCCGCGCGGATCGCGTTATCGCCGTGCGGTTAACCCGTTCACCTCAGTGAACAGGGGGTGACGGGAACATTCAGCAATGCCTCAAACGTTCTCCTCCATATTGGCAGGGTAGAAATGGCTCATGAAGAGGAGAGACGACATGCGCAAACTGACCATGGTTTCCCTTGCAGGTGCAGCCGCGGGTTTCGCGGTCGCTACCCCTGCTTCGGCGCAATATTACCAGGTTCGCCCGATGCCGCAGCAATACAGCTACGGTTATTCCAACAACAGCCGGACGGCGGTGCTTGGAATGAAGGCCCGAATTCGACGGAATCCAGCAGCGCATCGGCTATCTTTATTCGCGCCGGGCAATCACGCGCGACGAATATAACGGCCTGCGCCGGGAATCGAACCGGATCGAAGCGCGGATCGCGCGTTATGCGCGCTACGGGATCAACCCAGCCGAAGCGCAGGACGTCGATCGCCGGATTTACAAGCTCGAGGCGCACATCGCGCACGAGGTCAATGACGGCAATTACTGGAAGAATCGCAACCGCCCCCGCTGGCGCTAGCAGCGGACCCTGAATTCCCTTTGAAAGGACAATATCATGCGTAACCTTGCACTTATTCTCGCTGCTGCCGCTGGCAGTCTTGCGATTGCCGCTCCGGCTGCCGCGCAATATTATCCGGCGCCCCAGTATCCGGTCTATCCGACCCAGGCACCGGGCTATGGCCAACCCTATGGCTATAACCAGGCATACGGCACCCAATCGCCGTGGCTCTATAATTTCCGCGACAATCGGTACGCGGGGATGATGCAGCAGCGGGTGAGCGCGCTTCGTAACGACATCCGCAACATGGGGATGCAGCGCATCCTGTCGCGAAGCGAAACTCGCACCCTCGATCGCCAGGCCGATCGCATCCAGCAGAAAATCTGGCGCTATTCGCAATATGGGGTCGGCGCATACGAAGCGCAGTCGATCGACCGCCAGGTCAACAACCTGGAACGTCGTATCATGCGGGCAGCAAGTGACTGGAACGTGCGTCCGGGCGCCCGCCGCTACAACCCGTACGATTACAACCGCTACCAGGGCTATTACGGCAAGTCGAACAAGCGCGACCGTGACCATGACGGCAAGATCCACCGTTATAAAGACAAGGGCCGCGATCGCGACTAATCGCGGTTAATCGCCTGACCAATGAAGCGCCCCGGGACCAAAGCGGCTCCGGGGCGCTTTTCCTTTGCGCCGCGCCCTTCTATATGGGCGCGGCTGCGGGGGCAGCCGCCTCCCACCAGTCACGAAGATTCGCCGTCAAAGGAGCCGATTCCCCATGGCCATCACGCCACTCATGCCCGTCTATCCGCGTTCGCCGGTCCGCCCGGTAAGGGGCGAGGGAGTTTATCTGTATGGCGAGAATGGGGAGAAGTATCTCGACTTCGCAAGTGGCATTGCGGTCAATATCCTGGGTCATGGCCACCCGCACCTGACCAAGGCGATCCAGAAGCAGGCGGAGACGTTGATCCACGTCTCAAACCTATACGGAAGCCCGCAGGGGGAGCATTTCGCACAGCGCCTGGTCGACCTGACCTTTGCCGACACCGTTTTCTTCACCAATTCCGGCGCCGAGGCGGTGGAATGCGCGATCAAGACCGCGCGCCGCTATCATTTCGCCAAGGGCAAGCCCGAGAAGCACAACCTCATCACCTTTTCCAACGCCTTTCACGGGCGGACGATGGCGACGATCAGCGCGACCGACCAGGCCAAGCTGCGCGAAGGTTTCGCGCCCTTGTTGACGGGCTTTACAGTGGTCCCTTTCAACGACCTCGACGCGGCGCTGAATGCGGTTGACGAACATACTGCCGGGTTCCTGTTGGAGCCGGTGCAGGGTGAAGGCGGGATCATGCCCGCGACGAAGGAATTTCTCGCCGGTCTGCGTAAGGCGTGCGACGAAAAGGATCTGATGCTGGTGTTCGACGAAGTGCAGTGCGGGGTCGCGCGCACGGGGCAACTTTACGCTTACGAGCATTATGGCATCGCGCCCGACATCATGGCGTCCGCCAAGGGCATCGGCGGCGGCTTCCCGCTTGGGCGCCTGCCTTGCGACCGAGAAGGCGGCGGCGGGAATGGTCGTCGGCACCCATGGCTCGACCTACGGCGGCAACCCGCTGGCGATGGCCGCGGGGGAAGCGGTGTTCGACATCGTCGCCGATGACGCGTTCCTGGCCGGGGTGCGCGAAAAGGGCGAGCGGCTGCGCAACGCACTCGAACAGATGATCCCGAACCACGACAAGCTGTTCGATCACGTCCGCGGGCTCGGCCTGATGCTGGGGGTCAAGATGAAGACCGACCCGCGTGCCTTTGTCACCTATTTGCGAACCCGCGGGATCCTTGCGGTCGCGGCCGGCGATAGCGTTCTGCGCATCCTGCCGCCGTTGACGATCGAGGAATCGGACATTCGCGAGTTCGTTGACGGGCTGAGCAAGGCAGCGGCGGAATATGAGATTCCGCAGGCCTAATCAGCCGCATTGCGGCGGGGATTGAGCGCAAGCTGAGCCGCCACTATCTAGCGGCCATGCCTTCAGATACTTCCAACCTCGACGTCGCGCTGAGCGTGGCGATCCCGTCGCGCGATGCTCGTGGACGGCTGGTTCGCCTTGGGCCTTCGCTCGATGCGATTCTCGGCGCGCATAATTATCCGCCACCGATCGAACAATTGCTGGGCGAAGCCCTGGTCCTGACAGCGTTGCTTGGCTCGCTGCTCAAGGAAGAAGACGGCCAGGTGACGATCCAGGCTCAGACCGAAAACGGGATCGTCGACTTGATGGTGTGCGATTATTTGCGCGGACAATTGCGTGGCTACATTCGCCATGACAGCGAGCGACTTGCCGAAGCAGGGCCGCACCCGTCGCTGTTCTCGCTGTTCGGCAAGGGCTATCTCGCGATCACCTTCGACCATCCCAAGATGGAAGAACGCTATCAGGGTATCGTGCCGCTGGAAGGCGCGAGCCTGGCCGAAGCGGCGGAGAGCTTTTTCGCTCAGTCCGAGCAAATCCCCTCGATCGTCCGTCTTGCGGCGGGAAAGCGCGATGGCGCGTGGGTTGGCGGCGGCCTGCTGTTCCAGCACTTGCCCGAGGGCGAAGAGGGACGTGAGCGGCTACATACCCGCCTCGATCACCCCCAGTGGCGTGAGGTCGCGATACTTGCCGGGTCGACCAAGGAGGAGGAACTAACCGATGCTGGTCTGAGCCTCGAGGAAATCGCGTGGCGATTATTCCACGAGGAGGACGAGGTTCGCGTTCTGGGTGGCCAGCCACTTTCGCGGGGATGCCGCTGCGATCCGGAATATGTCCGTTCGGTAATCGCCCGTTTTCCCGAAGCGGAACGGGCCGAGATGATCGGCGAAAATGGCAAGATCACGGTCAATTGCGAATTTTGCTCAACCAGTTTCGGCCTTTCCCCGGACGAACTTGCGGGCTGACTTCCCGCTCTGGATTCGTTAATCGAGTGCCCGTTATGACGAAGTTTATGCGACGCTCTACGATATTTGCAGGCCTCCTGGCCTTCCCACTGGTGGCCGCAGCGGCCCCGCTGGTGTTTGCGGACGCCAAACCTGGCCTGTGGGAATTGTCCGTTGCAGGAAGCGCGAAGCCGCCCATCAAGGTGTGCGTCAAGAACATCCTTGAAGTCGCTGCGGTCGAACATGGTGCGCCGGGCAGTTGCACCTACCGCGACCTGGGTGGCGGGAACACCACCAAGCGGGTCAATTTCACCTGTTCGGGCGGCGGATTCGGTCAGGCCGTCATGACAGTCATTACCCCGCGCAATCTGAAGGTCGCTACCCAAGGATTGGTCGACGGCGCGCCATATAATGAGAATTTTCAGGCGCGCCGCCTGGGGGATTGCTAGCAGCCGCGGGCGCTTCCTTGTTTTGCGATTAAGCCGCCGTTTATCCACCTTCGCCTAAAGCTGGGGCGTGCCGTTTTACTGGCATGCATTCTTCCCAGCCGGGCGATGCCCCGGCTCCTGGGCCGCTCGACCAGTCTGGTGGGCGGCCCTTCTTTTTGTTCGCGCGATTGCCTAGAGGCGCGCTGAAATGACGCAACAACCCACTTCTTCCGCCAGGCGCGCGGTCGTTCTTCTCTCGGGCGGGCTCGACTCCATGGTGTGCGCGGGTCTTGCGCGCGAATCCGGCTACGAGATCCTTGCGCTGACAATCGATTATCACCAGCGCCACCGGGTCGAACTTGAAGCCGCCAGGCGGATCGCCGCGACCATCGGAGTCGCGCGCCACGTCGTCCTTCCGCTCGACCTCTCGGTGTTCGGCGGATCGGCGCTGACCGCCGATATCGCGGTTCCAAAAGGCGGAGTGGGAACGGACATCCCGGTCACCTACGTACCGGCCCGCAATATCGTATTCCTGCTCGCTATGCGTAGCATTTGCCGAAGCGGTGGAGGCGCACGACGTCTATATCGGGGTAAACAGCCTGGATTATTCGGGCTATCCCGACTGCCGCCCCGATTTCATCGCCGCGTTCCAGGCTGCCGCCAACCTTGGCACCAAGGCGGGTGATCAAGGTCATGGCTTTGCGATCCAAACCCCACTTCAATATCTGACCAAGGCAGAAATCGCGCTGGAGGCCGAGCGCCTGGGGCTCGATTCCGGCATGAGCTGGTCGTGCTATGACCCGACACCGGATCAGCGTCACTGCGGACTGTGCGACAGCTGCCGCTTGCGCAGCGCGGGGTTCGCGGAAGCTGGACTTGCAGATCCGACCGACTACGCGGCGCGACCATGAGCTATGCGGTCAAGGAGATTTTCCTCACCTTGCAGGGGGAGGGCGTGCAGCAGGGGCACCGGGCGGTATTCCTGCGCTTTTCCGGCTGTAATCTATGGTCGGGCCGCGAGGCGGACCGCGCGCAAGCGCAATGCCGCTTTTGCGATACCGACTTCGTGGGGACGGACGGCCTCCACGGCGGCAAATATGCCGATGCGCAGGGTCTAACTTCGAAAGTCGCGGAACTGTGGGGCGAAGGAAAGTCCGAGCGACTGGTGGTGATTACCGGCGGTGAGCCGATGCTCCAGCTCGATTCGCCATTGATCGACGCGCTTCACGGCGCAGGCTTTCGAATAGCGGTCGAAAGCAACGGGACACTGCCCGCCCCGAGCGGAATTGACTGGCTGTGCATCAGTCCGAAGGCGGGTACCGAAGTGGTGCAGCGCTCAGGCGACGAACTGAAGCTCGTCTGGCCACAAGAAGGGGTCGATCCCTTGGACCTGGAGGATTGGGGGTTTGATCACTTCTTGGTCCAGCCGATGGACTGCGAGGACGGGGACCGGGCGCTAGACGCGGCGATCGCGCTGGCGATGGAACGGCCCAAGTGGCGCCTTGCACTCCAGGCGCATAAGGTCGTCGGCCTTCCCTGAAGGCAAGCGATCAGGTCGCGCTATTACCTTCGGGTGTGCTGCCTTCAGTTGCTGGTGCGGGTTCGGTCCGCTTGACCGCGGGCCGGGTGGTCTTGGTCGGCTTCTTGGGCGCACTCGAATTGTCGGTTTCCGCCGACGAATCCTCGCCATTGTCCAGCGAATCGCCGTCGTTCCATTGCACATCGGCGGCCATGTTGGCGGCCTGTCCGGTGACCGCGTCGATCGCGGTTACGTCGTTGACCGAATATTCCTCGGCGGTGACGGCAGCGGTGCCGTTGGTCGCCGCATCTTCGGCGGCCTGCTTGCCACAGCCGGCAAGCGCAAGCGCAGCAAGCAGCGCGACGGGAAATGTTTTGCTGGTCATCGCTTGCTTCCTATCGCTTCAGGCGCGCTTGGCAATCGCCAGAATTTGCCCTGGCCACGAAAAAAGGCTGCCAGACACGAGGTCCGGCAGCCTTTTCAACTGCTGGCCGGTCGGACGAATGACGCCCGACAAGCCAGTCGATTACATCGCGTTTGCGTCGGCCGTGTTGGCGTCCGTAGCATTCGCGTCCATGGCATTGGCGTCCATGCCATTGGCGTCCATGGTCATGTTCGCGTCCATGGCGTTGGCATCGACGGTCTCTTCAGCGACCATGTTTTCGTCGAGGTTCATGGTGTTGTCAGCGGCTTCGTTGCTGCTGCAAGCGGTGACTGCAAGGGCCGCACCGGCGACCAGGATAAGAGCACGCATTCAAAAACTCCCTATTTTTATCGATTTGGGCTGTCTGGAATAAGACAACGCGCAAACCGTGCCGGTACATAGTCCGAGAGCACAGGCACCTTCAAGTAACTTTGCACGCCGTCGCCAAGTCATTGAGGAAGCTTGGAAAATTTTCCTTCAATGCCCGGTCCGCAGCGGCCATGTCGACGGCCACGCCCAAATCGGCGAGGCTGGTAACCCCAAATTCGGCAATTCCGCACGGCACGATTCCACTGAAATGGCCGAGGTCTGGCGCGATATTGAGCGAGAATCCGTGCATCGTGACCCAGCGCTTCACGCGCACGCCCAGCGCTCCGATCTTGGCTTCGGCCGGTCCTTCGCCGACCCAAATGCCGATCCGTCCCGGCGCACGGTGTGCCCTGATCCCAAGGTCGCCAAGCGCGGCAATCATCCACCCTTCGAGCGCGTGGACGAAACAGCGGACATCCTTGCCCCGTCTGGCAAGGTCGAGGACCAGATAGCCGACCCGCTGGCCAGGCCCGTGATAGGTGTAACGCCCGCCGCGTCCCGCAGCGAACACCGGGAAACCCTGCGGGTTCATCAGTTCGGAGAATCAGCGCTGGTCCCGGCGGTAAAAGTCGGCGGATGCTCAAGCAACCAGACCAGTTCTCGGGCGGTGCCGGATTGCACCCCGGCGACCTGCGCCTCCATTTCGGCCAAGGCCTGTGCATAGGGCACCTGTTCTTCGCTGACGCGCCATTCGATGTCGTCGATCCCGTCCACCGCCGCGACATGGAACCAAGGCTCGCGGCTTGCAAGCCGGTTGCAAGCTGCCGCGGGTCGTGGAACACAAGGGTCCAATCAGGGAAGGAATGCAGATGGGCGCGTTGTCGATTTCAAAGGCGTGGGACGAGACCAAGGCCGTGGTCGGTCGCGACGGGCGCTTGTTCGCGACCATTTCCCTGGCGCTGGTTGGCCTTCCTCAATTGCTGTCGACGGTGATTGCGCCGGACGCGCAGACTAGCAGCGACTTTAAGTTGATTGACCTATTCGTTCTTCTGCTTGGCCTCGTGACGTTGGTCGGCCAGCTCGCGATCGCAAGGCTCGCGCTTGCGCCGCCGGTTACCGTCGGTGAAGCGATCAACCGGGCGATCAAGCGGTTTCCGGTTCAGCTGGGGGTGATCGCGCTGTGCGTTGTCGGCGCGGTCCTGTTGTTCGTGCCATTCTTTGTGGTCGCAGCAAGCGAGGGCGCTTCCCTGACCGACCGCGCGAGCTTTGAAACGCTTTCGGGCCGGGCAGTGCTGGTGGCTTTTGCAGCAGTGCTGTTGATCATCTATTTCGGGTTGCGGCTGGTGCCCCTCAATGCGGTGGTGGTGGCGGAGAAATTAGGCCCGGTCGCTGCTCTTGTGCGGAGCTGGAAATTGACCTCTGGCAACGTGCTTCGACTGTTCGTCTTTTTCATCGTTGCAGTGATCGTGATGTTCGTCCTGTTGCTTGCGGTGGGCGCGACGGTGGGAGCGCTTGCCGCTGCGACCCTAGGCGCGCCTGAGCCGCTGTCGGCGGCCGCGCTGGTAATCGGACTGGTCCAAGCGGTGATAACTGCAGCAGTCACCGTCCTGTTCGTGGTGATGAGCGTTCGAATTTATACCCAGCTGGCTGGGCGCGACAGCGTCGAACCGTTGGGCTGAAGTCTATTTCCACCGCGCAAGCGGAGGCAGGCTCATCAGGATTGCGTCGATGTTGCCGCCGGTCTTGAGGCCGAACAGGGTGCCGCGGTCGTAAAGCAGGTTGAACTCGACGTAGCGCCCGCGGAATTCCAGCAGTGAATCCATGTCTTTTTCATCGAACGGCATGTCCATGCGCTTGCGGACCAGTTGCGGGTAGCATGTCGAGGAACGCTTCGCCGACCGCGCGAGTGAAGGCGAAATGGGCGTCGAAATGGCCTTCGAGATGATCGTAGAAAATGCCCCCGACCCCGCGTGCCCGCTGGCGATGGGGTAGCCAGAAATAGTCCTCCGCCCACTTGGAAAACTTGGGATAGAAGGTCGGGTCGTGCGCAGCGCACGCTGCCCGCAAGCGCGCATGGAAGGCTTGCGTGTCTTCATCGTACGGGATCGCTGGATTCAGGTCCGCGCCGCCACCGAACCATCTTTTGGTGGTGCACAGGAACCGGGTGTTCATGTGGACTGCGGGGACATGCGGGTTGGCCATGTGGGCGACCAGGCTGATACCGGTTGCAAAGAAGCGTGGGTCTTCAGCAGCGCCGTTGATCTGTGCCGCGAATTCGGGCGCGAAGCGGCCGCCAACGGTCGACACGTTGACCCCGACTTTTTCGAACACTTTCCCGTTCATCTGGCCGCGCACGCCGCCACCGCCGGGCGAACCGTCGTCGGTCTCGCGCGCCCACGGCGTGTAAGTGAAGGCGGCTTTACTCCCAGCCTCGCGTTCGATTGCCTCGAACGCGGCACAGATCCGTTCGCGCAGGGTCTCGAACCAGTCGCGCGCTGCCTGCTGCTGCTCGTCCAACTCCAGTTTCTCGCTCATCGGGCGGGCCCTAGTAGATTCGGCGCTGGGCCGCGAGCAACATGCGAAGCAGCATTGCCACCGGGCGCGGCACTCCGACTTTGCCTTCCAGCCACAAGCTTACCGCGCTGCGCGATACGCCGATCGCCTGGGCAAGGTCGTTCTGGGTCCGGTAGCCAAGGCTGCGCATGGTGCGACGCAATTCTTCCGGCGCCATGGACGCAAGCATTTCGCGGTTGGTGTTTTCATTCATCAGACTGCGTCTGCGCCCCGGTCGCCAGTCCGGATTCGGATCGCTTGTTCAATGTCGATAACGAATATCTTGCCGTCGCCGATTCGCCCGGTGCGGGCGGCATTTTCGATCGCTTCGACCGCGCGGTCGACAAGGTTCGCTTCGACCACTACCTCGATCTTCACCTTGGGCAGGAAGTCGATGACATATTCGGCGCCGCGATACAGCTCGGTATGGCCCTTCTGGCGGCCGAAGCCCTTGACCTCGGACACGGTGAGCCCGGAAACACCGACGTCGTGGAGCGCGTCCTTCACGTCGTCGAGTTTGAATGGCTTGATGATCGCTTCGATCTTTTTCACGACGCCCTGATTGCTGTTGGGAGGATGATTGCGCGAGTCCTCATTTGCTAATGCCCAATCCCCGCCGCATTTGGAAGCCAAAGGCCCTCCGTCATGAAAGCCATCATCCTATCCGCCGGCCAAGGCTCTCGTCTTGGTCACCTAGTCGACGACCGGCCCAAGTGCCTGATCGAATTCAATGGGCGCACCCTGCTCGACCGCCAACTCGACACACTTGCTGCCAACGGGGTCGATGAAGTGGTCGTGGTCACCGGCTTCCATGACGAATTGGTTGAGCGCGCGATTGCCGCGCGTCCCGGCGGACCGGCGGTGCGCACGATCTTCAACCCCTTTTACAAGGTCGCGGACAACACCGGCTCATTGTACATGGCGCGCGAAGAATTGTCGGGCGACTGCCTGGTTTGGAATGGCGACACGCTGGTTTCCGACGCACTGATGAACAAGGTCGTGACCAATCCGCAGGCGGGCATTTGCGTCACGATCGACCGCAAGCCCGAATATGACGATGACGACATGAAAGTGGTCGAAGTCGGTGGGCGCTTGAAAGCCATCGGCAAGCGCCTGGACATGGGCGGGATCAATGCCGAGAGCATTGGCCTGCTTGCGTTTCGGGACGGCGGGTCAGAGCGCTTCAGGACCGCGATCGAGGGCGCGCTTCGAACGCCTGAAGGAACCACGATCTGGTATCTGCGCGTCATCCACCAGATTGCCCAGCTATCCGATGTCCACGTTCTCGACATATCCGGCGCGGAGTGGGGCGAGGTCGATTTCCCGCCCGATGTCGATGCTGCGCGCGAGCTGACCAAGAATTGGGACGATCGGTCGGCCAAAGGCGCGCGCTGAGGAAACTTTACTGCTCAAAAAGGGAGCAAGTTTTTCTGAACCCGACGGTATGAGTGCATATGGCATGGCGAATAGACTGGTATCGTTCGCCCTGCCGGTTACTTTTGCGCGCACTTGCTTTGTCCGAATTGCCTGCAAGGTCGAGTGAGCTGTGAGATCGTTATGATGCGTCTTGATCGAGATATAGTGACCATTAACGCCACTCTTTCTGCATTGCGTCGCGCGCTGGGACATTCGGCACAACAATGAATTTCCGCAACATCCTAGAAATTGCCGAGCGCTATCGCGCCGCGCTTCTGCGTTTGGCGCTGTTCGCGATAATTTCGTCCGCATCGGCACTGACCCTTCCCTGGTTTGCCGGGGAATTGTTCGGCACGGTGATTGATCGCGACGCTTCTACCTCGGTTGCAAGGCCGATAGGGTTGCTGGTTGCAGCACTGCTTGTGACGAGCATGTTCAGTGTCATCGCCGGGATCCAAACCGCGGTTCTTGAAATCCGGGTGCTGACCGATCTGCGCCAGCGAATTTTCGAACATGTCCAGCGACTTCCGATCGGTTTCCACGAGAATAGGGGTAAGGGAGATACGTTGGCGCTGATGACCTACGAGGTGGGGCATCTTTCGCATTATCTGACCGGGACCATGGCGCTTATTCCCGCCCGCCTTCTTACCGCAATTGGTGCAATCGCAGCCATGTTCTGGATCAATGCCCGGACGGCGCTGATCGTGCCCTTTCTTATTCCGGCCATTTACCTTTTTCTCAAAATCCTGGGTCGAAGCCTGCGGGGGGTGGCGGCAGCAATCCAGCATGCCGAAGCCGAGGTCGTCGAGGTTGCTGAGCAATCTCTGGACATTCTCCCGGCGACCAAAGCCTTCACTCGCGAGGTGATGGCAGCAGCGAATTATCGCGTCGTTACGGAGGAAGCCGCGCGGCTCTCGGTTAATCGCCGTCGGATTGAAGCAATGATCGATCCCATGCTGGGGCTGATCGCTGCCGTCGCGTCAATTCTTGTATTGTTGACAGTCGGGCAGGGGTTGCGGGCGGGCAATCTGAATGTCGCCGAGCTTTTCAGCTTTCTGTTTTATGCGATGCTCCTGACCCGACCAGCAAGCGCATTGTCCCATATTTACGGAGAAACTCAGAACGCCTTGGGAACCAGCGCGCGAATGCAATCGGTACTCGAACAATCGGTTGAGCAGATGCGGACGACGAAAAATAGCCGGCGTGCACAAGGCAAGATCGTGTTCGAAAACATCTCGTTCGCTTATCCCGGGCGGGACAGCCTGTTACGCAACCTCGACCTTGAAATTTCCCCCGGTGAGAAGATCGCGATCGTCGGGCCGAACGGTTCGGGCAAGACCGCGCTCGTCAATCTGCTTTTGCGATATTACGAGCCGGACGGGGGGAGAATTCTCCTCGATGATACTGACATTCGCGATTATGGCTTCGCCGACTTGCGGCAGCAAATCGGGCTGGTTCCGCAAACGCCCCTGCTGTTCAATTCGACGATCCGGGACAATGTGTGCTTCGGCTCGCCAGATGCGTCGCCCGTCGATCTCAACCGCGTTCTCCAGCTGGCCCAGGCCAAGAAATTTATCGACGACCTTCCAAAAGGGCTCGAGACGACCATCGGCGACCGGGGCGTTCGTTTGTCAGGGGGACAGAAGCAGCGCCTCGCGCTGGCCCGCGCCTTGATCAAGGACCCTCCGATTCTGATCCTCGATGAAGCGACCTCCATGTTCGATCTGGGTGGGGAAGTCGCGCTGGTTGCCGGCATCGAAAAGGCGATCAAGGGCCGCACAGTAATCTTTATCACTCACCGCCTGATGTTGCTCGACCTCGCCGACCGTATTTTCGAAATTAATGACGGGAAGCTGGTGGACATTGGGAAACAGAGAACTCGAAGTTGAGCCGGGGGATTGAGATGCGCCCTATTCGCATTTCGACGAACTTCACGAGCGCAAGCTCCGCATAATTCCAGATTGCCACCGCGCGCCGGTGGGGATGTCTCCAGCAGAGTGAGGAGAAAAAGAGCTTGAGCGGAGTGGCAGCCATTATCCGATTTGACGGTGGTGAGGTTGAACCCGGCTTGATCGAAAAAATCACGGCGGCGATGAGTTATCGGGGCTGTGACGGGATACGTCACCTTTCGCGCGGATCCATCGCGTTAGGTCATTGCATGTTACACACGACCAAGGAGTCGCTGGAAGAAACTCAGCCGCTTTGCAATGAGGACGAAAGCTTGATGCTGGTCATGGATGGCTGGCTCAGCAATTGGACTGAACTTCGCTCCGAACTGATTGCTCGAGGATCGCATTTACGCACGCGCTCCGACGCTGAACTTGTACTGCGTGCCTACGAAGTCTGGGGTGAGGATTGCCCACAGCATATCGACGGCGAGTTCGCTTTCGTCATCTGGGACCAGAACCGTCGCGAAGCGTTCGTAGCCGGCGATCACGTCGGTTTAAAACCACTGCATTATCACTGGGATGGCCGCCAACTTGTCGTTGCCTCCGACATTGTGGGCGTGTTGGCGATGCCGGGTTTTTCACGCGAACCAAACCTGGCGCGAATATCGGAATATCTTAAATTCGAATGGGGCACGCGTGGGCAGACAATCTGGAAGGGCGTGTCTCGCGCCGTTCCCGCACACTCGATGCGATTTAGAAACGGCCATTGCGAGAGCAGGAAATATTGGGAACCGCCGCTTGAAACCACCATTTTCTATAAGCGCGACGAGGAATATTTCGAACACTACCGGCACCTTTTTACCGAATGCGTCCGCAGAGCATCGCGAACGCACAAGCCGCTTGCTTGCGACGTCAGCGGCGGGCTGGATTCCTCAGCTGTTTTTGCAATGGCTCATGAACTGCGGCGCAAGGGGACCCTGCCCGCACCTGGGGTCAAGGGCTACACCTATTTTTTCAAAGATGCCGAAGGCACCGAACACGACGAGATTGAATATGCGCGTGCGACCGCACGACACCTGGGGGTAGCTCTTAAAGAGGTCCCGCCTTTCCTTCCCGATATGCAGTGGTTTCTGGAGCGCGGGCGGATGGACTGTGACATCGCCGGCTATCCTAACGGAGCAATGTCGATCGCCATTGGCAAAACCCTGGTCGCCGATGGCTGCCGCGTGAGTTTGAACGGCGAGGGCGGCGATGAATTCTTGGCTGGAACTCGATTTTACTTCGCTGAGCAGCTCGCGGCGCGCGAGTGGGGCAAGTTATCGCAGACCTTTATCGAAGATACGGCCGAAATCGGTCTACGAAAAACGGCCTGGAACCTGTTGCGTTTCGGGCTTGCTCCGATGTTGCCGGTCCCGGTTTTGGAGGTGCTCCGCAATCTTCGGGAACGCCGACGGATAGGCGAGTTGGACAAAGCTGCCTGGATCAAAGCGGAATTGAGGAACTCGGCGAATCTAAAGGGATTGAGGCCTGGTCATGAACTAATGCAATTGGCCAAGTCGGCTCGTCGCTGCAAACATCTGGTCCTGAATGATCCCTTTGCGCTGGTGGTTTGGGACCAGTTCTCACGACAAAGTGCCAGAGTTGGCTACGAAATTCGCACTCCAATGTACGCAAGAGAATTCATCGACTTCTCCTTTGCCACGCCCGAGCGGATCAGGCTTCGGGGAGAGCGCCGGAAATTTATTCATGTCAGAGCGCTTGAGGGATTGCTTCCCGAAGTCGTGGCCAATCGAAAAACCAAGGCAGACTTCGGAATTGCCTTTACCCGCCTTCTTGAAATGGTGAAGAGTCATTTAATGGATGCGGTAGATGGGGATGGTTCCGACTACCTAGACAAGAAAGGGCTCGCACGATTGTTCGAGCGGCAGCAGGCGGAGCCGGACGATTTCCGGTTGGTCTGGCATGTGTGGACGCTTTTCGAATTGAATGATATTTTGATGCAAAATGAGAATTAACCCATTTAGACCGAGGTGAAGCTTGCCGAGCGAAAAGAGCGCAGTTGCGAATGAACCTGGCGCCAAGCCCGACAAAGCGAATGTCGGGACGAAGCTGGAATATGAAACTCCGACACTGACAATTTATGGTTCAGTCAGGGAACTAACGGGGTCAGGGTCAGGCGGGTCTTCCGATGGTGGCATGCCCATGGCCGTCGTCGGATTCTGCTGTAAAAGAACATGTCGTGCGGGTCGGGGACCATCCGGCCGGCTTCGGGATATACCTGTTCGATTACAAGCCGGAGTTCCGCAACTCATTTGGTCATGGTCGACAATTTGGCGTCATCGCAGATGAAGTTGAGCGGGTTGTCCCCGAGGCCGTCACCATTGGCAGCGATGGCTACAGGCGGGTTTGCTACAGCTTGCTTGGGATCGAACGACAGTGATCCAAACGCTTCTCGATTAATATCATTGGTCCCCTGTTTTGCTGACAACGCTGGAAGAGCATCACGGCTATCTCTCTGACGAGAGGCGCCTTGAGAGATTCCGCGAAGCAATTGGCCATGCGGTTCGGCCGGGTGATCTTGTCGCCGACGTTGGCTGCGGTTTCGGGATACTTGGACTGATGTGCCTTCAGGCGGGCGCCTCTAGAGTATGGGGGATCGACCGAACGGACGCGATTGAAATTGCCCGGGAGAGCTTGGGTCGCGCGGGTTTTGGCGACCGCTACACCTGCATTCGTGATCATTCGTCCCGGGTGATCTTGCCAGAAATGGTTGATGTCATCGTCTGCGATAACGTCGGTTATTTCGGGATAGATTACGGCATCGTCGAAACACTGGCCGACGCTCGTCGCCGTTTCCTCAAACCAGGCGGCCGGATAGTGCCCAGCCGGATCAGGCTGATGCTGGCCGGGGTTGCTTCGCCAGAATGCCGCGGCAAGGCAGAAGGCTGGGACGATCCGCGCGTACCCGACGAATATCATTGGCTGCGCGAATTCGGGGTCAATTCGAAATTTGCGCACATGTTTGAAACGGATGAAATCGCTACCGAGTCTCTCATCGTCGGCACGATTGATCTCAATACGGACAGCCCAGACACATTTTCATGCCAAGTGTCCCTGACTGCCACTCAAGACGCTGTACTGGATGGGCTCGGTGGGTGGTTCGAGTGCGAGCTGTCGCCGGACAATTGGATGACGAATTCACCGCTTGCGCACGATCAAATCGACAGGCCACAAATCTTTCTGCCTTTCGATACGCCGATCACTGTTGGCGCGGGTGACAGTGTAGAAGTTTCAATCGTTGTTCGCCATGATGCGCACCTGTTCGCTTGGAGCGTGCGAGACCCCCGGACGGGCGTAAAGCAGAAACAATCTACTTGGCGAAGTCGCATTCTGGCTGAATCCGATCTGTCTCCGAAGTCTGATCGGCCATTGCAACTTAGTGCCGAAGGCCATGCGCGCAGCATTATTTGCGACTATGTCGACGGCAATCGCAGTGCGCGGCAAATTGAGGATGCCGTTTTGTCCGATCATCCCGATTTACTCCCGTCGTCCGAAGAAATCCGCCGATTTGTGGGAAAAGAATTGGCCCGGAACGCTCGATGATCTTTCATCTGGAGCAATTGGCCGCAAAGCCGCAAGGTGAGATCGAAGACAGTCCATATGACCGCTGGCTGAGCGTCGAAGGCCAGGACGTCGCGCTATTTTACCGTACGGACCAAAGCTTTTTGGTGCGGTTCCAGGATAAGGCAGATTTTGAATTATCTGTCGGTAGGGGGGTCGTCACCTGCACGCCGGCGCCTGACGTTTCGGGTCAAACGACGATCGATCTGTTTCACAACCAGGTGATCCCCCTACTTCTCAATCATCAGGGCGAATTGGTGCTCCATGGAAGCGCTGTTGCTGGAAGCACTGGCGCCCTGGGTTTCATCGGGCAATCGGGCAGCGGCAAGTCAACGATTGCAGCCTATTTTGCGAAGGCAGGCCATCCGTTCATGACCGACGATGGCCTGTTTTTGAAGGAAGCGGGATCCGCATATAACGTTGAACCTTATCGTCCCTACCTGCGTCTTTGGTCTGACAGCAATCAAGCGGTGCTTGGCCGGAAGCCTCCCACCGCGGAGGAGGGAGAAGACAACAAAACACTGATCGATGCCGGGCCATCACTTCCATTTCAGGAGACGCCGTTGCCGCTGGCTGCGCTATATCTTCTAGGCAGTAGGGAGGTGGAGAAGGTTTCGGTCGAACGCATGAAGCCCGACCTGGCGCTATTGGCGTTGCTAAAGCACTCCTTCATCCTTGATGTGGACGATCGCCAACGGTTGAAAGCCCATTTCGAACGTTTGGCAAAGCTGTCGGAAGCAATTCTATGCTTCACTCTCGAATATCCGCGGGATTATGGGGTGTTCCCCGAGTTGATCCCCACGGTTCTTAACCACGCGTCATCGGAAGGTGTCTTATGAATTTAACCGACAAGATGGTCGCCTCGGACGAAGTCGTCGCTCGTGACGTGGGAGGCGAAACTGTCCTTCTGAATCTCGCGAGTGGCACCTATTTCGGTCTCAACTCGGTCGGTGCGCGAATTTGGACCATCGTCGAAAATGACGAAAACTTAAGCATGTCGCAAGTTTGCGACACCTTAGCGAATGAATTTGATGTCTCGCGTCAGCAGTTAGAGGGCGATGTACTGAACCTTGCGACTGAACTCGTCGAACAAAAGCTTGTCGTCATCAAGGAAGAATAGACTGTTTCGCATCACGGCAAAATAACATCATCTGATCGTCAAATCAGAGTATCTGGCTGACGTCACTTAGCTCGCTCAATTCAGGAATACCGAATAGCTCGGCCCATGTTTTCGGCTGGCATAGGTCGGAAGTCCCCACCGGGATGTAATGAAGGAACAGCAGGTCACAAAATTGCCGACCAGGGTTGCGAGGCAGCGGTTCACGGAAATGCCACTGATTGGTACCGGAAAATAAAACCGCGTCTCCCGGCTGCAAGACCTCCTGCGTAAAGCGCATTTTCGGGTCCGATGGCACGGCGTTAAAGTCGACGCTCTCCAGTTCGGACCTTGTTTCGGGCCATGGTACAGGGCGGCTGAAGCTGATTGGCCACGGGTCACTTTGGTCGATGCAAATGTCGAGCGTCCATTTTGCCGAAGGAGCATCAAGATGGGGCCGACATACGCCGCGGCCAGTATACAGGCTCAAGAAATTGTAGCTCGGCTCAACCAACTCGCCGGCGAGTTCGGACACTGCTTCAACTAGTCGGGATTGCAGTTCGGTGAAGGGCGGCCAGCGATGAACAATAAAGCGGCCGAACTCTTCAGCTTCGGTCAGATTGAGGGATTCGCGGGGGATCTTCCTGATCGTGTCCCGGATTTCGTCCAGCTGCAATTCGCTCAGGAAGTCGGACACAAACCGCTGGGTGAAGTCCGGTGCTATGCGCAAGGGATCGAAGCTGCGTTCAAACTCCTGCAGGCGAGCGGGTGCAACACGCGCAATGATTTCTTTCGCCTCGATATATTTTGTCAGCCAGATCGAATCATACCAGCGCTTTTCCCGCGCAATCGGGTTTGAGCCCTGTTTCCTAGCGGCTGTCAGCACTTTGATCCGTCCATTTTCGTTCACTTAAACAGATTTCGAGTCGCCCTCACTGCTTGTTTTCCGATGCAGGAGCCAATTCGAATTCAATTCTTCACCCGATCAGGGCGACTGCGAAGCAGGTCGATAATACGCCTGACATATAGCGCCGCTAATGGAAAATTTTGCATGCTCGGATATTTTCCGCGCAGGAAATTCGCAGGAGGAAGTGTCCGTTGAGCCAGAAATCTGACTTTGTTGCGAAGCCCTTTCACAGCTTTCAGATCCTGTAGCGCCCGACCTGCCTGGCCCAGTTCAAGCAGATAGATAGAGGGACCGGACGCAGAAGCGGGTGCCTGGCCTAGGCGCTCCATCACGCCTGACGATACAACAGTATCGAAGTGGCTCATCGCGAACTTCAAACCATCGAGGCAAACCGGCGCCAGTTCCATTCGAATGGCGGTCTCGCAAAACGCGCTCCACTCTGCTTGCGAAAGTGCACCGGCAAGGAGGTGAATATCATAGGCCCAGATCAGCCGGTCGCCGCCATAATAAGTCACACCGTCGACCATGTATGGACTGGTGATATGGGTGGCGCGATGCATGGACGCATGGATCAGCATTGTCGCGCGATCCATCGTGAAGGCATTGTCGTCGAGGAGCGGCAGGACTCGCTTGTTCGCGGCGCAATCAGCGAAAACAAGCGTTTGGCGAAGCGCCATCGAATTCATCGCTTGCCAGTGGAGATCGATGACATGGTTAGTCCCATCCCCTGAAGCGAAGTTCCAGATTTCCTGGAGTTCAAGATCGTCGGATCTTCCAGCGCACGGCGGGGCCAAGCAAAAGCCGCATTTGGCGAGCGCAAGCCGGGTCTGTTCCAACTCCTCCCGCTTTACCAAAAGGTCGGTGTCTCCACGTGCGCGAGTGGCGGGTTTCGCGTAAAGATCGTAGGCTAAAGCGGTGCCTTTCAGGATAAGGGATTTGATCCCATTTTGACGAAGTTCGGCAAGAAGCCGTGTGAGCATTTGTCTATGACGGACTTCCCACATTTCCTGCGCGATTGCCTGCTGGTGCAAGCGTTCGAACACTTCCTTGGGCCATCCAATCGGCCGGCCTTCGATCAGCAGGCCAGCGATGCCATGATAGAGCGCGCGATCAACAACGGCCGCCCAAGTCGATGCGTGATTCCAATGATCCGGCCAGGCGGTACAGCAATTGCCCAACGTTCTTGAAAAGAACCGATCGATTGAATCGCTCAAATTGGCCATTGCCATTGATTACTGGGGCCGGATTGACCACCCGTCAATTTGTGGACCACTTCGCTGGATCACCGGACATCCTTCTTGACGGTCAGCCCTCCGACCACCGCCGAAGCGGACGGACTACGCAGGTGCGAAGCCGAGGCTTGGAAAAATTTTGTCCTTGGGGACTGTTCACTATCACGCCGCGAGGCCAAGGTAGCGGTCAGATGCGTCCAGCATGCACGCGTTGGCAGGCCGGGATTGCAGCAATGCGCGACCTGCTATTTCCAGGAGCCGGAGGAAGTCGAGTTTGTTCCCCTATTTCCTCCTTTTGACTTACTTCGGCTTAGGGGCGCTCGCGACCCCCCAGGCGTCGAGTGAACCGCGCCGCGGTTTCCAGCCGATCTTCTTGTTCGGGATTTTGCTGATCGTGGTGATGGTGGGCCTGCGCTATCGCGTTGGCGCGGACTGGGGAAATTACCTGCGCATCTACCAGACGTTCGGACGATTAAGTTTCGAATCGGCGGTCGGTAGAGGTGAAGCGGGCTACATGTTCTTCAACTGGCTCGGCTATCAATGGCGGACCGGCATCTGGCTTCCCAACCTGGTTTGCGCAGCGATCTTCGGGTTCGGGCTTGCAAGATTATGCCGCATCCAGCCCAACCCCATGCTGGCAGCGACCATTGCGATCCCGTATCTCACCGTGGTGGTGGCGATGGGATACACCCGGCAAAGCGCCGCGATCGGTTTCGCAATGTGGGCGATTGCCGACATGATCAAGCGCCAGTCGATCATCCGGTTCTTTTTCATCCTGGCCTTGGGGGCGTTGTTCCACAAATCGGTCGTCGTGGTCGCGGCATTCGTGCTGATGACAGGTGAGAAGAACCGCCTCCTTAAAGGGCTGGTTTCAGCCGTCCTGATCGTCGTGCTGTTCCAGTTTTTCCTCCAGGACTCGCTCGACAAGTACAAGACCAACTACCTCGATGCCCGCTACCAGTCGCAAGGCGCAGCAATCCGGGTGGCGATCGACGGCTTGGCAGCGATTATCTTCTTCCTGATGAACAAAGACATGCGATTTAGCGTCATCGAGCGCCAGTTGTGGCGCAATTTTTCGATCGTTTCGCTGATCATGTTGGTCGCCTTGCTAGTGACCCCGTCCTCGACCGCGATCGATCGGCTTTCGCTCTATCTCGTGCCCTTGCAGATCGCGGTCTTCGCACAGGTTCCCTATGTGCGAGGCGGGCGTCAGGGCGGTGTGGCGGGAGTGGTCGTCTATTCGGCCCTGGTGCTGACAGTATGGCTGCTGTTTGCAGTTCATGCCCGGGCGTGGCTTCCGTACCGAATGATCGTCTTCACATGATCGCGGCCGCCCCGACTGTGTGGTCACGAGGTCGCGGTCGCATGGATGTTACCGGCCAGGCGACAGGCTGATGTGCGGAATAGCGGGAATATTGGGGGAAGGGCGCGCGCGACCCCTCGCTCATTGCGGCGATGACCGCGCGGATCAACCATCGCGGGCCCGACGACCAGGGATTATGGAGCGATCACGCGGCCGGGATTGCGCTGGGCCACCGCCGTCTTGCAGTGATCGACCTGTCACCCGCAGGCTTTGAGCCGATGCACTCGGCGAGCGGGCGATTCACGATCAGCTTCAACGGTGAAATCTACAATTACCAGGACCTTCGCGACGTCCTAGAGTCAGGCGGGGAAGCGCCTAAGACCGGTTGGCGCGGCCATAGCGATGTCGAAGTGTTCCTTGAGGCGTTGGAGCGTTGGGGAATTGAACGGGCACTGTCAGCCGCAGTGGGCATGTTCGCCTTCGCCTTGTGGGATAACAAGGAACGAAAATTGTGCCTGGTGCGCGACCGCTTTGGGGAAAAGCCGCTTTATTACGGCTGGGCAGGCAGGGACCTTGTTTTCGCCTCGGAACTGAAATCGCTGGTTGCCCATCCCCGCTTTGAGCGCCTGCTTAACCGCGACGCGCTGGATGCATATTTGCGGCACAACTATGTGCCTGCGCCAGCGAGCATCTATCGTCACGCATTCAAGCTGCAACCTGGCACGATCCTGACCCTGGCGCCGGGGGTCGGGCAAATGGCCGAGGCTCCAGCTGTGGGCGAAGCGGGCAAGCATTGGTCTCTCGACGCATATTACGATTATCGCGCGACCGTCTCAAAGGGTGCCGCCGACAGCTTTAGCGATCATGGCGAAGCGCTCGACGCCCTTGAAGATGTGCTGGAACGGGCGGTCGGCGACCAGGCGGTTGCCGATGTCCCGGTGGGGGCCTTCCTGTCGGGCGGGATCGACAGTTCGACGATTACCGCGCTGTACCAGCGCCAGACTGCGCATCCGGTGCGCACCTTTTCGATCGGATTCAACGAAGACCGCTACAACGAGGCGGTCCATGCCAAGCGTGTCGCAGCGCACCTTGGGACCGTCCATGACGAGCTTTACGTTACCGATGCACAAGCGCGCGAGGTCATTCCCCTGCTGCCGGATATGTACGATGAACCGTTCGCGGATTCCTCGCAGATCCCGACCTTCATCGTCAGCCGGTTCGCGCGCCAGCAGGTCACCGTTGCACTGACCGGCGATGGCGGGGACGAGATGTTCGCTGGCTATAATCGCCACCTTCTGGTTCCGCGATGGCGACGGCGCCTGAGCCGGCTTCCGTCGGTACTGCGCAGGCCCGGCGGGGCACTGGCGGCCCGAGTCCCTGGACGCCTGGTCGAACTTGCTGCGCGGTCGATCGGTGCAAGCGACCCGCGCCAGGCCGCAGCGAAGATGCGCAAGGGACTGGCGCTTGCTGCCGGGGCGAAATCGCTGCCCGCCGTCCTGGAAGGGCTGCTTGATAACTGGGCCTTGCGCGGTGACATCGTCGATGATGCCGACTCGCGGCACGAGCCCGACCTGGACTTTGGAGCGGCAACCGGGGAAGCAGAGAAACTCGCCGCTTACGATGCACTGACCTACTTACCCGACGACATCCTTGCCAAGGTCGACCGGGCGTCGATGGCAGTTGGGCTGGAAACGCGGGTGCCATTCCTGGACCACCGGGTGGCGGCGGTCGCGGCGCGCATTCCAGGACATATGAAAATCCGTGGCGGGAAGGGGAAGGTGATCTTGCGCGATTTGCTCTCCCGCCACGTGCCACAGGAATTGCTCGACCGCCCCAAGGCCGGCTTCGCGGTCCCGGTTTCCCAGTGGTTGCAGGGTCCCTTAAGGGACTGGGCAGAGGACCTTCTTTCGCCCACGGCGCTCGCCGAAGCCGGGGTCCTTAATGTCAAAGCGATCCGAAATCGATGGCTTGCACACGCCAGGGGCAGCGAAGACGCGGCCAATGCCATATGGGCGGTGCTGATGTTTCAGGCGTGGCGCCGAGAGTGGAATCCGACGATTTAGCCCGAAGCGCAAAGAGGAGCCATGATGGTGCGAGTTCCCGGCGCAACAGGTGACAATTAAATGCACAGGTTTTCTTGTCAGTCCTTGTTAAGGGAGCTGCGCGTAGGTATAGGCGCGGATGGGGATGGCTTGTTTCTTGCTAACCAGCGGGAATGTAAGCCAATTTTGCCTCCGGCATACCGGGAGGCCGGTGAATGTCGAAGGCTCGCGTAACGCGTTGCGCATTAGCGCGCGACGCTTGTTCGGGGAGGGCATTATGGCGACCGCACTCAAAGACATTTATGGCAAGGACCGCGAACCGTTCGATCGTGTCGTGCTGTCCGACGACTACAAGCCGTCGGAAACGGAAGAATTCATGTGCACGAAGCAGCGCGCATATTTCCTTCGCAAGCTCAAGGACTGGAAGGAATCGATCATCGAGGAGTCGCGCGCAACGATGGCGCAGCTCCAGGTCGACTCGCTTCGTGAACCGGATCTCGCCGACCGCGCGTCGAGTGAGACCGACTGGGGGATCGAGCTTCGTACCCGCGACCGCCAGCGCAAACTGATCTCCAAGATCGATTGCGCGATCCGTCGTCTATACGACGGTGAATATGGCTATTGCGAGGTTAGCGGTGAGCCGATCAGCCTCGCTCGGCTTGAAGCGCGGCCAGTGGCCACGATGACGCTCGAAGCCCAAGAAAAGCATGAGCGCGTCGAGCGCGTTTCGCGCGACGATTAAGCGCTTCGAAAACCGATCAGGAAAAGGCCCGGGCGGTTAATTTCCGCGCCGGGCCTTTTTCATGTGACGGGCTAGTGGGTCATGTGCCCGGTAATTTCGTCCTTGAGCCTCAATTTTTCCTTTTTCAGCCGGTGAAGAAGGTCGTCGTCGGGGTGTGGTCGGTGCTCTTCTTCCTCAATCAAGGCATGAAGAGCAGCGTGCTTTGATTCCAGTGCATCGACGACAGATTTTTCCATTGGTGCGCGTCCTTTCCGAAATTGAGGTGTCACCGCAAAGCAATAAAACACGAAAATTCCGCTTTGTCTCGCCTTCGGCGGCGGCCTGCCGTTCCGGGCTATCGACTGGTCGCTGCAAAATGTCGCTTTGAGGGTCTGCGGGATTGCGCCTAAAGGCCGCTGGTGGCGATTAACGACGATCTTCCGCTGTCCGAGGAACTGGAGTCGCTGCGGACTGAACATCGTAGGCTCGACGACCAGATCGCAAGGCTGGTCGAGTCGGGCCAGGCCGACCAGCTTGAGATTGCCCGCCTGAAAAAGCGCAAGCTTCATCTGAAGGATCGGATCAAGGCGATCGCCGACATCACCACGCCCGACATCAGCGCGTAATTGCCGACATTCGTCCCGATCCGGGACATTGTTGCGATTTTCGGAGCCCCGGGGCGCAATCGGGCGTTTCCAAGTCCCATGAACAGTGACATCTTTGGATCCATGGACGAGGCACCAATCGCTTCGAACGCCAGGATCACCGCCCGGCTAATCGATTCCCTTTACACAGAGGCGATGCTGCTCGCCGATGAGGCGCGCCATTACTTCGACGAGAGCGGGCGCGACGAGCGTTCAACGCTGGAACCCTTCGCGCGCGTCGGCTTCGCTTGCGAGTCGCTCAAGGTGACAACTCGGATCATGCATATCGTGGCTTGGCTGTTGACCCAGAAAGCGATCGAGAGCGGCGAGATATCGTCGGTTGATGGCCGGCGCCCGGACCGTCGGCTGGGCAATGCCCAGGACAGCGATCCCAAGGTCGTCGAGCAATTGCCGGCGACCGCCAAGCAATTGATCAGCGCGAGCGCCGAACTTTACGAGCGGGTCAAGCGACTCGATGAGGGCGGGATCGAAGTGGAGGTCGTCGAAAGTCCGGCCCGGGCATTGATGGGGCGGCTGGAGCGAGGCTTGCGCGGTTAGTCTCTGGCTAACCGCACAGCGCGGCCTTAGCCTCGATATATTCACGCTCAAGACGGTCGACCATGGTAGCGGTTGAAACGATGTCCTTGACTGCACCGATGCCTTGGCCCGACCCCCAGATATCCTTCCACGCCTTGGCACCACCAAAGTCCATTTTGCTGGGGTCGGCCTCAGGTAGGGCGGCAGGATCCAGTCCAGCGCGGACGATTGAACCCTTGAGATAATTGCCGTGGATGCCGGTAAACAACGAGGAAGCAACGATGTCCTCAGCGCCCGACTTGACGATTTCCGCTTTATATTCGTCCATCGCCCGTGCTTCATCGGTCGCGATGAACGGTGAACCGATATAGGACAGGTCGGCACCCATTGCCTGGGCGGCAAGAACAGACTGGCCGCGCGCGATTGCTCCCGACAGGAGCAAGGGGCCATCGAAATATTCGCGGATTTCCTGGATCAGCGCGAACGGTGAGAGCTTGCCGGCGTGGCCACCTGCGCCCGTTGCAACCGCGATCAGGCCGTCAGCACCTTTATCCAGCGCCTTGCGGGCAAAACGGTTGTTGATGATGTCATGAAGCGTAATCCCGCCCCAGCGATGAACCGCCTCGTTCAGCTCCTCGCGCGCGCCGAGCGAAGTTATGACGATCGGCACCTTGTATTTCTCGCACGTGACAAGGTCTTCCTCCCAGCGGACATTGGTCGGATGGACGATCTGGTTCACCGCAAAGGGCGCCGCTGGCCGGTCGGGGTTTTCCCGATCGTGCTTGGCGAGCGTTTCGGTAATCTCATGCAGCCATTCGTCGAGTTGGCTTGCCGGGCGCGCATTCAATGCGGGAAAAGAGCCGACGATCCCCGCCTTGCACTGCGCGATGACCAGCGGCGGGTGCGAGATGATGAACAGCGGTGCGCCAACCACCGGAAGCCTGAGGTTGGCAAGAATCGGCGGAAGGCTCATGCATTGACCCCGAAATAATTGCGGTACCAGTCGACGAAGCGGGGAACGCCCTCGTCGATCCGCGTTTTGGGCTCAAAGCCGTGGTCGCGCTGGATCGCGCTGATGTCGGCGTAGGTATCGCTGACGTCGCCCCGCTGCATCGGCAGAAGCTCGAATTCCGCCTTCCGGCCGGTCTCTTCTTCAAGCAGCGCGATCACGCGGCTCAGGTCCTCGCTGCGGCTGTTTCCGATATTGTAGATGGCATGCGGCGCGGTGCTTCCCCCCGCCTTGGCCTCACCATCGTCCTTGGGCGGGTTGTCGAAGCTGGCGATGATCCCGGCGACGATGTCGTCGATGTAAGTGAAATCGCGCCGCATTTTCCCGCGATTGAACAGCGGCAGCGGCTTGCCGTCGTAAAGCGCCTTGGTGAAAATGAACATCGCCATGTCCGGGCGACCCCACGGCCCGTAAACGGTAAAAAAGCGCAGGCCGGTCTGCGGAAGCCGGAACATGCTGGCATAGCTTTCGGACAACAATTCATCCGATTTCTTGGTCGCTGCATATAGCGACAGCGGCCGGTCGACCCGGTCTTCGACGCGGAACGGCAGGCTCTTGTTGCTGCCATAGACTGAGGAGGACGAGGCATAGACCAGGTGCTTGATTTCGCGCTGGCGGCCGAGCTCTAGCAGGTTGCAATGGCCGACCAGGTTCGACCGGACATAGGCGCCGGGATTGACCAGGCTGTAGCGAACCCCGGCCTGCGCGCCCAAGTGCACGATCCGGTCGATCGCGTATTTTTCGGCGACTTCATTCAAGATTTCGGAATCCGCGAAATCCATCTTCTCGAATGCAAATGCGTCACCATGGAGCGCACGGATCCGGTCCAGCCGAGCATGCTTGATCGCCGGGTCGTAATAATCGTTGATATTGTCGATCCCGAGCACACGTTCGCCGCGACCAAGCAGTGCAAGCGAAACGTGGGATCCGATGAAGCCGGCCGCGCCGGTGACCATTATTGACATGGAATAGAGACATAGGCGGCCCGCTTCGACCATCCAAGGCAAAATCAAGAACGCCGGGAACCTAGTCTTGGTCCAACGCGCCCAAGGTTGGGGCAACTAGCAATTTCACGGTCTTCACAATAAGAACGTGAGAGAGCTTGGAAGGAAAAATAGGGCCTTTTTCCCAGCCCAATAATTTTCACGAAAACAAGGTAGTAAATGGCTTCGTATCGCCACCACCAAATCCATCCCGTCATCTTGTGCGGGGGCGCGGGCAGTCGGCTTTGGCCCTTGTCACGCCAATCCTATCCCAAGCAGTTCACCGACTTGCTCGGCGGACTGAGCTTGTTTCAGCGAACCGCAGAGCGCTTGACCGGGGAAGGATTTGCCCCGCCGTGGATCGTGACCGGGGAAAATTTCCGGTTCACGGTGACCGATCAGCTGGCTCAGATCGGGATGCACGCGAAAAATATCCTGCTCGAGCCGGAACCCAAGAATACCGGTCCTGCGATTTGCGCCTTGGCGCTTGCAATCGAAGAGCAGCATCCCGGTGGACTGATGCTTGTTTCACCTTCCGACCATCTCATTCCCGATGGCGAACGCTTTCGGCAGGCGGTCCTCGATAGCGCTGAGGACGCGGGAAGTGGCCGGATTGTCCTGTTCGGAATCGCGCCGACCCGTCCTGAAACCGGATATGGATGGATCCAGACGAAAGCGCCGACGGACCGTGAAGAGACCAAGCTGTTGCCGATTGCCCGGTTTGTCGAAAAACCCGATCTCGCCACGGCAACTGCGCTCCTCCAGGGCGAGGGCAATTTCTGGAATGCAGGAATATTCCTGTTTCGAAGCGATGTAATCATCGCGGCCTTCGAGGAATTCTTTCCGGACATCGTCAGTAACGTCCGCAAAAGTCTTGCCGATGCGACCAGCGATCTGGGCTTCAGGCGCTTGGGCAAGGCGGGCTGGTGCGATCTGCAGTCGATCTCCGTCGACTATGCGATCATGGAAAAAGCCCAGAACCTCTATCTCAAGCCCTATCACCACGCCTGGTCGGATCTTGGCGACTGGTCGTCGATCAAGGCGGCGGGCGCAGCGGACGAACATGGCAATTCGGTTGGCGAAAACGTCACCTATGTCGAGTGCAAGGACACGATGTTGCGCTCGACGTCCGAAGCGATCGAGGTGGTTGGCGTGAACCTTGAGAACATCCTGGTTATCGCCATGCCCGACGCGGTGCTGGTCGCGGATTCTTCAAAGGCGCAAAACGTTCGAATTGGGGTGGACCTGCTGACGGCAAAGGGCGCAAGCCAGGCGGTACAGGCGCGCCGCGACTTTCGGCCGTGGGGCTGGTTCGAAAGCATCGACAAGGGTCCCGGATACCAAGCCAAAAGGCTGGTCATCAACCCGGGCGGGACCTTGAGCCTTCAGTCCCATCGACACCGGTCCGAACACTGGATCGTCGTTCGCGGGGTCGCCACCGTTACCCTTGGGGAAACGGAACGCAGCGTCCAGGAAAATGAGTCGGTGTTCATCCCTGTTGGCGTAAGGCACCGGCTTGCCAACCGGACGAAGGAAAAGCTGGTGATTATCGAGGTCCAGACTGGAAGTTACCTCGGCGAAGACGACATCACGCGATACGAAGACGTTTATGATCGCACGGGGTAAAACGAATGTGGCGGCATCTTCGTTGACCGGGAACACCGGGCGCTTCACAAACCTACGAAGATGAAAATTGGCCTGAATGCGACCGTTATCGATGATCGCCCGTCGGGCGCAAAGCAGCGATTCGTCGGCCTCTACGGTGCCTTGATCGAGGCGAGTCCCGAACATGAGTTTATCGTCTACGTCCCGGAGGGAAGCGAGTTCGCCAACAGCTTCGCCGAGAAAGGGAACTGCACAGTTCGGCCGGTCAAGATCGACAATTCCAACCGCACCCTGAAGTACCTGTCCGCTAATCGAACATGGAAGAGAACGCTTAAGGAAGACCGACTGGACATAATCGAGAATTATCATTTCCCGCCGGTGTTCAACCCTCACGGTTCAACGTTGCTCACGATCCATGACCTGCGATATTTGAAGAACGAATATGGGGCGTTGTTTCGAACCGCCTACAAATATGGAGTGAAGTATTTTCTGAACCGGGTCGATGCCGCGATTATCGTGTCGGACACGATTTTAAAGGATGCGCGATCGCTTCATCCCAAGGCCAATCTCTACCGCGTATATAACGGCATCGAGTCCGCCCGTTTTAACTCAACCACCAGCGATCGGGGAAAGGCTGGTCCCGCCCGGGCCGATAGCAATCTGATCTTGGCAGTAGGCCACCTTGAAGGACGCAAGAATTTCGACACGCTGGTGCGTGCTGCAAAGCTGCTCAAGGAGCGCGAGGTGCCTTTCAAGGTGAAGATCGTCGGCAATGACAGCGGCGAAGGGGCAAATCTCAGAAATTTGGTCGAACAGCTTGGACTTCAGGACAGCTGTCAGTTTCTATCCGATCTCGACGACCAGGAGGTCATCCGGCTTTATTCGTCAGCCAGCGTGTTCGTATTTCCATCAAGTTACGAAGGGTTTGGAATTCCGATCCTTGAGGCGATGGCGAGTGGAACGCCGATGGCCTTGAGTGAACTTGAAATCTTCCATGAGATTGCAGGAGACTCCGCGATCTATTTTGACACGCACGATCCCGGTGATCTGGCGTTGAAGCTTCAAACTCTTCTCGAACATCCCGAGCAACGCGCCAAGTTGTCGACGCGCGGGAAAGCGCGCGTAAAGGATTTCGAATTCGCGCATCTGGCGGGCCAGCTGAAGCAGATTTATCGGGACATCGCCCCCGCGGCAAAACGCTGAAGGCGGATCAAGATTTTGGCAGTTCTTCCAACCCAAGCGCCTTAAAGTGATGGCGGATAACCCGGTCTTCGCGAAACGGTGCGATTGCCTGCGCAAGCATTGCGGCTGAAATCGGCCGCGCGATCGCCTGTTCGATCGCGGCGGCAATCGAGACCGGGTCGCCCACCTTGGCAAGATAGCCGAACTTGCCGTCCTGTAGAATTTCCCGCGGACCGGTTGGACAGTCGGTCGCGACAGGCGTGCAGCCGGCCATCATGCCTTCGATAAGGACGTTGGGCATTCCTTCCACGCGGGAGGTCAGTAACGAGATGTCGGCCACTGCAAAATAGGGCAGGGGATTGGCCTTGTGGCCCGCCAGCCGCACACTGTCTTCAAGGCCGAGAAGTTCAATCTGCTGCTGGAGCTTGGCGCGGTCCGGACCCTCGCCGATGATCATCATTCGAACAGCCAGGCCGCGCGCCTTCAGTTCCGCAGCTGCGGCGACGGCGTCCTGAAAGCGTTTCCATTCGGCAAGACTTCCAACGCAGACAATCTTCGTGGCCTTCGACTTGGAAAGCCAATCATCGTCGCACCGCTGGGCAAGGCGATTCCTGAAAATTCGCTGTCGACGATGTTGTACACCCGCTGATGCTTGCCGCGTGGAAAGACCGCCCGATACTGGCCCACCATTTCTTCGGAAACGCACGTCAAGGCATCGGCCCGCCAGGCGGTCGCGCGTGCAAGTTTCTTCAGCACCCAGCGCTTGGTCAGCGGCCGGTTCGAATAGGTGTCGAACGGCGTCACGCGCGACGAGGCGCTGATCTTCGCATTCGATCGCGCCAGTATTGCCATCATCAGGACGAGCACGTTGAGATGGTCTTCGGCGGAAAACACGATGTCGGGCTTTTGGTCGCGAAGGTAGCGATAGACGCCTTGGGCCATTCCCAGCGTTCGTTCGCTTCCAATGACGATATTTTTGACGCCCTCCTGTTCGGGCAATTCAAGCTTGGGATCGACATGACCGATCATCAGCGTGACGTCGTGACCTTGAAGCGCAAGCGACCGGGCGAAGCGGGTCTGGGCCAAGGCAACCCCGGAAAGCACGTATCGCGGCGTCACCACGAGAATGCGGTATTTCGTACCGGTCGCCATCCTACCTCGCAACCTGGAGGATTTTGGTAAGTCCCTTGACCAGCGCCGAACGCGAGTAATTTTGTTCGTAGATCGATCGCAGTTGGTCATCATAGGGCAAAGGGGGGGCGGCAATCATTTCGGAGATCGCCGCTGACATTTCGACTGCTCCCTCGCACGACCGGCAGGAAGCTGGCACATCATAGCCGACGAACGCCTCGGGCGTTCCGACTACGGCCTTTCCATGCATCAGCGCTTCAGCGACCTTGGTTTTCATTCCCGATCCGTCAAAAATCGGGGCGACGACCGCGATCGCGCCGCGGTACCAGGGCGCCAGATCGTCGACCTGGCCGACCACTTCCAGCTTTCCGGGAAGTTCGATCGCGTCTTTCATCGCACTCATGCCTTTTCCGACCACAAGTGTTGGCACCGGAAGGAAGGGCGCTACGTTTTTGGAATACCACAAGATGCCCTGCTGGTTGGCGTAGAAGCTGCCACCGACGAAGAGCAGATAAGGTTCCTTTCGAGCGGGAGGCGCATCGCGTGCTTCCCGCGGCCTTTCCGCAACGATCATCGGCAGGATGCAATCTGCGGCTCGGCCAAATATGGTTAGAAAGGCTTTGCTGTCCCGTTGGTTCAACGCGATCAGGGTGTCGGCGTACCGGATCGACATCTTTTCCGCGATCCAGTTGGCGACCAAGACCCCAAGCTTTCGCAGCGACGGCCCGCGCCGCACTGCACCGCGAAAGAAGGTGGTCTCCACATTATGCGCAAAGCACAGGATTCTAACCTTTGGCCGGCGCGATTTTATCGCCTGTGCGAGCCGCCCCAGATTGGTTCCGTCAAGCCATACGACGTCCGCCCTTAGGTGGTCGATCTGGGCGATTACCGCATTGCATGATGCACGCGTAACACCGTCGATCCAGCCCATCAGGCTCAGCCCCTTGGCCGCCTGTTGCGCCGGAGCGGGGGCGAGGGACATTCGTTCAGCGGTATCACCGGGCATGCCCTGCAGCGTTTCAAAGTGGATTGCTGACAGTTGCTCCCGGCCGCCAATGCTATTTTCGGGCCGGTAGGGCGTGACGTAAAGCAACTGCATGACGATCTCTTACAGGTGGGCCATGCGATTAAAAAGGCTGCGGCTCGTGGCCACCACGCATTGTCCAGCAGTCCTCGGGCGCCTCGATTACGCAACGAATCTGCTCGTCGCGCCTTAATGAGTGCATGAGTACAATCGCAGAACGCTGGTGGACGGTCCAGCACGGGGCAGGGCCGGTCGTTGCAACCGCTATCCACGACGGGCACGAGCTTCGGCCGGAGGTCGCGGAAGCGATGGTTCTCCCTGCCGCTGACCGACTGCGCGAGGAGGACCCGTTCACTGGACAGGCAGTGGCAGGCGTCTCGACCCACGTCATCGTTCACCGCTCTCGTTTCGAATTCGATCTCAATCGGGGTCCGGAAGACGCAGTTTATGAAACCCGCGACCAAAGCTGGGGACTGGCGGTATGGAACGGCAAGCCAGGCAAGGCGCTGGTCGACCGCAGCCTTTTCCTGCACGCGCAATATTACGAAATGCTCCGCGTCCTGCTGGACGGAATTGCGAAGCGTCATGACCGGTTCGTCGTCCTCGATGTCCACAGCTACAACCATTTCCGCGACGGCCCAGATCGCGCACCGACTGCTCCAGCCCAGGCGCCCGATATCAACATCGGCACGTTCTCCATGCCGCGTGATCAGTGGGCGTTCTTGCTCGATCCACTGATGGACACGATGCGCGAGTTTGATTTCAATGGCCGAAAGCTCGATGTCCGGGAAAACATCGCTTTTCAGGGCAAGGGCGAACAGACGCGCTTCATTCACCAGCGATACCCGGGCCGCGCCTGCGCAATCGCGATCGAGTTCAAGAAGTTCTTCATGGACGAGTGGAGCGGGCAGCCGGACCCGGCCGAGCTTGAAGCAATGCGCACCTTCATCGACTTTACTGCCGCAACCGCGGAGCGCCTGCTTAAGGAGCGCAAATGACGGGCAAGGCAGAGCGTGCCTTGGTCCCCGATCCATTCGAGTTCGGGCCGACCGGAGCGCTGCGGATCGCGGTTGGCAATAGCGGGCGACTACACCTCGACCGTTGGCTGCCGTTCCTGTTCCTACACCGCGGTCCGGCCGACAATGAAAGCCTGGCGCGGCGAATTGCTGCCAATGGCCCGTCCTATTGCCTGTGGAGCGAGGAGGACGACGAAGCAGCGCTGGCGGCAATTGCGCAAGTCGCGAAGAAGCTGGCCGAACATGAAGAACGCCTGATGGTCGTGACCCTGGTCGACGGGCCGCTGATGCCCCACCGCAAGGGATCCGACCGACTACCCGATTTTGTCGCCCAAGTCGGTGCTAGCGGGCCGGAGCCGCTGGAACGCGCGGCCACCGCCTTGTGCAGCGCGCTTGAGCAAATGCGCGTCGATCTTCGTCATCCCAAGGTAGAGCGGCATGATTTCGCGCCGATCCTTCCCGACAAGTTCAGCGCGATGCTGGATCAGATAGCAGGGGTCTCGCGGATCAGTCTTCAGGTGCCGCAGATCCATAGAAGCGCGGGCGGCGACGTATTTCCCGAAATTCGCCACCAGCTGGTGATGCAGATCGGCGATGCGCTGCTCCGTTCCGCCTGCGCGTTTCTCGATGCCGCACGAGACAATCCGCCCCAGCATTACCGCTCGCTTGGTCGCTCGGCCTATCTTGCCGCAGCGCTGAAAGCCGACAAGAAGCTTGGCAAGATCGCCTCCAGCTTCGATTTCCTGCTCGCGATTTCGCCAATCAATACGGCCCGAGCGCGCGAAGATTTTCTCGCTGCCGGAGCGGACAAGGAGCCGCACTTTCATTACCGGCCACTCAATGTCGATCCCGACGAGGTCAAGGCCGCGCTTTACGCCCTCGACCTGAACGCACTCGAGGATCCGCTGCTCGAGACCTTGCTGACCGAAAAGCGACGGGAGGTCGATGCCCAGCTGACGATGCTTGCGACCCGCAATACCCCCGCATTCCGCCCGGCTTCGATGGTGCTTTATGGAACGGTCGGGCCGGAATTACTGTCCCAGGCGCTGGGCATACTTTCAGCCGATATTCCGGGACGCCGGTCAAGCAAGCGGATCGGGGCTTACGATCTCGCCGCTGCCGCGGAGCGGGTGGTTGCTGCTTATCGTTCAATCGACGACAGGTTCAACGCCCGGATCGAGGTGCGGGAAGACGTCACCGGCCTGCTCGTTTCCCGCAATCGCTTGATGGTCGGCAGCGACTTGTCGATGGCGCGGGCGCGGCTCGACGCGCTTCTCGCGCATGAAATCGGCGTGCACCTCCTGACCTATTTCAATGGCGCCGGGCAGGGGCTTTCAATCTTTGCCACGGGCCTTGCCGGTTACGAAGGCATACAGGAGGGGCTCGGTGTGTTCGCCGAATGGGCCGTCGGCGGCCTCAGCCGAGCGCGGATCCGGCTTTTGGCCGGACGCGTGGTTGCGGTCGAAGCGATGCAGCAGGGCGCCGGCTTCATCGACTGTTACATGGCTCTCCACTGTGACCACGGTTTTTCGCCCAAAGCGGCGTTTGGCATTACCGCCCGCGTCTTTCGCTCAGGTGGACTGGCCAAGGACGCGATCTATTTGCAAGGATTCGCCGATGTCGTTGCGATGGTTGCGAAGGGCCATAGCCTGGCCCCGTTCTGGCTGGGCAAGATTGCCCCGCGTCACGTCGGGGCGATCGAGGAGCTTCTCCAGCGCGGACTGGTCAAGGCGCCGATCTTTACTCCGCTATTCCTCGAAGAAGAGGGGGCTAAACGCCGCATCGGGCGTTTGCCACATACCCAACAGCTGAGCGACCTGCTCGGTCTGTAATCGATAAGGACACCTAACACAGTGCGCATTGCCTTTTTCGTAAACGATCTCGAGCGGGAATTTGCCGGCTACACGACCACGGTTCTCGCTCAGCAGGCGGCATCGCGCGGCCACGAAGTTATCTATTTAACCCCCCAGGACTTTGCGCTTCGCGCCGACGACAGCCTGTGCGTTCACGCGCTGAAGGTTCCGAAGAAAAAGTACAAGGATCGCAAGGAGTTCTTCGACACGCTCAAGTCGGAAAAGACCAAGCGAGAGACGATCGGCATGGAAGACGTCGACGTTCTGATGCTGCGATCCGACCCGTCGATCGATGCCGACCAGCCGTGGGCGGCCGAGGCCGGAATCCTGTTCGGACGCGAAGCGGTAAAGCGCGGAACAATCGTCCTCAACGACCCGGACAGTCTGGGACGCGCGATCAACAAGCTGTATTTCCAGAGTTTCCCAGTCGAAGCCCGGGCGGAAACCCTGATCAGCAAGAACGACGCAGACATCAAGGCGTTCGTAAAGGAACATGGCAATGCCATCCTAAAGCCCCTGCAGGGCTCCGGCGGTTCCGGCGTGTTCAAGGTCGATGCCAAGAATGCGACCAACCTCAACCAGATGATCGAGGCGATCGGCCGCGACGGCTATATCATCGCCCAGGCCTATGTCGATGCCGCCAAGAAGGGCGATATCCGCTTCTTTCTGATGAACGGGTAGCCGCTTAAAGCTCGATGGCAAATATGCCGCGCTTCGCCGGATCCAGTCGAAGGACGATATTCGCTCCAATATTCATGCCGGCGGTACCGCCGAGGCGGTCGAGATTGGCGCGACCGAGCTGAAGGTTGCCGAACTTATCCGGCCCAAGCTCGTCGCCGATGGCATGTTCCTGGTCGGGATCGACATCGTCGGGGACAAGATCCTGGAGGTGAACGTCTTTTCTCCCGGCAACCTCAAGAGTTGTTCGGAAATGGCCGGAGTCGATTTTTCGGTGCCGATCGTCGATGCGATCGAGCGCAAGGTCGCGATCCGCGGTCAATATTCTCGCGCCTTCGACAACCAGCATCTGGCTGTCCTTTAACCCGCGCCTCTGGCTTGGTTCGCGCGGACTTAGGTGCGAATTACGAAACCTTGACCCTTAAGGTCGACCGTCCTTAGGTCGTGGTGTATTCGCTTGTCCTGTCATCATCGGCTCAGCCCTTCATGTGGCGGACCTGGCCAGAAAAGAAGGTTGTCTTTGAGGAAGGGTATCATTCTAGCCGGTGGAAGCGGCACGCGGCTTTATCCAGTCACTTCGGTTGTCAACAAGCAATTGTTGCCGGTCTATGACAAGCCGATGATCTATTATCCGTTGTCCGTGCTGATGCTGGCCGGAATTCGCGAAATCCTGATCATCACGACTTCCCACGACATTGCTTCGTTCAAGGCGCTCTTTGGCGATGGCGACGCCTTTGGTTTGCGCCTTGATTATGCAGTCCAGGAACGCCCCGATGGCCTTGCCCAGGCATTCCAGATTGGCGAGGATTTTATTGGCACTGACAACGTCTGCCTGGTGCTGGGTGACAATATTTTTTACGGACAAGGCTTCACGACAACGCTGCGCAGCGCATCGCAGCGGGACAGTGGAGCGACGATATTCGGTTATGCGGTCAACGATCCCGAAAATTTCGGAGTGGTCGAGTTCGGCCCGGACCAGCGCGCCATATCGCTTGAGGAAAAACCCACCAGCCCGCGAAGCCGGTTTGCAGTTCCCGGCTTGTATTTCTACGACAGCGACGTCGTCGACATCGCTCGTTCGGTTGAGCCTTCCGCCCGCGGGGAGTTGGAGATCACGAGCGTAAACCAGGCGTATCTTGAACGCGGCGACCTTCACGTCGAGCAACTCGGGCGCGGGTTCGCATGGCTCGACACGGGCAATTTCGACACCCTCTTGAGCGCTGCGCAATTCGTCGAAACGATCGAAAAGCGACAGGGCCTAAAGGTCGCGTGCCTGGAAGAGATCGCGTTCGATAATGGATGGATTGATCTTGCCCGCCTCAGCGCACGCGCCAGTGCAACCCGGAACAGCAGTTACGGTGCATATCTTCAAACGTTGGTAAACAGGCACGCGCAATGACGTCCCACGGGTCGGTCATCAGGCTGGTCGCACTTCAGCATTTTGCCGATAGCAGGGGTGGATTGTCGGTGGTCGAGCCCGAACGCCTGGGGCTGTTTTCGTGCCGGCGGATGTTCATCGTTCACGGCGTTCCGAATGACTCGGTTCGCGGCTGCCACGCGCATCGCGCCTGTCACCAGCTGATGATCGCTGCAAGCGGCAGCGTGACGATCGAGGTCCAGGATGGTGTTTCGACCGGCCAGGTCCGGCTCGACGATCCGGCGGTCGGGGTTTACCTGCCGCCGATGACCTGGGGGGTACAGCGCGATTTTTCGAACGATTGCGCGCTCGTCGTGCTCGCTTCGCACGATTATGACGCGGACGATTACATCCATGATCTTGCAGAGTTTAGAGCGCTGGCCGCGGCGAGCACGAGCAAATGAAAGTCCCGTTCCTCGACCTTAAAGCGGCGACCGCAGAGTTGCATTCCGAAATCGACCAGGCAATCGCGCGGGTCGTGGATTCCGGTTGGTACATACTTGGCCCCGAAGTCGCGGCGTTCGAGAAGGAATTCGCGGAATATTGCGGGGCCGACCACGCGGTCGGCGTCGGTAATGGACTGGAGGCGCTGCATCTGGCGCTATTGGCGATGGACGTCGGGCCGGGGGACGAAGTTATTGTCCCATCGAACACCTACATCGCGACGTGGTTGGCGGTCAGCGAATGCGGCGCCCGCCCGGTGCCGGTGGAGCCCGATCCCGGCACTCATAACATCGACCCCGACCGAATTGCCGATGCAATCACCGCGCACACCAAGGTCATCCTTCCGGTGCACCTTTATGGCCAGCCGGCCGACTTGGACCCGATCCTCGACCTCGCGGCAGCGCACGGCCTTAAAGTGCTGGAAGACGGAGCGCAGGCGCAGGGTGCAAGCTACAAGGGCAAACGGATCGGCGCGCACGGCGATGCAGTCGCGTGGAGTTTTTACCCTGGCAAGAACCTTGGCGCGCTGGGCGATGCCGGGGCGGTCACTACCAATGACTCGACAATCGCCGATCGAATTCAGGTCATGCGCAACTATGGTTCGCGCGTGAAATATATCAACGAAGTCAGGGGCATGAACAGTCGTCTCGACCCGATTCAGGCTGCGGTACTGCGTGTCAAGCTGGCGCATCTCGACGCGTGGAACGAGCGTCGTCGCGCGATTGCTGCGCGTTACCTTGACGAATTGCCGGGCGATAAGATCACCCTTCCTTATGTCCCCCAGTGGGCGGACCCGGCATGGCATTTGTTCGTCGTCCGCGCGCACGACCGCAAAGGGCTGGCCGCTCATCTGGCCAAGTTGGGGGTTGAGACCCTGATCCATTATCCGGTTCCGCCGCACATGCAGCGAGCCTATGCCGATGGCGGCTGGGCGAATGACGCATTTCCTGTCGCCAATCGACTGGCGGAAGAGGTACTAAGCCTGCCCATCGGCCCGCAGATGGACAGCGAAGGGGTCAACGCCGTTATCGCGGCCGTGCGCGATGCGCAGCTTGCCTGAACGCGTTTGAATGGAGATCTGTTAGTATGCCCAATTGCCTGATCTGCGAATCTCAGATCGAACCTTTTATCAATTTTGGCCGGATGCCAATCGCCAACGGCTTCCTTGCGGAAGCGGAATTCGCCGACGAGCCGTTTTACGAATTGCCAGTCGCTTTTTGCGACACCTGCAAGATGGTCCAGCTGACCGAGCTGGTCGAGCCGGACAAGATGTTCCACGAAAATTACGCCTTCTTCTCGTCGCTGTCGAAGGGCATGCAACGGCATTTCGAGCAGTTCGCGAAGGACGTCGCCGACCAGTATCTGGGTGAAGACCCGCTGGTGGTGGAAATCGGCAGCAACGACGGCATCCTGCTCCGTAATTTTGCCAATCGCGGCATTCGCCATCTTGGAATCGAGCCTTCGGCCAATGTCGCGGCGGAGGCGCGCAAGCAAGGGATCAACACGATCGGCGAATTCTTCGACGAAGACCTTGCACGCCGCATTGTCGACGAACACGGCCAGGCGGATGCGTTCTTGTCCGCGAACGTGATGTGCCACATTCCCACCATCCATTCGGTCATGGCCGGCATTGCGCTGCTTCTGAAACCCAAGGGCGTCCTGATTTTCGAAGACCCCTATCTGGGAGATATCTTCGAAAAGACCTCCTACGACCAGATCTACGACGAGCACGCCTTTTACTTTTCAGTCCTTTCGCTCGATTACCTCCTCCATCGCCACGGCCTAGAGATCATCGACGTCCAACCGCAAACCACCCACGGCGGGTCGATGCGTTATGTCATTGCGCACCAGGGCGCGCGGCCGATCAATTCCGCGGTGGAAGTGCAGAGGGCCAGGGAACGCGCTCTCAAACTTGACCAGGCGCAGACCTACGACCTGTTTCGGTCCAACGTAGAACGGTCACGCGATGAACTGATGGCGCAGCTGCGTTCGCTCAAGGCGCAAGGCAAACGGGTAGTCGGCTATGGCGCGACGTCCAAGAGCACGACGGTGACCAATTACTGCGGAATCACGCCCGATCTGGTCGAATTCATCTGCGACACGACGCCGATCAAGCAGGGCAAGTTTTCGCCCGGTGCCCACATCCCGATCCGGCCGCACGACGCCTTTGCCAAGGCATCACCCGATGTCGCCTTGCTGTTTGCCTGGAACCACGCGGCCGAAATCAAGGCTAAGGAGACCGAGTTCACGAAGGAAGGCGGTCGGTGGCTGGTCTATGTGCCGAAAGTCGAGTTTCAGTCATGACTTACGAAGGTCCGATGATCGACGGTGTCGTCCTGAAAGAATTGACGACCTTTCCCGACGAGCGCGGTTTTTTCCGCGAAGTTATCCGCTCGACCGACCCGTTTTTCGCGGATGGTTTTGGCCAGATGAGCCATTCGCTGGTCAATCCCGGGGTCGCGAAGGCATGGCACGTCCACAAGGTCCAGACAGACTGGTGGTATATCGCCAGTGGAGTAATGAAAGTCGCGCTTCACGATACGCGACCGAATTCGGCGACATATCGCACCACGATGGAATTCGCGATGGGCGATCATCATCCCGCGCGGTGCGTTAGAATTCCACCCGGTGTCGCCCATGGCTATCGCTGCACGGTCGGGCCAGCGCATGTTATCTACGTCATGTCGCACGTCTACGACCCCGACGACGAAGGCCGTATCGCGCACGACGATCCCGACATTGGCTACGACTGGACGGCGCTTCCGCCGATCAAATGACGGCCCAGTCCAATATTTCTCGCCAGCCTGGGCGATTAGCCCATTGGATCGGCAGTATCGGTCGACGTATCCGGTCGGCATTACCGGGCCGGACAGGCGAAGAGGTCTGGCGCGGCGTTTATGCCAGTTTCGGCGAGGCAGGGATCGAGCGCGCGGACTATGCGACTAAGGACTATCTCGACCAGCTTGAAAAGGAAGCAACCCGTTGGCTGGAACAGCGTCGTCGCAAGCAAACGGTCGCTCTTTGGCATGACAATCTTGCGATGGTGGCAGCCTCGTTGGCGAGCAACAGTGATGGCGTTTCGGTAGTCGATTTCGGGGGCGGCCTTGGCGGCGGTTATGTGCAGCTAAGGCAATGGCTGGGTCCGGCAATGCCGATCCGTTACATCGTCGTGGAGATTCCCGATCTCGTTGCGCGGGGCCGACAACTGTTCAGTGGCAATGAAGATATCCGGTTCGAAGAAAGCCTTGATCGGATACCTTCTTCGCCCGACATTCTGTACGTGAACAGCGCGCTTCAATATCCGGAAAACCCGCGTGAGGTGCTAAGAGCTTTTGCCGGCCTTACGCCCCTTGCCATTCTCCTTGACCGAAGTGCCATCGGTGACGTGCCCTCGTTCGTCACGCGCCAGGTCAACGTGCCCGGCAAGGCGATGGGCTATTGGTTCCTCAATATCGACGAAGTGATCGAGGATCTGGGTGGGTACGAGCTTGTCTGCAACGGCGAAGTCGGCCCAATCTATCAGCAGGCCGGCTTACCCGAAGACCGACGGATTCCGCGCATGCGTACGCTGTTGTTTCGGCGCGCGGATCAACGATCATGAGCGGGCAAGTGCTGGACCGACTCCCTCCCCAAGTCGTGTTGTGGGGCGGGACTGGGCAGGCCAAGGTGGCACGTCCTATCATCGAACATTATGGATCCCGAGTTGCAGCTGTCATCGACGACACGCCCGACCTGGTGCCGCCATTTTCAGACGTCGATCTGTTCTGTGGATGGGCGGGGTTCGAGCAGTGGCTGGCCGGGCGCACCAATCTGGACCGGATCGGATTTTGCATCGCGATCGGCAACCCGCACGGCAGGATTCGGCTTTCGCTACACGACCGGCTGTCTGCAGTTGGCCTGACACCGGTATCATTCTCGCATCCCACGGCCTGGATCGACGATAATGTCTCAATCGGTGAGGGCGCTCAGATCATGGCTGGCGCGATCATCCTGTCCGAGGCAGTGATCGGCCGCCAGTGCATCGTCAACACCAAGGCCAGCGTCGACCATAAATCCCGGCTTGGCGCAGGATCGGAAGTTGCGCCCGGCGCGACGTTATGCGGGTCGGTGTCGACCGGAACAAATGTCTGGGTCGGCGCGGGCGCGACGATCCTGCCCCGACTGGTTCTGGGCGAGGATTGCGTCATCGGTGCAGGCTCGGTGGTGGTGCGTAATGTACCGTCTAGCGTTACGGTGGTGGGTGCACCCAGCAGACCAATCTCCAAGAGTAAAGGACCAACCACTTGAAACCGATCCACATGGCGGGTCCTTGGATTACCGAGCTTGAAATCAAGACGGTCGAAGACGCGATGCGCAACGGCTGGTACGAGGATGCTTATTGGTATTGCGAGGAACTTCAGAAGAAGTTCGCCGAGTATCACGGACGCAAATACGCGCTGATGACCCCCAGCTGCACCACTGCAATTCACTTGCTCCTGACCGGCCTTGGAATCGGCGAGGGCGATGAGGTGATCGTTCCCGATTGCACCTGGATCGCGTCGGCTGCACCCATCACCTATCTTCGCGCAACACCGGTCTTTTGCGACATCGATCCCGTCAACTGGTGCCTTGATCCCCAGGCGGTGGAGCGGGCAATTACACCGCGCACCAAGGCGATTATCGCTGTCGATTTGTTCGGAAACATGCCACTGATGGACGCGTTGCTGGCGATTGCCGATCGTCACGGCATCCCGCTGATCGAGGATTCGGCCGAGGCACTTGGCTCCCGCTATCACGGCACGCCGGCCGGCAAGTTTGGCCTAGCTTCGGTGTTCAGTTTTCATCGCACCAAGACCCTGACCACCGGCGAAGGCGGGATGCTGCTGATCGATGACGATGCGCTGTACGAACGCTGTTTTGCGCTTCGCGACCACGGTCGCAGGCCCGGCACCAAGCCATATTTCAACGAGGAAGTGACGTATAAGTACATGCCGTTCAACGTCCAGGCGGCGCTGGGCTATGCCCAGTTCCAGCGCCTGGATGAACTGGTAGAGCGGAAGCGCTGGATCTGGCAGTCATACAAGGACAAGCTGGCCGACGTTCCCGGCCTGACCTTCAATGCCGAACCCGACGGCGTGTTCAACAGCGTGTGGATCACTGCAATGGTCTTTGATCCCGCCACCGGCCTCACCAAGTCCAGCGCGTTGGAAAAACTGGCGCAGATCGACGTTCCCGCGCGGCCGTTTTTCTATCCGTTGTCGATGTTGCCCGCTTATCAAGGCGCGGAGGAAGTCTACCGACCGCTCAACCCGGTTGCCTACGACATTTCCAGTCGCGGCATCAATTTGCCCGGCGCAATGAACCTTACCGAGGATCAGATCGACTTCGTTTGCGACGGCGTTCGCCGCATCGTGCTGGGTTGAGGCGATCGTGAAAATTGTCGTTACCGGTGCGTTGGGCCATATCGGCTCGTACCTCATCCGTGATCTGCCCAATGCGTTTCCGGGCGCGCAGATCGTAATGATCGACAACCTCATGACCCAGCGGTTTTCGTCGCTGTTCAACCTGCCGGACACTGGCTGTTATCGGTTCGTCGAAGCCGACATCACCAAGGCAGAGTTGGAACCCCAATTCGATGGCGCCGACGTGGTTATCCACCTTGCCGCGATCACCGACGCTGCCGGAAGTGTCGAGCGCGCAGAGGAGGTCGAGGCCAACAATTACGAGGGAACGTGCGCGGTGGTCGCGGGCTGCGTTCAGGCCGGCGTACCCATGATCTCGCTTTCCTCGACCAGCGTTTACGGCACCCAGGCCGCGGTAGTCGCCGAAGACTGCTCGCCCGACGAACTGCAACCGCAAAGCCCGTATGCCCGGACCAAGCTTAAGGAAGAAGCGCTGGTCCAGCGCAATGTCCGCGAGTCAGGTCTGAACGCGGTCGTCTGCCGCTTCGGGACGATTTACGGCGCGTCCCCGGGAATGCGCTTTCATACCGCCGTCAACAAATTCTGCTGGCAGGCGGTGATGGGCCATCCGATCAGCGTGTGGACGACGGCGTATGACCAGAAGCGGCCGTATCTCGACCTACTCGACGCCAGCAGTGCGATTGCGTTCATCATCCGCGAAAAACTGTTCGATGGGCGGATTTACAATGTCCTGTCGCAAAACCTGACGGTGCGCGACATCGTAGAGGCGATCCGGCGGTTCGTTCCCGAACTGGAAATCGGTTTTGTCGATAGCCCGATCATGAACCAATTGTCGTACGAGGTATCGTGCGACCGATTCATGGGTAAGGGTTTCACCTTCGCCGGGGACCTGCATCGCGGTATCGGCGAGACGGTAGCGCTGCTACGCCGGGCCAACCATTCGGATGCCGGCCGGGACAGGGAATGAAACGACCATTTGAAACGGACCTGGCCGACCTTCGCACAAGTTGGCAAAACGCGCCTTATCCCTCGGTAAAACTGGACTGCTATTTCCCGGTCTATGCGCGGCTGTTCGCCCATCTGCGCGGGACGAAGTGCACGTTCGTCGAAACGGGGATTCTTCGACGGCGGCTCATTGTTCATGTGGCGCGACTGGCTAGGTCCGGACGCCCGGATTATCGGTATCGACATGAACCCGGCAGCCGAGCAATGGCGCGACCACGGCTTTGAAATCATCATCGGCGATCAGGGGGATCCGCTGTTCTGGGACCAGGCGATGGCCACGATCGGACCGTTCGACGTCCTGCTGGATGACGGCGGGCATCAGTCGTTCCAGCAGATCGTCACCGCGACGGCCGCGATTGCGGGCGCAACCCAGCCATGCCTGGTGGTGGTAGAAGATACCGGCACCAGCTTCATGCGCGACTTTTCCCGCCACGGTCGGCACAGCTTCCTAAAGTTTGCAAAGGACTTGAGCGACCTGTTGCTGGCGCCGCTGGTCGCCGGACAATATCGTGATCGTTTCCCGCGCGATCTCAATGCAGTGGCAGCCGCCAAATATCGCAACGTGACCAGTGTCGAGTTTCATTGCGGGGTGGTCGTTTTTCACTGCGATCCCGGTGCGAGAATCCAAGCAAGCGTGGTCCGCAATCGCGATGCCAGCAATGCCGTTGATTTCCGCTACGAAGGCGTCGAAAGCGCGCAAGTGGATTGGCCCAGCCTGTTTGGCGCATCGAAAGTGGTGGTGCGCGGCGGAGACTCGGGATTTTCCAGAGTCCGGGAAGGAAAGGCGCAACTTCGGGAGATTGCCGGACACGCGAAGCGCGGTGACTTGCGCGCAGCGCTGCGCAAGGGCGCTGCACTTACGAGGAAGGCCTTGGCATTCCTGGCCACGCGATGGTGACTAAATGACGCGCGATCGTGCACCGGGTAAAGCTGCCGAAAGCAACAACCATGCTACGGCGTAACGCCAGCGCGAATTTCGCAGCGCAACTTTATACCAACCTGCTGCAACTCATCTTCGTGCCGATTTACATCCACTATATCGGCGTGGCCGGGTTCGGTCTTGTCGGGCTGTACGCGGTGCTCCAGGCGGCGTTCAATTTGCTCGACTTTGGAATGACCCCGACGCTGACGCGCGAGATTGCCCGGTACACCGGACGTCCCGAAAATCCTCAGCGGTTGCGCGATTTCCTTCGCTCGCTGGAATATATTGCACTAGCCGCGTTCGTCCTGGTGACGGTGATTTTCCTGTTGTTCGGCGGACCGATCAGCCGGGCGTGGATAGCCTCGCCAAGCGTCGGCCCTAATGCCGTCCAGGTGGCCATTGCGGTCACTGCCCAAGTCGCCTCGCTGCGATTGATCGAGGGGATTTATCGTGGTTGTCTGAACGGACTTCAGGACCAGGTTCGGATGAACGCACTGGCGGCGACCAGTGCCACGCTTCGCGCCGTCCCGACCGTCGCGATCCTCGCCTTCGTATCACCGACGATCGAGGCCTATTTTTACACCCAGCTAGCAATGGCGCTGGTCAGTGTCGTCATGTTCCGGGTGGTCGCGCAGCGGCAATTGCCGCAGGAGTTGCGCGGCGGTCATTTCGACCTCTCCGCAATCGCGCATTTCCGGCATTTCGCAGCGGCGATGTTCGTCACCGCACTGGCAGGTTCGGGACTGGTGCTGGCCGAAAAGCTGACCCTTACAAAGCTGCTGACGCTGACCGAATTCGGCTATTACACCCTGGCTGGACTGATGGCTTCAGCAATCTTGAGCTTTGTTTATCCGATCACCATGGCATGGGCGCCGCGCCTGGCGCAGCTTCATGCGGCCCACGCAGAGGACGAAGCTGCGAAGAGTTTTCACCGGGGCGCGCAAATCGTCGCCGCGGTGGCTGGAAGCGCGTCGGTGTGGTTGATAGTCTATGCGCGAACGATTTTGGAAATGTGGACCCGAAAACCCGAAATCGCAGAATTCGGCCGCGCTGCTGCTGCAGATCCTTGCCCTCGCCAACCTGATGACCGCACTGATTGCAATGCCGATCCAACTGCAAATCGCGTACAAGCATTTGCGCTTCATCGTCCGCAGCGAACTGACGGTTTTGCTACTCGTAGTACCGGCGATCTTGCTGGTGACCCCCATTTATGGCGCCCCCGGGGCGGCGATGTCCGTCGCGATCCTGCAAGCGGGGGTCGGCGTCTATCTGTTCGCTTTTGCGCTTCCTCACAGCTTGCCCGGCGCACGTGGGCGCTGGCTGGTGGGGGACACGCTGGTGCCGCTCGCGGCGGCGACCCTCGTTGCCGTAGCGTTGCAGCTTGCCGGACGTTGGGCGGGCATTCCGCTATGGCTGACGGCGATCATTGCCCCGCCCTTTATCGCGGGTTCTGCGATCCTGACCGTGCCGTGGCTGCGAACCCAGGCAATCACGCTGCTTCGCCGGGTGCGCTTGTTACCACGCTAGGCGTTCGGACCGCGTACGGTTGTTCCATGGTCAATCAGAGTGCCGGAAATGCAGCGGGTACCGCAACGATAAAACCGTACGTTTGATTTTCGAACCGCGTGGCTTCTTCAAGGGTTTTGACTGGCGGCTTGATCGCGTCGAAAATTAAGTCAGTCAGCAGCGCCACTTTTCCAGTCACTCGGATCGGCCGGAAAAGCTTGGTGTTGATTACCATGAAGCGGTAATCCATTTTCTTGAGCAGTTCGATGCTGGGCGCGGTTCCGTCCTCGATCTCGCTTTCCGTCTGTTCGAAAAGTATCACTGGCAAAGTCGCCTCGATCAGCCTGCGACCCCCTTCGAGAACCTTCATTTCGGCCCCTTGGACATCCAGTTTGATCAGTCGGACATCTTCGAATTCCTCTGCCCGTGAATTGAGTGTCTCGATCGGCACATTGGCAACTGTCGCGTCGCCCGGGTCGGTCAGGCTTCCGCTGCCAAGGTTGGCGGGATCGAACCGTAGCGTGCCTTCGCCGACCCTGTCGGATAGCGCGACATTGACCGCTTGGACGTTGCCGGCCCGCTTTGCATTCAAAGACAGGATGTCGAAAACCAACGGGTTGGGCTCAAAGCAAACCACCCGCTCGAAACGTTCGGAAAAATACATCGCATGGTTTCCGATATTCGCTCCGATATCGAGCGCAGTGCCGTTGAAAATATCCGGCCTCGCCATCGCGAGATACTCGAACAGGAAGTCGAGTTCCTCGCCCTCGTACACCCCCTTCACCGTAATGAAGCTCGACACGTAATCGAATGACAAGATAGCCATCCGTTTCCGACCCTTCGACAAATGGGATCGGCCGAACCAATCAAGGATGAAAATTAGGATCCACTCCAATCTTGCCTTGATCGCTTCGAGGCGGCCGACGGTCGAAGATTTCATCATTTGCGGATCACCGACTGGTCCCCAACCGGTCGCCGGCATATTTTCCTGACCGGATAGGTTCCCACCAGTCGCGGTTGTCGAGGAACCAGCGCACGGTTTTCTCAAGCCCGCTGTCTAGGGTTTCGCTGGCCCGCCACCCCAGTTCCTGCTCCAGCTTTGAACAGTCGATGGCATAACGAAAATCATGGCCCGGGCGGTCATCGACATAGTCAATGAGTTGACGGCGCGGGGCGTTCGGGGAAGGGGAAAGGCGGTCGACGATCTCGCAGATGGCAGTGACGATATCGATGTTGCGTCGCTCGCTTCGGCCTCCGATCAAATAGGTCTCGCCAACGGTTCCTTTTTCCGCAATCCGAATCAGCGCATCGGCATGATCGTCAACATACAGCCAGTCGCGAATATTCTCGCCGCGCCCATAGACGGGCACGGTGCGACCCTCGAGCGCGTTGATGATGGTCAGCGGAATCAGCTTTTCGGGAAAGTGATAAGGCCCGTAATTGTTCGAGCAATTGCTGACTATGGTCGGCAGGCCGAAGGTGTGGTGCCAGGCGCGCGCCAAATGGTCTGATCCGGCCTTGCTCGCCGAATAGGGTGAAGTCGGTGCATATGGGGTCTGTTCGCTAAAAGCGCCCGTCGCGCCGAGAGCGCCGAACACCTCATCGGTCGAGACGTGAACGAAGCGGAACCGACCAGCTTCTTGAGCGCCAAGGCCGCGCCAGAAGCCGAGCGCCGCCTCGAGCATATTGAAGGTCCCGACCAGGTTGGTTTGGATGAACGCCGCCGGTCCGTCGATCGAGCGGTCGACATGGCTTTCCGCTGCAAGATGAACGACGGTGTCGGGGCGAAACTGGGCGAACGCCGCGTGCATCGCGCCCTGGTCGCAGATGTCCTGCTGGCGAAAGGTCAGCCGATCATTGTCGATTACGGGCGCAAGCGATGACAAATTGCCGGCATAGGTCAACTTGTCGATGACCATTACGTCCGATCCGCCCTTGGCGATTAGCGACCGCACCAGTGCCGAGCCGATGAAGCCCGCGCCGCCGGTGACCAGGATACGATTGCCTTCGCTCATTAACCCTCGGGCTAGACGCTAAGCCGACCAGGGGCAACGGAAGTTGCCTGCGGTTGACAAGGCAGGTCCATGACAACATGCGACGACGGACCGAAAAAGCCCCCTATCTTTCGAACCATTGTGGCTGGAGACGATCGATGTTGTCCGATTTCGTAAAGCGCGCTGTGCGCTGGGCCGGGTTCGATGTTTCCCGTCACCGTCCATCGTTCGTCGACCTGATGCGGCATCACGGCATCCAAGTCGTGCTCGATGTCGGAGCGAACGAGGGGCAATTTGCCTTGGAACTGCGCAGCGATGGCTTCCGCGGCCAGATCATCTCCTTCGAGCCGATCGCGGCCGTCCATGAACGCCTTGCAGCGCGCGCGGCGCGCGATCCCAAGTGGACCACTCATCACCTCGCGCTTGGCGCAACCGACGGATCGCTGGACATCGCCGTCTCGCACAAGACCGTGTTCAGTTCGTTCAAGGGCTTGTCGGAATATTCCAGGGAAAACTTCCCCGGCGCACGCGCGTCCGCAATGGAAACGGTAGAGGTGAGACGCCTCGACGAGTTTTTACTGATCAATCCGCTGGACCTTGCGCGCACTTATTTGAAGATCGACACGCAAGGTTTTGAGCGCGAAGTGCTGGACGGCGCGGGCACGATGCTCGACCAAGTGCGCGCAGTTCAGGCAGAACTTCCGCTGCGTCCGCTTTACGAGGATCAGGAAATCTGGGTCGAGACCATCCGCTGGATGGCAACACGGGGATTTCGAACCGTGCTTGCCAAAGAGAACGGGATCGATCCAAAGCGCAACGAACTGCTGGAACTAGACGTCGTGTTCCTGAACGAGCGGTTCTGACCCCGACTGTTCGTGCAGCAGCGCCGGGGCATGCGTTTCAACGAAGGCATGCAGACCCGTTCCCTCCAGCGTTTCTTCGATGGCGCGCAGCTCGCGCCGATGTGCATCGACGACTGCTTGCGTCGCTCTGTCTTCGGCGAGCTGCTTGAAGACGGCGCGCTGCTGCCGGGCGACCCTCCACTCAATTGGCATGGACAGGGCACTGCGAATGCCCAGGATCGTCTGTTTGACCTTGAACAGGCGGGGAAAGCGGAGATGTAGGGTCGTTCCAGCAAAGAAGTTGCGCAAGTACGCGGCAAAACTTTCGCGGATTTCCCGATCGATCCTGGTTCTTTCTTCGGGGTCCTCGCTTGCGACCGAAGAAATGCGCTCCGCCATTGCGCGGACGTCTTGCGGCAAGCGGCTTTCGATCAGGTGATCGGCCCAGTCCTTTTGCTTGGTAAACCCCGATGAACTGTTGCCCTGCCGCAGATAGTGCATGGCCGAAGTATCGCCGTGAACCTTGCCAAGCGTCAGTGCGCGCAGCGCGGAAAACCTTTCGTGGACCACTAGGTCGGACGGATCCAGCGCCCGCACGTCGCGCTGGATCGTCTGCATCGCCGCCGTTCGGTACACCGAATAATACAGGCTTCGGAACTTGCCGATTTGGTCGCGAACCCGCGCTGCGGCGCTTGGCTGATCGAAGCTGTGAATGTCGTAGGACCCGTCGTCAAAACAGCGATAGTGCAAGCGGCACAAAGGGCCGGTGACAAGGTTCCAACGGTCGGAACGCTCGGCGACACTGAACCCGGGGATTCCGGCAGTGGCCGCGACATGGTCAGGGTGCTGGGCCAGAAACTCGAGGCATTGTTCGATCCCGGTCGGCAGTACGAAATCGTCATTGTCGCAAATCATCACATAGGGTGTCGTCACCCGTTCGATCGCCGACGCGCACTTGGCATAAAACGCGCTTAGCGAATGGTCGTGATGGCGGTGATATTCATAGCTTAAATCGGGAAAGGTGGTCGGGTCCTCCAAAAGCCGCGCGATTTGCGGCTCCACCTCTCCGTCGGCAATGATGACATGATAAGGCAGCCTGGTTCGATTGGCGTGCCACATCCAGCGCAGGGTATGGAGGTGTCGACCCTTGAGCGGGAGGAAAATCGTCAGTTTCCCGCCGGTCGCGATTGCACTTCGTTTTTTAGCCACAGATGATCTTTTTGCCTTCACGTTTGTACATCACATAGCCAGGTTTCCGGCCCATGAAGAACTTTTTCGCAAAGGCGAACCCGAAGACCTTAGGCGCGCGACGAAAGGCCAACGACACGCGGGCTATCGTTCGAACACGCTAAGTCATTGAAAAATGGTGGACGCACTAGGGCTCGAACCTAGGACCCGCTGATTAAGAGTCAGCTGCTCTACCAACTGAGCTATGCGTCCACGCCTTAAGCATTACAGCGAAAGGACCGGCCGGGGTTCCCTGCAGTGCAGGTGCCTCGTCGTCCGGGAAGCGGGCGGCTAGCACGCACTTTCCTGACGTGCAACCCGATTTTTGGAGCAACCAACGCGCTAGGCGGGGGGCAGGCGTCCGGTGCGTTGCTGGCGCTCAATCGACATCAACAGGCCAATGCACAGCATCACGGTCATCACCGCCGATCCGCCGAAGCTGAACAGGGGCAGTGGAACGCCAACCACCGGGGCAAGCCCCATCACCATCGCCAGGTTGATCGCCATGTAAAAGAATATCGCTGCGCTAAGCCCGGCGGCAGAGAGCTGTGCAAAACGGCTCTTGGCACCGCGGCTGACGTTCATCCCCCAGCGGATGATCATGAAAAAGGCGAAGATCAGCAAGGCGCCGCCAAGCATTCCCCATTCTTCCACCATGGTGGCGAAGATGAAGTCCGTGTGGCCTTCGGGCAAATAATCGAGATGGCTTTGGCTGCCGTTGAGATAGCCTTTGCCGAAAATCCCCCCCGAACCGATCGCGATCTTGGATTGCGCGATGTGATAGCCGGTACCCAGCGGATCGCTTTCGGGATCGAGGAACGTGTCGATCCGCTTGCGCTGGTACCCGTGCAGCATCTGGTAGGCAAACGGAGCGGCAAGCGCGACGGTGACTGCCGGCGCGATGAACAACCACACGGGCAGGCCAGCAAGGAACATCACCGTTGCACCGCACAGAACGACCATGATGGTGGTCCCAAGATCGGGCTGGAGAAGGATCAGCACAGCAGGCACCCCGAGGAGGAGCATCGCTGGCCAGATCGCGCGCCACTTGCGGGTCTCTGCGGCGGGAATCAACTCGTAGAAACGCGCGAGGGTAAGGACGATCGCGGGCTTCATGAACTCGGACGGCTGGAGGCGGATTGGACCAAGATCGAGCCAGCGCTGCGCGCCCTTCTTGACCAGGCCGAGTGCCTCGACCCCAAACAGCATGACGACGATTACCGCATAGGCCGGGAACACCAGCGCCTTGATGGTTGATTCTTTCAGCCAGCTCATCCCGATTGCAACCGCGAGGAAGAACAGGAAGATCGCGCCCTGCTTCATTGCCCAGGGCTGCATCGAGCCGCCGGCCGCCGAATAGAGCACGACCAGCCCGAACAGCGCGATCCCGCTGACCATGAAAATCAGTCGCCAGGGCAGGCGCGCCAGCGGGCGCGGGATAATCGCCGAGGTGATCATGTCCTGGACGCCGCGTTGGCGCGGGCGATTTCAGCGAAATAGGCGGCCTGCCGCGCGGTGCGTTCGGCAAGCGTCCCGCCCAGTTGCTTTTCGACCGGCGCAAGCGCGTCCATCGCCCGCTGGGGATCGAACAGATAGGTCATGCAGTCGCGAACGATGGGGGCTGCGGCCGAGGCGCCGAAACCGCCGTGCTCAATGATGCAACCGATGGCATAGCGCGGTTGCTCGACCGGTGCGAAGGCGATGAACAAGGCATGGTCGCGAAGCGCCCAGTTCGACTGGTGGCCGCGTTCGCCAAGGCGAAAGACCTGCGCGGTTCCGGTCTTGCCCCCCATCAATATGCCTTCCAGCGGAAGCTTGGAATACACCGCCGTTCCGCGCTCGTTGACCACCGCCGACATCGCCTTGCGGACAAAGTCGAGATGCGCGGGATCGGCCTTTAGCGCAGGAGCTGGCTTGTGCTTGGTGTTAAGCAGGAGCTTGGGCTGGACCAGCATGCCCGAGGCCAGCCGGGCCGGCATGACTGCAAGTTGCATCGGGTTGATCAGGACATAGCCCTGCCCGATCGACGTGTTGGCGCTGTCGTAACCCTGCCATTTGCGATCGTACTTTTTCATCAGCCAGGTCGGGCTTGGCATGGTGCCGTAGCGCTGGGTGGTGAGCGGCAGGTCGAATTCCTCGCCATAGCCAAGATACTTGACCATGTCGGTGGTCATTTCCGGGTCGGTGATCAGGCCGGTTGCCCAGAAATAGGTGTTGCAGCTTCTTTCCACCGCGGTGTGCATGTCGACCGAGCCGTGAACCGCATCACAGCGGAAAAAGCGGTTGCCGATCCTTAGTCCGCCGGGACAGTGGACCCGGCGATTGGGGTCGATCCCTTGTTCAAGGAACGCGAGCGCCATTCCGGGCTTGATCGTTGACCCCGAGGGGTAAAGTCCCTGCGCGACCTTGTTCAAAAGCGGGATATGGTCGTCGTCGGACAGCATCTTCCATTCGGTCTGCCCGATACCCTCGCTGAAACTGTTCGGGTCGAACGAGGGCATGGACACGAAGGCGAGCATGTCGCCGTTATGTACGTCCATCGCAACTAGCGCGCCCGATTGATCGCCCATCCGCCGCGCAGCAAAGTCCTGCAGGCCGCCATCGATGGTCAGTGCGACGGTCTGGCCACTCCGATCGGGTTCGGACTCCAGTTCGCGCACCAGCTTGCCGCGGGCGGTAACTTCGACCCGCTGGCCGCCGGGTTCTCCGCGAAGCTGGTCCTCCAACACCTTTTCAAGCCCCGCCTTGCCGATTTTGACCCCAGGAACCAGAAGAAGCGGGTTCTTGCCCGATTCCTCATATTCCTTGGCGTTGGCAGTGCCGACATAGCCAACCAGGTGGCCGACCGCCGGACCGGTGGGATAATATCGGCTGAACCCGCGCGAGGCAGTGACCCCGGGCAGTTCAGGAAGACGTACCGCGACCCGGGCATAATGGTCATAGGAAACATTGTCCTGAACCGAGACGGGCGAAAAGCCGCGCGACTTTTCCAGTTCGGTCGCGATCCGTGCAGTCTCGTCCTCGGCAAGCTCCATCAGCTGGGTCAGCTCAGCGACGATCGCCTTCTGGTCGATCACTTGCTGGGGGATGATATCGACCCGGAAGCTCGACCGGTTGATCGCGATCGGCTTGCCCTTGCGGTCGATGATCCAGCCACGCCGGGGCGGCACCGGGATCAGCTGGACCCGGTTTTCTTCCGACAGCAATTCGTATTTGCGGTTTTCGGCAATCGAAAGCCAGCCAAGACGTCCGACCAGCACCGCCGCGACCGCAGCCTGCGCCCCGCCAAGCAGGAACATGCGGCGCGAGAAGATGATCTTCTGGTGCGCCGACGTAATGCGCTTGCCGCTTTTCATTCGCGCCTTGGTCGCGCTCACCCTATGAGCCTCCACTGGTCGAGCCTTGCGGCAAGATAGGAGGTAACGGGGAACAACAGAAGGGCGATCAGCGTGGCCGGCGCCATTTGCACGACCGGGACGCTTGCGCCAGACCAGCCCGCAACGCGCCACAGGAACAACTGGCTGAGCGTTATCAGCACCGCTGCGATCACCCATTCGGTCCAGTAATCGCGCCACATGGTACGCCGGTCGGCAAGGTCTAGCGCAAGCATAGTCGCACTCCACAAGGCGACCGAAAAGCCGATCGGGAGGCCGGTAAACACGTCGTTGATCAGGCCCATCGGCGCTGCCCACCACGCGGGAAAGGGATCGTTGCGCAACAGCCGCCAGCTAATCAGCATAAGGTAGGGGATGTCGGGAACCCAGCCCTTGGTGGTGACAATCGGAAGCGCCGCCATAAGCAGTGAGGCGATAATAACCGACAGGGCAGGGACGTAAGGCGCATAAGCGGGCGGGCCTTCATTACCCAGCCGGCGCGACGGAGACAAAGCAGAGCGCGGCATCAGTCTTGCTCGTCCGGATCGGGATTGAGGACATCCTTCATCGCCGCCGGCTCATAGGGGGACTGGACGATCGCGAAGCTGATGCGCGCCGGATCGGCAAGCGGAATGGCCAAAGCGCCATCATCGTCCAGCCGAACGATCCTGGCGATCGGGATAAGCGGCGGATACAGCCCGCCGGTGCCCGCTGTGACCAACAGGTCACCCTTCTTGAACGGATTGCGCCCGACCTCCAGTGGACGCACGTCCAGCGTGCCATCACCGCGTCCTTGCACGATCGCGGGAAGCCCACCGCGCACCAGCCGTGCCGGAACGATGCTTGCGCGGTCGCTGATCAGCAACACCCGCGAAATCGACGTACCGGTGTTGAGGATCCGTCCGACCAGGCCTTGCGGCGCCCGCACCGGCATTCCAATTGCAACGCCATCCCCCGAGCCAACGGTGATCACCGCATAGCGCCGGGGGCTGGTAAAACTCGATCCCACGATGCGCCCGGAGGCGACCGTGCCGACGGTCTTTTCGCGTAGCCCCAGGGCGGCCTTGAGCTGGCGATTTTCCTGCCGGATCGCCTCGGCCTCAATCATCCGCTGGAGGAGCTTGCGGTTGTCGCTGCGCAGGCGCCCGTTCTGGTGGGCTGCATCCCAATAGTTCGTCGCGCCGCCAGCTAGGCCGGCGACAGTCTCGGTTACCTGGCGGGCGCTGGAAGCGATCGAACCGCTGATGTCGAGCGCACTACCCTTGATGCGCTCGAAACTTGCTGGCGAGACTAGCGAAACGGCAAGCAGTATCAGCCCGGCCAAAACGCTCAGGATGACCGCGATCAGGCCGAAGAACAGGCTGTACTGCGCGCGTCTCGACCAACCGGGACGCGCCTTGCCAACCACCTAGATCCTCAAGCCGTCTGGAGGACGCCGCGGAACTGCTCTTCCTCGAGCGCGCGACCGGTGCCAAGCGCGACGCAGGTCAAGGGATCGTCGGCGACGGTAACGGGAAGGCCGGTCTCATCGCGCAGGACCTCGTCCAATGCCTGAAGTAACGCGCCGCCGCCGGTAAGGACGATGCCCTGGTCGCAGATGTCCGCGGCAAGTTCGGGAGCGGTGTTTTCAAGGGCGATCCGGACGCCCTCGACAATCGTTCCAACCGGCTCTGACAGCGCTTCGGCAATCTGGCCCTGATTGATGCTGATTTCCTTGGGCACACCATTGACCAGATCGCGGCCCTTGATGTGCACGGTCTTGCCGACGCCATCGGTCGGCGGCTTGGCAATGCCGACTTCCTTCTTGATCCGTTCAGCAGTGGCTTCGCCGATCAGCAGGTTGTGATTGCGGCGGACATAGGACGAAATCGCTTCGTCCATCTTGTCGCCGCCGACACGAACCGAGGTGGTGTAGGCTAGGCCGCGCAGCGACAGCACGGCAACTTCCGTCGTGCCCCCGCCGATATCGACCACCATCGAACCAATCGGTTCGGTCACCGGCATGTCGGCACCGATTGCCGCGGCCATGGGCTCTTCGATCAGATAGACCGCGCTTGCACCGGCATTCGACGCGGCATCGCGGATCGCGCGCTTTTCGACGCTGGTCGAACCCGACGGCACGCAAATCACGATTTCGGGGAAGCGCAGCGCGCGCATCTTGCCGCCGTGAACCTTGTGGATGAAGTGCTTGATCATCTGCTCGGCAACATCAATGTCGGCAATGACGCCATCGCGAAGCGGGCGGATCGCCTCGATCTGGTCGGGGGTCTTACCCATCATCAGCTTGGCGTCGTCGCCGACCGCCTTGACCCTTTTGACGCCATTGATGGTCTCGATTGCAACCACCGACGGCTCGTTGAGAACGATGCCCCGACCGCGCACGTAGACCAAGGTATTGGCGGTCCCGAGGTCGATTGCCATGTCGTTGGCCATCCATTTGAACCAGCGCGTCCAGAACATTCAATTCCCACTTTCTCGTCTTGATTGCCGCATCCCGCCAACGGATCGGCGGTGCGGAAATTTACCGTTATCTCAAATCCGGCTAATCCCCACTGAATTTCCAAGGAAATTTAAGGGATTTCGCGGTTGTGGTGGGATTGGGATATGAGCCTCAAGATGTCAATAAGAAGGCTCCCCCCCAAGCTCATTGATCGCATCGCCGCAGGCGAGGTGGTCGAGCGCCCGGCCGCCGCGCTCAAGGAACTGGTCGAGAACGCGCTCGATGCCGGCGCGCACAGCATTGCGGTACGTCTTTCGGCCGGCGGGCTCGAATTGGTCGAGGTCGCCGACGACGGCAGCGGCATGGCCCGGGCTGAAATGCACCTCGCGCTTGAGCGGCACGCAACGAGCAAGCTTCCTGACGAGCATATCGAGGACGTAGTCAGTTTCGGATTTCGCGGCGAAGCGCTTCCAAGCATCGCCAGCGTAGCGCGCTTTACCCTCGAAAGCCGGGTGCGCGGCGAGGAGGGCTGGCAGGTGATCCTCGACCACGGCGAATTGGCGGGGGAGGGACCCGCAGCACTTCCGCCCGGCACCCGTGTTGTGGTCGAGCAACTGTTCGCCAAGGTGCCAGCGCGGCGCAAGTTCCTGCGCTCTCCGCGCTCCGAGTATGCGGCATGCCTGGACTCGGTTAAGCGCCTCGCGATGGCGCGCAGCGATGTCGCCTTCACCCTCGATCATGATGGCCGCCGGATCCTGTCCTTACCCCCGCAGGAGGCGCCGCAAAGAGTCGCCGCGCTGCTTAGCCATGAACTCGACCGCCACGGGGTCGGGATCGAATATCATCGCGGCACGATGCGGCTGCGGGGGGTGGTCTCGCTGCCCACCTTCAATCGCGGCATGGCCGACCAGCAATATCTGTTCGTCAACGGGCGCCCGGTGAAGGACCGGCTTCTCGTAGGGGCGATGCGCGCCGCCTATCGCGACCTTCTGGCCCGCGACCGTCACCCGATCGCGGCCCTGTTCGTCGAGCTTCCGACATCGGAGGTGGATGTCAACGTCCACCCGGCCAAGACCGAAGTGCGGTTCCGCGATCCCCAGGGCGTGCGCGGAATGATCGTCGGTGGGCTGCGCAACGCCCTCGACACCGAAAGTGGCCGCAGCGCGGCCCGCGAGCAGGCCGCGCAGCCAGTTAACTGGATGACGAGCGAGACCGCACCGCTGCCCGAACGCCGGCTGTGGGACGCTCCATCTCCGGCGCCGCTGCCGCATTCAGTGCGCGAGGAATTGACTGCTTTTGGCGAGCTGTTGTTTGCGCCAGCTGGCCGCGCCGAAGAAGCGCGCGCCCCGGTAACTGAGCATCCCTTAGGGGTTGCGCGCGGCCAGGTCGCGTCGACCTATATCGTTGCCGAGGCCCAGGACGGGCTGGTGATCGTCGACCAGCACGCTGCCCATGAACGATTGGTGCTGGAACGGTTGCGCGCGGCCAAGGCGGGTGGCGCGGTGCCTAGCCAGGCATTGCTGGTCGCCGAGGTCGTGGAACTGGACGAAGTCGATTGCGACCGGCTGGAGGGCGCGATCGGCGATCTTGCCGACCTTGGCCTTGAGGTCGAAAGGTTCGGCACCGATGCCATGTTGGTGCGCGCGTTCCCGGCAGCGCTCGGAAAGACCGATGTCGCCGCCTTGCTTGCCGACCTTGCCGCCGAAATCGCCGAGCTTGGCGGGCCACTGAAACTCAAGGACAAGCTAGACCTGGTCGAAGCGACCATCGCGTGCCACGGCTCGGTGCGCGCCGGGCGGGTGCTGTCGGTCGCGGAAATGAATGCGCTGCTGCGTGAAATGGAAGTGACGCCGCGCTCTGGCCAATGCAACCACGGGCGACCAACGTGGGTGAAGCTTTCCATGTCCGACGTCGAAAAACTGTTCGGGAGGCATTAGCTTTTCAAATTCGAGGATCGTTCGCTCACGACACTTTTGCGCGCCTGAGCGGTGCGGGGGTTCTGCTTACAATGTCGTCGTGGCTACTATAGGCTGGGCCGCAACAGGACAGGAGCGGGCGAATGACTGATATACAGGTGCGGCGATTTGAGAATCCTGACGATAAGTTGGACATGAAGGAAGCTGGTGGCATTTCGATCGTTCAACTGAAAGACGGGACCACTGGCATGCACGCCGTGTTTGAACCTGGTTGGACTTGGGAAAAGGATGAAAAGCCGCTCCTCGGATCCCCTCTCTCGTGCCCCATGGAGCACAAAGGCTATTGCATCAGTGGTACGTTAGTCGTTCGCATGGTCGACACTGATAAAGAGACGCGCATCACCAGCGGCGACTTTTTCAAAATTCCGCCGGGTCACGACGGTTATGTCGATGGCGGTGAACGAGTGGAGATGATACTTTTCGCCCCTCCGGAACACGCTCACTAAGGTCTTATTCGGCCTCCGCCTCCAACCTTGGCGGACAGCCAATACACTCACTCGAAATTCGCGTGGGGCCGCGCTAAGCATGAGATGATGCCTTATCTGATCGTCTTTCTGGGTGCTGGAATTGGCGGGGCATTTCGTCACTGGGCGAACGTCTTTGGCACCCGGCTGTTCGGGAGTTTTCCGGGCGCGACCATGGCGGTCAACGTCCTGGGCTCGTTCCTGATGGGTATTGCTGCGGGCTATTTCATGCAGCGCACCGGGCTCAGCCAGAACGTCCGGCTGTTCCTAACCACCGGCGTGCTTGGCGGGTTCACCACTTTTTCGGCCTTTTCGCTCGACACCGCGGCGCTGATCGAGCGCCACGCTTACGGGGCAGCGGTGGCCTATGTGGTGGGAAGTTTCGCCGCTGCAATCATCGCCTTGTTCATTGGTCTCGCGCTGTTTAGGGGCAGCGGCCAACTCCCCTGATAAGATTGGCCCAATGAACATCGACAAGATCCCCGTCGGCGACGATCCTCCCAATTCGATCAACGTCATTATCGAGGTCCCGACCGGCGGCGAGCCGGTGAAGTACGAGTTCGACAAGGGATCGGGCGCGTTATTCGTCGACCGCATCCTCCACACGCCGATGCGCTATCCGGCCAATTACGGCTTTGTTCCGCATACCCTGTCGCCCGACGGCGACCCGATCGATGCGCTGGTCATCGCGCGCACCCCGTTCATTCCGGGCTGTGTCGTTCGCGCCCGCCCGATCGGCGTGTTAAACCTGGAAGACGAGCATGGCGGTGATGAAAAGCTCATCTGCGTGCCGATCGACACCACTTTCCCATATTATTCCGATGTCGCGGAACGGCAGGACCTGCCCTCGATTATCTTCCAGCAGATCGAACATTTCTTCACCCATTATAAGGACCTCGAGCCCGAAAAATGGGTACGGGTGGGAAATTGGGGCGATGCCGACGAAGCTCGGCGGACGCTCACCAAGGCAATTGAGGACGGGAAGGCGAAGGCCTAGGCCTTGCCGTCGGCAGCCAATTCTAGGCGCCGCCGAACCGCTTCCACCTCGGATTTCCAGGCCGTCTCGCGCGCCTTTGACAGCAGCGGATAACCCTCATCCTCTTCGCGGCGCAGTGCGTCGGCGAACTCGCCCTTGCGCACTTCGTCGAGCACCTTGGCCATGCGCTTTTTAAGCCCGTTGTCGACCATCTTGGTCCCGCCCAGCACCGCGCCCAGCTCAGCAGTGTTAGAGATAACCTCGCGCATTCCGGCGATGCCGCGCTCGTCGATCAGGTCGGCCAGCAATTTCAACTCGCCGACGCATTCTAGATAGGCGACTTCCGGGCTCACCCCGGCCGCGACCAAGGTCTCGAACCCCGCGATCAGCAATGCAGGCACGCCGCCCCACACCACCGCCTGCTCATTGAACAAGTCGGCCTCGGCTTCTTCGGCGAAACTGGATGCGATCAGGCCAGCGCGTCCGCATCCGATCGCCTGGGCATAAGCAAGCGCAATCCCGGCCGCGTTGCCGGTTGCATCGCGTTCGACCGCGTACAGGGCAATCATGCCCTTGCCCTCCTCGTACAGCGACCGAAGCGCAGTTCCGGGACCCTTTGGGGCGACCATGAACACGTCAAGATCGGCGCGCGGGGCGACGAAGCCGAAGCGCACCGACAGGCCGTGGCTGAAGCCCAGCGCAGCATTTGGGCGAAGGTGCGGTTCAATCTCGGCATAGATTGCAGCGTGGATTTCGTCGGGCGCGAGCAACATGACCACGTTCGCGCCCGCGACCGCGCGTTCAAGCAGGTCGGTTTGAAGCCCCATCGCTTCGGCTTCCACCATACTTCCCGACCCGCCGCGAAGTCCGACTACAACATCGACTCCGCTGTCGTTGAGGTTGAGGGCCTGGGCGCGGCCCTGGTTGCCGTAGCCGATGATTGCGACTCGTTTTCCCTTGAGCGGGGAGGGGTCGATGTCGGCGTCGGTGAGGAAAGCCATGCGCCCCGTCCTAGGCCGCGATCGCGAAGAGGTCGAGAGCTCGGGCAGTCGCGCCCTTCGCGTCGAGCGGCTCGGTAAAGCGCGGCCAGTCTGCGGGCGGCTGGTGATTGAACCAGGTATATTGGCGCTTGGCATAATTGCGCGTGACCTGCCCCCCTTGGATAAGTGCCTCGGGGCGTGACAGTCGGCCCTCGTTCAATGCAGCAATTGTCTCCACCCCGATAGCGCGCATTACCGGCAAGTCGGGGGACAGGTTTCGCCTGAGTAGAGCCGCCACCTCCTCTTGGGCACCTGAATCGAGCATTGCTGCAAAGCGCGCATTGCATCGCTCGTACAGCCACGCTCGCGGGGGCAGCAGGACAAGCGGATGGAGCGAACTGGAATCACCGATCCCGCCGCGCCGATCTTTCTGCCAAGTCGACAGTGTCTTGCCGGTGGCCATGACGACCTCCAGCGCCCGGGCAATTCGCGCGGTGTCGGCGGGGCCAAGCCGTTCGGCGGCCTCCGGATCAAGGTCGAGCAGGCGGGCACGATTGTGATCCAACGCGGAGGACCTGACGTCGTTGCGGATCGCCGGGTCGATCGGCGGCACAGGCGCGATCCCGTCCAGCAGGGTGCGAATGTACATACCCGTCCCACCGACCAGGATCGGCAGGCGCTGCGATGCCTGTATCTCGTCGATCTCGGCCTTTGCCGCCTTTGCCCAGTTCGCCGCAGAACCGGGATCGGCACCATCCATGAACCCGTAAAGGCGATGGTCTGCGCGCTTCCGGTCAGCCTTGGTCGGAGCGGCCGAAAGGATCGGAAGATCGCGATAGACCTGAGCGCTGTCGGCATTGACGATTACCCCGTTCGAGCGCTCGGCAAGCGCGATCGCAAGTGCGGACTTGCCGCTTGCAGTCGGACCCGCGATGAGAGCCAGCGGAGGAAGAATGGCCATTGCAACGCTGATAGCAGCCGGACGGCTCGATGAAAGGCTGATCGCCGACTGTGGAGCACGGCTGGTGCGCTGGATCGATCGCGGCGATGCTGCCGACGTCGAGATCGCCGCTTGTCCGCATGCGCTGCCGCCACATGTCGATTGCATCGTCCATCCGCCGGGGCCGCGCGTAAAACGCCTTTTGGTCGCCGACATGGATTCGACCATCATCGGGCAGGAATGCATCGACGAGCTTGCAGTCTATGCCGGGGTCAAGTCGGCGGTCGCAGCGATCACCACGCGGGCGATGGCGGGTGAACTCGACTTTGCCGAGGCGCTTGCCGAAAGGGTCGCGCTGCTTGCGGGGCTCGACGAGAATGTGATTGCGCAATGCCTTGCGGAACGGATTTCATTAAGCCCTGGCGCATCGACCCTGGTCCAGACCATGGCGCAACGCGGCGCGACCTGCGTGCTGGTTTCGGGCGGCTTCCACGCCTTTTGCGACCCGGTCGCGGACAAGGCCGGTTTCGAGCGGGTCATCGCCAATCGCCTGGCGGTCGAGGGCGGAAAACTGCGCGGAACGACCGAGGGCCCGGTTATCGACGGTACGGCCAAGAAAGAGGCACTGGTCGCGGCACGCGATGAGCTTGGCCTTTCAACCAGCGACGTGCTGGCGATCGGCGACGGGGCTAACGACATCGCGATGATCGAAGAAGCCGGGCTTGGAATTGCGATCCACGCCAAGCCCGCACTCAAGGCGGCCGCTGACGGATGCATCGACCACCACGGACTCGACGCCCTGCTTTGGGTGCAGGGGATCGAGCGTTCCCAGTGGTGCGCGGCCTAGTCTATTTGCCCGGGACGACGAAGCACGCCTGGCCGCCGAGCTTCGCGCAGGCCGCGCTTGCCGCCGCCTTGCTTTCGAACGGTCCGACCTGGAGGCGCACGACATTGCCCGCCGGGACGTAATAGGGCTGGCGGCCACCAAGCTTGGCGGCGACCTTGGCCCACAAGCTTTCGGCAGAGCTTTTTTGGGAGAAAGCGCCGAGCTGGACCCGCCACGCGCCGCTTGCCGGGGCAGTGGCGGCGGCAACCGACACGTCCTTGGCCGGAGCAGTGGGCGGCGCTTGCGCTGCCTTGGGCGCCGGAAGATCGGTCTTGGCGCCGTCCATGGGCTTTTCGGCGGGTTTTGCAGCCGGTTTTGCCTTAGCTTCCTTGCGAATTGCTACCTTCGACCCGGGAGGCGGCGCCGCCTTGGCCTTGGCCTTGGCGATTTCCAGTCCTTTCTTGCGGTCCCCAAGGGGGAGGAGCTCATCCAGCTGCGCAAGGGTCTGCTTCGCTGGTTCAAGCCCCTGCGCGGCGGCGCGGCTGACATAGGCGTAGCCCAGCACTAAATCGCGCGGGACTGTGTCGCCGTTCACAAGCGCGGTGCCGTAAATCAGCATTGCCCGCGCTTCGCCTTTTTCCGCGGCCTTGCCCAGCCAGGTGATGCCGGTAGCCTGTTCGCCGTTCTGGAACAGCAACAAGCCAAGCGTGGTCTGGGCATCGACATGGTCCTGTGCAGCGGCGCGTTCGAACCAGGTCTTGGCTGCGGCAAGGTTGATCTTGACCCCGCGTCCCAACCGATAGGCCTGGCCAAGGTTGAACTGGGCGTCGGGATCGCCGCCTTCCGCAAGTGGGCGCCATATCGACACAGCACTTTCATAGTCCGATTTCTGCCACGCCTGGATCCCGGCGCGAACGGTCTGCGCGGACGCGGGCGCGGCAAGTTGCGCGGCAATGATGCCGGCAATGACGAGGGCATGACGCTTCACTGCAATCCAATCCCATTATGGCGGCGATTTCGCGCGCCTTCCTGCCAATCCTAACCTGATTGGGCGCTGAACCAAGAGGGGATTGGAAGTTCGCTCTACCATATCGTCGGTGAGCTATCGTTAACCAGATTTTAGAGCCTTTGACGTCATTGCCTCATCGTGAAGCAACCCAATGGAGCGGGGGAATAGCATGCGCGTTTTGGCAATGGCATCGCAGAAGGGCGGATCGGGCAAGACGACCCTGTCCGGTCACCTTGCGGTGCAAGCGCAACTTGCGGGCGCTGGCCCCGTCTGCCTGATCGACATCGACCCTCAAGGAAGCCTTGCCGACTGGTGGAACGAGCGCGACGCTGACATGCCGGCCTTCGCGCAGACCACCGTGGCGCGCCTAGCCAGCGACCTGGAGGTCTTGCGCCAGCAGGGTTTCCGCCTTGCCGTTATCGACACCCCGCCAGCCATCACCATGGCGATCCAGTCGGTCATTGCAGTTGCTGAACTGATTGTCATTCCAACGCGCCCAAGCCCGCACGACCTTCGCGCGGTCGGCGCCACCGTCGATTTGTGCGACCGCGCCGGAAAGCCGCTGATCTTCGTCGTCAACGCAGCCACACCCAAGGCCAAGATCACTTATGAAGCCGCAGTCGCTTTGTCGCAGCATGGCACCGTTGCTCCCGTGACCCTTCACCACCGCACCGATTTCGCAGCCTCGATGATCGATGGCCGAACGGTGATGGAAGTGGACCCCGAGGGCCGCTCGGCCCGCGAGGTGGGTGAGTTGTGGGGATATATCTCCGACCGGCTGGAAAAGAATTTCCGCCGCACCGTGTTCTCCGCCCCCGGCCACGCGCCAGGCGTTCCCGCCGCGCCCGCGGCCAGTCCGCGTCCAGTCGGTGGCTTCGGCCGCCGAGTTGTCGGCCAGTAGTGGGGAAGGGACGCACCCGTGGCTGAACCCAAACCATTCGCCTCTCTTTCCTCCGGCCTGCTCGCCCGCAAGGGCGCTGCTCGCCCGGCCATGCGCCCGCAGGGTTTTGGCCAGTCGAACGGCAATCTTGACGACCTTGGCTGGAACGACATGGGCAACGACGAGAGCAACCCCGAAGTGGTCGCTGGCGCCGCCCTTCATCCGCGCGGCCCGTCCCTGGGCCTGAGCCCGGTTAATTCGCCAGTCCACGGCCAGCAGGCGGAAATTGCCAGCCGCTACGCCGAGGAAATGGGTGAGGAGTATGACGATACCGCTGTGCCCTACGACCCGGAAGGCACGCTCGGACCGGTCGAGGCCGAGGACGAGGACTATGAAAACGAAGAAGATTTCGATGAGGAACCGTTCGCCACGGCCCTGACCTCGGGGGAAGCGACCGCAGCATTCGACGGTGCCCCGCCAGAAGCGCGCGCGCCCAAGAAGATGCTCGACTTGGGGCCGGCGCCTGCCGGGATCGACCAAGACGAAAGCGGCGCGCCCGAAGAATTCGAGCCGGTCGAAGAACCGGTCGCGGAACGCCCGGCGACTGAGGTCGACGTGTCGCGGATCGAGGCATTGATGGCCGCCGACGACTATTCCGAGGACTATAATGCCGACGGCGAGGATGAGATCGCCGAGGAGGAAGAGGCGTCAGTCAGCGGTGGCAGCTATGCCCAGTTGTCGGTCGGCTCCGCTTCCCAGGCCAACGCCCATGACGTGATCAAGCCCAAGCTGCCAAGCGCGTTCGAACCGTTCGCAAAGCCGGCCCCCGAATATTCCGAGGCGCCGCTCCCGACCCGCGAGCGTTCGGACAACGCGCCGCTCGAGGATTACGAGGACGATGCGCTCGAGCTTGATGCATCGGCCGTGGTTGCGCCTTCGCCGGACATCGTTGCCGCCTCGGCTCCGGCGGTGGTTTCGGTCGCACCGAACGTCACTGCAAACAAACCAGCAAGGGCGGCCAAGCCGCGTGCTGGAACTGCGGGCAAGGGCAAAGCCGCCTTTACCCTTCGTCTCGAACAGGACCGCCACTTGAAGCTTCGCCTGGCATGTGCGGTCCAGGGCATTTCGGCCCAGATGCTGGTCACTCAGGCCCTCGACCAGCTTCTTGCCGATATGCCGGAACTTGACGCCCTGGCGGAGAAGGCAAGCCGCAAAGGATAGCCCACATGTCCAAGCGATATAAATTCAATTCCGCCCTGTCGGCAGCACTTGCCGCGAGCCTTTTGACCACCGCCTGCGCGAACAGCGGATCGGTCGAGCCGCGCAAGCTCTCGGATTTTCGCGACAAGAAGGTGAAGCTGGGTCTTGCGACCCGTGCGCTTGCCGCAATGCAGGCCAAGAATTACCCGCTGGCGGTCGAAATGGCCGAAGCGGCTGTCGATGGAACCCCCAATGACGCGGGATTCCGCGCGCTGCTAGGTAATGCCTATTTCGCCAATGGCCGCTTCGCTTCGGCGGAACAGGCCTATAAGGACAGCCTGTCGATTTATGGTGGCCAGCCACAGGTCGCGCTCAAGCTTTTGCTGGTCAAGATCGGCCAGGGCAAGAATGCCGAAGCGGTCGGGTTCGCGGACACAGCACGAGCAATGCTCGATCCGGCGGATTATGCCCTCGCCATCGCCTTGGCCGGGAGGCCCGAAGCCGCGATCGACGTGCTTCGCCAGGTGGCGGAACGCGGCGGCGATGCCCGGGTCCGCCAGAACCTTGCCTTGTCTTATGGCCTTGCCGGTGACTGGACGAACGCCCGAGTGATTGCCTCGCAGGACGTCCCTGCCAACCAGATCGATGCCCGGATCCAGCAGTGGATGACGCTCGCCAACCCGTCGGGCGGGGTCAACAAGGTCGCCGCGATGCTTGGCGTCACGCCAGCCGCGCTCGATCCCGGCCAGCCGGTTCGCCTTGCCTTGGTAAAGGACGATGGCGTTCGCACCGCTCAGGTCCGGGAAATTGCACCGACAGCTTCGGTTGCGGCGCCGGCTGCAGTCGCTTTGGCTCCGATCGGCGGCGCAATGCCTGCTCCGCCGGCCGCAGAGCCGCTGATTGCAGTTAACGCTCCGCTTTCTGCCAAGGTCGCGATCGACGCTCCGGCCAAGGTCGCCACGACCGCGCTCGCCGCTGTTCCGGTGGCGATCGAAGAGCCGATTGAAATGGGTACCGGAAGACTGACCGTTAAGCTTCCGCAAGCGCGTCCAGCGCTCAAGGCACCGGCCTTTACCGCAATGGCCTCGGTCGCGATCCCGATTGCCGCACCCCATTCCGCCCCTGCACCCCAACGCTCGCAGGAACCAAAGGGCGATGAACCCTTCGCATTCGTCGAAGTGCGTAAGCCCGCAGCGCCCGTTGCCGAACGGCCTGTAAAACTTGCCTCGGTCGAACTTCCCGCGCGTCCGGCGGTGCCGACCTTGGCAGCGAAGAAACCCGCAAGCAGGTCGGTTGCCGTGGTCCAGCTTGGCGCATTCAGCGATACCAAGGCGGTCGAGCGGGCATGGAATGCAGCTTCGAAACGGCACGCGCGCCTCGATAATTATCGGCCGATGAGCGCGCTTTATCGCGGATCCAAGGGTGCGCTTTACCGCCTGTCGGTGGGCGGCTTTGATTCAACCCGCGATGCCTATGCGCTGTGCACCTCGATCAAGCAGTCGGGCGGCAAATGCTTCGTGCGCCGGGAAGCGGGCGACAAACTGATCCAGCTTGCCTCCCTCTAGGGGTCGTAAGCCCAGTCGCCTCTTAAGCTTCGGCGATCAGCAAACGCCTGCGGCCATTTCCAGGCACGCCATGCGGGTCGCAACTCCGAACGCGACCTGATCCAGGATCATTGAGCGCTCCGCGTCGTCGGCAAGGGTGTCGGCGATCTCCACCCCCCGATTGATCGGACCCGGATGCATCACCACCGCGTTGGGCGCGGTCCTGGTCATCCGTTCAGGCGTAAGTCCGTAAAGCCGCAGGAACTCCCCCGGCTGATCCCCAAGCTCATCCTCCAGCCGTTCGCGCTGGACCCGCAGCATCATGACCGCATCTGCGCCATCGACCGCTTCATCGATGGTCAGCGACGACGTATCGCCGGGCATCAGGGCCGGCGGGCCGGCCAGCCGGACGACCGCGCCCAGACGTTCCAGAAGCTTGGCGTTCGATCGCGCTACCCGGCTGTGCTTGATGTCGCCGCAGATCGCGATCACCCGCCCGTGGAGATCTCCGAACCGGTCGACCAGCGTCGCCGCATCAAGCAACGCCTGGGTCGGGTGTTCATTGGTACCATCCCCGGCATTGATGACTGGTACTTCCAGCAGGTCGGCGGCCTTCGCTGCCGAGCCATTGTCGCGGTGGCGGATGACGAGCACGTCGGGCTGCATCGCACCAAGCGTCAACAGCGTATCGGCAAAACTCTCACCCTTTTTGACCGAACTTGCCTCCAGCGGAAGGGCAATGGCGCGCGCGCCCAACCGTTCGGCGGCGGTTGCGAAACTCATCAACGTGCGGGTCGAGTTTTCGTAGAACAGGTTGAAGACGATCCGCCGTTCAAGAGACTGCGCGATCTGCCCGGAATCCATTCCCCGTCGGCAGTCTGCGGCGCGCTCCAGGATGTGCTGGATTTGCGCATCGGAAAGCGAATCGATGGAAAGTATGTCCATTGCGCCGATCTGCCTATTGCGCGCGCGGCAGGTTGGCCAGCGCGTCGATCGCGCCCTGAAGGATATGGGCAGCCGCAAGCGCGTCGATCTTCTCCGCCCGGCGGGCGCGGCTGACGTCGGCGTCGATCATCGCGCGCTCGACCGCCTGGGTCGACCAGCGCTCGTCCCACAATAGGACCGGAAGCGCGAGAGGGGTCAGGTTACGGGCAAAGGCGCGCACCGATTGGGTGCGGGGGCTATCGCTTCCGTCCATATTGAGGGGCAATCCCACAACCAGACCGGCAATTGCATGGGCGGCTACGAAGGCGCGCAGTCTTTCCAGATCGGCGGTGAACTTGCTGCGCTTCAATGTCTCGATCGGGCCGGCAAAGCTCCACATTGCGTCGCATACCGCGAGTCCGATCGTCTTGGTCCCGACGTCGAGCCCGGCAAGCTTGCCACCGGTCGCGGAGAGCCGGTCGGCAAATTCGGCTGCGGTCGCGGCAATCATTCCGGCCATTTCGAAAGTCTGTGCATCGCGTCAGCGCGGATCGCTGCCCAAAAAAGCGCATAGTCGAACACGTGGTAATTATTTCCCGGAAGCACGAACGGCCCAAGGTTGGGAATATCCCCGTCGATGATCAAAAGCCCGTCCTTGCACGATGCACCGACCCGCCCAGCTTCAAGCCGAGCGGCAGTGAAGGTCGTGGTCGGCACCAACGTGCCGGGGTTGGCGGCGGGTGGGGCTGTTCCGCCACTGCTTCCGGTCAAGGGGTTGACGCACACCATGTCCGCGATGCTCCGCGGTTTGCCGGTAAAGCCGTCCTCGTTCAGCCAGCTGTCGTAAAGCCGCGCTGGGTTGGCGGGATCCTTGAAGCTCATCCACGCAAGCAGGCAATTGGTGTCGTCGTTCCCGGCACAGGCTGGAAGGCCTAGCGCGGGAAGGTCGGCGCCGCGGCTGATCGGCCAGCCCGCGACATAGGCCGCAAGGATCCGCGACTGGACCGGGCTGCCTGCAATGCGATCCTTGAGCAAGCGGACCAAAAGCAGGGAGCCCTGGCTATGGCCGGCCAGAATGATCGGTTTGTCACCGGCCTCGGTGAGGAACTGGTCGAACGCTTTGGACACGTCGCGATAGGCAAGGTCGAGGGCCTGTCGGCTGTCGTCGCCGCCCAGCAGGAATGAACCATAAGCGGCCTGCCGATAGCGCGGTGCCCAGATTTCGCCCGCAGCGTTGAACGCGCCCGCCTGGCTTTCAACGAAAATCTTCGAACGCCCCTCGGTGATCGCGTCCGGGTGAAGCGCGGCATTCCAGCTTTCCTTGCCAAGATAGGTGGTCGGGTGAACGTAGAAGATTGCCGCGCTACCCGTGCTTTCCGGCGGAGTAAGGTCCTGCGGTACCCACAAGGCAGGATCGCGCTCCATTCCCGGGCGGGCAAGCCAGCTTGCCGCATCGGCATAATCCGGCGCGCCGGATGGGGCAGGCGCTGCATAATGGCCGTCCGGAATCGCCTGGCGGACCAGCACCGAACTTCCGAACTGGTAAAGCAGGAACGCCCCGGCGACGAACAGCACGGTTAGGAAAGCGATGACGAACAGGAATCGGCGCGCGCACATGGTTATCCGCCTATTGGCTGGGGGTTAAGGCCGCAAGGCAGTTGAAGGCGGCGAGGTGCCCCGCTATCGCGCCCACCCTATGAGTGTTGATACAAAGCAGGTGCGGCACATCGCAAAGCTCGCCCGGATCGCGATGAGCGATTCCGAAATCGAGACGATGGTGCCCGAACTCAATAATATCATCGGCTGGATCGAGCAGCTCGGCGAAGTCAAAACCGACGGGGTGGAGCCGCTGACCGCGGTCATCGCGCAGAACCTGCGTCTTCGCGACGATGTCATCGACGACGGCAATATCCGCGACGAAATTCTTGCCAACGCACCCGACGCGCAGCACGGCTTCTTCGCTGTTCCGAAGGTGATCGAATAGTGGCGAACCTCAACGACAAGACGATCGGGGCGCTGCGTGAGGGGTTCCGCAACGGCGACTTCAGCGCGGTTGAAATAGCCGAATGCTTCAATGCTGCAGTGCAAGGCGCGCGCGCGCTCAACGCTTATACGGTGGAAACGCCGGAAGATGCGTTGGCTGCTGCCGCAGCGGCCGATGCCGCGCGCAAGTCGGGCCAACTCGGGCCGCTCGCGGGGATTCCGCTGGGGATCAAGGACCTATTCGCCACCCGCGGCGTCGCAACCACTGCGGGAAGCAAGATCCTCGCCGGGTTCAAGCCTGAATATGAAAGCACCGTCACCGCCAATCTGCGGCGCGCCGGCGCGGGAATGCTGGGCAAGCTGAACATGGACGAATTTGCCATGGGCTCGTCCAACGAAACCAGCACTTACGGCCCCGTCATCAGCCCGTGGCGGCGCAAAGATGGTTCGAACGCGGCTTTGACCCCGGGCGGAAGCTCGGGCGGTTCGGCGGCCGCAGTCGCGGCGCGGATCGCGCCGGGCGTCACGGGAACCGACACCGGCGGTTCGATCCGCCAGCCAGCGGCTTTCACCGGAATAACCGGAATAAAGCCAACCTATGGTCGATGCTCGCGGTGGGGCGTCGTCGCCTTCGCTTCTTCTCTCGACCAGGCCGGTCCGATGGCGCGCGATGTGCGTGACTGCGCGATCATGCTTGAGGCGATGGCGGGGTTCGACCCCAAGGATTCGACCTCGCTGGATCTTCCGGTCCCGCAGTGGGAAGCGAATTTGTCGAGCGACCTGAAGGGAAAGCGCGTCGGCATTCCCAAGGAATATCGAATCGAGGGAGTCCCTGACGACATCAACGTGTTGTGGGACCGGGGCATCGAATGGCTCAAGGACGCAGGCGCTACGGTCGTCGAGATCAGCCTGCCACACACCAAATACGCGCTTCCGACCTACTATATCATCGCGCCGGCCGAAGCTTCGTCCAACCTCGCGCGCTATGACGGGGTGCGTTACGGCCTGCGCGAGACGCCCGACGGCGGCAACCTCGATGCGATGTACGCAGCGACCCGCGCTGAAGGGTTTGGAGCGGAGGTCAAGCGCCGGATCATGATTGGCACCTATGTCCTTTCGGCCGGCTTTTACGATGCCTATTTCACCAAGGCGCAAAAGGTTCGAGCACTGATCAAGCGCGATTTCGCCGAGGCGTTCGAGAAGTGCGACCTCATCCTCACCCCGACCGCGCCCTCGGCCGCGTTCGGGATCGGTGAGACGACCGATCCGCTGGCGATGTATCTGAACGACGTATTCGCAGTCCCGGCAAGCCTGGCCGGACTGCCCGCGATGAGTGTTCCAGGTGGCCTCGACGCTCACGGACTACCGCTCGGCCTTCACCTGATCGGCAACGAACTGGACGAGCAGGGTGTCCTCAATGCCGGGCTCGCGATCGAACAGCGCGCGGGATTTATCGCGCAGCCGGAGAAGTGGTGGTGAAACTGCGTTTCGACCAGGAAGTGACCGAACTTGATGTCCGGATCGACATCGTCAACGTCGTCTTCGGTGCCGCGCTCGGTGGTTATATCGGGGTGGTGATGACCCGCGGCACGATGGACATCCACCGCAGCATCGTCCTGTCCATCGCGCTGTTCGTCATTGTCTCCATGCTGGTTGCGATGCGCAGCTTGCTCCATGTCCTTCGCGGCACCCGGCTAGGCAGCTGGAAACCTTCGCTTGCGGTGTGCGTCGCGGGCCTCTTTCTGTTCTTCCTGATGCGCAGCAACTCCTATCTGGACATGGGTGTTCTCGTCCCGATTTCGATTGCCTGGCTGCTGGCGATCGTCGCCGTCGTCGTCGCTCACGTAGTTGCATATAATCGGCTGGAAAAACATGAAGACTGACTATCGGATCAAGGGCGCAACCGGTGACTGGGAGGTGGTCGTCGGCCTGGAAGTCCACGCGCAGGTAGTGTCCAATGCCAAGCTGTTTTCGGGCGCCGCAACGGCCTTCGGGGCAGAACCCAATACGCAGGTGTCGCTGATCGACGCGGCGATGCCCGGAATGCTCCCGGTGCCCAACCGCGAATGTATCCGCCAGGCGGTTCGAACCGGGATGGCCGTAGGCGCGCAGATCAACAAATACTCGCGCTTTGACCGCAAGAATTATTTCTACGCCGATTTGCCGCAAGGCTATCAGATCAGCCAGCTTTACCACCCGATAGTAGGCGAAGGCGCGATTGCGGTCCTGACCGATGAGAAGGACGAGGCAAGCGCTAAGACGATTGGGATCGAGCGCATCCACCTTGAGCAGGATGCCGGCAAGCTGATGCACGACCAGCATCCGACCATGTCCTATGTCGACCTCAATCGCTGCGGCGTCGCGCTGATGGAAATCGTGTCTAAGCCGGACATGCGCTCACCCGCAGAAGCGGGTGCGTATCTCAGGAAATTGCGCTCGATCCTTCGCTATGTCGGAAGCTGCGACGGAAACATGGAAGAAGGCTCGATGCGCGCTGACGTCAATGTCAGTGTTCGCAAGGCCGGCGAGCAGTTCGGAACGCGCACCGAAACCAAGAACGTCAATTCGGTCCGCTTCGTAATGGCGGTGATCGAACATGAGGCGCGCCGTCAGGTCGACCTGATCGAGGAAGGCGGCGAAGTGCAGCAGGAAACCCGTCTGTTCGACCCCGACAAGGGCGTCACCCGGCCGTTGCGGAGCAAGGAGGACGCGCACGATTATCGCTATTTCCCCGATCCCGACCTGCTTCCGGTTGAGCTTGACGACGCGTTCCTGGCCGCATGCCGCGAAAGCCTTCCCGAATTACCGGACGCCAAGCGCCAGCGCTACGAGCAGCTGGGTATTTCCCCATATAATTCCAGCGTCCTGACCGCCGAGGTCGAAATTGCGCGCTGGTTCGACCAATTGCTCCAGACCGGGGCCGAGCCCAAGCAGGCTGCCAATTGGGTGGGCGCGGAATTGTTCGGCGCGTTGAACCGCCTTGGCCTGACCATCGCCGACAGTCCGATTACTCCCGCCCACGCCGCCGAATTGCTGGGGCTGGTCGCCAACGGGACGATTTCAGGCACCATCGCCAAGACCGTGTTCGAAAAGATGATCGAAAGTGGGGAGGGCGCTGCTGCAATCGTCGAGCGCGAAGGGCTCAAGCAGACCTCGGATACCGGCGCAATCGATGCCCGGATCGACGAAATCCTTGCCGCCAACGCCGACAAGGTCGAACAGTACAAGGCAGGCAAGGAAGCATTGTTCGGCTTTTTTGTCGGCCAGGTCATGAAGGCGATGCAGGGCAAGGCCAATCCGCAGGTGGTAAACCAGCAATTGAAGGCGAAACTGGGATGATGAAACGGCTTGCTTGTGCCCTTGCATTCGTGGGGGCTGGCGCCGCCGCGAACCCACCCGCCATGCCGACCAGCCCGGCGCCTCCGCCCAAGCTGGTAATCGTGATCTCGGTCGACCAATTGTCGGCTGCCTTGTTCGAAGAATATCGCCCGCACTTCACCGGCGGCCTCGCCCGGCTGGCGGGCGGAACGCTGTTCGCCAATGGCTACCAGAGCCACGCCGCGACCGAAACTTGTCCCGGCCATTCGACCATATTGACCGGCGCTCGCCCGGCCCGCAGCGGGATCATTGCCAATTCCTGGATCGACCAGGATGCGCCGCGCGCAGACAAGACGGTCTATTGTGCCGAGGACGAAAGGGTTCCGGGCTCCACTTCGACCAATTACACGGTCTCTGCTCGGCATCTTCTCGTGCCGACGCTGGGCGACCTGATGCGCAAGACCTCGCCGCTCAGTCGCACGGTCGCGGTTGCCGGCAAGGATCGCGCCGCTGCGATGATGGGCGGCGTTGCCCCGACCCAGCGCTGGTTCTGGCGCCGGGGCGGCTTCGTCACAGACCTTGCGGGAACCAAGCCGCCCGTGACGGTAGGCGTTCTTAACAAGGCAGTTGGCGACATGATTGCCAAGCCCACAGCCGCGCTTGATCCTCCCGCCTTGTGTGCGGCCAAGGCCCGGCCCTTCGAGATTGGCAAGGGCAAGATTGTCGGCAACGGGGCCTTCGCGCGTGCCGCGAACGACGTTTCCGCGTTCGAGGATTCTCCTGAATATGACGGTGCAGTGCTGGCGCTGGCGGCAGGCATTTCGGAGGAAATGAAGCTTGGCCGGGGTCCAGCCACCGACCTGCTGGCAATCGGCCTTAGCGCTACGGACTATGTCGGCCACACGTTCGGGACCGAAGGACAGGAGATGTGTCTCCAGCTTCTCAGCCTCGATCGCGACCTGGGCGATTATTTTGCTATGCTCAATTCCAAGGGGGTGGATTATGCGGTTGCGCTGACCGCCGATCACGGGTCGCTCGATATTCCCGAACGGGTTGCGGGAGGACAATGGGTCGACCCCGCGCTTGACGCCGGAATTATCGGCAAGGAAATCGGCGCGAAGCTGGGGTTGCCCGGAGCCATCCTTTTGGGCGGAATTGCCGGCGGGATCGTGATCGACAAAAATCTGGCCGGAGAAGCCAGAGGCAGGGTTCGGGATGCGGCCATCGCGGCCTACCGCGCGCATCCGCAGGTCGAAGCAATTTTCACGCGCGACCAGATCATGGCCGTCCCTTCACCCACTTCGCCACCAAACGACTGGTCGCTGATCGAGCGGGTTCGCGCATCCTACAATCCCGTTCGCTCGGAGGATTTGTATGTCGTCCTCAAGCCGAATGTCGCACCCTATCCCCGAGCGCTTGGAATTGCTTCAACGCACGGCAGTCCATGGGACTATGATCGGCGCGTACCGATCATCTTTTACCGCGCTGGCTATCCCGGCCACCAGAGCCAGCGGGCGATCGAAACGGTAGATATCATGCCGACACTGGCGGCTAGCGTTGGCGTTTCCTTCGATCCGGGGACAATCGACGGCAAATGCCTCGACGATGTTGCAGGCACCGTCTGCCCGCAGAGATAAGTGTCGGGAAAGCAACAGTTTTCCCTTCATGATCGATTAATGCACCAGCCGCCATTTCCAAGCGTTGGGGACGGGCGCAATGTCGTGCGTCTGACTGGAGGGAAGCTGATTATGGGCAAGAAGCTGCTGGCCGCCGCGCTGGCCTCAAGCGTCGCGCTGTCAGGCTGCGTGCAGACGCGCCAATATGCCGATCCGCAATTCACGGTCCCGCAGGGCCAGTACAAACTTCTCGTCCTTCGTCCCGACGTGTCCGTCGGCTCTTTGACTACCGGCGGGATGGTCGAGCCGCGCGCGGACTGGACCGAGCAGGCGCGAACCGCGTTGATTGCCGCCCTCCGTGCTCAGCAGCAGGCGCGTGGCGGGGACGTCAAGATCATCGAGCGGCGCGGCGACCTGGAAGGCGTGACTCCCGAAGAACTGGCCGAGATGGAACGCCTAAACATGGCGGTCGACCAGTCGATCGTGATCCACAAGTATCTCGGTGATTATCTGCCGACTAAGGCGGGCAAGGGGCTCGACTGGACGGTCGGGCAGGTTGCGATCAACGTCGGCAACAAGACCGGCTACGATTACGCCTTGTTCCTTCACGCAGAAGATGAAGTCGCATCGACCGGACGGATAGCGCTTGGCGTGATCGGGGTGGCGGGGTGCTTCGTTGGCTTTTGCGTCCCCAATGTGGGTGGGGCAAGCCAATTGTCCTATGCTTCGCTGGTCGATCTCAAGACCGGCGACGTGGTGTGGTTCAACGTCGTCCAGGCCAAGAGCGAGGTGCCGGGAATCAAGTTCGGTGACCTCCGCACGCCGGAGGGCGCGGCGCAGCTGGTCGATCGATTGCTCAACCGGATGAAGCCCGGTCAGGCGATCCGCAAGGCAGCGAAGGAGAGCAACTGATGTGCATTCGCTGTGAAAGAATGAGCCGCCGTTCGATGCTGGGCGTGACGGGCGCTGCAACCGCAGCGCTGTGGACCGGGGTGGCCGAGGCGCGCGTGCTTCCCGCCGACATGGAGCCGTTGATCGGCGCAGGCTATCGGCCCACCGACAAGGACGAATTGGGCCTGTGGCAGCAGATGGAACGGGTCGAGGAGGAAATCGCCGGCTCGAATCTCGTCGTCGACGATCCAGAGCTTGAGAAGTATCTACAGGACCTGATCTATAAGGTCGGCGGTCCGGCAGCCAAGGATTTCCGCGTTTATCTGGTGCGTATCCCGGAATTCAACGCGATGATGTTCCCGACCGGCTTTGCGGTCGTGTTCACCGGGCTTTTGCTGAGAATGCGCAACGAGGCGCAGCTTGCCGGAGTACTTGCGCACGAGGCCGGGCACTTCCTTCGCAAGCATCAGATTCGCGCGTGGCGCGACATGCGGATGAAGACCGACATTCTGGCGATCGGCGGAATGCTGGCCGGCGTCGGCGGGGCTGCCGGCGGAGTCTATGTCGGCGATTATGTCCGACTGGCCCAACTCGGGACCATGCTTTCGTTGTTCAAGTACAACCGAACGATGGAGGCCGAGGCCGATGCGATCGGTGTCAAATTGCTTGAGCAGGCGGGCTATCCGCCGGTCGAGATGGCCCAGATATGGGAGCAGCTGATCGGTGAACAGGATGCCAGCGCGGTCTATCGTCGCAAGCGCCGGGACAAGGGTTATTCGCTGTTCGCAACCCACCCGGCACCCGACAGCCGAATGAAGGATCTGCGCGCCGCGGCCGCCGACGTTTCGGTCGCTGGCAAGGCCTATGACGCGCATCGCAAGCGTTACCTTGAAGCGATTGGCGACATTCGCCCCAGCCTGCTCGACGATCAGGTCAAATTGAACGACCCGGGGGCAAGCCAGTATCTGATAGAGACCCTGGCCCAGGACGGCTGGAATGGCTTGCTTCGCTTCAATGAGGGGGAGGTCTGGCGGCTTCGCAACCGCGCCGGCGACGACGCGCGGGCAGCGCAAAGCTATGCCGCGGCGGTGGTCTATCCGGACGCCCCGGCGGAAGCCTGGCGCTGGTACGGCATCGCGCTGATGAAAGAAGGCCGCAAGGCAGAAGCCAACCGGGCCTTTACCCGCTACCTGACGATGAAGCCTGACGCTCCGGACGCCCCGTGGGTGCGCCAGATGGTCGGCCAGTAAGGAGTATCGACGATGAAGCTGAAGTTCGCGCTACTCCTTGCCACCACGCCGCTTGCTGCCTGTTCGTCGCTGGGCGGCGGGGGCGGCGAATATGGCTATTCGTCCTACGGGATCGTCGGCGTCAAAAGGGTCGCGGTCGGTACGGACAAGATGTCCGTTGCAGTGCCTCGCCCGTGGAATCGCCACCGCGCGGCCCTGTTCAGCGACGTCCCCGAGACCGAGGACTGGACTCTGAACGGTCCGATCCTTGACCAGATGAGTTTCGTCACCGGGCTGAAAAGTGGGCGCTATCTGATCGAGCAGAGCAAGCGGGCCGACAATCAGGTGCCCAAGTTCCGCGATGACATGACCCCGCCGGAGATCGCTGCGATGCTTGAAACATTGTTTCGGGTAAAGGGCGGTGCGGTCGAGTTCGAGACCCTGTCGCTACAGCCGCGCCAATTCCTTGGAGTCAACGGCTTCCAGTTCGATTTCGAGCATCTTGATACCGATGAGTTGCGCCGCAAGGGGCGCGCAGTCGGTGCGGTCGTTGATGGACGGCTGTACCTGATCCTGTTCGATGCTGCGAAATCGCATTATTACCCGGACGCCTTGCCCGATTTTGAAGCGGCGGTGACCTCCGCTCGGCTGCGCGCTTCCTAGGCCAAACCAAGCACGCCAATCGCTTGCCCGGGGCGCGAAGGCACGTTTGGCCGGATTCTCAGCAGGTGGAAGCTGTTCAATCGTTTGGCTTTCCTAGCTTGTCCGGACGAAAGCACGACCAATCGGTTCTGCGCATCTATGCGCTTGCCCCGCGCGCTACTCTTGCTATAGGCCGCGCACCTTCAAAGGCGTCCGCGCGGGCGTGGCGGAATTGGTAGACGCGCTGGTTTTAGGTACCAGTATCGCAAGATGTGGGGGTTCGAGTCCCTTCGCCCGCACCAATTCAGGAGCCTGGAAAGCCCGTGGCGCGGACCGGCCAGAATTTTTGGGAATTGGACCTGTGACGATCAAGACTGTCGAACAAGAGCGCGAGGGCCTGAAGCGGTCCTATACGATGACCATCCCGGCTGCGGATATCGAGCAGCGCGTGGCTGACGAGGTCAAGAAGATCGCACCGCAGGTCCGCATGCCCGGCTTCCGCCCCGGCAAGGTTCCGGCCAACCTGATCCGCAAAATGCACGGCGAAGCGCTGATGTCCGATGCGCTCAACACCGCAGTTCAGGCCGGTGTCCAGGAATTGCTGTCGCAGACCGGTATTCGCCCAGCGGTCCAGCCGGCGGTCGAGTTGGTCGGCCATGAGCCGGGCAAGGATGCCGAGATCAAGGTCGACGTCGAGGCGCTACCCAACGTTCCCGCGCCCGCCACGGACGAGCTCAAGATCGAACGGCTGAACATCCCGGTCGATGAAAAGCTGGTGGAAACCCAGCTTGAGCAGCTGGCCGCAGGTTCGAAGCGCTGGAGCGATGCACCCAAGTCGCACAAGGCCAAGGTCGGCGACCTGGTGGTCATGGACTTTGTCGGCAAGGTCGACGGCGTTGCGTTCGAAGGCGGCACTGGTGAGGGCATGTCGGTCGAGCTTGGCTCGGGCCGACTTATCCCGGGTTTCGAGGAGCAGCTGGTCGGTGCCAAGGCCGGCGATGAGCGCGCAGTGAAACTGACGTTCCCCGACGATTACCCGTCCGAGGCGACCCGCGGCAAGGACGCGGTGTTCGAAGTCAAGGTCACCGCGGTCAAGACCGCCGGTGAGAACAAGGCCGACGACGAGCTTGCCAAGCAGCTTGGCCTGGTCGATTTCTCCCAGCTCAAGGACCTCATCAAGAGCCAGTTCGAACAGCAGAACTTCGAACTGACGCGCACGCATATGAAGCGCCAGTTGCTCGACCAGCTTGCCGCGCGCCACGATTTCCCGGTGCCCGAGACGATGGTCGAGGCGGAATTCGCCAACATCATGCGCCAGCTTCAGCATGAAGCGAGCCACGAGGAAGATCCCGCGGCAGCGATGAAGGAAATCGAAGGGGACGTCGACGAGTATCGCCGGATTGCCGAGCGCCGTGTCCGCCTGGGCTTGCTGCTGTCGGAAATCGGCGCGCTCAACGGCGTGACGATCAGCGACCAGGAAATGAACAACATCATCGCCAATGCCGCGTCGCAATACCAAGGCAAGGACCGCGACAATTTCGTTCGCTTCGTCCAGCAGGACGGTAACGCCCAGGCCCAATTGCGCGCGCCGCTGTACGAGGAAAAGGTGGTCGACTATTTGTTCACCACCGCCGAGGTGACGGACCGTGACGCGACCCGCGAGGAAGTCGAACACGATCTGGAATCCGAAGAAGGTCACGTCCACGGGCCGGGCTGCGGCCACGACCATGGGGCGGCCAAGCCCAAGAAGGCTGCAGCAAAGAAGTCTGCCGCAAAGAAGTCGGACAACAAGAAGACCGACAAGGCGCCCGAAGCAAAGGCCAAAAAGGCTGACAAGCCTGCTGCCAAGAAGGCCGATAAGCCGGCTGAAAAAAAGGCCGAGACCAAGGCCAAGCCGGCCTCCAAGAAGGCTGATGCCAAGCCTGCCGCCGCAAAGAAGGCTGCTCCCAAGAAGGGCAAGTGAGCAAGGCTTCCGGAATTGTGAACACAGGCGCGGCCGCGTGGAAACCTGCGGCCTTCGCTTTGCAACCCCGGGTCGCGATTGTCCTTCCGTGCTATAACGAGGAAGCGGCGATCGCAGCGACAATTGCCGGGTTCAGCGCCGCTGTTCCCGGTGCGACCATCTACGTTTATGACAACAACAGCAGCGACCGGACTTGCGCAGTCGCGCGTGAAGCCGGCGCAGTCGTCCAGTCCGAACGGCAACAGGGCAAGGGCCATGTGGTCCGGCGCATGTTCGCCGACATCGAGGCCGACGTTTACGTCATGGCGGACGGCGACCTGACTTACGATCCCGGTGCAGCACCGGCGATGATCGACCTGTTGCTGGATCAAGAATTGGATATGGTGGTCGGTACGCGACACCATGACGCAAAGGACGCGTATCGCGGCGGCCATGTGCTTGGCAACAAGCTGTTCACTGGCCTTCTTGCGCGGCTGTTCGGTCGCAGCTTCAGCGACATTTTCTCGGGTTACCGGGTTTTTTCGCGCCGCTTCGTCAAGAGTTTCCCGGTCCTCTCAGCCGGGTTCGAGATCGAGACCGAGATGAGCGTTCACGCACTGGAGCTCAGGATGCCGGTGGGCGAAATCGCAACCGTCTATGGCGCCCGCCCGGCAGGTTCGCAGTCAAAGCTTTCAACCTACCGCGACGGGTGGCGGATCCTGAAGACGATCATCACGCTCTATCGAATCGAACGCCCAGTGCTGTTCTATGGTTCGATCGGCGCTCTGTTGCTCGCCCTTTCCTTGCTGCTCGCTGCCCCGCTGGTGCTGACCTATCTCGATACCGGGCTGGTGCCGCGCGTGCCGACCGCAATTCTGGTTACCGGCATGAGCGTCGTCGCAGTGCTGTGTTTTTTCAGTGGACTTATCCTCGACACCGTAACCCGCGGACGTCGTGAAATGCGGCGATTGGCGTATCTTGCGGTCCCCGGTCCAAGCCGCGAGAACCCTAAAGACTGATGTGTGTTATTTGCATCAGTCGGCGGTAAATTGTGACAGGTCCGTGACTTTCTTGTTTCCCGCGCCAACCGAGTGTTCATAGTCCCCCGTCGGCTCAACCTTTCTAGGGGGAGCCAAGAGATAAAGGGGACTGTTATGAAACTGACGACTGTCGTGCTTCGCTCGGGTGTTGCTGCCCTGGCGATGGTCGCCGCGAGCGCATCCGCCGCCGCCCAGAGCACGCTTCCGCCGCCTGACGTCGAAGAAACGCCTTCGACCGACGCGGGTGCTGCCGATTCTAAGGGTGACATCGTGATCACCGGTTCGCGCATCCGCCGCGATCCGTTGCAGCAGGACGCGCCGATTACTTTCGTCGACAAGTCGGACATCGAAAAGACCGGCCGCAACAGCGTGTCCGAAGTCCTGCAGCAGCTGCCCAGTGTCGGGGGCGGCCTCAACAACCAGTTCAACACTTCGGGCAACAACGGCAACCCGCCGGATGGCGCGGGCGTCGGTGCTGGCTCGGCGGAGATTGACCTTCGCTACCTCGGCTCGAAGCGTACACTCGTGCTGGTTGACGGGCTTCGCTTCGTCAACGGCGCATCGGCCACCGGCGTTCCCGGTTCGGTCGATCTGAACGCGATCCCCGAGAGCATGATCGAGCGGGTCGAAATCCTCCAGGACGGCGCTTCGGCGATCTACGGTTCGGACGCGATTGCGGGCGTGGTCAACATCATCACCAAGAATTCGCAGGACGGCTTTGCGGCCTCGGCGCAGGTTGGTGTCCAGGACGAAGGCGATGGCCTGACCCAGAACTACCAGCTGAGCTGGGGTAACGGCAATGCCAGCCGTACCCAGGTCGTCGCCGGTATGAGCTTCGTCAAGAACGGTTCGGTGTTTGCCGGCGACCGCGAAATCTCGGCGTTCCCGACCCCTTATGGCACCAGCTGTACGCAGGGCGGATGTTCCTCGGGCACGCCCAATGCGCGTGTGATTGTGCTGCAGAATCCGGCGTTGCCATATGATCCGGCGACCAATGACTATGTCGACATCACGCTTCGCGGCCCGGTCCTGACGGGTCGTCCGGTATACAACCCGCTCGATCCGACCGGTTCGGGCGACTACAAGGCGTTCACTTCGGCCGACCGGTTCAACTTCGCGCCGTTCAACTATCTGCTGACGCCGCTTGCGCGCCTTGGCGGGTTCGTGAACCTGCGGACTGAGATCAACGACGATACGCACTTCACCGTCAAGGTGCTTGGTAACCGCCGTTCGTCCAAGAACCAGGCCGCCCCGCTGCCTTTGTTCGTCGGTCCTGACGCTGGCAACGGCAATCTCCTCGACACGATCGTGATCGACGCGACCAACCCTTATAATCCGTTCGGTACTGACCTGGGGCCGGGCAATTTTGCCTTCATCGGCCGTCGCTTGGTCGAGGCCGGTCCGCGCCGTTACAAGCAGACCGTCAATACCTGGTACGGAAGTGCGACCCTCGACGGCAAGTTCGGCCTGACCCAGGGCGACTGGTACTGGGACGTCAACGCGTTCTGGGGCAACAACAAGGCGAAGCAAGACTTCACCGGCAACGTCAACGCCCAGAAGCTGTCGACCGCGCTGGGCCCGGTTGCGGCCTGCACCGGCTCGTGCGTGCCGCTTCAACATCTTCGGCGGCCAGGGCTCGATCACCCAGGCGATGCTCGACTATGTCACCTACCAAGAGCACGATAGTTCGGAACAGAAGATGATTGGCGCCAGCGCCAACGTCTCGGGCAAGTTGATGCCCCTTTCGGGCGGCGACTTGGGTCTTGCCGCGGGTACTGAATATCGCAAGCTCAATGGCCGGTTCGATCCCGATCCGATCACTGCCGCGGGCTTCAGCTCGGACATCCCTGCGCAACCAACCAAGGGCGGGTACAACGTCAAGGAAGTCTATGCCGAGCTCGATGCACCGGTATTGACCATGCTCGATCTGTCGGCGGCGGTCCGGTACTCGGACTATTCGACCTCCGGTGGCAAGGCGACCTGGAAAGTCGGCGCCAACTTCGATCCGTTTGACGGGCTCAAGTTCCGTGGCACCTATGGCACCGGCTTCCGTGCTCCAAGCATCGGTGAGTTGTTCGGCAGCAAGACCCGCTTCGACGCCCAGCTTGCCGATCCTTGCTCGGCGGACCAAAATCCGTCTGGTGCGGTGCTTGCCAATTGCACGGCGAACGGCGTTCCCGCTGGCTACCAGCAGAACAACCCGCAAATCTCGGTCGTGACGGGCGGTAACCCCGACCTCAAGGCCGAAACCTCGAAGGGCATGGTGCTCGGCGCGGTATGGAGCCCGTCAAGCTTTAATCGGCGGGTGTCGCTGGAAGTCAATTATTACAACATCAAGGTGAACAAGGCGATCCAGCAGGTCGACGCCGCGACCATCCTCGCCAATTGTTACATTGGCGGCGATGCGGCGGCCTGTGCTGCGGTTCCGCGTACTGCGACTGGCCAGATCAGCCAGATCCAGGGCGTGCTGCAGAACATCGGCGGGATCCGGACAACCGGCTTCGACGTCAATTTTGCAGCTCGTACCGCTCGTAACAGCTGGGGAACGCTGTCGTTCACCGCGAACCACAGCTTCCTGACCAAGTATGATGAGCTTCTTGAGGCAGCGACCGGGACCGTCGTGGTCAAGCGTCGCGGCACCGAGATCGGCAGCCCCTACAAGGGCTTCCCGAAGCTCAAGTTCATCGACACGCTTGATTGGGACATGGGCAATCTGGGCGCGACCTTGATCGGCCGCTACGTCGGCGGCCTCAAGGAAAGCGATGGCCACAAGATGGGCTCGCGCCTGATGTTCGACGGCCAGGTCCGTTACGGCATCGGCGACCTCCTGGGCCTTTACGGTGCTCAGCTCGCGCTTGGCGTGAACAACATCTTCGACAAGGCGCCGCCGGTGTGCACGACCTGCGGTATCCCGAACTACGACCCGAACTTCTACCAGATTCCGGGTCGCTATTTCTATGGACGCCTAAGCTTCAAGGCGGGTGGTACGCGCGCAGTCACCCCGGCTTACGAGCCGCTGCCGATGGTTGAGCCGGCCCCGGCTCCGGCTCCGGTTGAAGTGGCTCCGCCGCCTCCGCCGCCGCCGCCGCCGGCACCGGTGGAGCGGGGCGAACGCGGCCAGTAAGGCCGGCGTAAGCTGACTCGCCCTCTTGAAAACAGGGGGAAGGGGCGTCCCGGCCATGCCGGGGCGCCTCTTTTTTGTGGGCAGATCGCTGTGCCCGGCGCAAGCCCGCTTGAACATCGCGCCGTCTGCGCCGATGTAGGTCAGACGCTTTTCCAAGAGGGACTTTTCGTGATCGACCACCAGGACATCGTTTCCGGCCTCGTGCCTATCGTCATCGAGCAATCCAACCGCGGTGAGCGCAGCTTTGACATCTACTCACGGCTGCTACGAGAGCGGATTGTGTTCATCACCGGTCCGATCGAAGACCACATGTCCAGCCTGATTACCGCGCAGCTCTTGTTCCTCGAGAGCGAGAATCCGAAGAAGGACATCTTCATGTACATCAACTCGCCGGGCGGTGTGGTGACGGCGGGCCTCGCAATCCACGATACGATGCAATATATTCGGCCCAAGATTTCGACCGTGTGCATTGGCCAGGCGGCATCGATGGGCAGCTTCCTGCTAGCCGCCGGGGAGCCTGGGATGCGGGTTGCCCTAACCAACAGCCGGATCATGATTCACCAGCCTTCGGGCGGGGCGCAGGGCATGGCGGCGGACATCGAAATCCAGGCACGCGAAATCCTGCGCATGCGCCATCGCCTCAATGAACTTTACGCCAAATACACCGGCCAGAAGATCGAGGAGATCGAGAAGGCGATGGACCGCGACAAGTTCCTGGAGGCCGAAGAGGCGAAGGAATTCGGGATCATCGACGAAGTGTTCCACGCCCGCCCTGAACCGGGCAAGGACGCGGGCACTGGAGCGGCCGAGATAACGCCTGCATAAATTCGATTATCAAGAGGGGATGGGGCAATTTAGTTCCCCTCTTGTTCACGGAGAACAAATAGGATACATACTCTTCCACGGCGGTTGCTCGGGACCGCTAATTCCGGGACGGATTGCCCGCCCCGGACTGACTGGGAGAATATGATCATGGCTACGAAGTTCAAAGTCGTCAGCAAGATGGAAACACCGGGCATGGATCGCCAGAAAGCATTGGAAGCGGCACTCGCGCAGATCGATCGCGCCTTCGGCAAGGGCAGCGCGATGAAGCTCGGCAGCCGTGAGAAGATTGAGATTGATACGATCTCCACCGGCTCGCTTGGGCTCGACATCGCGCTTGGCGTCGGCGGCATTCCGCGCGGACGGATCATTGAGATTTACGGGCCGGAAAGCTCGGGCAAGACCACGCTTGCGCTTCACGCCATTGCCGAAGCGCAGAAGGTCGGCGGGACCGCGGCGTTCGTCGATGCCGAACATGCGCTCGATCCGGGCTATGCCAAGAAGCTGGGAGTCGACATCGATGAGTTGATTGTCTCGCAGCCTGACACTGGTGAGCAGGCACTCGAGATTGTCGACACGCTGGTGCGCTCGAACGCGGTCGACGTGCTGGTGGTCGATTCGGTTGCCGCCTTGGTTCCGCGCGCGGAAATCGAGGGGGAGATGGGCGACAGCCACGTCGGCCTCCAGGCCCGGCTGATGAGCCAGGCGCTCAGAAAGCTGACCGGCTCGATCAGCCGTTCGCGCACCACGGTGATCTTCATCAACCAGGTGCGCATGAAGATCGGCGTGATGTACGGCAATCCGGAGACTACGACCGGCGGCAACGCACTGAAGTTCTATGCCAGTGTCCGGCTCGACATCCGCCGCACCGGATCGATCAAGGATGGTGAGGAAATTGTCGGCAACGCCACCCGGGTGAAGGTGGTCAAGAACAAGGTCGCGCCCCCGTTCAAGCAAGTCGAGTTCGACATCATGTACGGCGAAGGCGTGAGCAAGGTTGGCGAGATTCTCGATCTCGGGGTCAAGGCCGGTATCGTCGAGAAGTCGGGTTCGTGGTTCAGCTGCGATTCTACCCGCATCGGCCAGGGACGTGAGAACGCCAAGCAGTTCCTCAAGGAAAATCCCGACATGGCGCTGCGGATCGAGAACCAGATTCGCGGCAAGACCGAGGAAGTCGGTGAGCAACTGATGGCGGGGCCGGCCGAATCCGATGACGGCGACGCGTCCGACGACTGAACTCGATTACCGAATACTGATGGTTTCCCAGGGGTGCGGGATCGGCTTGTCCGGTCCCGCATTCTTTTGCTTGCATGGCACAGCTGCAAACCGCGACCGCTAGCATTCGGCAGTGCCGAAACCGCTCGTTCCTCTGATCAGCAATAGTCTTCGGGGATGCCGGGCCCGGGATCCGAAGCAATCGGCACCGGGTTCGGTCGCCGCCGGAACAATCGCCCGTTTTCGGTGACTGCGACAATCACGAAAGCTCCCGCCGCGCATAGCGCCAGTCCGGCAAGGTAGGGAAGGACGGTGCCATCGAATGCCTGGCCGATTGCGAAGCCGATGGCCGCCGAGCCAAGGGTCGATATCGTGCCCTGCACCGACGAGGCCGACCCTGCGATCGGTGCCATGTTGGTCATCGCCAGAGTTCCGAAGTTCGACGACGTGAAGGCGAAGCAGCAAAAGGTCAGCGCCTGGAAGATGATGAACGTCGCCAGACTTTCGTATCCGCCTGCCGCAATCGCGAGGTGGACAAGCGAAAGGCCGAGTATTCCGAGCAGGCCTGCCTGGCTAACTTTGCGCAGGCCAAACCGCTCGACGATTCGGCTGTTGGTCCATGCCGCAAGTGCCATTGGTGCCGCAATTGCCGCGAACACCAATCCGACGAATTGACCCGCATCGAACACATCGAACACGATTTGCTGGATCGACGCGATATAGGCGACAAGACTGGCAAAGATGATTGTCGTCGCAAGCGTGTATCCAAGCGACAAGCGGTCGCTGATCGTGCGCCACAACGCGTCTGCCAAGTCGCTTGGTTTAAGCGTCCGGCGATAATCCTCGTGTAGCGTTTCGGGCATTCTCAGCAGGGACCAGACGATCATGATCCCGGCATAAGCTGCAAGGACCAGGAAAATCGCTCGCCAGCTTGCAACCAACAGGATCGCCTGCCCGACGTTGGGGGCCAGCACCGGCACCAGCATGAAAGTCATGAATACCAAGCTCATAACCCGCGCCATCTTTTCGCCTTCGAACAGGTCGCGCACCATGGAAATGACCAGTACGCGCGCGACCGCTGCCGATGCGCCCATGGCGGCACGCGCGGCAATCAGCATGGCGAAGGTCGAGGCGATCCCGCACAGCAGGGCGAACAGTCCGTACAGGGCGATACCGAGCGCAAGTACCGGCTTGCGCCCAAAGCGGTCAGCAAGCGGCCCCCAAATCAGCTGGGTCGATCCGAACCCGACGAAATAGGCGATTACGATCAGCTGGCGGCGATTTTCTTCCGCGACGCCAAGATCAATCCCAATTTGCGGCAAGGCAGGGATCATCGCGTCGATGGCGAAGGCGTTCAATGCCATCAGCAATGCGAGGAGCGCGGTCATTTCGCGCGGGCCGGGGCGCCCCCCTTGAGCGTGCGAGTCGACAGCAAACGGCATGAGCCCGGGTGCTGGCGCAGCAGCGCTGCACGTGCAACAACCAATTGGGCTAACCAAGTCAGTGTGGAGGGACATGCAATGCGCAATTGGGCTTTTGAACGTCGCGCGATGCTCAAGGGCGCAGCGGCAGGCGCTGGCATCGCACTGGCCCTGTCGAGCGGGGTCGTGCGCGCTGCCGGGCAGATCGTGCCAAAGCCAAAGCTGCCGCCACCAATCCAACCGGCCGAGCGTCTCCAGCGGCTCGCGCGGGCCCAGGAATTGATGCGCGCGAACGGGATTGGCACCATCCTGATCGAGCCGGGTGCAAGCTTGGACTATTTCAGCGGGATCCAATGGTGGCGATCGGAACGGCTGACCGCACTGGTCATTCCCGCCGAAGGTGCGCCAGTGGTTGTCACGCCCTTCTTCGAAAAACCCTCGATTGCCGAAATGCTGCAAATCCCGGCGGAAATCCGCACCTGGAACGAGGATGAGGATCCCCTCGGCCTCGTTGCCTCGTTCATTGCCACAAGCAAGCTTGGCACGCTTCCGGTCGCGTTCGAGGAAACCAATCGTTTCTTCATCCTCGACCGTTTGAAGGCGGTTCTGCCCAGCGTCCGCGCGATCAACGCCAATCCGGTCGTGCGTTATTTGCGGATGCGCAAGTCGCCAGCGGAACTGGCGCTGATGCAGGCGGCCAACGACATCACCCTTGCGGCACAAAAATATGCCCACGACAATTTGAAGGCCGGAATGGCGCCAACGGAAATCGACGCGATGATCGCTGCGGCAACCACTGCGCAAGGCGGCGGCTATGATGGCGGCCTGGTGCTTCTCAACGAAGCTTCTGCCTATCCGCACGGTTCCAAGCAGCCACAGGTGGTCAAGAAGGGTGGAGTGGTGCTGCTCGACTGCGGCTGCGACGTCCATGGCTACAAGTCTGACATTTCGCGCACGTTCGTCTTTGGAACGCCAACCGCGCAGCAGGTGAAGGTATGGGACCAGATGCGCGAAGGGCAGGACATTGCGTGGCGCGCAGCAAAGGTCGCGGCCGCTGCGGGCAGCGTCGATGATGCAGTGCGCAGCGCCTACACGCGTTGGGGATATGGTCCGGGCTATGCCCTTCCCGGCACCCCGCACCGCACCGGCCACGGCATCGGCATGGAAGGTCATGAGCCGGTCAACCTTGTCCATGGCGAGATGACCGCGCTTGAACCGGGCATGTGCTTTTCGAACGAACCGGGGATCTACATCCCGGGCCAGTTCGGAATCCGGTTGGAAGATTGCTTCCACATGGGCGAGACCGGGCCGATCTGGTTCACCCGGCCGCCGGACCGCATCGACCAGCCGTTCGCCTGATCCCAGCCTTGACGCGGGCAGGCGCGTCCGCGAAGCCCTTGGACATGGATCAAGGGAGGGATTGAATGGCGCAAACCACGAGCAAAAAGGGCATCGCGCTGCAATGGCAGATGCTGATCGGGTTTGTCGTCGGCCTGGTGCTTGGCCTGACCGCTTATGCGACTCAGGCGGGAGCGCCGTGGGTCGATTTTCTGACCACCTATGTCACCGGGCCGATCGGCCAGATTTTCCTGCGCCTGCTATTCATGCTTGTAATCCCCTTGCTGTTCAGCGCGTTGACCGTCGGAATCGCGGAAATGGGCGATGTCCGAAGCCTGAAGCGCGTCGGGCTGAAAACGCTGGGATTTACCGTCATCGCGTCGGGAATCGCGGTGATCCTTGCGCTTGCGCTGACCAATCTCCTCCAGCCCGGAAGCGGGGTCGACCAGGCCCAGGCGCAGGAATTGCTTGCCAATGCGCGGCAAGGCGCGGGCGCAATCATCGCCGGGCAGGGCGACAAGCCGTCAGGGGTTGGCGCAGTGCTTGCGATCATCCCCAACAACGTCGTCGCGGCGATGACCAACAACGACATCCTGGCGGTGATGGTCTTCGCGCTGATTTTCGGTATCGGGCTGCTGGTTACCCAGACCCGTCAGGCCCAGGCCCTGCAGGACGCAATTGAAGGCGTATTTCATGTCTCGATGAAGCTGATCGGCTTCATCATTCGACTGGCGCCGATCGCGATCGCCTGCTTCATGTTCAACCTTGCCTCGGTGTTTGGATGGGACCTCCTCATTCGCCTTTCGGCCTATGTCGGGGTGGTCCTGCTTGCGCTGACGATTCAGATGTTTGCGGTTTATCCGCTGATCCTGAAATTCGCCGGCGGGGTGTCGCCGGTGTGGTTCTTCCGCAAGAGCCAGGAGGCGATGGTGATGGCCTTTTCGACCGCGTCATCGAACGCCACGCTGCCGACTGCGCTCAAGGTTGCAGAGGAACAGCTAAAGCTTCCGCGGCGGGTCGCGCGCTTCGTCCTGACCATCGGCGCGACCGCCAACCAGAACGGCACAGCGATTTTTGAGGGGGTTACCGTGCTGTTCCTCGCGCAGTTCTTCGGGGTTGAGTTGTCGCTTGGCCAGCAGACCATTGTGCTTCTCATCTGCATCCTCGGCGGGATCGGAACCGCCGGCGTTCCAGCCGGAAGCCTTCCCGTGGTTGCGCTCATCCTTGGCATGATCGGTGTCCCGCCTGAAGGCATCGGTCTAGTGCTTGGTGTCGACCGCTTCCTCGACATGTGCCGCACGACCCTGAACGTTACCGGGGACCTTGCCTGCGCCGTAGTTGTCAGCCGGGGTGAGACGAATAGCGAGGAGATCGACAGCTTGCCGCATAGCCCGCCCGCGCCGGCACGATGAGCAAGGGATCGTCCACCTTCGGACGCGAGGTCTTGCGCGACGAGGCGCGCGCTCTCGGCGCGCTCGCTGACAGTTTGGGGGACGTGTTTGACCACGCCATTTCACTGGTCCTGGCATCCAAGGGCAAGCTGATCGTCTGTGGGCTGGGTAAGTCGGGTCATGTTGGGCGCAAGATTGCAGCGACCTTCGCGTCGACCGGAACCACCGCGATCTTCCTGCATCTTGCCGAAGCGATCCACGGCGACCTCGGCATGGCCGATTCGGGCGATGTCGCACTGCTCATCAGCCAGAGCGGGGAGACTGCCGAACTCATTCCCGTAATCGACCATTTCGATGCGATCGGAGTGCCGATGATCGCGATCACCGGCCATGCCCATTCGACGCTTGCCAAGGCAGCTGCGGCGCCGCTGGTCTTACCCGACTGGAAGGAAGTGGGCCCGGAAAGCGTCGCTCCGACCACCTCCACGACAATGACGCTCGCGCTTGGTGATGCGCTAGCGATGACGGTGATGCACCATAAGGGCTTTTCCAAAACCGATTTCGGGCGGCTTCACCCCGGCGGCTCGCTTGGTGCTCGGCTCCGTCCGGTGCGCCGCGTTATGCACGGCGGAACGGCGATGCCGCTGATTGCCGCCGACGCCTCAATGCACGACGCGATTGTCGTGATGAGTGAAAAGCGGCTTGGCCTAGTCGGCGTCACCGACGGCGATGGGCGTCTTGTTGGTGTGATTACCGACGGCGATCTTCGCCGTAATATCGAGCGCGGGCTTGACCATCGGGCGTGCGACTTCATGACCGCCGAGCCCAAATGCGTTGCCCCCGATGCGCTGGTCGATGAGGCACTGGACCTATTTGAGGACCATCGCATCACGGCCTTGTTCGTGGTCGAGGACGAAAAGCCGGTCGGGGTCCTTCATATTCACGATACGCCCGCAGCGCGGTGAAGACCGCCGTTCTTATTCCAGCGCGGTTCCAGAGTTCGCGCTATCCCGGCAAGCCGCTGGTCGAGCTTGCGGGCGCAAACGGTAAGAAGAAGCCGCTCATTCTGCGCAGTTACGAGGCCGCGAAAAAGGCCCGCGGGGTACAGACGGTGATGGTGCTCACCGACGACGACCGCATCGCCAATGCGTGCGAGAAATGGTCGATCCCGTTCCTGATGACCGCACCCGAATGCGCCAACGGGACGGAACGCTGCGCCGATGCTTTGGGCCAGCTTGAACCCTTTGACCTGGTCGTCAACTTCCAGGGCGATGCGTTGCTGACACCGCCGCACTTTATCGAGGCGCTGATCGCGGGCATGGCCGAAGACGAAGGGGCGATGGTCGCGACCCCCGCAATGCGAATGCGTTCGACTGAAGTACGCACGCTCCAGGCCGAGGAAGCCTCTGGCCGGGTTGGCGGAACCAGCGTCGTCATCGATGAGGCCGGGCGCGCGCTGTATTTTTCCAAGCGGCTGATCCCCTACTTGCCCAAGAGGGCGCTTGAGGGGGAGATGAGCCCGATTCGGCTTCATGTCGGAGTCTATGCCTATCGGCCCGAGGCGCTGACCGCATATGTCGCTGCGGGACCATGCGAACTCGAGCGATTGGAAGGACTTGAACAGTTACGCTTCCTTGCCAACGGAACTCCGGTCGCGGTGATCGAGGTTCCGACCCCGGAGTTCGCGCTTCGCGAACTTAACAATCCCGAGGATGTCGGGCCGATCGAGGAAGCCTTGCGCTTAGCGGGGCTCGAATGAGCCTTGACGCATTAGATCCAAAATACCGGATCATCCTGTGCGACGTCTGGGGGGTGATTCACGATGGCGTATCGCTATATCCCGGTGCCGAGGCGCGGCTGGCGCGCTGGAAGGATGAGGGACGGACCGTCATCCTCCTCACCAACGCGCCGCGCACCGAACAGGCCGTCGCTACGCAGCTTCAACGGATCGGCCTTTCGTCCGGCTGCTACGATCATATCGCGACCAGTGGAGAGGCGGGGATTGCAGCGCTGCGCGAATTGCCGGACGCGCCCGGGTTCCTCGGGACCCGCGCCGACCGCTCGAACCTTGAGGGACGTGGCCTGCGCTTTGCCGATCACGGCTTTGGGCACATTGCCTGCACCGGGCTCGACGAGCGGCGCACCAAAGTTCAGGATTATGCCGCCGATCTTGCTCGCTGGGCCGCGGAAGGAGTGATTTTCCACTGTCTCAATCCCGACAAGGTCGTCATTCGCGGCGGCGTTGCTGAACCGTGCGCCGGTGCAATCGCGCAAGCCTATCAGGATCTAGGCGGCGCCACGGCCATTTATGGCAAGCCCAATGCCGCCATCTATGCCCATGCGCTCAATCTTGCCGGCGAACCTCCGAAAGAGAGCGTGCTTGCGGTTGGCGATGCACTCGAAACCGACGTGCTAGGCGCTGCCCGTCAGGGGATTGACGTGGTGTTTGTCCAGGGCGGTATCCACGCCGATCAACCCTTTCCGGATGATTTTGCCAGTCGATACGGGCTTGGCAACTGGCGACCAGTCGCAATTGTCGACGGCCTCGCCTAAATAAGCGCGATGAAACTTCTTGGACGCGACATCGGGCTCGACCAGCCTTTCTTCCTCATCGCCGGTCCGTGCGTGGTCGAAAGCTATGACTTGCAGGCAAGAACGGCGGAAAAGCTCAAGCAGATTACCGACCGGCTTGGCGTCCTGTTCATCTTCAAATCGAGCTTCGACAAGGCCAATCGCAGTTCCGACAAAAGCTTTCGCGGCCCCGGCATGCACGAGGGCCTGGAGGTGTTGAGCAAGGTCCGCGACGCGCTTGGCGTGCCGATCCTGACCGATGTCCATGATATTCCCCAGGTAAAGCCGGTCGCCGAGGTCGTCGATGTACTCCAGACTCCGGCCTTCCTTGCCCGACAGACCGACTTCATCCACGCGGTTGCAAGCTGCGGCAAACCGGTCAACATCAAGAAGGCGCAGTTCATGGCGCCGCACGACATGAAAAACGTCGTCGACAAGGCAACGAATGCGGCGATTGCGGCGGGCGGCGATGGCGCGAACATCATGGTGTGTGAGCGCGGCGCGAGCTTTGGCTACAACAACCTTGTGTCCGACATGCGCAGCCTTGCGATCATGCGCGAAACCGGCTGCCCGGTGGTGTTCGACGCGACCCATTCGGTCCAGCTTCCGGGCGGGCAGGGGACCAGCAGCGGTGGCCAGCGCGAATTCGTTCCGGTGCTCAGCCGCGCCGCGGTTGCGGTGGGTATATCAGGACTTTTCATGGAAACTCACCCTGACCCCGCCAACGCCAAGTCCGATGGCCCCAATGCCTGGCCGCTCGACCGGATGGAGCAGCTGCTCAATGTCCTCGTCGACCTCGACAAGGCGGTGAAGGACAAGGGCCTTGAGGAACTGCGCGGATGAAGCCGACGGTCTTCATCCAGACCAATGACAAGCAACTGCTCGGGGCCAAGATAAGCGCCTATAGCTATAAACGGCGCAGTGCGCGCGCCAGCGCCTTTGATGTACGCATCATACGGGTCGAGGAATATCCGCAACTGATGAAGCCCGGCCAGTCGATCCTTCGCGGCGGACGCATTCGCGACTGGGACCCTTTAGACCTGCAAAGCTTTACCCCGACCCGATTTGCCCCGCCGACCTTGATGAAGTTCCAGGGCCGGGCGCTGGTTACGGATCCCGATTGCTTTGCCGTCGGCGATGTCGCCGACCTGCTTCTCGACCATGACATGGGGGACAAGGCGATCGCCGCGGTGCCGCGTCCGGGTCATAACGGTGATCCCGATTATATCGCGACTTCGGTGATGCTGCTCGACACCGAAAGGCTTCGTCACTGGGATTTCGGGCCTTTGCTGGAGCGCTTGTTTGGCCATGACTTCGACTATGTCGAATGGATGCAATTGAAGCTGGAGGATCGCGCGACGATTGGCGTGCTGGGCCCGCGCTGGAACGATTTCGACCGGCTTGGGGCAGACACCATGATCCTGCACACAACCAAGCGCCGAACCCAGCCGTGGAAGACCGGCCTTCCGGTCGATTATACGCTGCGCGAGCGCGGCCTGTTCGATCGCCTGCGCAAGATGTTCAATCGGACGTATGACAAGCACCCGGACCGGCGACAGGAATCCTATGTCTATGCGCTGCTTGCCGAAATGATCGATGCTGGCCTGGTGACCAGCGACGAGGTGAAGGCGGAAATGGCCGCCGACCATGTTCGCCACGACAGCCTTGAACTGGTCGAACGTTACCGCGGTTGGGAATTAGCGGCGTAGCAAATTCTTGACCACAGCGACCGCTGTTGCGACCGGGTCGTTCCATTTGCCCGAACGCGGGGAATGCGCCGGTCCGGCCAGTCCAAGCTCCTCAATGCCGGACCAGAATCTGCGAATATCCCGAACGCCGGTCGACTTGGGATCGCCTTTCAGCGCTCGCTGGCCTCGCGCATCCTTCGCTACTGCGATCAGGCCGACGGGCTTTGCAGTCATCACCGCTTCGGAAATCATCGATACGCTGTCGGCGGTAACATAATGTTCGTCGGCATCGGCCAGTGCGACCGGGTAGCGCACTGCCCCGTCGAGCAGGACCGCACCTGGACAGGCCTTAACGCGCTCAATGGCTTCGCGCGGGGTGCGCGGGCTTGAGATCACCAGCAGCGTTCCGTCGTCCTTTGCTGTCAGTAGCCGGAGTGCGCGTTCCAGCGCGTCAAGATCAAGCCGCCACATCGGCGCGGTCCCGCCTAGCGATAGCAGACGGTGCGGGCGCGGAAGAGGGGCGATCATCGCGCGCTCAGACTCGGTCGGCTTGGGCGGCCTTGCAAAACGGTTCATAGCCAGTGGCAGCTTAAGCACGTTGTCGCCATCCGTGACCGGATATTGGGCGGTGGTCACGACCAGGTCGAAATTACTGTTGGCCGCGCGCGGGTGGCCTAGCCGGACGACCTTCGTTCGCCCTCCGCTCATCGCCCTGATCCACAAAGCTACCGGCACGCTTCGCCGGCCGATGCCGATCACCACGTCGGGCCAGGGGGGCAGGAGAAAGCGCTTGCTGGCCCGAGTCAGATGGCCCGTACCGACGGAAAAAAGCCGCATCCAGGGGCGCGCAAACCAACGGTACGAAAGGGTCCGGGTTTCGAACGCCATGCCCAGCCCCTCGGCCAGCGCAAGCAACTGGTTGTTGTCGCCGCGCCGGTGCCCAAGCAACGCCCAGATACGCGCACGATCGTTCACCTGGCGGCGTCGCGCGCGGGCTTGCGCACTTTCACATATTGACGGCGAAGCTGGACCAGCATCGCAACCACGTTGGCGACGGTGCCGGCAACCAGCGCAAGCGCTGCTCCGATCACGCCGAAGCGCCAGCTTAATGGCGCTAGACTGACGAAAAACACCGCGCTTCCGATGAGCTTGGAGCGAAGGGGAGCGCCCGACTTGCCAAGCGCGTAGAGCATTGGGGTCATCGGGAAACTGAACACGCCCAATAACGGGACTGCCATCAACACGATCAGCGGTCCGTAGGCGCCCACGAAATCCTTCCCGAACAGGGTGCCGATCAGCGGCTTTCCGAACAGGATGAGGAGTATTACCGCGAACAGCGCCACGACGCCGGCCGCTGCTGCCCCGCGAAGCATTAGTCGCCACGGTTTCTTGGTCGTCGGATCCATCCGCACCACTTCCGGATAAAAGGCCTTGCCAAGAAGGTCCGCGGGCTTTTGCGCGCTGTCCGACAGGCTTGAAGCAACCCGGAACAATGCTGCCCCGGCCGGTCCCAGCAGGCCGCCAACCGCGAGGCGGGCGATTGGTCCCCACACGGTCGACACGCCAACCGCCAAGTTGATGTTGATCGCGAACTTCCACGCCCCCGGAAGGGTGGTGGGCCTGAGCGTGGGCTTGATCCCGACATGAAGGTCATGGCGCTTCAATTCGCGCCATGCCAGGAACCATTGGTACAAGTCGCCGATGAGGTCGCTTGCGAACCAGATGGCGACATAGACGGCAAGGGGCGCGTCCATTGCAAAGGCAATGGTGGTCATGAGTGCCCGGCTGATTGGCGCCAGCGTTCCTGACCAGCTAATCAGGTCGAACCGGTCCAGGGCACGCAGGACGCCATTGGGGCTGGCCGCGCCCATCGTCGGCAACAAGGTGCAATAAAGCATCGCAAGCCACCAATATTGCCGGTCGATCCCGACCAGGTCGGCGATGAAAGGAAGCAAAACGACCGCACCGATCATCCCGACCAGGCCACTCAAGATATCCAGCGCCGCGGCAAAGCCGGTTGAACTCTTGAATTGCTCGGGGTTGCCTTGGGCAAGGCCCTGGCCGCCGTAACGGACGATCAGTTGCCAAGACTGGAATTTGGCAAGCCCGCTGGCGGCGCGGGCATAGCTGGTGATCAGGATCAAGGTGCCGAAAAGCAGCACGCCAAGGCCCCGACCGCTTAGCGCAAGCGTTGCAAGCGAACACACTGCTGCAACCGCCCGCGAAGCCGCGAGGTAGGAACTGTTTTTCATGAGCGACCGGAAGTGTCGGTCCTTGAACCAGTGAAGCACGGCCAAGCGTTTACTGGCTTGCCAGGGCCGTGTCGCCCCTAAAGGCGTCAGGCAGGTTCGGGCTCACGTTGCTGGATCACCTTGTCGGCAAGCGGGCCGTTCAATTCTGCCAAATGGTCGAATTCGGCCTCGTAGGTCGCAAGCCCCTGGCTCTGTGAGCGCAGTTCCGCTTCCAGCCCCGACAATTCCGCCTCGGGAAGGATCGCGTCGATCCGGTCCCATCCGTTCCAGCCGTCGCGCTGGCCCATTCCCAGCATCTGCCCGCGGCGCCCGGCAACGGCTGAGGTGATACGGCTGGTCGCACTGCTGGGGCACACCACGGTGACCTTGTTCATCGGTTCGAGGAGGTGCGGCCCAGCACCCGAAAGCGCTTCCTGCATCGCTTGCCGGCCGGCTAGGCGGAAGGCCAGTTCGGAACTGTCGACGCTGTGGTAACTGCCGTCGACCAGTGTCACGGCGCAATCGACGACCGGGAATCCCAGCGGCCCCTTGGCCATGGCTTCCTTCACCCCTTCCGCGACCGCCGGAATATATTGCTTGGGGATCGAGCCGCCGTGGATTTTCTCCTCAAAGTGGAAGCCTGCTCCACGCGGCAGTGGTTTGACCTCGATGATCACGTCGCCGAACTGTCCGTGTCCGCCCGACTGTTTCTTGTGGCGGCCCTTCATGGTCACCGGTTTGCGGATGCTTTCGCGATAACCGATCGTCGGCGCGCGCGAGGTCACTTCGACCCCGTAGCGGCGTTTCAAGCGCGCAAGGACAATGTTCAGGTGCTCGTCGTTGACGCCCCGCAGGCGAAGCTCGTGATGGGCCTCGTCATGTTCGATGACCAGTGCCGGATCTTCCTCGGCAAGCCGGTGAAGTGCGGTCGACAGCTTGACGTCGTCCTTGCGGTCCTTGGGTTCGATCGCAAGCGCGCAATTGCGCGCCGGGACATCGACCTGCGGGACGGGCGGGATTGCGCCTTTCGACAACCACGCGCCTGAGTGCAGGTCATCGACCTTGGCGAGCGCGACGATGTCGCCGTCAGTGGCTGCGGCCAGCTTCTGCGTCTTCTCTCCCTGCACCCGAAACAATGCCCCAAGGCGTACTGCATCACCCTGGGCATTCTTGACGCTTGCCCCTTCCTCGATGCTTCCACCGAGGACGCGGGCATAGGCAAGGCGGCCGACCGGGCCATGCACGATCTTGAACGCATAGAGCGCCGGATCGGTGACTTCGAGGCGCGCAGCGGCAATTGCCGGGCCCGGGACTTCGTGCCGAAGCGCCTTGAGCAGCCGCCCGACCCCCCAGCGCGAACTGGCCGAGCCAAACAGGACCGCGACCCCCAGATTGTCACTGGTTTCGTGAGCAAGGTCCGCGAGAATTGTCTCGTTGGCGGGAACCTCGTCCATCAGCAATTGCTCGAGCAGATGATCGTCATGGTCGGCGAGCTGCTCGAGCATGTGGGTTCGCGCATTCCTTTCATCGTCAGCAAGGTCGGCCGGGATATCGATCTGGCTGGACGGCTTGCCCGGCTCGTAATGATAGGCCCGCTCAAGCGCGAGGTCGACGAAGCCAGTGACCTTGTCACCTTCCCGGATCGGCAATTGGCGCGCGATCAGCGGTGAGACCGACAAGGGCTGAAGTGCGGATAAAAGGTCGCGGATTTGCCCCCGCGCCTGGTCGATCCTGTTGACGAAAATGAGGTGCGGGATTCCAAGCTCGTCCAGTGCGCGCAGGGCAGGGGCGCTAAGCGGTGCACGGGCAGGGTCGGGATCGACCACCACGATCGCCGCATCGGCAATCGCCAGCGCGCGCGCGCCATCGGCAGCAAAACCAACCGAGCCGGGCACGTCGAGCAGCGCGAAACGATCGCCCAGATAGTCGAAGTTCATGACGTTGAGGTCGGTCGATCCGCCGCGCTCGCGCGCTTCGACGCTCGCGTCGCCGACGCTCGATCCATTGTCGGTCGACCCCAATCGGTCAATCGCGCCCGCCGCGTACAACATGGCCTCTGCAAGACTGGTCTTGCCCGCGCCGGCGGGTCCCACCAGCGCGATCACTCGGTTACCGTTAGATTGTCCTGCGAGATTGTTGGCCATGCGATACCCTTTCCGTGCCGTTATCGGGCGCGCGAGTCGCATTGAGTCTGCGCTCACGCGCATGTCGAATTTTTCACCGTCCGCCTGTTTTGAACAATATGCAAGGCCGGGCTTTGAACGGGTTCGAGAACGATATTGAGGAAGGGGGGCGTCGTGACAGATCGGTCGGCAAGGGTAGCGCGAGCGCTCAATGGTTCGGGACGCAAGGCCGACAGCCCGGTCGACATTCCGGCGCTCGGCTGGCGCCTCGTGCTGCGGCGCGCGCTCAAGCGTTCGTTCGACCAGAATATCGCGCTGGTCGCTGCCGGGACTGCTTTTTACGGGTTCATTGCAATCGTCCCGCTGCTGATTGTCGCGACCATCGTCTATTCGTGGTTTGGCGACCCGGGCGGGCTTGCGCGGGACGCCTATCTGCTGACCCTGGTTCTTCCCAAGGAAGCGGTTGAGCATATCACCGCGCAACTTGAGCGGGTCATTCGCGCGTCGGCAGGCACCCGGGGCCTTGGTTTCGCGGTGTCGGTCGCGATCGCCGCATTTGGCGCGCGCAATGCCGCCAGTGCAATCATCACCGCACTCAACATCGCTTATGATGAAGAAGAAAAAAGGCCGCTTGAAAAGACTGTGCTCGTCGCCCTCGGCATTGCCTTGTCAGGGCTTGCCCTGGCCTTTGCGTCACTCGTGGTTCTTGGAATGCTTGGCGCATTACGACGCTATTTTCCGGATAGCCCGGGCCCGTCGCTGATGGGGTTCCAGATCGCAGCTTATGCGCTGGTGATCGGGGTAGCGAGTGCCGCCGCGACGTTCCTCTATCGCTACGCCCCGTGCCGCCGAAAGGCGCGATGGCGGTGGATCACGCCTGGTTCGACGATTGCCGCAATCGGGTGGGTGCTAATTGCTTCGACCTTTGGTCCATACGTCGCAAATTCGGACGACTTTGCGACGCGCTACGGCCCAGCATCAGCCGCGATCGTCGTTCTTGTCGGCTTGTATTTGAGTGCGCTCGCGTTCCTGTTCGGCGCCGAGGTCAATGCCGAACTGGAGCGGCAAACCGCGTGCGACACCAGTGAAGACGCAGCAGCGTCCAGCTAGGCAGCGGGAAGGAGCTTTTTCTCGCCTGCGCTCTTGAGCAGCGCGGCCTGCAACTTCTCGAATGCGCGCACCTCGATCTGGCGAATTCGCTCCCGGCTTACTCCATAGACCTGGCTCAATTCCTCAAGAGTCTTGGGATCATCGGCAAGGCGGCGTTCCATCAGGATATGCCGTTCGCGCTCATTCAATGCATCCATGGCACCGATCAAAAGGTCGTGACGAACGCGGCTTTCCTCATCGTCGGCGATGACTTCGTCCTGAAGTGGAGCCTCGGAGACCAGGAAGTCCTGCCACTGGCTTTCGCCTTCTGCATCCTTGAGCGGCGCGTTGAGGCTGGTATCACCGCCCATCGACATGCGGCGGTTCATGCTGACCACTTCGTCCTCGGTCACTCCAAGGTCGGTTGCGATCTTGGTCACCGCTTCGGGCTTGAGATCGCCTTCTTCGAACGCGTCGATCTGGTTCTTCATCCGGCGCAGGTTGAAGAACAGTTTTTTCTGCGCCGCCGTGGTGCCCATTTTCACCAGGCTCCACGAGCGCAGGATGAATTCCTGGATCGAGGCGCGGATCCACCACATGGCGTAGGTGGCAAGGCGGAAGCCGCGATCCGGCTCGAACTTTTTCACGCCCTGCATCAGGCCGATATTGCCTTCCGAAATCAATTCGGAAACGGGAAGCCCATAGCCGCGGTATCCCATCGCGATCTTGGCCACCAGGCGCAGGTGCGAATTGACCAGCTTCGCCGCCGCGTCGGTGTCTTCATGTTCCCGCCAGCGCTTGGCGAGCATATATTCCTCCTCGGGCGCGAGGATTGGGAATTTCTTGATTTCGCTGAGGTAGCGATTGAGTCCGGCCTCCCCGCCGGACGCGGGGATCGAGACGATCGCTTTGTTGCTAGCCATAGTAAGTCTCTGATCTCCTTGGGCCGCCTAAGTAGCGGGATAAGTCCTATACACCAAGCCGCGTAAGCAGTTCCGCCATATCTGGTGGCATGGGGGAAACGAACGACAGATGAACCTTGGTGATCGGGTGGATGAAACCAAGCTCGGCCGCGTGCAGCGCTTGTCGATGAAAATTCAGCTCAGTCAACAGCATACGATGTCCCTTTGACGCGCCACCATAGACCGGATCGCCAAGAAGCGCATGCCCGATGCTGGCCATGTGAACCCGTACCTGGTGGGTACGGCCGGTTTCCAGGCGGCATTCCACAAGTGCCGAGTCCCTGAGCGGTTGGAGTCGTTTCCAGCGTGTCACCGCGCGTTTGCCGCGACCTTCCTCGACGATCGCCACCTTCTTGCGGTTGGCGGAAGATCGCGCCAGCGGCGCGTCGATCTTGCCTTCGCTGGCGCGCGGAACACCACCGACGATTGCAAGATAGCGGCGGTCGATTGAATGGGCGGCGAATTGCTTGGCAAGTCCTTCGTGGGTGGGATCGTCCTTGGCCACCACCAGAAGGCCGGAGGTGTCCTTGTCGATCCGGTGGACGATACCGGGTCGCGCCACGCCGCCGATCCCGCTCAGTCGCCCGGCGCAATGGTGGAGGAGTGCGTTGACCAAGGTGCCGTCGATATTTCCAGCTGCCGGGTGGACCACCAGTCCGGCAGGCTTTTCGACCACCAGCAAGTGATCGTCTTCGTGAACGATGGTCAGCGCGATATCCTGGGGTTCGTTGTGCGCCGGCGTTGGTTCGGGAACCTCAAGGGTAAAGCGCTCACCGCCTTTCACCTTGATCGCTGGATCGCGGACCGGGATGCCCGCCGGGTCAGTCAACGCGCCGGACCTGATCAGCGTCTTGACGCGCTCACGCGACAGGCTCGGCACCTGGTCGGTGACCGCACGGTCTAGCCGCCACCCTGCCAAGGCGGGCGCAAGCTCGACTGAAATGGACTGCTGTCCCCCCATGCGAGGCAGATATGGGGCTGCTCGCGCGACTTGCAATGACGGGGGTTAAATTCCCCTTCCTTGCGCCGGCGTCCGAAACGCTCCATCAACCCTGCGCATGAACGAAGTCGATTTCGCAAGCCTGCTCTGCTCGCGGCTGTGCCATGACCTGATGAGTCCCGTCGGTGCCCTATCCAACGGCATCGAATTGCTTGCCGACGAGAGTGATCCCGACATGCAGCGCGAGGTGATGGAGTTGCTCGCGGCCAGTGCCCGGGGCACCGCCAACAAGCTCAAATTCTTTCGCCTCGCATTCGGAGCGGCCGGTGGCTACGGCGCCGAGGTCGATACCAGCGAGGCCGAGAGCGCGCTTCGCGGCCTGTTCGAGGACAAGAGGATCGAGGTCCACTGGGCGATCAGCGACGGCAGGCTGCCCAAGGGCGCGGTCAAGTTGCTGCTCAATCTTGCGATGATCGCCGGCGATACGCTAGTACGTGGCGGAAGGCTCGATGTCGGGGCCGAGACCAGCGACGGGCAGATCGAGATGGTGATCCGCGGCGAAGGGCCGCGAGTGATCCTTGACCCGGCGCTGCGCCAAGTGATCACCGATGGCGCGACCGGTGAGATTGAAGCGCGTGCCGCCCCGGCGTGGCTGGCGCACGCCTTGGCCAGTGAGGCTGGAGGCTCGATCCGGCTGGGCGATCCGGCCGAAGACCTCATTGTGATCGGCGTGACCATTCCGCGCCAGGGCTGAACGGCACAACCCATGACAGCGACGAAAACAAGCTGAGGGATAACGGCGCGTTAACCCCTTTGGGCCATAGAGGCATCGAACCCGAGCCTTGAGGACCAAGAACCCCGATGGACGATCTTATTGCCGATTTCGTCGCCGAATGCCGCGAGATGCTGGAAGCGCTGGGTGGCGAAATCGTCGCCTGGGAGGCCGAACCGGACGACCGCGCACGGCTCGATTCGATTTTTCGCTTCGTCCACACGGTCAAAGGCAATTGCGGCTTCTTCGACTTTCCGCGCCTTGAGGCGTTGAGCCACGCGGCAGAGGATGCGCTGGCCGATGTCCGCGCCAACCGCCGCAGCGCCGACCCGCAGCTGGTCAGCGCCGTACTGGCGATCATCGACCGGATTGGTGAGATGGTCGCGATCATCGATTCGGGCGAAGCTATCCCCGATGGCGATGACAGCAAGCTGATCGAAGCGCTTGAGCCTGGCGCCGAGGGAGCGGTCCCAACCGCCCAGCCTGCGGCTGCAACTGCCGCCATCGAAGCCGCCAACAAGGGCGTCAATGCGGCGCCGCGAACGATCCGCTTGTCGGTCGAATTACTCGACCGCGTGATGAGCACGGTCTCGGACATGGTGCTTGCCCGCAACGAACTCGCCCGCCGGTTGCGCGAAAGCGAGAAAGAGGTCGAGGTCGGCGGTGCGTTCGAGCGGCTGTCGGCAATCATCGCCGAGATGCGTGACGCGATTACCCGCACGCGCATGCAGCGTATTGAAAATCTGTTCGTCGGCCTGCCACGCATGGTCCGCGACCTGTCCGCCGAACTGGGCAAGCAGGTGCTGGTCGATATCGAAGGCGGCGACGTCGAACTTGATCGCGAAATGATCGAGATGATCCGCGATCCTTTGACGCACATTGTCCGCAACGCAATCGACCATGGAATTGAGGGGCCGGCCGACCGCTTGAAGGGGAGCAAGCGCGAGATCGGCCTGCTGTCGGTCTCTGCGCGCCAGAGCGGTAACCAGATCCTGATTGACATCCAGGACGATGGTCGCGGGATCGACGGCGCCCGCCTGGTCGAAAAGGCGATTGCCAACGGAGTCATAGACAAGACGGCAGCGGCGGTCCTGACCGAACGCGAAAAGCTGGCCCTGATCTTCGAGGCGGGCCTGTCGACCGCGAACGAGGTTACTGCCATCTCCGGGCGTGGGGTCGGCATGGACGTCGTACGCTCGAATATCGAGCGGATCGGCGGCACCGTCGAAGTCGACAGCAAGTTGGGAACCGGGACGCGGATGACGCTGCGGGTTCCGCTGACGCTGACGATTATTCCCGCGCTGACCATGTCGATCGGAAACCAGGCTTTTGCGATCCCGCGCTCGGCGATCGAGGAGATTGTGCGCGTCAACGGTGAATCTGTGACTCTCGAGCATCTCGGCGGGGCCGGCGTTGCGACCATTCGCGGCAAGCGGGTTCCGGAAGTCAGCCTGGCCCACATCCTGGGCCTGGAAAGCGATGTCGCGGCCGAAGACCGCTGCCTCATCGTCCTTCGTCCGGCCGGTGGCGACGTTTACGCCCTGTCGGTCGACAAGATCCACGATCATGAGGAACTGGTGGTCAAGCCCGCGGCGCCGCAAGTGATGGCAACGGGACTGTATGCCGGTACCACGTTGGCCGACGACGGAAGCCCAATCCTCCTGTTCGATCCGGCGGGCCTCGCCGAAGTTGGCGGAGTGCGTCTGGAAACGCTTGATCGCTCGACCCGGATTGCCGAGGGCGCTTCGGCAGCCGAGCAGAATGAAGATAATGTCATGCTGTTCCGCGGCCTTGACGGTTCGCGCCGGGCGCTGCGCCTGTCGGTGGTCGATAGGATTGAGGAAGTTCCGGCAAGCTCTGTCACCATGGCCGCCGGTAAATTGCGCGTGCAGCTTGGCGAAGCGATCATTCCGCTAGCCGGAACCGAAATCCGCCCCGACGGCGACAAGGTCCGACTGTTCCGCCTGAACGACGGCAGCCAGGAACTGGGCTATGCTTTCGCCGAGGTCATCGACTTTGCAGCGGTCGAAAGCGAATTCATCCCGGCCGAAGTTCCCGGCGAAATCAGCGGCGTGTCGCTGATCGAGGGCGAACCTGCCGAGCTGATCGACGCGCATTACCTGTTCGCCCATCACTGCGCAGCGGCGCGCCGCAATTCGGGAAAATCAAAGGTCTGTCGCCTGCCCGGCAACGACGCGTGGATGCAGCATATCCTTCGCCCCATGGTCGAGGCTGCTGGCTACACCGTGATTCGCGAAGGCGAGGAAGGCGAGGCGGACCTCGTCATCGCGTCGCAAGGGCAGGACGTCGAAGGGGATGCCGGTGCGATTATCTGGCTGCGCTCCGATGCCGATTGCGCAGATCCCAAGGACCAGAGCATTTACCGCTACGACCGCGCCGGCCTGCTGATGGCCCTTACGGCTGCCGGCTCGGGGAGGGCCTGACCTATGAACGAGTTGCTTCTTGTCGTCCGTATCGCCGGTGAGCGCGTCGCACTTCGCGCCGACGCGGTCGAATCGGTGGTCGAACTCGACACGCTGATCCCGGTCCCGCGCGCTGCGGCCCACGTCGCCGGCCTGTCGGCACTTCGCAGCCGGGTCCTGACCGTGATCGACTGTATGAAAAGCCTTGAGCTTGGCCAGTGCACTCAAGGCGCCGCGATCCGCGAAGCGGCCGTGGTCGAAATCGACGGCCATCATTATGCGCTTATCGTCGACATGGTCGAAGACGTCGTGGAGGCGATTGGCGAACCAAACCCGGTACGCGCCGCAATGGGCGCAGGCTGGGAACGGGTCAGCGTCGGCATGGTGGAAACCGAAGAAGGCCCAATCCTTCTCGCCGATGTCGCGGCAATCGTCGCGGGCGGAGAAATCAAGGCCGCAGCTTAAGCACTTCGTTACCCTTAGCGTTTAATTCCAACCCACTGACAAGCGGGAAACTAGCGTATGAAAAGCTGTCTTATCGTTGATGACTTAAAGGTGATCCGCAAGGTCGCCCGTCATATCCTTGAAACCTTGGAGTTCGAGGTCGAGGAGGCCGGCGACGGCCAGGAAGCGCTCAGCCGCTGCGAATCCAAGATGCCGGACGTCGTCTTGCTGGACTGGAACATGCCGGTGATGAGCGGGATGGAGTTCCTCCGCCTGCTTCGCCAGCGCGGTCATTCCGACCAGCCCAAGGTGGTCTTTTGCACCACCGAAAACGACATGGCGCATATCCGCGCAGCACTCGAAGCGGGCGCGGACGAATATGTCATGAAACCCTTTGACCGGGAAACGCTCCACATTAAGCTCCAGCTCGTCGGCGTCGCCTGAGCCGTTGGTGATGGAGCGGGCACTCGCAAAAAGGCGGGACCGCGAAACGGCTCCCCCAGGGCATCACCGGCGTATCCGGTTGATGCTGGTCGATGATTCGACCATCGCGCGTGCGGTTCTTGCGCGGATGGTCGAAACCGATCCGGCTTTTGAAATCAGCGCCGTCGCGGGCACTGCCGAAGACGCTATCGAAGCGCTTGGCGAAGTGCGGGTCGACATTGTCATCCTTGACCTGGAAATGCCGGGGCAGGGCGGACTTAAGCTGTTGCCTCAAGTCATTTCGGCCGCAGCCGGGGCCAAGGTCATCGTCGTGTCCTCACTTGCCGAGGACGGTGCTGAACAGACCCTCAAGGCGCTTGCTTTGGGTGCCGCCGATACCCTTCCCAAGCCTGGCACCGGACGCTTCAACGGGAAATTCTCGGAAGTCCTGCTGGGCAAGTTGAAGGCGCTTGGCTTTGCTTCGGAAAGCGCGCCTTTGCCAGCGCCAATTCGCGGTCAGCGGCCCAACCCGCAATTTCGCGCAATGCCGCGTGAGGCCTCGCGAATCCTGGCGATTGGCGCGTCGACCGGCGGGATTTACGCACTCAGCCAATTCTTTGCGGCGCTTCCTTCGAAGATCGGGATTCCGATCGTCGTTACCCAGCATTTGCCCGAAGCATTCATGTCCGTGTTTGCGCGCCAGCTTGGCTCCATGGCCAAGCGGGAAGCGCTGGTCGGGACCGATGGCATGATCCTTGAGCCCGATCGAATTATCCTTGCCCCAGGCAACGCGCATTTGACGTTCGAGCCTGATGGGAAAAAGGCGACCATCGTCCGCCTCGTTCCCGGCCGAAGCGCTTCGGGATGCATGCCTTCGGTCGATCCGATGTTCGCCTCGGCCGGTGCAGTGTTCGGCAAGGGCATGCTGGGCGTTGTTCTTACCGGCATGGGGCGCGACGGGGTCGAAGGCGCCCTCAAGGCGGTCGCCTGTGGCGGGGCAATCTTCGCTCAGGACGAAAAAAGCTGTGCAGTATGGGGAATGCCCCGCGCTGCGTTCGAAGCCGGCCTGGTCAGCGCGCTTCTTCCGCCCGACAAGCTCGCGCGCCGTGTCTCTGCACTCCTCGAGGAGGCGCAGCCTTGCAAATAAGCGATAGTTCCAGCCGCATCCTCGCCGGACTCCTGGAAGCGCGCACCGGCCAGCAATTGACCATGAGCCGTCGGTGGCGCCTTGAAACCGCACTTTCTTCGCTGCTCCGCGAGCGCGGCATCGCCACGCTCGATGAGCTTATTACCATCCTCGTCATGGGACAGGAGCCAAACTTGTCCGAGAAAGTCGTCGAATCACTTCTCAACAATGAGACCTATTTCTTTCGTGACCGAGCGCCCTTCGACACGCTCGCACGTCAGGCGTTGCCAGAATTGATGCAGCGCCGCGCGAAGGAACGGACGATCCGTATCTGGTCGGCAGGCTGCTCAACCGGGCAAGAGGTCTATTCTCTTGCGATGCTGTTCGCCGAAGATCCGGTGAAGTGGGCCGGCTGGACCATCGATATTCTTGGCACCGACGTGTCTTCCAGTGCGGTCGACCGGGCACGGAACGGCATTTACACGCAATTCGAAGTGCAACGCGGGCTGGGAATCCAGCAGATGATCCGCTGGTTCGAGGAAACACCGGAAGGATGGCGCGCCGCCGAGGGACTTCGCTCAAAGATCCGCTACCAGGTCCACAATCTGCTGGAGGTTCCGCCGCATCCGGGCAAGTTCGACATCGTGTTGTGCCGCAACGTCCTGTTGTATCTCAGCGCCGACAAAAAGGCGGTGGCGTTCGAAAAGCTCGGGTCAGCGATGGCTCCCGATGGCTGGCTGGTGCTTGGCGCGGGCGAAACCGTAATCGGGAACACGCGCAGCCTTGGCGCGGACAAGAACATCCGCGGCTTTTATCGCCACGTCGGTGACGGCAGCAAAGTGGATTCGCGCAGCGGCGAGGAGCGGCGGAGCAACGTCGCCTGAAAAATGGCGCTGCTGCAGCGCTCAGCGGGCTTGACGCGGCGATGAATGCGTGGCCGCAGTAACAGCGATGGAGATGATCGATCGTCCTTCGCCGAATTTCGACGACCGCGCACTGCCGGTCTCGATGATCGTGCTCCATTACACCGGAATGCCGACCTGCCAGGGGGCACTCGACCGATTGACCTCGCCAGAGGCCAAGGTGTCCGCCCATTACCTGGTTGACGAAGACGGCGCCATCTATCGCCTGGTCGATGAGGAAAAGCGCGCGTGGCACGCGGGCAAGTCGCGCTGGCGCGGGGTGTCGGACGTCAATTCGGCAAGCGTCGGGATAGAGATCGTAAATCCGGGCCATGAATTCGGCTACCGCCCCTTCCCCGATGAGCAGGTCGCCTCGGTGATGATGCTGGTCAGCGACATCAAGGACCGCCACGGTATCGGTCGCGGCAATATCGTTGGCCATTCCGACATCGCGCCGGCCCGCAAGGAAGACCCGGGGGAGTTATTCCCGTGGTGGGAACTGGCCAAGCGTCGCCTGGCGTTGCCGAGCCCGTCCCGCGACCTCATCGATCCGTACTGGACCGACGCCGGCTTCATACTTGCACTCGAACGCTTCGGTTATGACGTGTCGGATGAACACAAAGCGGTCATTGCGTTCCAGCGCCGATTCCGCCCCGATTTGATCGATGGCATCATCGACGGCGAATGCCGCGCGAAGCTGCTGGCGCTGCTGTTACCGAGGCCGCAATAGCGATTTGAACGCTTTCAACGCATTGCGGACACTAGCGCAGCGGAATTTATTGCACTGCGAGGTTCATTGAATGACCGTCAGCGACGGTTCCTTTAAGGCCACCTCGGAACAGACGTGGACGCTTCCCGAGGCGAGTGCTTGCTTACCCGCGTGGAGGACGCGCAACGCCTCGCCCGATTGTTGCATGGTGACTTTCGCGCAGAAGTAGCTGCGGCTTGGGACGTTGGACGGTTCCTTGCGAGCGTTAGCCATACCGGAACGCGCCACCATGAAGCTGTAATCCTCGTGCGCTATGTAGATGTTGGACCAGATGGGCGCGGGTTGGATTGTCCAGCTTGAGCCGGTCCGTGAGTCCGTTCGATAAGCTCGTTCTATCGGGAGCAGCGCGCCGAAAGTCCGCGTGCTTGCGGGGGGGAAGTCCCGGCCGTTCTCAATGATGTTGGCGACAGTGCTGAGGAGCAGAACGGTGGCGAGGCCCCCAAGCAACCCGAAACAAAGGAGCGACAGCAATATGCGTGACGGGAGCGCCCCTTTGGATTGAAAGAAGCCGACCGCGATTGAGATAACGGCAACCACGCCAGCCAGCCAGAAACAATATTTAAGCATGTCGGAGTGGTCGGGCGTTAGTTCAGTTGCGGTGTCAAACCGCCCCAACGGCCAAACAAGATCATCGCCAGCGCCAACACGCTTAACCGACCCATGAAACTTTGTCGGCTTCACTTTCGGCGGTTTCGCTTGCTCCACCAACATCTCCCCGAACGCGAACGAACCTTGGTCACTTAGCCGGTTCGCCGACCCACATCTAACAGCCATTGGTTTCTGCGTGCTACGGCTAACGTCCGCTTTCCACCCATTGCGGACATTGCGCCTACCCAAAGTCTCTCGCAGCCCCTATATCACCTCCCGCCAGGAAGCCGGGCGGCCGCGGCCTTGCAGTGATGCAGGGGCGAGGAAAGTCCGGGCTCCACGGAAAAGCGCGGTGCCGGGTAACGCCCGGCGGCTTCGTCTTCGGGCGGAGTTAGGGACAGTGCCACAGAAAGCATACCGCCTGCCTTCGGACAGGTAAGGTCGAAAGGGTGCGGCAAGAGCGCACCGCGGCTCCGGCAACGGCGCCGGCATGGTAAACCCCACCGGGAGCAAGACCGAATAGGGGCGGCATATGGGCCTGCATCCGGCCCGTCGCCCGGGTTGGTCGCTTGAGGGGCAGGGCAACCTGTCTCCTAGAGGAATGGTCGCCCATCCGCTGGTCGAACAGCGGTGGACAGAACCCGGCTTACAGGCTTCCTGGCATATTCATGGTAAATCCATGCGAGGGAGCGCATGGTGCCGGCATTCGTTAGTGGGGATCAATGGCACGGCAGAGACGAACCGATGACTGGGGCTTCCCCCGGTGGCGCTCATATGGCGACAAGTCGCGCGAAGCGGCGAAGGTGCGCCTGTGCGACCGGGAAGGCTGTTCCGAAATCGGCGACCGGCCTGCGCCCAAGGCGCCCAACAGCCCCGAACGCTGGATGTTCTGCCAGACCCACGCTGCCGAATATAATCGCGGCTGGGATTATTTCGCGGGTCTCGATCCCGCTGAGGCGGCGCGCCGGGCGGCGAATGAAGCGCGCGATTCCAGCGGATTCAAGGGTGCCAAGCACTGGGAATGGGCGGGCGAGGGCGATGGCAGCCGAAGCCGCGAGGAAATGCGCGCATTGCGCGTGCTCGAGGTCGAGGTCGATGCCGATTTCAAAGCGATCAAGACTGCACACCGCAAACTTGCCAAGGAAAATCACCCCGACCTGAAGCCTGGGGACGAGGAGGCCGCGACCCGCTTCACCCAGGTCCAGGCCGCTTATGAAGTCCTGCGCCGGGCAGAGGAACGCCGCCTTGCGATCGGCAAGGACTGGTCGGTCGAAGAGGACGAGGATTAAAGGGTCGTGACGGGCGGGCTCTAACCCGCGTCTGCCAGCCGCTCAGCGGTTTGCTTGATCAGTGCGATCATGTTGGGCACGCCCTGGGTGCGATTGGCACTCAAATGTTTGGCGAGCGCAAACGGCTCCAGCGCCTTGGCCACATCCATTTCGGCGATTTCGCGCGCGGGCTTGCCTTGAACCGCAGTCAACACCAAGGCCACAACGCCCTTGGTGATCGCGGCGTTGCTGTCGGCCTTGAAGCACAGCCGGCCATCGTCCTCGACCGCGTACAACCAGACCGAGGCCGAACAGCCCCTGACCCGCGTTGCCTCGGTCTTGAGCGCGTCCTCCATCGGCTCCAATTGCTCGCCCAGGTCGATCAGCAGCCGGTAACGGTCTTCAGCGTCAACCAGCTCATATTCTTCGGCGATGTCATTGAGTGCGGGGAGGGACATAGGTCGCTTACCTAGGGCAAAGTCGCCCAGCCGCCTAGCGGTCGCGCAACTGCTCGATTTCGCGGGTCAGGCTGTTTTCCTTGTCGACCGTAATTCGCTCCAGCACCTGCAGGCGTTCCTTGAGGGCCCGGACTTCCTCGCGCAGCTTGGCGTTTTCCTGACTTTCGACAAAGGTCGAACTCTTCGCCTTCCCCCCGGCGCCGCGATCGATAACCGTAGCGGGCGCGAAAAACGCTTCCGATGGTCACGAGCAACACGATTCCAACAACCATTTCAAAGGGGTTCATTGCAGCAACTCCTGATACGCGAGTTCGGGAGGATCGCGCAGCGCCTCGATTTTCGCCACAGTAACCGTCACTGCGGCCGGCACGCTGTTCAATTCGGCGCGGTCCATCAATTGGCGTCCTTTTTCTTGGCCAAGGTCAGCGCGTCGATCTCCCGCGACAGGCGAAGGGGTTCGTCCGTGGCAATCCGCTCAAGGCTTTCAAGGCGGTCTTTCATCGAGCCGACTTCCGCTCGCAACTGCGCGTTTTCGTGGGTCAGCAATCGGATTCGTTCGACCGTTTCCTCGTCCTTCTTGGGATGGATCGGCATTCCCCAGCTGTTCTGGAGCGGATAGCCGTTCTTGATCCGAAGCCAGGTGTGAAGCAGGGAACCGCCGACACCCAGGGCAACGATGAACACCACTGCGGGCAAGATCTTCATGATGAAGCCGAACACGGCCATTACTTCAGGATCCATGATTGTGCCTTCTTAAAAAATTGATGCGGGTTTCAGCGCAAATCCTCGATTTCATCGGCTAGTCGCTTGGACGGATCGGTGGCAATTCGTTCCAGCACTTTCAACCGGTCCTCAAGCCGAGCTACGGTCGCCTTTAGCTCTGCATTCTCCTCCGCCAGCTTACCGTTATCGGAAGAGGTCTTCTGGACAGTGTTCCCCCAATCGTCAGTCAGCGGATAGCCATGTCTGGCGCGGATCGCCGTGGTGATCACCCATCCGACCGTGGTGATCGCAATGATCGCCAAAACAAACATTGGACCCCCGAAATTCATTTCTTATCCCCTCTTGTTCCAGCCAGTTACCGCAACTCTTCGATTTCGCGCGCAAGACTGCGGTTTTCGGTCGTCACATAGCTCTCGATGTCGGCGAGCCTTCGGTCGAGATCGCGAAACCGGCTACGGATGTCGCGGGTCGCCTTGGCGGGCGAAGCGCGGACTTCCTGCCAGAACTTGGTCTGCTCGCGATCGCCGGTGTCGAACGCCGTTGGTTGGTTGGGAGCGATAAGACCCGCGATGAAGTAAACCGGGACAATCGATCCGCCGCTGACAAACAGCAGCGCAAGAAAACCCAGCCGCACCAGGGAAACATCGAAGCCCGTGTAATCGGCAAGCCCGGCGCAAACGCCCAACACCTTGCCGCGGCGCTTGTCGCGATAGAATTTCGTCCGGCTGGCGGGCTGGACCATATATTCGCGATGGACGTCGAAATCGCGGCTCATTCATAATCTCCTTCGCGAACGCGGGCTTGCTCAGGCATGCGGGTCAGCGCTTCGCTTCCGGGCAGGCAATGCTGGCGCCATTGCGGATTTTCCGCGGTCATGATGCGTTCGATGGTGCACACGCGATCATCAAGGCGGCGAGCGACCTCGTGCAGCTCATCAAGCAGCTTTTCGTCACCCGAAGTTAGCGTGGCGGCCTGTTTCCACTTTGTAACGTAATGGAAAATCAGCCACGGCAGACCCAAGAACAGGACCGTGATGGCGATAAGCGGTACAAAGATATCTTCCACTGTTTAATTTCCTTTGGACTTGGCTGCAGCCTTGAGGGCCTTCTTCATGGCTTCAAGTTCGACATCAACCTGTTCGACCGCTTTCAACTCGGCAATTTCCTCTTCCAGGCTCTTGGGACCGGTCATCCCAAGCGCGTCGGCGCGCCCCTCGGCAAAGTCGGCGCGACGTTCAAGGATCTCGAAGCGAGAGAAAGCGTCCTCGGTGCGGTTACCGTTCAGCATCTCGCTGGCTCGGGCGCGGTTCATTGCGCTTTCGAAGCGGTTGGCAATCGAATTCTGGCGGGCCCGCGCCTCGCGCAGCTTGCCCATCAACTTTGCGATGTCGGCTTCATAGCCTTTCAGGGTCTGCTCAATCCCTGCGACCTCTTCCTTAAGGCCGGCGGCGATGTCGACCGCCTTCTGGCGTTCAATCAGCGCTGCCTTGGCCAGGTCCTCGCGGTCCTTGGAAAGCGCCAGTTCGGCCTTTTCGGTCCAGCTTGCCTGCAATTCTTCGTAGCGCGCGATGTGCCGGCGCATTTCCTTGCCGTCCGCAATGCACCTTGCGGCCGAGGCGCGAACCTCGACCAGTGTCTCCTCCATCTCGAGGATCACCATCCGGATCATCTTCGCCGGGTCTTCCGAGCGATCGAGCATCTCGGTGATATTGGCCGCGAAAATGTCCCGGGTGCGTGAAAAGATACTCATCCGAAAACTCCGTCTGTCGACCCAATAGGGCCCGATAATGCTCTAAGCCATTCACGTTTCGTGCCAAAATTAGCACTTGCTTACAAAACTGCAAAAAACACTAAATTCCGTGGTGATATGATCAGAAAATCCTTGCCAAAATGTGGGATTTGTCACCAACAGTCGGGTAGTTTTAAGCGGGGGAGCGGATGGAGCGGGCGGACCAGTTTATCGGGCAAAGCACCGCGTTCCTGGACGCGGTTGAGCGGACCAGCCGAGCCGCACCACTAAATCGCCCGGTCCTGGTGATTGGCGAGCGCGGCACCGGCAAGGAATTGATCGCTGAGCGCCTTCATCGCCTGTCGGCACGTTGGTCCGGGCCGCTGGTGATCATGAACTGCGCGGCATTGCCCGAAAACCTTATCGAGGCGGAGTTGTTCGGCCACGAGGCGGGCAGCTTCACCGGCGCAGTCAAGACCCGCCACGGCCGGTTCGAGGAAGCGGACGGCGGAACCCTGTTCCTCGATGAACTTGGGACCTTGTCGATGCCCGCCCAGGACCGGTTGCTGCGTGCGGTCGAATATGGCGAGATAACCCGCATTGGCGCGTCCAAGCCGATCAATGTCGATGTCCGGATTGTCGCCGCGACCAACGAGAGCCTGCCGATGCGCGTCGACGAGGGGAAGTTTCGCGCCGATCTTCTCGACCGGCTGAGTTTCGAGGTCATCACTCTGCCGCCGATGCGCGCGCGGAGCGGCGATGTGCCGTTGCTGGCCGAGCATTTCGGCCGCCGCATGGCAGCAGAGCTCGAATGGCCCCACTGGCCGGGCTTTTCCACCGCCGCGATGGCGGCTCTCGAAGCATATTCCTGGCCTGGCAATGTGCGCGAACTGCGCAATGTCTCGGAGCGCGCAGTCTATCGCCACGAAGATCCCGAGCGTGCGGTAGAGGAAATCGTGTTCGATCCGTTCCTTTCGCCGTTCGCACCGACCAATCGCGCGCCAGTCCCGGCGGCTGTGCCTCGACCGGCGGTGGGCGACAGTGGGCCTGTTCCTACATCCGCCGACGTATCGACAAGCGACGAGGTTGCGGCATTTCCGACTTCGACGGACGACCTGCGCGGTGCGGTCGCAAGCTATGAAAAGCTGTTGCTCGAAGACGCCCTCCAGCGCCACCGCTTCAACCAACGGGCCACGGCCACTGCACTGGGGTTGAGCTATGACCAGCTGCGCCACGCGATCAAGCGCCACAACCTCCAGGACGCGGGCTGACCGTTCGTCGAATAGGGCTCCATGACCGGGGCTGAGGGGTGTATAAGCCTCGGCGACAGAAAAGGAGACCGTTATGAAGACGTTCCTTTCACTCGCCGCTGGCGCCGCGTGCCTGTTGCCGCTTAGCCAGGCCAATGCCGCCGTATTCACCCTCGGCGGCCCCAACTCGAAATTGTGTTACGAGGCCGCGAGCGTGCTCGATGACCGCAGCGCGATGGTCGAGGGGTGTACGCTTGCGCTGCAACAAGATCCGCTGACCCGTGAAGATCGCGCCGCAACCCACGTCAATCGCGGAATCCTGCTGATGCTCACCGGCCGCCAGACAGAGGCGGACTCCGACTTCCGCGAAGCGATTGCACTCGATGCTGCCTTGTCGGACGCGTGGCTCAATCGGGGCTTCCTCAAGCTCAAGCAGAACCGCGGCGCAGAAGCGCTGGCGCTGATCGACGAGGGGCTTCGCCGCTCCCCGCGGCGCCAGGCGCTGGCGCTATTCGCGCGCGGCCTGGCCAACGAGCAGGTCGGCGACCTTCGCGCCGCGTACCGTGACCTTCAGGCCGCCCGCGACCTTGAGCCGCAGTGGGTCCTGCCCGGCCAGTTTCTCGCCCGCTACGAGGTGCGGCGCTAGCCTTTTGCGCCCTTGGGCGTGAAGCCGAACGCATGGGTCTGCCGCGCTTAGAAGGCGCGGCTTCGACCTGCGCCTGACGCCGGAGCCGATTGCGGCCTGGATGGTTGTTCTTTAACGCAGCCCTCAACCCCAACGCTTAGGAGAAATTACCCATGGCCTTCGTCCTTCCCGACCTTCCCTTTGCCAAGGATGCCTTGGGCGACTTCATGTCTGCCGAAACGCTCGATTATCACCACGGCAAGCATCACAAGGCCTATGTCGACAAGACCAATGGAATGCTCGCCGACAAGGGCCTTGAGGGCGCGGCGCTGTCCAAGGTGATCGAAACCGCAAAGGACAAGGGCGACAAGGGCCTGTTCAACAACAGCGCACAAATTTGGAACCACAGCTTCTTTTGGAAGTGCCTTGCGCCCGCCGATTCAACCTCCCCTTCGGGCAAGCTGAAGGACATGATCGACAGCGATTTTGGGGGCCACGATGCATTGCTTGAAAAGCTTGCGACCGAAAGCGCCAACCATTTCGCAAGCGGCTGGGGCTGGCTGATCCTCGACAACGGCAAGTTGGAAGTGACTTCGCTGCACGACGCCGACACCCCGCTCGTCCACGGGATGAAGCCGTTGCTCACGCTCGATGTTTGGGAACATGCTTATTACATCGACTATCGCAATGAGCGGCCGCGCTATCTGAAGAGCGTGCTCGACAACATCATCAACTGGGATTTCGTCGCCCAGAACCTCGATGGTGACGGAATTGCCCGCGCCGACCAGCAGGGTTAGGCGCGCAGAACAACGTGATTGGGAAGGGGGTCGCTTCGGCGGCCCCTTTTTATTGCTTCAGGCGATAGCCGGTGCGGAAAATCCACGCGATCCCGGTCAGCGGCAGGACGATCGACAGCGCCATCGCAACCCCACTTTGCCACAAGGGCACATCGGCGACCGAATAGAAGGTCCAGCGATAAGCGCTGATGAGATAAGCGATCGGATTGACCAGAGTGATCGTTCGCCACGGCTCGGCAAGCGAGGAGACGTTGTAGAATATCCCGCCCAGGAAGGTCAGCGGCGTCACCACCAGCATCGGCGTGAACTGCAATTGCTCGAAGCTGTTGGCAAGCAGGCCGATGAGGAACCCAAGCAGGCAAAAACCGGTCGCAATGAGGATCAGGAACAGCATCATCGCAAGCGGATGATCGACCCGAACGGGGACGAAGATCGTCGCCGTGGCCAGCGTGATAAGCGCCAGCAGAACCGACTTGGTAGCCGCCGCACCGACATAGGAAGCGACCGTTTCCAAGGGCGAAATCGGACTTGAAAGAATCTCGTAGATTGTCCCGGTAAACTTCGGAAAATATATCCCAAAGCTTGCGTTCGCTACGGACTGGGTAAGCACTGCGAGAAGGATCAGCCCGGGCACGATGAAGCTTCCGAAACCGATACCCGCCATGTCGGTCATGCGACTTCCAATCGCCGAACCGAAGACGAGGAAATAAAGCGCGGTGGTAATCACCGGCGCAACCACGCTCTGCCACAGGGTGCGGCGCCAGCGGGCCATTTCGAAGCGATAGATCGCGCTCATGCCAACAAGGTTCATGGCCGCCCCCCGTCGGGCCCGTGGACGAGGGCGACGAAGATGTCCTCGAGGCTGGACTGGTCGGTCGACAAATCATGATAGCCGATGCCCAACTTGGACAGTGCCGCCATCAGAGCGGCGATCCCGGTGCGCTCGGCGTTGGCATCGAAACGATAGCGCAGAAGGTGACCATCATCCGCCAGTTCCAGGTCCCACCCGCTCAACTCATCGGGAAGGACCGCGAGCGGCTCGGCGAGCGCGATGCTGAGCGTTTTCTTGCCCATTTGTTTCATCAAGCTGGCCTTGTCATCGACCGCGATCAGCCGCCCCTTGGAAATGACTCCGACCCGGTCGGCCATTTCCTCGGCTTCCTCGATATAATGGGTGGTAAGGATGATCGTCGTTCCGTCGCGGCGCAGGTCCCGGACCAGCGCCCACATGTCGCGGCGAAGCTCGACGTCGACGCCCGCGCTCGGTTCGTCAAGGAACAGGATATCAGGGTCGTGGGAAAGCGCCTTGGCAATCAGCACCCGCCGTTTCATTCCACCGGACAATTGCATCAGCATGCTGTCCTTCTTGTCCCACAGGGACAACCGGCGAAGAATTTCCTCGATCCGCGCATCGTCGCTCGGGCAGCCAAAGAGTCCGCGTGAAAAGCGCACCGTCGCCCACACTGTCTCGAAGGCGTCGGTGGTCAGTTCTTGGGGCACCAGCCCAATTCGGCGACGCGCCTCGCGGAAATGACTTTGCCAGTTCCTGCCTTCGACCAGCACCTCTCCCGCGCTTGGCGTAACGATCCCGCACACGATTGAAATGAGCGTGGTCTTGCCCGCCCCGTTCGGTCCCAGCAGCGCAAAGATCTCACCCTTCTGGATATCAAGATCGACGCCTTCCAGGGCCCGGACGCCGTTGCCATAGGCCTTGGTCAGACCGCGGATGGAAAGGAGGGTTTCACTCATTCGATCGGTCCTGGATCCTGGTCCTTGACCTGCTTGACCGACATTCCATGCCGCATCAGCATGGGCAAATTGGCAAGGGTAAAGCCGAACATCAAAGGCATCACGCCCCAGATCTTGAACGCGACCCAAAAATCGGTCGACGAATTGCGCCAGACCAGTTCGTTGACCAACGCCATGACGACGAAAAACAGCGCGTAGTTGCGCGTCAGTTTGGCCCATCCGGTTTCGTTTAGCCCCGGAAAGGAGGAAGCGAGCACGGTCTTGAGCATGGGTCGGCCGATTGCCAGCCCGAAGCCCAGGATCCCGGCAATGAGCAGGTAATAGACCGTTGGCTTCATCTTGATGAATGTTTCATCGTGAAGCCAAATGGTCAGGCCGCCAAGCAATACGACCGACACCCCCGAAAACCAGAGCATCGGCGAAATCCCGCCGAAACGCAGCCGGGAGAGGACCATCGCACTTACCATCGCCACCATGAACGCGCCGGTCGCGACATAGATTTTCGTTCCCGCTTCGACCGGGGCAAGAAAATTGACCAGGAAAAATACCAGCACCGGCCCAAGGTCGATTGCCAGGCGTGCTCCGCCATAAGGCTGATTTTCGTGGTTTGCGGAAGCGCTCATTCGGGGGGAAGTCCTGCAATCGCCCGGGCAACCGCGCGCGGATCGAAAGGCCGAAGGTCATCGGCGCTTTCGCCCACTCCGATGGCGTGGATAGGCAGGCCAAAGCGTTCGGCTGCAGCAACCAGCACACCGCCACGAGCTGTCCCGTCGAGCTTGGTCATGATTAGTCCGGTCACCCCCGCACTCTCGCGGAAAACCTCGACCTGCGACAGCGCGTTCTGGCCGGTAGTGGCGTCGAGAACGAGGAGCACGTCGTGCGGCGCTTCGGGGTTCAGCCGCCCGAGTACGCGGCGAATTTTTGATAATTCTTCCATCAAGTGGGTCTTGTTCTGCAATCGCCCGGCGGTGTCGACGATCAGCACGTCAATGCCTTCGGCGGTGGCTTTCTTGACCCCGTCATAGACGATCCCCGCTGCATCGCCGCCTTCCTTGCCTGTCAGCACCGGCGCGCCGATCCGCTTTCCCCAGATTTCCAGTTGCTCGATTGCCGCGGCGCGAAAAGTATCGCCAGCCGCGAACAATACCCCGTAATCCTGTTCCTTGAGCCATTTACCCAATTTCCCGATAGTCGTGGTCTTGCCGCTGCCATTGACGCCAATAACAAGGATGACGTGCGGGCGCGGAAAGCCGAACACCTCGAGCGGCCTCGCAACCGGTATGAGGATTTTCTCAATCTCCTCGGCAAGGATCGAGCGCAGCCCGCGCTCGTCCAATTGCTCGAATTTGCGGCGGCCAATCGCCTCGCGGATGCGTTTGCTTGCCTCAGGCCCCAAATCCGAGGCGATCAGCGCCTCTTCAATGTCGTCGAGCGTTGCGGTGTCGAGCGCTTGCTGCTTGGCCAGCCCGGTCAAATTATCCGCGACCTTGTCAGCGGTCTTGGTAAAGCCGCTGCGAAGGCGGTCGAGCCAGCTCATACCCCGGTTCCGCTCATAGCCATGTTCCTGACAGGCGAACGCCGTCCGATGCGACAACCGCCACGCGTCCGGACTGGCCGCGCTTGCCGCCCGCCACAAGCACAGGTGCGAGGTTGTCGCAATGGCCCAGGCCCGTGTCGGTTTCGACCAGCGCGCCTTGTGCACTTCCAATTAGGCTCGCGAGCCACGCCGAACGACGCGTTTCGGCGGCCAGGCGCAAGCGTGCAGCGCGCGCCTTGATGGTCGCGTGCGAATGCTGCGGCATGCGTGCAGCAGGGGTCCCGGGGCGCGGCGAAAACGGAAATATGTGAGCGTTGACGATATCACAATCTTCCAGCAATTTAATTGTGTTGAGCGCCATTTCTTCAGTTTCGGTGGGAAATCCTGCGATAAGGTCAGCGCCAATCGTAATGTCGGGTCGTGCAGCTTTCAGGCGGGCAACCGTCGCAACCGCCTGGGCGCGGCCATGCCGACGCTTCATGCGCTTGAGGACCATGTCGTCGCCTGCCTGGAGGGAAAGGTGGACATGGGGCATCAGCCGCGGTTCGTTGGCGAACAGGGTGAACAACGCTTCGTCGATCTCAATGCTGTCGAGCGACGAGAGGCGCAGGCGCTGAAGGTGAGGAAGGTCTGAAAGAAGATCGCTGCATATTCGCCCAAGCCCGCCATCGACGTCGGTGATATCGACGCCTGTAAGCGCGATTTCCCTTGCCCCGCGGTCAAGTTCGCGGGCGACCGCTTGGCGCACCGCCGCATAGGGCAGGGTGCGACTTGCACCGCGTGCCTGCCAGATGGAACAGAAGGTGCAGCGATGGTCGCACCCGTTCTGGATTGCGACGAAACCCTTGACCTTGCCGCGTAGCCCGGCCGCGACCGGCTCCTCCGACGTCATGACGTCACCTTCGGTAAATGCTTGCAATTTGCGGGCGTTACCGACCACGCGGGTCACACCCGCCATGGCGCCAAAGGCGTCCGGGTCAAGTTCTGCAGCACAGCCGGTGACCAGGATCCTGGCCTGCGGGCGCGCCTTGTGCGCTTTGCGTATCGCCTGGCGAGTATGACGAACCGCTTCGCCGGTCACCGCGCAGCTGTTGACGATGATCCAGTCCTCGTCCTTTGGTGCCCGCTGCGCCAGTGTTTCGCTTTCGGCGAAATTGAGCCGGCAGCCGAGCGAGATCGTGGTCGCGCTCATCCCAGGGCCTCGAGATCGATCTCGCCGCTGAATACGTGGGTCGCCGGGCCGGTCATCCGGATGGGCTCGCCGGGCACCCAGGCGACGGTCAGCCTGCCTCCGTCCATCTGAACTTCGACCGGCGAGACCAGGCGTTTGGTCGCGATCGCCGCAACCGCACTTGCGCAGGCCCCGGTTCCGCACGCCTTGGTAAGTCCAGCGCCGCGCTCAAAAGTCCTTAATTCCAGATTTTTACCGACGCATCTTGTGACGTTGACGTTAATTCTTTCGGGGAAAGCAGGATCGGTTTCCACGCTCGCGCCAAGCGCCGCCAGCGGCACCGACTGGGGGTCGTCGACGAAAAATACCAGGTGGGGGTTACCGACATTGACTGCAAACGGCTGCTCAAGCCCGTCCCACGCCAAAGGCAAGCTGGCGGTATCCATAGCGTAAGCAAGCGGAATATCCTGCCACTCGAATTTGGGTTCCGGCAGAACCACCGTGACATCGCTTCCGTCCGACGAACCTTGGAGCAAGCCGCCAGCAGTCTCGATCGTGGTCGCGCCGGTCAGGGCAACGACGCAGCGCGTGGCATTGCCGCAGCTTTCTACTTCGCCCCCGTCAGCGTTCCAGATCCGCATCTTGAGGTCGGCCGTTTCGCTCGGTTCGATGACGATCAGCTGGTCGCAACCGACCCCCAAGCGGCGATCCGCGATCTTGCGAGCGAGCAGGCCGGTCACCGCCACGGGGTCTTGGCGCGCGTCGAGCACGACAAAATCATTGCCGAGGCCATGCATCTTGTGAAAGGGGCGAGGCATGGCCGCGACTTAGGGAGCGGCCGCGCCCAAGTCCACCAGCAGAAGAGAAAACCCATGCCCCGCGCCGCCACCGAAGTCATGCAATCGATCCTGTTTTCCGCGGTGCTCGACGCCGTCGCGGCGCTCAAGGCCAATTCGGGCGGTCTGCCCAACAACCTTCTTCGTGATGTCCAGGCGCTCCACGCCAACAGCACGTTCGCCGACCTACCCAAGCCGGTGCAGGACGCGCTGGTCGCTGCAACGCGCTCGGCGTTCACCCAGATGCTCAAGGAAGGTTATGCAATCGGCCCTAAGGACGAAATGCGCCGCGAGCGTCCCCTAGACCGAGTTCCGGAGCGAGAGCGGCGAACACCGCCGCCGCAAGATCGCCGCTTCGTGCGCAAAGGGCCGGGCCGGCGGGGCCCCGGTGGCGAACGCGGGCCGGGTGGCAATGGACCGCGTGGCCCACGTCCTGGCGGCGGTCCCAAGGGAGGCGGCGGCAAACCTCCTCCGCGCGAGGGCTAAACTTTCAGGCAAGCCAAAGTTTTCGGCGCTGCTGATTAATCTGTTTTGGCATAACCAAATCTTAATCACGCACGCTTAGCTGCGTGCGGATGGATAAAGGTGAAGACGACCAAACGTTCATGCCGGAAGGGCCGCGCAATCTTTCGCGTCGGCTCACCTTTGCCACCTTGGCCAATCTGGTTGCCGTTGCGTTAATTCTGGTCGGCGGCCTCGTCTGGGCAACCCAAGGTAGTGACGAGATCTCGGTCGAACGCCAGATCAAGCTTGCCCGCCACTCGATCAACACTGCGCTGGATTCTCTCGCGCTCCAGCAGCAGCCGGTGGCGATCTGGGACGATTCCTACGAGCACATGACGGCCAAAAAGAAGGATGTGCCGTGGCTTGAGGCCAATCTGAGCAACTGGCTCAATTACATGTACCAGCACGACGTCGGAATGCTGATCGATGCCAAGGGCGAGACGGTCAATTATGCAATCGAAGGGGCTTCGGTTCCGCTGCAATATGCCACTAGCGTCCGCAAGGACGTCCAGCCTCTTATCGATGCAGTCAATGATGTCGGCGATCCCAAGCCGGGCCTTCACGACCGCTTGCTGGGCCAGTCGCCGGTACCCGGCAACGCACTCCAGACCAATCCCGCAGCGGTCCACGCGACCCGCTTCATGCTGGTTGCCGGCCGGCCCGCGGCGGCCAGCGCAATGCTGATTGTACCCAGCAGCAAGGGAGCGGTAGGGAAACACGGGAATTGGCCGGTCCTGGTCAGCGTCCGGTACCTCGATTCCGTCCTGATGAAGGAACTTGAATCACGTTACCTGATCAACGAGCCGCGATTCTCACGGGTTAACGACCATGTTGCCGGTGAAACTGCGCAGCGTCTGGACACTGAATCCGGGGACTTGCTCGGCTACTTGATCTGGAAGCCGGAACTGCCGGGAAGCAAGATCCTGTCCAAGCTGGGGCCGGCCAACATTCTTGCGCTGATACTTTTGTCGGCGTTGATGCTGTTGCTCACGCATCACCTCAAACGTGCGCTCGCGGAACGCAGCCGGCTGCAGGAAAAAGCGACTCGCCTGGCGTATCACGACGCCCTTACGGGTCTTCCCAACCGCCGGTTGCTGGTGGAGCAGCTCGAACGCTCGCTGGCCCTGGCGCGGTCGGGTGCCGATACCGCGCTGCTGCTTCTCGATATCGACCGCTTCAAACAGGTCAACGATCTGCTCGGCCACCTTGCCGGAGACGAGCTTATTCGACAATTCGCCGATCGTTTGACCCACTCCTGTGGCCCGGAAGTCGTGGTTGCCCGGCTTGGCGGCGACGAATTCGCAGTGATCGTCACCGGGGTTGTCGGCGAAGTCGAAGTCGAAGTCCGGCTGGAGCGGATGCTGGCGCTATTCGCGCGGCCGTTCCAGCTGTTCGACCAGGAAGTCCAGTCAGGTGCCAGCATCGGCGCATCCTTGGCCGGGGGAAGCGGGATTACGGCAATCGAGATGATGCGCCGGGCCGATGTCGCCCTGTACCAAGCCAAGGGCGATGGGCGAAGCTGTGCGCGGCTGTTCCATGAACACATGGATCGCGCGGCGCAGGAACGCAGCCAGCTTGCCGCCGACATGCGCAGAGCCTTGGCAAATTCGGAATTCACGATCAGCGCGCAGCCCCAGGTCGGGCGCGACGGCGTGGTGATCGGAAACGAGGTATTGTTACGCTGGGAGCATCCCGCGCTTGGTACCGTCGCTCCTAACCGGATTATCCCGATTGCCGAGGAAAGTGGCTTGATCGGCGACATTGGCCTGTGGGTCCTCCGCCAGGCGATCGGCGTTGCCAAGGTCAGCCCGGGGCTGTTCACCGCGGTCAATCTGTCACCGGTCCAGTTGCGCGACACCAGCTTCGCTCGGAACGTCGTCGACCTGTTCGATGCCGAGGGCGTCGATCCATCGAGTTTCGAACTCGAAATTACTGAGCAGACCCTTCTTGACGACAGCAACGCGATCAAGGAGTCGCTTGCGCTGTTACGGGATTCGGGATTCCATATTGCGCTGGACGATTTTGGAACCGGTTATTCGTCCCTGAGCTTTCTTCGACAATTCTCGGTCGACAAGATCAAGATCGATCGCAGCTTCGTTGCGGAAGCCGACGCTGAGCATACGCAGGCGATCATCGTCGCGATCGTTGCGCTGGGACGTGCGCTCGGCCTCAAGGTCGCAGCGGAGGGCGTGGAGACAAAGTTGCAGGCAGCGGTCCTGCTGGCTGCCGGGGTCGACCAGTTCCAAGGTCATTATTATTCGCCGCCGGTCCCAATCGCGCGGATCAGTGAACCGGGCGATGAGGCCCCGGCCAAGGTCGCTTAAATCCCGCCGGCTTGCGGCGTCGGGGCTGAGCCGTGGCTTGATTTTCCCGCGCCGTGCAGATAGAGGCGCACCCGTCTTATCAAGGACATGACATCGCTGAGAGGGGTACCGGTCACCTGAATGCCGGGCTCCACGCTGGCCGACGAGGTTTCGTCCGCCGGCGTTTTCTTCGTTGTGCTCGTGCCCGCTGGAAGGAAACTGAATGTTCGATACCCTTAGCGATCGCCTGTCCGGCGTCTTCGACAAGCTCCGCGGTCGCGGTGCCTTGTCTGAAGCCGACGTGCGCGGCGCGATGCGCGAGGTGCGCGTAGCGCTGCTGGAGGCCGATGTCGCGCTTCCCGTCGCGCGCGACTTTGTCGACAAGGCAACCGAACAGGCCGTGGGCCACGACGTCCTGCGCTCGGTCACGCCCGGCCAGATGGTCGTCAAGATCGTCCACGACGCGCTGATCGAGACATTGGGAAGCGAAACCGCCGAACTCAATCTCGCGGTCACTCCGCCCGCCGTCATCATGATGGTCGGCCTGCAGGGTTCGGGCAAGACGACGACGACTGCAAAGCTTGGCAAGCGCCTGATGGAAAAGGACCGCAAGAAGGTCCTTATGGCATCGCTCGACGTGGCCCGGCCCGCGGCTCAGGAACAACTTGCAGTGCTGGGCCGGCAGGCGGGTGTCGAAACGCTTGCCATCGTCCCTGGCCAGACGCCGGTGGAAATTGCCACGCGCGCGCTCAGGACCGGCAAGCTCGAGGGGTATGACGTCGTCCTGCTTGATACCGCTGGCCGGCTCCACGTCGATGACACGCTAATGGCGGAAATGAAGGCGGTTGAAGCCGCAACTACTCCGGCTGAAACGCTGCTGGTCGTCGATAGCCTGACCGGTCAGGACGCGGTCAACGTCGCCAAGGGCTTTGCCGGTGAGGTGGAACTCTCGGGCGTTGTCCTGACCCGCATGGACGGCGATGCGCGCGGCGGTGCGGCGCTGTCGATGCGTGCAGCCACTGGAAAGGCGATCAAGTTTGCCGGCACCGGTGAGGCCCTCGACAAGCTCGAGCCGTTCCACCCTGAGCGCGTTGCGGGCCGAATCCTTGGCATGGGCGACGTCGTCAGCCTGGTCGAGCGCGCCGCTGAAACGATCGAGGTAGAGGAGGCTGAGAAACTTGCCGCCAAGATGGCGAAGGGCAAGTTCGACCTCGACGATCTGTGGATGCAGTTCCGGCAGATGCAGAAAATGGGCGGCCTTGGTGCGCTGGCCTCGATGATGCCCGGGATGAAGGGCATGAAAGGGGCGATGGACAAGGCCCAGGACAGCAAGGCGCTGGTCCACATGGAAGCGATGCTGTCGTCGATGACCGCCCGGGAGCGTTCGCACCCCGCGTTGCTCAACGCCAAGCGCAAGATCCGCATTGCCAAGGGCAGCGGGACGACGGTTCAGGAAATCAACAAGCTCCTCAAGATGCACCAGGAAATGGAAAAGGTCATGAAGCGCATCAAGAAGATGGGCGGCCTTGGAAAACTGGCGGCGATGTTCGGCGGCGGTATTCCCGGGCTGGGCGGTGCGGGCGGGATGCCCGGATTGCCCGGCGGTGCGGGCGCGATGCCTGGCCTACCTGGGCTGCCTGGCTCAGGCGGGCTCCCCCCGGGGTTCGACAAATTCGGTAAGAAATAATCGTAATAGACTGTTCTAAAGAAGGAAATACATCATGGCAGTTGCAATTCGTCTCGCTCGTGGCGGTTCCAAGAAGCGCCCTTATTATCGTATCGTCGTTACCGACAGCCGCAATTCGCGCGATGGCCGGTTCATTGAAAAGATCGGCACCTACAACCCGCTCCTGCCCAAGGATTTGGATGAGCGCGTGAAGCTCGATACCGATCGCGCCAAGCATTGGCTTGCGGTCGGCGCCCAGCCGTCGGACCGTGTCCTTCGCTTCCTCGATGCACTTGGCATCAAGGAGCGCGCGGCGCGCAACAACCCCAAGAAGGCCGAGCCGGGCGAAAAGGCCAAGGAGCGTGTCGAAGCTGCCGCAAGCAAGGCTGCAGAGGCTGAAGAAGCCGCCAAGGCCGCCGAGGAAGAAGCAAAGGCCGCTGCTGAAGCCCCTGCCGCTGAAGAGCCTGCAGCTTCCGACGATGCCGCGGCTGCGGAAGAAAATGCCGAGGTTGCCGCTGGCGATGACGCTGCTGCTGCTGAAGCGGACGCCGCGGTCGAACCCCAGCCGGTCGAGGCCGAGGCGGACACCAACACGCCGACCCCCGATTCCGACGCTGGCGACAGCGCCGAAACCGTGACCGGCGAATTCGAGCCAGGAACCGGCCGAAGGCGCCGCCGAGGAAGCTCCGGCCGCCGAAGAGGGCGAGAAGGCGGAGTAACCGAACATGGACCCGGCAACCGGGGAAGAGCGCATCGCGCTTGCCGCGGTTGCCGGCGCCCATGGAATCAAGGGCGAGGTCAAGCTCAAGCTGTTTTCGGACGGCGTCGAAAGCCTTTCCCGCCATGATGAATATTGGGTCGGCGGTTCGCGCCGCCGGCTGGTTTCGGTTCGGCCCGCCGGAAAGGGCGCGACTGCGCGCTTCGAGGGGGTCGCGGACCGCACCGCCGCCGAGGCACTTCGCGGCACGCTGGTCGAAATCGACCGCTCCGACCTTCCGCCGCTGGAAGAGGGCGAATATTACCACGCCGACCTAATTGGGTTGACGTGCTTTTCGAAAGACGATGAAACAATTGGTTCGGTCGTGGGGGTCGAAAATTACGGAGCTGGCGACTTGCTCGACATCGAATTGGTTAGCGGAAGGCGCGCGCTAATTCCCTATCGTGAGGGGGTTGCCGACATGGTCGAGGCGCACATCGTCCTTGACCCGGCGTTCCTGGCCTAACAGCCCGCTACTTCCTCTTCGCGCAGTAATGGGCGCGTTGCGGCCAGGTCGTTTCGAATAGTGGTCGAGGCAACCCCACCTTCACCCATCGCGTGGCTGATCTGGTCGAGGCCCTTGACTACGTCGCCTGCCGCGTAAAGTCCCTCTACCGATGTCCGCTGGTGCTCGTCAGTGACGATACATTCATCCTCGCTCAACTTCGCGCCAAGCATTTCGGCGAGCATGACGTGAGTATCGCTGCCCAACGCGGGATAAATGGTGTCGAACGATAATGCGCCCGATGGCGTCATGACGGTAATCTTGTCCTCATCCTTGCTTGGGATGATCGCGGTGACCGGACCATCGATTATTGCCACGCCAATCTGGTCGAGCATTCGGCGGTCCTCGGCGCTGACCTCACACGGGCCGTCGGCGTCGATCAAGGTGACGTCGGTACTGTAGGAACGGATGAACTTGCTTTCGCTTGGTCCGCGGTCGGCATTGCCGATCACTCCGATGCGCTGGTCGGTTGCTTCATAGCCATCGCAGATCGGGCAATAACGGATCAGCCCGCGGGCCATTGCCGGATCGTGCAATTCGGGGTCCATCGGTGGTCGGCGGTTGGTTACGCCGGTCGCAAGCAAGATCGTTCGAGCGTGAATTTCGCCCGATCCATAATCGGCGCGAAAGGTGCCGTCTTCATACTTTTCGATCCGGGTCACTTGGCCTTCCTCGATCCGAGTGCCGTATTTTTGCGCCTGCTCGCGCATCAGTCGAAGCAGATCGGCGCCGTGGATGCCGTCGGGAAAGCCGGCATGGTTATGGCTGGTCGGGATCCACGATGCGCGGCTTTTTCCCCCGTCCACCACCAGGATGTCGAGGTGATAGCGCGACAGGTAGATTGCGGCAGTCAGGCCCGCCGGGCCGCCGCCAACTACCAGGCAGTCGTAAATATCCTTATGTGTCGTGGTCATCGGCTTACCCAATGACTTGGCCTGACGGCGGTTCCCGACTAGGCGCTCAATTCATGTTCGAACTATCCTTTCTTGCCGCCTTCCTGCTTGCCGCGACGATGGGCATGGCCCTGGCCGCGCTGGTCCAGGCACTGAAGCCCGATTGGTCAAAGGGTAGAAGGCTATTGGTCGCGGCGGGCATTCTTCCCATTGTCACGGTCGTCGCGGCACTCGCGCTGGCAGCCTACGTCCGTGGTCACGGCGAACCCCAGATGGCCGACCTTGCAAGCAACGCCATCATTCGGTTTGGAGCGATCTTCGCGCTGATCGCCTTCATCGGAAGCCTGGCGGGCGCAGCGCTCAGCCGGGCGGGACGAAGGTGAGTTTCCGGGCCACCGTCCTGACCCTTTATCCCGAGATGTTTCCGGGCCCGCTGGGAGTTAGCCTTGCGGGCCGCGCGCTCGACGAGGGCAAGTGGAGCCTAAAGACCGTCCAGATCCGCGATTTCGCTACTGACAAACACCGCAGCGTCGATGATACGCCGGCCGGCGGCGGGGCAGGGATGGTGCTGCGATGCGACGTGCTTGCGTCCGCCATTGACAGTGTCGCGGACGGTCGCCCCATGCTCGCGCTTTCGCCGCGCGGAAGGCCGCTTACCCAGGCCAAAGTCCGAGCGCTTGCAGAGGGCGAAGGGGTGATCCTGCTGGCCGGTCGCTTCGAAGGGTTCGACGAAAGGATTTTCGTGGCGCGCGCGATCGAGGAAGTGTCGATTGGCGATTATATCATGTCGGGCGGGGAGCTGGGCGCGATGGTACTACTCGACGCTTGCGTTCGGCTGCTTGACGGGGTAATGGGCGCGGCCTCCAGCGGAGAGGAAGAAAGCTTCGAGAACGGGCTTCTGGAATATCCGCATTATACCCGACCTTATGAATGGGAAGGGCGCACGATCCCCGAAGTGCTGCGATCGGGGGATCATGCGAAGATCGCCGCGTGGAGACACGCTCAAGCGATTGAAACGACACGGCTAAGGCGGCCGGACCTGATCGAGCGCCACGGGGGCGCATCGCAGGCACCGCCCTCTGGTGCGCAGCGGAAAAAACGAAGGTTAGTAGAGAAATGAACCTCATTGACACCCTCGAGCGCGAGGCGATCGACGCGCTTACCGCCGAAGCCGCGGTTCCCGAATTCCGTCCCGGCGACACGCTTCGCGTCGGCGTGAAGGTCGTCGAAGGCGACCGCAGCCGTGTCCAGAATTTCGAAGGCGTGTGCATCGCCCGCTCGAACAAGGGCCTGGGCTCAAGTTTCACCGTCCGCAAGATTTCGTTCGGCGAGGGTGTCGAGCGCGTTTTCCCGCTTTATTCGCCGATCATCGATTCGATCACGGTCGTGCGCCGTGGTGCGGTGCGCCGTGCCAAGCTTTATTACCTGCGTGGTCGCACCGGAAAGTCGGCGCGTATCGCCGAGCGCCGCGATCCCCGCCTCGCCGAGAAAAAGGCTGCCAAGGCCGAGGCCCACGCCGCTGCCAAGGCCAAGGCCAAGCCCAAGGGCAAGACCGACAGCGAAGCCTGACGCTTCACTGCTGGTTTGACCTGAACATTTTAGGGCGGTCCTACGGGGCCGCCCTTTTTCATTGCCCAAGACCCTGGACCTGCCCTTGCGCTATGTGGGCTTGAGCCTATGTCTCGCGCGAACATCATGAAAGGTTGATCAATGAGCGATGGCTATCGGGTGGCGGTGGTCGGCGCGACCGGCAATGTCGGCCGCGAAATCCTGAACATCCTGGCCGAGCGACAATTCCCGCTGGCCGAAGTGGCCGCGATCGCGAGCCCGCGCTCGACCGGCGATGTCGTCGATTTCGGGGACAGCGGGAAGGAGCTGAAGGTCAAGAACATCGAGCATTTCGACTTTGCCGGCTGGGACATTGCGTTGTTCGCGGCAGGCTCTGAGGTCAGCCGCGTCTATGCGCCAAAGGCGGCCAAGGCAGGTTGCACGGTGATCGACAATTCATCCCTGTTCCGGATGGACCCCGACGTTCCGCTGATCGTGCCCGAAGTGAACCCAGACGCAATCGCCGGCTACAAGGCGAAGAACATCATCGCCAACCCCAATTGCTCGACCGCGCAGCTGGTGGTTGCCCTTAAACCCTTGCACGACAAGGCGCGGGTAAAGCGCGTCGTGGTCGCCACCTACCAGTCGGTGTCGGGCGCAGGAAAGCAGGGCATGGACGAATTGTTCGAGCAATCGCGAAACATCTTCGTTGGCGACAGCAACCAGCCAGCCTTTTTCACCAAGCAGATCGCATTCAACGTCATCCCCCACATCGACGTCTTCCTGGATGACGGCTCGACCCGGGAAGAATGGAAAATGGTCGCCGAGACCAAGAAGATTCTCGATCCCAAGATCAAGGTCTCGGCGACCTGCGTTCGAGTTCCGGTCTTCGTCGGCCACTCCGAAGCTGTGAACATCGAGTTCGAGGACGAAATCAGCGCCGCCGAAGCGCGCGCGATCCTGCGCGAGGCACCCGGCGTCATGGTCATCGACAAGCCCGAAGACGGCGGATACGTGACCCCGGTGGAATGCGTCGGCGATTATGCCACCTTCGTTTCACGGATCCGCGAAGACCCGACGGTGGAAAATGGCTTGTCGCTGTGGGTGGTCAGTGACAACCTGCGCAAAGGCGCGGCCTTGAATGCGGTGCAGATCGCCGAATTGCTTGGCCGCAAGCACCTCAAGAAAGCGGCATGAGGGCGAAGGAGCGCACGCAATGAACAACCTGCTGACAATCTCGATCGCGGCGCTGGCGCTGGCCGGTTGCAAGCAGGCAACCAGCGGTAATGCGCCGGTGACGGAAGGTGAGGCCCTCGACATCGCGCAGGCGACCGAGAGCGACTTTGGTTCGGGCGACGTCAACCGGATCGCCAGCCACTATGCCGGCAACACCTATATGTTCGACGCGGCTAATCCTGCGCCTTCGTCCGATCCCAAGGTGATCAAGGGCTGGACCCGGCAGTTCGTGTCAATGAAGCCAGATAGCTTTGAGGTTGCCGACCGAAAGATCCAGCTGGTCGGCCCCGATGCCTTCGTCAACAGCGGTGTCGGCAGTTTCACCGTCCAGGCAGGTGCCGTGCGGCCGACCGTCACGGTGCGCTTCACGCAGGTTTATCAGCGTCAAAAAGACGGCAAGTGGCGGATCGTGACCGAACATATGTCGATGCCGCCCGCACCAACGGGATCGCTTCCTGCCCGCTAGGGCATATCGCTCCACGCGCGCAGTAGAATTCTGCTGGACGAGCTGGAGCCGCGAGTAGTTGGACGGTTCCATTTTGAGGCCTTCAAGCGCCGCGACTTCGTTGAGGTCGAACAGGATCGAGCGCTTGAACGGGTCCTTGATCCGGCTTTGGATGAAAGTGATGGCGACCAGCCGCTCGCCCCGTGTGACGGGAAGCACTTGGTGGAAACTGGTCGACGGATAGACGATCGCCTGGCCCGGCTGAAGCTTGAACTTGAACTCTCCGTCGCTGTGCTGGACCCACAGTTCCCCGCCGTCATAACTGTCGGGGTCGTTGAGGAAGATCGTGCAGCTCAAGTCGCTGCGGATGGTCGCGCCGGGCAGCTGGATGAAGGCCGCATCGGCGTGCGCTCCATAATGCATGCCGGGCTGGTACCGCGTGATCAGCGGTGGGGCCAAGGCCACCGGAAACGCGAATTCCATGAATTCCGGACTTCGCAGCAGTGCATTGCGAAGCAGTTCCGACGAACGCTGGTTGGCTGCCTGGTCGTGCAGCTGCTCGTTGTTCTTGGACATCATGTGCGGGTTGGTGATCTTGCCGTCGACGAATGGCGCATCGGCGGCGATCTTCTTGCACTCGGCGACTTCCTCTGGGGACAGGATTTCAAGGATTCGATACATATTCGTCAGCTTTCGTGTCGGTCGAGCGCTTGGGCGAGGAGTGGGGAGCTTGCGGCGGCTTGGCGCAACATTGCAAGCGCCTCGCCAATCTCGGCGCGATAATGGTCTCCGCAATCGGCAATGATCTCTGCCCTAAGCGACGGCGTGAATTCGTGGTCGAGGGCTTTGGAATAGCGCATCAACAGCGGGCTTGAGGACAGCGCTGTCAACGCTTCTGCGCTCGCCGGAAGCGCGAGCGCTTCGGCGATCGGGCCAAGGTCGAGCGATTCCAGCCAGCGGTCGAAATCGAGCCAGTGGATTGACGCTTCGGGAAGGTCCATCGCTGCCGCCTCGAGCGCGGTCGCCTCGCATGCCCATGCCATGGCGGCAAGATCGGCGAGGTGCCTGATTTCGGAAAGAATTGGCACACGTGCCGCCATGCGCTGCGCGCGACTTTGGCTTAATGCCTGCAATTCCTCGACGCTGTTTTCGCCCGACAATATGGTCGCGATGTAATTTGCCGGTGAGGCAGTCATGAACAGTGCGCTGCCCGTGGCTCCGATTAACGCGGGCGCGATTTCGCTTACGAAACTGGTGGCCTTGACCACTGCCGCTTGAGCCTCGAAGGTCCGCGCGAACATTCGCCGCGCGGTCGGCGCCAGTTGTGGCGCTTCGACCAGGTCGCGCAGCAGCCGGGGTTCGCGCACTGCCAAAACCTGAGGCAATTCGCCCAGCAATCGCGCAACCAGCGTCGATCCGACATGGCCGATGTGGAAAATCCAGCGCGGGTCGGGCGCCGTGATCTGTCCTGCCGCCTGGGTGATGAGGCTCCACGCCACAACATGGGCTTCATGCGGCCCCTGCAACAGACGGTCGTCTAGGAAACTGGCTTGGGCATAACTTGCTGGGGTCATCGCCACCAGCCGCGCCGCACCCGCGTTGGTATCCATCGCTTGGGCAAGCCAGCGCGCGTCGCGGGCGATTTCATCGATGGCGGGTGGACTGGACATGCCGCTTCCTAGCCGCGCATGGTGCGCAAAACCAAGAAGGGCTTTCGACCATGGCCGAAATTATGGCGGGTGGCTGCGCGTGCGGGCGAATTCGTTACAGTGCCGAGATCGCTGATGAAGAGGCCTATTTGTGCCACTGCCGGATGTGCCAGCGCGCCAGCGGCAATATCAGCCTGGCACTGAAAACCGTCGAACAATCGGCAGTGACCTGGGCCAGCGAACCCGACTGGTATCGCTCAAGCCCGATTGCCCAGCGCCCCTTTTGTGCCGCGTGCGGGACCAGCCTGGGGTTTCGTTATGACAGGGATACCAGCAGGATGGACCTTACCGTCGCAAGCTTTGACGATCCTTCTCGGTTCACGCCGACCAGCCATTTCGGCGCGGAGAGCCTCCACCACGCCTGGCTCGACACCACCGCCCTCCCGCGCATCCGGAGCGACGATTATGCGCGGCTCACCAAGCGCTGGGAGGAAGCGGGCGCGAAGCCGCCGCAATGAAACGTGTCGCGACATTCGGCCGAACTGTTGCTTGCATCGTCATGCTGGGCGTGTGTGTCGCGTCCAGCCCGGTGTTGGGCCAGGACGAGGGGCCGCAGCAGAAAAAGCAGCAGGAGAGTGACGGCCCAGCACCTGCAATCGCGCCGCTGCCGCCAGCCGAATTCGATCCCACCCTGGCAATCGGTGGTGAGGAGGTCAAAGCAGTTCAGATCGACACCCGGCTGAGCGTCGGCGTGCTGATCGATGGCAAGGGCCCGTATCAATTTATCGTCGATAGCGGCGCCGACACTTCGGCGATCGGGGCGGAGCTTGCCACCACGCTTGCACTTCCGCTGGGTTCGCCGATCCATGTCAACGCGATGACCGCGCGCACCCTGGTCAATCGGGTGAAGGTGGGAACACTTACCGTCGGACCGACCACGATCCACGACCTTGAACTCCCGGTATTGCGCGAAGAAGACGTGGGCGGGCAGGGCATCATCGGCATCGACGCGCTTACCCAACAGCGTTTGATGATGGATTTCGACCGGCAGATCATCAAGGTCGAAGACGCGCGGGTTCGCCAACCGCGGCTGCCCGGCGAAATCGTAATCATCGGCAAGCGGAGGCGGGGCCAGTTGATCCTTACCCAGGTTCGCACATCGGGCCAGCGGCTCGACGCGATTATCGACACCGGGACCCAGGTGACGATCGGCAATCTCGCGCTTCGTGATCGGCTGGTGCAGAAAAAACGTGCGACGGTGAAATCTTTGGAGTTGATCGGGGTGACGGGCGAAAAGGTCCAAGTGCAGCTGGCGATCGTCGATGAACTTCAGGTCGGCCCGATACTCATCCGCGATGTGCCAATCGCATTTGCAGATTTGCCGCCGTTCAAGCTGTTCGGCCTGGCTGACGAGCCCGCACTTCTGCTGGGCACCGACATCCTCGAGAATTTCCGCAGAGTGTCGCTCGATTTCAAGAGCCGGAAGGTCCGCTTCCAGCTTCGTCGATGCACGACCGAAGGCGTGATCGTGAGCACCAACCCGGATGGCTTCACCCGCCTGTCCGCCCCGTCCGACAGCGCGACCTGTTCGAAGTGATTGGCGAAGTGCAGGCCTGTCATCATCTCCCGGGTCCCTTCCGGGCGGCGGATATTGCGCTGTCCAGCGGCATTAGCTCTGTGCCATGCTTCGACGCATGAAGCTGATCCGTGATTCCCGATCGTCGTCGCGTTCCCCAAATGCCTTCCCCGGCGCCGCCAAGAGCGTTGCATGACCGCCGCGACGACCCACTACTGGACCACCGCCGACGGCCTTGAACTTAGCTGGAAGGAATTGGGTGAGGGGCGGCCCGTGATCTTGCTTCACGGCCTGTTTTCCGATGCGGCGATGAACTGGATAAAGTTCGGAACGGCGCAGACCATCGCCGATGCGGGCTTTCGCCTGATCATGCCCGATCACCGCGCCCACGGCGACAGCGCCGCCTCCCACGACCCGGCGCATTATCCTGCCGGGGTGCTGGCGCATGATGTCGTCGCGCTGATCGCTCATCTTGGCCTCGACGATTATGACCTAGGCGGGTTTTCGCTGGGTTGCCGGACGGTGGTGCAGGCGGTCGGCGCGCTGAAGCTGGCGCCGCGCAAGGCGATGCTGATGGGGATGGGGCTCGACGGTCTCGACCATTGGGACAAGCGCCAGCGCTTTTTTCTGGATGCTATTGCGATGAAGGACAGCGCGCCGCGCGGCGACCCGCACTGGCTTGCGATCCAGTTCATGAAATCGCAGAAGATCGACACCCAGGCGGCTGCTCTTGTGCTTGGCAGCTTTGCCGATGCGCCGCGCGCGTGGCTTGACGCGTTCACCATGCCGACGCTGGTTCTTATCGGCGCGGACGACGACGACAATGGCTCGGCCCAGGAGCTTGCCGATGCGCTTCCCGACGCGACTTACGCCGAGGTGCCCGGGACCCACATGACCAGCATCACAATGCCCCAGTTGGGCGTCGAGATTGCGCGTTTTCTGGTCGAATAATTCGCCCCTTCGCCTTGACGGGATGGGGCTTGCAGTTGCACCCACGCGCCACGCGACCATTCGAATCCCAAGGGAGAGGAACATGAAGAAGCTGATTTGTTCGGTGTCGGCCAGCGCGCTGGCCGTCGCCGTGCTCGCCGCCACGCCAGCGACTGCCCAGGAAGCCGTCGTCACCGAGACCACCTTGATCGCACCGCTGAACGTCGCCGACGCCAAGGCGTTCGTCGCCCGCGCGGAAAAGGAAGGCTTCGACTTCACCACCGAGGCGGGCCGGGTGGCCTGGGTCAATGCGACCTATATCACCGACGACACCGATGCCTTGTCCGCGAAGTACGGCGCGATCGGCACCGAGATGTCGGTCAAATTTGCGTTGGAAGCGGCGAAATACGCAAATATCCCGGGCCTCGATTACGACACCAAGCGCAAGATCAACATCCTGCGCAACGGGCTAGTCCTGCCGGCGCCGACGACGCCCGGTGCGGCGACCGAGCTTAACGAGATCGCGACCAAGCTCCAGTCGGCCTACGGCAAGGGCAAGGCGACGCTCGACGGCAAGCCGATCAGCGGCAACGACGTCGAGGCCGAGATGGGCAATCTCGACCATACGCCGGCCCAGTTCCAGGAAATGTGGACCAGTTGGCACGAAAATGTCGGCGCGCCGATGAAGGACGATTATGCCCGCATGATCGCGATCTCGAACGCCGGGGCCAAGGAACTCGGCTTCAGCGACGTCGGGGCGATGTGGCGGTCGGGCTACGACATGCCGCCGCAGGAGTTCGCCGCCGAGACCGAGCGGCTGTGGCAGGAAGTGAAGCCGCTCTACATGGCGCTCCACACCTACGTCCGTAACCAACTCAACAAAAAATATGGCGGAACCGTCCAGCCCAGGACCGGCCCGATCCGCGCCGACCTCCTCGGGAACATGTGGGCGCAATCGTGGCTCAGCCTCTACCCGATCGTGAAGCCCGCGGGCGTCGGCGATGTCGGCTACGACATCACTTCGTTGATCGAAGCCAAGAAGATGACCGAACTCGACATGGTGCACACGGGCGAGAACTTCTTCTCCTCGCTCGGCTTCGCGCCGCTGCCAGAGACGTTCTGGCAGCGCTCGATGTTCACCAAGCCGGCCGACCGCGAAGTGGTGTGCCATGCCTCGGCGTGGGACATCGACCAGAAGGACGACCTGCGGATCAAGATGTGCATCAAAAAGAACGCGGAGGACTTCACTACCATCCACCACGAGCTTGGGCATAATTATTATCAGCGCGCCTATAACCAGCAGCCGTTTCTGTACATGAATGGCGCCAACGACGGATTCCACGAGGCCATCGGCGACATGATCGCGCTGTCCATCACGCCCGAATACCTGGTGCAGATCGGCATGCTGGACCGCACCGAGGTGCCGAGCGCGGACAAGGATATTGGCCTGCTTCTGAACCAGGCGCTCGATAAGGTCCCGGGCCTGCCGTGGACCGTGCTCGTCGACCGTTATCGCTGGGGCATTTACGACGGCTCGATCGCGCCCAACCAGTACAACAAGGGCTGGTATGATATCCGCAAGAAGTACCAAGGGATCGTTCCGCCGGTGGAGCGCCCTGATGACGGTTTCGACGCGGGTGCAAAGTACCACATCCCGGCGAGCGTTCCCTACACCCGCTACTTCCTAGCGCGGATCCTCCAGTTCCAGTTTTATAAGGCGGCGTGCGACATTTCGGGCTGGAAGGGCCCGCTCCACCGCTGTAGCTTCTACGGCAACAAGGAAGTCGGCAAGCGGCTGGACGCGATGCTCGAGATGGGGGCGTCCAAGCCGTGGCCGGACGCGCTCGAAGCGTTCACTGGTTCGCGCAAGATGTCGGGCAAGGCGATCATGGAATATTTCGCCCCGCTCAAGAAGTGGCTCGACCAGCAAAACAAGGGGTCCACGCCCGGCTGGTAGGACTGCCTGCCCGCAATTAGAAAAAGAAAGGGCGGCCCCCGACAAAGGGGCCGCCCTGTTCGTTCGACTTGGTCGATCGCTTAGTAGCTTACCGCACCAGTCTTAAGTTCGCTCTTGATGGTATCGTCGACTGGCCGCCTTTTGTTACGTCCAGTTTCCTTGAGCGTTAGCGCCTCTTCCGCGATTTCGCTCTGCGACAATTGATCCTCGGCCTGATTGAAGAACATGGTCGCCTTTTCTCGCATCGTCCGTCCGGTTTCGGCGGCATAATCGACTGCTTCGTTGAAGCCGTCCTTCATGCGCGTTCCAAGATCGTCCGCGATTTCTCCCATCGTCTTTTCCGAACGGCGGAAGAAATAGGCGCCTGCTGCAGCAGCGGCGATTGCGGCCACCGCACCGGTGGCGATTGCCGCGGTTACATAGGGCTGCTGCGTCGCGGCCCGCTTGGTCTTCTTGATATAATCCTGTGCGTTCTTCGCGACGGGGGTTTTACGTTTCGTCGCGCTACGCTTGGTGGTCGACTTGCTGCTGGTGGGGGTCTTGCGCTTGGTTGTAGCCATTAATTTACTCCTACTAAATGACATTACCGGAACAGCAGGGCGTGTAGCCCGGCCGTCCCGGAGAATGGGTTCAGTGAAGTAACGAACGGGGCGGGCAAAAAGGTTCGCGGGCCAACGTCGAAGGTGGCTCGCTTCGTCGTATTTGCTCAAAGCTGGCTTAGTAGAACCTCGCCCCCTGACACCGAATAGTCGCCTGGCGCTTCGACGTTAAGCTGGGTAATTGTGCCATCTTCGACCAGCATCGAATAGCGCTGTGAGCGCTTGCCCATGCCAAAGCGGCTGGCATCCATTCCCAGGCCAAGGGCTTCGGTGAAATCGCCATTGCCGTCAGCCACCATCGTGATGTCTTCCGAGCCATCGGCCTTGTTCCACGCGCCCATCACGAACGGATCGTTGACCGAAATGCAGGCGATTTCATCGACCCCCTTGTTCTTGATATCCGCTGCCTTGTCGACGAACGAGGGCAGGTGGCGTGCCGAACAGGTCGGGGTGAAAGCGCCGGGAACCGCGAACATCGCAACCTTGCGCCCGCTGAAAAATTCTTCCGCGCTGACTGGCTTGGGACCTTCTTCGGTCACAATCGTAAGCTGGCCATTGGGGATTTTGTCGCCGATCTTGACGGTCATTCGAATGCTCCTTTGCGTCGCTGTGTTGCGGTGGAGATAGGGTGGCGGGGTCCGACCCTCAAGCCTTGCGACCCGCCCGACGCCGGTTCATAGCGTTGCATAAGGTGGACGACCCGCGTTTTCTTACCGGCAAGCTGTTGCTCGCCATGCCCGGTATGGGCGACCCCCGCTTCGAGAAAGCGGTCATCGTGGTGTGCGCGCATGATGAACAAGGCGCAATCGGCGTAGGTATCGGCCACGAGCGGCCGGGAGTGACGTTCCGGACCTTGCTCCGCCAATTGGATATCGAGCCTGGTGAAGCCCCTGACGGTCCGGTCCATCACGGCGGACCAGTCGAGCCCGGTCGCGGGTTCGTTCTTCATTCGCTGGATTGGAGCGGGCAGGACACCATCCAGGTCGACCAACTGTGCGGTCTGACGGGAACGATCGATATCCTGAAGGCGATTGCTGCCGGCAAAGGGCCAGGGAAATGGGTCGCAGCGCTTGGCTATGCCGGTTGGGCCGGCGGCCAGATCGAGGATGAGATGACACGCCACGGCTGGTTCACCGCCGGAGGCGAGCAGGAGATCCTGTTCAAGACCCCGACCGACAAGCGCTGGAAGGCGGCTTACCACCGTGAGGGAATCGACCCGGCACTGCTTGTCGGCGAATCCGGCGCGGCTTGACGAACGACATATAAAGAAATCTTTATATTTGCTTTGAGACGCGTGCTTCGCTAGTGGCGCACGCAACTTTCGAACATTGGAGACTTCGCCGTGGCCACGACTGCCGACACGCTTACCCGCGACTATATTATCAAGGATATTGCCCTTGCCGACTTTGGCCGCAAGGAGATCGACATCGCAGAAACCGAAATGCCGGGGCTGATGGCATTGCGTGAGGAATTCGGCACGTCGAAGCCCCTAAAGGGCGCACGCATCACCGGCTCGCTCCATATGACCATTCAGACCGCGGTGCTGATCGAAACGCTGACCGCTTTGGGCGCGGACGTCCGCTGGGCATCGTGCAACATCTACTCCACCCAGGATCATGCCGCTGCAGCGATTGCGGCGACCGGAGTGCCCGTCTTCGCGATCAAGGGTGAGACGCTCGAGGAATATTGGGACTATGTCGCCAGGATCTTCGACTGGGAAACGGACGGCGACGGCGAGGTCTGCAACATGATCCTCGACGACGGTGGCGATGCCACCATGTTCGCGTTGTGGGGCGCTCGGGTCGAGGCCGGCGAGACCCTGTTCACACCGTCCAACGAAGAAGAGGAAATCTTCGTCCAGGTGCTCAACAAGTTCCTCGCCGATCGTCCCGGTTACCTGACCAAGACGGTCGAAACGATCAAGGGCGTCAGCGAAGAAACCACCACCGGCGTGGCCCGCCTTTACCAGCTTGCCAAGCAGGGCAAGCTCCCGTTTCCCGCGATCAACGTCAACGACAGCGTCACCAAGTCGAAGTTCGACAATCTGTATGGCTGCAAGGAAAGCCTGGTCGATGCGATCCGCCGTGCCACCGACGTCATGCTTGCCGGCAAGGTCGCCTGCGTCGCCGGGTTCGGCGACGTCGGCAAGGGCTCTGCAGCCAGCCTGCGCAACGGCGGCGCCCGCGTCCTGGTGACCGAAGTCGACCCCATTTGCGCGCTCCAGGCCGCGATGGAAGGCTATGAAGTCGTCACAATGGAAGAAGCTGCCAAGCGCGCCGACATTTTCGTCACCGCGACCGGCAATTTCGACGTGATCACCTTGGATCACATGCGCGAAATGAAGGACATGGCGATCGTCTGCAACATCGGCCACTTCGACAGCGAAATTCAGATTGGCGCGCTTTCGAACATGAAGTGGGTCGAAATCAAGCCGCAGGTCGACGAAGTGTCGTTCCCCGATGGCAAGCGCCTGATCGTGCTTGCAAAGGGTCGCCTTGTGAACCTTGGTTGCGCGACCGGCCATCCGAGTTTCGTCATGTCATCGAGCTTTACCAACCAGGTACTTGCGCAGATCGAGCTGTGGGCGAAATCAGAACAATATAAGAAGGATGTGTACGTCCTTCCCAAACATCTGGACGAAAAGGTTGCCGCGCTTCACCTCGACAAGCTGGGGGTCAAGCTGACCACCCTGTCGGACAAGCAGGCCGCCTACATCGGCGTCAAGCCCGAGGGTCCGTTCAAGCCCGAGCACTATCGCTACTGAGGTAAGTCGGTCCGGGGGCCTGATGGCGCTTTCCTTAAGCGCTTCCCTCGCCCTATGACGATGCGATGAGTGACGCTTCTGTCGGTTGGGTGATCATCGGCCTTGGCCTTGCCTGGCTGGTGATCGCCGTGGTTGTCGCGGTGCTTGCTGCCCAGCGGCTGAAGCTCGCTCAGTCGGTGCTCGACATCGCACGCGCCAACAAGCGCCTGCTCGACTGCGCCCCGGCGCGCCCGGTGATGGCGTTCGCCGACGGCCGCATCGAGGCCGACGCGACGCTTTTGCGCGATCTTGGAATCGTCGGTCGACCAGGCCGGATCGAAGAATTGTCTTCCGAAGAGGAATGGGGCCTGGAGGCCGGTGGCGCAGCAGCGCTTTCCAAGGCGATCGACGATGCGCGCGTTTCGGGTGAACGGTTCGCCATAAAGGTCGCGGTCAAGGGCAGCCGACGCTCGTTCGACGTCATCGGTGCCCCGGCGGCCGAGCCGGCAACGCCGGGCGCGATGCTGCTGTGGTTTGTCGATGCAAGCAAGCGCGAGGAGGAGATTGGTCGGCTTGAACTGCGACTTCGCCAGACTGATGTCGCGCTCAACTCGCTGACCCAGTTGATCGAGGCCGCGCCATTCCCGATGTGGTATCGCGGCCCGGACCTCAAGCTTGGCCTCGTCAACAGTGCGTATGTCGCAGCGGTGGAAGGCCGCGATGCCGCCGACGTAATCGCGCGCGGGTCGGAACTGATGGACGGCGTCGGCGACGAGGGCGAGGCGCTGGCTAGCAAGGCGGTCGAAACGGGACGGGTCCAGAGCGCGTTGCTTCCGACGATTATCCGCGGCGAGCGGCGGATGCTCAAGGTTGTCGACGTGCCGCTTGTCGGCGGTTCGGTCGCGGGCTTTGCAGTCGATGTCCAGGACATCGAAGACGCGCGCGGAGAGCTTGCCAGGCACATCGAAAGCCAACGCGAACTTGCCGACCGGATGACCGCGGGCACCGCCCAGTTCACCGCCGATCGCACCTTGAGTTTTTTCAATCGCCCGTTTGCGGTGATGACTGGGATCGATTCCGACTGGTTGGCCGAGGAGCCGGAATTCGACCGGGTGCTTGACGCAATGCGCGAAAACCAGCGCCTTCCCGAAGTGCGCGATTATCCCGTGTGGAAAGAAGAAAAGCGCCAGTGGTTCACCAGCGCGAACGAAGTCATCGAGGAAGAATGGACGCTCGCCGGGGGTGATCACTGGCGGATCGTTTCCCAGCCAACACCCGATGGTGGGCTTCGCCTGTTTCTGGAGGACCGCACTGAACAGCTGCGCCTGGCCAGCGCGCGCGATACGTTGTTGCGGGTCCGCGCCGCAACCTTCGACAATCTCTACGAAGCGATCAGCGTCTATGCCAGCGATGGCCGACTGTACCTTTGGAACCGCCGGTTCAGTGAGGATTGGGACCTGGACGAGGAATGGCTTACCGGGCACCCGCGGGTCGACGAGCTTGCACCCGCGATGGCTCGGAAACTGATCGACCCCAAGGGCGCAGACGCGCTTCGCGAAACGGTCCGGCGATCGACCAATGAACGCGTTACCGCGGACGGGCGGATCGTGATGGCCGACGGTCGCCAGTTTCAATATGCGGCGGTACCATTACCCGACGGCAACGCGCTGCTGACGATGCTCGACGTCACCAATTCCAGCCAAATCGAGGCCGCGCTTCGCGAACGGGCATCGGCACTCGAGGCGGCAGACAAGGTCAAAACCGACTTCGTTGCCAACGTTTCGTATGAATTGCGCACGCCCTTGACCTCGATCAGCGGGTTTGCGGAAATGCTCCATGCCGGATTTGCCGGGGACTTGAGCGAAAAGGGCGTGGAATATGTCGGCGCCATCCTTCAGTCGGTCGAACGGCTGACCAAACTCATTGACGATGTGCTGGACCTCACCACGGCCGATGCCCGCGGCGGCTTGCTCGAGCGCGGCCGGGTCGATTTGGCCGGGCTGTGTCGCCAGGCTGCCGATATCGCTCGGGAACGGGCCGAGGAACGCGAGCAGCGACTTCTGGCGGACATCGACCAATCGACCGGCCATGTCGTCGGCGATGTCCGGCGGCTTCGCGAATCGCTCGATCACTTGCTCAAGAATGCCATCGATTACGGTGCCGAGGGCGGAACGGTTACCCTGTCCGCAAGTGGCGACGAAGCCCGCGCCGTGATTCGCATTTCTGACGATGGCCTGGGAATTTCGGACGAGGACCTGCCAAGCGTGTTCGACCGCTTCTCAAGACTGTCCGACGAGCGACTGAAAGGTGAAGCGGCGCTGGGGATCGGCTTGCCCCTTTCGCGCCAGTTCATCGAGGCGCACGGCGGAACGATCGATTTGCAGTCGCGCGAAGGTGAAGGGACCGTTGTCACGCTGACCATCCCGCGCGTTTCCCAGTGATTCTTGCCGACGAGGAAGCGACCGCCGGCGTGGCACGCGCGCTTGCACCGGTGGTCCGTGGCGGCGACATCGTCACGCTGGAAGGGACACTTGGCGCTGGCAAGACCAGCTTTGCACGCGCCCTCATCGCCGCGCTCGGCCACCGTGGCGAAGTGCCCAGCCCGACGTTTCCAATTGTCCTTTCCTACGAACAATTGTCGCTGCCCGTGTGGCATGCCGATCTTTATCGAATCGAGGACCCGGAAGACCTGACGGAAATCGGGCTTGAGGAAGCGAGTGGCGGGCTGCTGTTGGTCGAGTGGCCGGAACGCGCGGGTCCGGATGCCTTTCGCGGCGCGCTGCGCCTCAAGCTGGAAATCGAACCAGATGATTGCCGCCGCTTGACAGCCGACGTGCCCCCGTCATGGGAAGGACGATGGCCGTTCGCATGACACCGCCCGTGGGCACAGACGAGTTTTTAAGCCGTTGCGGCTGGACTGGCGCGCGGGTCGAACCGCTTGCCGGTGACGCCAGCTTCCGGCGCTATTTCCGTGTCATTGCCGAAGGGCGCAAGGCGGTGCTGATGGACGCCCCGCCGCCGCACGAGGACCCAAGGCCATTCGTAGCGGTTGCCGAATGGCTGGAGGCGGTCGGGCTGACCGCACCGCAAATCCTTGGCCGTGACCTGGAACAAGGCCTTTTGCTGCTATCCGATCTGGGCGATGCGCGGATGCGCGAATGGTTAGATGCGCGGCCCGACGACGAAGAGGCGCTTTACGCGCTTGCGACCGACGTCCTGGTGCATCTCCACGCCCATCCGCCAATGGCAGGCCTCGCCGATCACGGGCTTGCCAAGTGGCTGGAAGAATTACGGCTATTCACGGACTGGTATTGTCCCGCAGTCGGGATCGCCGTCGCTGGCGACGAATTCGAAATGGCCTGGCGCGCAGTACTTGAGCCGGTGGCCAACGACGGGCTTGGCCCGGTTACCGTGCTGCGCGATTTTCACGCCGAAAACGTCATCCTGATGGATCGCGTGGACGGCATTGAGCGGTTCGGGCTTCTTGACTTCCAGGATGCGGTGGCCGGCCATCCGGCCTACGATCTTGCATCGGTTCTCGAGGACGCCCGCCGCGACGTAGACCCGGCGATCGAGCGCGCAATGATTAACCGCTATGTCGGCGCGCGTGGGCGCGGCGAGCCGTTTGAGCGGGCCTATTGGGCACTTGCGGCACAGCGCAATACACGGATCCTTGGCGTTTTTACCCGACTTTGGAAGCGCGACGGCAAACCCGGGTACCTCAAGTTTCAGGATCGCATGTGGGGCCTTCTCGAGCGCGATCTGGAGCATGACGGGCTTGAGCCGGTGCGGCACTGGTTCGAGGTCAACGTTCCCGATGAAAAGCGCCGCAAACCGTGGCTGGGCATGGGCGAATGAACGCGGCGAAAAGCGCGCTTAAGCTGCGGCCTGAGATCGCCGCCGAAGTGCCACGAACCGCGATGGTCATGGCAGCGGGACTGGGGACCCGGATGCGTCCGCTGACGATTGACCGGCCCAAGCCGTTGATCGAGGTTGCCGGGGCAAGCCTGCTTGACCATGTCCTGACCAGGCTTGCGGCTGCGGGCGTTTCGCGCACCATAGTCAATGTCCATTACCTGCCCGCTTTGATCGAAGCGCATCTTAAATCCCACGATTACGGGCTCGATATTGCGATTTCGGATGAACGCGACCGGTTGCTGGAAACAGGTGGAGGACTGGTCAAGGCGGAGCCCCTGATCGATTGCGATCCCTTCCTGTCGGTCAATAGTGACAATTTGTGGGTCGACGGGCCGACCAATTCCCTGCGCCAGCTGGCGAGCAACTGGGACTCGGGCAAGATGGATGCACTGCTTCTGCTCGTGCCCCTTGCCCGCGCCGGCAATCATCGCGGCCGGGGGGATTTCCACATGGACCGTACCGGGCGCATCCGCCGCCGCGGGCAAAGCCGCGTCGCGCCGTTCGTCTTTTCGGGCATCCAGATCTTGTCCAAGCGCTTTCTCCGCGACGCTCCGGAAGGGCCATTTTCAACCAACATCCTGTGGGATCGGGCAATCGCGGAAGGTCGCTGCTTCGGGGCGGTCCACCAGGGTTTATGGTTCGATGTCGGTTCGCCGGAAGCCATCGCGCAGACCGAAGCGGCCCTGGAGGTCGTCTGAGGCGTGGCCGGAGCCTGCCTCTTCACCATATCAACGGACTGCGCGTTCGCCGACAGCCTTGCGGCGGGGATCATTCGCCGATTTGGCGCCGACCCGCTGACCTTGGCCCGGGGTCGGGTGCTTCTCCCCAACAACCGCGCCGTTCGTTCGCTGACCGAGGCATTCGTTCGGCTGTCGGGGGGCGGGCTTCTGCTTCCCAGGCTGGTGCCGATCGGTGACCCCGATCTTGAGGAACGCATCGGTAGTGCACTCGACCCGATCGGCGATGCTGACGAGGTGCCGCCAGCAATCGATCCGCTCAAACGGCTGTTCATGCTGGCCGGGTTCCTCAAGCGCGGCGGCCGAAGCACAGTCGAGGCATTAAAACTAGCATCTGACCTGTCGGTCACACTGGATGCCATGCTGGTCGAGGAAATCGACCCGGCGCGGCTTTCCGACCTGTTCGCCGAGCGCGACGATCACGCCGAACATTGGAAGCGGTCGCTGGCCGAACTTGAAGCAATCGTTTCTTATTGGCCGGCAATCCTGGCCGCCGAGGGCGTTGTCGACCTGGCCCAGCGGCGCGGGCTGTTGCTCGACCGGCTGGCGCAACGCTGGACTGAGGTCCCGCCGCCTGGTTTCACAATTGCGGCCGGGATCAATACCGCCGCACCGGCGGTTGCGCGCCTGCTTTCGGTCATCGCCCTTATGAACGGCGGCGAAGTCGTGCTTCCCGGCCTGTGGCTTTCCAATTTGATGCCAGACGAGGAATGGGACGCGCTCGATCATTCGACGGTCCACCCGCAACATCATCTGAAATTGCTGCTCGACCGAATGGGTTTCAAGCGCGACGAGGTCAATGTCTGGCCAGACCGCGCCGGTGGCGGTGCGCCGCGCGGCACGGAATGCGCGATTGCGAACGCCCTGGCCGCGCCCAGCTTTTCCCAAAAATGGATTACGCTCGACACCAGGGAGCGGCGCTTGCCGCACGTGCGCCTGGCGGAATTTGCCGGACCGGCAGAGGAAGCGCAGGGGATCGCGCTGGCTCTGCGTCATGCCCTTGAGGAGGAGGGGCGGACCGCGGCGTTGGTTACCCCGGACCGGGCGCTTGCAGCGCGCGTCGTCGCGCTACTTCGGCGGTGGGGAATTACGGCGGATGACAGCGCGGGGACGAAACTTTCCGCGAGCCCGCCCGGACGCTTGTTACTTGCCGCTGCTGCGGCATCCGCCGAACATCTTGCGCCGATAGCGCTCCTTGCGCTTCTCAAGCACCCGCTGGTCGGGGGCGAGGGGGTGGAGCGGCGCATTTGGCTCGACCGCGTGCGCGCGCTTGACCTGGCCTTTCGCGGGCCGCGCCCGCCCGCTGGCCTTGACGGGCTGGACGCGGCGTTCACCAAGGGCGCAGCGGCCGAGGCATGGGCCGCGATCCGGCCGCTGGTGGCACCGCTCGATGGGTTGCTCGACCAACCCGGTCGACTGGGCGACCTGATGGAATCGCTGGTCAAGGTGGTGGGCGCACTCTCGCAAGACCGGGCGTTCACCGGCCAGGACGGGCGCGCCCTCGCCGAATTTATCTCTTCCCTGGCCGAGGTGCCGAATGCTGCGGACATGGTCATCGAGCCGGAGGAAGCGGTTCCGCTGCTGGCGAACTTGCTCGATCGCCAGGTGCTCAGGCCTGCCTATGGCGGTCACCCGCGGATCGCTATCTGGGGATTGCTGGAAGCACGCCTCCAGCGCGCTGACCTGATGATACTCGGCGGCCTCAATAATGGGACTTGGCCCGCGCTTCCTTCACCCGATCCGTGGCTTCCGCCGCAAGCCCGGCGCCAACTTGGAATGCCAACGCTCGACACCCGGGTGGGCCTCAGCGCGCAGGATTTTGCAGGCGCGCTGGGGGCGCCCGAGGCGCTGGTTACGCGCGCTCGGCGAGATTCGCGCTCGCCGACCGTTGCCTCACGCTTCTGGCTTCGCCTCAAGGCGCTCGATCCTGAGATTGCGATGGATCAGGCGATTCCCGGTCTCGCCAGCGCGCTCGATCGTCCCGACACGGTGCGGGCTGCGAAACGGCCTGCGCCAGCACCAGAAGCGGCGCTTCGGCCGACCCGCATTGCGGTTACGGACGTCGATCGGCTGAAGGCCGACCCGTTCGACTTTTACGCCAAACAAATCCTGTCGCTGCGTGCGCTTGACCCGCTCGATGCAGAGCCGTCGGCGGCGTGGCGCGGGACCGCGGTTCACGATGTGTTGGAACAGTGGCTGAAGCAGGACAATTGCGATCCCGATTCGCTTCAGCCGCGCATCGCGGCGATGCTTTCAGGCGACGCGGTGCACCCGCTGTTACGCGCGCTGTGGCGGCCGCGCCTTGAAGAAGCGGCGCGATGGATCGCAGAAAACGTGACGGCCGACCGCGCCCTCGGCCGCCGTCCCGACAAGGCCGAAGAGAAGGGCGAGGCAAGAATTGCCGGCGTGCAGCTTCACGGCAAGGCCGATCGCCTTGATGTGCTTGCTGCCGGAGGTTGCGCGATCGTCGATTACAAGACTGGCCAAGCCCCCGATGGCACTGCAATTCGTGCCGGCTTCGCGCTGCAACTGGGCCTTCTCGGCCTGATTGCCAAAACGGGTGGTTTCGGCGACGAATTCCGCAGCCCGGAATCGTTCGAATATTGGTCGCTAGCGAGAGACAAGAATAAAAAGACTGCGGGCTATCGGCGCGACGCGGCGGCGGCGCTCAAAGGCGAAGACTTCTTGGCAATGGTGCAAAAGGTGTTCGCCGAAGCGGCAGGCAAGTGGCTAACCGGGACCGAGCCGTTCAAGGCCAAGCTCAACCCCGCTTATGCGCCGTTCGGCGATTATGACCAGCTGATGCGGCTCGCCGAATGGTACGGGGCGCAGGAATGAGCTCAGTCGACGTCGGGGGCCTTGGGCTTGTTCTTATGGGGATAAGGCGCGCGCTTGGCGGGCTTCTTCTTGATCGTCGAAGCGTACAGCAGTGCAGCGACAAGTGCCGCCGATCCGACCCCGACCGCTACGCCCGCCTTGACCAGCTTGGTGCGTCGTTCGCCTTCATGCCCGTTGTCGTCGCTCATCATCGATCCTCGTCGGTTGAAGCGGCCACGACTAATGGCAACAGGCGGGCTTGGGAAGGCGGTTCGCAATGAGCGCGCCCGCAGATCCGCAGCGTCTTGCAACCGACCCAGCAGCGCATGCCGCGCTGTCAGCAAGCGCCGGGACTGGAAAGACCCACATCCTTACCAACCGCGTCTTCAGGTTGCTGTTGTCGGGCGCGGAGCCGGAACATATCCTGTGCCTGACTTTCACCAAGGCGGGCGCAGCAAACATGGCGCAGCGCATCGGTGAGCGCCTGGCCAAGTGGGTCCGGCTGGAAAGATACGAACTCGCCAGGGAGCTCCAGGAACTGGGTGAGCCGGGCGGGCCGGAGCAACAGGACCGGGCGCGCACCCTGTTCGCCAAGGTGCTGGATGCGCCGGGCGGAATTCGGGTGATGACGATCCACGCTTTTGCCCAGTCGCTACTCGCCGCTTTTCCGGCCGAAGCCGGCATTCCGGTCGGTTTCGAGCCCCTGGAAGGGCGCGCCGAACAAGAGCTAGTTCATCGCACGCTTGCCGACATGGTCGCCGCTGCCGACGCGAGTGGGAATCGGGGCCTGATCGACGATGTCGAGCGCTTGTCCATCCGGGTTGGACCGGAAGGCGCAATCAAGTACCTGCGTGCCTGCGCGCGTCATTCCGAAGCGCTGGAGCAGCTGGATCCCAGCGCGCTTGAAAGTCATTTGCGCGCCGCGCTCAAGGTTCCGCCGGGCGATGTCGAGGAGTGGCTGCATGACCAGTGCAGCGACGGAAAATTCGACTGCGACCTGCTACGCGCAATCGCCGCGGCCAATCGCGGCTATACCGAAAAAACCGGCGGGCCACGCGCCGAGCTGATAGATCAGTGGCTGGCCGCGGCCCCTTCCGACCGACTGGCCATGCTGCCCGCCCTGCTCACCATTTTTCTGACCCAAAAAGGCACGCCGCAGGTACACCGACCCCGCGACGGCGATTATGACGAGTGCGCAACTCGCTTGGTCGAAGCGATCGTGGTCTTGCTCGAAGCTCAAGCCTCCGCCCGCGCGGCCGCCGACCTTGCCGCCTCGCTTCGCGCCGGCCGCGCCTTTGCAAGCGCCTATGCCCGCTCCAAACGGCTGGCAGGGGTGGCCGATTTCGACGACATGATTGCGTGGACCCGCAGGCTTCTGGACCTGCCCGGGATCGGCGAGTGGGTGCGCTACAAGCTGGACCAGCGGATCGACCATATCCTGGTCGACGAGGCGCAGGATACCAATGCCGACCAATGGTCGATCATCGACAGTCTGGCGGAGGAATTCTTCACCGGCGCGAGCGAGGCTGACGAGCGCCAGCGAACCCTTCTCATGGTGGGGGATTTCAAGCAGGCGATCTTCCGCTTCCAGGGCACCGACCCGGCGCAGTTCGAGGCCGCCCGGCAACGCTATCGTGGCCGCGCCGAAGCGATGCTGGACGCTGAATCCGAATATGATGACGAGGCTCCGCGCGCCTTGCCCTTCCATGACCTTGAGATGAGCCGGAGCTGGCGTTCGGCCCAAGCAATTCTCGACCAGGTCGATGCGGTGATCGCACACGTTGGCCCCGAAGCAATGGGCTTGCCGGCGCTGCCCGCGCCGCACGTTGCTGTTCGTGGCGATCTGTCAGGAACCGTTGAGCTGTGGTCTCCATTCGTCGTTGCCGATCCTGACGACGAAGATCGGGTCGCGGACGAGGAAACCTGGCTCGACCTTAAAGAGCGCCGCTACGCCGAGGCGCTGGCACTTGAGGTGCGTAAGCTGATCGACGGCAAGTGCGTGCTCGACAGCAGCGGACGGACGGTGGCTCCGGGCGATATCCTCATTCTCGTGCGCAGCCGCGGCTCACTCGCGTCGCTGATCGTCGCGCGACTGTTCGCGCAACGGGTCAGGGTTGCCGGTATCGACCGCCTCCAGCTCCAGGAGCCATTGGCGGTGCAGGACTTGCTCGCGACCCTTCGTTTTGCCGCCCAGCCGCTCGACGATCTCAATCTTGCGGCGTTGCTGGTGTCGCCCTTGTTCGGGTGGAGCCAGGACCAGCTTCTCGAGTTCGCGGCGCGGCGCGGCGAAAAAATATCCCTGTGGCGCACGCTGCGCGACCGGGAGGATGAGGCCGGCGACACGGTCGCGCAGCTCCGTGGCCTGCTTGCCATGGCGGATTTCGAAAGCCCTGCGCGCTTCCTTGAGGCAGTCCTGTCGGGACCGATACGAGGCCGAGAGAAACTTTTCGCGCGCCTGTCGGAATCGGCCCGCGACGAGGTGGACGAGTTGATGAACGCGGCGCTGCTGTTCGAACGCGAGGACTTGGTCAGCATCGACCATTTTCTTTCGTGGTTCGACCGCGGCGCTGCCGAGGTCACCCGCGACAGCGCCGAAGGCGGCGATTCCGTGCGGGTGATGACGGTCCACGGTGCAAAGGGGCTTGAGGCGCCGGTCGTAATCCTTGCGGACTGTCATTCCGATCCGACCAGGCGCGGAAGCCACGATGACCCGATCATGGCCGAAATCGACGGCCAGCGGGTGCCGCTCAGCCGGTCAGGCGTTAAGAACCTCCCTGCGATGATGAAGGAAGTGTTCGAGGCCGATCGCGCCGCCGACCTCAAGGAGCATTGGCGCCTGCTTTACGTAGGCATGACGCGCGCGATCGACCGGCTGATCATCGCCGGCGTCGAGCCCAAGAACGGTAATCTGGCCGAGTTGTCGTGGCAGCGAATCGTGACCGACGCGATGGAAGAGGCGGGAGCCGAAGTGATCGAGAATGGCCTGCCGTGGGGACGCAAGCTGCGCTATCATCGCCCGGGAAAGGGTCGGGCACAGGCTTCCCCAAAAGAGCGGGCCATTGCTACGCAGCCGACCAAAGTTCCGGAGTGGGCGCGGCTGGATGCCCCCGAAGAATTGCGGCCGCCAAAACCACTTGCTCCGTCTTCGCTCGGGAAGGACGATGCGCCCGCACCGCTCCCGACCGCCGCGATGCGCGGTGCCGCGCGGCGCGGGATCCTTATTCACGCACTCCTTGAACGGCTCGCCGATGTCCCTTCGCAACATCGCTCGGCAGCAGCAATCAAGTGGTTGTCTGCGCCGGGGCGCGTCGATGATCAGCAAGAGCGCGAGGCGCTGGTCGCAGAAGTGCTCGCTATCCTCGACGACCCTCGGCTGGGCCCGCTGTTCGGACCGGAATCGCTGGGCGAAGCGCCGTTGGCCGCGACTCTTGGCGATGGCCGGGTGATCGCAGGAACGGTTGACCGGTTGCTAGTTACCGGGACTTTGGTCGCGGTGGTCGACTTCAAGACGGGACGGGTTCCATCGGGCGCCGAGAAGATTCCGGTCGCACATCGGGCGCAGATGGACGCCTATGCGGAGGCCTTGTCGGTGATTTTCCCAAACCGGGAGGTGCGCGCGAGCCTTGTATACACTGCCGGGCCAGTGCTCTTTCCCATCCGGTCTTGAGGGGCGGGGGGTTAGACCCCATATGGCGTTTCAAGCCAATTCCAAGGAGCATCAGAGCCATGGCCACCAAGAGCGTCACCGACCAGAATTTCGCCGACGAAGTGCTCGGCGCTTCGGGACCAGTCCTCGTCGATTTTTGGGCCGAATGGTGCGGCCCCTGCCGGATGATTGCTCCCGCGCTAGAGGAAATTTCGAATGAACTCGGCGAAAAGGTGACGATCGCCAAGCTCAATATCGATGAAAATCCGGAAACCCCTTCGCGCTATGGGGTGCGCGGCATCCCGACGATGCTGCTGTTCAAGGACGGACAGGCAGTCGCCCAGAAGGTCGGAGCTGCACCGCGCGGGCAAATCCAGGAGTGGCTCGAAGGCCAAATCTGAGCTTGTTGGCCGCGCGCTAGGGCGGGGTCGATTTGATTGACTAGGGAGGGGCTGCTCCCTACATCGCCGGACGCACGATGACGAGCGTCCGGCCTGCCGGTGCAGGTCCAGTCCATCGCTCGGTTTTTTAAGGGTTTTTGAATGTTCGCCTCGCTGGCAAAGAGCATCTTCGGGTCCGCCAACGACCGCTATGTCCGAAGCCTCCAGAAATATGTCGACCGGATCAACGCTCTCGAGCCGGAGATCCAGGCGCTTTCCGATGCCGATTTGAAAGGCCAGACCGCGCGCTTTCGCGAGCGGCTGGAGGCCGGCGAGAAGCTCGACAACCTGCTGCCCGAGGCTTTCGCCACGGTTCGCGAAGCGGCTGTCCGGACGCTCGGCCAGCGCCACTATGACGTCCAGATGGTCGGCGGGATCGCGCTTCACCGCGGGGAAATCGCGGAAATGAAGACCGGCGAGGGCAAGACGTTGGTGGCGACGCTTGCCACCTATCTCAATGCGCTTCCCGGCAAGGGCGTCCATGTCGTCACGGTCAACGATTATCTCGCCAAGCGCGACGCGGAATGGATGGGCCAGGTCCACAACTTTCTTGGACTGACGGTAGGGGTGATTGTCCCCAATCTGGCTGAAACGCAGCGGCGGGAAGCTTACCAAGCCGACGTCACCTATGCGACGAACAACGAGCTGGGCTTCGACTACCTTCGCGACAACATGAAATACTCGCGCGACCAGATGGTGCAGCGGCCGTTCAATTTCGCCATCGTCGACGAGGTTGATTCGATCCTCATCGACGAAGCGCGCACCCCGCTGATCATTTCGGGGCCGACCGACGACAAGAGCGACCTTTACATGTTGGTCGATGCGATCGTGAAGCAATTCGTCGCCAGCGATTACGAAAAGGACGAAAAGCAGCGTAGCGTCGTCCTTACCGAAGACGGCACGGAAAAGGCCGAGCGGATGCTTGAGGATGCCGACCTGATCGAGGGGCGCAACCTCTACGACATCGCCAACACGCAGGTGGTCCACCACCTCAACCAGGCGCTCAAGGCGAATGTGATGTTCAAGAAGGACATCGACTACATCGTCAAGGACAACAAGGTCGTCATCATCGACGAATTTACCGGTCGAATGATGGACGGACGGCGCTGGTCCGATGGCCTGCACCAGGCGGTCGAGGCCAAGGAAGGCGTGGCGATCGAACCCGAGAACCAGACTTTGGCTTCGATCACCTTCCAGAATTATTTCCGAATGTATCCCAAGCTGTCGGGAATGACCGGCACGGCGATGACCGAAGCACCGGAATTCTTCGACATCTACAAAATGAACGTGGTGTCGATCCCGACCAACGTGCCGGTTCAGCGGCAGGACGATGACGACGTCTTCTACAAGACGATGGGCGAAAAGTTCGCCGCGATCGCCAAGGAGATCAAGGAACGGGCAGCGGGCGGCCAGCCGGTGTTGGTCGGAACGGTCAGCATCGAGAAATCCGAGATGTTGAGCGAGTTCCTTGAAAAGGAAGGCGTTCCCCACAAGGTCCTCAATGCCCGCTTCCACGAGAGCGAGGCGCATATCGTCGCGCAGGCCGGGCGGATCGGCGCGGTTACCATCGCGACAAATATGGCGGGCCGCGGCACCGATATCCAGTTGGGCGGCAACCTTCAGTTCCGGATTGAGGATGAGCTTGCCGACTTCGACGTCGACAGCGAGGGGTATCAGGAAAAGATCCAGAAAATACGCGAGGAGATCGCGGCCGAGAAGCAGAAGGTGCTGGACAACGGCGGCCTGTTCGTCCTGGGCACCGAGCGCCATGAAAGCCGGCGCATCGATAACCAGCTGCGTGGCCGCTCGGGCCGCCAGGGCGATCCGGGCCTGTCGCGCTTTTACCTTAGCCTGGATGACGACTTGCTTCGGATTTTTGGGCCGCAGACGATGTTCTCGCGCCTGATGAACAAGAACCTCGAGGACGGCGAAGCGATCGTGTCGCCGTGGATCTCCAAGGCAATCGAAACTGCGCAGAAGAAGGTCGAGGCGCGCAACTACGATATCCGCAAACAGGTGGTCGAGTTCGACGACGTGATGAACGATCAGCGCAAGGTCATCTATGAGCAGCGCGCCGACATCATGGATGCTGAAGACGTCAATGAAGTCATCGACAATATGCGCCACGAGACCGTGGATGCGCTGGTCGAAGTCACGTGTCCCGAGGGAACTTACCCTGAGCAATGGAATGTCGAGGGTCTGAAGGAAAGTCTCGACGCGGTTCTCGGCCTAACGCCGCCGATCGCAGACTGGCTCAACGAGGAAGAGGTCGATCCGCAACTGATAGCAGAGCGGGTCCGGGCGCTGGCGGACGAGACGATGGCTGCGAAAACCGCCGATATCGACAAAGAACAGTGGAACGAGGCGGAAAAGCAAATTCTTCTGCAGAAGCTTGATGAACACTGGAAGGAACATCTCGCGACACTCGACGCGCTGCGCCAGGTGATCCACCTGCGCTCCTACGCCCAGAAAAAACCGATCGATGAATATAAGCAGGAAGCCTTCCTGCTATTCGAGCGCCTTCTCGTCGCGATCCGCGAGGAGGTAACCCGCACGCTGATGCGGGCCCAGGTCCAGCTCCAGGCACCTGCGCCGCCCGAACTGCCCGATTTTATCACCCAGCACATTGATCCCTTGTCGGGGGACGACAATACCCACGACTTCGACCTTCGCACGCGCCTGGGGCAGAGCGCTACGGGCAAACCTGACCTCAATATCCCGCAGCCCGACTTGCCGATGAGCGCAATTGAAGGCGGGGTCGCCGAGGCGCCCTTGTCGCGCAATGCGCCATGCCCGTGCGGTTCTGGCCGGAAATTCAAGCATTGCCACGGGCAGATCGCCTGATGGCCGCCAAGGGGGGAGAGCCGGTTAGCCGGCTCGCCGTCTATCGCGCTTATCGTCCGGAAGAAGATGCGCTGGTCGCCCAGCGTCTCGACGAAGCGCGCCTGTCTGGCGGACAAACGCGCGAAGTTCACAGTATCGCAAGAACGCTGGTCAAGGGCGTCCGCCGCCACAAACCAGCGGGCATCGACGCGTTCATGCACGCCTATGACCTTGGCAGCGACGAAGGTATCGCGATGATGTGCCTAGCCGAGGCGCTGCTTCGGATCCCAGATGCGCATACCGCCGACGAGTTGATTGCCGACAAGCTTTCCGGACCCGATTGGTCGGAGAAGCTGGGCACGTCGGATAGCGCGTTCGTGAACGCGGCGACTTTTTCGTTGCTGCTGACCGGAAAAGTACTGGAAGGCGCACAGGACCGCTCCGCCAATTGGCGCTCGGTCCTCCACCGCGCGGTCGGCCGCCTGGGAGAGCCGGTCGTGCGCACCGCGGTCAAGGAGGCGATGAAGATCCTGGGTCGCAATTTCGTGTTCGGGCGCACGATCGACGAGGCACTGAAGCGTGCCAAGCCAGAGCAGGCGCAGGGGCTGTCCCACAGTTTCGATATGCTGGGCGAGGCGGCACGCACGATGGCTGACGCGCGCCGTTACGCCAAAGCCTACGAACGCGCGATTGAGCGCATTGCCGCAAGCACGCGCGGCGGCGTGCGATCCGCGCCCGGGATTTCGGTCAAGCTGACCGCCCTCCATCCGCGCTTCGAGTATCTCCACCGCGACGAAGCAATCGCCTATGTCGTGCCGATTGTCCGCGACCTTGCCGCCAAGGCCGCTGCGGCCGATGTCCACCTGACCCTTGATGCCGAAGAGGCTGACCGCCTCGAGTTGCAGATGGACGTGTTCGAAGTGCTGCTGGCGGACGAGGGGCTGTTCGAAGGGGGCTGGGAAGGATTTGGACTCGCGATCCAAGCCTATCAGAAGCGCGGACGTCCGTTATGCGATTGGGTGATAGAGACCGCACGCCGTCACAAGCGCAAACTCATGGTTCGGCTGGTCAAGGGTGCCTATTGGGACAGCGAGATCAAGGCAGCACAGGTCGCGGGTCTGGCGGAATATCCGGTCTTTACGCGCAAGCTGGCGACCGACGTGTCCTACCTTTCGTGCGCCAAATGCCTGCTCGAAGCGCAAGATTGCATTTACCCCGCATTTGCCACGCACAATGCCGTCACCGTCGGCCAGGTAAAAGCGATCGGCGCGGGCAAGGCGTTCGAATTTCAACGCCTCCACGGGATGGGGGAGGCGCTCTACGCCGAACTCGCAGCCCTCGAGAAGGGGGTTGGGGATAGGCCGACCCCGGTGCGCATCTACGCGCCGGTCGGCAGCCACAAGGAACTGCTTGCCTATCTCGTCCGGCGTCTTCTCGAAAACGGCGCCAATTCGAGCTTCGTCAACCGCATCGCCGATGATGACATCAGCCTTGATGAGCTGGTGCGCGACCCGGTCGCCGATCTTGCAGCGCTCGAGCCCAAGCGTAATCCCCTGATCCCGCTGCCCGATGCATTGTTCGGCAAGAACCGCCGGAACAGCGCCGGGGTGGATCTCAGCGATCCGCTGGTGCGCGAGCCTTTGATCGAACGCCTGGCCAAGCTCGAGAAGCGCAAGTGGGAGGCTTTTCCGACCGAGCGCAGCCGCGATGAGCAGCCTATTCGCCGCATCACCAGTCCCCATGACGACCGGATCGAGGTCGGGGTCGCCCATGAAGCGACCGATGCAACAATCGACCGCGCGTTGCGCGCCGCGAACAAGGCCCAGCCCGCCTGGGACGCGATCGGCGGGGAAGCGCGAGGCGCGTTACTCGACCGGGCGGCCGACTTATTCGAAGCCGAACGGGAAGCCTTTTTCTCGCTCTGCATTCGCGAGGCTGGAAAGACCTTGCCCGACGCGATCCTGGAAGTGCGCGAAGCGGTTGATTTCCTGCGCTATTACGCAAGCGAGGCGCGCCGTCAGTTCACGCACCCGACCTATTTGCCGGGTCCGACAGGTGAGACGAACGAACTTCGCCTTCATGGGCGCGGCGTCTGGACGTGCATTTCGCCGTGGAATTTTCCGCTCGCGATATTTACCGGACCGGTCGCTGCCGCCCTTGCTGCGGGCAACGCAGTGATGGCCAAGCCCGCAGAGCAGACGCCGCTGATCGGGGCGCTTGCAATCGACCTTTTGCACGAGGCCGGGGTTCCGCGCGAAATTGTCCAGCTGGTGCCGGGCGACGGGCGGGTTGGCGCGGCCTTGACCAGCCATCCGCTGACTTGCGGGGTCGCCTTTACCGGGTCGACCGACACCGCTCGGCTGATCGCCCGCTCGCTCGCCGAGCGTCCCGACGGGCCGATTATCCCGCTGATCGCCGAAACCGGCGGCCAGAATGCGATGATCGTCGATTCCTCCGCACTTCCCGAACAGGTCACCCGCGACGTTCTTGCCTCGTCCTTCCAGTCGGCGGGACAGCGCTGTTCGGCGCTGCGGGTGCTGTTCATTCAGGAAGATGTCGCCGACACGATGATCGCCATGATCGCGGGCGGCCTTGAGTGCCTTGCCATTGGCGATCCACGCGACCTTTCAACCGACGTCGGGCCGGTGATCGACGCTGCTGCGCGCCAAGCGCTTCGTCGCCACCTCGACTGGCTCGACTTTCACGCGAAGAAGATTGCCCGGCGTGAGCTTCCAAAGGGCACCGCGCACGGCTTTTTCGTTTCCCCGGCACTCTATGAGATTGAGAGCCTGGAACAGCTGACGCAGGAAAATTTCGGTCCCATCCTCCACGTGGTCCGCTGGAAGTCGGGCGAACTGGACAAGGTGATCGAACAGATCAACAGCACCGGCTATGGCCTAACCCTTGGCCTTCAGAGCCGGATCGACACGATGGTCGATTATGTCGAGGCGCGCGCGCGCGTTGGCAACCTTTACGTCAACCGCAACCAGATCGGTGCGGTGGTCGAAAGCCAGCCGTTCGGCGGGGAAGGACTGTCGGGCACCGGACCCAAGGCCGGCGGGCCGCATTATGTGGCGCGTTTCGCGACCGAGCGGGTGACCTGCATCGATACCACTGCGGCTGGCGGTAACGCTTCGCTGATGGCGGCGATCGACGGCTAGGCGCGGTGTCCCCGGGCGAATATTTGCCCGGCGACAAAATATGCGCCGATTTCCTGGGAAAGGATGGCTCCCCGAGTTGGATTCGAACCAACGACCAAGTGATTAACAGTCACCTACTCTACCGCTGAGCTATCGGGGAACAGCATCCAGCACTCGCCAAAGCGAGAGCGGGCCTAATAACGCGAATACAGGCGAAAGCAAGCACCGCGCGGTGTGAAAAATTGCACTTTCGGGCTTGTCGCGGGCTCAGGTAATGAACTGCTCCATCGCGATCCGCTCGTCGAGCGCGTGTTCGGGGTCGAACAGCAAGGTCAGCGGCTTGTCCCGAAGTAGCCGGACGACGACTTCGCGAACGTCGCGAACCTCGAACTGGTCGGCGACCGCTGAAACCATGCGCTGGTCGGGGTCGAGTACCCGGAAGCGAACTATGCTGTCGTCGGCAATGATTGCGCCCTGCCAGCGACGCGGGCGGAACGGGCTGATCGCGGTCATCGCAAGCATGTTCGCCTGTAATGGCAGGATCGGTCCGTGGGCCGACAGGTTATAGGCGGTTGAACCTGCCGGCGTCGCGACCAGTACGCCGTCGGCAACAAGTTCGGGAAGGACGACGCGGTCATTGACTGCAATTTCGATCTTGGCGGTCTGCCGGGTTTCGCGAAGCAGCGAGACTTCGTTGATCGCGGCGTGGGTAGAAATGTTTCCCGCGATATCGGTTGCGGCCATTTCCAGCGGCATCACTCGGATTGCCTTGGCACCGGTCAAGCGCTCTTTCAGCCGATCGACCCGCCATTCGTTCATCAGGAAGCCCACGGTGCCTCGGTTCATTCCGAATACGGGGCGGACATCACCGCTTTCGAGCATGTCGTGAAGAACGTGGAGAAGGTAGCCGTCACCACCGATGGCAACAAAACTGGTCGCGGCTTCATCATCGGCAAACGAATAGCGACGTTCAAGAACCACGCCCGCCGCGCGCGCGACCTCGCGGTCTGAAACCTTAAGGCCGACGCCCAAGGCAGCAAGGTCGGTCCTGGCCTTGGTCGGGCGGCCGCTCGGCGCATCTGCGTTCATGGCGGCAAGGATAGCGTCCACCGCGCCTTCCGTCACTGTTGCAAATGCGGAGGGCCAGGGCGGCGAAGAGCGCCTGTCCCGACAAGCCGAAGACCGATCAGCGAAACGCGTAATCATCTGTTCGGGCGGCGGTTCAGGCCGGTTCTGCCACCTTGGAACCGGAAATTGCACCGGTCGCGGCCTTGGCAAGGCCCCGGGACAGCTGGAGGGCGCCCTGCAGGCGAGCTTCGGGCGTGGGCCAGTCGCGCGATACACTGACCTTCGCGTCCGGGCGGAAGCGAGCTGCGCCCTTTAGCCGCTCGATATAACCGAACAAGCCCGCAAGGTCGGGCGGTCCATTGTCGCGGAACGTCACCAGCGCGCCCTTCGCGCCCATGTCTAGCTTGGCGATATTTGCGGTGCGGCAGTTGAGCTTGATCTCCACGATCTTGAGGAGGTTCTGGGTTTCTTCCGGCAACTGCCCGAACCGGTCGATCAATTCCGCGGCGAAGGAATCGATCCCGGCTCGGTCGTCGATGTCGGACAAGCGACGGTACAGGCCCATTCGAAGATCAAGGTCGGGGACATAGGCCTCCGGGATGAGGATCGGCGCATCGACGCTGATCTGCGGGGTGAATTCCTCGGCACCGGCAACCCCGCCCGACTTGACGTCGAGGATCGCCTCTTCAAGCATCGACTGGTAAAGTTCGAACCCGACTTCCTTGATGTGTCCCGACTGTTCGTCCCCCAGGAGGTTGCCGGCCCCGCGAATATCGAGGTCGTGGCTCGCAAGCTGGAACCCCGCGCCAAGACTGTCGAGTTCGGCCAGCACCTGAAGGCGTTTCATCGCCGTTTCGGTAATGGACCGGTCAGACGGCACCGTAAGATAGGCGTAAGCGCGCGTCTTGGAGCGCCCCACGCGCCCGCGAAGCTGGTACAGCTGGGCCAGGCCGAAGCGATCGGCGCGGTAAATGATCAACGTGTTCGCACTGGGAATATCCAGCCCGCTTTCGACGATGGTGGTTGAAACCAGCACGTCATATTTGCGGTCGTAAAAGGCGCTCATGCGCTTTTCGACTTCGCTTGCGCTCATCTGGCCGTGGGCGGTAACCGCCTTGACCTCCGGGACATGCTCGGAGAGCCAGTCTTCCATCGCGGAAAGATCGGAAATGCGCGGCACGACGAGGAAGCTCTGTCCACCGCGAAAATGCTCGCGCAACAATGCTTCGCGAAGCACCACGCCGTCCCACGGCGCGACATAGGTGCGCACCGCCAGGCGATCGACCGGCGGGGTCTGGATGACCGACAATTCGCGCAGGCCCGACATTGCCATCTGCAATGTGCGCGGGATCGGGGTTGCAGTCAGGGTGAGCACATGCACGTCGGTCTTGAGCGCTTTCAGGCGCTCCTTGTGGGCAACCCCGAAATGCTGCTCCTCGTCGACGATCACCAGGCCCAGGCGCTTGAAGTCGAGGCCTTTGGCAAGCAGCGCGTGCGTACCGATGACAATATCGACGGTGCCGTCGGCAAGGCCTTCCTTGGTCGATTTTGCCTCAGCCGCAGGAACCAGCCGCGACAAGCGCCCGATCTTGAGCGGAAAGCCGTTAAGGCGCTCTTCGAAGTTACGGAAATGCTGGCGCGCAAGCAGCGTGGTCGGGCAAATCAGTGCGACCTGGCGACCACTCATCGCCATCACGAAGGCGGCGCGAAGCGCGACCTCGGTCTTTCCGAACCCGACATCACCGCACACCAGGCGATCCATCGGACGCCCGCTTTCGAGGTCGGCCAGGACATCGGCAATCGCGCGTTCCTGGTCTTCGGTTTCTTCATAGGGGAAGCGATCGACGAACGGGGCATAGGCTGCGTCGCGTTCGGCCACGACGCCGTCGCGGGTCGCGCGCAGCGCCGCGACCTTGATAAGCTCACCCGCGATTTCGCGGATACGCTCTTTCATCTTCGACTTGCGGCGCTGCCAGGCTTCCCCGCCCAGCCGGTCGAGTGCGACGGTCTCGCTCTCGCTTCCATAGCGCGACAGCAACTCAAGGTTTTCGACCGGCACGTAGAGCTTGTTTCCGCCGGCATATTCCAGCGCGACGCAGTCGTGCGGGTTCTTGCCCACCGGGACTTGGGTCAGGCCCTCATACCGGCCGATCCCGTGGTCGGCATGGACGACAAGGTCGCCCGGGGTAAGCGTTGCAAGCTCTTCCAGGAAGGCGTCGGCAGCGCGGCGCTTCTTGCGCCTTCGCACAAGGCGATCACCGAGCATGTCCTGCTCGGTCAGAACCGCTACATCCCTGGTCGTAAACCCGTGGTCGAGTGGAAGCACGAGGAAAGCTGGCTGGGCCTTTGCACCGAGTGCTTCGTGCCAACTGTCGGCCAGCGAACCGCCGGTCATCCCATGATCGGACAATAGCCCCTGCAGCCGCTCGCGCGCGCCACGGGTATAGCTTGCAAGGACCAGGCGCTTCTTGTTCTTCTTAAGCTTGGCGATATGCGCAGCGACCGCTTCGTAGATATTCGCTTGTTGCGCGCGTTCGGGCGCAAAGTCGCGCGCCGCCTGGGCGCCGAAATCTATCGTGGTCGCGCTTTCGGGCTCCGGGAAAGGCGAGGTGAGGTGGATCGGTTGCGTGGTAAGCCGCGCTGCCCATTCGTCCCGGTTCAGATATAATGCGGAGGGCTCAAGCGGCCGGTAATTGCCGGGCTCGGCCTCCATCGCGCGGACCCGGTTTTGGTAATAGTCCCCGACCGCCTCGAATTTTGCTGCGATGGCCGGGTCCGCGCCCGAATTGCGCAACACGATGTCGTCGCTTCCAAGATGGTCGAACAGGGTGGAGAGCTTTTCCTCAAGCAGCGGCAGCCAATGCTCCATCCCGGCCATTCGACGGCCTTCCGACAAGGCTTGGTACAAGGGGTCCTGGGTCGCCCCGGCGCCAAATGTCTCGCGGTAGCGCGCACGAAAACGCTTGATTGTCTCTGCATCAAGCAAGGCCTCGGACGCAGGCATCAGGACAAATCCTTCGGCGCGTGTCGTCGATCGCTGATCGGTCGGATCGAAGCGGCGCAGGCCCTCGATCTCATCACCGAAGAAGTCGAGGCGAAGGGCCTGGCTTTCGCCCGCCGGGAACAGGTCGACAAGCGAGCCGCGAACGGCATATTCGCCGGCCTCGGCAACGGTATCTGCGCGCTGGTAGCCAAGCTTGTTCAGCCGGTCGATCAATGTTTCGCGTTCGATCCGCTCGCCACGGGCGATCCGCTGAGTCAGGTGGCGAACCCGAAACGGAGTGAGCAGACGCTGGGCAGCGGCGCCGGCAGTGGTGATAAGGAGTTGCGGGGCGGTCACCTTGGCCTGCAACGCATTGAGCGCGGCCAGCCGTTCCGCCATCACCCGCAGCGCCGGTGACGAGCGATCGTAGGGCAGGCAGTCCCAAGCGGGCAAGGTTACCACCTGAACATCGGGAGCAAACAGGGGCGCGGTATCGGCCAGGGCGCGCATCGCGGCCTCATCGGCGGCAATCATCACCGCCCGTCCGCCGCGTGCTCCGCCGAATGCCGCCCGCGCGATATCGACTGCAAGCAACGGCAGGAAGCCGCCCGGGACCCCGGCAAGTGTCAGCGGCGCGCGTGCGCCAAGGATTTGCTGTAGTGGCTCGATCATCGTGCGACCTTGAGGTAATCGAGGGCCTTGAGAGCGCGCATCATCGCGCCTTCGAACCGTTCGGGCGGGGGCGTGGTTCCGATTGCCCAGGCCATGATGTCGACGTCCTGTTCATCGAGTAGCGCGGCGAACCACGCGCATTCATCTTGTCCCCAACCGCGATGATGCGCGTCGAAGAATCCCCCGACCATCATGTCGGCCTCCCGCGTGCCGCGATGGTGCGCGCGCCAGTGCAGGCGTTTGAACTCTTGGCGGGTCGGCATCGCGCCCATCTAGGGACTTGGGCGCTCGAATGCGAGGGGCTTGCCTGCACGCGCAAACTGCCGCTCTACTGGGGCCACGATGCGGCCCGACGTCCTCAATCCCCTGTTCGCCGAAATCGAGGCAGTGAAAGGCGTTGGCCCGCAGCTTAAAAAGCAGCTTGCGAAGCTGAAGATTGGGCGTGTCGCCGACCTTCTTTTCCATTTGCCCACCGGGACCATCGAGCGGGTTCGCGCAGCAAGCCTTACTGCTGCCCATATCGGCTACAATGTGATCGTCGACGTAACTCCAATCGACAGCCGCAGCCCGCGATCAGGGCGCGGGCCGACGCGGATTTTCGCTAGCGATGCGTCGGGCAACACGATCGCCCTGGTGTTCTTCAACAACCCCGGCTGGGCGAAAAAACAGCTGCCGTTGGGCGAGATGCGCACGGTCGTCGGCAAACTCGAGACTTATGGCGATGAGTGGCAGATCATCCATCCCGAAGTAATCGAGCCGGGGAAGGGGGGCCAGCCGGCACTTCGCGAACCGGTTTATCCGCTGACCGAAGGGCTGACCAACAAAAGGGTCGGTGATCTGGTCGCGACTGCGCTTGAACGCGCGCCGACGCTTCCCGAATGGATCGAGCCGGGATTGCAAACCCGCGAGCAATGGCCGGCGTGGCGCGCGTCCTTGGCCGAAGCCCACCATCGTCCCGGCGACGGCCCGGCGCGTCGGCGGCTGGCCTATGACGAGGTGTTTGCCAACCAGCTTGCATTATTGTTGCTGCGCGAAGCGTCGCGGCGGCACCGCACCGAGCCATTGCCCGGGACCGGCAAGCTCAGCGAGGCGCTGAAGCTTCCCTACGAACTCACCATCGCGCAGCAGCGGGTGATCGCGGAAATCCGCGGCGACATGGCGCAGGACGTGCCAATGCTCCGCCTGCTTCAGGGCGATGTCGGTTCGGGCAAGACAATGGTCGCGGTCATGGCCATGCTGGGCGCAGTCGAAAGTGGCGCTCAGGCGGCGTTCCTCGCGCCGACCGAAATCCTTGCCCGCCAGCATCTTGCAACGCTTTCCAATCAGCTTGCCAGCATCGGGGTTCGGATCGCGATCCTCACGGGCCGCGAAAAGGGCAAGGCGCGCGAAAGCATCCTGATGGGGCTTGCCGATGGCTCGATCGACATCCTCGTCGGAACCCACGCGATTTTCCAGGATAAGGTCGTCTATAAGAAGCTGGGCCTTGCGGTGATTGACGAGCAACATCGCTTTGGCGTGTCACAGCGTCTGTTACTTGCCGCCAAGGCCGAGCGTCCGCCGCATTTGCTGGTGATGACCGCGACCCCGATACCGCGCACCCTGACCCTTACCCAGTTTGGCGAAATGGACGTCAGCCGGATCGACGAGATGCCGCCCGGCCGCCAGCCGATCGAAACCCGAGTGATCAGCGATGAGAAGCTGGCCGAAGTGGTCGACGGCCTCGGGCGGCACATTTCGGGCGGTGGCCAGGCCTATTGGGTCTGCCCGCTGGTCGAGGAGAGCGAATCGAGTGACGCAGCCGCAGCACAGGACCGCGCGCGGGTATTAAGCCAGCGGTTCGGCGAAGACCGGGTCGGTCTTGTCCATGGGCGGATCAAGGGCCCGGACAAGGACGCGGTAATGGCGCGCTTTGCGAGCGGCGAACTGTCGGTCCTGGTCGCGACAACGGTGATCGAAGTCGGTGTCGATGTTCCCAACGCCACGTTGATGATCGTCGAGGGCGCGGAGCGTTTTGGCCTGGCGCAATTGCATCAGCTGCGCGGGCGGGTCGGGCGCGGCGATGGCAAGAGCATATGCCTGCTGATTCGCGGGACAATGCTCAGCGAAACCGGCCGGGCCAGACTTGCATTGATGCGCGAGACCAATGACGGATTCCGGATAGCGGAGGAAGATCTGCGGCTTCGCGGACCCGGCGAAATCCTGGGTCTTCGGCAGTCGGGCGAGGAAGCATTTCGGGTCGCTACCCCGGAAGATGTCGTCGGCCTTGCGCCAATCGCTCATGGCGATGCGCGCCTGCTTCTGGAACGCGACGGTGGGTTGAAGGGTGAACGCGGGAAGGCGGCGCGAATTTGCCTGTATTTGTTCGAACGCGACCAGGCGGTGGGATTGATCCGAAGCGGCTAGGCGATCAGCAGGCCATGCTTTTTCTTACCCAGGCTGAGCTTGCCCGAAGTGACGACCAGCCCGGCGTCGCTAATGACACGATCGTCCAGCCTCACTGCACCTTCGGCAATCTTGCGCTTGGCCTCCCCGTTGGACGCGCAAAAGCCAAGTCCGGTCAGTGCAGCAAGGATCGACATTCCGCCCCCGGTCGGAAGGCTCGGCAAGTTGTCACCGGCACCGCCGGCAGCGAACGTTTGTTCTGCGGTCGCTTCGGCCTTGGCCGCTTCGTCGGGCCCGTGGAGCATTGCGGTCGCTTCGGTCGCCAGCCGTATCTTGGCCGCGTTAATCTTTGCGCCATCAAGTGCCTCAAGTCGCTCGACTTCGGCCAGGGGCACGTCAGTGAACAAGCGCAAGAACTTGCCGACATCGGCATCCTGCGTGTTTCGCCAGAACTGCCAGTAATCATAAGGGGAAAGCTGGTCGGCGTTGAGCCAAACTGCGCCTGCTGCAGTCTTGCCCATCTTCTTGCCATCGGCGGTAGTGATCAGCGGGGTGGTGACTCCGAACAATTCTTCTTGCGCGCCCATTCGGCGGGTCAGTTCGATGCCATTAACGATATTGCCCCACTGATCCGACCCGCCCAACTGGAGGCGGCAGCCATGGCGTTGATGCAATTCACGGAAATCATAGGCCTGGAGGATCATGTAATTGAATTCCAGAAAGGTCAGTGGCTGTTCGCGCTCAAGGCGCAGCTTGACGCTGTCGAAGGTCAGCATCCGGTTGACGGTAAAATGCGGGCCGACTTCACGCAGCAGGTCAAGGTATTTGAGGTCGCTCAGCCAGTCGTCGTTATCGACCATGATCGCGGCATTGGGGCCGGAAAAGTCCAGAAAACGCTCGAACACCTTGCGGATCGAGGCGATATTCGCCTGGATCCCTTCGTGGTTCATCAGCTTGCGGCTCTCGTCCTTGCCCGACGGATCGCCGACCTTGGTGGTTCCCCCGCCCATCAGCACGATTGGCCGATGCCCCGCTTGTTGCAGGCGCCGAAGCAGCATGATCTGAACCAGGCTTCCGACATGAAGTGACGGCGCGGTCGCGTCGAACCCGACATAGCCCGTGATCACCTGTTTCGAGGCGAGCGCGTCGAGCCCCGCACCGTCGGTGGCCTGGTGGATGTAGCCGCGCTCCGCAAGGAGGGTCATCAGCGAGGATGTGAAGCTGGTCATGGTCCTAGCCGCTTAGCCAAACCGGCGCGCAAGCGAAACAGGCTTCCGGGATTAACTCCGGCAAGGCATAGTTCGAGTGTCATGCACGTCGATCTTGTCCCGCATCCCAGAAGCCTTCCGGCGGCCCCGGCGTTCAAGCTGTGGGCAAGGTTCGAGCATTCGGGCGCTTTTGGCGACATGGCAACGCTCGACATCTGGTTCGGCGTGGAAGCACCGCAAACGCGTTTCGTTCTTCCTGCAAGTGACCAGCCGGGCCGCACCGACGGCCTATGGAAAAGCACGTGCTTCGAAGCGTTCCTTCGACCGAGCGGCGAAGATGGTTACGCCGAGTTCAATTTCGCGCCCTCGGGCGACTGGGCAGCCTATAGCTTCACCGGTTATCGCGCCGAAATGGAACCGCTCGAGCTTCCGGCGGAGCCTTATCTCCGGCTCGAGGACAATCTTATCTGGTGGTGTTTCGGGGCGACCATCTCGTTGCCGTCCGATGGAAAGTGGGACCTGGGTCTGTCGGCGGTGTTGGAGGAAACCGACGGGACGGTGAGCCATTGGGCACTGATCCATCCCGCGGAGCAGCCCGATTTCCATCATCCCGATTGCTTCACGCTCCAGCTTCCCTAAGACAAGCGGCCATGACCATGTTCGGCATCGATCGGCTGCTTGCCGAACCCGAAATCCGCAAGCCACTGGAAGGAAAGCGGGTCGCCTTGCTAGCCCACCCGGCGTCGGTCACGCGCGACCTTGTTCACAGCCTCGATGCCCTGGTCGGACAAGGCGTCAACGTCACGGCGGTGTTCGGCCCCCAGCACGGGGTTCGCGGCGACCTTCAGGACAATATGATGGAGTCGCCCGATTTTACCGAGCCCACCTACGGCATGCCGGTATTCAGCCTGTACGGCGAAGTCCGTCGACCGACCGCTCAGTCGATGGACACGTTCGATATCATGCTGGTCGACATCCAGGACCTTGGCTGCCGAATCTACACCTACGTCACGACCCTGCTTTACGTCCTCGAGGCAGCGGCCGAACACGGCAAGGCGATATGGGTGCTCGATCGGCCCAACCCGGCGGGACGACCGGTCGAGGGAAATCGCCTCGAGGCGGGCTGGGAAAGTTTCGTCGGTGCCGCCGACATGCCGATGCGTCACGGCCTGACGCTGGGCGAAATGGGACTCTGGTTCATTACCCGCTTCGGCCTGGATGTAGATTATCGGGTCGTCGAAATGGTGGGCTACGAAATCGATTCCGCGTCGGGCTTCGGCTGGCCGGCGGATCGCGCGTGGATCAACCCTAGCCCCAATGCTGCCAATCTTAACATGGCGCGCTGCTATGCCGGGACAGTGATGCTTGAAGGCGCGACCTTGAGCGAAGGGCGGGGGACGACTCGCCCGCTCGAACTGTTTGGGGCGCCAGACATCGTCGCACGCGATGTCATCGCAAAGATGGATCGTATCGCACCCGATTGGCTTGCCGGTTGCAAACTTCGCGACATGTGGTTCGAACCGACCTTTCACAAGCATTCGGGCACGCTTAACAATGGCGTGTTCATTCACGCGGACGGGCCGTGGTACGGCCACCATGCGTTTCGGCCGTGGCGGCTCCAGGCGCTGGGTTTCAAGGCGATCCGGGCGCTGTATCCGGACTATCCGTTGTGGCGCGGGCTCGATTTCAAATATGAATATACCCAGGGCCAATTGGCGATCGACGTGATCAACGGCTCGACCAGGTTGCGCGAGTGGGTCGACGACAGCGCTGCGCTGCCCGGCGACCTCGACGACTTCGCCTGCCGCGACGAGGCATCGTGGAGCGATCAGCGTGAAGCGCATTTGCTTTACCGGTAAGGATGATCTGCGGCTTTTGGAAAGCCGGCGCGCTTGGTTAACGAAGAAGTAGGAAGTTTGCGCTTATTCCGCTGGCAACACATTTGTTGATGGAGCGGGATTCCCAATGGCCACCCACGGAATTGAGCAAGTTACCGAAGACGCTATTCGGGCCGTCGCGCGCGATTGCGGCTCGTTGTCGATGGAATGCAGCGATGTCGCGGGTTACGTCCGGGGCGTTTCCGAACGTATTGGCGATCATCTCAAAATGCTCGACCAGCTTGAGGACGTGACGACACAGCTCCTTGCCGACCAGGCGCGGGTTGCCGATTCCACCGACGAAGCGCGCCTGTTGTCCGATCAGGCTCGAACCAAGTTGGAAGCCGGCCGCGATGCAATCGAAGGCACGATCGCAGGTTTCAAGGGACTTACCGAGCTGGTCGTCCAGCTGGGCGAGCGGATGGCGGGATTCGCAACCGCGATGCACCAGGTCCAAAGCGTGTCGTCGACGATCGAGGTTATTGCCCGCAAGACGAACATGCTTGCGCTTAATGCAACCATCGAGGCAGCCCGTGCCGGGGACGCCGGCCGAAGCTTTGCAGTGGTCGCCGCCGAAGTGAAAAAGCTTGCCCACGATACCCGCAGCGCGACCAGCCAGATCGCCGAGACGATCGGTGAACTGACCCGCGAAGCAGGCGCAGTCACGAACGAGATCAAGACCGGCGTGGAGCGCAGCCGCGATGCCCAGGTCGGCTTTGGAACCTTGAGCGAGACGGTGCGCGAAGTCAGTGAACTGGTCGGCATGGTCGATCGCCAGACAGAAGGCATCGCCCACTCGACCAACATGATCCAGACCAGCGTCGACCGGGTCAAAGCCAGCCTGACCGACTTTGCCGGTGACGCGCGCTCCAATGGTAACGAGCTTCAGGTCGCGCAAAAGCGCCTTGGGCACCTGGAGACGATGACCAACACGATGCTCGATACGCTCGCCAATTCGGGCGCGGAAATCGATGACACTCCGTTCATCCTCCTGGCCCAGGATGTGGCCCGCCAGATTGGTGCTGCAGTCGACCAGGCAATCGATCGCGGGGACTTCACACTCGAGGACGCGTTCGACACCAATTACAAGCTGATCGAGGGTACCAATCCGGTCCAATATTCGTGCCGCTTCAACGATGGTGCCGATGCCAACGTCCAGCCGATTCTCGATCGGATCAAGAATGGAGACGCGCGGATCATCGGGTCCGCGATTGGGGACATGAACGGTTATCTTCCGACGCACCTTTCGGCGCGCAGCCAACCGCAGGGCCCGGATCCGGTGTGGAATGACGAGCACTGCCGGAACAAGCGCATCTTGATCGACGATACGACGCGCGCTGCGCTTGTCAGTGACAAGCCGGCTACGCTTGCAACCTACCGAATGGAGCTTGGTGACAAGTTCATCCCGGTCAAGAACGTGTTCGTTCCGCTGTTTATCAAAGGACGTCGCTGGGGCAATTTCGAGCTGGCGTACCGCGACGATTAATCGAACCTTCGCATTCCTCTTTCGGTCTGGTGGGAGACCGGAATCATCGCCGTCCGTGGTTCGCGCCGCGGGCGGCGATATACCTTTGGAAGCAGCCGTCCCGGCTCCGACCTGATCGAGGTTGGCGAAACGTTACCGCTGCATAAACCCGATCTTTACCCGGCGCTGCTAGATCGACTTTCAAGCAATTTTTGTACCTAAGGTAAAAGGGGCGATTGGACATGGCGGCGCATCAGTCGATCAACCGGCAAGAGTTTGGACCAGCCCAAGGCCAGCTCCAACGGATCGCGGTCGACGGGTCGTGCGCGTCATCCCCATTTGACTGCATTGCTTGAAGCGAACGACCGACAGGCCGGGCGCGACCTTGCCGATGCTGTCCACATGCTGTGTGCGCTCCACGGTCACTATCCGGGCCTGGTCGAAATCGCGCTGCAGCGCGCTGCGTCGGAAGACCTGCGCTACTGGTTGGAGCGGGCAAGCGAGGGTTTTGAGCGGGAACGCCTGTATCTTGTCCGCCTGACCTCGGCGGTCGGGCCGATCCCTTCGACCCCCGGTGCTGCCGAGACCGAGGCAAGCCTTAATGCTGCGCGCCACGCGCTGGAAACCCTTGCGATGAGTGAGCGTAATGGATGCGCGCTTGGCGCGGCCAGTGCGCTTGTCGGCGATTGGTGGCCGATCCGCCGACTGCTCGACCGCGCCGCGGCGCGCGCCGGACTGGAATGCCCGTCCCCCTCGCTTCCGGACGAAGCCTCGATCATCCTGGCTATCGACTCGCTGGTCGAAGGTCCTGCCGCTACCCGCGCGCTGGCATTCGGTGGGGAGCAGCTATTGCTTCAGCACCGCGCACTGTTCGACCTGCTCGAAGCGCGCGCAGGGGCCCGCAGCGACTATTAAGCCGCAAGCTGAAGGTCGTCACCTGCTACCGGCTCGTCCGCTTCCACCGTTTCAATCTCTGCCGATGTCGCGGGCTCAATGACCTTGTCGGGGAAGGCAAGGCGCGAAACCACAACGATCCCGCCGAGCAACGCATAGGCCGCGAATGCCCAGCTGGGATGCCACAGGACCATCGCGGCAAGCGCGACCCGAAGGTACGTCGGGTTAAATCCAAAGTCCTCGCCCAGGCCTTCGCACACGCCAAAGATCGTGTGCGGGCGCAGCGGAAGGGGTAGGATAGCCTGGGTGGTTTCGGTCGTGCTCATCGCCATTGTCTTTCCGGTTGCATGGTCCATGCAGTTAATCTTGCACGGACCATGCCAATTCATAATGTCCTTGCCCAACAGGCATTTAGCCGAATTCAAGGGACCGGCGGTGCGTGCGAAGGTTGGGAAGAATTCCCAGAATAGTTGGGAATTGGCGCGCTATGTTGCAAGTGCGAATTGTGCAATGCAGCACTTGAATGCTGACGCGCGGGTCCCAACATGCTAGGGGCACGCCCCCACTGCCCAAGGAGTGATGGCACAGTGATGCGAATCATGATGAAGTCGAAAATCCATCGCGCCACCGTGACGCAGGCGGATCTCGATTATGTCGGATCTGTCACCATCGACGCGGACCTGCTCGACGCTGCGGACCTTCTCGAAGGAGAGCAGGTCGCGATCGTCGATAATACCAACGGCGCCCGGATCGAGACGTACGTGATTCCCGGTCCGCGCGGCAGCGGGATCATCGGGATCAACGGCGCGGCCGCGCATTTGGTGCATCCGGGCGACATGGTAATCATCATGAGTTACGCGATGATGAGCGAGGAGGAGGCGCGTGCGCTAACCCCGCGCGTGGTGCATGTCGACGAACAGAACCGGGTGGTGAAGCTGGGCAATGATCGCGCAGAACCCGTCCCCGGCTCGGCGCAGAAGCGTGGCGACTTGGTAAGCGACGCCGCAGCCTGATCGGGCCGCCGAAACGCGACTTTTGACTTTCCTTGAATGCTGGCCGACCTTCGCCCAAATCGCGGGGCGGGGGAGGCATAATAATGCGCAAATGGCTGGGTTTTGCGCTGTGCCTGGCGCTTGCACTCGCGCTGGCGATTTTCGCAACCACCCCTCCGAAGTCGCTTGGCCCCGATGCGCAAGCGACCGGTTTTTCGGGCGCGCGCGCATTCGATGACGTGCGCGCATTGGCACGGGGGCCGCGCGCCGTAGGCAGGACCGGGCACGAAGCGGCACGGCGCTATCTGGAACATCGGCTGCAATCGCTTGGCTTTACGGTCAGCGAACAAAGTGCGCCCTTGGGAGACTATGCGAGCAAGCGCATCGCCAAGTGGAGCGGCGATCCGGCACCACGACAGGCGGTGAATATCATCGGTGTTCGCAAAGGCACGGCCCCGGCGCTTCCCGCGATCCTTTTGATGGCGCATTACGACAGCGTGTGGGGGTCACCCGGCGCTGCCGACGATGCCGCGGGGGTCGCGGCAATCCTTGAGACTGCTCGGGCCCTGACGCAGCGCGGGCCCATGAAGCGCGACCTATTTGTCTTGTTCACCGATGCCGAGGAATTGGGGCTCGACGGGGCAAAGGCATTTTTTGCCGATCATCCGCTCGCGGCGCGAGCCGGGGCAGTCATCAATCTCGAAGCGCGGGGTGGGGGGGAATCGCGTTCCTGTTCCAATTGTCGCCCGACAACGGCAATGCCATTGCCGCTTATGGCAAGGCGGTCATGCGCCCATCCACCAGTTCGCTTGCCGCCTACATCTATTCGATCCTGCCCAACGATACCGACCTCACCATGGCGCTCAACCGTGGCGGTTACGTCGCCTACAACATCAGTTTCATCGGCCGTCCGCAATTTTACCATTCGCCGTCGGCTGTTCCGCGCGCGCTCGATGCCGGGGCGCTCCAGCACCTGGGCGATCAAGCGCTTGAGCTGACCGCAGCGCTGGGCACGTCGGGAGTGCTTCCACAGCCGGGAAAAGACGCGGTGTTCTTTGACCTCGGCGGTTTGGTGGTGATCATCTATCCGCCTTGGCTCGGCTGGGTGATGCTGGGCTTGGGGACGGGCGGTCTGGCGTTTGCCTGGGCACGGCGGCGCGACCGGGGAAGCGTGGGTTCAGGCGCGCTTCGGATGACCGGACTGCTGGTTGGCGGCGGCCTGTTGCTTCACCTGTTGAACCTGCTGTCGGGATCGCCAGGCGAATATTATGACCGGCTGGCTGCGATCCGTCTGTTGAGCCCGATGGCTGCGCTTGGCTTCGCGGCCGCCTTCCTTGGCTTGTTCGGCGGCATGCAGGCCAAGGCCCGGACGCGGATCGGCGCGGCATTGCCGATCCTGCTGCTTGCCCTGGTCGGGCAGGCACTGGCGCCAACCGCAGCCTATGTCCTGGTCATCCCGGTCGCGATCGCGGGGATAGTCGAGGCGGTCGCAGCCGCGGACAAACGCGCCGGGCGGATTGCTGCGATGGTCGCGATGGTCATGGTCAGCGGCTATATGCTCGGCTTCCTCTACCGGCTGATGCAGGGGATTGGCGCCGACCTGCCGTGGGCCGCGGTGCCGCTTGCTACAGCGATGGTGCTTGGCTGGCTGCCCCTGTGGCGGCCGCTGCGGTTGGCCCGGCCCGTGGCGTTGGCGGCGTTGGCCGGAGCGGTGGCGCTGGCGCTGGTCGTGCGCCTCGACCCCGTTGCACCGACGATCCCGGTCTATGCGTCCGACAAGTAGCGCCGCTTAGTAAATCGAGTAGCGGATCACCACCCATTCGCCGATCATCGGCTTGCCGTTCTTGCGCGGAGGGCGGATCTTGAATTGCCAGGCAGCCTGGCGGAGCGCCTTGGACAAGCGGATGTGGGCTGGAACGCTTTCCAGTTCGACACAATCGTCGACCCGGTTGCCAGGCGCGGTCTTGCACATGATCCGGGCATAGGCGCCGGGCTCGACATTGTTGGGCGTATAGGTCTGCATTTCCGCTCGGGTCGGCTCGCGCACCCATTCGGCGGCGTACAGCGTCTCGCCATTGGGACCGACTCCGACCGGCTTGCTGTCGCCGGGAACCCCGCCGGGCGCGTTCGAGCCAAGTTTCGAGATATCGGCGGCGGCAAGATCGGACGACGCCATCGGCACGAAACTGTCGTCCGCCTTCACTTTGGGCGGAATTACCGGCGCGCGCTTGTCGAGGGTGATCTGCGGGCGCGGCGGAACGGGCTTTTGCTGGTCGCGCTGTTCCTTGCGTTCCTTCTTCGGTTCGGCCTTGCGTGCGTCGGGGCTGTCCTTGGGCGAGGGGCCGACGTTGATCATCACCGGGCCACCGTCGTTCCTGGCCTTCCCGATCGGGGTCACTCCAAGCCCGATGAGCAAAAGGAACACCAGCAAATTGATGCCCAGCGCGAGCATGCCGCCCGACACGCGGCGACGAACCGGAGTCGTTTCAAAGGCTTTGCGCTGGCGGTAGGAGCGAGAGAGCAAGGACAAGGTGGCCGGAACTGGAAAGGGACAGCGGGGTGCAAACGCGACAGGCCGACACTAGGCCGGCCTGCACATGAACTGGGACTGATCGGTGCAGGGCGGGAAAGCCCCCCGACCCAGCGAAACCTTACAAACCGGCGCGGTCGTCGGTGGTCGAATAGGACGATTCGGCGACGCAGGTATCAACCCCGGCGATCTTGTACATCGGGCAACGCGCGAGGAGCGCGGTAAGGATAAGGAACGCGCCCGCGACATAAGCGACGATCCCGGCAGTGCCTTCGAGCAGGCCGAAATAGGCCAGCGCAGCCAAGCCCAGGCCAAGCGCGATCCGCACGAAGCGGTCCTTCGATCCGACATTCTTTTCCATGTTCGAAACTCCCGCGTAAGAGGTTGTCTTCGTGGATTTTAGCGCGGAATTGCTCTGTGCGCGAGGGGGAAGCCGAAACTTCCCGATCTTTCCACTGAAGCGGCGAAAATGCGCGCGGCCCGCGAGGGGCTGACGCGGGGCTCGGTGGCTCGCTTACTGATCCAGGAAACTCCGCATCTTCCGTGACCGGCTGGGATGCTTCAGCTTCCGCAGCGCCTTGGCCTCGATCTGCCTGATCCGCTCGCGCGTCACGGAAAACTGCTGGCCGACTTCCTCCAGCGTGTGATCGGTGTTCATGCCGATGCCGAAGCGCATGCGCAGCACGCGTTCTTCGCGCGGGGTCAAGGACGCCAGCACGCGGGTCACGGTTTCCTTTAGGTTGGCCTGGATCGCGGCGTCCACGGGAATCACCGCGTTCTTGTCCTCGATGAAGTCGCCCAGGTGGCTGTCTTCTTCATCGCCAATCGGGGTTTCAAGGCTGATCGGTTCCTTGGCGATCTTTAGGACCTTGCGGACCTTTTCCAAGGGCATGGACAGACGCTCGGCAAGTTCCTCGGGCGTTGCTTCGCGGCCGGTCTCATGCAGGAACTGGCGGCCGGTGCGGACCAGCTTGTTGATCGTTTCGATCATGTGGACCGGGATCCGGATGGTGCGCGCCTGGTCGGCGATGCTGCGGGTGATCGCCTGGCGGATCCACCACGTCGCATAGGTCGAGAATTTGTAGCCGCGGCGATATTCGAACTTATCGACCGCCTTCATCAGGCCGATATTGCCTTCCTGGATGAGGTCGAGGAACTGCAGCCCGCGATTGGTATATTTCTTTGCGATCGAGATGACGAGGCGCAGGTTTGCCTCAACCATTTCCTTTTTCGCGATGCGCGCCTCGCGCTCACCCTTTTGCACCTGGTTGACGATGCGGCGGAACTCACCCAGCGAAGCGCCGGTGGCCTGCGCGATCTCCGCGATATCGGCGCGGATACGCTCGACCGTGTCGCCTTCCTGGGCGGCAAAGGCAGCCCATTTCTTGTCCAGGCCCTTGATTCCGTCGACCCAATTCTCATCCAATTCGTGGCCGACATAATTGTCGAGGAATGCCTTGCGCGGGACCTTGTGACGCTCGGCAAGGCGAAGCATCTGGCCGCCAAGCGCGGTCAGGCGGCGGTTGTAGCTGTACAGCTGCTCGACCAGATATTCGATCTTGCTGCCGTGGAACTGGACACTCTCGACCTCGGCGGTCAGTTGCTCGCGCAGCGACTGGTACTTCTTTTCCTCCTTGTCGGAGAATTCGGAGGTGGTCGCGAAACTGTCCATGCGCGCGGACTGGAGCTTGGAAAACTTTTTGTAGAGCGCGGTGATGGTGGCGAACTTCTCAAGCGCCTGGGGGGTGAGCGCTTCCTCCATCTGGGCGAGGGAGAGGGTATTGTCCTCATCGTCATCGTCCGAACTGGGCTTGGCCCGACGCTCGGTCATTTCCGATTCCTCGTCGTCGGAATCCTCTTCCTCGACGTCCTCTTCTTCCTTGATGGTCGGACCAGCGGTCTTTTCGCTGATCTCACCGTCGCCCTTGTCGTCTTCCTCGCTCTCGGTCAGCTGCTCGGCGGTCGGTCCCTTGGACAGCATCGCCTCAAGGTCGAGGATTTCGCGCAACTGCATGCGCTCTTCGTTGAGGGCGTTCGACCATTCGATGATCGCGTCGAAGGTGATCGGGCTTTCGCACAGGCCCCAGATCATGATGTCGCGGCCGGCCTCGATGCGCTTGGCAATCGCGATTTCGCCCTCGCGGGACAACAGCTCGACCGCGCCCATTTCGCGCAGGTACATGCGCACCGGGTCGTCGGTACGGTCGACCGCTTCCTTCTTGGTCGCTGCAGCCGGGCGTGGGCCACCGTCGTCGAGGGGATCGACTTCGTCTTCGGCGGGACCGGCGTCCTTTTCCTCGTCTTCGTCGGCGCTGTCGTCGTTTTCGACCACCTGGACGCCCATGTCGTTCAGTGCCGACATCACGTCCTCGATCTGCTCGGACGACATCTGATCCTGGGGCAGCGCCTTGTTCAGTTCATCATAGGTGACGATTCCGCGCTTTTTGGCGCGGGCGATCATCTTCTTGATGGAGGCGTCATTGAGGTCGAGAAGGGGCGCATCGCCCGTCTCTGCCTGATCGACTTCGGAAGCTTCGTTTTTCGCCATAATTCCTGATTCTACTGGCCGCTTAGTCGGTCCCGGCCAGCGATGCCAGCCTGTCGTTCAATCCTTGTCGTGCCTCCACCAGCCGCTGCTGCTCGGCAAGCGCGTCCTCAGTGAGGTCTTGCTTCAAGCGTTCGGTCGCCTTGGCAAGTGCCTCGTCCACCTCGGCTGCCGCTGCAACGATCTCGACCGCGGCGGCAAGGTCATGCCTGGCGCGGGCGGGGTCGCTATCGCGGCGGGTGAAAGAAAAACCCAGCGCACGGGGGATTGCTCCACCGACACGTTCATCGCCCAATATGGTGCCAACCGCCTCTCGATCAAGCGCAATTCCTGAAAATGCCGCATCGACCAGCTGGTCGCGGGCCCTGGCGGTCTCGCCATCGGCGATCGGAAGCGCTGCGAGCGCCTCGCAATGCCCGGCCAGTTCCTCAGGAAAATAGGTGAAGCCAAGGATCAGCGCCTTGGCGGTATTGGCGTCGACCCCGGTGCGTGCAATCGACCGCGCCTCGCTTCCGACCGGCGGGTTGGGCGGGGTCCACTTGCCCTGCTTCCAACTGCCCGTGCGTCCCCGGGGCGCGAACGGGCGCTGCGGCGCGACGTGCTGCGAGAAGCGATCAAGCCAGGCTTCGCGGTACAGGCGTGCAAGTGACGGGTCGGCAATTGCCCTGCTGTGATCGATCAGGCGCTGGCGAAGTGCGGCCTTGGCCTCGGGCGTGGCGAGCGGCTGGGCAAATGCAAATTCCGCGCGCCACAGCCGCGCATCGAGCGGTTCGGGAGTCGCGAACAAGGATTCGACTGCGGCGCGCCCACCCGACGTTACCAGGTCGTCGGGATCCTGGCCCGCGGGCAGCTCGGCAAAGCGCAGCGTGCGTTCCGGGGTAATGAAGGGAAGGGCGCGAAGCGCAGCGCGAATTGCCGCTTTCTGGCCCGCGTTATCGCCGTCGAAGCACAGGATCGGCGCCGGGTCGAGGCGCCACATGCGCTCAAGCTGGCTTTCGGTCAGCGCGGTTCCGTTTGGCGCCACCACCTCGTCGATCCCCGCGCGGGCAAGGCCGATGACGTCCATATAGCCTTCGACCACGATCAGCCGATTGGCCTTGCGCGAAGCGGGGCTTGCAAGGTCGAGATTGTAGAGGGTGCGGCCCTTGTCGAACAGCGGGGTGTCGGGGCTGTTGAGATATTTGGGCACGCCATCGGGATCGAGCACCCGGCCACCAAATCCGATCACCCGAGCGCGCGCATCGCGGATCGGGATCATGATCCGCCCGCGGAAGCGATCGTAGGTCGCGCCGCCGTCATCGGGCTTGATCAGCATCCCGGTTTCGACCAGCCGGTCCTCGCCAAGCGTGGCGGCAAGCGCAGTCTTGAGGTTCGCGCGCCCATCCGGGGCAAGGCCGATTCCAAACCGCCCGGCAAGGTCAGGGGTGATGCCGCGCCGGGCAAGATAGGCCCGGGCGTGCTCGCCAGACGGTCCTGCCAGCTGTTCAGCGTACCATCGCTGCACCGCGCCCATGACGTCGGTGAGGGTCGAGCGAACTTCGGCGCGTTCGCGTTCGCGGGGGTCGGGGGCGGGGACGTCCATCCCGGCTTTGCTCGCAAGTTCCTTGACTGCGTCCATGAACGGCAGGCCGCGATGGTCGGTAAGGAAACGGATCGCATCGCCATGCGCACCGCAGCCGAAGCAATGGTAGAAACCCTTTTCATCGTTGATCGTGAAGCTGGGGGTCTTTTCCTGGTGGAAGGGGCAGCACGCCTTGAACTCGCGCCCCGCGCGGATGAGTTTCACCGCCGGCGCGATCACCGCCGACAGGGTCGTGCGCGCACGCAATTCATCAAGCCATTGAGGCGATAGGGTCACGAGTCGCAGCTTCGGTGAGAAGGCGCGAAATATCTAGGCAGAAAGCGCTGCTTTGACCATTTGCGAGGCCTTGGCGGGCTCGATCGAGGTGGCGTGGCGTTGTTTGACCAGGCCCATGACCGCGCCCATGTCCTTCATCGACGTCGCTCCAAGCTCGGCGATGATCGCTGCGATTGCCGATTTCGCTTCATCCTCGCTCATCTGCTGGGGAAGGAAATGCTCGATGATCGCGATTTCGGCTTCCTCGGCTGCGGCGCGTTCTTCCCGGCCGCCCTTGCGATAGAGGTCGATCAATTCGCGGCGCTGCTTGATCATCTTTTGCATGACTTCGGTGATCAGCTGGTCGTCATCGGGCTGGGAGGCGGCGGTGCGAAGCTCGATGTCGCGGTTCGTGACCGCAGCCTGCACCATCCGGATGGTTGCAACCTTGTCCTTCTCACCCGCCTTCATCGCGGTCACCAAGGCGTTCTTCAAATCGTCGCGGATCATTGCATTTCGTCTCAATCTGGAAACGTCCAGCCCTAGCTGGGACGGACCGTCCTGACCAGCCGTTGACGGGAGTGGAAGAAACGCCTAGCCGCACTCCCTTAGCGACATCGCTGCAACCACGACCCTAACGGAGGCATACCCACCGATGGCCGACGCACGCTCCGCGCACGCCCAACAACCCAAGGGCGCGAGCGGAGTCATCGTCTTTTCGGACGGACGGGTGATCTGGGGGGAGGGCTTTGGAGCAAGCGGCGAGGCGGTGGGTGAACTGTGCTTCAACACCGCGATGACCGGTTACCAGGAAGTGATGACCGATCCTTCCTACGCGCAGCAAGTGGTCGCTTTCACCTTCCCGCACATCGGCAATGTCGGCGCCAATGACGAAGATGTCGAAGATGGCGTCGCCCATGCGCTTGGCGCGATAGTCCGCGAGCGGGTGACGGGGGCCAGCAATTACCGGTCGCAAACGACGTTCGATGCGTGGATGAAGGAAACCGGCCGGATCGGGATCTCGGGGGTCGATACGCGGGCGCTGACCCGGCTGGTGCGCCGCGACGGCCCGCCGGCCATCGCGATTGCCCATTCGCCTGAGGGACAATTCGACCTCGACGCGTTGCAGCGCATGGCCGCCGAATGGCCGGGGCTTGAGGGCATGGATCTCGCCAAGGACGTCAGTCGCGCGCAAGTTGAGGCGTGGAGCGGCGGGCAATGGGCGTGGAACAGGGGCTATGAAGTCGAAGGCGCGAATGCCGATACGCCGCATGTGGTCGCGATCGATTATGGCGCCAAGCGCAACATCTTCCGCAACCTAGTGCGCGCCGGGGCGCGGGTCACGGTGGTCCCGGCCGCTGCGGGATTTGACGAGATCATGGCGCTAAAGCCCGACGGCTTTTTCCTGTCCAATGGGCCGGGGGACCCCGCAGCGACCAGCACCTATGCGCTTCCGGTGATCCGCCAGCTGCTCGATACCGGCAAGCCGTTGTTCGGCATTTGCCTTGGCCACCAGCTGCTTGCGCTGACCGTTGGCGGCATGACGTCAAAGATGTTCCAGGGGCACCGCGGCGCCAATCATCCGGTCAAGCGGCTGAGCGATGGAGCGGTCGAAATTACCAGCATGAACCACGGCTTCGCGGTTGAACGCAAAGGGTTGCCGGCCAACGTCCGCGAGACGCACGTCAGCCTGTTCGATGATAGCAACTGCGGGTTGGAACTGACGGACAAACCAGCATTTTCAGTCCAATACCACCCCGAAGCGAGTCCCGGGCCGATGGACAGTTTCTACCTGTTCGAGAAATTCGTGGGGATGATGCGCTAAATGCCCAAACGTACCGACATATCCTCGATCCTCATCATCGGCGCCGGGCCGATCGTCATCGGGCAGGCGGCCGAATTCGATTATTCGGGGTCAGCCAGGCGGTCAAGGCGCTGAAGGCCGAGGGCTACCGGGTGATTGTCGTCAATTCGAACCCGGCGACGATCATGACCGATCCCGAGTTGGCCGATGCCACCTATATCGAACCGATCACGCCCGAGATCGTCGCCAAGATCTGCGAGAAAGAGCGCCCAGACGCGCTTCTGCCGACAATGGGTGGCCAGACCGGGCTCAACACCGCGTTGGCGCTCTACAAGGACGGGACGCTGGACCGGCTCGGCATTGAATTGATCGGCGCCAATGCCGAAGCGATCGAGAAAGCGGAAAACCGCGAGCAGTTCCGCGATGCGATGGACCGGATCGGGCTTGAGAGCCCGCGCTCGGCAATTGTCCACAATTGGGAAGAAGCCGCTGCGGCACTTGCGGATATCGGGCTTCCTGCAGTCATCCGGCCAAGCTTCACGCTGGGTGGGACCGGCGGGGGGATTGCCTACAACCGTGAGGAGTTCGAGCATTTCGTCCGCTCTGGCCTTGAAGCCTCGCCGACCACCGAAGTGCTGATCGACGAGAGCCTGGTCGGGTGGAAAGAATTTGAAATGGAAGTCGTGCGCGACCGCGCCGACAACGCGATCATCATTTGTTCGATCGAGAATGTCGACCCGATGGGGGTCCACACCGGCGACAGCATCACCGTTGCCCCGGCGCTTACGCTAACCGACAAGGAATATCAGCGGATGCGCTCCGCCTCCATCGCGGTCTTGCGAGAAATTGGTGTGGAAACAGGCGGTTCCAACGTCCAGTTTGCAGTTAATCCCAAGACTGGCCGGATGGTCGTGATCGAAATGAACCCGCGCGTTTCCCGCTCTTCCGCGCTGGCTTCGAAGGCGACCGGCTTTCCCATTGCCAAGGTCGCTGCGCGGCTGGCGGTGGGTTATACGCTCGACGAAATCGCCAATGACATTACCGGCGGCGCGACCCCGGCCAGTTTCGAGCCGACGATCGACTATGTCGTGACCAAGATCCCGCGCTTTGCGTTCGAAAAATTCAAGGGCTCGGACGCGCGCCTGTCCACCGCAATGAAGTCCGTCGGCGAAGTGATGGCGATCGGTCGAAGTTTTGCCGAGAGCTTGCAAAAGGCCCTTCGCGGTCTCGAGACCGGCCTGTGCGGGCTGGACCGGGTGCGCGAGCTGGAGCAGGCGGACCCGTCGGACATCGAACACCGGCTGTCGAGCCCGACCCCCGACCGGCTGCTGGTTGCCGCCGAAGCGCTGCGCAACGGCTTCACCATTGACCGCATCAACCAGATCGCTGGCTTCGACCCGTGGTTCATCGCGCGGCTGAAGGAAATTGTCGACGCAGAGGAACAGGTCCGCGCCGAGGGACTTCCAAACGAGGCGGGCGAGATGCGGCGGCTCAAGTCAATGGGCTTTTCCGACGCGCGACTGGCACAACTTGCGCTGCGCAGTGCCAATGTCGACCGGGCAATGAGTGAAGCCGCTGCCGGTGGCGGCGGAGTGGTCCATTCAGCACTCAGGGCAATGACCGGCGGGGTGACCGCCAGTGAAGTGCGCGCGCATCGCCACCGGCTTGGGGTGCGCCCGGTGTACAAGCGGATCGACAGCTGCGCGGCAGAATTCGATGCGACCACGCCGTACCTCTATTCGACCTACGAAGCGCCGACCTTTGGCGTGAGCGAAGACGAGGCCGATGTATCGGACCGGACCAAGGTGATGATCCTTGGCGGCGGGCCGAACCGGATCGGCCAAGGCATAGAGTTCGATTATTGCTGCTGCCACGCAGCCTTCGCTTTGGGTCGCGGACGGTGCGGGCTTTGAAACGATCATGGTCAATTGCAACCCGGAGACGGTTTCGACTGACCCCGAGACTTCGGACCGCCTCTATTTCGAGCCGCTGACCGACGAGGACGTCCTTGAGATCGTCCACAAGGAGACCGAGAAGGGAACCTTGCTTGGAGTGATTGTCCAGCTTGGTGGCCAGACCCCGCTCAAGCTTGCCGCGGCGCTGGAAAAAGCCGGGGTTCCGATCCTTGGCACATCGCCCGACAGCATCGACCTTGCCGAAGACCGGGAACGGTTCGCAAGCCTGGTCAATCGCCTGGGTCTCAAGCAGCCTGCCAACGGTCTTGCGCGAAGCCGTGAGGAAGCACTGACCGTGGCGGATAAGATCGGCTATCCGGTGCTGCTGCGGCCCAGCTACGTGCTCGGCGGGCGCGGGATGGAAGTGGTCGACGGACCCGCCCAGCTTGACCATTATATCGCAACCGCGGTCGCGGTTTCGGGCTCATCGCCGGTACTGATCGATCGCTATCTGCGCGACGCGGTGGAAGTTGACGTCGATGCGATTTGCGACGGCACCGACGTCACGGTGTGCGGCGTCCTCCAGCATATCGAGGAGGCTGGAGTTCATTCGGGCGACAGCGCCTGTTCGATCCCACCGTTCAGCCTGGGTGATGACGTCATCGCCGAAATTGAGCGCCAGGCCCGCGAGCTTGCGCTTGCGCTTCAGGTCAAGGGGCTGATGAACGTCCAGTTCGCGGTGAAAGAGGGCGAGGTCTTCCTGATCGAGGTCAACCCGCGCGCAAGTCGCACCGTCCCGTTCGTCGCCAAAGCAATCGGCACGCCCGTCGCCAAGCTTGCAGCACGGGTCATGGCGGGCGAGATGCTGGCCGACCTGGAACCGGTCAACCGGTCGCTTGGCTATTTCGCGGTCAAAGGACCGGTATTTCCTTTTGCGCGATTCCCCGGAAGCGACCCGGTGCTGGGACCGGAAATGAAGTCAACTGGCGAAGTCATGGGAATCGATACAGATTTCGATCGCGCCTTTGCCAAGGCCCAACTCGGCGCGGGGACCATCCTTCCGCAGTCGGGAACAGTGTTCATCTCAGTCAAGGACGCCGACAAGGACAATATCCTGCCTGCCGCGAAAAAGATGGCCGAGCTTGGCTTTGCAATTATCGCGACCGGCGGCACCGCCCAGCACCTTGCCGACCACGACATCGCGGTCGTAACCGTCAACAAGGTGGCACAGGGACGGCCGCATATCGTCGACCGCCTGTCGGACGGTGACGTGGCGATCGTCTTCAACACCACAGAGGGCTGGCAATCGCTAAAGGACAGCCAGGCGATCCGCACCACAGCGCTGGCCAAGAAAGTCCCCTACGTCACAACCGCGGCAGCGAGCCTTGCTGCAGCGCGCGCGATTGAGGCGATGCGCGGGCAAGCGCTTGAAGTCAGCGCAATGCAAGCCTATTATTCCGCTTCCAAAATATAATTTCCACTCCAACCTGCATCCGTAGACGCGCCTTGCGGCGCGCCGGGGCAGCGTTTTGAAAAGGACTTGAGACGATGGCGAGTGCCGACAAGGTGCCTATGCTGGCCGAGGGCCACGCCCAAATGGAGGCCGAGCTCAAGCGCCTCAAGCAGATAGAGCGCATCGAGGTCGTCCAGGCGATCGAGGAAGCGCGCGCGCACGGCGATTTGAGCGAGAACGCCGAATATCATGCCGCCAAGGAACGCCAAGGCCATATTGAGGCATCGATCGCCGACCTGGAGGACCGATTGTCGCGCGCGATGGTCATCGATCCCAAGACGCTGTCTGGCGACAAGGTGGTGTTCGGCGCGACCGTGACGTTGATCGACGAGGACGACAAGAAGGTGAAATACCAGCTCGTCGGTCAGCAGGAAGCCGACGCCAAGAACGGGCAAATCACCTATAACAGCCCGCTTGGTCGTGCGCTTATCGGGCGGACCAAGGGCGAGGAGGTCGAAGTATCAACTCCGTCCGGCGACAAATATTACGAGATTTCGAAAGTCGAGTTCATCTGACCGCGACGCCGTCCCTGCTTGGCCGACTGACCGGCAGCGCGACCGCAATCATCGCCGCGCTGACCGCGCTTGCCTGGGTGCTTGCAAGTGTCGTGGTCGACCCTCAGGCGACCGCTTTTTATCTTGGCTTCATACCGGCACGCTGGAGCGGCGTGTCGATCCCGTATGACCAGGTGCCGGCATGGCTGACCCCGTTGACCAGCGCGCTCGTGCATTCGGGGCCGATGCATATCGCGTTCAACCTCATCTTGTTCCTGTGGTGCGGCATGGCGGTCGAGCGCGTACTGGGCGCGGCCAGTCTCGTCCTCGTGTACATTGTCGGCGCCTATGCAGCATGTGTCGCGCAATGGGCGGTCGATCCGATGTCCTACGTGCCGATGGTCGGCGCATCGGGAGCGATCAGCGCGATCGTAGGTGCCTTTGCGTTGAGCTTTGGGCGGGCCAAGCCGGTGACCCGGTCGCCCGCGCTCAATCGCGCGATCAATAGCCTGTGGCTGCTGATAGCCTGGGTGATCCTGCAGATCGCGGTCGGGTGGATTGCTGGGCAGGAAGGCTATGCGCTTGCAACGCCTGCCCACATCGGCGGCTTTGCTGCCGGGCTGTTGCTTCAGCGGCCCTTGCTATTGTGGCGCTATCGCCAGGCGTGAGCCGGGGTGTACTCAGGCGTTGCTTTTCGGGCGTTGGGTGCCGCCACTGTCCGGCTCCAGCAGGCGGTGCAGATGGACGATGACATATTTCATTTCGGCGTCGTCGACCGTTCGCTGGGCCGCGCCCCGCCACGCCTCTTCGGCTGCGGCGAAGCTGTCAAAGACACCGACCAGGTCAATTTCATCGAGGTTGGCGAAATCAAGGCCGCGCGGATCCTTGACCCTGCCGCCGAATACCAGGTGAAGCTTGCTCATGGCGGGGCCAGCTACACGTTTGTCCGGACAATGAAAAGTGACCCGGTCACCCTTTGCGCGCCGCCTCCGAGGCAGCGTTCAGCGACGCCTTCACTGCATCCGTGATATTGTCGATCAGGCCCTTGACGGTCTGCTCACCCTTTTCCCGGGTTACGCCAAGCGCCTTCAGGCGCTCGGTACCGGTGGTTGCTGCGGCGTCCTTGGCCGCCTTGGCGCTGTCGCGGACCCGGCGCGCGGTCGGACCGACGAGCTCGCGTTCCTTTTCCGTCTTTGGCAGGACGGCAGCAAGGATCGCACCTGCGGCAATCCCGCCAGCCAGTGCGATCAGCGGATTGTCGGACAAGCTGTCCTTTGCCTTGCCCGCGGCCTGGCCAAGATTGTCGCGCGCTTCCTCATAGGCGTCGAGCGCCTTCTGGCGCGCGTTGCCAGCCAAGTCCTTGATGTCGTGGCGGGGGATGGTCATTCTGAATTCTCCTTCGCTTTTGCAGGTGAAGCCTTCGCTCCACGCGCCTTTTTCCCAGTATTCTTCGCGCCCGCCCCTTGTGCTTTCGAAGCCCGCTTGCGAGCGTTCTTCTCTTTGCGTTTCGCGCTGGCCTTTCCCAGTGCCTGCCCGGCCAGATCCATCAACGGTTCTCGGGCCAAAAACATCGCCACAGCGGCAAGGGCCGATCCGGCAGCCACCGGCCGCGACTTGACCGCATCGACCGCATCTTCGGCAAGGTCGGCGGTCTTGACCTTGGCGCTTTCCCACGCGTCGTGCGCCAGTGTCCTCGGGCTAAGCCGTTGCTGAAGTTCGCCCAGCGTATCCACCAGGCGGTCACGGGCCGCATCGACGCGTGCTTCGGCACGCGCAATCTTCAAGTCTTCGTTCATCGCAAGTTCCCCAGCGCGCGCGCTGCGTAGCGAACGAGAAGGGCAGTCACTGCGGCGAACAGGAGGAAGGTGATGAAACCGCCCAAGACCGGACCGACACTGCTGGAGATTGCAACCCAAACGAAGTCGACCAGTGCAACGATGGTTGCAAACCCCATGGCCAGCGCCGCGCCTGCAACAAGCAGCGGGCGCTTCGCCTGGCTAAGTTTCGCCGAGGCGCGCGCCTTGCCAAGGTCGACTTCGGCCTTGGCATAGTGCTTGCTGTCCTCAACGAGCTGATGGAACAGCGCGCCGATCGACTTTTCTTCATCCGTGTCGGAACCGCTGATGTCGCGCATCAGTCCTCGTTTTTGTCTTCAAGGCTGGAAAGGCCGCTTTTGACAATCCGAGCGATGACGAATCCAACCACTGCGGCACCGGCCAGGGCGACACCCGGACTCTTCTTCACGAACTGGCGGGTGTCCTCCACCACTTCATCGGCATCTTTGTTGGCGAGGCTGGTTGACGCCTTGGACAAGGCATCGGACGCCTTGCGCGCATAGTCGCCATACTCTTCGCCAAGCCGATCATCGATCCCGCCTGCCGTTTCGCCGACCATTCGCGAAACGTTGCCCAACAACTCCGCCGTGCGTTCTAATCCCTGGTGGAGGAAGCCCTTCGCCTTGTCGGCCGCATCGCTAGCCAGCTTGTCGCTGCCCTGCTTCAACGAACGCGTGATCTTCTGGACCTGATTTTCGCCAGCACGAATGCGGACTTCGCCGTCGCTGTCGGTGCCGGTCGCGTCGGCAGCGAACGCGCCGCTGTTCTGGGGTTCAACCTTGATTTCGATGTCGTCGGCGGGGGTCTTGATGTCAGCCATGATGAAACTCTCCTTACGGCTTTATAAACCCAGCGTGCGGGGGGTTCGTTCCGGCTCCGCACCGTGAAAGTTGCACCGCTTGTCCCCAGCGCTATGAAGCCGGGGGCCACGATGCCCATGCCGCATGATCATTACGCCTGCGCAAGAAAGAATGCCATGACCGCGATCGCCGATATTTTCGCACGACAAATTCTCGACAGCCGGGGCAACCCAACGGTCGAGGTCGACGTAACCTTGGAAGACGGAAGCATGGGCCGCGCCGCGGTCCCGTCGGGTGCATCGACCGGAGCGCACGAGGCGGTCGAACTTCGCGATGGGGATTCCCGGCGCTGGATGGGCAAGGGCGTTTCCAAGGCGGTTGACGCGGTCAATGGTTCGATTTGCCAGCGGTTGCTTGGAATGGAGGCCGAAGACCAGGTGGGCGTGGACAGCGCAATGCTTGACCTTGACGGCAGCGACAACAAGGCGGCGCTTGGTGCCAATGCAATTCTGGGCGTAAGCCTTGCCACGGCGCGGGCTGCGGCCGATGCCCTTGGAATGCCGCTGTACCGCTATATTGGCGGAGTCGAAACCAGGCTTTTGCCGGTGCCGATGATGAACATCCTCAACGGCGGCGCGCATGCCGACAACGCAATCGATTTTCAGGAATTCATGGTGATGCCGATTGGCGCGCCGAGCTTTTCCGAAGCGATGCGCTGCGGGGTAGAGATTTTTCACGCACTAAAGTCGGCGTTAAAGGCCAAGGGCCTGTCGACCTCAGTCGGCGACGAAGGCGGGTTTGCACCCGATCTGCCGAGTGCGCGGGCGGCGCTGGATGCAGTCGGGGAGGCGGTTCGCATGGCGGGATATGAGCCTGGCAATGACGTCGTGTTTGCACTCGACTGCGCCTCGACCGAATTCTTCGGGGACGGCGCCTACCGCATGGAAGGGAAGGACTATTCACCCGAAGCCATGATGAAATTCCTGTCCGACCTCGCATGCGACTATCCGATTGCCTCGATCGAGGACGGCATGGCGGAAGACGACATGGCGGGTTGGAAAATGCTCACCGACGAAATCGGAAACCGGGTCCAGCTGGTCGGCGACGATTTGTTCGTCACCAATACCAAGCGCCTTGGCCAAGGGATCGCCGACGGGATCGCTAATTCGATCCTGGTCAAGGTCAATCAGATCGGAACGCTGACCGAAACCATTGACGCGGTGCGCCTTGCGCAGACCCACGGTTACACTGCGGTTATGAGCCATCGCTCGGGCGAAACCGAAGATTCGACGATTGCCGATCTGTCGGTTGCGCTGTCCTGTGGCCAGATCAAGACCGGCAGTCTGGCGCGTTCCGATCGCACGGCGAAATATAATCAGCTGTTGCGGATCGAAGAAGAACTGGGCGAGGGCGCCCGCTATGCCGGTCGCGCCGCGCTACGCCACTATGTGCCGGCCTGATCCACAGCTTTATCCACAGGCACATGAAAAAGGCTTGCGTTCCAAGACTCTTCGTGATTCTCTTGTCGTCATGAGCGGACGTGGAGTTTCCGGATTTGCGATCATCAGGCGGGCAGCGATGCCGGCCTTGGCGGTGATTGTCCTAGGCACGTTCGCAGGTCACGCGGTCGCGGGTCCCAACGGGGTGTTGGCCTGGGGTGGCTATCACAAGGCGCTGAACGAACGGCGGGCAGAGCTTGCGCAGCTTGAGACGCACCGCAACCAGCTCAAGCATCACAGCGCATTGCTGGATCCCAAGGGGGCCGACCCCGACATGGCGGACGAGATGGTGCGGCGAGACCTTGGCCTGGTGCGTCCGGACGAGTTGATCATCCCGCTCGAATAGTTGCCGGGTCAGCGCGCCTTTCCTATAGGCGCGCTAACAATCAACAACCCCCGCGAAAGGCCAAAGACTTGGCGCGTTCCGCTCAAACGAAAAGCAAAGCCACGACCGGCAAGGCCGCGTCACTCGCGCGTCCGCCGGAGCCCAAGCGCTACAAGGCGACCAAGGACGAGCTTCTTGGCATGTATCGCGAGATGCTGCTCATCCGCCGTTTCGAGGAGCGCGCGGGACAGCTTTACGGCCTTGGACTGATCGGCGGATTCTGTCACCTCTACATCGGCCAGGAAGCCGTAGCGGTCGGCCTGCAAGGCGCGATGACGGTTGGCAAGGACAGCGTCATCACCGGGTACCGCGACCACGGTCATATGCTTGCATACGGGATCGACCCCAAGGTGATCATGGCAGAACTGACCGGCCGCGAAGCCGGCATTTCCAAGGGCAAGGGTGGATCGATGCACATGTTCAGCGTCGAACACGGCTTTTACGGCGGCCACGGGATCGTGGGCGCTCAGGCCGCTCTCGGAACGGGCCTGGCCTTCAAGCACAAATATGCCGAGGACGGCGGCGTGTGCCTGACCTACATGGGGGACGGGGCGGTCAACCAGGGCCAGGTCTTCGAGAGCTTCAACATGGCCAAACTGTGGAACCTGCCGGTAATCTACGCGATCGAGAACAACCAATATGCAATGGGCACCTCGCTGGAGCGTGCGCACAGTGAGCCGGACCTTTACAAGAAGGGCGAGAGCTTCCGCATTCCCGGCTTGCGCGTGGATGGAATGGACGTGCTCGCGGTGCGCGCTGCTGCCGACGTGGCGCTGGATTGGACCCGTTCGGGCAAGGGCCCGATCCTGATTGAATTCATGACCTATCGCTATCGTGGCCACTCAATGAGCGACCCGGCAAAGTATCGCAGTCGCGAGGAGGTGCAGGATTACCGCGAGCATCGTGACCCCATTGAGCGGTGCGCCAAGGAGCTTGAAAAGCTCGGTATGAGCGCGGACGACCTCAAGGTAATAGACAAGGAAATCAAGGCTGTCGTCGTCGAAGCTGCCAAGTTCGCTGAAGATGCACCGGAGCCCGCGCCGAGTGAGCTTTCAACCGACGTTTTGGTGGAGTCCTACTGATGGGGGTCGAGCTGAAGATGCCGGCGCTGTCGCCGACGATGGAGGAGGGCACCCTTGCCAAATGGCTCGTCAAGGAAGGCGACGAGGTCAAGTCGGGGGACATCCTTGCCGAGATCGAGACGGACAAGGCTACGATGGAATTCGAAGCGGTCGATGAAGGCAGGATTGAGAAAATCCTGGTCGCCGAGGGCACTGACGGGGTGAAGGTCGGTGCAGCGATCGCGATCCTTTCGGGTGAAGATGAGCCGCAAGGCGAGCGCGCTCCAGAGCGGGAACAACCAGCGCAAGCAAATGCCGAGGAAGACGAGCCTGAAGCGAAGCAGGTCGAACCCGGTGCCGACGACCTTGTCGCGGATGTCGCCGAGACCCGCGATGAGCCTGAAGCGCCTGCTGGAACGCCGATGAAGTCGACGACAGTTCGCGAAGCGCTGCGCGATGCAATGGCCGAGGAAATGCGGCAGGACGAACGAGTGTTCGTGATGGGCGAGGAAGTCGCCGAATATCAGGGCGCCTACAAGGTCACGCAGGGGCTGCTGGAGGAGTTCGGCGCCAAGCGCGTGGTCGACACGCCGATCACCGAATATGGCTTTGCCGGGCTTGGAGCCGGGGCCGCGATGGGCGGATTGAAGCCAATCGTGGAGTTCATGACGTTCAATTTCGCAATGCAGGCAATCGACCACATCATCAATTCTGCGGCCAAGACCAATTACATGTCGGGGGGCCAGATGCGCTGTCCGATTGTGTTTCGCGGCCCCAATGGCGCGGCTTCACGGGTCGGGGCGCAGCACAGCCAGAATTACGGGCCATGGTATGCCAGCGTGCCCGGACTGATCGTCATCGCCCCGTATAGCGCGGCCGACGCCAAGGGCTTGCTGAAAGCCGCTATCCGAAGCGAGGACCCGGTCGTCTTCTTGGAAAACGAATTACTCTACGGCCAGCATTTCGACGTCCCTGAAATCGAGGATTATGTCCTTCCAATCGGCAAGGCGCGCATCGTGCGCGAAGGGGCGGAAGTCACCCTGGTCAGTTATTCGATCGGTGTTGGGGTGGCGCTGGAAGCGGCCAAGGAACTGGCGGGCGAGGGCATTGACGCTGAGGTAATCGACCTTCGCACCTTGCGGCCGCTGGACCGCAAAGCGGTACTTTCCAGCTTGGCCAAGACCAACCGCCTGGTGGTCGTCGAGGAAGGCTGGCCGACTTGTTCGATCGCCAGCGAGATCATGGCGATCTGCATGGAGGAGGGCTTCGATGACCTCGATGCCCCCGTGCTTCGCGTGACCGATGCCGACGTTCCCTTGCCCTATGCCGCGAATCTCGAGAAGCTGGCGCTGATCAAGCCGGCCGACGTTGTGAAGGCGGCCAAGGCGGTCTGTTATCGCTGAGGCAGTTGCAGGCGACCTCGCGCTAGCGCTGTTTTATGTTCCCCGGCCGCAGCGCTTTGCGCTCGAGGACCTGTTTGCGCTCGATTCGGCGATGGGGTCCGTGGTCAAGACCACCAGCGAAGAGATGCTCGGCGCAATCCGTCTCGCCTGGTGGCGGGAGCGGCTGGAGGAACTCGACCAAGGCAAAGTCCCGCCTGAACCGCGCCTTGAAGCGGCGCTGGCGATGATCGAGCGTTACGAACTGACCGGCGCGAAATTGTCCAACTTGTCAGTGGGCTGGCAGTATCTGTTAGAACCGTTTCCCTGGACTGATCAGGTGATCGACGCGGTCGCGGCGCACGGCTCATTGCTGTTCGAATATGCAGCCGTAATCGTCGGCGGCGATGCCGCCATGGCGGCACGCGCTGGTTCGTTGTGGGCCTTGATGGAGGTCGCCAAACATTGTTCCGACGAGGGGTCGCGCGCGGCGCTGATCGCGCGGGCACACTCGACGTCGGAGGAACTGTCCGGCGTTGCTGCCAAGGAAATCCGTCCGCTTACGATGCTCGCTCTGCTTGCTCGCCGCGACCTTGAGCAATGGCCGCGATGCGAGGGCGAAGGGACGCCGGCGAGAGCGTGGGCGATTTTCCGCCACCGACTGACCGGCCACTTGTGACGATTTGACAGCAGGCAAGTAGCGGCCAAAAGTTGCAGCGCCGAATCGCCGCTTTAGCGGAGATTGCCAATGTTGCGTTTTCTCGCCGGGGCCGCGGCCTGCCTGTTGTTCGTGACCGGAGCTTTCATGCTTTGGCAGTCCCACGCCAAACAGGCGCCAAGCGCGGTGCCTCCGCCGCCGCCAGCAACGCCGGGAATTGAGCTAGCGGCGATCCCCGATGCCCCCGAGGCCGACCCCAAGAACAAGGAAGAGAAGCGTTTCGACCGCGCCGACAAGAACAAGGATGGCACCATAACCCTGTCCGAGTTGGTCGAGCCGAGGCGCAAGCCGTTCGCCAAGCTCGACCTTAATCATGACGGGACCTTGAGCTTTGAGGAATGGGCAGTGAAGACCATTACCAAGTTCGAGACCGCCGATGGCGATCGGAGCAAGGGCCTTACCCGCGCAGAATATGCAACGACTGCGCCCAAGCCGAAAAAGAAGAAGCCGCAGTGCGACTGCGACTGATCAGGCCGGGATCAGCGCCCTGGCGTCGTCCAGCCAGCGGGTAAACGCCTCACGAGCGCGCGACGTATAGAGCTTCTTGCGGTCGCCCTTTTTGACCTTGGGACCGGTCAAGGGCGGCATCAGCCCGAAATTGACGTTCATCGGCTGGTAGCTGGCAGCTTCGGCATCACCGGTAATATGATGAAGAAGCGCCCCCAGTGCAGTCTCGCGCGGCGGCGGGACAAGAATTTCGCCCTGCGCTTCGGCAATTGCGAAGCGGGCGGCGATAAGTCCGATTGCGGCGCTTTCGACATATCCCTCGCACCCGGTGATCTGGCCAGCGAAGCGGATGTTGGGCTTGCTCTTGAGGCGCAACTCGCGGTCCAGCAGCAGCGGCGACTTGATAAAGCTGTTGCGGTGGATGCCACCGAGGCGCGCGAATTCGGCATTTTCAAGGCCCGGGATGGTTCGGAAGATGCGCACTTGCTCACCATGTTTGAGCTTGGTCTGGAAGCCGACGATGTTCCACAAAGTGCCAAGCTTGTTGTCCTGGCGCAGCTGGACCACCGCGTGCGGCCAGCGCCCGGTCTTGGGATTATCAAGCCCGACACCTTTCATCGGGCCGTAGCGAAGGGTGTCGAGGCCGCGCGATGCCATTACTTCAATTGGCATGCAGCCTTCGAAATAGGGGGTGTCTTTTTCCCATTCCTTAAACTCGGTTTTTTCTCCGTCATTCAAGGCTGCGACAAAGGCTTCATACTGGTCGCGGTCCATCGGGCAGTTGATGTAGTCGTCGCCGCCCTTGTCCCAGCGCGCAGCTTTCCAACAAATGTCCATGTCGATGCTGTCGCGGTGAACAATCGGCGCAATTGCATCGAAAAACGCCAGCGCTCCTTCACCGGTTACAGCGGCAATTGATTCCGCCAGCGCAGATCCGGTCAGCGGGCCGGTGGCAATGATCGTCGGATGATCGGGAAGCTTGTCGACGCGTTCGCGCACGATGGTAATGTTGGGGTGCCCAGCGATGCGTTGGGTAACCCCTTGCGCAAACGCTTCGCGGTCGACCGCAAGCGCGGAACCCGCCGGCACCTTGTGTTCATCGGCGCAGACCATGATCAGCGACCCCAGCCGCCGCATCTCCTGGTGAATCAGTCCGACGCAATTGTTGTCGGGGTCATCCGAACGAAAGCTGTTCGAGCAGACCATTTCGGCCAAGCGGTCGCTTTCGTGGGCGGGGGTCGTATTCCCGTCGGGGTCGCCGCGCATCTCGCTGAGGCGGACCTTGAGGCCAGCTTCCGCGAGTTGCCATGCGGCTTCCGAGCCGGCCAAACCGCCCCCGACAATCTGAATATCCTGGTCCATCGCCGCGCCCTACCGCGCGGAGTGGCATGAGGAAAGACGCTAGGCTGGTGTCTCTGCCTTCAATTCCTCGCAAATCAGCGCTTCGATTTCCGGGATCGGGCGACCACTCATCTCCTTGTTGATGGTCGCGATCAGACGCTTTTCGGTTTCCTTGTGAAGTTCCTTGCGCATCACGCCCAGCGCTTTTGGCGGAGTGATAATTACGAGGCCGTCGAAATCGTTGCGGAGCGCACGGCGGTTGAGTTCCTCTGCCGCGTCCTTGATCCAGCGATCTTCCTCAAGCTGCTTGAAATCGGTTTCTTCATAGGTGGAATGGCCGCTGCCCGCGGACTGGAACGTCGCGCCGGGCGCGTCGGTCACCAAATCGCGATTGAAATCGGCGTCGTCCCGCTCGTCATGCGCTTCGGTGCGCAGGTCGATTTGATTTTCATCCCCACGGTTCCTGAGGAACAGCTGCTTGCGGCCATCGGCGACAAGGACGAGCGTTTTGTGGGGAATGGTCATGGATAGCTTCTCCTAAGGTTGGTCCTTGGGAAACGCGCACCATGACCATGCGGTTGCCGCCGTTCATCGCATAATCAGCGGCAACTCATCCGCTTGACGGTCAATTTTCCTCGGGCGAGGCGCCAGGATCCAGATCAACCGGGGCATCGAGCTCACTTTCGCCGGTCATTGCACCGTCCTGGACGTCGGTCTCACCGTCGGTCTCGAGCTCGATGTCCTCTTCGTCGCTTTCCTCGATGCGCGCGACCGACACGACCTTTTCGTTCTTGCCGACCTTGAAAATCGTAACGCCTTGCGTGTTGCGCCCGGCGATCCTGATGTCAGCAACCGTAGTGCGGATCATCTTGCCCTGGTCGGTGACCAGCATCAGCTGCTGGCCGTCGGTAACGGTGAAGCTGGCGACAACCCCGCCGTTGCGCTCCGACGTGACGATATTGATGATCCCCTGGCCACCGCGGTTGGTGCGCCGATACTCGTACGTGCTTGAACGTTTGCCGTATCCGTTCTCGGTAATCGTCAGCAGGAACTGTTCATTGTCCGCCATCGTCAAGTACTTTTCGGCGGACAGGCCATCGGCACCTGCATTATCGCGCCAGCGCGGGGACTTGAGATAGGTTTCGCGTTCCTCTGCGGTATTCCCTCCGCGGCGAAGGATCGACATCGAGATTACCTGGTCGTCGTCGCGCAAGCGAATGCCGCGAACCCCCATCGAATTGCGCGACTGGAATTCGCGCACCGCGGTCGATTCAAAGCGGATCGCCTTGCCGTTCCTGGTGGCGAGCAGGACGTCGTCATCCTCGGTCAGCAAGCGGACCCCGACAAGGCGATCGAGGCTTTGGCTATTGTCGCCATCATCGTCATCGCCGCCTTCGGCGCCGGTGTCGCCGCCATCGCCGAACTTCATCGCGATCTTGCCAGCGGTTGGAATGTTCTTGAACGCGCTCATCGGGTTGCGGCGAACCGTTCCGCGCGCGGTCGCGAACATGATGTGCAGGCCGTCCCACTCACCCTCGTCCTCCGGCAGCGGAAGAACGGTCGAGATCGTCTCGCCGTCGGAAAGGGGAAGCAAATTGACGAACGGACGGCCCTTGGCAGTCGGTCCGCCCTCGGGAAGTTTCCACACCTTCATCCGGTACACCCGGCCGATGTTGGAGAAGAACAGGACCGGATTGTGGGTCGAGGTGACGAACAATTCGGTGACGATATCCTCGTCCTTGGTCGACATGCCCGAGCGGCCCTTGCCGCCGCGCTTCTGCTCGCGGAAGACGGCCAAAGGGGTGCGCTTGATATAGCCTTCCATGGTGACGCTGATCACCATTTCTTCGCGCTCAATCAGGTCTTCGTCGTCGATCCCCTCGAAGCTTGCAGCGAGTTCGGAGACGCGCGGAGTTGCGAATTCTTCCTCCACCTCGTCGAACTCGGCACGCATTACCTCGTAAAGTCGAACCCGGTTGCCAAGGATTTCGAGAAGCGCACCAATGTCCTTCGACAGCCCTTCCAGCTCGCCCCCGATTTCCTCGCGGCCAAGCGCGGTCAGGCGGTGGAGGCGAAGGTCGAGGATCGCCTTCACCTGCATTTCGGATAGCTTGTAGGTCACCCCCTCGGCCTGCGGATCGACCGCTTCGACGAGCTTGATGTACGGGCGGATCTCATCTGCGGGCCATTCGCGCGCAAGCAGCTTTTCGCGTGCTTGTGCAGGGCTTACCGAGCCGCGGACAATCTTGACCACTTCGTCGAGATTGGTGACGGCAACGACCAGTCCAAGCAAGATGTGCGCGCGATCGCGTGCCTTGGCGAGCTCGAACTTGGCTCGGCGGGTAATCACTTCCTCGCGGAACTTGACGAACGCCTCGATGATGTCGCGCAGCATCAGGGTCTCGGGTCGTCCGCCGCGCAGCGCCAGCATGTTGGCGGGGAAATTCGACTGGGCCGGGGTGTGACGCCACAATTGGTTGAGCACGACTTCCGGGGTGGCATCGCGTTTCAGGTCGATGACGACGCGCACGCCTTCGCGGTTGGATTCGTCGCGAATGTCGGACACGCCTTCGATGCGCTTGTCCTTGGCCGCTTCGGCGATCTTTTCAACCAGTCCGGCCTTGCCGACCTGGAAGGGTATTTCGGTCAGGACGATCGACTGGCGATCGTTGCGACCGGTTTCGACATGCGCCTTGGCGCGCATCATGATCGAGCCGCGCCCCGTGGTGTAGGCGTTGCGAATGCCCGCTGTGCCAAGGATCAAGGCGCCGGTCGGGAAGTCCGGTCCCTTGATATATTCCATCAGCTCTTCCGACGTGATCGCCGGATTGTCGAGGAACGCGCGGCACCCGGCGAGCACTTCGCCGAGGTTGTGTGGCGGGATGTTGGTCGCCATCCCGACCGCGATTCCGCCTGCCCCGTTGACGAGGAGATTAGGAAAGCGCGCGGGCAGCACCTGCGGTTCGCTTTCGGTGCCGTCATAGTTCGGCTGGAATGTGACGGTGTCCTTGTCGAGGTCGCCGAGCAGGAAGTTCGACACCTTTGCCAGCCGCGCCTCGGTGTAGCGCATGGCCGCAGGCGGATCGGGATCCATCGAGCCGAAGTTGCCCTGGCCATCGATCAGCGGGACCCGCATCGACCAGTTCTGGGTCATCCGGGCAAGCGCTTCGTAAATCGCGCTGTCGCCGTGCGGATGATATTTACCGATGACATCGCCGACGATGCGCGCCGACTTGCGATACTGCCGGTTGAAGAAGAAGCCGTTTTCATTGGCCGAATAGAGGATCCGGCGATGGACCGGCTTCAACCCGTCGCGTACGTCGGGCAGCGCACGGCTTACGATCACGCTCATCGCATAGTCGAGATAACTGGTCTTCATCTCCTCGACGATGGAGATTGGCGCGATCTCGCTACCCGGCGGCGGGGGCGGGTTGTCGATGTCGTCGATCGGCGGTTGGCTGGCCAAGGAATTTTCCGTTCTATACTGAGTGCCTGGCCCGGCTGGACGCCCAGACCTGAAATACTCTTCTCACTCTAGGGGAAAGGCCAGCATGAAGCCACCCCGCGCACGTGCGCGCGCGAGAGAGAAATTCACGAAGCTGTGGGCAAACCGGATTTCGCTTTGTTTTCCAATGTGTTCAACACAGGTTCAAGCGTCATTGGCCATCACGGCTTGGACAAGCGGCGCGGCAAGGTTTAAGTCGCGCGCAGCATTTTTCAGAATGCCGGTCCCAGGGGGCCGGAAATAGGAGGACAAATGAAGTTCACGACCATCATCGCGCTGGGCCTTGCGACCGTTTCCGCGCCCGCGATTGCTGCCGCACAGGCCAAGCCCGCAGCCTCCACCGGGGCGGCCGCCGACAAGCCGATCCAGCTGTCGAAAAAGGCGGGCAAGACGATCATCGAGCTTCAGAAGCTGGTCAATGCCAACGACCTTGCCAACATTCCCGCCAAGATGGCCGAGGCAGAAGCAGTCGCCGAAAGCCCGGACGACAAATATGCCATTGGCCAGTTCAAGCTGAAACTTGCACTTCAGGGTAAGGACTTGGCCGCTGCCAGTGCCGCGATCGATTATCTCGCGGCCTCGAAGTTCCTCACCAGCGACAATGTCGCGAAGCTATATAATTCGGTCGGTGTCGAATATTTCAATGCCAAGAACCACGCCCAGGCGCTGGCGATGTTTCAACGCTCGATGAGCTACGACCCGAACAATTATGAGACCTACAAGCTGCTCGCCGAATTGCAGAACGCGACCGACAAGAAGGCCGAGGCGGTCCAGACGATGATGAAGTCGATCGCCAAGTCCGAGGCCGCCGGTGTCAAGCAGAGCGAGGACATCTACAAGCGTGCGGTTGCAATCGCATACCAGTCGGAAAACCCGCTTGCGGTTGATCTTGGTCGCAAGTGGCTGGCCGCATATCCGAGTGCCGAGAGCTGGGGCAATTCCATCGCAATCTATCGCAACATGCAACTGCCCGACGTCGAGCCGACGATTGACCTGCTGCGACTGATGCGGATCAACGGCGCGATTTCCTCGCCCAACGATTACGCCCTCTATGCGCAGGCAGCCAGCGAGCAGGGTAATTACATCGAGGCCCAGTCAATCCTCGATGAAGGTATCGCTGCGGGCAAGATCACCGCCACCAGCGCGGCGATTTCGGACACCTATAAGGCGCTTAAGTCCAAGCCGAAGCCGACGCTCAAGCAGGTTCAGGACGCCGCCGGAAGCGTCAAGACCGCCAAGGAAATGCTGTCGGTTGGAAAGAATCTCTACGCGCTTGGCGATTATGCCGGAGCGGCGGACATGTTCCGCAAGGCGCAGGGCGCGGGCGCGGATTCGGGCCTTTCCAGCCTGCTTCTTGGAATGTCGCTCACTCGGGCGGGGGACAAAGCTGGCGCCAAGGCCGCGTTCGAAGCGGTCGCCGGCGATTATAAGGGCGTTGCCGCTTACTGGCTGATTTACGTCAATTCGATGGCCTGACCGCGCTCAGTTCACTGGTCGAAAAGAATCAAGGCACCGGCGAAATCCGGTGCCTTTTTTCGTTGCGCGTGATTGTATCTACCTGTCCCGCAATGGGATGGTTAAGGCCATCCGCCTAGCCCCCGCCAGCCGTAGGGGTCACGGCGAGGGCTTGTTCACGCGCATGAAGGGTGAGGGCCATTCCGGTTCGATTCGACGATCGCTTGCAGACCGTGCTTCGCCAGCCCTCGGCGCACGCCCATGATGTGGCCGTGCGCTGGCGGCAGCTGGTGGACTTGGTCGCGCGCGCCGGCCCGGAAACCGATCCCGCGTCAATCGCTGACGCAATTGCCGCCATCCGCCAGGACCGCGACAGTGTCGACGAGGCTGCTCGCGCTGCTGCGGCTCGCGCAGTCGCTTCGTTGCCGCTGCCGCGCGCTTTGTTCGTTACCTTCCTGGAAGATAATCTGTCGGTGAGCGCTCCGTTGCTTGCTGCGGCACGACTGTCGCGCAGTGACTGGGACGAAGTGCTGAGCAACAGTCCATCCGAAGTCGCGCGGTTCGTCGCCGCGGTCCACCCCGAAACCGCGCCAATCCAGCCAGTCGATGAGTCGCCTGAGCCCGATGATGGAGCGTCGCCCGCGCGCCCACCGGCACCGACCCCCACCCATCCCACCCGGACGATCGGCGACGTCATCGAACGGATCGAGCGTCGCCGGGAGCGCCGAACCGCTTCCGCAACCCCGGCAAGCGAAGGTCCCGCCGCGATGTTCAGGTTCGAATGCGAACCTTCGGGCGAAATCGCCTGGGTCGAGGGTGCGCCGCGCGGTGCGCTGGTGGGACGTTCGCTCCTGCGTGGTCAGGACAGCATCGAGATCGCGGCGCGCGAAGCGTTCGAGAAGCGCGCACCGTTCCACGATGAAGCCGCGATCTTCGCCGGGGACGGTGCAATTGGCGGCGAATGGCGGCTGAGCGCGGTGCCCGCGTTCGACCCCGCCGGGCATTTCGAAGGATATCGCGGGATCGCCCGGCGCCCGGGCGCAGACTTGCATGCTGAGGGTTATGCGGAGAGAGCACCGCCGGCCGCTCCGAACGCCGTCAAACTGCGCGAACTGGTTCACGAATTGCGCACGCCGATCAACGCCATCGTCGGTTTTGGCGAGATTATCGACGGCCAATACCTTGGCCCCGCAGGCCTTGAATACCGTCAGCGCGCCGGAGCGATTGTTGCCGAAGCGCGCTTCCTGCTGGAGGCGATCGAGGATCTCGACCTGGTCGCAAGCGCGGCAGCGACGGCCAGCGGTCATTCGGCACGCGCTGCGCGATCCGACCTTGCGGCCGTGCTTAACCAGTGCATGTCGGAGAGCAGCGCATTGGCTGATGCGCGCGGCGTTGAACTGGCTATCGAACCCATCCCTGCAATCGTGGTCGCGCTGCCGGAAAAGGTGACTGCCCGGCTGGCCGCCAGATTTCTTGCGGCAATCGCAGAGCTGGGGGGGCCGGGCGAACGATTGCGCCTGGTGGTTGAGCAGCGCGGCCGAACCGCGGCACTGATCGCCGACCAACCGCACGAGGCAGTAGGGTCAGACGAAATCGCCTTTCCACTTCGGCTTGTGCGTGGCCTTGCACGGCTTTCGGGTGGCGACCTCAGCCTTAGCGGCAAGTCGGTAATAATGACCTTGCCGCTCTTCTAAGCCGCTTGGCGGAACGGGCGAGCGCCGCTATCGGGTGCGTGGCGGGGGGCCTGTAGCTCAACGGTAGAGCCAGCCGCTCATAACGGCTAGGTTGCAGGTTCGAATCCTGCCGGGCCCACCACCCGCAAGACGGACGACGAGAGTGTCGGGGAGTAGCGCAGCCTGGTAGCGCATCTGCTTTGGGAGCAGAGGGTCGCAGGTTCGAATCCTGTCTCCCCGACCAACCTCGTCCGCAAGAATTACGGTGAAAACTGCCCGGACACGGACAGCGACCACCACCCTTTGCGGCTGGTGCGCCTAGTTCGCGGCGTTTCCGTCGGTGCCGTTCGAAGCGACGTCGCCGTCGTTTTGCTGGACCTTGTCCGCTTCGCGCTGGACGTCGTTCGAGATGTCGGACGCGACATTGGTCGCGACATTGCCGACATCGTTTGCGGCATCGGCTGCAACTTCCTTGTTAAGGGAAACCGCGACGCTATCATTCTCATGGTCCGTGGTTACCTGGCAGGCCCCCAACAACAGGACTGCGGCGAGTATCGCCTGGCGCATGTCATTCCTCCTCAATTTGGGCAGTTCAACGTCTTGTCACGGGTTTGGCTGCCTTTTTGGTCGGTCCGGCTAGGATTGCCAGCATTGTCGTCCATGCCGCAACATTTTGCGCCAGATCCGTGCGATCGACCTTGTCGAGCGTGTCGTTCGCAGTGTGGTGCAGGTCGAAGTAATAGGTCCCGTCCTGCTTCAGTGCCACTCCGGGAATACCATCGCTAACCAGTGGCGAAATGTCAGAGCCCTCATAATCCTCGAACGAGCCGGCGATGATCCCAAGCGGCGCAAGCGCTGCCGCAAGCCTTAGCGCCTCGTCCTTTCGGGCGTCGCCCAGCCTGCTGTCCACCTTGTAGATCCGGCCAGCCCCGAAATCGCTTTCCGCGATCGCATAATGGGGCTCCTTGCCGTGGCGCTTTTGATAATCGAGGCCGCCGTAAAGTCCCGTTTCTTCCGAGCCGAACCACACGATCCGGATGGTACGCAGGGGTTGTCCTTTATCCATGATGCGCTTGGCTGCAGCCGCTGCAATCGCGACCCCCGTGGCATCGTCAATCGCACCCGTTCCGGCGTCCCAGCTGTCGAGGTGACCGCTGACCAGCACCGGCGCAAGCTTGGGATCACGTCCGGGTACTTCGGCGATGACATTGCCGGAAATGCCCGCACCGGTCTTGCCCATCAGAACGAGGTTTACGCTGACCGGTTTTCCGCGCCTCAGGATTCGAACCAGTTGCTCAGCGTCCGGAACCGACAGCGCACCCGAAGGAATTGGCGCCACGCCGTCGGCAAAACGCATCGTACCGGTGTGCGGGGTGCGGTTATGATCGGTGCCGATCGAGCGGACCAGGATTGCAGCAGCACCTTTCTGGCTAGCGATCGTCGGACCTTGACGGCGCGGCGCACCGAACTGCCCGTAGTGCGAACCGTCCATCGTGCGCTGCATATTGTGGTCAACGAACACGATCTTGCCGCGGACTGCCGAATCAGGCGCAAGGCGAAGCGCATCGACGCTTTCGAAATAGGCGATTTGTCCGGTCACCCCGGACGCGTCGGTAGTTCCGCTGTTGCCAAGCGCAGTGACAACCAGATCCTGCGGGAACGGGGCAAGCACGCGCGCGCGCTCAAAGCCGCGGGTAAAGGTCGGCACGGGGAATTCTTCGACCCGAACGTTGGCAAAGCCCATCGCCTTCAGCTTGGCGACCGCCCAGTCGCGCGCGCGCTGTTCAGCGGCGCTGCCGGCCGGGCGCGGCCCGACCTCGGTGGTCAGGCCTTCGGTTATATCCCAGGCGTAGGTATCGCCAAGCGCCGAGTCGCGCAGCGCCGCGACCGCGGGATCGACCGCGACGGGCGGCGGCATTTCCTGCGCGCCTGCGGCAGTGGACAAGAAAAGGGTGAAGGGGAAGGCGAGGGCGCAGTGGAGACATGCGCATGGTCGGGACGCTAGCGGGGCAAAGCCCGCCTGTCATTGCCGTTCGTCGAAACCTTCATAGCAAGCGCAATTGGGGTCCCTGCGGCGGGATGAACAGGTCCGTCCGCAACGCGAATTTCGACTGCCTTAGGCCATAGCGCGCGACGGCCTTGGCGAAACGCGCAGCCAAAAGGTCGGCCCACGGCCCTTGCCCGCGCATCCGAGAGAAGAAATTGGGATCGTTGTCGCGCCCCCCTCGAAGCGACTGGATAGTTGTCATGACCTTTTTCGAGCGATCTGGGTAATGAGTGTCGAGCCAGGCTCGGAACAAGGGCGCGACTTCGTGAGGCAGGCGCACGGGAAGGTAAAAACCACCGGCCGCATTGGCGCTTGCCGCCGCTTCGACAATTGCCTCCAACTCATGATCGGTGACCTGCGGTACGACCGGGGCGATGGCAATGTGGCAAGGGACGCCTTCGGCGTTGAGACGTCGGATCGCTTCGATCCGCTTGGCGGGCCCTGGCGCGCGCGGCTCCATCGTTCGCGCGGTCTTGGGGTCTAGCGAGGTAACCGAAATCGCGACCGACGCGAGGCGAAGTTCGGCCGCCTTTTTGAGCAGGTCGAGATCTCTCAGAACCCGGTCTGACTTGGTGGTGATGGTGAAGGGATGGCGGTGCTCGACCAGCAATTCGATCAGTGCGCGGGTGATCTTCCAGCGCTCTTCGATTGGCTGATAGGGGTCAGTGTTGGTGCCCATTGCGATCGGCGCGCATTCATAGCCGGGCCGTGCAAGTGTCGAGTGAAGCAATTGGGCGGCATTGGGCTTGGCGAACAAGCGGCTTTCGAAATCCACCCCGGGCGACAGGTCGTGATAGGCGTGGGTCGGTCGGGCGAAGCAATAAATGCAGCCATGCTCGCACCCGCGATACGCGTTGACGGAGCGATCGAAGCCGATGTCGGGCGAGGAATTGCGGGTCAGGATCGTGCGCGGATGTTCGATCGTCACCGTCGTGCGGCGCGGCGCAACCCCGTCAAGCGCTTCGACCTGGTCGAGCCATTCGCCATCGACCACGCGTTCCTTCAAGCGAAAGCGCGTGGGCGTTGCATTGCGGGTCGCCCCGCGTCCCTTGTTCGATTCGACTGGCACCGGCCAAGATCGTAGAACAAAAGAAGAACGAAGGCTAGTGGTTCAAGCTTGTCTGGCCGGTCGGAAAATCGGGCCAGCGATGTTCTGCCATGGCCTTCAGGGTCGGAGTGTCGGGCGTTGTTAAGCCCTTGGTAAACCCACATGTTCCGCATCACCGAGGGGATGTAGTAACGCGTCTCCCAGTAGGACAAGCTTTCGATCCACAGCAACGGATCGCCCTTGTCGTTGATTTGCGCCCAGCGTTCGAGCGGGAGTGGGCCCGCATTGTACGAGGCGATGACCTTGGGAAGCTGGCCCCCGGTGCGGGAATTGGCGCGCATCGCCTCGATAAAACGCTGGCCGTATTCGAGGTTGTAAACCGGATTGTCGAGTTGGCTGCGGGTGAAGTTCATGTTCGTCCGCCGGGCCATTTGCGCTGCGGTGGTCGGAAGCACTTGCATAAGTCCGACCGCGCCTGCCGGACTGACGATCGTCTGGCGAAAACTCGATTCCTGGATAATGTGCCCAAACGCCAGCGCGGGATCGATCCGCCACCCGCCGAGCGGGGTCCAACTGGGGTTGGGATAGCGGTCCGACGGGTCGGCTTGCGCGCCGCGCTGGCCGTGATTGGCAAGCCAAAGCTGCGCTGCCGGCAGATTGAGCCGCTTCGACAGTTCGATCAGCGCGTGATGTTCCTGGGGATTGCCGATCTTGGCCTGGTGCCGGATCAATTCGTCGGCACGACCAGGCTGACCCATCTGGACCAGCAACTGGGCTCGATAAACGTTGGGAAGCTGGTCGATCGCCGGATCGCGGCCGCGATTGGGGTCGGCGGGCAGGCGGGTCGGCATTCCAAGCGTCTCACGCGCGATCAAGCCATAAAAACTTTCCGGATTGGTGGCGGCGGTTTTCAAAAGGGTCTGGACGTTGCGCGGGCGGTGGCAGGCCTGTTCGGCACGCCCTGCCCAATAATAGCCGGCAGCGCGGAGCTCGGACTGGACCGCGAGCCGGCCGGTGTCCTGGAACGCGCGACTGGCACTGTTGCAGTCGCCCATTCGCCAGCTGGCAAGCGCGCTGATCCACGCCGCCTGGCTTGACCACTGGCCGGTGGAGCCCTGGCGCCAGATCTCCGCCACGCGACGCGCGTCGAGGTCGAGGCCAAGGATATAATAGATCCAGGCCACGCGCTGGCCCATTTCCGCGCGCGCTTCGAACGATAACTGGGGCCCGTACTGGATCAGCAGCGCCTCGGCGGTCGCAGCGTCATTGGCATCGATCAGCGGCTGGAGCGCGGTGCGGAGCTGGTCGGCATAGGGTTCGCCGGTGACATTCTTGGCGCGATAACGAACCGGCGCGTAACCCAAAGTCACCGTCGGCTTGCGCGGGATAATCAGCAGGTTGGCGCCACCGCGGCCCTGCGCCATCCGGGCAAGCTGTTCCGCCTGCGGAAGTTCGGGCGCTTGGGCGACCACCGATTGCAGGGCAAAGCCATCGACCTTTGGACTGTTGCGCGCAGTGTACAACTCGGCCTTGGCAAGAGGCTTGAGGATGTCGTTGGGGAGAAAATTGATTCCCGCCTGGGCAATCATCCATTGTTGACGGTCGATTGCGTCGAATACTTCGCGCCAACTTTTGGGCACTTGTGCCGCCGGGACCGTGGCGGCGACCGGGGCTGCCGGGGTGTGCGCGACCGGCTGGGTATCGTCGGGAAGCTCGGCGGTGGGTGCCTCGGGCGGGGTTTCCGGGGGCGCCTGCGGCAAGGGCGCAAGCGGGTCGCCAGCCTGGGCGAAGGCCGGAGTGGCGATAATCAGCGCGGCAGAGGTAAGCAGGCGGGCGATCACTGTTCGATGGTCTCCGTAAGAAGTAATAGGTCGGCCCAGGCAAGGCGCTTGTCACCCGGGCGATTGATGAGGTGGCGGGGATGGAAGGTCGCCACAGTGCGAACTCCTTCGACGTTGTGGACCTTTCCTCGCGCTTCGGCGAGCGGCTTGCCGGTCAAAGCACGCGCGGGCGCATCACCCATCAAAAGCAGCAGTCGCGGTGCTGCAAGCCGGACGTGGGCCCGGGCAAGGGCGACACAGGTCTCGCGCTCTGTCTCGCTTAGTTTTCGACCCGGCGCATGGACGCAAATGAGCGAGGCGACATAGGCATCATCGGAACGAACACCGATCGCTGCAAGCATCTTTGCGGCAAGCTCACGCTGCCCCCCCGTCAGCGGCCGACCATCCGCGACCGAGTCGGCGTCGGGTGCATCGACCATCAGCATTACGGGCGCTTCGCCCAGCCCATGGGGCAGGGCGCGTCGGCCAATCCCCTTGGCAAGCGGGACTTCGGGTGCGGTCGCAAGCCAGGCCTTGAGCGCATCAAGACTGGCAAAGTCGGGCAGTGCGGGGGAGGCAACGGTTGCTTCACCGGTCGCGGCGGCGTTGGGCTTGGACACAGCGGCCTCAACCGGCTTGAACCAATCGCGCGGTTGTTCTTCTACGAGCGTGTCGACGCCCGCTTCGAGCCACCATTGAAGCAGGCCATGCGCCTCTTCCGGCGTAAGATTCGCGTGCAACCCACCCACAATCTCTTTCTCCGAGCCATTGACGGCGCGGTCAAGGAATTGGCAGGGCTGTCTGAGTCAGAACGCACCTAATGTGCGACGAGAGGTTTCATGAGCGAACGCGAATCGATGCAATATGACGTGGTGATCGTCGGCGCCGGCCCTGCCGGCCTGTCAGCCGCGATCAGGCTCAAGCAAATCGCTGCAGCGTCCGGACATGACATCACCGTGTGCATCCTTGAAAAAGGCAGCGAGGTCGGCGCGCATATCCTCTCTGGTGCGGTGGTCGATCCTAGGGCTCTCGATGAATTGATCCCGGACTGGAAGGCCAAGGGAGCGCCGCTCAATACACCAGTGACCGAAAACCATCACTGGGTGCTCAGGGAAGGCGCGAAACTTGCCATTCCCCATTTCCTGATGCCGCCGTTCATGAACAACAAGGGCACCTATACCCTCAGCCTTGGTAACCTTACCCGCTGGCTTGCCAGCCAGGCCGAAGAACTTGGGGTCGAGATATTCCCAGGCTTCCCCGCCGCCGAGATCTTGTACCACGAGGACGGCTCGGTGAAGGGTGTTGCGACGGGCGACGTCGGGATCGCGCGCGACGGCAGCCACCGCGCCGACTACCAGCCGGGGATGGAACTCCACGCCAAATACACCTTCTTCGCCGAAGGTGCGCGGGGCCATCTGACCAAGCGCCTGACTCAGGTTTTCGACCTGAGGTCAGACAGCGGTCCACAAGTTTATGGTTTGGGACTCAAGGAGTTGTGGGACATACCTGCTGAAAGGCATAAACCGGGGCGGGTAATTCACACGCAAGGCTGGCCGCTTGAAGATGCATGGGGCGGTGGCTTTCTTTACCACCAGGAAAACGGGCAGGTCGCCTTGGGGTTCGTGGTCGCACTGGACTATGCCAACCCCTACCTTTCGCCGTTCGAAGAATTCCAGCGATGGAAGACGCATCCGGCGATCCGCGCTGAAATCGAGGGTGGTCGGCGCGTGTCCTATGGCGCGCGCGCGATCAATGAGGGCGGATGGCAGGCGATCCCGAAGCTCACCTTTCCCGGCGGAGCGCTGATCGGCTGTGCGGCAGGATTCGTCAACGTGCCGCGGATCAAGGGCACCCACACTGCGATGAAATCGGGAATGCTTGCCGCCGAGGCAGTCGCCGAAGCGCTTGGCGCGCAGCGTTCTTCGGACATCCTCGAAGGCTATGAAACCGCCCTTCGCTCCTCATGGGTGGGCAAGGAACTGAAAAAGGTACGTAACGCCCAGCCTGCGGTTGCCCATTGGGGCGGGCTGCTGGGGACGATCTATTCCGGCTTTGATCTATGGATGGGCCAGCTGGGCATCACTTTGCCGTGGACCTTAAAGCACAAACCCGATCACGCGCAGCTAAAGCCCAAGGTCGATTATCAGCCGATCGCTTATCCCAAGCCCGACAACCAGATAACATTCGACCGCCTGACCTCGGTGTTCCTGTCGAACACCAACCACGAAGAGGACCAGCCGGTTCACCTGACGCTCAAGGACGCTGACGTACCGACAATGGTCAACCTGCCGGTCTATGCCGGGCCCGAAGCGCGCTATTGCCCGGCAGGTGTGTATGAATTTGTCGAAGGAGAGGGCGGTCGTGAGCGGCTCCAGATCAACGCCCAGAACTGCGTTCACTGCAAGACCTGTGACATCAAGGATCCGACCCAGAACATCAACTGGGTCACTCCCGAAGGCGGCGGAGGCCCCAATTACCCGAACATGTAACTTCTTGGCGTTCGCGCCATTACTCGCGATCGCCATGGCCGGCCCTGCCGAGGCCCGATTGGCGGCAAGTGCGAACGATCCGGCCTGGGTCTATGTCCAGGCGCGCAACGCCTCGATCAACGGCGACTATAGCCGGTCGGCCGAATTGATGAGCCGTCTGGTCGGCGCCCGGCCCGGCGATTCCGACCTTGCCCGCAAGGCGCTTGTCGAGGCGATCAACGCCGGTCGGTTTGACCTTGCAAAACCATTGCTGGCGAAAGTTCCCGCGAACGAGCTTAGCGGTGAAGCGCGGCTGATGGTCGTTGCCGACGCGTTGAAGGCGCGACGGTATAAGGACGCCGAGCCGTGGTTGATCAAATATCAAGACGGGAGCGACCTTTCTTTCCTCCTGCCGATGGTCAAGGTGTGGGGCGCGGCGGACGCCGGTGACCTTAACGGAGCGCTGGCGGCGATTGCTGCAATTCCGGCGACCAGCGCGATGAATGCGTTCAAAAGTGAATTGACCGCATTTGTCCTGCTGAAATTCGGGCGCACCCAGCAAGCAGAACCTTTTGCCCGCCGCACCATAGGCGGCGCCGGCGCACGCGAGGCGCATATCAGGATCGCGCTTGCCGACGCCTTCGTTCGCGCCGGCGACAAGCCGCGGGCTGCGATCATGCTCGACGGGATTGGCGATGAAGTCGCGCCGGTACGGGACCGGATACTTGCGGGGCGCGCCGGACCCCTTGCGGTCGACACTGGCGCGAAAGCCTTGAGCGAAGTGCTCACTGCCCTATCGGCGGACCTTGCGCGACTTAATCGAGGTGCGCCGGTCGGGCTTGCGCAGGTCGCGACTTATGCCAACCCAGACAATAGCGCGGCCTCGATCCTGCTCGCGGTGTTGCTCAACATGCGCGATCGTCCCGACAATGCGCTGGCCGTGCTGAGTGCCATTGCGCCAAGCGATCCGCTTTCGGGGCAAGCTCGGGACACCCGAATCCGGATGCTGATCGAGCACGACCGCGCGAACGAGGCGCTTGGGCTTGCTCGTGCGGACATCAATCTTGGCGGGGCCGACAATTGGGCGCGGCTGGGCGACGTCGAAGAAGCGCTGGGTCGGCATCTCGAAGCTGCCGCAGCATTTGGCAAGGCCATCGAGGCGGAACGCCAGTCGGGCCGCAGCGATCGCTTGTGGACCTTCTACTTGCTTCGCGCGAGCGCGTTTGAGGCGGCTGGAAAATGGCCCGAAGCGCGCGCCGACTTGCTGACCGGGTTGAAGCTATCACCCGACCAGCCGCTGCTGCTCAATTTCCTTGGATACGCCAAGCTTGAGCGGGGAGAAGACCTCGACGCGGCCGAAGCGATGATCGCGAAGGCCAGCCAGCTTGCCCCCGACAATGCCTCGATTACCGACTCGCTTGGCTGGGCGCAGTTCAAGCGCGGCAAGGTCGATGCGGCCATCGCCACGCTCCAGCAAGCGGCGGAAAAGGACCCGGCGCAGGCCGAAATCCGCGAGCATCTGGGCGATGCCTTGTTTACTGCGGGCCGCAGGTTCGAAGCGCGCTATGCATGGAGCGCGGCGTTGGTCACCGCGGAAGACGAGAGCAAGGCGCGGGTCGAATCCAAGCTGAAGCTGGGACTCACGGCCGCCAACGCGGCGCCGTGATCGTCGATACCGGGGAAGAGGCACCGGCGCGCGACATTGCACCGGCCAAGCTTAACCTGGCGCTTCACGTTCGCTCCAAGCGTGCCGATGGACGTCACGAAATCGAAACACTGTTCGCATTCTGCACCGATGGCGACCGGCTTGCAGCTCGACAGGCCGACGATCTTTCGCTCGATATCGTCGGGCCGTTTGCACCGGGCCTCGAGGTTGACGGCAATCTCGTCCTCAAAGCGGCAGAAGCGCTCCGTCAAGCAAGTGGGCACACGGGCGGGGCGGCGATAACACTCGACAAGCGTCTACCGGTTGCAGCCGGGATCGGCGGGGGATCCGCAGATGCCGGTGCTGCCCTGCGGCTGCTGACCGGCCTGTGGCGGATCGACCCAAGCCACGCGCTCTCCGTCGCGCCGTCGCTCGGTAGTGACGTCCCGGCTTGCCTGTTGAGCTTGCCAGCCCTTGGGCGCGGGGCAGGGGACACGCTTTCCCCGGTCGATCTCGGGCTATCTGGGACCCCGGTCCTGCTGGTCAATCCGCGTGTGCCGTTGCCAACCGCAGTGGTATTTGCGGCTTGGGATGGGGCCGACTATGGCGCGCTTAGCGACTGGCGCGAAGGTCGCAACGATCTGGAGGCGGCGGCAATTGCGCTGGTGCCGCAAATTGCCGAAGTGTTGGATTGGCTGTCGGGCCGTGAAGGTGTCACCTGGTTTCGCATGTCGGGTTCAGGTGCCACTTGCTTTGCGTTGTTCGAAACATCGGCGCAACGCGACGCAGCGAAGGCCGCAATCCCACAACAATGGTGGAAACTCGCGTCCGCCTTGCGCTAGGGGCGGCAAATGACCCCCTGGCGCCCGATCCTGACAGCAAGCGCGATGCGCACTGCCGAAGCCCAATCGAGCGTTAGCGAATCCGTATTGATGGAGCGCGCGGGGTCTGCGCTTGCCGACGCCGCTATCCGCTATGCCGGTCCAATGTCAGCGCTGGTCCTGTGCGGGCCCGGGAATAATGGCGGTGACGGCTATGTCGCTGCGAGCCATCTTGCCGCTTGTGGTGTCGAGGTTCGAATCGCCACGCTTGGGGAACCGGGGACCGATGCTGCCAAGGCGGCGCGCGCTCAGTGGAGCTGCGCAGTCGAGAAGCTTGATGGGGCGACTTTGCCGGCCCCATTGCTGATCGATTGCCTGTTCGGCTCCGGGCTGTCGCGTGCGCTTGAGCCAGCGGTCTCAGCCAATCTCGCGCGGCTTGCGGCACTGGCGCAGGTGCGCATAGCCTGCGACTTGCCAAGCGGTATTGAGGCCGACAGCGGCGCGTTGCTGGGTGAGGTTTCGCATTTCGACCTCACCGTTGCTCTGGGCGCACTTAAACCTGCGCATCGGTTGGGGATGGGAATGCAACGATGTGGCCGGGTCGCGCTCGCCGACATCGGGATTGCGACCCAGTCAGACTGGAGCGAGATCGGCCCTCCCACGCTTCCGCCGCTCGACGCTCAGGGACACAAATATGACCGCGGGCTGGTCCATTTGCTTGCTGGGACAATGGCTGGAGCGATTGCCCTGTCGAGCCTTGCCGCTGCCAAAAGCGGCGCCGGCTATGTCCGCGTGTCGACTTCCCAGCCGATTGCCGGCCTTCCCCATGCCATTGTGCAGACCGGTACCGCTGACCTTAAGGATGAGCGGATCGGATGCATCGTGGTGGGGCCGGGGCTAGGCGAATTGCCGATGGTGGTGACACTGGCAATGACCAGCAAGGCGCCCAAGGTGATTGACGCCGATGGCATCCGCCAGCTCGAGGATCCCGAGCGGCTTAAAGGGCAAGATGCGATCATTACCCCGCACGAGGGCGAATTTGAGGCGCTGTTCGGCAAGCTTGAGGGCAGCAAGGCGGAGCGCGCGTTGGCTGCGGCCAAAACCAGCGGCGCCGTGGTCGTCCTGAAAGGACCGGACACCGTGGTCGCGGCCCCAGACGGGCGCTGCGGGTTTGCGCCCCCAGCGCCGGCATGGCTCGCCAGCGCCGGGACGGGCGATGTCCTCGCCGGCATTATCGCGGCGATGCGCGCGCGCGGAATGGACGCCTTTGCTGCCGCTTGCGCGGGCGTGTGGCTCCACGGGCGCGCTGCCGAATTTGCGGGCCCTGCGATGATCGCCGACGATCTGGTTGAGGCTATCCCCGAAGCATTCGACCTTTTGTGAGTGAGAGGGTCATCCGGATCGCGGCGCGCGGGGACGGGGTCACCCAGTCGGGCGCACATGTCGCCTTTGGCGTACCTGGCGATGCACTACTCGATGATGGTGCGCTGGCGTTCGGCCCGCATCACATCGATCCACCATGCCGTCACTATCCGCAATGCGGTGGGTGCCAGCTTCAGCACGTCGACGACACCGCTTATGCGGATTACCTGGGCGACCGGCTTTGCTCTGCACTCCAGGCGCATGGCCTGTCGACTACAATCGGTGAGCCATATTTGTCGCCGCCACGTTCACGGCGCCGGGCCGCGCTACGCGCAATCGCTACGGCCAGCGGCGTCATGCTCGGGTTTAACGAAGTCCGATCGCACCAAATCGTCGATCTCAAGGAATGCCACATCCTGCGACCCGAATTGTTCGCATTGGTCGCGCCGCTGCGGGTGTTGCTTGGGGAATTGCTGGGGAAAAAGGGCGCTTGTGAAATCCATCTGACACTTGCGGACCAGGGCGCGGATGTTCTGATCAGGGGAGCCAAGGCCGACGGGCTCGATCTTCGCCTCGCCTTGAGCGATTTCGCGCATGCACAATCGCTTGCCCGACTTGCGACCGACAGCGGACTTGGTCCCGAATTGGCTTGGGAGCCAGAGCCTGTGACCGTAACCATTGCCGGACGCGTGGTCGGCCTGCCGATCGGGGCTTTCCTGCAGGCGACGGCGGACGGTGAGGAAGCGCTGATCGCGGGCGTCCGCGAGGCGGTTGGTGAAGCAAGTCAGGTCGCCGACCTGTTCGCGGGAATTGGCACCTTCGCGCTGGGGGTTCGCGCAAGCTATGCTGCGGAGGCCGCGCGCAACTCCATTGCCGCGCTCAAGGCAGCGGCGCCGAACCTGCGTGCGGAGCATCGCGATCTTTACCGACGGCCGCTTGATGCGGACGAGCTCAAGGCGTTCGATGCGGTAATCCTCGACCCGCCGCGCAGCGGGGCGAGCGACCAAGTTGCCGAACTCGCCGCCTCAAGCGTTGCCCGGGTTGCCTATGTCAGCTGCAACCCGGCGACGTTCGCGCGCGATTCCAAAACTCTTGTCGAAGGCGGCTACGCCCTTGCGTGGGCAAAACCCGTCGGCCAGTTCCGCTGGTCGACCCACGTCGAACTTGTGAGTGCCTTTTACAGGCTGTGAATTACGTCGGAGAGGCCGCGGAAGGTCAGGCCCGCAAGGCACAGAGTCGATGCCAGGAACAGCGCAAAGCGCACCGGCACCTGGTTGATCGTGATCTGCCAGATCGAATGGACAACGCGGATCGCGACGTACGCCCAGGCGAGCGTCAGGTTGAACTGGCTTTTGTCGCCCATCAACACGAGCGCCAGGACGATCGCATAGAAGATCGTCGGCTGTTCCATGAGGTGGGTATAGTTGTGCGAGGGCCATTGCAGTGTCGGCTCGACCTTGCCGTCCAGATCCTGGCCGCGCGCACCGACAGTCCGGCCGGGGTCGATCTTCAGTGTCTTGAACGCCCCGAAGCGGACGACCGCGAGCCAGATCAGGACGACCAGGGACCAGGCGACCAGGACCACGACCGGTCCAAGAAGCGGATTGAATGGCATGAAAAATCTCCCCCAACATTAAGCCGGGGGAGGTTGGCCTAGTCGACTTGTGCTGACAACTTTTTAGTCGAACAGCTTGGCGAAACGGCGCTTCTCGCGGGTCTTCCATGCACCGCGATGGTAGGCGTCGCTGGCGAGCAGCGGAAGCACCGAGGTAGCTTCGGCGAACACCATCTGTTCCAGTGCGGTTGAGACCTTCCCCCATGACGCGGCTTCCTGAAGGGTGGAGGACGAGCACGCCCCGTCACGCACGTCGGCGACGGTGATCTGGATGGCATATTTGTGGACTTCGACGTCCTCGTGGCCGAGGATTTCGGCGCACACCACCGTGTCCTGGGTGAAGTTCTTGGGAACGCCGCCGCCGATCATCAACAGGCCCGTGGTGCCCGCCTTGATCTTGATGTCGGTCAGTTCGCGGAAGTCGGCGATCGCGTCCAGCACCATGTAATGGCCGCCACGCTTCATCGCATCGACCTGATGCTTCACCAGCCCGAACCCTGCTGAGGAATCGACAAACGCCGGGCAGAAAATCGGAACGTCATGTTCGTAGGCGACCTGTACCAGGCTGTCTTTCTTCTTGGCGTTGCCGTTCGCAAGCCACTTGCCCATTTCCTTGATGAACTCACGGCTCGAATAGGCGCGCGGCTCCAGGCCGTCGGCGATCGCACCAATCGTGTGGTCGCAATCCTGCAGCTGCTCTTCGTCGATATAGGTGTCGTAGATGCGGTCGATATACAGCGAGCGAAGCGTATCATCGTCCGGGATTTCATTGGCCTGATAGTGCTTGTGGCCAAGCGCTTCGAAGAAATCCATGTCGACGATCGAAGCGCCCGTGGCAACGATTGCGTCGACCATGTTGGACTTCACCAGCTGGGTGTACAAATCCATGCAGCCACCGGCAGACGTCGATCCAGCGATGACCAGGATCACCGAGCAATCCTTGTCGGCAAGCATCTGGTTGTAAATGTCGGCAGCGCGCGACAGGTCGCGGCTGGTAAAGCTCATCTTGCCCATCGCATCGACAATCGGGCGCGCGTCGAAACTGGTGATGTCGATATGTTCAATCGGGGTCGCAAGAAGTTCAGCCTTGCGCTGGTTGTCGATCTCCGAGGAGTCCTGGATTTTCACAAGCGTGTCGGTCGTCATGAATGTGCTCCGATGGGGCCGGGCCGGGGCTGGATTTGCCACCATACCGACGCTGGACAGGGCCTGTCGTTTTTCGAAGGGGGACAGCCTCACCCCGTGACGTCATGGCGTCGCCCGGCGCGGACAACGTCGATTCTCAAAGTGAACGGCTACAGTGTTCCGACGTTCCGGTCGGCGGTTGTGAAATCGCGGTACAGACTGCACATCGGCTCATCACCGACGATTTCGCTTCCCTGCGTTCCGAAGCCGTTGAAGGCAGTTCGCATCGCGCAGCCGTACGCGCCAAGCATCCCGATCTCTAGATAGTCGCCGGCCTTGACGTCGCCGGGAAGCTCGAACGGCCCCGCCATATGATCGAGGTCATCGCAGGTCGGCCCGTAAAAGCTGAATCCCATGTCACGCACGTCGCTCGGTTCGTCACGAATCAGGCGCACCGGGTATCGCCAGCCGATGTGCGCTGCATCGAACAGGGCACCATATGCACCGTCGTTGATGTACAGTTCGGCTCCGCGACGTTTTTCGACGCGCACGATAACGCTGGCATATTCGGCACACAAGGCGCGGCCCGGTTCGCACCACAGTTCGGCCGAATAGCTGATCGGCAGCGATTCGAACGCCGCGTTGATGACCGAGAAATAGGTTTCCAGCGGGGGCGGCTCCATTCCCGGATAGGTCGAGGGGAAGCCGCCTCCGACATCGACGATATCGACCGTCACCGCGGCCTCGACGATCGCCGCGCGCACGCGCTCCATCGCTTCGGCATAAGCTGCGGGCGTCATCGCCTGGCTGCCGACATGGAAACAGATGCCAAGCGCGTCAGAGGCCTGGCGCGCCGCCATCAGCAGGTCCTTCATCTCCCCCGGATCGGCACCGAATTTGGCGGCCAGCGACAGCTTGGCATGTTCCGAGGAAACCCGGATCCGCACCAGCAGGTTGAGGTCGCTGGCTGGAGTTCCGTCTTCGGCTGCGGTCGCGGAAACGATCTTGTCCAGTTCCTCCAGCGTATCGAGGCTGAAGGTGCGAACCCCGTGGTCGAAATAAGATTCGGCAATCGCTTCTTCGGCCTTGACCGGGTGCATGAAGCACAGGACCGCGTCGGACAATGTCTCGCGTACCATGCGCACTTCGCCGATCGATGCGACGTCATAATGGGTGACGCCAGACGCCCACAGGATCTCCAGCAGGGCGGGCGAAGGATTGGCCTTTACTGCGTACAGCGAGCGGCCCGGGAATCGTTCGACGAAGAAGCGCGCCGCGCGCGATGCCGCGTGCGGGCGCAACAGTGTTACCGGCTGCGCCGGCCGCTGACCGGCGATATCAGCACCGCTAAGGGTGTCGTTATTGGGAACTAGCCCCAGCGCGCGATGATGCTTGTGCAATTCAAGGGACCTCCAACTGGGTAGATCGTCAACGTGAGCTGCCTTGCGGTTGGAAGTCCCATGGGGCAGCGGAAGCGCGATATATGGTCGCACCCTTCGCAAGTAAAGTATTTTCACGGCCTGCCATCGCTTCTAAACTCGCGCCGCCGCCGCGTAGAAACTTTTCGTCTTTTATCGTAAATCCAGGAGCTTGGGCGTGAAATCTTTTCCTTGCGCGGAAGATGTCGCCAAGGCGTCTCTGCGCATCCGTGACGCGGTCGTGGAAACCCCGCTCATCGAATCCCGCATCGGCGGCGCTCGCTACTGGCTGAAGGCCGAGTGCCTGCAAACCGGCGGTGCATTCAAGTTGCGCGGCGCGACCAACCGCTTGCTCCAGCTGTCGCCAGAGGAACGGTTGCGCGGCGTGGTCGCCTTTTCGTCCGGAAACCATGCGCGCGGAGTGGCAATCGCGGCGCGGCGGCTGGGAATCACAGCAATTATCGTCATGCCGTCCGATGCGCCCCGGGTAAAAGTCGACGGGACGCGCAGCGAAGGAGCGGAAATCCGCTTTTATGACCGGCATAGTGAAAGCCGGGAGGCAATCGCCGAAGCGATCGCCAAGGAGACCGGCGCAACGGTCGTGCCAAGCTTCGATGACCCCGATATCGTCGCTGGGCAGGGGACGGTCGGACTCGAAATCCTCAAGCAGCTTGGACACGCGCCGCCGACGGTCGTGGTTCCGTGCGGCGGCGGGGGGCTTGCCAGCGGGATCGCGCTGGCCCTTCCACATAGCCGGATCGTCGCAGTCGAGCCGGCCGGATGGGACGACATGCGGTTATCGCTTCAGGCCGGGGAAATCGTCTCGGTCAGCGCCGATGCGCCGGTGACCCTGTGCGACGCGCTCCAGACCCCGCGGGTTTCCCCGATCACCTTCTCGATTTTCCGCGAACGCGAGGTCACGGTTGTCAGCGTCAGCGATGAAGACGTCCGAAACGCAATCCGATTCGCGTTTAGCGAACATGCACTGACGGTTGAGCCGGGGGGTGCAGTTGCGCTGGCGGCAATATTGTCGGGAATGTTGGACGCGCCCGAGGGGTCGGTGATCGTTCTGTCGGGTGGCAATGTCGATCCTGCGTTATTCGCGGGAATCTTGGAAAAACCCGTTTAAGCGGCGTTGCGTGCCTTATATTCGCCCGGTTCCAGGTGGTTCGGGCTCGATCGTTCGACCGCTTTGGTCAGTTCCTCAAGCTCGACCGCCAGGGTCTGAAGTTCCGCGACCAGGAAACGGCGTTCGTCCTGCGCAACCGATTCCGACGCGTCGATCAGCGTATCGAGCATCATCGCGATGCACGGCAGGATCGTTTCTTCGATCTTTTCGAACGCTTCTTCGAGGCGCTTTTGGGACTCGCTATTGGGCATGTGTGCTTGTTAACGCCGACTGGTTAAGGTCTAGTGAAAATGATGGAATCTTATTCAGGTTTGAGCGCGTTTGCTCTCTCGCTGGGAGTGATTGCCGCAGTGATGCTGGCGCTTGGCGGCGTTCGGCTGATCGGCAAGCGTCAGACCAGGACGCGGGGCATCCTTATGCTGGTGTGCTCCGTCGTCATCCTTATGAACGTGATGATCTGGACAGTGTAGGCGGTTTGATCGGGTCGGTTGCAAGCCGCATGTCGAGATAATCATCGACCAGCTTCATCAGCTGCTCGCTCTCGTTGGCGAAAAAGTGGTTCGCGCCGGGGATGGTCTCATGAGTGATCGTGATATGCTTCTGCGTGCGCAGCTTATCGACCAGTTTCTGAACCGCGCCGGGGGTAACAACCTCATCGGCGTCGCCCTGAATGATGATGCCCGATGAAGGGCAGGGGGCAAGGAACGAGAAATCGTACATGTTGGCGGGCGGCGCGATTGAGATGAAGCCGCGAATTTCCGGACGGCGCATCAGCAATTGCATGCCGATCCAGGCACCGAAGCTTACTCCTGCGACCCACGTAGTCTCGGCTTCCGGATGGATCTGCTGGACCCAGTCGAGCGCGCTTGCGGCGTCGGACAATTCGCCGATGCCATTATCGAACACGCCCTGGCTGCGGCCGAACTCCGCGAAAATTGAAGCGCAGGGTAGCAAAACCGCGCTTGACGAAGGTCTGGTACAAAAGCTGCACCAGCTTGTTGTTCATCGTGCCCCCGGCCTGGGGGTGCGAATGAAGGATCAGGGCGACGGGCGCGCGGGGACGGCTGCCAGGGTGGAAACGGCCTTCTAGGCGACCCTCGGGTCCGGGGAAAATGACTTCGGGCATGGGTTGGTCGGTACCAATCGTTGGAAAAATTCAGGGTCGCGGCAGGTGCGCCGCGCGCGCAGAGCCTATATAGAACCGCTTGGCTTTCTGGCAATCGGGGGCAAAAAAGCAGAAATTGACCGTGACCAAGCGAATTTATCTCGACCATGCGGCGACCACGCCGGTAATCCCGGCAGCAAGAGCTGCCTATGATCGCGCGCTCGCCAGCTGGGCCAATCCCAACATGCCACACGCCGAGGGGCGTGCCGCACGTGCGCTTCTTGAGGAAGCGCGCGCGACGTTGAAGCGCGTATTGGGATGGGACGGCGACGTCATCTTCTGTTCCGGAGCAAGCGAAGCGATCGAGATTGCCGGGGCCCGCGCCAAGGTGAAGGGTCGCGCCCACGGGGCGACGGAACATGCCATCGTGCCCTATGCAATGGGTGAGGGTGCAAGCATCATCCCGGTCGGGACCGACGGCCTGATCGCGATGGACGCCCTGGAGGAGATCCTGGCGCGCGGGCCAAGCCTGGTTGCGATCCAGCATGTCAATAACGAGACCGGGGTGATCCAGCCAATTGCCGAGATTGCCGCAAGGGTTCGCGCATCCGGCTCACTGCTGCTTGCCGATTGCGCGCAGTCAGCGTCCAAGATGCCCCTGCTTGACGCAGATTTCATCGCCATTTGCGCGCACAAGCTGGGCGGGCCGCCGGGGATTGGCGCGCTGTTGGTAAAGGATCTTTCAACCCTTGAGCCGTGCGGCGGCGGGCAGGAGCACGGGTATCGCCGCGGCACGCAGGATGTGCCGAGCGCACTCGCCTTTGCCGCAGCACTGGAAGCGCGCCCCTATGACATGGCCCGCATGGCCGAACTGCGCCAGTCGCTTGAGGACGGCGTGAAGGCGCTGGGGGCGGTGGTGATCGGCGAGGACAGCCCGCGCGTGCCGACAATCGGCGCGATTGCACTTCCTGGTGCGGCAAGCATGACGATGCTGGTCCAGATGGACCTTGCCGGAGTCGCGGTGAGCGCTGGCAGCGCCTGTTCCTCGGGCAAGGCCAAGCCGAGCGCGGTGTTGCAGGCGATGGGCCTCAGTTCCGAAATCGTCGCCGGCTATCTGCGCCTCAGTTTCGGCCCGGAAACCGATAGTTCCGACCTGGCAGGCTTTCTGGACGAATTCGCGAAGCTGGCGCAGCGGCAGCGCGCGGCATGATCTACCTCGACTACCAGGCGACAACCCCGGTTGCGCCAGAGGTGGCGGCGGCAATGCGGCCGTGGATCGAGGAAAAGTTTGCCAATCCGCATTCTCCTTCCAAGGCCGGTCGCGAAGCCGCTGCGGCAATCGAGCATGCCCGAAAGCAAGTCGCAAAGGCGATCGGACTGCCCGGCGGGAAGCTGGCGTTCACCGGCAATGCGACCGAAGCAATCAACTGGGCGATCAAGGGCACGATCGCCCGTTCGCCGAAGGCCAGGCGACGGATCGTCACCATTGCCACCGAACATGCGGCCGTGCTCGACAGCTGCGAATGGCTGGAGGAGCAAGGGGTCGCGGTGACGGTGCTTCCGGTCGACCAGCGCGGCCTTGTCGACCTCGACCAGCTGGCGAACGCAGTCAGCGGCGATACCGCCTTGGTCGCAGCGATGCTCGTCAACAACGAAATCGGGGTTATTCAGCGAGTCGCGGACATCGCGGCGATTGCCCATGACAAGGGCGCGTTGATGCTGTGCGACGCAGTGCAGGCTTTCGGGCGCACCGCCATTCCCGACGGACCCGACCTGATCGCCATTTCAGCGCACAAGATCCACGGCCCAAAGGGGGTCGGCGCCTTGTGGATGCGCGATGGCGCAGAGCCGGAGCCCTTGCTGCACGGTGGGGGGCAGGAACTTGGACTTCGGTCGGGAACCTTGTCGCCGGCCTTGTGCGTCGGCTTCGGGGCCGCTTCCAAGGTGGCGATGGAGCGCGCGACCCGCGATCACGACCTGGTCGAGCAATTATGGAACGCCGCGCGCGCAGCGCTTGGTCCCGACTGGATCATCAACGGCTGCAGTGACTGGCGGTATCGCGGTAACCTCAATATCCGCCGCGACGGCCTCGACGGCGCCCGGCTGATTGCCGACCTTCGTGACATTGCCTTCTCGCTCGGCTCAGCCTGCGCGAGTGGATCGGAGCGACCAAGTCACGTGCTCAAGGCGCTGGGCCTGACCCAGCGGCAAGCGCGCTCGTCGGTTCGCCTCGGATTTGGCCGCTACACCGAGTGTGACGAGCTGGTCGGCGCTTGTGAGCGGATTGCCGCTGCGGCGCGCAAGCAGGGCTGTGCGTAACCGGCGTGATCAAGGTGCGTTTTTTCCGGTTTGACGGGACCCTGGACAAGGAAGTGGACGGCGCTCCGGGTGAGCGGTTACTGGATGTCGCGTGGAATGCGCGCCAGCCGCTTGAGGGCGCGTGCGAGGGGTGCATGGCCTGTTCAACCTGCCATGTCATCGTTGCACCCGAAGACTTCGCCAAGCTTGCTCCAGCAAGCGATGAGGAAGAAGACATGCTGGACCTCGCGACCCACGCCTGCGCGCGCTCCAGGCTGGCCTGTCAGATCATCCTCGACGACAATTGGGACAGCCTGTCGGTCACCGTGCCCCCTGACAGCGTCAATTGGATGGGTCGCTAATCGGTGATCGGCAGCGGAATGGCGATGCGGTCGTCCGCCGTGTCGTCCGATTTGCGCCGCAGCCCCCTTTTTTTGCGTTGCTTCGCATCGGCAGCGAGCATCGCAGCGTAACGCGATTCAAGATCGACGAGCGACAGCGCGCCGCGCTTATCGCGGTCCAACAGGGCGAAGCGTTCGACCGCAGCACGGCCAAATTCGGCGGAAGTTATTGATCGGTCGAAGTCATAATCTGCAGCGGTAACCGGTTCCGGGTAATTGAGCAGGGAATAACGCCCACCACCGGTCAGGCCCGCGCCCAAGGATGTCGCCTTCGAGCCGCGCTCTCCCTTGCCAGCGGCGCGTTTATCGCGCGCTTCGCCGGGCTGCGGCATGCGGTGGAAATTCACCTGGATCGCGGGTGCGATCTCCCATTCGTAACGAACCACTTCGTCGGGATCGATCTGTCCGTCGCCATCGACGTCGAGAAGCGCAAAGAAGCGGTTGGCATCGGCAACCAGTTCCGGGACTGACAACCACTGGTCGCGGTTGGTATCAGCGCCGGCAAACCAGGAAGCGAGCGCGGACCGACCCTTGCTTCGTGAGGGGAAGGGCTCGCCCATCGGACTGATAAACGGCGCGGTGCCGCTTCCCGTGATGACCACCGGCGGTTCGGACGCTGCGACCAGCATAGCGATAAATGGGAGGAGCATGACCACGCTCTACATCGTCCAGTCGTGAACCGCGAATGAAGCGCCAGCCTTGCAACCGGCAGGCGTTTCGACCATATCGCCGCCCGGAAGTCGGCGGACGGCGTATTCGCGAACCTGGTCAGGTCCGGAAGGAAGCAGCCACAGTGATTTCGCGCCGGGTCGTCGGCTTCCACCTATCCCCAAATTTCGCGAGCAAAGCGCTTCGACAAGTGCCCTCGCGCGTCCTAGGATGCGCCTTATGATCGATTCAGGGGACATGTTCGGCGACGTGCCGGAAGAGGGCAAGGATGAGGAAGCGCCAAGCGCGGCCGAGCTTGAAGCAGCGGGGCAATCCGCGATGTTCGATGCGCCCGAGCCCACGGTGCCTCCGCAGCCGCCGAAAACTCAGCAATCTCAACCCGATATACCAGAATCCGAAACGGTGCCGGTCACCGCGCAGCAACATCGCGTCGAAGGGTATCGCGTGCTGGCGCGTAAATACCGACCGCAGAGTTTCGACGCGCTGATCGGCCAGGACGCGATGGTCAAGACCCTGGCCAATGCAATCGAGAAGGACCGCATTGCCCATGCCTTCTTGATGACCGGGGTGCGCGGGGTCGGCAAGACATCGACTGCGCGGCTGATCGCCAAGGCGCTCAATTGTGTCGGGGCTGATGGCGCCGGCGGTCCGACGATCACCCCGTGCGGGGTGTGCGAACCGTGCCGCTCAATCGCCGAAGGCCGCCATATCGACGTCGTTGAGATGGATGCCGCGTCGAATACGGGCGTCGATGATGTCCGCGAGATCATTGACGCAGTGCGCTATGCCTCGGTCTCTGCGCGGTATAAGATCTACATCATCGACGAAGTTCACATGCTTTCTAAGAACGCATGGAACGCGCTATTGAAAACGTTGGAGGAACCGCCGGGGCATGTGAAGTTCATCTTCGCAACGACGGAAGTCAATAAGGTGCCGGTTACAGTGCTTTCGCGCTGCCAGCGCTTCGACCTTCGGCGCATTCCGGCAGATACGCTCGCCGCGCATTTCGCCCACGTCAGCGAACTTGAGGACGTACAAGTCGAAGCCGATGCCGTGGCCATGATCGCCCGAGCCGCCGAAGGCTCCGTCCGCGATGGCCTTTCGATCCTCGACCAGGCAATCGCTCACGGTGACGGTACGGTAAGTGCGGACCAGGTGCGCGAGATGCTTGGCCTCGCCGACCGCGGGCGCACAAGGCGACTGCTTGGGACGGTGCTGGGCGGTGACGCGACCGAAGCGCTCGCCCAGCTCGACGAAGCCTATCAGCTGGGGATCGATCCCACGCACCTGTTGCGCGGACTGATGGAGAGTCTTCATTCGGCAACCCGAGCCAAGGCCGGTGCTCCTGCCGACGTCTTGCAGTCGGTCGAGGAGCGCGAAAGCGCAGAGGAGCTTGCTGGAAAGCTTGGGTGGGGGACGCTGCACCGCTTGTGGCAAATGCTGCTCAAGGGATTGAAGGATGTCGATAGCGCACCCGACCCGCGGGAAGCCGCCGACATGGCTATCCTTCGCCTGATCCATGCAGCGGAGTTGCCCGACCCGGCCGCCGTCCTCAAGCGCTTGAGCAGCGAGGGCGCAGGACAAGGTCCGGGGTCGGCAGCGACCCCCGCCGTGACTGCGCAAGCAGCGCCGATGCAAAATCTTCCGGCAAGTTTCCCTGCCTTGATTTCAGCGGTCGAGCAGGGCGGGCGCCACCTGCTTGCCCAGCAACTCCACGATCAGGTCGGACTGGTCCGCTTTGAGCCCCCGCTACTGGCGCTCAAGCCGCTCCAGCCGCTGGGCGCCGATTTCCCCCGCGATCTGGCCGCCAGCCTGAAGCAGGTGACCGGTACCGGGTGGCAGGTCAGCTGACCGACGAAGATGGCGCGCCATCTTTGCTGCGAGCAGGAAAAAATTGCCGAGGAGAAGGTGCGCAGCGATGTGCTTGCTGATCCGGCGATCGCAGCTGCGCTTGACGCCTTCGAGGGCGCCGAACTTGAAATCGTTCGACAAGCAAAGAAGCCTGACATGCCCGACTTCGACGAAATCATGAAAATGGCGCAGAACGCGCAGGCCGAATTGCAGAAGGCGCAGGACAATCTCGACACGATCGAGGTCGAGGGCGTGGCCGGCGGCGGGCTGGTCAAGATGGGCGTTACCGCCAAGGGGCGGTTGGTCAGTATCGACATCGACGAAAGCCTGTTGCAGCCATCTGAGAAAACCATGCTCGAGGACCTGATCGCCGCGGCATTCAACGACGCGCGCGGCAAGGCCGATGCCGCCGCGCAAACCGAAATGCAGAAAATGAGCGGGTCGCTGTCGCTTCCCCCGGGCTTCAAGCTGCCCTTCTAGCCGACTGGATATTTGCCGCGCAGCGGATTAGATGCGCGGGCAAATTCCCTCTCGTCAAAACGGAGCTTCGCGACCCCATGGCCGCCCAATATGCCTATGTCATGAAGGACATGACCAAGTCCTTCCCCGGTGCCCAAAAGCCGGTGTTGAGCAACATCAACCTGCAATTCTACCACGGTGCGAAGATCGGGATCGTCGGCCCGAACGGTGCGGGCAAGTCGACCTTGATGAAGATCATGGCCGGTATCGACAGCGAATATTCGGGCGAGGCGTGGCCGGGTGAGAATGTCACCGTCGGCTATCTGCCGCAGGAGCCGCAGCTCGACCCGACCAAGAACGTGCTCGAAAACGTCAAGGACGGAGCGCGCGAAGTTGCCGACATGGTTGACCGCTTCAACGCGATTTCGGCGGAAATGGGCGATCCCAAGGACGACACTGATTTCGACGCGCTGATGGAAGAAATGGGCGAGCTTCAGGGCAAGATCGACGCGGTCGACGGCTGGACCCTCGACAACCAGCTCGAGGTCGCAATGGAAGCGCTGCGTTGCCCGCCGTCCGACTGGGAAGTGGAAAACCTTTCGGGTGGTGAAAAGCGCCGCATCGCGCTGACCCGGCTGTTGATCCAGAAGCCTTCGATCCTTCTGCTCGATGAGCCGACCAACCACTTGGACGCCGAGAGTGTGCAATGGCTTGAGCAACACCTTGCTGAATATCCGGGCGCCGTCCTGATGATCACCCACGATCGCTATTTCCTCGACAATGTCGTGAGCTGGATCCTCGAACTCGATCGCGGAAAGTACTTCCCTTACGAGGGCAATTACTCGACCTATCTCGAGAAGAAGGCGAAGCGGATGGAGCAGGAGGACCGCGAGGATTCCGGCCGCCAGAAGGCGATCAAGGACGAGCTCGAGTGGATCAGGCAGGGACCGAAGGGCCGTCAGACCAAGTCGAAGGCGCGTATCGCCAAGTTCGACCAGCTTGTCGCCTCACAGGAAAACCGCGTGCCCGGCAAGTCCGAGATCCTGATCCAGGTGCCCGAACGCCTTGGCGGCAAGGTCATCGAGGTCGAGAAGATCTCGAAGGCCTATGGCGACAAATTGCTGTTCGATAATCTGACTTTCACCCTTCCACCGGGCGGCATCGTCGGGGTGATCGGCCCCAACGGCGCGGGCAAGTCGACGCTGTTCAAAATCATTACCGGCCAGGAGCAGCCCGACAGCGGAACGGTCGAGATCGGCCAGACGGTCCACCTCGGCTATGTCGACCAGAGCCGCGACCACCTCGATCCGACCAAGAATGTGTGGGAGGAGATCTCCGACGGGCTCGACTATATGAAGGTCAACGGCCACGACCAGTCGACCCGCGCCTATGTCGGCGCGTTCAACTTCAAGGGCCAGGACCAGCAAAAGAACGTCGGCAAGCTGTCCGGCGGTGAGCGCAACCGGGTGAATATCGCCAAGATGCTCAAGAAGGGCGGCAACGTCCTGCTTCTCGACGAGCCGACCAACGATCTCGATGTCGAGACCCTTGGCGCGCTGGAAGAGGCGATCGAGAATTTCGCCGGCTGCGCGGTGGTCATCAGCCACGACCGCTTCTTCCTCGATCGGCTTGCGACGCATATCCTCGCGTTCGAAGGTGACAGCCACGTCGAATGGTTCGAAGGCAATTTCGCCGCCTATGAGGAAGACAAGGTCCGCCGCCTGGGCGAGGAGGCGACCCGTCCGACGCGCGCGACGTACCGGAAATTGCAGCGGTAAATGCTGACCTTCACCTCGCTCCTGTGGATCTGGAAAGGTCAGGAGAGTGGGGCGTGGTATTTCCTCACGGTGCCCGGTGAGCAATCGGCTGAGATCAGGGCCGAAGCCTTGGCGCTTCCGCGTGGGTTCGGGTCGGTCAAGGTCGAAGCGCGGGTAGGGGACATCGCCTGGCGCACTTCGGTATTCCCGCTTAATCGCGGGGGCTACGTGCTTCCGGTGAAAAAGGACATTCGCACTTGTGCAGGTCTGCGCGCAGGCGATGAGGTGCGATGCACCCTGAAGTTCGTGTGATCCGAAAAACGGCGCCGCCGGTATGAAACCGGCGACGCCGCCCTCGTTCTCCCCTCCAGAGGAGAAAGCGGTTACTTGTGAAGATCGACCTTGGCGCGATGATCTTGAGACAATTCATCGCCCGGATCGACGTCGAATGCCCATTTCAGTGCAGCGGCCTTCATCGTGCCCATGCCATCGGCTTCCCACACGTCGGCAGTGCGAACCTTGAAATGGAGCAGCATCAGATTGGGATCGTCTTTGCCGTCCTTGTACCAGGCTGCGACAATCGGGTTCCACAGGCGATCGATCACCGCGCGGTCGGTGCGTTCGGTAAGCGTGCCGTGAATGCTTGCGAAAATGTCGTGGTCCTTTGACGCGAAGGCGGCGATGGCTTCGGAACCGTCCTTCAGATTTTTCCCGATGCCCTCATCGCGCGAGGCAAAGAAATACACCGGCCCGCCGTCTTCCTTTTCGCTTCCTTCGGTACGGTCAACCTGCGCGGTCATCGGGCGCGTCATCGCGTTGTCCACACCCTTCAATCCCAGCATCAGGGTCCGATCGCTAGCCAGCTTCGTCCAGAATTCCTTCTTCAGGCGCGCTTCGGTGCTTTCGTCCTTGCCAAAGCCAAACATGCAAATCCTCCTAGGGTGGGAAAGTCTTTCCTAACCAACACCAAGGACGGGCAGTCAGTTCCGGACCAGCTTCGCCCTTGCGGACCGCGCGAGGAAGGTTTCGGCCAGACCGTGATAGAGCCGTGTCGGACAGATAAAGGCGCTGACCCATTCAGCGATTACCGCAGTTGCGAACAGCGACAGGATCATGCCGTGATTGCCGGTCGCTTCGGAAACGATGATTACCGCGGTAAAGGGCGCCCTTACAACGCCGACGAAATAGGCGGTCATGCCCAGCAGCACGATCGGCGCGCCGCCGCCGGCGGCTGCAGCGATCAACTGGCCCAGTCCCGCACCGACCGCGAGCGAAGGGGCAAAGATGCCACCGGGAGCGCCGGATAATGCGGTTGCAGCGGCAGCGACGAACTTTCCCGGTCCGTACCACAAGGTAACATCGTTACCGGCCAGCAGGTGCCGGGTTGTCTCATAGCCCGTGCCAAACGTAGCGCCCTGGGTCGCAATTCCGACCATCGCAACGGCAAGCCCGCAGCCCAAGGCAAACAGGATTGGACGGCGGTTGAGTGCGCGCATCACGCGCCCTTCGCTCCGCGCCTGGGCCAATAACAGGCGTGCAAACAAGCCACCTGCAATACCGCCAATAACCCCTGCAATCGGCGCGTAAATCGCGGTGTCGGACACGCTTAGCGTATCGAAAATGCGACCGAAATAGACATAATCGCCGGCCACCCCGAGGCTGACCAGCCCCGAGATCATCACCGCGCCCATCACCAGGACTGTAAGGCGCTGTTCGTAGGCAGAGGCTAGTTCCTCGATTGCAAAAGCGATGCCGGCAAGCGGGGTGTTGAATGCTGCTGCAACCCCTGCCGCGCCCCCGGCAATCATCACGCCCGGGGTCATGCGCACCCCGAAGCGGCGATTGACCGCACCCATGATCGCTGCAGACACCTGTACCGTCGGGCCTTCACGGCCAGCCGCGCCGCCGCCAAGCAGGACCATCAAGGTCAGCCCCATCTTGATGATCGCAGTCTTGAGATCGAGCAACGCCGCTGACAGCTTGCTCTTGGGGTGCCGGCTGGCAGCGATCACTTGCGGAATACCCGACCCGCGCGCGAATTCGGCATAGCGCCGGGTCAACCATACCGCCGTGACGAACAGGACAGGGGTGAGAAGCAGGGGCGCATAGGGCCAACGCGCTTCGAGTTGGTCGAACAACTTTAACATACTGTCCGCCGCGCGTGCGAACACCAACGCCATGATGCCGAGCAGAAGCGCCCCGATCAGGGTCGCGCTGCGCCGCCGCCAGGTCGCATTGGGATGGCTTGAGATGCCCATGTTGCGGGCGATGACCCGCAAGTGACGCGCCCAGCGCTTGCGAACGCGGTGCTTGCCGTGCCGGTTAGTCACTTTCAACGGAGGCGTTTGACCAGCAACCGCTGGTCGTCGCCCTGCTTCACCTCGAAATTTGGCATCGACTTGATGAGATCAGAAAGGCGGGTGAAGCCGTAATTTCTTGCCGAGAAACTCGACACCGCCTTGGCGCGCTGGCCGAGTTCGGCGAGCGGCGTGAAGCCTTCATCGTCGCGCTTTGATGCCTTGTAGGCATTGCCCAGCACGTCAAGCAGTTCGGAGTCGATCTTGCGCCGTCCGTCGGCGTGATGTTCCAGGCCATCGTCCGCAATTGCGCTGTCTTCGGCCAACGCACCGACATCGAAATAACGAGTACAGGCCTGTTGGAAGCTGATCGGGGTCTTGGCGGTACCAAAGCCGTAGACGGGCAGGCCATCTTCGCGGATTCGCTGGGCCAGCGGAAGGAAGTCGCTGTCCGAACTCATGATTCCAAAACCGTCGATATTGCCGCGGTACAAAAGATCCATGGCATCGATTGTCATGCGCATGTCGGTCGCGCTCTTGCCCTTGACCACGTCGAACTGCTGCATCGGCACGATCGAATGCTGGCCGGTAAGGCTGCCCCAACCCTTGAGGCTAGCCTTGGCCCAATTGCCATAAGCGCGGCGCACGTTGATCGTGCCCAGCTCCCCCAGCACCAACAGCACTTCGTCAAGGTGATCGGGGGAAGCATTATCGGCATCGATCAGAAGCGCGATATTGGCGTCGCGGGCAAGGTCGCGCTCGGGCATTTGCTCAACTCTCCTTGTGATGCGACGTTTTAACGCCTCCGACGGACACTGCCAGCACCCGTTTTGGCTCGAAATGCCTTTTTGGCGGGATCGGTTCGGGAACGAAACGCCCTCTGGAGAGTTGGTAGCTCACTGGTAACCAGTAGATTGAAGGGACGTCCAATGAAGAAATTTGCGATTGGCGCGGCGATTGCCGGCAGCATTGCACTGACGGGTTGCGCAACCAGCCCCTATGGCTCCGGCTATAACCAGCCTTATGGCAACAACAGCCAGGCTCGCAACGCGGCCACCGGCGCGGCGATTGGTGCCATCGGCGGCGCCGTTGCCGGCAAGGTCATCCCAGGGGTCAGCACCACCGAAGGCGCGATCGCCGGTGCGGTCCTTGGCGGCGTTCTTGGCGCGGTCGTCAACAACAAGCAATATTATCGCGATACCCGCGGCTATTGCTATTATGTCGACCAATATGGCCAGCCGCATTATGACTATAACGTCCGCTGCTAGGTTTCCGGCTCAGACGTTTGTAAACTAACGAAATAACTAGGCGGGGCGGAAGGTATCTTCCGCCTCGTTTAGGATGTACAGCCGGCCTTCCGCGATCGAAAAATGGGCACCGTGAATCGTCAGCTCACCAGCGTCTTCACGCTCTTTGATCCAGGGGAACGTCCGCAAATTCGCTAGACTGACTTTTACCGCCTCGCGCTCCATGTCCAGGAACGCGTCCGAATCCAGATCGTCGTGGCGTGAACGAACGAGCGACCGCGCTTCGCTGAGCATTCGGACCCAGTCAGCGATAAAATGCCCTTCGCCCGGCGGGGTATTGTCGAACTGGCCGGTCAGTGCCGCAGCACAGCCCCCGCAGGCACCGTGTCCCATGACCAGCAGTTCGGCGACGCCAAGTTGCGTGACCGCGAATTCGAGCGCGGCTGAGACACCGTGAAAACCGCGGCTGGTTTCATAGGGCGGGGCAAGTGCAGATACATTGCGAACAACGAATATCTCGCCCGGCCTGACGTCGAATATCTGGGCCGGATCAACCCGGCTGTCGGAACAGGCGAGGACCATGACCTTGGGGCTTTGCCCGTCGGCAAGCTCGGACCAGCGGGCGCGTTCGCGTTCCCATTCGTGAGAGCGAAACCGCGCATAGCCTTCGATGAGTGTGGAGAGGTGAGACATGTTCCCGCGCTAGTGGTGATTGCAGGGGGTGGCAAGAGGCGCGCCGGATCGCTATCTGGCGGCGGTATGAATGCTCCCGTCCCCTTAGAGAAGCGCCAGCGCAAGCCCGACTGGATTTGGGTCAAGGCCCCGACCAGCAAGGGCTATGCCGAGACCCGCAAGCTGATGCGGGATCTTGGACTTGCCACCGTGTGCGAAGAGGCTGCCTGCCCTAACATCGGGGAGTGCTGGACCAAGAAACACGCGACGGTCATGATCCTTGGCGATACCTGCACGCGTGCCTGCGCCTTTTGCAACGTCAAGACCGGGATGCCGCGCGCGGTCGATCCCCTTGAGCCAGAGCATGTTGCGGTTGCAGCAGCAGAACTGGGACTTGAGCACATCGTCATCACCAGCGTCGACCGCGATGACCTTCCCGACGGAGGGGCAAGCCAGTTCGTCAAGGTAATTGAGGCGTTGCGCCGGACCACGCCCAACACGACGATCGAGATTCTGACACCCGATTTTCGCAACAAACACGAAGCCGCGATCGAGGCGATCGTCGCCGCGCGTCCGGATGTCTACAACCACAACCTCGAGACGGTGCCGAGGCTGTACCCGACAATCCGTCCGGGGGCGCGCTATTACGCTTCGCTTCGCTTGCTTGAGAAGGTCAAGGCGCTCGATCCGACCATCTTCACCAAGTCCGGCGTGATGGTTGGGCTTGGCGAACAGCGCTTGGAAGTTCACCAGGTGATGGATGACATGCGCTCGGCGGGAATCGATTTTCTGACCATGGGCCAATATCTCCAGCCCACGCCGCGCCATGCCCGGGTCGAGGAGTTTGTCACCCCGCAGGCGTTCGATGCCTATGCGGCAATCGCCCGGGCAAAGGGCTTCTTACTGGTCGCGGCCAGTCCGCTGACCCGGTCGAGCTATCACGCCGGTGACGATTTCCGAAAGATGCAGGAAGCGCGTTCGGCACAGGTGGCAAAGGCGAAAGGCCTGATCGCCTGATGCCGCGGCACAGCGAGACCAGGCATCTTCCTTTTACCCCCGAACAATTGTTCGAACTCGTCGCCGACGTTGGCCGCTACGAGGAATTCCTGCCGTGGGTGGTTGCAACCAGAGTGCGCTCATCGAGTGAAGCGGAAACAATTGCCGATCTGGTCGTCGGATTTAACGCCTTCAAGGAGCGTTTTACCAGCCGGGTGGTAAAACAGCGCCCGAGCCGGATCTGCGTCGATTATGTCGAAGGCCCGCTCAAGTTCCTGCACAACGAATGGCGCTTCGATCCCGCCGCGGATGGCGGGACGAATGTCCATTTTTCGGTCGACTTTGCATTCAATAGCCGAATTTTCGAGGCGATCGCCGGACAGATGTTCGATCGCGCGCTTCGGCGCATGACCCAGGCTTTCGAGCAGCGCGCCGCAGCGCTTTACGGCTCCAGCAGTTCGAGCGCGCAGAGCGCCGCCTGAAGCCGCACTCCAGCGCGCGTACTTTCGGCGAACAGTTTCTGGTCCGCGACGATCGCGCCGGGGTCCCCGCCACGCTCGGCACGGGCGAATACTACCGTTCCAACCGGCTTGGTCTCTGTCCCGCCGTCGGGTCCGGCGATACCGGTAATGGCCACTGCGACATCGGCATCTGACGCGGCCAGTGCCCCTTGGGCCATTGCCCATGCGGTGGCAACGCTGACTGCGCCAAAGGTTTCGATCACTTCCTGGCTGACACCCAGTTGGCGAACCTTGGCTGCGTTTGAATAGGTCACGAAGCCGGCCTCCATGACATCGGACGAGCCAGCAATCTCGGTCAGCGCGGCCGAAACCAGGCCGCCAGTGCAGCTTTCCGCAACGGCGATCCGGCGACCCGCCGCGCGGTTTGCGGAGATAACTTCGCGCGCCTTCGCGACGAGTAGCTCGGGAACAAGGGTTGTGCTGGTCATCAGTCGGGCATCCGGATGTTGGCGACCGCCTGGGCGGCAATGCCCTCACTGCGGCCAGTGAAGCCGAGGCGCTCGGTGGTGGTCGCCTTGACGCTGACCCTGGCGACTGGAAGGGCGAGAATTTCTGCGATCCGGGCACGCATTGCCTCCCGGTGCGGGCCGATCTTGGGCGCTTCGGCGATGATCGTGCAGTCGACGCTGTCGATGACCGCGCCAAGGGCGGCGACCAGGTCGCGGGCATGGCCAAGGAATTGGTGCGACGCGGCGCCCCTCCATTGCGGATCGCTGGGCGGAAAATGATCACCGATGTCGCCTAGTGCTGCAGCGCCCAGCAGGGCGTCGGTGATCGCGTGAAGAACGACATCGGCATCGCTGTGGCCTGCAAGCCCGCGATCGTGCGGGACTTCGATCCCACCGAGCAGCAATGGTCCTTCGCCCGCGAAAGCGTGGACGTCAAAGCCCGAACCGGTCCGCGGGACCATCAGCCCGCCAAGCCACTGCGCGGCTCGGGAATAATCTTCTGCCGTGGTGATCTTCTCAAGCGAGGCGGCGCCTTCGACCGCGGCGACGCGCATTCCTGCCGCGCGCAGCATGCTGGTCTCGTCGGTTGCTTCACCCGGGCCGGACCACGCGGCCTGGGCCGTGCGCAGCGCATCGAGCCGGGCAGCCTGCGGGGTCTGGACCCGAACCAGTCCGTTTCGATCGACTGCGTCGCCCAGTATGGACCCGGCGCGTGCAAGCGTGTCGGTGACCGCGATGACCGGTGCCGCGCCCTCGTTGAACTCAAGCGCAGCAACAAGCCGATCGATAACATCCGCGGGACAGAACGGGCGGGCGGCATCGTGCACCAGCACCGCATCGCATTTCAGACCGGCAAGCCCGCGCTGGACCGACTGCGCGCGGGTCGCTCCACCTTCGACCAGTTCGACGTCGCGCGCGCCAAGAGCGACGCGGGCCAGGTCGTGCTGGTCCTTGCCAATTGCCACCCGCACCGCGGCGACCGCGGGATGACTGGCAAGTGCATCGACAGCAAGCGCGACGAGCGCCTTGCCGCCGATCGACTGATATTGCTTGGGAACGGCGCCGCCCACTCTTTGCCCGGTGCCTGCAGCGACGATGAGAGCGGTCATTGCCATGGTTGAGCGCGCCTTGCCCGACGCTGGCCCCTCCTGTAAAGGCGCGCGTCCCATGGAGAGCATGAAGCCCATCGCGATCGGCCCGGTCCAGATCGACGCCCCCGTCATCCTAGCGCCGATGACGGGAGTCACCGACTTGCCCTTCCGCAAGGCGGTCAAGGCCTATGGCTGCGGATTGACGGTCAGTGAAATGATCGCAAGCCAGGCGATGATCCGCGAAACCAAGCAGTCCCTGCAAAAGTGCCTGTGGGACCCGGTCGAAGAGCCGGTGTCGCTTCAGCTTGCGGGATGCGAACCGCAGGTCATGGCCGAAGCGGCCAAGCTTAACGAGCAGCGCGGTGCAGCGATCATCGACATCAACATGGGCTGCCCGGTCAAAAAGATCGTCAACGGCGATGCTGGCTCCGCGCTGATGCGCGACCTGCCACTTGCTGCGCGGCTGATCGAGGCGACGGTCAAGGCGGTCAAGGTCCCGGTCACCGTCAAGATGCGCATGGGCTGGTGCCACGACAGTCTCAATGCCCCAGAACTTGCCCGCATCGCCCAAGATCTGGGGGCGCAGATGATCACGGTCCACGGACGCACCCGCAACCAGCTATACAAGGGTAGTGCCGATTGGCGTTTCGTCCGCAAGGTCAAGGAAGCGGTTTCGCTGCCGGTGATCGTCAACGGCGACATCTGTTCGACCCAGGATGCACGCGAAGCGCTCGCTCAGTCGGGTGCAGACGGCGTGATGATCGGTCGCGGAGCCTATGGCAAACCGTGGCTTCTGGGCCAGGTCATGGCAGCGTTCGGCGGTGGGGAAGGGGACAAGCCTGCCCCCGAATTGGACGAACAGCTTGACGTCATGCTGGCCCAATATGAGCAAATGCTGGAGCTGTACGGTATTCGCACCGGGGTAGCGCTCGCTCGGAAGCATTTCGGTTGGTATACCAAGGGTCTTGCCGGATCGGCCGAGCTTCGCAACCGGGTCAATGCGCAAGACGATCCGGAGCAGGTGAAGGCGATGTTGCGCGAATTCTATGCGCCGTGGCTCAGGCGCAGCGCAGCCTGACGCAGGTTCGCCAGATTCTGTGTGATTTGGGCAACTGTTGTGCTAGCGCCACGCTCCAATGGATGCGCTGACAAGCAAATCGCGGCCACCAAGCCGAATTGAAGCGTGGTTCCGACGTGAGCGGGACAGCGGGCGTTTCCACGACCGGCTGACAATCCTTGTCGCCGCGTTCCTGCTCGTCATGATGGGGACGACCTTCGTCCTGCTGCGCAGCGCCGGTGACCCAACCCAGCTCTTATCGCCCCCGTTCATTGCGTTGCTTTTGATCGCCAACCTGATCCCGGCGATCGCGGTGATGGTACTTCTCTCGCGCAAGCTTGCGATGGCGCGGGCCGTGCGGGGCGGTGTCGGGACCGGGCGCCTTCATACCAAGCTGGTCGCGCTATATTCGGTGATCGCTGCGGCGCCGACAGTCCTGGTCGCGATCTACGCCTCATTGTTGTTCCAGAGCGGAATCGAATTCTGGTTCTCGGACCGCGCGCGAACCATGCTGGAAAATACCGTCGAGGTGGCACGCGCCAGCTACCAGCAGGAAGCAGACCGCGTTTCAAACGAAACCGTGGCCATGAGCAATGACCTTGGCGGCTATCTGAAGCAGGTGCCGATGGACGATCCGCAATTCATCGACCTGTTCGGGCGGCAGGTGCTGATCCGTAATCTGTCGGAGGCCGTCGTGCTCAATATCGGCAAGGACGGGGTTCCGCGCAGTCTGGTGCTGGTCAATCCTTACGACCGTTCGCTTGAAACGGTCGTGACCAAGAAAGCGATTGCCGAACTGGCGGGACACGAAAGCATCACGATCACTTCCAACGACCGGATGGGCGCGCTGACCCGCCTCGACTTTGGGCCCAACACCTATCTTTACGCCGCGCGCGTGTTCGACCCGCAATTCCGGCGCCAGATCGATCGCGCCAATGCGGTGATGAGCGATTACCAGGGACTTTTGGCCAAGAGCCGCGCGAACCAGCTCAATTTCAATATCGCCTTGTTCATTGGTGCGCTGTTGATCGTCGCGCTTGCGATCCTGGCTGCACTGCGCATTGCCGACCGGTTGGTCCGGCCGATCGGTGAACTTGCTGATGCCGCCGGTCGGATCGAAGCGGGCGACCTCACCGCCCGGGTCGAGGTCGAGAAAACCGAGGATGAGATCCAGATGCTTGCGAGCGCGTTCAACCGGATGACGGGCAGGCTCGAACAGCAGACCGGCGCGCTGAAGGCGGTCAACACACAGCTCGATACGCGCCGGGCGTTCATGGAGGCGGTACTTTCCAGCGTGACCGCGGGCGTGATCGCGGTCGACGGAGACGATGAGGTGCTGCTGCTGAATCGCTCAGCCGACGCGCTGCTGGAACCTGGCGAGGGGCCGGTAGAAGGTCAAAAGCTGGATGATTTGTCGCCGGAACTGGGAGAATTCATCGCCGGCGACCAGTCCGAGGCCACGGTGTTGCTCGCTGCCGACGGCAACCAGCGAACGCTCGCGGTCAAGCGAGTCCGCTATCAGGACGGTTCGGTTATCACCTTCGATGACATCACCGAGCAGTTGACTGACCAGCGCCGCGCCGCCTGGTCAGATATTGCCCGAAGGATCGCGCACGAAATACGCAACCCGCTGACCCCGATCCAATTAGCGGCAGAGCGCCTGCAACGGCGATTTGGCAAGGAAATTACCGCCGACCAGGATATTTTCGAACGCTTGACCGAAACGATCATTCGCCAGGTCGGCGACCTTCGCCGAATGGTTGAGGAATTTTCCAATTTCGCGCGCATGCCCAAGCCGGTGTTTCGTCGCGAAAACATTCACGACATCGCTCGCCAGGCCTTGTTCCTGCACGAGGTCGCCCATCCCGCAATCACCTTCAGCATCGACCCGCAAAGCAGCGAAATCCCCTTGGTTTGCGATCGGCGCCAGCTTGGACAGGCGCTTACGAATATCGTCAAGAACGGCGTCGAAGCCATTGAAGGCAGGCGTAATCGAGGCGAACATAGCGTGGCTGGCGACCATGTTGAGTTGCGTATCCACAGGGAAGGGGGCCAGTTGGTTATCGACGTCTTCGATACCGGCATGGGGCTGCCCGAGGACCGCGAGCGATTGACCGAGCCCTATGTCACGACCCGTGTGCGCGGCACGGGCCTGGGCCTCGCGATCGTCAAGAAGATCGTCGAGGAGCATATGGGCGAAATTGCGTTCCTCGACCGGCGCGGGGGCGGCACGCATGTACGCATCAGTTTCGACGCCGATAAGCTTGCTGCCCTCGAAGGCGAGGGCGATCCGCACGCTGGCAATGATGACAACTCCGATGAAGGGAACGAAGTCTAATGGCGCTCGAAGTGCTCGTCGTTGACGATGAAGCCGATATCCGGGACCTCGTTAGCGGGGTGCTCGAAGATGAAGGCTATGCCGTTCGCACCGCTGGCGACAGTACTGCGACTCTCGAAGCCATTGCGGCTCGGCGTCCATCGATGGTGCTGCTCGACGTGTGGCTCCAGGGGTCAAAAATGGACGGGCTCCAACTGCTCCAGGAGATCAAGCGCCGCGACAGTTCGATCCCGGTCCTGATGATTTCCGGCCATGGCAATCTCGATACTGCGGTCGCCGCCGTACGCGAAGGTGCAATCGACTTCATCGAAAAACCGTTCGAGGCCGGACGCCTTCTCTATCTCGTCGATCGCGCCACCGAGACCGATCGTCTCCGGCGTGAGAACGAGACCTTGCGGGCGCAGGTGGGTGCAGAGGACCAGCTGCACGGATCATCGGTAACGATCAACAACGTGCGCGCGACCATGAAGCGAGTCGCTCCTACCGGAAGCCGGGTGCTCATTTCGGGTCCTCCGGGCGTCGGCAAGGAGATTGCGGCGCGGATGATCCACTTGTGGTCGACCCGGTCCAATGCGCCGTTCATCGTCCTGTCGGCGGCATCCATGGAGCCCGAGCGGGTTGAGGAGGAATTGTTCGGCAAGGAGGACGCGGGATCGATGCGACCCGGCCTTCTGGAACATGCGCACGGCGGCACCTTGTTCCTTGACGAGATCGCGGACATGCCTGCAACGACGCAGGCCAAGATCCTGCGCGTGCTGACCGACCAAAGTTATCACCGCGTCGGCGGACAGCGCTCGGTAAAGGTCGACGTGCGGGTGCTTTCCGCAACCTCTCGCAACCTGCACGAGGAGATTGCCGCCGGCCGATTCCGCGAAGATCTTTTCTATCGTCTCAATGTCGTTCCGGTCCGGCTGCCCGCACTTCGCGAACGGCGGGAGGACCTTCCCGAACTGGTAGGTCACCTGTTGACCCGAATCGCGGCCGAGCGGCGCACACCGGTGCCGGTGGTGTCCGAAGAAGCGATGGCCGCGCTCCAATCCTACGACTGGCCCGGAAACATCCGGCAATTGCGCAATATCCTCGAGCGGACCTTGATCCTGGCTCCGTCGGACCGTTCTAAGAGCATCGACGTCGACATGCTTCCAAGCGAAATCCTCGATAGCCAAAGTGGTCTGGGCGGGGTTGCCTCGATGGCGATCATGGGAAGTCCGTTGCGCGAAGCTCGGGAAAGTTTCGAGCGCGAGTATCTGCAAATCCAGATCCGTCGCTTTTCAGGCAACATCTCGCGTACCGCGACGTTCATCGGCATGGAGCGCTCGGCCCTCCACCGAAAATTAAAAGCGCTCGGTCTCGGGGAGAAGCGCGAAAGCGAGGAGTAGTTCAGCGTGTCCAACAGTGAGCCGAGTCTGCAGGACCTGTTTCTCAACCACCTGCGTAAGAGCCACAGTTCACTCGCGCTCTACCTGCTCAAGGGTGTTCGTTTGCAGGGCGTGCTGACGGCCTTCGACCCGTTTTCCGTCGAGCTACGACGCGATGGATCAACCCAGCTTGTCTACAAGCATGCAATCGCTACCATCGGGCCAATTGGACTGTCGGATCGGTGGGACAATCCGACGGCGGCTTACAACCCATCACCCGCAGTGCAGGACCAATTCCTCACCACCGCGGGCAGGCAAAGCGCAGTTGACCTTTACTTGATGAGCGGCGTGATGCTGTCCGGCAAGGTCTTGGCGTTCGATCAGTTCAGCATTTTGCTGGAGCGCGAACAGCGTCTCCAGCTGATTTACAAACATGCCATTTCGACCATTCAGATGGATAATGCCGAAGTATCGCCGGTGCGCGAACGTGAAGGAGCAATTGGCTGAATAATTTCGACGGCAATGGTGCGATCGAGGTCGCGCGCGGCGAAAAAGCGCTGCTGGTCGTGCCGGAACTTCCCCGCGAAGGCGCCCGCCGTTCGGCCGACGCCCGGATCGAGGAGGCCCAGGGGCTGGCCGAAGCAATCGGGATACGGGTCATCGAAGCACGCTCTTATCGCGTACGCGCGGTGCGTCCTGGAACCTTGCTCGGCAAGGGTCAGTGCGAGGAAATGGCCGAGCTTGCGCGCGAGAACGACGTAAAATTACTGATTGTGGACAGTGCCTTGTCGCCGATTCAACAGAAGAACCTTGAAAAGGAAGTCGGGACCAAGGTAATCGATCGTACCGGCTTGATCCTCGAAATTTTCGGAGAACGGGCCGCAACCGCCGAAGGGCGTCTCCAGGTCGAGCTGGCGCATCTCGACTATCAGGCCGGGCGGCTGGTGCGAAGCTGGACCCACCTCGAACGGCAGCGCGGTGGTTTCGGATTTCTCGGGGGCCCGGGCGAAACCCAGATCGAGGCCGACCGGCGGATGATCCGAGACCGCATGGCGAAGATCCGCCGCGAGCTGGAGCAGGTCAAACGTACCCGCTCACTGCACCGTGACCGGCGCCAGCGCGCGCCTTGGCCGGTGGTCGCTCTGGTTGGTTATACCAACGCCGGAAAATCCACGCTTTTTAACCGCATGACCGGAGAAGGCGTGTTCGCGGAAGACCTGCTATTCGCGACCCTCGATCCGACCATGCGCGACGTCAAATTGCCCGGCTTTGACAAGGTCATCCTGTCCGACACCGTGGGGTTTGTATCCGACCTCCCGACCGAATTGATCGCGGCCTTTCGTGCAACGCTTGAGGAAGTGGCTTCGGCGGACCTCCTGGTTCACGTCCGCAACATGGCCCACCCCGACCGTGAGGCACAGGCCGAAGACGTCGACGATGTCCTCAAATCGCTTGGGCTAGACGGGGAAGGGGCACCGCCGCGGATCGAGGCCTGGAACAAGCTCGACCTCGTAGATGCCGAGGAGCGCGAACACTTGCTCGTCGAGGCCGCGACGGCGCGATGACGTCATCCCGATCAGTGCTTTGACCGGGGAGGGGATCGAAGCACTGAGGGAAAACGTGGCCGAGCATCTGCGCGCCGGCGAACAAGTGCACCGGATCCGCCTAGGTGCAGCTGAAGGCGGCGAGGTGGCTTGGCTCCATTCGCGCGGCGAAGTCATAACGCAGGCGCAGGAGGGTGAGGACACCGTGCTTGACGTAAGGTTATCGCCGGAAAACTGGGCGCGCTTTCGCGCTCGTCAAGACGCCTGAGCGCCACGTTCCTTTTCCTTTTCGGCGGCCCACAGAGCCTCCTTTTGCTCCAGGGACAGAGCTTCGAACCCAGGCTCCTGCTCGATCGCACGGAAGCGTCGCTCGAACTTGCGATTAGCATTACGAAGAGCCTCTTCGGGTGCAATCCTCAGAAACCTTGCGAAGTTCACGACCGCGAATAGCAAGTCGCCGACTTCGCCTTCGAGTTCGTTTGCGGGCGCGCGCTCAATTTCGTCCAGTTCCTCGATGATCTTGGCCTTGGAACCCGAGATGTCGGGCCAGTCAAAACCGGTGCGCGCGGCGCGCTTCTGAAGCTTGATTGCACGTTCGAGGGCGGGGAGTGCCTGTGCAACGCCGGCAAGTGCGCTTTGATCGGGATCGGTCGCGCGCTCGGCCGCTTTTACCTCTTCCCACAAGTGGTGACCGCCGTGCTCGGCGTCGCCGAAGATATGGGGGTGACGTCGTTCCATCTTGTCGCAAATTCGAGCAATGACGTCATCGAAGCTGAAATGGCCGGCTTCTTCGGCCATTCGGGCGTGGAATACCACCTGGAGCTGTAAATCGCCCAGCTCGTCGGCCAATTCGTCGATTGCGCCGCGGTGAATCGCGTCGGCCACCTCATAGGCTTCTTCGATGGTGTAGGGTGCAATTGTCTCAAAAGTCTGGACATTGTCCCATTCGCATCCGGTTTCAGGATCGCGCAGCTTTTCCATGATGCGACGCAACCGCTCGATGTTGCTCTTCGGCGTGGATGACGTCATCGCGGCGTCCCCGGGGACGGCAAATGATGTGCACATCTAAGTATGATAATATGCATTATGTAAAGTCCGCTCTAAGGCAGAGGGGGTTCACCACTCGAAGACGATGACATTCTGCGCGTCGCCCAATGGTCATCCAACCATTACCAGCCAGCGACCTTCGACCCCCCAGCGGGTCAGGGTCGACAGGTAATTCATGCCGAGCACGTTCAGGTTGTCATTGTCAGCCACCTGAACCGCCAGGTCCCGTCGTTCGATACCGCCGACGTCAATCTGCTTGGCCCGGCCCGCGGCCATTTTGACAAGGCCGTTTCCGGTCCTGACCATCTGGTCGCGGCGGTCGGATACCCACAGGCCGGCATCCTTAGCGGTTGTCCGGTCGACCGTGGTCATGGTTGCGCCGCTATCGACAAGGAATTTGATCGGCTTGCCGTTGACCTTCGCGACGACCCAGAAATGCCCGTCGATTGCCATCGGGATCCGGGTTTCCTGGTCGGTCACGACGGCATCGCCAAAGGCTTCGGCCTTGAGCCGCTGGGCAACCCAGCCGAAATCGTCGCGGAATGTGAACAGCACGAAGCCAGCGCCGAAAATCGCGACCCACGCCAGCGCAAGGGTCAACAGCTTGGCCATCGGCTCGCGGCGGCTGATCAGCCCGCCCAGCACGAGCATCAATGCCATTACCGCGTAAACGCCACCGAGCATCAGATCATTTGAGAACATCATTTAGGCCTTACAGGCTGATTTCGAGGCCGTCGAAGCCCGGCTCGGCCCAATCGGGAAGGTCGTCGACCAGAGTGCGATAATCAAGCCCATTGCCCATGTGCGTGAGAACGAGATGCCCGACCTTGAGCTGGCGGGCAATTGCCAGCAGCCCATCGAGATGCATGTGCGTGGGATGCGGCTGGTGGGTAAGGCAGTCGCCAACCATCACATCAGCGCCTTGGTAAAGCGTCGCCATTTCATCGGTCAATGCGCTGAAATCTATGGCGTAAACCAGTGATTTCTCAGTTTTATCAAAACGCACGCCAAGGCTCGTGGTCGAGCCATGCGGCTGGTCGACAGTGCGAACCCTGAACCCAGCGATCTCGCTGTCCGCGGCGATCGGGCACATGGCCGCGATCGGACGATAAAATTCCGACTGGTGGAAGGCATAGTCAAATCGCCTCCCCAGGCCGTCAAGGTCTTCGGTCCGGGCGAAGATCGGGACTGGCGCTCCGCAGGCTGCGGCAACTGGACGGAGTTCGTCGATGCCGTGACAATGGTCGCCGTGAAGATGGGTGACGATCACCGCGTCGAGGCGCGCGACCCCGGCGCTGAGTAGCTGTTCGCGAAGATCCGGGCCGCAATCGAGCAGCACCCGTTGTTCTTCGTTCGATACCATGATCGACGATCGCAGGCGGCGGTTCCTGGGCTCTTGCGGGTCGCAACGACCCCAGTCGTTGCCGATTCGGGGCACGCCGGTCGAGGTGCCACAGCCAAGAATTCGGACTTTCACTTACGTCGCCGGCTCCGCGCGATTGAATAGACGGAAGAAATTGGAGGTAGTCGCCGCTGCCAAATGCTCCAGCGAAATCGAACGAAGCTCGGCAAGAAATGCGGCGGTATCGGTGACGAACGCGGGCTCGCAGGTCTTGCCGCGGTTCGGCACCGGAGCGAGAAATGGGCTGTCGGTTTCAACCAGCAGCAAGTCCTCCGGGATCATTTTCGCGGTTTCACGAAGCTCCTGCGCGTTCTTGAACGTGACGATCCCGCTCATCGACACCAGGAAACCGCAGTCCATGCCCTTCTTGGCCAGTTCGGCCGACCCAGTGAAACAGTGCAGCACGCCTGTCACTCCGCCCTGTCTTGCCGCATCCTCCAGGATTGCCGCAGTATCCTGTTCGGCGTCGCGCGTATGGATGACGAGCGGAAGCCCGGTCGTGCGCGCAGCCTCAATATGCGCGGCGAAGCGTTCGCGCTGCGCCATGCGGTCTGACTTGTCGTAAAAATAGTCGAGCCCACATTCCCCGATAGCGACGACCTTGGCCCGGTCTGCGCCTGCGACCAGGGCCGATGACCCAAGGTCGGGATGCTGGTCTGCCTCGTGCGGATGCACGCCGATACTTGCCCAGACATCGGGATTGCGGTCCGCGGTTGCGACAATTGCGTCCCATTCGCTTTGACGGGTCGAGATGTTGAGAAAACCGGTAACACCGCGTGCGCGGGCTGCATCCAGGACTTCGTCCTGGCGCTCGACCAGGCCCTCATAATTGAGGTGGCAATGGCTGTCGATCAGCTGCATCAGCCCTCCCCCTCCTCCAGTTCGAGGCGCGGGAACAACGGCACTGGCTGGGCGATCGGGGCGCCATCCGCGCCGACATCGATTGCGGCGATCAGCGCTTCGGCACTTGCCGGAATCACAGGAGCGATCGCCTGGGCAAGCATTCGCACGGACGCCACCAATGTTCCAAGCACTTCGGTCATGCGTGCGGGATCAGTCTTGCGCAGCGCCCAGGGCGCCATCGCATCGACAAAGGCGTTGCACGCGAACACCGCCTTCATCCAGGCTTCGATGCCGTGTGAAAAGGCGTAAGCGTCAAAGGCTTGCGGCAATTCCTTCTCGCACGCATGCGACACTGTTTCGAGCAGTGCGGTGTCTTCCTCGCTGGTGCCAGGTGCCGGAATGATTCCATCGAGGTTCTTGAACACCATCGACAAGCTGCGCTGCGCGAGGTTTCCAAAGCTGTTGGCGAGTTCGGCATTGGCACGGGTGACAATCGCCTCGGCGCTATAGCTGCCGTCCTGGCCGAACGTGACTTCGCGCATCAGGAAATAGCGTAGCGCATCCACCCCGAAGCGATTGGCAAGCACCATTGGATCGACGACATTGCCAACGCTCTTCGACATCTTTTCGCCTCGGCTGAGCAAAAAGCCGTGGCCAAACACCTGCTTGGGAAGCGCAATCTGCGCGCTCATCAGGAACGCGGGCCAATAAACGGTATGAAACCGAACCACGTCCTTGCCGATCAGGTGCAACGCCGCGGGCCAATAGCGGTCCCACAACTCGCCTCCGTCGGGATACCCCACCCCCGTGATATAATTGGTCAGCGCGTCAAGCCACACGTACATGACGTGATTGTCGCTGCCGGGAACCGGGACGCCCCAGTCGAAGCTGGTGCGCGACACGCTGAGATCGCGCAATCCCCCCTCGACAAAGCGCACCACTTCATTCCTGCGGCTGTCGGGCTGGATGAACTCGGGGTTGGTTCGGTAGAGCTCAAGCAGCGGCTCCTGATATTTACTCAGGGCAAAAAACCAGCTTTCCTCCTTGGTCCATTCGACCGGCGCACCATTGGGCGACAATTTTACGCCCCCTTCCCCGTCGACCAGCTCGTTTTCCTCGTAGAACGCCTCGTCGCGGACCGAGTACCAGCCTTCATAGACGTCGAGGTAAAGATCTCCCTTGGCCGCCATCGCATTCCAGATCGCCTTGCTTGCAGCGTGGTGATCTTCCTCCGACGTTCTTATGAACCGGTCATATGAAACATTAAGACCATCGCACATCTGTTTGAACAAAAGAGACATATGTTCTGCATAGTCTCGTTGATCCTGCCCCGCCGCGCGGGCTGCTTGGGCCATTTTCAGGCCATGTTCGTCGGTCCCAGTCTGGAACCGGACATCCATCCCCTGGGCGCGGCGGAAGCGGGCAATGACATCCGCTGCGATTGCTTCATAGGCGTGGCCGATGTGCGGCGCGCCATTGGGGTAGGAAATTGCGGTGGTGAGGTAGAAGGGCTCGGCCATATCGTTGAGCGCCCTAGCCGCGCTTGCTCAACGCTTCAAGGAAGGCCGGTCGGCGACCGCGGCAAGGAAGGTGCCCATCCGGAAGACGGTCGAGCCGGGGTCGAGCGACAAGCGTGGCGCCATGGTCGCCAAGCTTCGCGCCAAGGCATAGCTGTCCAGCGCACGCTGCCGCCGCATACCGCTTGCACTACGGGCTTCGCGCGCGATCAACGTTGGAACCAGGTCGAGGAAGGCGGCATAGCGCTCTGCCGACGCCTTCTTCGCAAGCTCGCGCGAAAGGTCGCTGCGCAACGCGTTTGTCGAATCGCCCTTGCGCAGGATCTGGAGTGCCTGGTCCTCAAGCTGGTCAAGGCCAAGGTCGGCAATGCCCAGCGCCCGTCCCGCCGATCCAGCCGCGATGGTCGCGATTCGTCTCCGCTGGTGCTCGGCAAGATCCGGCTTCCGAGAGGCAAGGATTGACGCCATGACGTCACCCGCCAGCGGCTTGAAGTCCAGGCGGCGACAGCGCGAGCGGATGGTCGGCAGCAATTTCCCAGGCGCGTGGCTGACGAGGAAAAAAATGGTTCCCGCCGGTGGTTCTTCGAGCATCTTGAGCAGGCCGTTGGAGGCCGCGACATTCAAGTCATCCATCGCGTCGATGACAACGACCCGGCGGTCGGACATTGCCGGCGCCATGCTCATGAATTCGCCCAGCGCACGGACCTGGTCGATCGTGATGTCGCGCGCCAGTCCCTCGCCCTTGGTCCTTTCCAATCGGCTAAGCATTCGCATGTCGGGATGACTACCGGCTTCGATTAGCCGGACGATGGGATGTTCGTCAGGACTTTCAAGGTCGGCAAGCGCAAACGGCGGACCTGCTGATTCGGCAAGCACCCGCCGGGCGGCGGCAAGCGCAAAAGTTGCCTTGCCGACCCCCTTGGGCCCAGCAAGCAGCCAAGCATGGTGGACCCGGCGCGAGGTCCAGGCCGAGGAGAAGCGATCGACCGCGCGATCCTGGCCAAGCACCTTCACGGCAGGAAGTCGGCGAGTTCGCCGATCAGTCGTTGGGTTACCTCTTCGACGCTGCCGGAGGCGTCGATGATCCGCACACGTCCCGGCTCTTCCAGGGCGAGTTGGCGAAAGGCGAGGTCGACTTTCTGGTGATAGGCCTCCGGGCGGCCGCCAATCCGGTCGCTGGTTTCATTGTCGCGTTCGCGGGCACGCTTGCCGCCGCTGGCAAGTGCAAGCACCAAGGTTCGGTCGGGAAACAGCCCGTCGCACGCGAACTCGCTGAGCGCGCGTACCTCTTCGTGGCCAAGCCCGCCAGCACCGCCCTGATAAGCAACGGAACTGTCGAGGAAGCGATCACACAGGACCCACCGCCCGGTCTCGATTGCCGGACGAATGGACTTATCGACATGGTCGGCGCGCGCGGCCGCGAACAGCAGCGATTCGGCGCGCGGGCTCCAGCGATCATCCGGGCCGGTCAGTAACAAATCGCGGATTTTCTCGGCACCCGGACTGCCGCCCGGCTCACGCGTGACAAGCACGTCGATCCCGCGTTCCGAAAGGGCATCGGCGAGCGCCCTTACCTGGGTCGACTTTCCCGCCCCTTCCCCGCCTTCCAGGGTGATGAACCGTCCCCGCATCGTCATGCCCGGGGTGATGGCAGGTCAGGCCATTCCAAGCAATTGCTTGAAGCCGAGCCATGCGCGGGTGAAGAATCCAGCCTCACTGACATCCTCTCCCGCCGACAGTGGCACGATCTGGGGCGTCGTGTCGTTGGTGTAGATCACCAGATCGGCAACGTGCTGGCCCTTGGCGATCGGCGCCTTGATCGGACCCAGATACCGCACTGATGTCTTGGTTGCGCCGCCCGCCAGCCCGGCGGGAAGGGTCACCGCGATATCGCGCGGCGCAATGAGGTCGATACTGCTGGACGAACCCAGCTGGACATCCGCGGTCCCGACTTTTGTCCCGGCCTGGTAGAGCGGTTTGGTCGTCCAGGCATTGAACCCCCACTCCATCAGCCGGACCGATTCCTCGACCCGCTGATTGAAACTGCTGAGGCCCGCGACCACCAGGATCAGCCGGCGGCCGTTCTGCTCGGCCGAGCCGGTAAATCCGTAGCCCGCTTCTTCGGTGTGGCCCGTCTTCAGTCCATCGGCGCCCGCCACGCGGCCCAACAGCGGGTTGCGGTTCGACTGGGTAATCGCCTGCCCGGAACCGAGGGTTTTGCCCCACGTGAAATCGCGCTGGCCGTAGAACTTCTTGTACAATTTGGGGTGCTGCTCAATTTCGGCACGGGCCAAAGTGGCAAGGTCGCGCGCGGTGACATAGGTCACGCCCTCGTCCGGCCAGCCGTTCGAATTGCCGAAATGACTTCCGGTCAGGCCAAGCTGTTGGGCAAATTGGTTCATCTGGTTGACGAAGGCCGGCTCGGTCCCGGCAATACATTCGGCCAATACCACCGATGCGTCATTCCCCGACAAGGTGATGATCCCGTGGAGAAGGTTTTCGACGCTGACCTGCTCATTGGGCGACAGGAACATCGTCGAGCCAGCCTGGGGGCCGTGCCACCTGCGCCATGTTTCGGGCCGCACGGTGCACATCTTGTCGAGCTTGAGGTCGCCGCGGTCGATCAATTCGAAGGCGACGTCGGTGGTCATCATCTTGGCCATCGAAGCTGGCGGCATCTTGAGATCGGCATTCTTGTCGAGCAGCACCGCACCCGAACTAAGGTCGATCAGGTAAGCGACATTGGCCGGTGTTTCGACGGTCGGTGCCGCCGCGGAAATAGGAACGGCAACAAGGGCTGCCAAAGCGACGGTGGCAAGGGCATGGCGGGGCTGGAACAAGAACGACTCCTGACGTGGCGTTGGATGCTTTCGTCGCGCTTCTACCGCCGCGCGATGCGGTCCGCCAGAATGCCGACCGACATCGCGTAATAATTGGAGCAATTATAGTCGAGAATTGCGCGGTAATTCTGGGTCAGCAGGTAACCGTTGGCGCTCTTGCCCTCGGGCTCAAGGAGGATCGCATATTCGGTGTCCGGCAACGTGCGTCCGGTGGGAACCACGCCAAGCGAGCGCCACTCCGCAACTGTCAACCAACGGCTATGGCGGCGGAATACCGCCGGACAGCGCTTGGGCGTCACGGTCGAACGGATTGCCTGGCGATTAAGGCTGGCTGGAACCCGCACTTCCACGCCCCAGCCAAGACCCGGCTTCCAGCCAGCATCGCGCAGGTACTTGGCGATCGATGCCAGCCCGTCCAGCTCGTTCTCCCAGATATCGGCATAGCCGTCCCCGTCCCCGTCGGCGCGCAAACGCAAGGCGACGGAAGGCATGAATTGCGGATAACCCGTAGCCCCCGCCCAGCTGCCCTTCAGGCGCCAGCGGGGAACGCCCTGGTCGATCAGCTTGAGCGCGGAAATGAATTCGCTTTCGAAGAAATCGCGGCGACGGCCATAATAGCCGAGGCTTGCAAGCGCTTCCAAAAGATCGGTCGAACCGGTGTAGCGGCCATAGCTGGTCTCATGCCCCCAGATCGCCATCGTGACGAACGGGTCCACCCCGGTCTGCGCTTCGAACGCTCGAAGCTGATTGTAATGCTCACGAAAATTGGCCTGGCCCCGGCGGATAAGGTCCGGTGACACATGGCGATTGAGATAGGGGCGCATCGACTTGAAATCGTCTCCGCTATAGTCCGACGGACCGCCAGGCTCATTGGCCTCGAGGCGGATTACCGCGCGGTTGATCTCAAGCCCCGGGACATAAGTGGCGACCGTTTGCGGATTGACCCCGGCATTGCGCGACAGGATCGCCAGGCGGGTCTTGTACGTAGCCCATACTTGCGCCTCGTTGCTCGGTGCCTGCGCGGCACTCAATGCAGCGCTCATGGCAAGTGGAGGCGCTGGTGCAAGGGCGCTTGCGACGGGTGCGGGGGACGAAGGAACGCGCATTGGCTGCGGTACCGACCCTCCTAGCCAAGACCCAAGGATCGAACTGAAAATCGTCGCAAAATACCAAGAACCCACCGATTACTCCCTATCGCCCCCAGCCTAATCCACCAGAGGCTGCATGAACCCTTAATGCACGGGAAGCGGGCGAGTTCATTCTTCCCCTCTTGCACGCGATGGCAAGCGGAGCGATAGCGCACTTGCCTTGTCGCCGGAGAGGTGGCCGAGTGGTTTAAGGCAGCGGTCTTGAAAACCGCCGTGCGGGCAACCGTACCGTGGGTTCGAATCCCACCCTCTCCGCCATTCCTCTATCCAATTCGACGGTTTATCGAATTGCACCGTCGTTGGTCGGCGCCGGGGTCCGCTCGTCGAATGCGCCTGTCCCCGAATTGCCGGAGATTTCATCCAGCAGGCATCAATTCGTCGAAAGAAAAAAGGGGATTTGGAAATGCGCGCCTTGTTATTGGCCGGCACGTCTGCGCTCGCGGCACTTTCATCTCCTGCCATCGCTCAAGGTCCCCAAGCCGGCGATGATGCAACTCCCGCCGCCACCGCGCCCAGCCGGTCGAACAGCTATGACGCCGCATATTTCTCCCAATATGCGCCACGTACCGCGCTCGACATCGTCAACCGCATTCCCGGGTTCAGCCTCGATCAGGGCAACAGTGACCTGCGCGGGTTTTCTGGCACTGCCGGAAATGTGCTGATCGACGGACAACGGCCAAGCAGCAAGGCGGAAACCTTAAGCCAGACGCTTGCCAAGATCCCGGCTAGCCGCGTCGTCCGAGTCGATGTTTCGGCGGGTGACGTGTTTGGGGCGGAATTCGCCGGCAAGAGCCAGGTCGCCAACCTGATCCTCCAGGCTGGCGGTGGACTGGCCGGTAACGTCAGCATCGATGCGCGCTATTTCACGATCAACGGCAAGGTCCAGCCCAATGCCACGGGCTCCGTCCAGTTTTCCAAGGGCAAGTCGACCTTCAGCCTGTCGGCAGGAAGCGGCCGCACCGAATTGTTCGAAAAGGGTTTCGACCGGCTTACCGACCCCGACAGCGGGGACCTTGTCCAATACCGCAAGAAGTATAATTTCATCATTCCCCATGATCCCTATGTCGCTGGCAATTGGGCGCTTGAGCAAGGGGCTGGTAAATCGGCGCACGTGAACCTGCGTTACGCGCCCAGCGACTTCTGGCTGAGGCAGGCCAACCACGTCATTCCGGTCGGCCAACCTGAGCGCGACGATGCGCTGCACCAGCATTATGAGACCACCGCGCTTGAAGCCGGGGGGGACATCAGCAGGCCCCTGGGCGGCGGAGTTATCAAGTTGGTTGGCCTGACCAACCACAAGAAGCGCACGACCTTCGACGATTATCTTGCGCGCGGCCTTGGCGGTTCACCCCTGCTTGGCGGCTATGTGCAGGACACCGCGTCCACGCTGACCGAATCGGTGGGTAAGCTGAGCTGGTCGAAGGACAATCTGTTCGGGTTCAATTTCGAGGCCGGCGCCGAGGTTGCAACCAACAAGCTCGACTATGCCCTCGACCTTTTCCAGTTTGATGAGGATGGCAACCGGGTGCGGATCAACCTTCCGCTGGAAGACGCGACCGTGAGTGAGATCCGCGGCGAAGCGTTCGTTAATGCCGGTCGTGCAGTGACCGACAACCTGCGCGCCGATTTCGGAATGCGTTACGAGGCCTCGAAGTTGAAAGTTCGCGGTGACGCGATTGCCGACCGCTCGCTCAAATTCTGGAAACCGAGCCTGACTCTTGACTGGCAAGCGGGCAATGGCTGGCACGTCCAAGGTATCGTCCGGCGCACAGTCGCCCAGCTCGACTTCTACGATTTTGTCAGTGCTGCCGACCTTTCGACCGACAGGGTCAATGGCGGCAACGCCAACCTGGAGCCACAGCGAACCTGGGAGATGCGCGGCGTGGTCGAGCATCCCGTTCTCAAGACAGGCAAATTCCGGCTTGAAATCGGCCACGACCTCGTCAGTAAGCTTCAGGACCGGGTGCTGGTGTTCGACCAGTTCGGCAATGGTTTTGATGCGCCCGGCAATCTTGGCACCGGACGTCGTTGGTTTGCCGACATCACGCTCGACACGCCGCTGGACATGGTCTGGAAAGGCCTTCGCGCCAACGTGACCGCTCGCGTTCAAAAGACACGGGTCAAGGACCCAATCTGGGACGAACAGCGCCGCTGGAGCAATTATTTCCCGGCCTGGGACTGGACTGCCGAAGTCAGGCGCGACGCCGACAAATGGGCTTATGGGTTCACCGTCACCGATCGCGACGTCTTTTACAATTTCCGCACCGATACGATCGACCAGATGCGCAACGGGAAGCCTTTTGCCTGGGCCTTCGTGGAATATCGGGTCAGTAAATCGACCTCGCTCAACCTCCTGGTCGACAATCTGCTCGAGACGCCGGGTACCGTGTCGCGCACCTTTTACTTCCCCAACCGCACCAACCCTGATCCGGGAATCGACGAATTCCGGCAGCGCAACAGCCAGCGGATGGTCCAGCTGACCCTCAAGCACAGCTTCGGGGGTTAGGCCTCAGGCGCAAAAAGGTGGCGAGCGGCGCGCATGCGCGCTAGAGGCCGCGCTACCTATTTTCACTAGAGGAAGACCGCCGTGGGTGAGCCCAAGATCCTGCCATTCGACTGGCAGGACCCGTTCGATCTCAATTCGCAGCTGACGGACGAGGAGCGCATGGTGCGCGACACGGCGGAAGCTTATGCGCAGGATAACCTCCTGCCCCGGGTGACCAGCGCCTATCTGGACGAGCGCTTCGACCGTGAGATCATGAGTGAGATGGGGCAGCTCGGATTGCTCGGCGCCACGGTGTCGCCAGAATATGGCGGAGCGGGCCTTGGCTATGTCAGTTATGGCCTAATTGCCCGCGCAGTGGAGCGCGTCGACAGCGGCTATCGCTCGGCATGTTCGGTTCAGTCTTCGCTCGTCATGCATCCGATCAACGCATACGGAACCGAAGAGCAGAAAAAGAAATACCTGCCCAAACTTGCTAGCGGGGAATGGGTCGGCTGCTTTGGACTTACCGAACCCGACGCCGGTTCGGACCCCGGTTCGATGCGCACCCGCGCGCAAAAGATCGACGGCGGCTATCGCCTCAAGGGGTCCAAGATGTGGATCACCAACTCGCCGATCGCCGACGTCTTTGTCGTGTGGGCCAAGTCGGACGCGCACGACGGCAAGATTCGCGGTTTCGTGCTGGAAAAAGGCATCAAGGGCCTAAGTGCGCCCAAGATCCGGGAAAAGCTTTCACTTCGGGCCTCGATCACGGGTGAAATCGTGATGGACGACGTCGACGTCGGTGAGGATGCACTCCTTCCGAATGTCGAGGGATTGAAGGGTCCGTTCGGCTGCCTCAACCGTGCTCGCTACGGGATTGGCTGGGGCGCGATGGGCGCTGCCGAGGCCTGCTATGCCGCAGCGCGCCAGTATACGCTCGACCGCAAGCAATTCGGTCGGCCGCTTGCCGCGACGCAGCTGGTCCAGCTCAAGCTGACCAATATGGTCACCGACATTACGCTTGGCCTTCAGGCCGCTCTTCGCGTCGGGCGCCGGTTGGAAGCGGGTGAACTGATCCCGGAGACCATCAGCCTCATCAAGCGCAACAATTGCGGTAAGGCGCTCGATATCGCCCGGATCGCGCGCGATATGCACGGCGGCAACGGCATTTCCGCCGAATTCCACGTCATGCGCCACGCTGCAAACCTTGAAACGGTCAACACATACGAAGGAACGCACGACGTCCACGCGTTGATCATGGGCCGGGCAATCACCGGGATTGCCGCTTTCTAGTTGTCGGGCTGCGCAGCAACGCTAGGATGACGGGATGTTTTCCTGCCCCGGGGGTTATCAATGCTGCTTTTTCTGATTGTCCTGCTGGCGATTTTCGCCGCGATCGCGCTTGGGATCATCGGCCTATACAACCGGTTGGTGCGCCTGCGCGCGCTGGCCAAGGAGGCATTTAGCGGAATTACGGTCCAGCTTCGCCGCCGCGCCGACCTGATCCCCAACCTGGTCGAGACGGTTCAGGGCTATTCGAAGCATGAAAGCGATACCCTTGCCAAGGTGACCGAAATGCGCCGCCAGGTGGGGTCCGGCAACTCAGTCGAAAAGACTGCAGCCGCCGATGCCGCAATGACCGGGATGATTGGTCGCTTGCTCGCGGTCGCGGAAGATTATCCCGAGCTCAAGGCCAATACCAATTTCCTGGATCTCCAGCGCCAACTCTCGGACATAGAGGGTGAGCTTCAGTCGGCCCGGCGCTATTACAACGCCACGGTCCGCGACCTCAATACTGCGGTTCAAAGCTTCCCTTCGGCGATGATTGCACAGCCGATGGGGTTCACCGAGGAAACCTATTACGAAGACCAGGATCCGGCGATCCAGTCGGCGCCCAAGGTCTCGTTCGGGGCCTAATGCTCTCCCGTCTTCGTGCGCTTCTCGTCGCAGCGCTCGCGGTTGCAGCGGCTTCGGCGAGCCCTGCCCCGGCGGCTGAACGAATCGTCAAATTCCACAGCGATATCGCGGTCAAAACCGACGGCTCGCTAGAGGTTGCCGAACATATCCGGGTCAATTCCGAGGGCTTAGAGATCCGGCGCGGAATCTATCGCGACTTCCCGACCAAATATGCGATTCCCAATGGCGGGAAAATGAAAGTCGGCTTCACCTTTGACGGGGCGACGCTGGATGGCGGCCCGGTCGAAGCGAAGGTGACCGACAAAAGCAATGGTGTGCGCATTCGCCTGGGCAGCGCAGACAATATGCTAGCGACCGGCATTCACGATTTCGTGATCCGCTATCGAGTGACCCGCGAGCTTGGATTCTTCGAGAATTATGACGAACTTTATTGGAACGTCACCGGTAATGGCTGGGGCTTTCCAATCGAGGAAGCCAGCGCGAGCATCACCCTGCCCCGGCCTGCCAGTTTCAGCCGGCCGAGTGCCTATACCGGCCGCCAGGGTGAGAAAGGCAGCGCCGCGCGCGTCACGAGTGACGAGCCGGGCCGGATCGCCTTTGCCACTACGGCCCCGCTTGCGCCCTATGAAGGGCTGACCATCGCAGCGGCTTTTCCCAAGGGGGTCGTCGCTGAACCCAGCAGTTCCCAGCGCGCCATCTGGTGGGTGCTCGACATGTTGCCGATGCTTGCCGCTTTTGGGTCCATTGGCGCGGTGCTGTTGTTCCTCCTCACCGCCTACCGGCGTGCCGGGCGCGACCCAAAGCCGGGGACCATCGTCCCCCTGTTCGCCCCGCCCGACCGCATGTCGCCGGCGGCGATGCGCTATGTCCAGGAGCAGTCGTTCGACAACCGCGCCTTTGCCGCAGCGTTGGTCGAGGCCGGGGTCAAGGGTCACGTCCGCCTGGTCGAAGAGAGCAAATATCTCGGGCTTTCCCGTGAAAAGTCGATCGTCGGGACTGCCCGGGCCGACGCCATCCCGCTCGACGGACCGGAATCCCGCGCGATCCGCCGGCTTGTCGCCCCGGGTGAAACCCTGACGATGGACAACTCGAACCACGCGACCTTTTCCAGTGCCAGGTCGATCCTCGCGGACGAATATGCCGAGCAGTATGAAGGCAAGGCGTTCAAGCGAAATTATGAATGGATCGGCTTTGGGGTCGTGGTGTGGATGATCGGCGCTTACGTGACCGCGCTCGCGATTCTGCTCGCCGAGGGCGCGATCACCGGCCCATGGTTATTGATTCCGGTTGGGATGTTCACGGTCGCGGCCTTGTTGTGGAAGGCTGTACAGGACGAACATGGCGGCCTCGCCTTGGTCCTCAAGGGCCTCGCCTTCCTCGCCGTTATCGTTGGCGGATTTTTCGCGATCTCGGCAGTCCCGCTGGCGCTATCGACGGGGCGGTTTGTTCCCGCGCTGGTGGCGCTTGCCGGGCTTCCGCTGGTGCTTTCGGCATTAATCTGGATCAGCGCCCCGACCAAGGAGGGCCGCGCCCTGCTGGACCGGATCGCGGGGTTCAAGCAATATCTGTCGATCACCGAGAAGGAGCGGCTGGACCGGATGCAGGCGCCCAAGGATAGCCTGACGTTGTTCGAGCGCTATCTGCCCTACGCAATCGCATTGGGGGTGGAAAATCGCTGGGCAAACCGGTTCGCTGCACAGCTTGCGGCGGCGTCGGCCGCAGCTCAGGGTGGAACGGCCTTTTCCTGGTATTCCGGACCCGGCGATCCGTGGACCGACACCGGCGGATTCGTCAATTCGCTGGGATCGTCCTTGTCCAACTCGATCAGCTCGGCCTCCACTGCTCCCGGAAGCTCAAGCGGCTCGGGTGGTGGCGGATTTTCAGGCGGTGGCGGCGGTGGCGGCGGAGGCGGCGGTTGGTAAGCTCAGGCCAATGCAGCGCGCTGTAGGACGATGATGTCCTCATCATGATAGCGACTAAGTCCCTGGTCGATGAAGCCGAGTTTCTCAGCTAGCCGGATCGAAGGGTGGTTCTCGGGCGAGATGATTGCCCAGATTGGCACTGGCTGAAGCTTGGAATCGGCCCAATCGAGTGCCGCGCGACACGCCTCGGAAGCAATCCCCTTGCCGTGTGACCTGGTCGCGAAAATCCAGCCCATTTCCGGCTCATCGCCGAATTGCGGTTCAAGGTCGCGCCAGCTGTTGAACAAGGCGACATTGCCGACCAATTGCCCATCTTCCTTGGTGACTACCGCCCAGCCGCCAAAGCCGCGAAGGATCCCAGCTTCCAACCGAGGCGCTAAGGCGCCGCCAGCATTCCTCCTGCCCCATCGGGCTTGGGCCGAAGTGACGATAGACCGCCTCTTCCTGGAGGATCGCGAAATAGGGCTCAAAATCCTCGCGCCGCCAGGCGCGCAAATGCAAACGCCCGGTCTCCAGCGTAGGAGCCGAGCGTTGCACGTCCACCATCGCGGTGAATTCTACTTCTTGCCGAGCGAGAGGCCACCGAAGCGCTTGTTGAATTGCGCAACGCGACCGCCGTCCTGGAGCTGGCGGGAGCCGCCGGTCCATGCCGGGTGAACCTTGGGATCGATATCGAGGTGGAGCGTGTCACCTTCCGCGCCCCAGGTCGAACGGAGCTGGAACTTGGTGCCGTCGGTCATCTCGACGTTGATCATGTGATAGTCGGGGTGGATACCCTTTTTCATCGTCTTTTCCTTGGGTTTGCCGCTGGTTACCGACCAGCAACGCAAGTGCGACGCGCCCCTTGGCATAAGGCACCGTGCTTGACAAGCTTTTGCACTGCACCATAGCCTTTCCAGACGATCAGGGTTCGTTGGCCAAGGCCATCGAATAAGCAGGAAGCCGGCCGAACCGGCGCTGTGCCCGCAACTGTAAGGAAAAAGGGAGCAAGCCCATTTTTCCAAGCCAGACACTCGCCCTGGTCGGTCGTCCGTTTCCGTTGGCCGGGACCAGCCGCGGGACGTGAGCAGGCTCGCCTGCCCTCTGTGACGACGTGAAGTACGTCATGGAGGACTTTGAATTGGCTATAGACTTTTTACCGCAGGACACGATCGTCGTTACCGCTTCAAGGGTGGCCTCGAGCGAGGCTGAAACGCCCGCTTCGGTTACCGTCATCGACTCCCAGTTAATCGAACGACTTGGCGTGCCGCTTACCGAACAGTTGATCCGTCTCACCCCCAGCGCGGCAGTCGCGGTGTCCGGCCCGGCGGGTTCGCTGACCGACGTGCGCATTCGCGGTTCTGAGGCCAATCACACCTTGCTGTTCATCGATGGTATCCGTGCCAACGATCCTGCTTCGGGAGACCTTCCGCGCTTCGAATTGTTGAATGCTGATCTTGCCGACCGCATTGAAGTGGTGCGCGGCCCTCAATCGGCGCTGTGGGGCGCCGATGCATTGGGCGGCGTGGTCGCGATCGATGGCGGCTCGGGCACGGGTGTGGGCGGCCTGCTCGAGGGGGGAAGTTTCGGCAACCGCCGCGCCCGCTTGTCAGGCGGAATCGAAGACGGCGGTCTTCAGATTTCCGCCGCCGGGGCAATCCAGCGGGCCGATGGCATCAACGCTATTGCCGGTCCGGGCGACCGGGATGGCTACCGAAACATCGGCGGGCGCATTCGGGCAACCTACCGGATCGGATCGACGACGATTGGGGGCTCTGGCTTCGCTCTGGCCGGGCGCACCCAGTTCGACGGCTATGACCCGGTGACATTCGAGCGCGCCGATACGCTGGACAATGGCAAGGAGCGGCTTGCTGCCGGACGATTGTGGGCCGAGTTCGGTGGGGCCGAAGATCGCCTGCGCGCAACCGTGTCCGCGGATTTGCTTGGCTCGACCAACCGCAATTACCTCGACCAGGCGCAGATCAATCGCACAAGCGGTAACCGCTCCTCAGTTTCCGGCCAACTGGCGTGGCGGCCAACCCTGGCTGACACGGTGATCGCCGCGATCGAGCGCGACCGCGAGACCTTTTCCTCCCGCGATCGGGCCTACGGCGGCTTTTCGAACCAGGATCAGAGCCGCAATCACTGGGGCGCCACCGTTGAGTGGAAGAGGAAGGCCGGAACGCTTGATCACCGACCTTGCGGTGCGCCACGATAGGTTCAACCGGTTCAAGGATTCCACGTCCCTCCGGGCAGGCGCAATTCTCGCCCTGGGCAAGGAATGGGACTTGGCCGGCTCATTTGCCACCGGCATGGCCCAGCCAACCTTCTTTGACCTTTACGGGTTCTTTCCCGGCAGTTTCGTCGGCAACAAGGACCTCAAGCCGGAAACTTCGCTTGGGGGCGAAGTCTCGCTTCGCCATGTACGGGGGCGCTGGGCGGCTTCGCTGACCGGCTATGCGCAGACGCTTCGCGATGAAATCGTCGATGTGTTCAACGCTTCGACCTTCACCTCCACAACCGTCAACGCGGTTAATAAAAGTCGCCGCCGGGGGGTTGAGGCCGAACTGGCCTACGTCTTTTCCCCACGCCTGCGGCTCGGCGGCAATGCTTCGTTACTGGACGCGCGCCAGCCATCGGTCGGAGGTGGGTTCGAAGTTGAGCTGCGCCGCCCCAAGATCAGTGGCGCGATCATGGCCGACGGCAAGTCTGGCCGCTTCAGCTATGGGGCCGCGCTTGCCTATACTGGCCGACATCGCGACCGGCGCGACAGCTTTCCTTATGACATCGTCGCCTTGGCGCCCTACGCATTGGCAAGCGCCAGGCTGGGCTACGCTTTAACCCCGAAACTCGACGTATTCGTGCGGGTCAGCAACGCGCTAGGCAGCAAGGCTCAGGATCTTGTCGGTTATCGCAGCGAAGGAAGGGGTTGGCATGCCGGTCTTGTCGTTCGCCCTTAGCGCGGCGGCCAGTGCGCGGGTGGCGTCACTCAATTTGTGCAGCGACGAATATCTACTCCTTCTCGCGCGGCCGGGCGAAGTCGCAAGCGTGACCTACCTGGCACGCGACCCGGCGGAATCGTCCCTGTGGAAAGCCGCGCGGCAAGCTGGCGTCAACCGGGGCTCGATTGCCGACGTCATCACGCAGCGGCCAACCCTGGTTCTCACCATGGGGATGCAAGGCCGCATTTCGGGAGAAATCGCGAAACGGCTTCACCTCAAAGTCATCGACTTGCCCCAGCCCGCAGACATCGACGACGTCATCGCCAATTTACAAACAGTGGCGTCAGCGCTTGGCGATCCCAAGCGAGCGCGAGCCTATGTCGACAAGATCAACTATCTTCGCGCGACGATGCCCAAGCACGCGGTCGACTCGGTCCTTGTTGGAAGCGGCGGATCCAGCCAGGCCCACGACGCCTTGGGCGCACGTTGGATGCGGCTTGCCGGGCTCAGGCAACGCGGCTTGCCGGGTAATCGCCTGAGCTATGAAGAGCTCGTTACAAATCCGCCCAAGGTGTTGCTTAAAAGCCAATATCGATCCAATCAATATTCGCTGGGCTCCGGCTGGTGGGACAATCCTCTGGTCGCTCGGACGGCAGCTTCGACCTTCGAGGTCGACGGCCGAGCGTGGACTTGCGGGGGTCCGCTGATGATCGGTGAGATAGAGCGCTTGCGGGCAAGGCCGAAGTGAACCGTGCGCTCGTCTTTCTCGGTTCTTCGCTCGTCCTGCTGGCAGGGGCGCATCTTCTGTTGCCGTGGTCGGACCTGGCTGCCCTGCATGCCGCTGACCCCGAAACTGCGCGCCTGGTCCTTCTCGAGCTTCGGTTGCCCCGGACGCTCTTAGCGCTTGGCTATGGCGCGGTGCTTGGCATAACCGGCGCCGCGCTTCAGGCCTATTTCGCCAATCCGCTTGCGTCGCCGGACATTACCGGTGCGAGCAGCGGCGCTGCGCTAGGCGCGGTCATCGGTGCCTATTGGTTGGGCGTTTCAAGCCCGCTGGGGATCGCCGCTTGCGGTATTGCCGGTGCTCTGATCTTGCTGGCACTGCTGCTGGCCCTTGCGGGCCGCCCCGCCGACCGCGCCACCTTGCTTCTTGCCGGCCTTGCTCTGGCGATGGCGGCAGGCGCTGCTACCAGTCTCGCGCTTGCTCTCGCCCCCTCGCCGTTCGCCTTCTACGACGCATTTTCCTGGTTGATGGGCAATTTCGCGGATCGCAGCCTGCCGCAGGCTGCGGCGGCGCTCATTCCTGCAGGTCTCGCCAGCGCATTCCTTGTGGCCAGGACACGCAGCCTTGACCTTCTGGCGCTGGGTGAGGACGTCAGCGCATCGCTGGGCGTTGACCCACGACGTCTCGGGCGGTCAGTGGTCATATTGTCGTCAGTCGCGATCGGGAGCTGCGTCGCGGTTTGTGGTGCGGTGGGGTTTATCGGCCTCATTGCCCCCTATCTCGCGCGGCGCATTACCCGCGGTCACCCGGGGCGTGCGATGGTCCCGGCAGGCCTGATCGGGGCAAGCCTTGTGCTTGCCGCTGACCTTGCACTGCGGCTGGCACCGGCGGGACGAACGATCCCGATCGGGGTCCTAACCACGGTGCTTGGAACGCCGCTGTTTATTTGGCTAGTAGTGACGATGCGCCAGAAAGTGACGTCATGACGGCGCTTGTTGCCAACAGCGTGGCCTTCACGGGCCGGTTGGAGCCGCTAGACCTTATCGTGAATGCAGGGGAGCGCGTGGGCGTGATCGGTCCAAATGGAAGCGGCAAAACCAGCCTATTACGCGCACTTGCGGGAATCGAACGAACCGGCGGCGAAATACGGGTGCACGGCGGTTGCCTCGACACCTTACCCCCCGCCCGGCGCGCCCGATTGATCGGCTTCATGCCCGCAAGCCGCGATATGCCGTGGCCGATTCCGGTGCACGACTTGGTAGCGCTTGGGCTTCCGCCGGGTTCGCGCACCGAGGTGCAAAACTTGCTGATTAATTTGCAATTGGAAGAGTTTAGCGAACGCCCTTCCAATAGTCTTTCAACCGGTGAGCGAACTCGCTTACTGCTGGCCCGAGCGATTGCGGGACAAGCTTCCCTGCTGCTGCTCGATGAGCCGTTCGCCAACCTCGACCCCTATTGGGCACTAAAGATTGCAGATTTGCTCGACGAGCAAGCCGCACTGGGCGCGGCGGTCATCGCTTCCCTCCACGACCTGGCGCTGGCGGCGCGCTTTGACCGCCTTTTGCTGTTTGATCGCGGCACGTTGATCGCCGACGGTGAACCGGGCACCGTCCTGGGCTCGAGCGCATTGCGCGACGTGTTTGGAATTGAATTTGCCGGCAATGGCGGCTGGCGGATCAGGCCGCGGGCGGATCCGCAATCATCGCGGTGAAATTGGCTTCGGCGGCAAGCTTGCCATCGACACTGGCACGCCCCGCGAACTTGCACACGCTTGACCGCTTCTGGACGAATTCCACATCGAGCGTCAGAAGGCAGCCGGGCTCGACCGGTGTGCGGAACTTCGCTCCGTCAATTGCCATGAAATAAACCAGCTTGCCCGATCCGGCGAGGCCAAGGCTCTCTACCGCAAGGACGCCGGCAGCTTGAGCTAACGCCTCGACGATCAATACGCCCGGCATGATCGGACGGCCCGGGAAATGCCCCTGGAAGAACTGTTCGTTGATGGTCACCGCCTTGATCGCGGTGATCGACAGGTCGCGATCAAGCCGTTCGACGCGGTCGACCAAAAGCATTGGATAGCGATGGGGCAGCGCCGCCATCACCCCGCGAATGTCGATCGCGGTGGTGGTGACGGCGCTTTTGTCCGTTTCGCTCACTTAGCGGGCCTTAGCGGCTGTCGGACTTGGCCGCGGCAGGCGCCGTCGTTGCAAGCGTGGGCATGGAGGCGTTGAGCGCGGCGAGCACGTCGTTGCTGACATCGACGCTTCGTGCGGTCGCAAGGGTCGAACCGGCTTCGACCATCAGGTTCGCACCGCGCTGGGTCATCACCTGCTCGTAGATTGGGCCCAGCTTGGTCCCGATCTGCTGCTGGATATAGGCCTGGTTACGCTCAAGTTCCTGCTGGCGCTGCTGCATTTCTTTCTGCGCGGCCTGCTGCTTGGCCTGGAACGCCTTGATTCGATTCTGGAGCGCGGCATCGGGGTTTCCGCCCTTCAGCGCGTCGATTGCGGCCTGGATCGACTGTGCTTCGCTCTGGAGCGGGCTGCCGAGATCCTTTTCGCGCGACTGGAGTGTTGCGACCTGGCTCTTGAGCGCTGCCTGCGCGGTTTTGCAGGCATTGCACTCGCTGGTGACGCGCTGGAGATCGACGACGGCGATCACTGCGCCCGGAAGTGCCTGGGCCGAAGCTGCCGCAGGCAAGAGCGTGCTACCCATGAGCGCGGCGGTAAGAAGAAGCTTTTTCATCAGAATGAGGTTCCTACGTTGAAGCTGAACAATTTGGTGTCGTCGCCCTTCTGCTTGAGCAGGGCCTTGGCAATATCGATGCGGATGGGTCCGAACGGCGAAACCCAGTTGAAGCCGACGCCGATCGCAAGTCGCGGCCGTGGGCTGTTACCCAGGAAATCTTCCTTGTAGCCCGGGATCCGAGTGAACCCGTTCGCACCCGAGGGCTCGCCGCAACTACTGACGGTTCCGCCGGGAAGGATCTGGAACGCCTTGCCGGTGGTGTTGGCCGGGACCGGCACGCAGGTGGCGATGACGTTCGAGAGTACTGGGGTGGTAAGATCCCACAACGAGCCCACGTCGATGAACGCGGAAGGCCGGATGCCGGCGCTACGAAGCGCACTACCGGCGGGAACCTCGAGCTCGAGACGACCCATGTAATAAGCCCGGCCGCCAAGCGCATCGACCACCCGTGACTGGTCGGTGGCAAGGGTCCCGTCAGAATTATACGGCGTGCGTTCGACGCGCGGGCCAATGCCGCGAATGTCGAACCCGCGTAGCTGGGCGCCGAAGAAGCGGTCGGTAATCCGGATTGGATCGCGCCCGGCAATGTTCGATTTCTGCAACGGGTGGATATAGCCGCCTTCGGCATGGACCGAAACGATGAAACCGTTGCCCAATCCCTTGTACTTGGTCGCGTCTGCACGTGAGCGAAGGTATTTCACGTCGCCGCCAAGACCCGCGAAATCCTGGCTTACCGTCAGGCGTTGGCCACGTGTCGCGCGAATACCGTCGGTATTGTCGAACACCAGCGAGTAACCGACCGAGGAGGTGGTCCTGCCACCAAGTTCACTACACAGGTAGGTGCCGGCCTTGAGCGGGTCGCACACACCGTTGGTGAAGAAGGTGTTCTTGTTGAGCGAGATGTCGTCGCGGATCAGGCTGTAGCGCGTGCCAAGGCTCCAATATTCGGTCAACGGGAAGCCCAGGCGCAGCGCGCCTCCGGTCGACACCTGCTTGTAGGTCGTCTCGCGGGTATTGCCGACAAAGTTGAACGAGCTGAGGTCGCGGCGGAAAATCTGTCCGCCAAGCAGGATCGGCTTGTCGAGGAAATAGGGTTCGACGAACCCCAGCTGGATCGACTTGGAATAGCGGGAATAGTTGACCGAGGCGTCGAGCTGCTGGCCCTTACCCATGAAATTGTTGTGGCTGAGCGCCAACTGGATGACAAAACGCTCAAGGCTGGAATAACCACCCGACAGCTGAATCTGACCGGTCGCTTTCTCTTCGACCGCAAGGTCGAGGACCACGCGGTCGGGGCCCGAACCCTCGGTCTGCTTGATTTCCAGCTGGTCCTGGAAATAGCCCAAACTCTGGATGCGGTCCTGGCTGCGCTTGAGCTTGGTCGCATTGAATGCGTCACCCTCGTTCAAGCGGAATTCACGGCGTATCACCTTGTCGCGGGTGGTGGTGTTGCCGGTGATATTGATCCGTTCGATATAAACGCGCGGCGTGCTTCCAACCTTGAACGTGACGTTCATCGTCTTGGCGTCGGCGTCGCGGTCGTAGGAAGGACCGATGTCGGCAAAGGCATAGCCCAGGTTGCCGGCTTCTTCTTCCAGGTCGGTGACCGTGTCCTCGACGGCCTTGGCGTTGAACCATTGCCCCTGCCGGACATTGGCATCGACCTTGGCAAGGATTGCCTCGTTGGAAAGGTCCTTCAAGGCGCTGTCGGCCTCGATCGTCCCGAACTTGTAACGCGGACCTTCCTCGATCACATAGGTGATCACGAAGTCGCGACGATCGGGAGTCAATTCGGCAAGGGCGGAAACGACGCGGAAATCGGCATATCCATTGGTCAGGTAGAACGCCCGAAGCTTCTGCTGGTCGGCCGCTAGGCGGTCGGGATCATAGGTGTCGTTCGACTTCAGGAAGCCAAGGATACCGCCGGCTTCCTTGGTATACATTTCCTTGCGCAATTTGCCGTCGGCGAAATGGTCATTGCCGATGATGTTGATCGCTCGGACCTTGGCAAGATCGCCCTCGGTGATTTCGAACACCACATCGACGCGGTTCTGGTCCAGCTGGACGATCTTGGGCTCGACCTGCGCTGCAAAGCGGCCCTGTCGGCGATAAAGTTCGAGGATCCGCTCAACATCGGCGCGAACCGCGGAACGGGTAAAGATCTGGCGCGGCGAACTCTTGATTTCAGGGGAAATCTTGTCGTCCTTGAGGCGCTTGTTGCCCTCCAGGATGATGCGATTGATGACCGGATTTTCCTTGACCGCGATGATCAGATTCCCGGAGTCGGTGCCACTGATCGTGACATCGGAAAACAGCTGGGTCGCGTACAGGTCTTTCAACGCCTGATCGAGCTTGGCGGCAGTATAGGTCTCGCCGACACGAAGGTTTGCATAAGCGCGGATGGTTGCCGGCTCCAACCGCTGGTTGCCGGTGACGGTGATGGTGGAAATCGTCTGTTCGGCGACCGTGGGCGTAGCCGCGGCAGCCACAGCGGGCGGTGCTTCAACCGCCAGCGGATCGGTCTGGGCAAACGCCGGGGTCACAGCAAGCGGGGCAAGAATTGTGCCGGCCATGAGGGCCGCGCTGGACCGTCGAATGATGCTCATGTTTGTCGAAGTCACTCGTCCCCGCCCTTTTTATACGTCGTCAGTTCAGTCACTTGGCAGGGAATTGCGAATCCTCCTGCCGATCGAATGTACGCCCTGCCCGATGCGCCCTAGCCAATCAAGTTGTCGAGCGTGTCGAGCAACCCGAAATCATTGGCCGTGGTGAAGAGCAAAAGCATCAGGATGATCGCTACCCCGCCGCGGAATGCCCAATCCATCGCCCGCGCGCTGACCGGTCGCCGCTGGATCGCTTCGACCGTATAGAAAGCGAGATGTCCACCATCGAGCATGGGGACTGGCAAAAGGTTGATGAACCCGAGATTGATGGAGAAGAAAGCGAGCATCTGGACGAACTGCAGCCACCCCATTTCCGCGACCTGCCCGGCAAACTTGGCGATTTTGACCGGACCGCCCAGTTCACGCGGGCTGCGCGTGCCGGTAATCATCTGCCACAACCCCTTGGCGGTCGCCGATGTGATGAACCAGCAATAATCCATTGCCGCTGGTATTGCGCGGACCACGGACAGGCGCTCGAATTGCGTGCCGGTGGCGATTGCACCCAGTCGGCCGATCTGGTTCGATCCGCCGACCCCGTCATCGACGTTTTCGGCATGGAGGGTGACCGGCAAGGTCAGCGTCTTCGAATTGCGATCCACGACCATATCGACCGCTTCGCCGGGGCGGATCATGACGATCTTTTGGACGTCTTCGAAGCGCGCCGTAGCCTTGCCCGCGATCGAAACGATGCGGTCGCCGGGCTGCAGGCCTGCAGCAGCGGCTGCACTTCCCTGCTGGATTTCAGTGACTTTGCTGGGGGTCGAAGGGAATCCCGCGAAGGTGAAAAATGCCGCGAAAATTAGGATTGCCGCGATGAAGTTTGCCGCTGGCCCTGCAAGCACGACCAGGAATCGCTGCCACACCGGGCGAAGTTGGAACAGCCGGCCGCGTTCACTTTCCGGTATGTGGTCAATATCGGATGGCTGGCTTGCCGGATTCATGTCGCCGACGAATTTGACGTATCCGCCAAGCGGCAGGACCGATACCCGCCAACGAGTGCCCCGCTTGTCGTTCCACCCGAAAATCTCGCGGCCGAAACCAATCGAGAAAGTCTCCGCGGGAATCCCGAACAGACGGGCGACATAATAATGGCCGAATTCGTGAATGAACACGAGCGGTCCAAGCGCGACGATGAACGCGAGGATGGTCTGCCAAACGGGAGGCTGGGCGATCATCGGTGACAAAGCTCCTCGACCAGCGATGTCGCCGCCGCGCGGGTGCGCCGGTCGATCGCAATGACTTCGTCGATACAGGCTGGCGGCGCGTGGGAAGAACGGTCCAGCGCTGTCTCGACGATCGCCGCTATATCGGGGAAACGCACCCTCCCTTCAAGGAAAGCCTCGACGGCGACTTCGTTAACGGCGTTGAGTACGATTGGGGCTGCCCCGCCCTCTTCGATTGCGGAGCGCGCGAGCCGAAGCGCCGGGAAGCGGCCGAGGTCCGGCACGCCGAACTCCAGCTTGCCGATTGCGGCCAGGTCGAGCCGGTCGGCTGGCGTATCGATGCGTTCGGGATAGGCTAGCGCATAGGCGATTGGAATGCGCATGTCGGGAGAGCCCAGCTGGGCAATTACCGACCCATCGCGATATTCGACCATCGAATGGATCACCGACTGCGGGTGCACCAGGATCGCGATCCGCTCGGGCGGCAGGCCGAACAGGTAATGCGCTTCAATAAGCTCAAGCCCCTTGTTCATCATGGTGGCGCTGTCGACCGAGATTTTTGCGCCCATCGACCAATTCGGGTGCGCCACGGCTTGCGCCGGGGTTGCCGCTGCAATCGTCGCAGCGTCGGCAGTTCGAAACGGGCCGCCGCTGGCGGTCAGGACGATCCGTTCGACATCTTCCAGGCGACTTCCCGCAAGGCTTTGGAAGATTGCATTATGCTCACTGTCGACCGGAAGGATGGTGGCGCCGTTGCGACTGGCGGAATCGGTCATCAGCTTGCCCGCCGTCACCAATGCTTCCTTGTTGGCAAGTGCCAGCGTCCTGCCTGCGTCGACCGCAGCCATGCACGGTTTGAGGCCCGCACAACCGACGATTGCGCCCATAACCAGCTCGCCCATGACTGCAGCTTCGCACAGCGCCTCCGGGCCCGCCGCGGCGCGGCAATCGCTGCCGTCCAGAGCGCTGGTCAAATCGTCCAGCCGGGTGCCATCGGCGACCACCGCCAACTTGGCCCCAACCCGCAAAGCGATGGCGGCAAGGGCGGCGACATTGGTCCCGGCAGTGACGGCTTGAACATCGAAACGTTCGGGCGTGCGTTCGACAAGGTCGAGGGTCGAGGTGCCGACCGACCCGGTCGCGCCCAGGATCGTTACGGTCTTACTCAAGTCAGCCCCGCGATCTGCGCCAATGCGGTTAGCGCGGCGACCGGGATCAATCCGTCGATCCGATCGAACACTCCGCCATGGCCCGGAAGCAGCCTGCCGCTGTCCTTGACCCCTGCCCTGCGTTTCATTCCGCTTTGGAACAGGTCCCCCGCCTGTGCTGCAATCGCGAACAAAGGCGCAAGAAATAACAGCGGCCTGCCCAGCCCGGTGGCGAAGACCATCGCGCCGCCCATCACGGTTGCTGCAATCACCCCGCCAACCAGGCCTTCGACGGTCTTGTTGGGCGACAGTGCGGGTGCAAGCTTGCGCCTACCAAAGCGGCGGCCGGCGAAATAGGCGCCGATGTCGGTCGACCAGGTAATGACGAACGTCCACAGCAGAAGGTACAGGCCCAAATCATCGCGCTCACGGATCCACAGCAATGCGACCGCAGGGATCAGCGCGTAGATGAAACCGCCGACGTACCAGACCGGGCCCCAGCCCTTGGTAAGCCTGGTCCATTCATAAAACAGGACGGTCGCCGCTGCCGCGACGAACAAGGCAAACAGGTTGCCGCCAACGAACGACACGCCGAGCGCCAGCGCGATCAGCGCAAGTCCGGTGAGTGTCCTTAGGGTGAGTTCGCTCATCGTCCGCCAAACCGGCGCTGGCGCGCTGCAAAGTCGGAAAGCGCGTTCGCGAACGCCGCTTCATCAAAGTCGGGCCACAGGCAATCGAGGAACATCAATTCGGCATAGGCCGCCTGCCAGAGAAGGAAGTTGCTGAGGCGCACCTCGCCGGATGTGCGTATAAGCAGGTCGAGCGGGGGAAGCTGCGCGGTATCGAGCTTTGCTGCAATCGCCTGCTCGTTGATGCTTTCCAAATCGCGGGTTCCGGCGGCGACTTCCTGCGCCAATTCCCGAGCAGCGGCGGCGATTTCAGACTGCGCGCCATAATTTAGCGCGATGACAAGTGTCAGGCGCCGATTCTCCTTGGTGCGCTCCACCGCCTTGTCGAGTCGTTCAGCGAGGTCGGCCCCGAAGGCCGTGTGATCACCGATAATCTGGAGACGAACCCCCTCTTTCTCGATCGTCTTGAGTTCACGCTCGAGATAGAATGCCATCAGCGCCTTGAGGTCGGACACCTCTTCCGCGCTGCGTCGCCAGTTTTCCGAAGAAAATGCGTAGAGGGTGAGTGCTTCGACCCCATGGTCCGCGGCTGCCTGGATTGCCTTGCGAACCGCCTCCGCCCCGGCGCGGTGGCCGGCAACCCGGGGCAATTTGCGTTTCGCCGCCCAACGGCCATTGCCATCCATGATGATGGCAACGTGGCGGGGAACCGCGCTCTCCTTACCGGTCGTATAGGGCGCAGTCGGGTCAGGTCCCGGGACTTCGCTCGGAACGAACGGCTTGGAGCGGGACGTCACTTGCCGAGGATTTCCTGTTCCTTGTTATGCGCGGTGTCGTCGACATCCTTGATCGCCTCGTCGGTGAGCTTTTGCACCTCCGTCTCGTGACGTTTGCGCTCATCTTCGCCCATTCCGTCCTTTTTCTCGGCGGTTTTGAGCATGTCCATGCCATCGCGGCGGACATTGCGGACTGCGACCCGGGCCTTTTCGGCATATTGGCCGACCAACTTGGCGAGTTCCTTGCGGCGCTCTTCGGTAAGGTCGGGAATCGGCAGTCGGATCAGCTGGCCATCGACGATCGGGTTAAGGCCAAGGCCGGCCGAACGGATCGCCTTTTCGACCGGGCCGACGTTCGACTTGTCCCACACCTGAACCGAGATCAGGCGCGGTTCGGGCACCGAAACCGTGGCCAACTGATTGAGCGGCATGTTCGCGCCATAGACTTCGACCTGCACCGGATCGAGCAGCGCGGTCGATGCGCGCCCGGTGCGAAGCCCTCCCAAGTCATGGCGAAGCGCTTCCACCGCGCCGTGCATTCGGCGCTTGAGGTCAGCTGAGTCAAAGGTATCGGCCATGTCTTATTCTCCGTCTTGAACGATCGTCTTGGTCCCGTCTCCGGCAAGCACGCGGGCAAGGTTGCCCGGCTCGCGGATGTTGAACACGACGATGGGAATGTGATTGTCGCGACACAAGGCGACAGCGCTGGCATCCATGACCTTGAGGTCTTTTGCCAGCACATCGTGATAAGTCACTGTTTCAAAGCGCGTTGCATCGCTATTAGTCTTGGGATCGCTGTCGTAGACCCCGTCGACGCTGGTTCCCTTGAACAATGCATCGCATTTCATTTCCGCAGCGCGCAGCGCGGCCCCGCTGTCAGTAGTGAAATAGGGGCTTCCGACCCCGGCCGCGAAAATCACAATTCGTCCTTTTTCAAGGTGACGCTCGGCGCGTCGGCGGATCACCGGCTCACACACCTTGTCCATGCGGATCGCCGACTGGACTCGGGTTTCGACACCCAGTTGCTCGAGCGCGTTTTGCACCGCCAGTGCGTTCATCACGGTGGCGAGCATGCCCATATAATCGGCCTGCGCACGGTCCATTCCGCTCGCCGCCCCGGCCATTCCGCGAAATATGTTTCCGCCGCCGATGACCAGGCAGATTTCATGTCCCTGGTTCTTGGCGGCCTTGACCTCCTGCGCCATGCGCTGGACTGTCGCCGGGTCGATACCGAACTGTCCATCGCCCATCAGCGCTTCGCCCGACAGCTTGAGGAGGATACGGTGGAAGCGCTGGGCGGTCATGGGCGGGCGGATCCTACGGTTGCTTGGCACAAAAGAAAAAGGCGGCCCCGCCTCTAGGACGAGAGCCGCCTTTTTGCCAACCAAAAGCTGGCTGGATACCGTTTTTACGCGGCCTTGTTGGTCCCGGCAGCAGCGGCGACTTCGGCGGCGAAGTCGCTTTCTTCCTTCTCGATGCCTTCACCAAGCTGGAAGCGCTCGAACGCTTTCAAGGTAATCGACCCGCCCGCGTCCTTGGCAGCAGCGGCGACGACCTCGGCAATCGGGGTCTTGTTGTCCATGACAAAAAGCTGCGACATCAGCGCATTTTCCTTCTTGAACTTGGCGATCGTGCCGTCGACCATCTTTTCGGCGATTGCTTCGGGTTTGCCCGATTCCATTGCCTTGGTCTTGGCGATCTCACCCTCGCGCTGGAGCATGTCGGCGTCGAGCCCGTCGGCGTCGAGCGCCAGCGGGTTGGCGGCCGCGATATGCATCGCGATCTGCTTTCCAAGCGCGGTCATAGCGTCGGTATCGGCATTGCCTTCCAGCGCGACCAGCACGCCGATCTTTCCAAGCATCGGCGCAACCGCGTTGTGGACATAAGCGATTACCGCACCCTCGCTCACCTCAAGCAAGGCAGCGCGGCGCAGCGACTGGTTCTCGCCGATCGTTGCGATGTTGTCCGTAAGCTTTTCCTCGACGGTGCCGCCGGTCGGATAGGCCGCGCCCTTCAATGCCTCAACGTCGGCGCCGTTGCCCAGCGCGATATCGGTGACGGTGCGGACGAAATCCTGGAACTGTTCGTTCTTGGCGACGAAGTCGGTTTCCGAATTCACTTCGACCAGCGCGCCCTTGGTGCCGGCAACAGCAGCGCCGACAAGGCCTTCAGCCGCAGTGCGGCCCGACTTCTTGGCGGCAGCCGACAGGCCCTTGGCACGAAGCCAGTCGATCGAGGCTTCCATGTCGCCGTTGTTTTCGGCGAGCGCCTTCTTGCAATCCATCATGCCGGCGCCGGTGCGCTCGCGCAGTTCTTTCACCGAAGATGCGGTGATCTGAGCCATTTCAATTCTCCTCGTTCCCCGATGATCATCGAGGTCCAGTATCAAGGGGTCGGTCCCTGCCGAGGCAGGGACACGTTCGGATCAAGCCTCGAGAGCGGCTTCCACCGGCGGCTCGGCCATCGCGCCGATATCCTGGCCTTTGGCAGCGGCTTCGCCGGTCTTGCCCTGGCCCGCAGCGCTGGCAATCGCGTCACAATAGAGGCGAATGGCGCGGCTTGCATCGTCGTTCCCGGGAACCGGGAAGGCAATGCCATTGGGATCCGAGTTCGAATTCGAGGATCGCAACGACCGGGATGCCAAGGACATTGGCTTCCTTGATCGCCAGCTCTTCCTTGTTGGTGTCGACCACGAACATCACGTCGGGAAGCCCGCCAAGGTCGCGAATACCGCCCAGGCTCTTCTCGAGCTTGTCGCGCTCACGGGTCAGCTGCAGGACTTCCTTCTTGGTCAGGCCGGCAGTGTCGCCCGACAATTGCTCTTCAAGGGTCTTGAGGCGCTTGATCGAGTTCGAGATGGTCTTCCAGTTGGTCAGCATGCCGCCGAGCCAGCGATGGTTGACGAAGTGCTGGCCACTTGCGCGGGCCGCATCGGCAACCGCGTCCTGCGCCTGGCGCTTGGTGCCGACGAACAGCACCTTGCCGCCGCGGGCCGTGGTCTGCTTGACGAAGTCGAGGGCGCGCGCGAACAGCGGCACGCTCTGCGACAGGTCGATGATGTGAACGCCGTTGCGGTCGCCGAAGATATACGGCTTCATGCGCGGGTTCCAACGGTGGGTCTGGTGGCCGAAATGTGCTCCAGCCTCGAGCAATTGCTGCATCGTGACGACAGGTGCCGCCATGGTCTTTCTCCTTCCGGTTAGTCCTCGATGGCGCCTGTAACCGACCTGTTAGAGCCGGCACCGGTATGATGGCGCCATCTGCGGGATGCGCGGGCCACTAGCCGAACCGCAGCGTAATTTCAAGGGTTGCGCGCCGATTACGGATGCCCCTTGACACACAAGAACAAAAGGGGAACAACTAGACACATCCGGAGGACGCCGGGCCGCTTGTGGAACAAAAGGTGTCTTTGGCCGGTTCAACCCTCCAAGTTTGCTTGAGGATGCATGACATGACCTTTGCTCTGGCTACCGCGACCATCCTTTCGATCATTTGGGGCTTTGTTGTTTTGGCCTCGCACGTCCTTGAGCATAGCGGGGACAAGATCCTTGCCGCGCTCAAGGGCAAGGCGGGCGCAGATGTGCTGGCGACTAAGCCGGTGTTGCTGCGCCATCGGCTGCGGTCAGATATGCCGCTACGGGCGTCGGCTAAGGCATTGCCCGGCTACTTGCGCGTCGCTGCCTGACCTTGGCGTAGGACGCCATGCTGAATGGAAGCATGCCAAGGTAAACCATGGTCACTGCAAGCAAAGTGACCCATGGTGCGGTTACAAGGGCCGCTCCCAGCAAGCCAATTCCAGCCAGCGCGAACAACCGTGTTGAGCGCCGTATCCTCAGGCTCGACCAGCTGTAGGTAGGCAAGGAGCTGATCATCATCGCAGCGGTTAGCAGCGCCCATGGCATGACGATGTACCATTCGCGGAACCAGTCATTTCCGCTGACCAGCCATAGATAGACCGGGACGAACGCGATCCCTGCCCCAGCCGGTGCCGGAACGCCGGTGTTAAAACCAGCGGACTTATGTGGTTGGTCGGTAAGATCAATCCGAGCATTGAACCGGGCAAGGCGAAGAGCACAGGCGACCGCCAGCGCAAGTGCGGCGATCCAGCCAAACTTCGGCGCCGCCTGGAGCGACCACAGATAGAGGATCAGCGCCGGCGCGGTACCGAAGGCAATATTGTCGCTTAGACTGTCGAGTTCAGCCCCGAACTTGCTTTGGGCACGAAGCAAGCGCGCAATGCGTCCATCCATGCCATCCAGGACCCCTGCCAGGATGATGGCGGCAAGCGCCTTTTCCCACTCATCGCCGATCGCGAAGCGGACTCCCGAAAGTCCGAAACACAAGGCCAGCGCGGTAACCGCATTGGGCGCGAGGGCGCGGAACGGAATGCCGCGATGATCGGCCCCGTCGCCGGTCACTGGGCAACGCCTGGCGGCAGCGCCTGACCGCCGATTTCGCCCAGCACTGTTTCACCCGCGATCGTTCGCTGGCCAAGCAGCACCTTTGGTGCGGTGCCTTCCGGCAGATAGACGTCGACCCGGCTTCCAAACCGAATAAGCCCGACCCGCTGCCCCTGCTCGACAACGTCGCCTTCCCGGACAAACGCCATGATGCGCCGCGCGACCAGGCCGGCGATCTGCGTGAAGCCGACCCGCGTGCCATTGGGACTTTCCACAAGGAAGTGCTGGCGCTCATTGTCCTCGCTCGCCTTGTCGAGATCGGCGTTGACGAATTTGCCCGGCACATAAGCCATGCGCTTGATCCGCCCGGTAATCGGCGAACGATTGATGTGGACGTCGAACACGCTCATGAAAATCGACACGCGAAGATAGTCGCCGGAATCCAGGCCCTCGGCGCCGCGAAGCTCAGCGGGCGGTGCAACGCGTTGCATCAGGGTGATCAGGCCATCCGCCGGAGCGACGATCAGATTGTCCCCGCGCGGCGTGGTGCGAACCGGATCGCGGAAGAACGCGGCGACCCAGATGGTCAGCAGGGCCAGCAGCCAGCCGATCGCATCGGGCAGCAGCCAGAAGGCCATCAGGGTGATGAACGCGGAGATGACGACGAACTTGCGCCCTTCCGGATGGACCGATGGGAAATGCCATTTCACAGTGGTTGCGGGAACGCCGCCACCGGGCGGATCGAAGCTGGACGGGGGTTTGGACATGGCCTGTTCCATAGGGCGCACCCTTGCCGCGCACAATCATGCATCCTAAGGCGCGCCCGAATTCCCAATCAGCGAACCAAGGAAAACCATGGCCAAGATCAAGGTGAAGAACCCGGTCGTCGAACTCGACGGCGATGAGATGACCCGCATCATCTGGAAATGGATTCGCGAGCGGCTGATCCAGCCCTATCTCGACATCGACCTCAAATATTATGACCTGTCGGTAGAGAAGCGCGACGAGACCGACGACCAGATCACGATCGATGCCGCAAATGCCATCAAGCAGCACGGCGTCGGCGTAAAATGCGCGACGATCACCCCCGACGAGGACCGCGTCGAAGAATTTGGCCTCAAGAAGATGTGGCGTTCGCCCAACGGCACAATCCGCAACATCCTTGGCGGAGTTGTCTTTCGCGAACCGATCGTGATGTCGAACGTGCCGCGCCTGGTGCCCGGCTGGACCGACCCGATCGTGGTTGGCCGCCATGCCTTTGGCGACCAGTACAAGGCTACCGACTTCCTGGTTCCTGGGCCGGGTAAGCTGACCATGAAATGGCAGGGCGAAAATGGCGACGAACTGGACTTCGAAGTGTTCGACTTCCCCGCTGCTGGCGTCGCGATGGGAATGTACAACCTCGACGAGAGCATCCGCGACTTCGCCCACGCCTGCTTCAACTACGGGCTTGATCGGGGTTGGCCGGTGTACCTGTCGACCAAGAACACCATCCTCAAGGCCTATGATGGGCGCTTCAAGGACCTGTTCCAGGAAATTTACGACTCCGAATACAAGGCGCGGTTCGAAGCCAAGGGCATCGAATATCAGCACCGTCTGATCGACGACATGGTCGCATCCGCACTCAAGTGGAGCGGCAAGTTCATCTGGGCGTGCAAGAACTACGACGGCGATGTCCAGTCGGACACCGTGGCGCAGGGTTTTGGCTCTTTGGGCCTGATGACCAGCGTGCTGATGAGCCCGGATGGCAAGACCGTCGAAGCCGAAGCCGCGCATGGCACCGTCACCCGTCACTATCGCCAGCACCAGCAGGGCAAGGCGACCTCGACGAATCCGATTGCCTCGATCTTCGCATGGACCCGCGGATTGATGTATCGCGGCAAATTCGATGACACGCCCGAAGTCACGAAGTTCGCAGAAACCCTTGAGCGCGTGTGCGTAGAGACGGTCGAGGGCGGGCAAATGACCAAGGATCTGGCAATCCTGGTCGGCCCCGAACAGCCGTGGCTGACCACCGAGCAGTTCTTCGAGGCGATCGTGCAGAACCTTGAGAAGGCCATGGCCGCCGAGGGGATTGGCGCCTAGCGTCGCGGTATAACCATTAAGTGCGGGCGCCATGGGTCGGTGCCCGCCCCACCCTAGCCCGAGGAGCTGACCCTGGTTCGCCAAAAGGAACTTGCCCGCCTCGACATTCGCCAGGCTGCGCCCGCCGATGCGGCAGCGATCGTCGCGCTGGTCAAAAGGTCGTACGACGATTTGCCCGCTTATACCGAGGGTGAAGTCCGCGGGCAGATCAACAATTATACTGACGGCTGTTTCGTTGCCGTCCTCGATGGGACGATCGTCGGCTATTGCGCGTCGATGCGGATTTCCGAACGGGTCGCCTTCGCACCGCACAGCTGGCGCGAAATCACCGGCTCCGGCTTTGGCACGCGCCACGATCCCAAGGGAGACTGGCTGTACGGCTACGAAATGTGCATCGACCCCCAGATGCGTGGCAATCGGCTTGGCCGGCGACTGTATGAAGAGCGTCGCCACCTTGCCGAACAGCTAGAGCTTAAGGGTGTGGTGTTCGCCGGACGAATGCCCAATTACGCCAAGGCCAAGAAGAAGGGCATTTCAGCCGACGAATATCTCGCCGAGGTGGTGAACGCAAAGCGGCATGACCCGGTAATCCGCTTCCAGCTTGCCAACGGATTCGAGCCGCGCGGGGTACTTAAGGATTATCTGCCCGCGGACAAGAAGTCGGACGGCTATGCGGCGCTGATGGCGTGGCGCAATCCCTATGTCGAAGCCGACATGCCCAAGGAAGAGCGGATTCCGCGCGGTGTGGAAAACGTCAGGATCGCCACTTGCCAACTTCAGGCCCGCCCCGTTGAAAACTTCGATGCGTTTGTCAAGAACATCCGATACTTCGTTGATGTTGCTGCTGATTATCAAGCAGACTTCATCGTTTTTCCGGAGCTCTTCACGCTTTCGTTATTGAGCTTCGAGGAGAAAGAATTGTCGCCGATGGACGCGATCGAGCGCTTGTCGAGCTACACCCCCAAGCTTCGCGACGTGCTTCGCGACATGGCGATGCGCTTCAACATCAACATCATCGGCGGTTCGCACCCGACTCGAACCGAGGATGGCGAGATCCAGAACGTGGCCTTCGTATGCCTGCGCGACGGCGCGGTTCACGAACAGGAAAAGATCCACCCAACGCCGAATGAGCGATATTGGTGGAACATCAAGGGCGGCGACGGCGTCGACGCGATCCAGACCGACTGCGGGCCAATAGGCGTGCTGATCTGCTATGACAGCGAATTCCCGGAACTTGCGCGCCGGCTTGCCGATGAAGGTGCGCGGATCATCTTCACGCCGTTCTGCACCGACAGCCGACAGGGCTATCTGCGGGTACGCTATTGCAGCCAGGCCCGCGCGATCGAGAACCAGTGTTTCGTCGTCTTGTCGGGCAATGTCGGCAACCTCCCCAACGTCCACAATATGGACATCCAATATGCCCAGAGTTGCATCCTGACCCCGTGCGATTTCCCCTTCGCCCGCGACGGGATTGCAGCGGAGGCGACCGAAAATGTCGAGACGCTGACGATCAGTGACGTCAACCTTGCGGATTTAAGCTGGGCGCGCGCCGAAGGAACCGTGCGCAACCTCGCCGACCGGCGCTTCGACCTGTACCGAATCCAGTGGGAAAAGCCGAGCGAGGACGGCGCGGAACTCATTGGGGCGGCGCCGCTTGGTGGGCCGCATATCGGCGGCGGCTAAGTCGCCTTAGGCCATCCCGCGGCATTTGGTGAGCGAACCCGCTCACGGCGAATGCCAAGGCCGATGATCCGACCCGGGATACGCCGTAAAACTGGAACCGCGTTCAGCAGCTTGACGACGAACGGTACCGTTACCGGCCCGCCTTCCAGCACCCGTCCGATCACCCTGTCCTGCGCTGCTTTTTGACCGCTTTGGATGATCTTGGTGGGAAACGATCGCCGCCGTTGCACCGTATCGATGATGGAATCGACGTCTTCGCCGCGCGATAGAGGTTCGGCAAGGACATTGGCAGCGGCGACCGCGTCCTGGATGGCAAGATTGATTCCGACCCCGCCAATCGGGCTCATCGCATGGGCGGCATCACCGATCGCGAGCAAGCCCGGCCGCGACCAGCTGGTAAGCCGATCAAGCGCCACACTGAGCAGTTTTACATCGTCCATCGATGTCGGGAAACCGCCGGAAAAGTCGATATCGGGAAAGCACTTGGCGACTTCTTCTCGAAGCCAGCCGAGGCCCCGTGAGCGTACCTGCACGTCCTCGCCCTTGGCCACCAGGAATGCCACCTGCCAATAGTCGTCGCGATCGATCAGGACGACCATGCGGCCCGGAAGGATCGATCCGCGCAACGCATCGCCGCCGTCATCGACCTTGGGAATTTGGAACCACAGGACGTCCATCGGGGCGCCAAGCGTCTCGAGCTTGAGCATCGCCTTTACCCTGACGAGCGACGACCGCCCGTCCGCGGCGATCACGAGGCGCCTGGCCTGCTCACTCTTCCCCGATTGGTAGACAATGCCGGACACCCGCCCGTCCTGTTCGACAAAGTCGGTCACCGGTTCGTCCATGGCTAGGTGAAAAGCGGGGAGCTTTGCGCCCTCCTCTCGCAGGAAATCGAGGAATTCCCACTGCGGCATCATCGCGATGAACGGCGCGGGCGTATCCAGGTGGGCCAGATCGCCGATGACATAATCTTGCCCGTCAATTCGGATCTGCGCGCTGGTCACCTTGTTGTGCGGGCGCTCCAAGAACTGCTTGAGAAGGCCAAGCTGGCTGAGGATTTCCATCGTCGATGGGTGAACCGTGTCCCCCCGGAAATCGCGAAAGAAATCCTCATGCTTTTCAATCACCTTGGTGTCGATTCCCGCACGGGCAAGGAGGTAGCCGCACATCATCCCGGCAGGGCCGCCACCGATGATCAGGACATCATGCGCCAATTCCGCAGGGTCGGGCTTCGCGACCCGTTTGCGGTTCGCCTTGGCAGGCACCGCCTCCGGATTTTGTGACGTCATGGCGGCAATAAGGCCGCGCCTGCTCTCCTTCGTCAACTCTCGCGGCGACGATTGTATTGGCTAGCCCCTTTTCCCCGCTGGCAAAGCAGCCGCGAAGTGGGCAATGTCACGCCCATGGGCGGTGAAGGAAGCATTGATGGCACCGGGTTCAGCGACGCGCTGACCATTTTGGGCGCCGCCGGAATCGTCATCCCAACCTTTGCGCGCCTGAAGATCAGCCCAGTGATTGGGTTCATCCTGGTCGGGATGATCACTGGCCCGTTCATGCTCGGTGCGCTGATCGTCGATCATCCGTGGATCGATCCGTTCGCGATTTTGGATCCCTCTGGAATCGAGCCATTTGCCGAACTGGGCGTAATCCTGCTGTTGTTCTCGGCTGGTCTTCACATCAGTTTCCGCCGCCTCAAGGCAATGCGCAACCAGGTATTCGGAGTGGGCCTGGCCGAAGTGCTTGGCAGTGCGGCGCTGATTGCGGTCGCCCTTGTGATGTTCGGCTGGCCGCTATCAAGCGCCACCGCGCTTGGCCTTGCCCTGTCGCTGTCCTCGACCGCATTGGTGCTTCCGATCAGTGGAACGCAAAGCCCGGTCGGGCGCAGCGCTTTTGGAATGCTTTTGTTCGAGGATCTTGCGCTGGTCCCCACCCTGTTCGCGATCGAGATTATCGGCGGGCAAGGTGCCTATGACGCGATGTTCAAGACCCTCCTCCTGGGAATCCTGATCGTCGTTGCGATGCTGGTCCTTGGGCGCCTGGTCCTTCCGGTCCTGTTCGCACAGGCCGCGCGGACCAAGAACCCGGAATTGTTTCTGGCGATCAGCTTGTTGACCGTGATCCTCGCAAGCCTTGCGACGTCTAGCGTCGGCCTGTCACCGATCCTTGGCGCGCTGATTGCCGGAATCCTGATCGGTGAAACCGACTATCACGCCGAAGTCGAAGCTATTACCGCGCCGCTGGCCGGCCTGGCGCTGGGCGTGTTCCTGATTACCGTTGGAATGAAAATAGACCTGCCAGAGCTGGCTGGCAACTGGCCGATCTTGCTTGGCGCTTTCGCAGGCATCCTGATCATCAAGGCTCTTGTCACGATCTTCCTTTTGCGAGCCTCGGGCGCTGACATGGGTGTCGCGGTCGAAACCGGGGTGATGATGGCGAGCCCGTCCGAGACCAGCCTTATCGTCATCGGTGCCGCCGGTGCAGCCAGCCTGTTGCGCGCCGATACGGTCGCATTCTGGTCGACGGTGACTGCGCTCGGACTGACCTTGACCCCGATTCTTGCAGCGCTTGGGCGAAGGCTCTCGAAGCGCTTCGACCCCGCGCATTTGAATGCCGACGGGTTAAGCGCCGAAGGCCGGACGGTGATCATGGGGTTTGGCCGCGTCGGCCAGATGGTCGCCGACATGCTCGCAATCCACCAGCGGCCTTATCTGGCGGTTGACAGCGACATCGATTCGGTCCGCCGTGCGCGCGTCGCCGGCTTCGACGTGATGTACGGCAATGTCTCTCGGCCCGAACTTGGCGATAATCTGGGGTTAGGCGCTGCACGCGCGGTGGTGCTTACCATGGACGACCCGGTACTGGTTGCAAGGGTCGCCCGGCGGCTTCACGATCAATATCCTGATCTGCCGATCATTGCCCGGGCGCGGGACACCGCTCACGCTGCCCAGCTTTATCGTGCAGGCGCGACCGACGCGGTTCCAGAGACCCTAGAAGCCTCGTTACAGCTGGCCGAGGCAGTGCTGGTCGATGTTGGCGCGCCAATGGGCCCGGTTATCGCTTCGATCCATGAGAAGCGCGCCGAACTGCGCGCCAAGATCATGGTCGAGGGAGAGTTGAGCCACGAACCGACACTTGGCCGCCGGCGCGTTCGGGACAGCAAGCCGACTTAGGCTGAGACTTTTCCAAGCGCGTCGCGGACCGCTGCAATCGCGTCTGCTCCCTTCGCGCCATCAGGGCCGCCACCCTGCGCCATGTCGGGCCGTCCGCCGCCGCCCTGCCCGCCAAGCGCCGCGACTGCAGCCTTGACGAGGTCGACTGCGCTTAACGTGGCGACAAGATCGTCGGTCACGCCCACGGCGACGCTTGCCCGGCCCTCGTTGACCGCGACCAGCGCGGCAACGCCCGAACCAAGGCGCTTCTTCATCCCATCAACTTCACCGCGCAGGCCCTTGGGATCGAGCCCTTCGACCACCTGTCCCAGGAACACGGTCCCGCCGACATCTTCGGGCCCCGCGACCGCGGCACCAGCAGCACCGCCCATCGCCAGTGCCTTCTTAGCTTCGGCAAGTTCGCGCTCGACCTTCTTGAGGGTTTCGGCAAGGCTTGCAACGCGCGCCGGAACATCGTCCGGCGACGTCTTCAAGGCCGCGGCGAGTTCCCGAAGCTTGGCGTCGCGGGCGTTAAGCCACTGGCGTGCGGCCTCACCGGTCAGCGCCTCGATCCGTCGAACGCCCGAGCTTACCGCGCTTTCCGAGATGATCTTGAGGAGCTGGATATCGCCCAGCGCACGCACGTGAGTGCCGCCGCACAACTCAACCGAATAATCGACATCGGTACCGCGCCCCATCGAAAGGACGCGCACTTCATCCCCGTATTTTTCGCCGAACAGCGCCATTGCACCGGCCGCGATTGCATCGTCGGGAGTCATCAGGCGCGTCGTGACCGCCTCGTTGCCGCGGATTTGCGCATTCACTTCGGCCTCGATGCTCGCAAGCTGGTCCGGACTGAGTGCCTGAGGGTGCGAGAAGTCAAAGCGGAAGCGGTCTTCGGCAACCAGGCTGCCTTTCTGCGTGACGTGCCCACCAAGCTGGTTGCGCAGGGCCGCATGGAGCAGATGGGTCGCGCTATGATTGGCGCGGATTCGATCGCGGCGTGCGCTGTCGACCGTCTGGTGGACAGTCTCACCGACCGAAATCGAGCCCTTCGTCACCCGCGTACGTAGGGCATGAAGCTTCCCCAAGGCTTTGTAAGTATCGTCAACGATGCCTTCGAAGCCTTTGACAGAGCTTAACTTTCCTGCATCGCCAACCTGTCCGCCGCTTTCCCCGTAGAAGGGGGTTTGATTAAGCACGACCGAAACGGTTTCGCCTTCGCTCGCACGCTCGACCAGCGCGCCGTCCTTAACCAGCGCCAGGACCACGCCTTCACCCTCGTCACCCGAATAGCCGATGAATTCGGTCGCCCCATGCTCCTCGGCTAGGTCGTACCACAAGTCGTCAGACGCCTTTTCGCCCGACCCCTTCCACGCGGCGCGGGCCTGGCGTTTCTGTTCTGCCATCGCCGCATCGAAACCGGCCCGGTCAACGCTCATGCCGCGGGCGCGAAGCGCGTCCTCGGTAAGATCGTAAGGAAAACCGAAAGTATCATAGAGCTTGAACGCGGTCTGGCCCGCAAGCTCCCCGCCTTCGCCAAGCGACGCGGTTTCCTCGTCAAGTAACCTGAGGCCATTCGCGAGGGTGCGGCGGAAACGCATTTCCTCCTGCTGCAACGTCGCCTCGATCAGCGGCTGGGCGCGCACTAATTCGGGATAGGCGGCCCCCATTTCCGCGACCAACGCCGGGACAAGGCGGTGCATCAAAGGATCACTTGCGCCCAAAAGATGTGCATGGCGCATCGCGCGGCGCATGATCCGCCGCAGCACATAACCGCGCCCCTCATTGGCCGGAAGCACCCCGTCAGCGACCAGGAAGCCCGATGCGCGTAGGTGGTCGGCGATGACTCGGTGGCTGGCCTTTTGGTCACCCTGCGCGCGGGTCCTGGTCAATTCTTCCGAGGCGTGGATCAACGCCTTGAACGTATCGGTGTCATAATTGTCGGTGACCCCTTGGAGGACCGCCGCGATGCGTTCGAGCCCCATGCCGGTATCGATCGACGGCTTGGGAAGTTCGCTGACGATCTCGTCATTGGCCTGCTCATATTGCATGAACACGAGGTTCCAGATTTCCACGAAGCGGTCGCCGTCTTCGTCCGGGCTGCCCGGAGGTCCGCCCGCGATATGTTCACCGTGGTCGTAGAAGATTTCGGAGCATGGCCCGCATGGCCCGTCCGATCCCATTGCCCAGAAATTGTCCTTGGTCGGAATACGAATGATCCGCGCCTCGGGAAGTCCGGAGATCTTGCGCCAAAGGTCATACGCCTCATCGTCGGTGTGATAAACGGTGGCGGTAAGCTTGTCGGGGCTGATCCCCCACTCCTTGGTGATCAGGTTCCAGGCGAACTCGATCGCGTCGGGCTTGAAATAGTCGCCGAAGGAAAAATTGCCCAACATTTCGAAGAAGGTGTGGTGGCGGCTGGTATATCCGACATTGTCCAGGTCGTTGTGCTTGCCCCCGGCGCGCACGCATTTCTGGCTACTGGTTGCGCGAACATAATCGCGCGTCTCCAACCCGGTGAAGACGTTCTTGAACGGCACCATACCGGCGTTGATGAACATCAACGTCGGGTCATTGTGGGGGACAAGCGGCGCGGATGGAACGCGTGCGTGTCCGTTCGCTTCGAAAAAGTCGAGGAAGGAACGGCGGATATCGTTGGTCGAACTCATGGGGCAAAGCCTCTACTTGCGATGCTGCGTCGCGGCAAGAAGCGGGCAACGCGAGACTTTGCTTCAAATGCGCGGAAACTTTGGCTAGCTTTGCACTCCACGTCGCGGGGGGAAATGCCAGTTTTGCTACGCTCGTTCGCCAGCCTGACGAATGTCATCAACCGCAAGAGCCTGCTCGTCGCTGCGCTGGCCCTGGCATCGACCTGGCTTTGCCTGCGCTTCGACATCAAGGCCGATTTCCCGTTGACCCTGATTGCGACGGCAATCGTGTTCCCGATCGTGTTCTCGATTGGCACCGCCTACCAGCGGCGGGAAAAGGCGTTGGAGGAATATGGTATTCTTCGCGCCAATGGCCGCGCGTTGATCCTTGCCTCACGCGACTGGGTGACGGAGCGTTCCGCACTTCGCGACGACAAGGCCAAGACCGGGATCCACAAGCTCCTCGTTGCCACCCGCGACCTTGTGTCAGGCCCGCTTGCAGAGGCTGATGCGCGCGAATTGAAGATTGGCGCTGCATTCCTTCAACTGTCCGATTTTGTATCGGACATGCGCGCTGCGAACCTGTCTTCGACCGAAGTTTCCAGGCTCAACCAGTATCTTTCGCGAATGATGGCCGCGGTCGAGAATTTGAAGAACATCTATGAGTATCGCACGCCCCGGACGCTGCGCGCATTCAGCGAATTGTTCATCCTCCTGCTGTCGGTGCTTTACGGCCCCTATTTTGCCTTCCAGGCCGACCGCTTCCACCATGAATATTTCTGGATCATGCCGGTGCTGTTTGCCTTCATCCTGGTTGGTCTTTCGAATATCCAGGACCATCTGGAAAATCCGTTCGACCAACTGGGTCAGGATGACGTGCGGATCGAACCGGATCGCGTGCTTGCAGCAATCGACAGCCGGGACGAAGCTTGATGGCGCGCAAATCGGCTGCGATCCCGCGCTATCGCCGTAAACGTGACAAGGGGTCCTGGTTCAGCCGCGTGATCTTCTTCCTCGTGAAACTGGTGCTTTGGTTCCTGCTTGTTTCAGTGCTGTGGGTGCTTGCCTACCGCTTCATCAATCCCCCCACGACGGCGACGATGGTTGCAGACAAGTTGTCGGGTCGCGGGGCGGTTCGCGACTGGCTTGCGATCGAACAGATCGACCGGGACATGGTGCGCGCAGCAATCGCTGCCGAGGATGGCAAATTCTGCCAGCATTCCGGCTTCGACTATGAAGCGATCGAAAATGCCATGAAGCGTAATGCGTCGGGCGGAAAAATTCGGGGTGGCTCCACGATCAGTCAACAGACCGCCAAGACCACCTTCCTGTGGAACGGCGGCGGCTATCCGCGCAAGGCGGTCGAAGCGTGGTTCACGATCCTGATCGAAAAACTGTGGGGCAAGAAGCGGATCATGGAAGTCTATCTCAACAATGCCGAAACCGGCATTGGCACGTACGGCGTAAGTGCCGGCGCACAGCGTTATTTCGGGCACGATGCGCGACAATTGAGCGCGACTGAGGCGGCGCGGATCGCCGCTGTATTGCCCCTTCCCAAGAAACGCGGCGCGGTTGCTCCAAAGGGCTTCACCAGTCGCTATGGCGGAACGATCGCAGCCCGCGTCGGCCTGGTCGCGCGCGACGGGCTGGATGCTTGCATCTACGACGGAATGGCACAGGCCCCTTCGGGCGAACCTGTCCGCGCACCGAAGGCGGCGCCGAAAAAGCCGCAGCCACGAATTGAGCCGGGCGCTGAATACGAAGAACAACCGCCCGCTATACCGACGCCCGAGCCGTCACCAGAACCTAATCCCGAAGCCAAGATCCCGCAGTCCGAGCCGCCACCTGCGGGCGCGATGGACGGGAACGCTGCCTAGCCGACAAGCGCGAGGCGCGCGGGCTCAATCGCGGTAAGTTTGACCTGATCTTCCCCGACCAATCGGGCAATCCGGGACGCCAGTTCGGCGTCAAGCATGAAGTCCCGGCCCGCCACCACCACGGCCTCACCGCCCTGCTCCAGCTGAACCACCAGGCGAACGATACCCTTACCGCCCCGCGCGTGATCGAGTTCGCTTGCCAACGCAGGAAGCATTGCGGGATCACTCACCGCGATGCGCAACTGTAACCGGGTTCGTTCGGCGAGCTTTTCGAGCGGCTGGTAGCGCTTGACCGTGACGCGCGGGCTTTCGTCCCCTGCCCTTCGGTCGAGTTCGACGGTCAGAAGGCCGCAGCCACCCGACTTGGACGCGGCCTCAAGTGCCGTTGTCGCGTCATCGTCGAACGCCATTGCGCCAAATTGCCCCGAGCGGTCGGAGAAATCGGCCATCATGTAGCGCTTCCCCCGCTGTGAGACTCGCCAGCGCGCGCCCTCCACCATCCCCGCCATCGTCGCACTGACCCTCTCACCTTCGCGGATGACGAGATCACCCAGCTCAGCATATGTCTTGACCTTGTGTGCATCGAGGACATGGCGATGGGCTTCAACCGGGTGCGCGCTGAAATAATAGCCGAAGCTGTCGCGCTCTGCGGCCATGCGTTCGGCAAGTGTCCATGGCTCGACCTTCGGCAGGCGGATCGGCGCGATTTCATCGCTTGCGCCGCCCCCGAATAGCGCGGCCTGGCCGCTGACCCGGGCTTCGTGCGCGCTCGCGGCATGCGCAAGGATCAATTCTGCACCGGCGAACAGGCTCGCCCGGTCGGGATTGAGCGCGTCGAGACCTCCGGCGCCGGCAAGACTCTCGATCTGTCGGCGGTTCAAGGCGCGTGGATCGATCCGTTCGGCAAGGTCTTCGAGACTGGTGAAGGGCCCGTTCGAATTCGCGTTCGACGACCAGTCCTTCCATCGCCTTGTCGCCGACCCCTTTCAGCGCGCCCAGCGCATAGCGGACATTGCCATTCTCGACCGTGAAGAAATAGTCGCTCTTGTTGACGTCCGGTGGAAGGCATTCGAGCCCGCCGCGGCGCATGTCGTCGACGAACAAGGCCAGCTTGTCGGTCTGCGCGGTATCGAAACTCATCGAGGCGGCCGTGAACTCGGCGCGATGGTGCGCTTTCAGCCACGCGGTGTGGTAGGCGACCAGCGCATAAGCTGCAGCGTGGCTCTTGTTGAAGCCATAACCAGCGAACTTGTCGATCAAGTCGAACAATTCGCTGGCCTTTGCTTCGCCGATTGCGTTAGCGGCACAGCCCGCAACGAAGCGGGTGCGCTGCGCGTCCATTTCGGCCTGGATCTTCTTGCCCATGGCCCGGCGCAACAGGTCGGCGTCGCCAAGGCTGTAGCCGGCAAGGACTTGCGCGGCCTGCATCACTTGTTCCTGGTAAACGAAGATGCCGTAGGTTTCCCCAAGGATCCCTTCGAGCAGCGGATGCGGATATTCGATTTGCGCGCGCCCGTTTTTGCGGTCGCCGAACAGGGGAATATTGTCCATCGGGCCCGGTCGATAGAGCGATACCAGCGCGATAATGTCCTCGAACTTGGTTGGGCGAACCGCTGCAAGCGTTCGGCGCATCCCTTCGGATTCCAGCTGGAAGACCCCGACCGTATCGCCGCGCTGGAGCAGTTCGAACACCGCCTCGTCGTCCCACCGCAACTGTTCGAAATCGACCGCAATCCCCTGTTCCGCGAGCAGGCGCTGACCTTCCTTGAGAACCGACAGCGTCTTGAGGCCAAGGAAGTCGAATTTCACCAGCCCAGCGCCCTCGACATATTTCATGTCGAACTGGGTAACCGGCATGTCGGAACGCGGATCGCGGTAAAGCGGGATGAGTTCGTCCAGTGGACGGTCGCCGATTACCACGCCCGCCGCGTGGGTCGAAGAATGGCGCGGAAGCCCCTCAAGCTTCATCGCAAGATCGAACAGTCGCTTGACGTCCGCCTCGCCCTGATATTCGCGGCGTAGTTCCGGCACCCCTTCAAGCGCCCGGTCGAGAATCCAGGGATCGGTCGGGTGATTGGGGATCAACTTGGCCAGCCGGTCAACCTGTCCATAACTCATTTGCAGAACGCGCCCGGTGTCCTTGAGAACTGCGCGCGCTTTCATCCGCCCGAAGGTGATGATCTGCGCGACCTTGTCGCGTCCGTACTTGGCCTGGACGTAATGGATCACCTTGTCGCGGTGGGTTTCGCAAAAATCGATGTCGAAGTCGGGCATCGACACGCGTTCGGGATTGAGGAAGCGTTCGAATAGCAGCCCCAATGCCAACGGATCGAGATCGGTGATAGTCAGCGCCCAGGCGACCACGCTGCCGGCGCCCGAGCCGCGTCCCGGTCCCACCGGGATGTCGTTGGCCTTGGCCCACTTGATGAAATCCGCGACGATAAGAAAATAACCGGCGAACCCCATGTTGACGATGACGTCGAGTTCGAACTCGAGTCGTTCCTGATAAGGGGGCACCTGCTTCGGGCTGAGATGGGCGATGCGTGCCTCAAGGCCGGCGCGCGCGTCGCGGCGCAAAAGGTCATCCTCATCGTCGCCGATACGCGGCAGGATTGGGCGGCGCTTGGGCGCTGCGACGGCGCAGCGCTGGGCAATGACGAAGGTGTTGGCAATCGCCTCAGGCAAATCGGCGAATAGAGCACCAAAGGAATTACCGTCCTTGAGCCATGCCTCGGGCGAACTGGTCGGACGGTCGCCGCTTTCGACATATGCGCCATTGGCAATACACAGCATCGCATCGTGCGCGGCATGGAAACTGGGCTCGGAATAGGCTGCGGGGTTGGTCGCGACAAGTGCGATGTCGCGCTCCATGGCAAGCGCGATCAATGTTTCTTCCGATGCCTCTTCGATGGCATCGCCGCGCCGTGAAATCTCAATATAAAGGCGATCTTCGAACAGGCGCTTCAGCTGGTTGCAATAAGACTTTGCCTTCTTGTCCTGCCCGTCCGCGAAAAGCCGCGCCAATGCACCTTCCGATCCGGCGGTCAGGGCAATCATGCCGCCTGCGAAACGTTCGAGCGTTGCAAAGCTTACATGCGGCAATTCATGGGCGGGGCGGTCGAGGTGCGCGGCCGACACCAGCTTGCACAGGTTGGCATATCCCTCTTCGTCCTTGGCGAGCAGCGCCAGCCAGTCGATCGTCTCTCCGCCCGCGCAATCGGCTGGGCGCGCAATCCCCACCATGGCTCCGATAATTGGCTGGACACCTTTGGCAAAGCAGGCGTCGGAAAAAGCCATTGCGCCGTACAGCCCGTTACGGTCGCAGATCGCGGCTGCCGGAAAGCCCAGCCGTGCAGCGCGTTCGGCGATTGCCTTTGGCTCGATCGCGCCCTCGAGCATGGTGAAGCAGGAAAAGACGCGCAGGGGTACGTAGGCATTGCTCACAGTCGAAAAACTATGCGCCTTGCCGGGTCGATCTCGCAAGGCGGCGAGGCCACTTATCCCCAAGTATCCGGCATCCAAGCGCCGGCCCGGACCTAGAAGCGACTGGCCATGATGTCGCGGATTTCGCGAATTCGGCCGAGGTATGTCTGCCGCACGCACACTGCATCACCGCAGGTGTCGCGATAGCCGAGAAAGCGGCTGCGCGATTGTCGCAGAGCATTGGCTTGTTGGGGACTTGCAGCGGACATCGCCCGCTGGAATTCCGCGGCCATGGCGCGATCAAGTTCGGCAAGGCCGGGATCGGCGCAAACCATAGTCTCACCCCGGCTTCGCGCATTGGCACAATCGAAGCTTGGCTTGGCGGCGGCGGGCAGCGGCATTCGCTGCGCCGACCCGTCCTCCTTACCGCCTAGATCAGCGTCGGGAAGCGGGGCAAGATCGTCGGGCGCCGGCGCTTGCGGCGCGATTACGACGGGCGCCGGTACCGGCGCTGAAAGGTTTAGGCTTGCCAGTTGGTCGACCAGCGTGTTCGCGCCGCGCAGTTGCACGACCCGGCCCGATCCGCCGCCCGCCGGGTCGACGACATAATAGATGTCCATCATCAGCAGGCGTCGACCGGCAGCCGTGGTGATGCCCGGCGGCAGGTCGAGCGACAAGGAACCCGCGCAATTGACCATGCCGGACGCCGCGTCGCGGCTTTCGCCAGCAGGATTTTCCATACGCACCGAGGCCGAGCGGCTAATATCCGCGTAGCGTTCGCTGTCATTTGCACGAACTGCCGAGGCCTGTCGGAATAGTGCGCGCTTGATTTGTTCGTAAAGGGGTTGGCCGTCGCACATTGCATTGAGGTCGGAATCAACCGCCTGAAGGTCGGAGGCATCGCCCAGCCGATCTTCGCTGCTGCTACGGATCGCCGCAATCGTCGAAACGATCACGAGCAGGACGGCAAGGCCCGCGAGCAGGGCGGTGATCGTGCGTTTGTCTAAGGGTTGCTGTTCCATCGCCGCCAACTCTAGTGGCTCACGCGCGCCCCACAAGCGCGTTTGGGTCAGTCGGCAGATTTCTTGGGATGGTAAGTCAGGTCGAAGGCAGGCTTCCAACTCACGCCGTGATCCTGGGACGCTTCCCCGAATTGCCGCACCGTACCATCGGGATTGGGACTATAGGTCATTCGCACAAGTGCATCCTTGCCTGGGCCGCCAATTCCGGGCCACCACCCGGTAAGTACCATCTTACCCCCGACCGGCCCGCCGTCGAAGTCCACGATCGTCCCGGTGGAGTTGATCCATCGCTGGTGCCAGCGCTGGTCGTCGCGGCTAAGCGCGCTGAGCGAGCTTCCGCCAGCACCGCTTACCGGGATCCACCGTTCGCGGATGACGCATCCCCCATGCAGGCTTTCGACGATGCTGTCGGCCTGTTTCTGGTCCTTGCCGGTCCCGGTTACCGTCCAGCTGCCCACCCACATGTCGAATGCGCGATAGCTGGGCGCAGAGCAGTCGGGCGCCGCGGCTTGGACGGTGATTGGCGATGCTGCGACCTGCATAACGGCCAGAAGGATTGCAAGCATTGCAGTGTGTCTCCCCTGCATGATCCTGCAATGGTCGGGCAGCAGAGTGGATTTGGCAAGCACGGCGCGCCCACGTTGCGCGCGCATTCACCAAATGCCTATTCAAGATGGCCTTCGTGAAGGCGAACGACCCGGTCCATCGTCGCTGCCAGGCGTTCGTTATGGGTCGCAACCAGTGCTGCACTGCCCTGCCCCCGCACAAGCTTGAGGAACTCGTCGAGAACGGTGTCTGCCGTCGCCTCGTCAAGGTTGCCGGTCGGCTCGTCCGCAAGCACCAGCGGCGGCTGGTTCGCAAGCGCCCGCGCAACCGCGACCCGCTGCTGCTCGCCACCTGACAGCTGTGCCGGACGATGGTCCAGGCGATGGCCAAGGCCCAGTGTCGCAAGGAAAGTGCGCGCCCGCTCGTCGGCTTCGCTTCGTGAGCGTCCCCGGACCAGTTGCGGAAGAACGACATTCTCGATCGCGGTGAATTCGGGAAGCAGGTGATGGAACTGGTAGACGAAGCCTAACAATTCGCGGCGCAGCCGCGTGCGGCCGTCATCGTCAAGGCGCGAAGCTTCCTCGCCCGCAAGCTTGATCGAGCCCTCGAACCCGCCTTCCAATAGACCGACCGCCTGGAGCAAGGTCGATTTTCCTGAGCCAGAGGGGCCAAGCAGCGCAACAATCTCTCCCGGCTCGACCGCCAGGTCGACTCCGCGAAGGACATGAATTGTCACTCCGCCCTGGGTGAAGCTGCGCTTGAGGCCGCGGGTTTGAAGGACCGGCTCACTCATAGCGAAGCACCTGGACCGGGTCGGTCGATGCGGCCTTGAACGCAGGGTATAGCGTCGCCAGGAAACTCAGGACAAAGGCGGTCGCCGCGATCACGAACACTTCGATCGGGTCGGTCCGCGAGGGAAGCTGGGTCAGCACCCGGACCGATGGATCCCACAAGTCCACCCCGCTCAAGCGCTGGATTCCATCGACGATGCCCTGGCGGAAATAAAGGAAGATCGGGGCAAGGATCATTCCGGCAAGAATTCCAAGCCCGCCGATCGTGGTTCCAACCGTCACGAATACCTTCACCATGCCGCTTCGGCTTGCGCCCATCGTGCGCAGGATCGCGATGTCGCGGGTTTTCGCGCGAACCAGCATGATCAGCGAAGACAGGATATTGAAAACCGCAACCAGCACGATCAGCGAAAGGATGACAAACATCGCCACGCGCTCAACCTCCAGTGCCGAGAACAAGGCGCCATTCAGTTGCCGCCAGTCGATAATGACCCCTTCCCGTGCCACCTTGGGCGCAAGTGGAGCAAGGATCGTGCCGACTTTTTCCGCGTCTTCGGTCTGGATTTCGACCATCCCGACATTGTCGCCCATCAACAGGAAAGTTTGCGCATCCTCAAGCGGCATGAGGACAAACGCCTTGTCATATTCCCACACCCCGATCTCGTACACTGCGCCGACGGTGAAGCTGACGATCCGCGGCACTGTCCCGACCACGGTCGAGCGCCCCTCCGGGCTGATCAGGCTGATCTGGGTGCCGGGATATGCACCGAGCGAGCGGGCAAGGCCGGAACCGATCGCGATCCGCCCGCTACCCGGAGCAATAGAGCGAATGTCGCCGGACTTGATATTGCCGGTGATGGTCTTGTTATCGAGAACGTCGTTCCAGCGCATCCCGCGCACGATCGCCGCATCGACGCGCCCGTTGCTCGCGGCCATCAATGGTTGCTCGACAATCGGCAGCGCTGAGACGACCCCGGGGGTGGCCTTGGCGTCAACGCTGATCTGGCGCCAGTCGCTAAGGTGGCCGTCATAGCCCTGGACCACGGCATGACCGTTGAGACCGACGATCTTGTCGAGCAACTCGGCGCGAAATCCGTTCATCACGCTCATCACGATGATCAGGGCTGCAACCCCCAGCGCAACTGCAACCAGGCTGATCGACGCGACCAGAAAGATGAACCCCTCCCCTTTGCCGGGAAGGAGGTAGCGACGGGCGAGCATCCGCTCGGCGCTATTGAGGATCATTCGGAAAGCCTCGCCAATGCACTGTCCACCGACAGCTCAACCTTCTCACCCGTGCGGCGATCCTTGAGTTCCACCGTTCCAGCGGCAACCCCGCGCGGACCGACGATGACCTGCCAGGGAAGGCCAATCAGGTCCATCGAACCAAGCTTCACTCCGCCGCGCTCGTCGCGGTCGTCATATAGGACTTCGACCCCCCCAGCACGGAGCTGGGCGTCAATTCGCTCCGCGACCTCGATGCTGGGTTGATCATCGCCGCGCATGGTGACCAGCCCTACTTTCCAGGGCGCGACGGCTTCCGGCCAAACGATGCCATTGTCGTCGTGGCTAGCCTCGATGATCGCCCCGACCAGACGCGAAACACCGACCCCGTAACTGCCCATGTGGGGCGTTACATTGGTGCCGTCAGGGCCGGACACCTTAACGCCCATGCTCTCAGAATATTTGGTTCCGAAATAGAAGATATGCCCGACTTCGATCCCGCGACCGGTGCGCTGGCGATCCGTGGCGACCTTTGCCCACTTGGCCTCGTCGTGGGTTTCGTCAGTCGCGGCGTAAGTCGAATTGACCTGCTCGAACAGCCCCGACAGGCCGGCTTCGTCGCCATAGCTCAGCTGCGGCTGGTGCCAGTCGAACTCGTCATAGGCAGCATCGTAAAACACCTCGCTCTCACCGGTCGGGGCAAGGACGATGAATTCGTGGGAAAGGTCGCCACCGATCGGCCCCGATGCGGCCTTCATCGGCACCGCCTTGATTCCCATGCGCTGGAAGGTCCGCAGATAGGCAAGCATCTGCGTGTAATAAGACTGGCGCGCACCTGCCTCGTCGAGGTCGAAGCTGTAGGCATCCTTCATCAGGAATTCGCGCCCGCGCATGACCCCGAAGCGCGGGCGAACCTCGTCGCGGAACTTCCACTGGATATGATAAAGCGTGCGCGGCAGATCGCGGTAACTCTTAGTATCGTCGCGGAAAATCGCGGTGATCATTTCCTCGTTGGTCGGCCCGTAAAAAATCTCGCGTTCGTGACGATCCTTGATGCGCAGCATCTCCGGGCCATAAGCGTCGTAGCGGCCACTTTGCCGCCACAAGTCGGCGGACTGCAGTGTTGGCATCAGCATTTCGATGGCGCCTGCCCGGTCCTGCTCCTCGCGGACGATCTGCTCGATCTTCTGCAACACCCGCCACCCCAACGGCAGCCAAGCGTAGATGCCCGCAGCAGTCTGGCGTACCAGGCCGGCCCGAAGCATCAGCTTGTGACTGACGATCTGGGCGTCGGATGGACTTTCCTTGAGGACGGGAAGAAATGCTTGGGACCAGCGCATGGCAAGCGTCCCTAGGGGGGCACACGCGCCCTTGCAATGCACTTGATGCGGCGATGCAGCATGTGGCGCATGCGCAACAACCCGGACGCTTATTGTCGCTGGAAGGCGTTTCGACCGTGACATTGGCGCGTCGGCAGGCCTAGGTATGCCAACGAACCGGACGGCCGCCCTTTACGGGAAGCCCCGGTTTGCAAGCGGCTCCTGGCCGAGCAGTTTAAGGGGACAGCTCGCCGGACCGCAAAGGGGGCTTGACGAGCGATCGTCACGCAAGGCGCCCGGATCGCTAGCCGATCCGGGCGTTTTGACGTTTGTAAGGCTTGGTGATGAAAAGGCGGCACCATAAGCGCTCACCAATTCAAGAACCGCGCTCGATAGCGCCGATTTTCATAATCGCATTCTTAGCTGCAGTCGCAGTATGGATGGTCCAGCAACAGGTGCTTGTCGGAGGAACATCGCAACCCTCATCCCGAGCAACGCTCGCGTCGCGCGATACCAGCCCAGCCCCCGCCGCTTCCGAAGATCTGCGCTTCCTTTTTTCGGCAGACGACTATCCCTACGCTGCGGCCGCGAAGGGTGAACAAGGGACGGTGATGGCAAAACTCATCATTCGAACGAATGGTCGCGTCCGAGCTTGTTCGATTTTGCAGTCCAGCGGATCCGCACATTTAGATCGCGCAACATGCGACATCATCGCCAAACGTGCGCGTTTCAGGCCCGCTACCGACCGCAATGGTAGACCAGTCGAGGGTGAGGTGGTCACTCCGCCGATCAGCTGGCAGCTCGAAGGATAGGAAAATGGTAGCGGAGGAGGGACTTGAACCCCCGACACGCGGATTATGATTCCGCTGCTCTAACCAGCTGAGCTACTCCGCCACGCATGCAAGGTGGCCGCCTGCCCTGCGGGCATCGGCGGATGCGGCCTATAAGTGGCGCGTCTGGCGGCGTCAATCGGCGAGAGGAACCGCTATCCCAGCGCGTCGTTGAGCGGGCACAACCTCTAGCAGAAGAAGCATCATGGACCCGCTCACCCCGCTCGATACCTTGTGCAGAATTATCCTTCGGGCCCGCGAATATGAGGCGCAGACCCCGAGCGACTATGATCCGGGCGAAGACGCCGACAACGTCGACGGTGAAGATGGCGAGGCGCTGTCGGTTCTTGAGGACGACATCAACACCAGCGTCGAAGAAGAATTAACCGCGGCACTTGAGGACCTGGGTGAAGACCAGCTGGCCGAAGTCCTGACGTTTTGCTGGATCGGCCAGGGTACTTACGAGGCTTCGGACTGGGACGAAGCCATGGAGGAAGCCAATTCGATGGTCGGCCAATCGGTCGAATCCGCGATCGAAGAATTGCTCGAAATGCCGATGCTTCCGTCGGTGCTGGAAGCGGGCATGGCGGCACTGGACCTTAACTGCGACGGGATCGGCGATCTAAGCTGAACGACCGCGAAAAGGATAAAGTCCAACGGCTTCCCACGGGCCATCCATGTAACGGTGTAGCCCAAGCCCGCGGATCGGCAGCGGGCGCGGCTCAAACCCGGCTTCAAGCTGCTGCTTGAGGGCTCGGGCTTCGCGCTCGTCGACCTTGTTCTGGATTGTGACGTGGGGTCGCCAACCCTGGCTATCCTGCGCGCTCATCAATCCCCGGAAATTCTCGGCTAGAGCGCCGCGAATACGTTCCAGGTCTTCGGACACGATACGCAGCGCGGTCCCTCGCCCCAGGCTCAATATCCCGGCGATCATTGCCCGCGGTGGAGGCCCCTTGGCTTGCTCTGCAAGCGCACGTCGAACCTCGCTTTCCGCCGACGGGGGAAGCGCGTGGAACATCGTCAGGTGTGCGGGCAGCTGGTTGCGTTCAGGTGGGAAGTGGGCCTTTCGCAAGCGGTCCAGGAAGCCGCGTTCGGGCTCTCCCATCTCGGCTGTAATGATCAGCGCGCCGGCCATTGGTTCCGGCTAACTTGAGGAAGCTGTTCGATCGCGGAGGGATCGAGCTCGACTGTGACCTTTTCCCCGTCGCTTCGGCATGAAGACCAGTCGATCCGATGGAGCGTTTCCCCAACCCCTCCAACCCCGCCACGCGAAACCACGAGATAGACGATCCGACCGCTCTTGCGTCCGGCCATGGCATTGACGCAGCTTGCGACCTCCTCTCCGCGCGCGAACAACTTGGCGGTGGTCAGCTGGCCGACCGGGAAAAGGTCTTCGCCCGGCGCTGCTTCGCTGCGCCTGCTAGCAGCGTCGGCGCCGTCGTCGACCTGGGCCTGCCGTCCAAGCCAGCGCCAGATGCCAAAGGCATTGGTGAAAGTCAGGATGATGTTAGTCACGACCAGCGCACGATCGCCCTGCACGAAACCGGTGGCCATCCACGCCAGCGATCCGACCAGGAAGACGCAAAAGCCATAGCCGGTAATCCGGCTGCCCAGGTTGGATGCGGTCATCAGCGCGGCGATGATGGTCGCCCCAGTGGCGAGCCAGGGGATATAGTCGATCATCACCCGCCAATGCCCGACCGGCCAGCGAGTTGCGCTGCTTTGCCTAGATTTCTACCTGGCTTCCTAGTTCGACCACCCGGTTGGTTGGCAATTTGAAGAATTCCATCGCGCTTTCGGCGTTGCGCAGCATCCATGCAAATAACCGTTCCCGCCACATCGCCATTCCGGGCCGGGCGCTTGCCAGCAGCGTCTGGCGAGCAAGGAAGAAGCTAGTTTCCATCGTCTTGCACTTTTCCCCGCAGCCTTTGAGCTTCGATAATTGGGCCGGGACATCGATTTCCTCCATGAAACCAAAGCGCAGGACTATTCGGTAAAAACCTTCGCCGTAATCGGTGACATCCGCCCGCTGTTCCTCCGGCACGTAGGGGATATTGGCAATCCGAACCGTCAACAGGAATACCCGCTGGTGAAGCACTTTGTTGTGCTTGAGATTGTGCAACAACGCGTGCGGGACCCCGGTTGCAGAGCTGGTCATGAACACCGCGGTTCCCGGCACCCGCGCTGCGCTTGGTGCGGCTGACTTGATGAATATCTCCATCGGCAGGCTCGCCTCGTTCATTCGGTCGATCATCAGCTTGCGTCCGCGCGCCCAAGTGGTGAGCAGCGTAAAGGCGATCGCGCCGATCAGCAGCGGGAACCAGCCGCCCGCGGGAATCTTGAGCGAATTGGCCGACAGGTACAGGAAGTCGACGCTGAAGAAGACGGCAAGCAACGCGGCAACAGCATATTTATTCCATTTCCACATGTGCCGGATGACGACCGAAATCAGCACGGTGTCGATGATCATCGCACCAGTAACCGCGATTCCGTAGGCGGCCGCAAGATTTGACGACGTGCGGAAGGTCAGGACCAGGATCAGAACCATGGTCAACAGCGCCCAGTTGACCGCCGGGATGTAAATCTGGCCCGCCGCCTCTTCGCTGGTATGCGTAATCCTTAAGCGTGGAATGAAGCCGAGCTGGATTGCCTGCTGAGTTACCGAGAATGCACCCGAGATAACCGCCTGGCTCGCAATGATCGTCGCGGCGGTAGCAAGCAGGACCAGCGGCAGGCGCAATTGTTCGGGCGCGAGCATGAAGAACGGGTTCTTGACCGTTTCGACTGCGTCGGCGGGATCGAGCGCAAGAAGCATTGCGCCCTGCCCCATATAATTGAGCAGCAGCGCGGGCATGACGAAATAAATCCACGACACGCGGATCGGCTTACGGCCGAAATGCCCCATGTCGGCATAGAGTGCTTCGGCACCGGTTACCGCCAGGACCACCGAGCCCATGGCAATGAACGCGGCCAGCGGGTTATCGAGGAAAAAGAGGACCGAATTCCACGGATTGAGCATCGCCAGGATGACTCTGCGGATAATCGACGATGTGGATGATCCCAAGCACCGCCAGGGTGATGAAGTAGAAGATCATTACCGGGCCAAACAGCGCCCCGACCTTTGCCGTGCCCCGGCTTTGCATTGCGAACAGGCCGACCAGGATCGCGACCGCGGTGGGGATCACAAACGGCTCGAACCGCGCCTCGACCGTGGTCAATCCCTCGACCGCCGAAAGCACCGAAATGGCCGGTGTGATCATCGAATTGCCGTAGAACAACGCGGTTGCGAACACTCCCATCAGGATGATCGAACCGGTCCATTTCTTTTTCGACCCCAAGCTGCCCTTGATCAGCGCGAGCAAGGCAAGGCTTCCGCCTTCGCCCTTGTTGTCGGCACGCATGACGATGGTGACGTATTTCAACGTCACGATAATCATCATCGACCAGAAGATCAGGCTGAGCACGCCGAAAATGTGCAAGCGATCCGGCGTCAGCGTGTGATGCCCCGCAAAGGTTTCGCGAAACGCGTAGATCGGCGAGGTTCCGATATCGCCATAAACGATACCGACTGCAGCAATCGCCAGTTTGTGAAGCGGCCCGTGACCGTGGCCGTGGCCGGAATCACTATCGCTGGTGGAAGCCACGCCCCCCGGTTCGCTGGCCTGTGCGGTGTCGTTCATGCGGCTTTGGTGCACCTTCGAACTGCCTGCACGTGCCAGGCTGAGGGTCTAACGCCCGTCGGGGCGGGCGGCTCCACTAGCACCGCGCCCGGTAGGCCGCAATCACTAGGGACAGCAACGAACAACGCGTCTATAGGCCCGTTCCGAATCCACAATCGAGAACGGACAGGATCATCCATGCGCGTTGGTGTGCCCAAGGAAATCAAGAACCACGAATATCGAGTCGGTCTGACCCCCGCGAGCGTGGCGGAACTCATCGCCAACGGCCATGAGGTGTTCGTCGAGACCAAGGCCGGGTGCGGCATCGACTTCGATGACAAGGATTACGAAAAGGTCGGTGCGACGATCCTTCCTTCTGCCAAGGAAGTATTCGCCAAGGCGGACATGATCGTGAAGGTAAAGGAGCCGCAGCCGAGCGAGATTGCGATGCTCGAGCCTCGCCACACGCTTTACACCTATCTTCATCTTGCCGCCGACAAGCCACAGACCGAAGGCCTGATGAAATCGGGCGCGACGTGCATCGCCTATGAAACAGTGACCAGCCCTGCCGGCACGCTTCCACTGCTAAAGCCGATGAGCGAGGTGGCGGGCCGTATGTCGATCCAGGTCGGTGCGCACTACCTTGAAAAGGAACAGGGCGGTCGCGGGGTCCTTCTCGGCGGCGTGCCCGGCGTGGCCCCGGCCAAGGTCGCAATCCTTGGCGGCGGAGTTGCCGGGATCAACGCCGCCATGATGGCGACCGGCCAGCGAGCCGACGTGACCATCTACGACATCAACCCGGATCGTCTGGCCGAGCTCGATCTCCACTTTGGAAGCCAGATCAAGACTGGCTATGCGTCGAAGACTGCCATCGCCAGCGCCATCAAGGAAGCCGAGCTGGTGATCGGCGCGGTTCTTGTCCCCGGCGCTGCGGCGCCCAAGCTCGTTACAAGGGAGCAGCTCAAGACAATGAAGCGCGGAAGCGTGCTGGTCGACATCGCCATCGATCAGGGCGGCTGCTTTGAAACATCGAAAGCGACCACGCACGACGACCCGGTCTACGAAATCGACGGGGTTATCCATTATTGCGTCGCCAACATGCCGGGCGCAGTGGCGCGAACCAGCACATTCGCGCTCAACAACGCGACCCTTCCGCACGCGATCGCTATCGCTAACAAGGGCGCTGAGCAGGCGATGGCGCAGGATCCGCATCTCAAGAACGGACTGAATGTGTCAGGCGGGAAAATCCGCCACGCCGCAGTCGCTGAAGCCTTTCCCGACCTGGCCTACGAGCCAGCCTGAGGTTTCGGGGCCGAAGTAGTCGTCGAGGATATAGCTGCGACCCCTTGTTCGATCAGCGGACGCCAGCTGGCGTTTTTTGGTGCCTTGGCAAGAATATCTTGCCAGATCGCGACCGCTGCCTGCGGATTGCCGGAACGCGCCAGCGCCAATCCGTAGAAAAACGGCGCGGCGGGACCCTCAGGTTGGACTTGCGCCGCGCGACGGTAGGCGAATTCCGCCGGTGGAGTGAGCTTTCCTCCCTGCTCGAACAGGGCGTTGCCAAGACCAATCCACAATTGCGCATCGCCCGGGCTGCGTTTGACCGAGGTGGTGAGGATTTCGATCGCCTGGCGCTGGTCCCCGCTTGCAGCCAGCGCTTCAGATATACGCATCCAGCTTTCACCGCTTGCGAAATCGCCAAAGAACGCGTGGCGCGCATCGACCAGTGACAGCGGCTTCGGCCTGGCCTGCTGTGCGGCACTCATTCCCGGATAGTTCGGGCGGCCTTCCAGCGCATAGCCCGCAGCGCCCAATGCCAAGGCTGCAAGCGCTGTCGTCATAAACGGGCCGCGCAGCCCGGACAGGCGAAGCAGTGCGGCTGCCGCCGCGATCATCGCTAGCAGGATAAGCCAACCCATCACGCGCTGGCCTTTCGCTTGATACGCCGACCCACCATCCAACCGCCGATCAGCAACAGCGCAAGCGGCGCCAGCCATAAGGGCATTGCTGCCGGCTCTGCAGTCGGCTTGTAGCTGATCCAGGTTCCGTAGCGTTCGATCAGCCAGGAGCGAATGTCGGCAATATTCTCACCGTCCGCGACACGTCTTCGGATAAGGTCACGCATGTCGGCGGCAAGTTCGGCATCGCTGTCGGCGATCGACTGACCCTGGCAAACGAGGCAGCGGATCTGTTCCATCAGGTCCTGCGCCTGCGATTCCTGGCGCGCATCGGGAAGCTGGCGATTGGCCCAAAAGGCAGGCGGCATGTTGCTGTCGGCATAAGCGGGCGCGGCGAGCAACAACGCGATGGCGACGGCAAGGCCTTTCATCGCGCCTTCTCCAACTCGGCCAGGATCGTCGCGATCTCGCCCGACTCAATCGGCCCGATATGCTGGTATCGGATAACGCCTTTGCCATCGACCACGAAGCTTTCGGGCACACCGGAAGACCCGAGCGCGATTTGCACCTGGCTTTGGCTATCAGCGCCGATCCGTCGGTACGGATTGCCGTAGCGGGAAAGGAAATCGGCCAAGTCTTCGTCGCGGTCGCGAACCGCGATGCCGTCGATTTCCACTCCCCGTGATTGCAACTCGCCAAGAACGCTCGCCTCGGTCCGGCAAGGGACGCACCAGCTGGCGAAAATGTTCAGCAGGCGCGGACTTCCGGTTGCAAGGTCGGAAGACGACAGGCCGGGCACCCCGTCAGCGGTCGGTGGAAGGGAAAAAGCGGGCATAGGCTTGCCGATCAGCGCCGACTGGACTTGGTGGTCACCGGGGATTGCAAGCCGCCAAGCCAGGGCAACTACCACGACCAAAAAGATCGCAAGCGGTAGGAAGCGGGTGAGTTTCATGCGCGTCGCCATTCATTGCGCTCCCTTGCATCCGATCGGCGTATCAGGCGAGTAAGCTTGAGGCGGCCGAGGAGCGCGAGTGCGCCGCCCAGTGCGATGAGCACGCCTCCAAGCCAGATCAAGGTCACGAACGGCTTCCACCACACCCGCAATTGCCAGCCTCCGGACGGATCCTGCCGCCCCAGGACGGCATATAATTGACCGTTCCAGAATGTCTTGATCGCCGCCTCGTTGGTCTCGGCTGGCGGGGAAGAGAAATAGCGGGTCTGCGGCTTCAATGTTACCGGCCCCGCGCCGCGGCTGGCGGTAATGGTTCCTTCAAGCGCGGTCCAATTGTCGCCTCCGACCGGTACGACCTCGTCGAGCTGGAGAGTCCAAGGCCCGGCACGAACCCGTTCGCCCGTGCCCGCGACGACCAGGGTTTCCTGGGTGAAGGCGGCGTTGCTTGCGGCACCGGCAATCGCGACCGCAATCCCGAAATGCGCGACCACCATGCCAAATGTCGCAGCCGGAACGCGCAACAGCTTGCGTCCGAACAGGGGAAGTAGCGAGGCGACGGCGAGATAGGCCGCGACGGCAAGCGCAAGGCGTTCAAGCAGTCCGGCCCGGGGGGCAAGAATGATCGTTACCAGCAAAGTCGTGACGCCCACCACAGCGGGGATCGCCAGGCGTCTCAACACCGGTTTTTGCTGATGGCGCCAATTGAGCAAAGGCCCTGCCCCAACCAGCGCAGCAAGGATTAGCGTCAGCGGCCCAGCAACAAGATTGAAGTAAGGCGCGCCGACCGACAGCTTTTCCCCGGTCAGCGCTTCGACGAACAAGGGATAGAGCGTGCCGATGAACACCGTCCCGAGGATGGCGGAAAGGATCAGGTTGTTGACCACCAGCCCGGTTTCCCGGCTGATCGGTTCGAACGTCGTACCATCTTTCAGGAATCCGCCGCGAAGCGCGAACAGGACGAACGCGGCACCGACATAGAGCGCCAGAAGCGCAAGCAGAAAACTGCCGCGTCCCGGGTCGACGGCAAATGCGTGAACCGATGTCAAAATGCCCGAGCGAACGAGGAACGTTCCGACCATCGACATCGAAAACGCAATCACCGCCAGCATCATCGTCCACGCCTTCAAGGCGCCGCGGGCGGCAAGGACGTTGATCGAGTGGAGCAGTGCGGTCGCTGCCAGCCACGGCATGAGGGAGGCATTTTCGACCGGATCCCAGAACCACCAGCCGCCCCAGCCGAGTTCGTAATAGGCCCAATAGCTGCCCGCAGTGATCCCAAGGGTCAGGAACAGCCAACTGCCCAATACCCACGGACGCATCGCGCGGGCCAGCCGCTGGTCGACCTGGCCCGAAATCATCGCCCCGACCGCAAGGCTGAAGGCGACGGACAGGCCGACGTATCCGAAATACAGGGTGGGCGGATGGAACGCGAGGCCCGGGTCCTGAAGCAGCGGATTCAGTCCCTGCCCCTCCATTGCCGGGGGAAATTGCCGCGCAAACGGATTGGAGGCGATGAGCAAAAATGCATAGAATCCCAGCGACAGCGCGGCTTGGGCGCCCAGCGCAGCAACCAGGGTTCGCCGGTCGAGCCGTTTTTCGATCATCGCGACCAGCGCCCCGGACATCGCCAGAACGGTGACCCACAACAGCATTGAGCCTTCGTGATTACCCCATGCCGCGGCGACCTTGTACAGCATCGGCTTGGCCGAATGGCTGTTGGCAACGACCAGCGAAACCGACAAATCGGTCCGCGCAAAAACGAGGATCAGCGCAGCGAATGAAGCAAGCGTCAAAACGCCTTGGACCAGTGCAACGCCGCGTATCGCCCCGCCTACTTGGCTTCGCGTTCGAAATCGCGGTGATTGCCAACCCCAGCTGCAGCAGCGCTAGCGCGGCGGCCAGCCACAAGGCGGCATGCCCGGCTTCGGCGATCACTTTTCCAAGGTCTCGCCCGCCTGATGCTCGGCGGCAAGGTTACCCAGTTGCGGCGGCATATAACGCTCGTCGTGCTTGGCAAGGATCGTGTCCGCGACAAAGGTCGCGCCTTGCATCCGCCCCTCGGCAACGACGCCGCTGTTTTCCCGGAACAGGTCGGGCACGATGCCGGTGTAGCGCACCGGGGTAATCGCCTTGCCATCGCTCACGGTAAAATGGATCGTCAGGCCATCATCGCCGCGCGTGATAGACCCGGGCGCGACCATGCCGCCCAGGCGAAAGGCGCGGTCGCCGCGGGCCTTGCCGGCAGCGATGTCGGCAGGTGTGAAGAAATAGCTCGCCTGGTCGCGTAATCCCCACATCGCCAGAAGTACTGCTGCGACCAGGACCATTAAGGCGGCAATGACCAACACGGCGCGCTGGTTCTTGGGTTTCATTCCCTGCGTGGTCACTTCCCTCCCAGCTCCCCCGCTGCGCGTTCGGCAATGCGCATGGCGCGCCATGCCCAGCCGACCAGGCCGAGTGTGACGATTACCGTTACCGCATAAGCGGCAATGACGAACGGCCAGGGGTTCATTGCCCGGCCTTGCGCCGCAGTCGCGCTTCAACCTTGGTTTGCGCCAATGATTTGCGCATCAGCATCAAGACCACGGCCGCGAAAATCGCGGTGAATCCTGCCATCGCAAGCGGCAGCGGCCACAACAGCGCGGGGTCGATCGTGGAACCCTTGATCGAAATGCTTTGCCCTTGGTGCAACGTGCGCCACCATTGGACGGAAAAATGGATGATCGGCAGGTTGACCGCCCCGACCAGCCCGTAAATCGCCGTGATCCGTCCGTCGCCGCCCCGTTCGCGGTCGGCACCAGCCAGCGCGATATAGCCCAGGTACAGGAACAAGAGCACGAGCATCGACGTCAGCCGTCCGTCCCATTCCCACCAGGTCCCCCAGGTTGGCCGACCCCAGATCGAGCCGGTGACCAGGCAGACGAAGGTGAATGCCGCGCCGGCAGGAGCGATTGCGCGCCCGGCGATGGCGCCCAGCGGATGGCGCCAGATGAGGGTCGAAAGAGCCGCGGCCGCAATCCCGCTCCATCCGGCCATTCCAAGCCAGGCCGAGGGAACGTGAATATACATGATCCGCACCGTCTCACCCTGCAGGTAATCAGGCGGAGTCAGCGTCAGGCCGGCGACCATTGCCGCGATTGCAAGCACGGCTCCGATCGCAAGCAGCCAGCCGGTCAGTGGCCGGGCGATCTTCAGGAATCGGGCGGGATTGGCAAAACGGTGCATTGGCTTGTTGCGCCTGCTAGCCCAGCCCAGCGCGCGCTTCAATTGAACGATGCAGCCGCGCCGGGATCAGCCGCGACCGATCAGCTTTTGTGCCATCGCGTCGGCGACCGCCGCCGGGTCCTTGCCGGTCGAATCGCTTTCGTTCCAGATTTGCTGCAAGTCGAGCCGGGATTCCTTCGATCCGCGCCTGCACGGTACTCGCGTCGCCGTCCGCCAGATACTCGGTGCAAACGTTGATGATTCCGCCCGCGTTGATGACATAATCAGGGGCGTACAAAATGCCGCATTCCTTGACCCTTTCGCCGTCTTCGGGCGTGGCAAGTTGGTTGTTCGCGCCGCCTGCAATGACCGGCACATTGAGTTGCGGGATGGTTTCCGCGTTTAGGATCGCGCCCAGTGCGCAGGGGCTGAGCACGTCGGCCTCAAGCGAAAGGATGGCGTCGGCTGCAACCACGCTTCCGCCCACCGAATCGGCAAGCGCGCGCGCCTTGTCCTCATCAATGTCGGCAATCGAGATCCGCGCGCCTTCGGCAGCAGCATGACGGGCAAGACCCTTGGCCACACTTCCGGCGCCCTGGATTGCGATGTGAAGGCCTTCCAGGCTGTCCTTGCCCAGTTTGTGGCGGACCGCTTGCTTGACCCCCAGGAACACGCCCAGCGACGTAAAAGGTCCAGGATCGCCGCCGACGTCTCCGCCCGCTGCCGGTAAACCCGCCACGAACTGGGTTTCCTTGGCGACCTCAAGCATGTCGGCGACACTCATGTTGACGTCTTCGGCGGTGACGTAATTACCACCCAGCCGATCGACCGCGCGGCCGAAGGCGCGGAGCATTTCCGGAGTCTTGCGCATGTTCTTGTCGGCAAGAATGACGGTCTTGCCGCCGCCCAGCGCAAGCCCAGCCATCGCGTTCTTGTAACTCATTCCGCGTGACAGCCGAAGCGCGTCGATCAGCGCCTGTTCGTCATGCGCATAGTGCCAGAACCGCGAACCGCCGGCAGCAGGCCCGAGATGGGTGGAGTGGATGGCGATGATCGCCTTCAGTCCGCTTTCTATGTCGGTGACGAACTGGATTGCTTCGTGACCGTCGAAATCGTTGAGCGCCCAAGGGGTCGACATGTTCGTTTTTCGCCCGTTTCTAAGGAGGAAAAATGGGGCGACCGACGGGACTTGAACCCGCGACCCCCGGTACCACAAACCGGTGCTCTAACCAACTGAGCTACGATCGCCGCAAGGGACGAGGAAGGACGGTTCCCTCCAGCGCCGCCGCCACTTAAGGTTGGTTGGGATGGAAGGCAAGCGTTGGCGCTTTGCCATGGCAAAAGGACAGGCGATGAACTCGACGATCATGAAGTTCGGCTGGCCGCAGAGCTGCGTTCGCGAATATGCGCACTGGATCGTTCTTGTCCGTCCCGCGCAGCCGACGCTTGGCTCGTTGGTTCTTGCCGCAAAAAGTGAAGCGACCGAATATGGGGCGCTTGCGCCGGAAGCGTATGTCGAACAGGGCCAGGTGGTGGCCGATATCGAACGCGCCCTCTCGGCCTTTGTGGACTATGACCGGATCAATTATCTGATGCTGATGATGGTCGATCCCCATGTCCATTTCCACGTCATTCCCCGCTACGAGGGACAACGCACGTGGGATGGGTTTCAGGTTGCGGATCGTGGTTGGCCGGGCCCACCAGCGCTTAGCGAATATTTAACGCTCGACGGCGAACAATTGTCTCTCATGGCAGCTGCCATAAAGCAGCAATTTAAGTTAATTTGACGGCTGGTATTAACTTGCAATTATATGGTTGCAGGCGCACCATCGACGCAGGAGAGGGACGATGGGACGACGGGCAACGAGCGCACCCCCGGGCAAGGATCTGCGTGAGACGCTGCTAGCAGCCGGCCTCTCGGAGTATCTTGCCGATACGCTCGAACTCGATGCCGGCAAAATTTGTCGACGTGGATCCCCGCCGATCCTTTCGCGAGCCTGGCGATCCGCGCAACGAAGTCATGTTCGTTCGTTCCGGCCTGCTGTGCAAATACAAAAACGATTCGCAGGGTCGTCGGCAGATTGTCGCACTGCGCTTTCCGGGTGAAGGGATCCTGCCCCGGGAAGGCTTTGCCGATTACGGCATCCAGGCAATTCTGAAGACCAAGATCAAGATCGGCCGGGCAGAGGACTTCGACCCCATTGTCGAAGGCCACCCCGAACTCCAGCGCTTCTTCTGGAAACTGGTTCAGCGCAATGAAGCGATCGGTTACGAATGGTTGCTCAATTGTGGCCGTCGCGATTCGACTGCGCGCGTTGCGCATCTGCTGTGCGAAACGGCGGAACGGATGCACACCACCGAGGGACGGATGCTTAATCCGTTCACCCAGCAACAGATTGCCGACATTACCGGCCAGACCAGCGTCAACGTGAATCGCGTGTTCGCCGACCTTGAACGCCAGGGCTTGATCGAGCGTCACGGGCGGGAGATCCTGTTCCCGGATCTCGACGAATTCCAGCGTGTCGCCAGCTTCCATCGCGAATATCTGCTTTAAGGGAAACCTCCGGCGGGGCTGGTGGGCGCGGCAAGGATTGAACTTGCGACCCCTGCGGTGTGAACACAGTGCTCTACCACTGAGCTACGCGCCCGAAAGGTGAACCCCGCCGTGAGGAATGGCGCGCATAAAGGGGCACAGCCGCCCTGTCCAGCGCCATTGCGCTTCACTTATTGAACGGCGTCCTTGAGCACTTTGCCGGCGCGGAACTTGGGCTGCGAAGTGGCCTTGATCTGCATCGGTTCGCCAGTCCTGGGATTGCGCCCGACCGAGGCCTTGCGCCGGGTCACAGAGAAATTACCGAAGCCGACCAGGCGCACTTCGTCCCCGCGTTTGAGGGTGGAGGTGATTACGTCAAGAATCGTTTCCACCGCGCGTGCCGCATCGTTTCGGCTTAGTGCCGCGCGATCAGCGACGTGGGAAATGAGTTCTTGCTTATTCATTTCGGCTCCCCAACCTTCCAGGACGCGAGTGGTTGTCCTCATAGCCCAAGGCAATGGGGGTATGTCAAAGAAATCAGTGACGAACGACCCCGGTACCTTCCGCCGACGCGGCAAGCGGCGGTTCCGCGGCGTGTTCGTCGGGGTCGGTCCATTCGATCGCGGTAACCGGCCCTGACAGTGCCCGGTCGAGTACCTCGTCGACATGGGATACTGGAACGATGTCGAGTAAATCACGGACCGTCTGTGGAATTTCGACCAGGTCTTTTTCGTTCTCTTGCGGGATCAAGACCGTGGTGATGCCGCCGCGCAGTGCAGCCAGAAGTTTTTCCTTGAGGCCTCCGATAGGCAGCACGCGCCCGCGCAATGTCACCTCGCCGGTCATTGCAACGTCGCGGCGAACCGGGATTCCCGTCAGCGTGGAAATCATCGCGGTGACCATGCCGATACCGGCCGAAGGGCCATCCTTTGGAACCGCGCCTTCCGGCAAGTGGACGTGAATGTCCTTGCGGGCGAAGATCGACGGCTTGACCCCGAACGCCGGAGCGCGCGCCTTGACGAAGCTCATCGCTGCCTGGATCAATTCCTGCATCACTTCACCAAGCTTGCCGGTGGTCTTGATCAGTCCCTTGCCGGGAACGGTGACGGCCTCGATGGTCAGCAATTCGCCGCCGACTTCGGTCCACGCCAGGCCGGTGACTGCGCCGATCTGGTCCTCTTCCTCGCCGATCCCGTATCGGAACTTGGTCACGCCCAGGAAGTCGCCGATGTTCAATTCGTCCACGACTACGGTGGCGTATTTGCCCTCAAGGATATGACGGAGCGACTTGCGTGCGACCTTGGCCAGCTCGCGTTCCAGCGTGCGGACGCCCGCCTCGCGGGTGTAATAGCGCAGGATCGCCCTCAACCCCCCATCGGTGAAGGTCACTTCGCCATCCTTCAGGCCATGCGCTTCAAGCTGCTTTGGAATCAGGTGGCGCTCGGCGATCTGGACCTTCTCATCCTCGGTGTAACCCTCAAGCCGGATGATCTCCATTCGGTCAAGCAGCGGCTGCGGCATGTCGAGTGAGTTGGCAGTGGTGACGAACATCACGTCCGACAGGTCGTAATCCAGCTCGAGATAATGGTCGTTGAACTTGGCGTTCTGTTCCGGGTCGAGAACCTCGAGCAAGGCCGATGCCGGGTCGCCGCGGAAATCCTGGCCAAGCTTGTCAATTTCATCGAGCAGGAACAGCGGATTGTTGGTCCCCGCTTTCTTGATGTTCGAAATGATCTTGCCGGGCAACGACCCGATATAGGTTCGACGATGGCCGCGAATCTCGGCCTCGTCGCGCACACCGCCCAGCGATTGCCGCACGAATTCGCGGCCCGTGGCGCGCGCGATCGACCGGCCTAGCGAAGTCTTGCCGACACCGGGCGGGCCGACGAGACACAGGATCGGGCCCTTGAGACGGTTGGTGCGCGCCTGGACGGCAAGGTATTCGACGATCCGGTCCTTTACCTTCTCAAGGCCGTAATGGTCCTCGTCGAGGATCGTCTGGGCCTCGTTGATGTCCTTCTTGACCTTGCTCTTCTTGCCCCACGGCATTCCCAGCAGGACGTCGAGGTAATTGCGCGCAACCGTTGCCTCGGCGCTCATCGGCGCCATCGCCCGAAGTTTCTTCAATTCCGACTGGGCGCGCGTTCGGGCTTCCTTGGTCAACTTGGTCTTGCGGATTTTCTCGGCCAGTTCGGCAAGCTCGTCGCCGCCATCCTCGCCCTCGTTGCCAAGCTCACGCTGGATCGCCTTCAGCTGCTCGTTGAGGTAATATTCCCTTTGCGTCTTCTCCATCTGCCGCTTGACCCGGCTGCGGATCTTCTTTTCGACCTGGAGCACACCCAGTTCGCCTTCCATGAAAGCGAACACCATCTCCATTCGGCGAAGCGGATTGAGCTCACCCAGGAGTGCCTGCTTGTCGGCGACCTTTATCGACAAGTTCGAGGCAACAGCATCGGCGAGCATCGAGGGATCGTCGATCTGGCTCAACTGCACTCCCACTTCGGGCGGAAGGCGCTTGTTGAGCTTGGCGTAATTTTCGAATTGATCGACGACCGAGCGCATCAGCGCCTGCGCTTCAGGGCCCTCTGCGGCTTCCTCGGGAACTTCCTCGACCTCGGCGACGACATGGCCGCCTTCCTGGCGCAAATCGACTAGCTTGGCCCGCTTAGCGCCCTCGACCAACACGCGGACTGTGCCATCGGGCAGCTTCAGTAGCTGCATTGCGGTTGCAATGACCCCAAGGTCGTACAGGGAGTCGCGGTCGGGATCGTCCTCGCTCGGGTCGAGCTGGGCGACGAGAAACAGTTCCTTGGTCGATTCCATTGCGGCTTCAAGTGCTGCGACGGACTTTTCGCGACCTACGAACAGAGGAACGATACGGTTCGGGAAAACCACGATATCGCGGAGTGGAAGAATGGGAAGCGTTCTGGTCATGGGGGCTATATGGGCGGCGCCCTTCCTTCCTGCAACAAAGGGCTTGAAACGCGGTTGTGGATAACCAGGTCCCGCCGACTTGTGCACAAATGCATCGGCACCAAGTGGAGTAGTTCCGTATTCGTTCAGCTTGACGAGGCCAAAAACCCGACCGTGATCAAGAAACTCAGCACTCTCGCGCTCGCCGCCGCTTCCTTGCCAACGCTTGCAGCAGCACAATATTATCCGCCCCAGCCGCAGCAGCAGCAGCTTCCGCCGCCGCCGGGAACTGTTCCACTGCCCTATCCCGGCCAGCCGGGCTACCAGGCTTCACAGCAACATTATGGCACGCGCGCGCCGGTTGCCGAGCCGTGGCAGGCACAGCCGCCGCCACCAACGGTAAGCGAGCCATGGCAATCGCCTGCTCCGGACCGGAACTCCACGGGACCGGCGCTTGAGCCGCTGGATCTTCCGCCCGCAATCGAACAGGGCGTCGAGATGATCTACATCGACGAGGAACTTATTCCCCGTCACGTCCCGCAAATGCCCGAATATCTGGCCGCCAGCCTGGATAATCTCGGCGGTGCACCGCTCGACCTGTTTGTGCCGGTCAATCCGCTTTACACGCAGATCCGCCGCGCCGCCGACCAGTATCGCGCGACCTGGGGACAGCTTCCTCAGGTTGAAGTTCCTTCGGGACCGACGCTCAAGCAGGGCATGTCAGGGGAGCGTGTGGCCTTGCTCCGCCAGCGCCTTGGGCTTGGCAGCGGTGACAAGTTCGACCCCGCACTGGCCAAGAAAGTCGCCGACTTCCAAGCCGTGCACGGCCTTACCAGCGATGGAATCGCCGGCAACGGAACGCTTGCTGCGCTCAATCGCGGCGTTGGCTATTATCTGGCGCGCATCGACGTCAATCTGGAGCGCGCCAAGCGTCTTCCGGCACCCGAAGATCAGCCGAGATATGCGATCGTCGATGCCGGCGATGCCCGCCTGTCCCTGTGGGAAAATGGCCGCAAGGTCAATTCGATGCCGATCATCGTCGGTGCAGAAGCGACTCAGACGCCGATGATGGCGGCCTACATCCGCTACGTCAGCGCCAATCCTTACTGGAACGTACCGCCCGAACTGGTGAAAAGCCTGATCGCGCCGCGCGTGCGTGACCAAGGCGTAAGCTACCTGACCGATCGCGAATATCAGGTCCTGACCGATTATTCCCCCGACGCGCAGTTGATCGATCCCAAGACGGTCGACTGGGCCGCGGTTGCGCAAGGACGGCAGGAGGTGCGACTTCGCCGTCTTCCCAGTCCCGCCAATTCGATGGGCATGATGAAGTTCATGCTGCCCAATTATTTCGGGATCTACCTTCACGACAGTCCCACCAAGGACCATTTCGAAAAGAACGAACTATGGATTTCAAACGGGTGCGTGCGCCTTTCGGATTATAAGCGCTTCGCCAAGTGGCTGTTCGGCGGCTACGTCCCCGACGGAAAAAATCCGAAGGTCGAACAGGACATCGACCTGCCCGCGCCGGTTCCCGTTTACATGACCTATCTTACGGTCGAGCCGACGAGCGATGGAAGCATGCGCTTCCTGCCCGATCATTATGGCCGCGACGCGGGCGTGATCGAACGCCGTACCGAGCTTGCGATGGCCACGGTCCGCTAAATCGGACCCGTGGCTATCGCCATCGCCGTTCAGGCCGCATCGTCGGCGGTGGCCTTTTCCTTTTTGGCATAGACCCGAACCGGGTCCTTGCGCCCTTCGACCACGTCCTTGTCGACATGGACCTCGCCAACGTCATCCATCGACGGCAGGTCGAACATCGTGTCGAGCAGGATGCCCTCGAGGATCGAGCGAAGGCCGCGGGCACCGGTCTTGCGCTCGATCGCCTTGGTCGCGATCGCGTGGAGCGCGTCGTCGGTGAACTCCAGCTCAACGTCTTCCATGTCAAACAGCTTGGCATATTGCTTGACCAGTGCGTTCTTGGGCTCAGTCAGAATCTTGACCAGCGCCTCTTCGTCCAGGTCCTCAAGCGTTGCAATTACCGGCATACGGCCGATGAATTCGGGGATCAGGCCAAACCGCATGAGGTCTTCGGGCTCGGTACTCTTGAGCACCTGGCCGGTCTTGCGCTCCTCGGGCGCCGCGACATGCGCTCCAAAGCCGATCGACTTGCCTTGCAGGCGATCGCCGATGATCTTTTCAAGCCCTGCGAACGCCCCGCCACAGATGAACAGGATGTTGGTGGTGTCGACCTGCAGGAATTCCTGCTGCGGATGCTTGCGGCCGCCTTGCGGAGGAACTGAGGCAGTCGTGCCTTCCATCAGCTTCAGAAGCGCCTGCTGGACGCCCTCACCCGACACGTCGCGGGTGATCGATGGATTGTCTGACTTGCGGCTGATTTTATCGATTTCGTCGATATAGACGATCCCGCGTTGCGCCTTTTCGACGTTATAGTCGCTGGCCTGCAACAGCTTCAAAATGATGTTCTCGACATCCTCGCCGACATATCCCGCTTCGGTCAGGGTCGTCGCGTCGGCCATCGTGAACGGAACGTCGAGTATCCGTGCCAAGGTCTGCGCCAACAGCGTCTTGCCGCATCCGGTCGGGCCAATCAGAAGGATGTTGGACTTTGCCAACTCGACTTCATTCGATGACTTAGCACCATGCGCCAAGCGCTTGTAATGGTTGTGAACTGCGACCGACAAAACCCGCTTGGCGCGGCTTTGCCCGATCACGTAATCGTCAAGCACCTGGCAGATTTCTGCGGGCGTCGGGACCCCGTCGCGGGTCTTGACCAGCGACGATTTGGATTCCTCGCGGATGATGTCGTTGCACAACTCAACGCATTCATCGCAGATAAAAACGGTTGGCCCGGCAATCAGCTTGCGGACTTCATGCTGCGACTTGCCGCAGAAGGAGCAGTATAAGGTGCTCTTGCTGTCGCCGCCTTGAAGCTTGGTCATCAGTCTTCCTATTCGTACCGGCCCGAAGGCCGCTGTTCCGGGCCATGCTAGCCCGCTTTATCGCACAATCAATCGTGAAGAGCGTTAATGCTGCCCCGTTTCGGGATTTTGGCCCACGTTTCAGCCATATGAGTGCCCTTGCCGCACCCTGCAAGGGTCAGCTGGCGATAACCCGCTTCAAAGCCAAACGCAGGTCGTCCTGAAACGCGGAGCGGGCGTAAAGATCGTTGTGCCCGGCCCGCGCAAGCGTGCGATCGAACACGAGGTTCGCAACGTGGGTGCGAAGGGCGTCGGTCCGTTGCGAAGGGACGATTTCGTCTGAACCTGCGGCAAGAATAGCCGTCGGCACGGTGCAGTGTCGAAGCGCTTCGGCAGCGTCAATTTCATGCGCGAAAAATGGGCCGATCGGAACCCACGGCATGATCGCCTGGGCAACCGCTTTCAAACTGTCAAAGGGAGTGACCAGGATCAAGCCATCCAGCGGGCGTACTGCAGCCAGCGTTGCAGCGATTCCGCTGCCGATAGAAAAGCCCACGGCCACGACCTTGTCAGCCGGAAACTTGGCGGTCGCGAAGTCGAAGATTGCGGGCGCGTCGGCGACCAGCGCCTCCGACGAGGGCTTGCCGCCCGACGGAGCATAACCGCGGTAGTGAAAGGCAGCGACGTCGCATTCGGGATAAACGTCGGAGAGATATTCTGCGACGTCCTGGCCGTTCCAGGCATTGCCGCCGAACCCGAGTATCAGGGTCTTGTCTTCACCACGGCGCGAAGGCGCGAAATGGACGCCCTCAAGCGTCACGCCGTCACGTTTCAGCGATAAGCGCGTGGCGCGGGGCGGCAATGGCCCTGCCGGGGACACACTATGGACCGGGAAAATGAAATGCGATTGGAAGTCGAGCATTGGCAACAGATCTGCAAGCCCGCCGCTTAAGCGGTGGCCAAGGCAGCTTCGATCGCTGGGCTGACACGCTCCACGGTATAGGGCTTTTCGATTACCGGAATAGCGGCAAACTCACTTGGCGGGGGGTCGACATGACCGCCCGTGGCGACAAGGAACGGAATACCCATTTCCTTCAGCCGAGTGGCGACCGGCCACACGCTCTCACCCTTAAGATTGACGTCGAGAATGGCGAGGTCGAACCCGCCCTTCTCTGCTGCTTCCAGCGCTTCGGGCACGCTTGAACAGGTGTCGAACACCTTGTGACCAAGCGTGTCGACATAATCCTCGAGCATCATCGCAATGAGCGGCTCGTCTTCGACAATCAAAATGGAACGCGCACCCGCCATGCCCCCCGAAATACGGCCTAAGTGTAAAAGCGCAATGACTATTTCGGCCCGATCGCCCGTCGCGCCGCTTCGGCGAGGTCGGTGACCGAGAAGGGTTTGGGAAGGAAATTGACGTTGGCGATGTCGATCGAATTGCGCAGTTGCTCTTCGGCATAGCCCGACATGAACAGGATCTTGAGGTCGGGACGGGTCTTGCGCGCCTCGGTGACCATGGTCGGGTCCGTCCATTCCGGGCATGACGACGTCGCTGATCAGAAGTTCAAAGGGCTCACCCTTGGCCAGGATGTCGAGTGCAATCTCACCAGTCTCGGCAGTGACCACGGTGTAGCCGTGACGGGTCAACGCCCGCTCCGCGACCGAGCGAACCGTCGGCTCGTCCTCGACCAACAGCACGTTCCCGCTCCCCCACAATTCGTCTTTCTTGGCGACGACCGGCTTGCGCGCGGCCTGGGCGCTGGGCTCTTCGCGGTGAACCGGAAGGTAGATGACAAAGCGCGTCCCCTCACCCACCTTGCTGTCCGCGAAAATGAAGCCGCCCGACTGTTTGACGATCCCGTAGACTGTGGACAGGCCAAGCCCGGTGCCCTTGCCCACTTCCTTGGTAGTGAAAAAGGGTTCGAATATCTTGCCCAGCACGTTGGGCGCGATCCCGGTTCCCGTGTCGGTCACGCTAAGTGCGCTATAATTATCGACCGGAAGGATGTCCGAGCCGAGTTCGGCGACCTGGTCGGATTTTACTGAGTAACTCTGGATCGTCAGTACGCCGCCGCCCTTGCTTGCCATGGCATCGCGCGCGTTTACCGCCAGGTTGATGATTACCTGTTCAAGCTGGACCGGGTCCGCGCGAACCGGGCCCAGCGCGCGGCCGTGCTTGACCACCAGCTCCACGGTTTCTCCAAGCAACCGTTTGAGCAGGTGCGACACTTCGCTGACCACATCGGGTATCTGCAGGACCTGCGGGCGCAATGTCTGCTGGCGGGAAAAAGCCAGCAACTGGCGGGTCAGGCCGGCGGCACGGTTTGAATTCGACTTGATCTGCTGGATGTCGTCATAGTCGCTGTCGCCGGGGGTATGGCGCATCAGCATCAGGTCGCAGTGTCCGATGATCGCGGTCAGAATATTGTTGAAGTCATGCGCGACGCCGCCGGCGAGCTGGCCCACCATCTGCATCTTGGTCTGCTGTGCGACCTGCCGTTTGAGCTTTGCTTCCTCGCTATTGTCCTTGAGAAGGAGGAGGACCGCTGCATCGCCAAGTCCGCGAAGACCGGCGATGGTAAGCGCCACCGGCTCGCCCTGGTGCCGGGCGAGACGTACTGCAAGGTCGCCCGACATCGCTGGACCTCGAGCATTGCGCCGAACCGCGTCCGCGACCGCGGCCTTGTCTTCCTTGACCACCAGGTCGCTTGGATAAATCGGGGTTCCACTCTCACCGATGCCCGACGCCTGTCGGAATGCCCGGTTGAGGGTAATGAAACGACCGTCCCGGTCGACCAGCGCAAGTCCGATAGGAAGCACGTCCAGCAGGGCCTGAACATTAGCGGCCTGGTTGAGCGTGGTGCCGGGACCCCGCTCGAAAATCAGGAACGTCCCTGCTCCGGCCTGGGCGTCCGGGTCCATCGGCAAATAGAGGCTGCGCAGGACTGGCGCGGTTTCGCCTTCCGACACGAACTGGAGGAGGGTCCCCTCGCCCGGACGAACCAGGTCTCGAAAGGCGACCTGGCCTTCGCGCTGGCCTTTCAGCAACGCACGTTCGTGGAACGGCTTGTTGGCAGCGAGCAGGCGACCTTCGTCATCGACTACGGCGACCATCATCCCGGCCGCCGCCAGCCTTTGGCCCATGGTCCCGTGGGCACGCCGCACCGAAAGGTCGATAGGATCGACCGTCCTCAAATTGGGGAAGCGCCACAGGAGGTGGTCACCATTGGCACCTACCCGTTCAACCTCTACCGCAATCGACTCCTCGCCGGTCTTGATCCCGCCCGCGCAGCCAATCCCGTCGCGCCACGCCATCGAGAGCGCGGCCCCAAGCCCTTTTCGGCTGTCCTCGTCGCTGGCAAGCGCAAGCGGAGAGCCGCCGAACCGGTCGCGATAGTCGTTGTTGGCAAGCAGCAGATTGCCGTCGCTATCGGTAATTGCCGCAGCGCCATGGGCAAGGCTGAGCGCGGCCCCGACTAGGGCATAGTCCGGCCCGCCCAGCAACGGTCCGACCGATCCATCGATGGGCGTGGCAGGCATTCGCCGATTGGCGATGAACGCCCCGACTGCGGTCGCCACCAGCGTTACCGCAGCGGTCACCATCTGCCCCAGCATCAACATCACCAGCGCGATGCTAACCCCAGCGCCCAGGACCAGGACGGGCACGACCAGCCTGCCCCAACGGTCGAGGCGGGCGGATTCGAGCCCGGGGAGGTCCTGGTGGATCATCGTCTAGTTGTCGGCACCTACCACATCCGCACGCGCTTGGCGGGATCGAGGTAGAGCGTCTGGTCAGCGGTCACGTCGAACGCGCCATACCAAGGATCAAGGTTGCGCACGACCCAGGTGCGCTGGATCGAGGGAGAATGCGGGTCGGTCACGACGCGCTGCCGAAGGTTGGCCTCGCGATAATTACGACGCCACACTTGTGCCCAGCCAAGGTAGAAACGCTGGTCGCCAGTCGTGCCGTCAAGGACCGGTGCCGGACGGCCGCCCAACGAATGATGATAAGCGTCATACGCGACGGTTAGACCGGCAAGGTCGCCGATGTTCTCACCCAATGTGAATTCCCCGTTGAGGTGGACGCCGGGGAAAATCTCATAGGCGTCATATTGGGCGATGAGGGCCTTTCCTGCGGCTTCAAAGGCTTTCTTGTCGGCTTCGGTCCACCACGCATTGAGGCGACCGTTCTCGTCATATTTCGAGCCCTGGTCGTCAAAGTGATGGCTGATTTCATGTCCGATTACAGCGCCGATGCCGCCATAGTTGAGTGCCGGGTCCGCATTAGGATCGAAGAACGGCGGTTGCAGGATGGACGCTGGAAACACGATCTCCTGCATGTTGAAATTGGCATAAGCGTTGACGGTCATCGGGGTCATTCCCCACTCCCAGCGGCGGATTGGACCGCCCAGCTTGGAAACCGCATCATCGTTCGCCCAGGCCGCCGCGCGAACCGCATTGCCGAACGCATCGCCCGGTTCGACCGCGAGCGCCGAATAATCATGCCACTGATCGGGATAGCCGATCTTGGCGGTGAAATTGCCAAGCTTGGCGCGGGCGCGGACTTTGGTTTCCGGTGCCATCCACGTCAGGCCCTGGATCCGTCGGTCCATCGCGGCGATGACGTTCTTCACCAGCTGGTCGGCAGCGGCCTTGGTCTCCGGCGGGAAAAAGCGCGCGACATATTGCTTGGAAACATCGTCGGCGAGTGCGCCGCTGACGAAGCCGACGCCGCGCTTCCAGCGGGCTTCCTGCTCCGGCGTGCCGTTAAGCACGGTACCGTCGAACGCGAACACTTCCTGGTCGATGGCCGTCGGAAGTACCGGGGCGTATGTCTTCAGGGACTGGACCAGCAGCTGGTCCTTGAGAACCTGCAGCGGCGCCTTTGCGATCAACGCCGCGATGCCCGTGACTGCGCTCGGCTGGTTGACGTTGATTTCGTCCACCCCGATCTTCATCGCGCTCAACTGTTGGGCAAACGCATAGCCCGGCGCCATCTTCTGAAGCTTGGCAACCGGCAGCAAATTGTAGGTCTTGTCGGAATCGGAACTGTCGACCTTGTCCCAGTGGACCTTGGCGACCTTGGTTTCGAACGCCAGAAGGGCCTTCGCGCGTGCTTCGGCACCGGGTTCGCCGGCAAGGGTCAGCATGTTGGTCAGATGGGCCAGGTATTTAGCGCGGATGTCGGCGAACTTGGCATCTTTCGACAGGTAATAGTCGCGGTCGGGAAGCCCGATGCCGCCCTGGTACATCGCAGCGATGTACCGGTCCGGGTTCTTGTCGTCCTGACCGATGTAGACAAGGAACGGCGTCGCGATCCCCATCTTGTCCGCGGCGGCATAGAGTTGCGGTAGATCCGACTTGCCCTTGGTCGCGGCAATGCGGTCCATCCACCCCCGCATGGGCGCCAGTCCCTTGGTATCGATCGCCGCCTGGTCAAGGAAGGCCGAGTAGGCAATTCCAACCTTGCTGGAGGGGTCCTTTGCGGCCTCTTCGATGATCGTCCGGGTGCGTTCCTTCGATAAATCGTCAAGCTGGGTGAACATTCCATAATTGGACTTGTCGGCCGGAATAGCCGTGTTCTTCGCCCAGGTTCCATTGGAATATTGGTAGAAATCATTGCCCGGCAAGACGGTCGAATCCATCCCCGCCGTATCAAATCCAAACGTACCAAGCTGAGGCTTTGGCGCCGCTGCAGGCGCAGGCACTTCAATGGTTTCCACCGCCTCGCTGACGACGATCGGCGCGGGATTCGTGCTGCAACCCGCAAGGGCAGTGGTGGCCAGCGCGGCGATGAGGGCGTGCTTCATGTTCTACTCCCGAATCTTGATGGAAAATCGTCTGTGTCGTTGCCGCCCCTTACGGCGGTTGGAAAACCGTGTTCGACAGTCCGCAGGCTCAGGGCTGCGAGCAGCGGGCTCATCCGTGATTGCGCAGCAACCGCTGCTTTTCGCGGTTCCAGTCGCGTTGCTTGACCGTTTCGCGCTTGTCGTGCGCCTTCTTGCCCTTGGCAAGCGCAAGCTCGACCTTCGCCTTGCCCGATGAATTGAAATAAACCGACAGGGGCACCAGCGTCAGTCCCTGGCGCTGGATCGCGCCGGTAAGCTTGTTGATCTCCCGCCGTTTTAGCAACAAGCGGCGCTTGCGGCGCGGATCGTGAGTGACATAGCCGCTGTTCTTGTAGAGCGGGATATTGGCATTGATCAGGTACACCTCGTCACCTTCGACGGTCGCGTAGCTTTCCGCGATCGACCCCTCGCCGGTCCGAAGCGCTTTTACTTCCGTGCCTTGAAGTGCAATTCCAGCTTCGAACTTTTCCTCGACGAAGTACTCGAAATAGGCGCGCCGATTATCGGCCACGACCTTTTGCTTGTCGAAAGTTCCGGGAAGTTCGCGGGCCACGATGCGCCTTATACCAGTCCCGCGTGAGCGAGGGCTGAATCGACCGCCCTTCGCGCGTCTGGCGAAGGCGGGGTCATCGGCGCTCGAAGCTCGGTTGGGAATTCCTTGCAAACCCGGCTCATGGCATATTTCACCGGGCCCGGCGAGGCATCGCTGAACAGCGCCGCGTGGAGCGGAAACAGACGGTCCTGAAACCCGAGCGCGTCGTCCCAGCGACCCTCGCGCATCGCTTCCTGGAATTGCGCGCAAAATCTAGGCGCTACATTGGCGGTGACCGAGATACATCCCGAACCCCCCATCGCATTGAAGCCAAGCGCCATGTCGTCATTGCCGGACAATTGCACGAATTCCTTGCCGCATGCTGCGCGCTGCGCCGAAACCCGCGCCAGGTTGCCGGTCGCATCCTTGACTGCAACGACATTGGGAAGCTGTGCCAGGCGTTCCATCGTCCCGACTTCAATGTCGGTAATGGTGCGTGCCGGCACGTTGTAGAGTACGATCGGGATTCCGACTTCCGCAACTGCGGCCAGATGGCTGTAAATACCGTCTTGATTCGGACGGTTGTAATAAGGCGGCACGTGAAGCGCTGCGGTCGCGCCAATTTCCATCGCGGTGCGGGTAAGAGCCAGTGCATGGGCGGTATCGTTCGACCCGCATCCGGCAATCACCGGAACCTTGCCGCCTGCTACTTCCACCGCAATCTCGACCAGTTGGCGATGTTCGGCATCGGTCAGGGTCGCGCTTTCGCCAGTGGTGCCGCACGGAACAAGTCCATGACTGCCTTCATTGACCTGCCATGCAACAAAATCCCGATACAGCGCGAGATCGACTCGCCCCGCCGCAAATGGAGTCACCAACGCGGGTATTGAGCCGAAAAACATGTTTCTCTCCCTCTCGGGCGTCGTTCCTCACGCCCGCGTTCAGCGCCTGATAAGGAGGCCTCCTACAAGATGTCCAGCATGTGGCGTATTGCATTCCTCGTTCCGACCTTGTTCGCAGCTTCCGGCGCTTCTGCCGCCCAAGCACCCGTGGCGGTCGCTTCGCCTGCGGTATCCTATGCCAATTACGTCACTTCCGCGCTGGATTTGTGGCGCCAGCTTCGCGCCTCGAGCAATTATCGATTCCAGGATTATGCGGGGTTCCTGAATGCATATCCCGGTTGGCCCGACGAAAGCCGGATGCGCAAATGGGCGGAAAACGCCATGGGTCCGGCGGAAAGTGGGCCTTTGGTCCTCGCCTTCTTCTCGCACGACAAGCCGACCACCGGCACGGGCTGGGCTCGGCTTGCCGATGCTTATGCCGCGACCGGCCAGACCGCGGCGGCACTCGACGCGGTGCGGCATGCCTGGGCCTCGCCAGACCTGAGATCGACTGACGCGGACCAGATTTGGTCGCGTTGGTCGGGCTATCTTTCAACCAGCGACCACGATGCGCGCACGGATGCCTTGTTGTTCGCCAAAAATAGCACCGAGGCAGCGCGTTACCTTGCCATGACGTCTCCTAACCGGCGCGCGGCATTTGCGGCGCGGATCGCGATGCAGGCCGGTGGCAGCGATGCCGAACCTCGTTACCAGGCGGTGATTTCGCAGGTGACGAGCGATGCCGGCTTGATGATGGATCGCGCCCGCTACCTGCGCTCGAAGGGCTTCGCCGAGGCAGCCAAGGACCTCGCCGCGCGCGATCATAATTTCACTTCCCGTCCGGCGGATGTCGAACGCTGGTACGAAATGCTGCTGATTCTCGCGCAGGATGCGCAGGCCGATCGCCAGTACCGGACCGCGTACAACATCGCCCGGCAGATCGACGATGCGCTTCCCCCGGGAACCGCGCTGGCAAGCCAAAGCTATGGCGTCCGCGATGAATATACCAACCTTTCCTGGCTTGCCGGACGAGTCGCGTACGACCGGTTGCAAAACTGGCCGGGAGCAGCGGCGATGTTCGAGCGCTATGGGCGCGGCGGAAAGTCGCTCCAGGTCCTGACCAAGGGCGAATATTGGGCCGGCCGTTCGCTCGCGGCAGGCGGCCAGCAGGCCCAAGCCATTCCCCACTTCCAGCGCGCGGCGCGATACCCCGACCTGTTCTACGGGCAATTGTCGCTCGAACGCCTGGGTCTTCAGGTTCCCGTGCCGCCGATGGCGATGACCAGGGCGGGCGCAACTGCGACCAGCCAGGCCGGGTTCAATAACCGAAGCATCGTGATTGCCACCCGCCTGCTTGGCCAGCAGGGCAAGAGTTATGACCAGGCACTGTTCGTCCAGGCGCTTGCCAAGGACCTGAACAACGACGGAGACCGCAATTCCGCAATCGAGCTGGGACATGCGATCGGTCGGTCTGACCTTCCTATCTGGGTGGCGCGCATTGCCCGCAACAATGGCGACGCGTTCTACGTTCGCCAGGCTTATCCCCAGCTCAGTTATGCCTCGTCCAGCAACTGGCCGCTGGTCCATGGCATTACGCGTCAGGAATCCTCCCACGACCCCTATGCAGTCAGCCACGCAGGTGCACGCGGGCTGATGCAATTGATGCCAGGCACCGCACGCGAACAGGCAGGCAAGCTTGGTCTTGGCTATGACAGCTACAAGCTGCTTGCCGACCCGCAGTACAACGTCATGCTGGGCTCCGCCTATTTCCAGCGCATGCTCAACTTTTGGGACGGCAGCGTCCCGCTTGCCGTTGCAAGCTACAACGCCGGGGCGGGAAATGTTCGGAAGTGGGTCCGCGCTTATGGCGACCCGCGCACCGGACAGGTCGACATGATCCGCTGGATCGAGGCGATCCCGTTCGAAGAAACCCGCGGCTATGTCCAGCGCGTGATCGAAAATGCAGTCGTGTACGATTCCATTCAGCGCAACGGCCAGACCTCCGCGCACCACGTTTCCCGCTTCCTCGGCAAACGCGATCCGGGCTAGGGCTATGGGCGATGAGCAATCGCCCTCCCCGCTTCATATCCCCCGACGGCTTTGCCCGCGTGCGGACCGAATATGACCGTTTGTTCGGGACCGAACGCCCGGCTCTGGTCGAAACGATCAGTTGGGCCGCAGCCAATGGCGACCGTTCGGAAAATGGGGACTATATCTACGGCCGGAAGAAGCTGAGGGAAATCGACCGTCGCCTCGGCTATCTCGCGAAAGTGATGAAGGAAGCCAAGGTGGTCGATCCATCGAAGCAGCAATGCGATACGGTGCGCTTCGGCGCGACGGTCGAACTTGCGGACGAACAGGATGCCCGCCGAACTCTGACAATCCTTGGCGACGATGAGGCCGATGCCACGTCAGGAACGATTGGCTGGAGCGCTCCGATTGCGCACGCGCTGATCGGTGCGCGGGTCGGCGAGGAACGCATAGTTCGCCTGCCCGCGGGAGAGAAAAGTTATGAAGTCATCTCGATCCGCTATCCGTCGCCGGCTGGATAGCCGGGCTTGCCCGTCACGGGCGGGAACGACGCTCAGGCGAAGTGCGTGATCGGCGGAAGTACTTCGGGCGGATCAGCAGGCATGGCTTCACGAAGCGCGGTCAAAACCCGGCTCATAGCATCGAGCGTCGCCTGTTCCGGATCGTCGGACTTGATTACGTGCCATTGCGACCACCGCATTGAACTGCCTTCAATCAGCCCGTCAAATGCTTCCCGATAGTCCGGGTGGTCGGTGCGTAGCGACGCTGCAAATTCCACCGTGCGTCGCCAAGGATCACGCAAGCGCTCTTCCAGCCGATGCTTCTGGACCGGGGGGCTGACGTCGAAGTAAAGCTTCACGATCAACGTTCCATGATCGCGCTGCTGGGCCTCGAACTCGTTGATCTCATCGAACGCGCGCGCCAGCGCTTTGCCCTCGATCTTGCCATCCAGGCGTTCGTCGAGGACTCGGCGGTACCAGCTGCGATAAAAGATCGCGGTTGACCCGGCCGCCGGTAGGCTGCGCCAATAACGGGCCAGCCAATGGCCATCGGCTGCGCGCCGGCGGTCCGGACCGACGCAGTGCACGGCGATATGACAGGCATCAAAAGCGCTGCACAAGCGCTTCAAGGCGAACTTCTTTCCGGCGCCTTCCGGTCCCTCCAGCAGGATGATGACGCGCCGATGGTGCGCGATCTGGGCCATTTGCGCAGTCGCAATCTCGGCCTTGATGGCGTTCAGCTCACCAAGACGGCTTTCATCGAAAGTTGCGCGCGGATCCACGTCAGTCCCTTCTCCCCGGGGCTTCGGTAACGCGCGTTAAGTTTTCATGCAATAACGGTGAGTTAACGCACTCGTGCAAGCCGTCCCGATACAGGACAAGGGAGGCGCGGGCCTAACTGTCCGCGACAACCCGGATCGACAATTCGCGCAGCTGCTTTGAGGACACCGGGGACGGCGCGTTCATCATCAAATCCTCGGCCTTCTGGTTCATCGGGAAGGCGATGACTTCGCGGATATTGGGCTCATCCGCGAGCAGCATTACGATCCGGTCGATGCCGGGCGCGGAACCGCCGTGCGGCGGCGCTCCGAACTTGAACGCGTTGATCATGCCCGAGAAATTCTGGTCGACTTCGTCTTTCGAATAGCCCGCGATCTCAAACGCCTTGTACATGATGTCGGGGCGGTGGTTTCGGATCGCCCCCGACGACAGTTCGATGCCGTTGCAAACGATGTCATATTGCCAGGCGAGGATATCGAGCGGGTCCATCGTCTCCAACGCCTCCATCTCACCTTGCGGCATGGAGAACGGGTTGTGCGAGAAATCGACCTTCTTGTTGTCTTCGTCATATTCGAACATCGGAAAGTCGACGATCCAGCAGAATTTGAACGCCCCCTCTTCGATCAGGCACAGCTGCTCACCGACCCGGGTGCGGGCAAGGCCCGCCAGCCTTGCCGCTTCGGCTTCCTTACCGGCAGCGAAAAATATCCCATCATCCGGGCCAAGGCCAAGCGCGTGAGCGATCTTGTCCATCCCCTCGGAACCATGATTCTTGGCGATCGGGCCGCCCCACTCCCCGCCCTTGCGGGTGGCATAGCCAAGCCCGGCAAACCCTTCGCCGCGCGCCCAGTCATTCATCTCGTCGAAGAACTTGCGGCTCTTTTCCGCGGTTGCCGGGGCGGGAACGGCGCGAACCACCATGCCCTTGTCCACCAGCCCTGCAAACAGGCCAAACCCCGAGCCCCTGAAGTGGTCGGTCACGTCGGTAATCAGAAGCGGGTTGCGAAGGTCCGGCTTGTCATTGCCGTATTTGAGCATCGCTTCCTTATACGGGATGCGCGGATAATCGCCGGCCTTGGTGACCGATCGTCCCTCGGCAAATTCCTGGAACACGCCCGAAAGAACCGGCTCAATCGCGTTGAAGACGTCATCTTGCGTGACGAAACTCATCTCGAAGTCGAGCTGATAGAATTCGCCCGGGCTTCGGTCGGCGCGGGCATCTTCGTCGCGAAAACAAGGCGCGATCTGGAAATAGCGGTCGAATCCGGCAACCATGAGCAGCTGCTTGAACATCTGCGGGGCCTGGGGAAGCGCATAGAACTTGCCCGGATGAACCCGGCTAGGAACAAGGTAATCGCGCGCGCCCTCGGGGCTGCTGGCAGTCAGGATCGGCGTCTGGAATTCGGTGAAGCCCTGGTCGATCATCCGCTTGCGGATCGACGAAATTACCTTTGAGCGCAGGACGATATTGTTATGCACACCTTCCCGGCGAAGGTCGAGATAGCGGTAGCGAAGCCGAGTTTCCTCTGGATATTCGGCATCGCCGGCAACCGGCATCGGAAGTTCGTCGGCAGACGACTGGATCGTGACTTCGCGCGCAAACACCTCGATCTCGCCGGTTGGCAACTTGTCATTGGCAGTGCCGCCGGCGCGCATCTTGACCTCCCCCTCGATGGTCACGACGCTTTCCACCCTTAGCCGGTCCAGAATGGGCAAAGCGGGGCTGTCTTCATCGGCGACTATCTGGGTGATCCCATAATGATCGCGAAGATCGACAAACAGCACGCCGCCATGGTCGCGCTTGCGGTGGATCCAGCCCGACAAGCGGACTGTGGATCCCGCGTCGCCGGCGCGAAGCTGAGAGCAATTGTGGGTTCGATAGGCGTGCATGATCGGCTCTTGGACTAGCAGTGAAGGCAAGGGGCTTGCGGGAAAACGCTCAGGCGGGCGCTTCTTATGGGCCAAGCCTTTTGTCAAGCCGCGAAGGTCCCGCTAAAGCGCGCCGAACCTTATGCGAATCCACTCACTCATCAGCACTACGAAAGAGCTCGACGCACTCGTTGCGCGTCTTGCGACTCACCCGTTCATCGCCGTCGACACCGAGTTCATGCGTGAGAATAGTTATTGGCCGGACCTGTGCCTGATCCAGGTCGCGTCGATTGACGAGGCAGCGGCAATCGATCCCAAGGCGGACGGCATCGATCTCACCAGCCTGCTGGACCTGTTTGTCGAAAACGACGAGGTCCTGAAAGTTTTCCACGCCGGCGGGCAGGACCTTGAAATTATTCACAATTTGACCGGCAAGGTTCCAATCCCGTTGTTCGACACGCAGATCGCTGCAATGGCGCTGGGGCATGGCGAGCAGATCGGCTATTCCAACCTGATCGAGAGCCTTCTTGGCCACAGTCTCGACAAGGGCGCGCGGTTTACCGACTGGTCGCGGCGCCCCCTCGACAAGCGCCAGATCGACTATGCGATCGCCGACGTGACCCACCTTGCCACCGTCTTTCCAAAGATGGTCGCAAAGCTGAAAAAGACCGGGCGCGGCGCGTGGCTGGATGAAGAGATGGAACGGCTGGCCGATTCCTCAAGCTTCGCGTTCGACCCCGAGGACGCGTGGAAACGTTTGAAAATGCCGTCGCGCAATCCGCAGGTCCTTGGCCGCCTAAAGGCGATTGCAGCGTGGCGCGAGGTCGAGGCGCGCGGAAAGAACCTGCCGCGCGGAAGAATCATCAAGGACGACACGATCAGCGAAATCGTGCTTCATCCGCCCAAGAGCCAGGAGGACCTGGGCCGAATTCGTGGCCTTTCGGCCGGATGGCGCAACAACGACATCGGAGCGCGCCTGATGGACGCGCTCAAGCGCGCCGAGCCCCTTTCGGTCGACGAGCTTCCGGACCGTGCCCCGCGCCGTCCCGGCCTGACCAAGGACGGCGCACTGGTCAGCGACCTGCTCAAGCTATTGCTGAAGATCCGCGCCAAGGAAGCGGGGGTCGCGGCGCGCCTCATTGCCCGCGCGGATGAACTGGAATCGCTCGCCGCAGGCGTCCGCAAGGATCTGAAAATATTGAACGGATGGCGGTTTGATGAGTTTGGAAGGGATGCCCTGGACCTGGTTGAAGGCCGGATCGGCTTCGCAATCGAGAGGGGAAAGCTCAAGATGAGCCGCCTGGCCGATGAGGAGTCTTCAGATGCGTGAACTGTTATATGCTTTACCCGTATTGCTCGCGGCCTGCGCAGCGGCGCCCCCGCCACCCAGCGAAGGCGTGCCTGTACGCGGCGCGGTGCCCGGCGGGAAATGCAATCCCAATGCCGATGTCAGCCGGTTTATGGGCCAGCCAGCGAGCGAGGACCTGGGGTCCAAGATTATGGCGGCGACCGAAAGCGCACTGCTGCGCTGGGTCAATCCTGACACGATGGTGACGATGGAATTCAACGAAAGCCGCGTTACGGTTCATCTCGATTCATCGAATCGCGTTGCCCGCATCGTTTGCGGCTAGGCCGGCTAAGCCTCACCGCCAATCATTCGTGCTTCGGAAAGTGCCCGCCTGACAGTGGGCAGCGATAACCTCGCGCGCTCCGCAATCGCGAAACGGTCGACCGTTTCCACTGCTCGCTCTGCAGTCCAATAATCGCGGCGCAGGCGTTCTGACATGAACCGCAGGGCGTCTGCTGGAATGTGAAGACCGCGATCGGCGAAAAACATCTGGATCAGCGCGGCAAACAAGCGGTCATCGGGCAGGCCGATCGCAACTACCGGAGTAATTGCCAGCCGGGTCTTGAGATCGGGTAGCTTGGGGCACCAGGCCGGATAGGCCTTGTCAGACACCAGAACGACCGGGCGACCGGTGTCCTGGGCCTGGTTCCAGGCGTGGAACAGTTCCTCCTCGTCACGTTCCTCGGCGTCATCGAACAAGCGCCCCCCGACCCGCTCGATAAACGTTCGCGCGAGCAGCGAACGGCCTGACCGCCGCGGACCGACCAGTACGCTGGCCTTGACCGGCCACAAGCTCCATTTGCGAAAGTGATCGAATGCGTCGTTATTGGCGTCGGACAGGATGAACCGTTCCTCGCCCTGGGTCTGTGGCCAGTCGAGGGGAAGTGCAATCTGGTCCAGCTTCGACTTCATTCCTGCCCCGAAGGCTGCTCGTCAGTCGGCGGTGGCTGGGCGCCCGCTTGGGGCGTTGGGGGGGTGGCAGGTGCGGGAACTGGGATCGGCGGCGCCTTGTCGCCGCGCGGGCGGATCGTCACCACGGTGGAGGATCCGCTGGCATCCCACCCCCGCGCGCTCATCGCACTGGCGAGCGCGCTGACGTCGCCGCGATATTTGACCAGCACATAACTCGTTCCGTTCGCATTGATCTGCTGGGGGGTTACCGATTCAATTCCTGCAAGGGTGCGCAGATGCGCCATTGCGAAATTGTAAATGGTGACGTTCTTGCCGGTGATCTGGATCTGGTAGCTGTTACTTTCGTCCTGCACGGCAACCGGCACATCGACCGTCTCAACCGCTTCAACCGGCGGTGGCGGCAGGTCGAGCGAACTGTCGCGCTTCAGTTGGCCCGCAGCGAGCGCACGGGCAAACAGCGCGTCCATCCGCTGTACGCCTTGGGCCATCATCTGGGGCAGCGAATCGCTGTCCTTGGCAGTAAGCGTGAAGCCACCGATGATTTCATTGTCGGGGCCATGACGTGCGATGAAGCGCGCGCGCGCCGGTCCACCCGGATACAGCCGTTCCAGTTGGACTTCGGCAACCAGGATGTCGGCCGCACCGTACGCATCGATGATGTTGCGCCACCAGCCACGGCCCGGGCGATTGAGTTGCGCGGCATTGACCAGCAGCGGGTCGATCCCGAGGCCCGAAATCCGAACGTAGTCAATCGGACTGTCGTTGGTCTTGAACTGCGCCCAAGCGCGCTGCCACGGGTTGCGCAACTCTACCCCGGTTGCAGTGCCACCGCTGATCGTGACGGGAATCAACAGCATCGGGACGCTGCGGCGAACTTCGCCTTCCCGAACGCCAAGATATTGCGAGGCGCGCGCGCGGTCGAACATGATTCCCAAGGTCGCGATATAGCGGTCCGGGCCAATCTCCTCCCGTTCGACGTTGATCGAGGAAACAATCTCGTCGAGCGTCGAATCGGGAAGGGTCATCGCCTTGTCCAAGGGGACCTTGTGGATTTGCGCATATAGCTTTCGGAACCCCTCACGCTGGGCGATTCGCCAACCGGCATAGCGCGCGGACTGCGAATCCTTGGCCTGGACGTCGACCCTGATTCCGCCGATTTCCAGCAGTCCGCTGTTATCAATCGGCAGGATTCCGCGGTCTCCCGCCTCCAGCTGGGCGCGGACGAGACCGGCGAAACCGGCGGCAAGTGCCACGAACAGCGCGGCGATAAGGGTTGGGCGACGAAGCATTCGCGACGCTTTTGGCGAGATCGGCGTGGAAATCCAAGCCGCTTGTCTCTAATCGCTCGCTGCGATGGCAAAGAAACCTCTGACTTACGCCGACGCGGGCGTATCGATTGACGCCGGAAACGACCTCGTGAAGGCGATCGGCCCGGCCGCAAAATCAACCACTCGTCCCGGCGCCGACGTCGCGCTGGGCGGCTTTGGCGGTTTCTTCGATTTGAAGGCCGCAGGGTATGATGACCCGCTGTTAGTCGCCGCAAACGACGGCGTTGGAACCAAGCTCAAGCTGGCGATCGAGGCAGGCGATCATTCGGGGGTGGGAATCGACCTTGTGGCAATGTGTGCCAACGACCTCATCGTCCAGGGCGCGGAGCCGCTGTTCTTTCTCGATTATTACGCCTGCGGAAAACTCGATCCTGCGGTCGCCGCGGGGGTGGTTCGTTCGATCGCAGAGGGTTGCCGCGAAGCGGGCTGCGCGCTGATCGGCGGTGAGACTGCGGAAATGCCCGGGATGTACGCCGACGAGGACTATGACCTGGCCGGATTCTGCGTTGGTGCAGTCAGCCGCGACAAGGTGCTGACCGGGGACCAGATCGCACCGGGTGATGTCGTCCTTGGACTGGGCAGCAGCGGGGTCCACTCCAACGGCTTTTCGCTGGTTCGGCGGATCATTGCTGCTGAAGGCTGGGCGCTTGACCGAAAGTTCGAGGAACTTGGCGGCATTACCCTTGGCAAGGCGCTGTTGACCCCGACGCGGCTCTATATTCGATCGCTCCTGCCACTGGTGCAAAAGGGCAGCATCAAGGGCCTGGCCCATATCACTGGCGGAGGAATATTAGAGAATATTCCGCGTGTTATGCCAGATGGTTGCCACGCGATGATCGACAGCGGCACGTGGCCCCTTCCGGCGATTTTTGCACTTTTGCAAGATGGCGGAAACGTCGAGCCGGGGGAAATGGCGCGTACCTTCAATTGCGGGATAGGAATGGCTGCGATCGTCGCTGCGGACCGGGTTGAAGCGGTCAAGCATGCCCTAGGGCAAGCCGGCGAAAGCGTTCACGTGATCGGTGCCGTCCAGGCGGGGCCGCGCGGCTGTACGATCCGCGGGCTGGCCGGGACCTGGGCTTCGGGCGGCGACTGGTCGAAAACGCACAATGCGTGATCCCCGGCGGGTCGCAGTCCTGATTTCGGGACGCGGCAGCAACATGCGCATCCTGGTCGAGCAGGCCGACGGCTATGAGGTGGTGCTGGTCGCATCGAACAAACCCCATGCCGAGGGCCTCGACTGGGCGCGCGGACAAGGACTTCCGACCTGGGCGTGGGAAAGCAAGGGTGTCGATCGCGATTTCTTCGACCAGGTGCTGGGAGACGCGCTTGAGGAACATCAGGTCGGGACCATCGCGCTTGCAGGCTTCATGCGTATTCTGACGCCGGGGTTCATCCGGCGGTTCGAAGGACGGATCGTCAACATCCACCCGTCGCTGTTGCCAAAGTATAAGGGGTTGAACACCCACCAGCGCGCAATCGATTCCAGGGACAGCCATGGCGGCTGTTCGGTCCACCTGGTCAACGAGGAACTTGATTCGGGCCTGGTCATTGCCCAGGCACAAGTAGCGATCCATCCCGATGATACTGCGAACGACCTTAGCGAACGGGTTCTCGCGGCCGAACACATCCTCTATCCCCGCGCCTTGAAGGAGTTCGTTGCACGATGAGCGATACCCCCTCCACTGCGGAACAGCGGCGTCGCCGCAAGCTCTTGAACATCGGCGAGGCGATTGCCCTTGTCGGCTTGCTGATTTCCGGCCTGGCCCTTTGGAATAGCTGGCAGGACGGGCGCGACGGCCCGACCGAAGTGGTCGAACGACGGGTTGCCGTGCCGCTCGCGCTTACCGGCAAGGTAGAGGACGATGGCAAGCGGATGGTCATCGCCCCGACCGAAAGCGGCCATGCCCTCGACAGCCTGGTGCTCACCTTCCCCGGCGGGAAAATCGCCGCCAACGGCGACGGTGTAATCGACGCGCAAGACCTGGAATCGCTGATGGGCGATGGCGAACGCAAGGGATCGGGAGCAGTTCGCGCCAAGGTCGTCGCCCGATATGTCGAGGCCGGGACCGACCGCACCGCGACCCGCACCTACACCATTCGCTATCGCTGGGTCGGGGGCGGCCTTTTCGACCGCAAACGGTTGAAGTTCACCGGCTTCACCCGCGGCTGATCGGGCGATACGGCGATGCGATCCTTTCACCTGATCCTCGCCGGTCTGCTGCTCGCGCTACAAGTCGGGACAATCATCCGCGCGATCATGCGTCCCAACCGCGCGCCCGTGGCGCGCCTTGCCTGGGTCGCGGTGATCGCCTCCCTGCCCATTGCCGGGGTGATCGCCTATCTCTTGCTGGGTGAGGCGCGGGTCAGCCTGGCGCGGCGCCGGCGCGGTCGTAGAATCGACGGAGCGCTGCCCCGACCGTGCGGCGACCTGGCCGCCGCCAAGCGGCTTATCAGGACCGAGCATGACGCGCCCTTTGCGCTGGCCCGGACAATCAACCACCTTGACCCAACCGTCGGGAACAGCGCGACCCTTGCCAAGGACAGCAACGACGCGGTTGACCGCATGGTCGCCGATATCGACGCTGCCCAGCAAACGGTCCACGCCAGTTTCTACATCTGGCTGGCAGATGAAAACGGCCTCAAGCTGAAGGACGCAATGATCCACGCGGCGCGGCGGGGGGTCCGGGTTCGTGCCCTTGCCGACGCTCTTGGCTCACACGCGATGATCCGATCGGGCCACTGGCTCCAGATGGAAGCTGCCGGCGTCGACGCGCGCGAGGCGCTTCCGGTCGGCAATTTGTTGTGGACACTCATTCGCGGCCGAGTCGACCTGCGCAATCACCGCAAGTCGCTAATCATCGACAATCATATCGTTTGGATGGGCAGCCAGAATGCCGCCGACCCTGCATTCCGGATCAAGCCACGTTACGCCCCTTGGGTCGATATCATGGCGCGCTTTGAAGGACCGGTTGCACAGCATGCGCAGTTTCTGTTCGCCTGTGACTGGATGGGCGAACATGGCGAGAATCTGTCCCCTCTCCTGACCTGCACTGCGGCCAATCAAAAAGGCGGGATCGTCGCGCAGATCATCGGGACCGGGCCAACCCTTAGGTTCGACGCCATGCCGACCACCTTTGCCGAACTCATCCATTCGGCGCGCCATGAGCTGGTCATCACGACGCCCTATTTTGTCCCCGATGAAATGCTTTTGGATGCGATCCTGTCCGCCGCGCGGCGCGGGGTCAGGACACTTCTCATCCTTCCCCGGCGGGTCGACAGCCGGATCGTCGCCGCCACCTGCCGAAGCTATTACGAAAGCCTGCTGTCCGCTGGGGTCGAATTATACGAATTCGAACCCGGCCTGCTTCATTCCAAGACGATGGTTGTCGATGGTGCGGTCGGGCTGATTGGATCGGCCAATCTTGACCGGCGAAGCTTTGAACTCAATTTCGAGAATAACGTCCTGTTCGCCGACGAGGAGTTCGCACGCACTGTCCGCGAGCGGCAGGAATTGTACCGGACCCTGTCGCACCGGGTCACGCAAGAGGATGTGGCGCGGATGAGCGCGCTGGACCGGCTATGGCAAAATTTCGTCGCGATGATGAGCCCGTTGCTCTAGCCGCAAAAAAAGGCCGCCGGGTCGCCCCGACGGCCACATAAGTTTGTAGCACCCAGATACTTAGCCAACGATTTCTTCGGGTTCGAAGAAATAATCGATTTCGATCTTGGCATTTTCCTCGCTGTCCGAACCGTGGACGCTATTTTCTCCGATCGAAAGCGCGTGGCTTTTGCGGATCGTGCCCTCGGCGGCGTCCGCCGGGTTGGTCGCGCCCATGATGTCGCGGTTACGAGTCACGGCGTCTTCACCTTCGAGGACTTGGACGACGACCGGTTCGCTGATCATGAAGTCGACCAGTTCGCCGAAGAACGGACGATCCTTGTGGACCGCGTAAAAGCCCTCGGCCTGCTCGCGGCTCATGTGGATGCGCTTGGATGCGACGACCCGCAGGCCGGCGTCCTCTAGCATCTTGGTGACTGCACCGGTGAGGTTGCGGCGGGTTGCATCGGGCTTGATGATCGAAAATGTACGGGTGACGCCCATGACCGAGCACTCTCCTGAAATTCAAAGGGGATGGATGGTGCGCGCCGCCTAGCCGGACCACGAGCTATCTTCAAGGGGCTGCGCTTCGACTAGCCCTTTTCAACCCACTTCCCGCTTTTTGTCGCCCAATAGCGCCGCTCGACACCAGCGCGGCCGGCGAGCAGTTTCCACGCCAGGCGAGCGTCTGCGATCCGATTTTCATCGAACAGGTAAAAGGCGCGTTCGAATGTCAGTGCGGCTTCGCGCCATTCGCCGTCGGCGATGATCAGGGCGCGGGCCATGTTGGGCGCGGCCTCCGTGGTCGACAACAGAATCGGCTGGCGCATGTCGTTCGCACCTCCGGCGATCCCATGCCCAAGAAAGCTGGTTGGTCCAGTCTCCCACAGCATGCGGTCCAGCCGCGCGAGTGCAGCTTCGTCGGTCGCAACGATCAAGGCTCGTTCGCCCTGTTCGACCAGTTTCGACGCGATGCCCGCAATCACCTGGGGAAGCGGGCTTTCGCCTAACTGGTAGAAGTCGACCCGCATCACCGCAGCTGTTCGGCCGCCTTAGCGCTCGCACGCCTCAGCGACATATTCATCGATCAACCGGACACCGTAGCCGGTTGCGCCCTTGGCATGCGTAGGTCCGGCCTTGTCCGACCAGGCAGTGCCGGCCATGTCGACATGGGCCCAGGATGTGTCGCCTTCGACGAAGCGCTGGATGAACTGCGCCGCGGTGATCGATCCACCTTCACGCGGGCCAACATTCTTCATATCGGCGATCTGGCTGTCGATCAGTCGGTCGAACGCTTCGCCCATCGGCATCCGCCACAGCTTGTCGCCGGACGAACTGCCCGCTTTTTCAAGGCTCTTGGCGAGCGCGTCACTGTTCGAGAACAGGCCAGCATATTCAAATCCAAGGCTGACCAGAATGGCACCGGTGAGAGTTGCGAAATCAACAATCGCCTTGGGCTTGTAGGTGCGCTGGACATAGGTAATCGCGTCCGCCAGCACCAGCCGGCCCTCGGCGTCGGTATTGATGACCTCGACGGTCTGACCCGACATGGTGGTGACGACGTCGCCGGGACGTTGCGCGGTCCCGGAAGGCATGTTTTCCACCATCCCGCAGACACCGACGACATTGGCCTTGGCCTTGCGCCCGGCAAGTGCCTTCATGGCACCTGCGACGGCGCCCGCGCCGCCCATGTCCCACTTCATCTGCTCCATGTTCTGGGCTGGCTTGATCGAAATTCCGCCGGTATCGAACGTGACCCCCTTGCCGACGAACGCGACCGGAGCTTCATCGCCTCCCCCGTTCCACGTAATGATCAGCATTCGCGCTTCGCGGGCCGAACCCTGAGCCACGCCCAGCAGGGCACCCATGCCTAGCGCACTCATCTGCTTGGAATCGAGGATCTCGATCTTGAGGCCGGTACCCTCGAGGGCCTTGGTCACGCGTTCGACGAAGCTTTCGGGATAAATGATATTGGCAGGTTCTGTGACCAGTTCACGGGTCAGTGCGACGCCTTCGACGACCGGCTCATAACGTTCGGCAAAACGCGCTGCTGCCCCGTCCCCGCCGCCGGTGACGACCACTTCCTTCAGGGTCGGCTTGTCCTTGTCCTTCAGCTTGGTGCGATACGTGTCGAGCCGCCACGCGCGCAGTGCGGCCCCCAGCCCCACCTTTGCCGTGTCATCATCAGAAAGGCCAAGCGCGCTGACATCGATGATCGCCTTACTCTCGCCCGACGTAAGCAGCTTCGCGACTGCGTTTCCGCCCAACCGTTCAGTCCAGTCGCCCTTGCGCTCAGTCCCGATCCCGATGACGAGCACACGGCCGATGTCCGCCAAATGGTCGACTGTCTGGCCGGTTTCGCCCTCAAACCGGTGGCGGTCGAGCACTCGTCCCAGGGTCTCGCCGCTGGCACCCAGCGAATCGAGCGCCTTGCGGTCCTTGCCGGAAACACCCAGCACCAGCGCATAATCACCCTCGGGTCGCCGATCGGCGAAACTGATCTTCATCTTCGTGTCCTGTCAGAAGGCCGCAACTTGGGCCGAATTGGAATTTTCCAGCCCCTTTAGGCATCAATGCTCACCTTGGCAAAAAAGGCTCCCGGCGATTGTTTAGCCATCGTTCAAGTGCAATAGGCGCAAGTCTTAGAACGGCCGCTAGCCATCGATGGGCGGGGACAATAGGACTTTGCGCTTGAAATTCGCCTGGTGGATGAGCTTGCCGATGCTGGTGGCAACCCCAGCCTTTGCCCAGGACAGCACGCTCGGCACCGAACAGGCGCCGGTGACCTTCAGTGCCGACAGCGTTAGCTACGACACCGATGCCGAAATCATTACAGCGTCCGGCGCGGTGCGGATGGCCAATGACGGCAATAGCCTTGCCGCCGACGAGGTTGTCTGGAACCGCAAGACCGGCGAAGTCACTGCAATCGGCAATGTCGTCCTGGTAACGCCGGGAAGCGACAAGCTGGTCAGCGACCGTGTCACGCTGACCGATACGTTGCGCGACGGGACGGTCGAGAACCTGATGGTCGTGCTTGATAACGGCGGCCGCCTCGCTGCTGCCCGAGCGACCCGTGTCAATGATGTCACGACACTTGAGCAAGCGATCTACACGCCCTGCCCGGTCGAAACCGAGAGCGGATGTCCCAAGCGACCCAGCTGGGCAATTACGGCAGCCAAGGTGATCGACGACCCGGCGCTTGGGCGTATCCGGTTCGAGGGCGGTCGACTGCAATTGTTCGGGGTTGAACTTCCGCTCTTGCCCTTTTTCGCCTTGGCGCGCGGTTCGGACGGCGCGAGTGGCTGGCTGGTCCCCGACTTTTCCTATTCGACGCGCAAGGGCCTGGAGATTGCTCAGCCCTACCACTGGCAGCTTGCACCCAACCGCGATGCCACGCTGACTCCGCATCTGTTCACCGGGGTATTTCCAGCGCTGGCGGGGCAGTATCGTGAGCTCAATTCCGTGGGCGCTTACGCGATTGGCGGCTTCGTCACCTACGGCAAGATCGAGGATGCGAACAACGACACGACCGACGATAGCCGCACGGGCGTGCGGGTGTTCGTCGAGGCAAATGGCAAGTGGCAGTTCAATCCCGCCTGGAGCACCACGACCGCAATCCGCGCGGCAAGCGACAAGACCGTCACGCGCCGTTATGACCTTACCAGCGATGATCGCCTTCGCAGCTTTATCAACACGCAGCGAATCACGCCTGACAATTACATCTCGATCGCGGGCTGGGCCTTCCAGGGACTGCGGGTCGATGACGAGCAGAAACAAATCCCGATCGTCCTACCGGCAATCGACGCGCATTTCCTTAAGCGCGGCGTGGCCGGCGGCGTCCTCGACGTTCAGGCCAACAGCCTGTCGATCCTGCGCATCGATGGCCAAGATACCCAGCGTGCCTTTGCAAGCGTCCGCTGGGACTTGCGCAAGATTACCCCGCTTGGCCAGGTCATCACTTTTACAGCGCTTGGCCGCGGCGACCTTTACCATACCAAGGATGCCCAAAAAACGACGGTGCCGATTTACCGCGGGACCAACGGCTGGCACGCGCGCGGCATTGCGGCGCTGGCTGCGGACATGCAGTGGCCGTTTGCCGGTCCATTAGGCGGGGGGCTTCAGCGGATCACGCCCAGAGTTCAGCTGGTCCTGACGCCGGCGACCGAGAATAGCTCCATCCCGAACGAGGACAGCCGTTCGGTCGACCTGGAAGAATCCAATCTGTTCGCGCTGAATCGGTTCCCGGGTTACGACCGGTGGGAGGACCAGAGCCGCCTGACTTATGGCGCGGACTGGCGGTATGAGCAGACCAATCTCGTGATCAATGCGCAGGTCGGACAAAGTTACCGGCTGGTGAAAGGGGTGTCGATTTTCCCCGATGGTACTGGCCTTACCGGGCGCGCCAGCGATTTCGTCGGCCGAACCCGCATCCGATACGGCCGCTTCATCGATTTGTCGCACCGCTTCCGGCTCGACAAGAACAATTTCGCGGTTCGGCGCAACGAAGTCGACCTGACCGTCGGTACCGACCAGACCTACGCCCAAATCGGCTATTTGCGGTTCAATCGCGATGTCGACCCCACGATCGAGGATTTGCGCGACAAGGAAGAGTTGCGGTTGGCTGGCCGGATCCTGTTTGCGCGTCATTGGTCGATCTTCGGCTCGACCGTCCTCGACCTTACCGACACTAAAGAAGACCCCCTGTCGCTGGCCGACGGGTGGGAGCAAGTCCGCGACCGCCTGGGGGTCCTTTACGCCGATGACTGCCTAGAGCTCGGCCTTACCTGGAGGCGCGACTATGAACGGATCGGGACGTTCCGCAAAGGCAGCACCCTGTCGCTGCACTTGGCTTTGAAAGGACTTAGCCGCTAAGGCTTTGTTCAGGGGACATCTCTCACATCCGCTGCAAATGTAATGAACTGTTTTGTTAGGGAAATATCGAACGTGTCAGCAATGTTTCGAACCACCGGAATTCGCTTGATCGCAATGGCCGGCGTACTTGGGGTGGCAAGCGCCGCCTTTGCGCAGAACCTAGGAGGAACCCCGCAGGTCAGTACCGCGCAATCGCTCCGCCTGCCGGAAAACCCCCAGGTATTTGGCTCTGCGATCCCCTCGGTCGTGAAAGCGACCGCGATCATCAACGGCGACATCATTACCCAGACAGACATCAATCAGCGTATTGCCCTGCTTGCGCTCGCCAATGGCAGCGATCTGACGCAGGGCATTCCGGCCGAAGAGCTTGATCGCCTGAAGGACCAGATGCTCCGTAACCTGATTGACGAGACTCTGCAGATCCAGGCTGCCAAGGCGAGCAAGATCCAGATCAAGCCTTCGGAACTCGACCGCGCGATTGCAGGCCTCGCCAAGCAGCTTGGCCAGACCAGCGAAGCGCTGCCCGCCTTCCTGGCGTCAAAGGGCACGTCGATAGGAACCGTGAAGCGGCAGATCGAGGGTGAATTCTCCTGGCAGCGACTTCAGCAGGCGAAAATCGAAAGCACGATCAACGTCGGTGATGACGAGGTCAATGCCGTACTCGCACGCCTCAATGCAACCAAGGGAACGACCGAGTATCGAGTCGGCGAAATCTTCCTTGCAGCGACCCCTGCAACCCAGAACGAGGCAATCAGCAATGCGCTGAAAATCCTTGAACAGCTGAGGGCCGGGCAATCGTTTTCGGCTTATGCACGGCAGTATTCGGAAGCTTCGACCGCTGCTGTCGGAGGCGACCTTGGCTGGGTACGCCCCGAAATGCTTCCGGCGGAGTTGGCTGACACGATCCGGCAAATGGCGCCCGGTTCGGTAAGTAATCCGATTTCGACCGCGGGTGGAGTTTCGATCCTTGCGGTTCAGGATACGCGCAGCGTGCTGACCGCCGATCCGCGCGATGCCATTCTGTCCCTGAAGCAGGTTTCGATCACGTTCCCGAAGGGTATGCCGCCGAGCCAGGCGGAGCCCATCGTCACGCGCTTTTCCGAAGCCGCTCGAAATGTCGGTGGCTGTGGCGGCGCGGAGCGGATTGCCAAGGACTTTAATGCCGAAGTCGTGACCAGCGACGGAATCAAGATGCGCGACTTGCCCCCCGCCTTGCAACAGATGATGATTCCGCTTCAGGTCGGTCAGGCGACCCAGCCGTTCGGGTCCTTGGAAGAGGGCGTTCGGACGCTGGTGATTTGCGGCCGGGACGAACAGGATGCCAATGCGCCAAGTTTCGACCAGGTTTACAACCAACTCGCGGAAGAGCGGATCAATTCACGCGCCCGGCGCTATCTGCGCGACCTTCGCCGGGACGCGGTGATCGAATTTCGGTAAAGGCAGGAAGGCATTGGCCTTCCACCGATGACTAACATGAACCCAATTGCGGTATCACTAGGCGATCCGGCGGGCATCGGTCCCGAGGTCATCGCGAAATGCTGGGACAACCGCGCCCTGTTCGACCTTCCGCCATTTGCAGCGATTGGCGACCCCAGGGCGATCGGCGCGGTGTGGGACGGACCGGTTGCACTGATTGGGGACCCTTCCGAAGCTTCAAGCGTGTTTGGCCAAGCGCTTCCCGTCGTGCTGATGAGTTCGGCCGAAGTGCCAAGGCCGGGGCATCCTGATATAGCCGGCGCGCATTGTTCGCTCGATGCGCTGGAACTGTCGGTTGGACTGGCGCGATCCGGGTCGGCCAGTGCAGTGGTGACGGGGCCGGTTTCAAAACAGCAGTTGTACAAGATCGGGTTCCAGCACCCTGGCCAAACCGAATTTGTCGCCGAACGCTGCGGCGTGTCGTCGTCCAACGTGGCGATGATGCTTGCAGGCCCAAGCCTTCGCGTGGTTCCGGTGACCACTCACCTGCCACTTGCCAAGGTCTGCGAGGAGTTGAGCAGTGCCCTGATCGAAGCGCGCGCTCGGGCAGCTTTGCGCGGGCTTCAACGCAATTTCGGAATCGCCCAGCCCAGGCTGGCGGTCGCAGGCCTCAACCCCCATTCAGGCGAAGGCGGGCGGCTGGGCTCCGAGGAAATCGACATTATCCAGCCGGCGATCGACGCGCTTCGCGCCGAGGGTTGGCTAGTTACCGGTCCGCACCCCGCCGACACCATGTTTCACGGTGAAGCGCGCGGAGGCTATGACGCGGCGCTTTGCATGTACCATGACCAGGCGCTTATCCCGGTCAAGGCACTGCACTTCAAGGAAGCGGTCAACCTCACGCTTGGACTTCCCATCGTGCGCGCTGCACCCGACCATGGCACCGCCTTCGACATCGCCGGGCAGGACAGGGCCGACCCCTACCCGTTCGCAGCCGCTATCTCCATGGCCGCGCAATGCGCGCGTTTTCGCGCAGATCACGATTGAGCTTTAGGGGATGACCAGCCGCCCGCCGCTGCGCGAGGTCATCGCCCGTCACGGCCTTTCCGCGACAAAGGCGCTGGGACAGAATTTTATCCTCGACCGGCAATTGCTTGCCCGGATCGCCGCCATCCCGGGCAAGCTGGAAGGCCAGACAGTCTATGAAGTTGGGCCCGGCCCGGGCGGACTGACTGCCGCTTTGCTTGATGCCGGCGCAAACGTCATCGCGGTCGAACGCGATGCGCGCTGCATTCCCGCGCTCGAGGAACTGCGTGAGGACAGCGGCGGACGGCTGCAAGTTGTCGAACAGGACGCGCTCAAGGTGGATGAGCGTGCATTGGCCGGCAAAGGTGCACATATCGTCGCCAACCTGCCGTATAATGTCGGCACCGCGCTTCTGCTGCGCTGGCTGGAAACCGACTGGCCACCGTGGTGGGCCTCGCTGACCCTGATGTTCCAAAAGGAGGTGGCCGAACGGATTGTCGCAAGCGCTGGCTCGAGCGCTTACGGCCGGCTGGCAGTCGCGGCCCAGTGGCGTGCAGCGCCCAAGATTGCGATGATCGTCAGCCGCTCGTCGTTCGTGCCGCCGCCCAAGGTAACATCGGCGCTGGTCCATATCGTACCGTCGGATATGCCCGACGGGGTCGATCCGAAGACCTTGTCCAAGGTCACAGAAGCCGCCTTCGGACAGCGCCGCAAGATGCTTCGCTCTTCCTTGAAAGGGCTAACAGGCGCGCTGGACGCGCTTCATAGCCTTGAAATAGATTCCGAACGCCGCGCAGAGACATTGAGCGTTGCCGATTTCGTCGCGCTTGCGCGCGCGCTCAGCTAGTCGCTCTTCTTCTCATTGTCGTTGGCAGCAGTGGATTGCGGGCTGGACGGGCCCTTGCTGATCCGCGCTGAAAGTTCGGCGACCTGCGGGCAGCCCTTGGCGCAAACCTCCTGAAGCTTGGCAAGATTGGCCTTGGCCCTGGCTAGCGCACCAAGTTCGACCATCGCTTCGCCTTGGACCGCTATTGCCTCAGGATCATTGGGTTCGAGCAACATGGCCTTGTTGGTCATCCGGATCGCTTTGCCGAACAACTTCTGCCCGATCGCCACACGCGCCAGGTCGATATAAGCACCGCGATTGCGCGGATCGATCGCCAACGCGGTCTCAAGCATGCCTTGGGCAGCTTCGAACTTGCCCTCGGCAATCAAGGCCTTGGCATCCTTCTGGAAGGTCACGCTTTGGACCGCGATCTGGTTATCGGCGCGCTGGGCCGCAACCGGCGCACTAAGCGCCAGGGCGGAAAGTCCAATCAATAGTGCGCGGGGGAAAAATGTCATTCGTCGCTCCGTTTGCGCCGTCCCTAGCATGGAGCCTTGAGGCAGGCGATGAAAAAGCCGTCGGTATGGTCACGAGCCGGGGTCAGCAAGCGGCCGTCGCCGTCGATACGCCCGCCCTTGATGTCCGGAACCACGCTAACCCACGATGAATGGCGGCGAAGAAAGTCCGCCACCTGGCCTGCCCCTTCCGAGGCGATGAGCGAACAGACGGCGTAAACCAAGGTTCCGCCTGGCTTTACCAGCGCCGATCCAATCTCAAGCAGGCGGGCCTGGCTTTCGACGAGGTTTTCAAGCCGTTCTGGAGTCAACCGCCAGCGCCCTTCGGGATTGCGCCGCCATGTTCCCGACCCGCTGCACGGCGCGTCGACCAGAACCGTGTCGGCAGCCGCCGTCCAATCGGCAAGCTGATCGAGTTCGCGCGGCGGGTTGAGGAGCAACGTCGCAATCCTTGTTCCGGCCCGCTCAGCGCGCGGCGTAAGTTGCGACAGGCGCGCCCGGTTGCTGTCAGTCGCTAGAAGATCGGCACCGAGGGCGGCAGCGGCAAGCGCGAGCGTCTTCCCCCCGGCACCGGCACACAGGTCGATGATCCGCTGCCCGTCCGTTGGCGCGCAAGCAAGCGCGATAAGCTGGCTGCCCTCGTCCTGGATTTCGATCAGACCGTCGGCGAAGACGGGCAAGGTGTCGACCCGGCTATCAGGCTCGAGGCGAAGGCACCACGGACTGAGCTTGGTTGCCCTTGCCCCCGGCACGGCTTCAATCATCGCGTCGCGGGTGGTCTTTGCAATATTGACCCGAAGGTCGACCGGAGCGCGTTCGAGCAGCGCCTGGTGTTCGTCCTTGCCAATCAATGGCGAGAATGTTTCCGCGATCCACTCGGGCACAGTCCCTGCCAACGCTGCCATTTCGCCATCGCCGATCGGTTCGGGTCCGCGCGGTTGTCCGAACAAAGGGACAAGCTCAGGGTCGTCGGCGGCCAGGCCAAGAATCGCCTCGCGCCCGGTCGCCGGGGCCTCTGCGGCCCGACGGATTGCCTTGAACACCAATTCGCGCACCGCGCGCCGATCCTTCGATCCGGCATAGCGCCGGGTCTTGAAATAGCGCGTGACGAGCACGTCCGCCGGTGCACCGTTTTGCTCGGCACTGGCGATCACCTGGTCGAGGATTTCCGAAGCGGCCTGGAGCCGTGCCGCAGGCGTCATGGCTTAGCGAGTTGGATAGTTTGGAGCCTCACGGGTGATGGCGACGTCGTGGACATGGCTTTCGCTGAGCCCAGCGTTGGTAATCCGCACGAACCGCGCGCGCTGCTTCAATTCTGCGATACTCGCGGAACCGGTATACCCCATCGCCGCTTTGACCCCCCCGACCAGCTGGTGAACGATATCGCGGACCGGCCCCTTGTAGGGCACCTGTCCCTCGATGCCTTCGGGCACCAGTTTCATATGGTCCTTGATATCCTGCTGGAAATAGCGATCCGCCGAACCGCGCGCCATCGCCCCTACGCTGCCCATTCCGCGATAGGATTTGTAGCTGCGCCCCTGGTAAAGGAACACGTCACCGGGGGCCTCCTCGGTCCCGGCCAACAGCGACCCGACCATCACGGTCGAGGCCCCGGCGGCAAGCGCCTTGGCAATATCGCCCGAAGTGCGGATGCCGCCATCGGCGATGATCGGCACCTTGGCCACCGCACGCGCGGCCTCCATGATCGCGGTAAGCTGCGGAACGCCAACGCCGGCGACGATGCGGGTGGTGCAAATCGACCCCGGACCAATCCCGACCTTGATCGCGTCCGCCCCGGCATCTTCCAGCGCTTTGGCGGCGTCGGCGGTGGCGATATTGCCGGCAACCACTTCGACTTCGCGCGAAAGCTTCTTCACCCGCGCAACTGCCTTGGCGACGTCGAGGTTGTGGCCATGGGCAGTATCGATGACGATGCAATCGCAGCCCGCATCGATCAGCGCTTGCGACCGTTCGAATCCGCTATCGCCGACGGTGGTCGCTGCAGCGACGCGAAGGCGCCCTTGTTTGTCCTTGGTGGCAAATGGCGATGCGACCGATTTTTCGATGTCCTTGACGGTAATAAGGCCAACGCAATGCCCGCCCTTGTCGACCACAAGCAATTTCTCGATCCGCCGCGAATGAAGGATCTTGCGTGCCTCTGCTTCGGTAGTGCCAATCGGAACCGTCGCCAGGTTATCGTGGGTCATCAGCTCGCTCACCTTTTGGCGCGGATTTTCGGCGAAGCGGACGTCGCGGTTGGTGAGGATTCCGGCAAGCTTGCCCGAGGATTCGACGATCGGAATTCCGCTGATCCGGTTGCTGGCCATAAGCTCGAGCGCTTCGGCCAGAGTTTGGTCAGGAGTCATGGTGATGGGATTGACCACCATCCCGCTTTCGAACCTCTTGACCTGGCGGACCGCGGTCGCCTGTTCGTCAAGGGTGAGGTTGCGGTGCAGCACGCCGATGCCGCCAAACTGTGCCATGGCGATCGCCATGTCCGCTTCGGTCACGGTATCCATCGCCGAAGAGAGTACCGGGATATTGAGCGGAATGTTGCGGGTCAGGAAGGTCTTGGTGTCGGCCTGGCTGGGCAGCACGGACGATTGCAACGGCTGAAGCAGGACGTCGTCAAAGGTAAGACCAAGCGGAATATCGGGGGTGTCGGATAGGTGGGCCATAGCGGCCCATGCCAAGAAGCAAGCGATTCGCCAAGTGCGCGGTCAGCTTTCTGCCCGCTCGATCAGACGCTTGGCGGCTGCTAAATGCATGCGTTCGATCATCGCGCCCTCGAAACGCTCGGCCCCGCCAGAATAGGCCTCAACAAGGCGCCGTGCGCGCGAAAGATCACTCTTGCTTGGAGCAAACGCGATGTGGGTTGGGGCGATCTGACGGGGATGGATCAAGGTTTTTCCGGTAAAGCCAAGCATGCGCCCCTCGCGCGCCTCGGCCTCCATCGCTGCTCCATCCTCAAGACCGTTATGAACCCCGTCGAAAGCGGGAATGCCGTGGCCACGGGCAGCAAGGACGATCAGCTGTAGCGCGGTCTGCAACGGCGCCCGCCCCGCACCGTCGGGCAAGCCAAGGTCGGCGGCAAGGTCGTTGGTCCCCGCGATCAGCCCAGCCGCACCACTCGCGATAGAAGACGCGTTCAAAACGCCGCGCGCAGTTTCCACCATTGCCACCACCTTCGTGGTCGAGACGGAGACCAAATTGTGCAAAGCCTGGACCTCGTCGACCCGCGGCAGGACGAGGTAATCGGCACCGCATGAAATCGTCGCGGCAAGGTCTTCGCCATGCCACGGGCTGGACGCGCCATTGATTCGGATCATCACCGGCACCGGCCATTCGGTTGCAACGGCGTCGATTGCTGCAACACGCGCTTGCGCCTTGTCTTCGGGCTTTACCGAATCTTCCAGGTCCAGGATCACTGCGTCGGCACCAGCCTCTCGCGCCTTGGCAATCGCCCGAGGATTGGACGCGGGAAGGAACAGCAACGAACGGCAGGCTGAAAGGTCGGTCATGTCACGTCCTTTGGTCGAAAAGTCGGCTTGGCAAAAGCCCTTCAGCGTTGACCGGACGGCACCAAGCGCACAGGTTTGGCTGGAATTTGAGGAGTAGACGATGCGATTCACCCGCCGCCAGACCGTTGCCAGCCTTGCCGCTAGCGCCGCCGTTCCAGCGCTTGCCGGCTGCACCCGGAGCATCGCCGCAGCGCCGCTGCCGCCTCCCCCTGTTGCTACCGCACCCCCGCAGGAAGAATTGGCGCTTCAATTACTCGATCAAACCGCACAGCACCTCCTTCAACTAGGTCCGGAAGGCGCGACCAGCCTTGCCTTGGACAAGGACGCGCTTGCGCCATTGCGCTTCAAGCTGTCGGATCGCAGCAAGAAGGGCGAGGAGGATACCGCTGCGGTGCTCCGCGCCGACCTGGCCAAGTTCGATGCACTCGACGAAAACGCGCTTTCCGACAGCACCCGGACCAGTGTCGAGGTGGTCAAGTCGGTATATAATACCGCGCTCGAAGGCTTCGCCCTGCCATACGGCGACATAACCGTCGGTGGCTGGCGCAATACGCCTTATGTCGTCATCCAGAACGTCGGCGCGTACCTCGACGTTCCGCGCTTCCTCGACAGTGAACACCCGGTCAAAAGCGTGAGCGACGCCGAGGCGTATCTTGCGCGCCTCGACAGCTATCCCGCCCAGTTGGACGGTGAGCTTGAGCGGATGAAGTCGGCGGCGGCCTACGGCCTCATCCCGCCCGACTTCCTGATCGACAAGACCATCCAGCAGATGAAGGGTTCGATCGCGGGCGCTCATGACCCGCAGGGCGCACTGGTCACTTCATTGGCAACGCGCGCGGCCAAGGAAGGAATTGCCGGCGACTGGGGCGCCCGTGCCGCGAAAATTGCACAGGACAAGGTCGCCCCCGCGCTCGAGCGGCAAATGGCGGAACTCCAGCGGCAACGTAGCCGCGCAAGCGATGCGCCCGGACTTTGGGCGCGGCCCGATGGCGACGCCTTTTACCGATGGGCGCTTAAAGCCGACACCACGACGACAATGACCCCGGACGAGATCCACCAGATGGGCCTTGACCAACTGGCGGAACTGCATGGCCAGATGGATCCGATCCTGCGCCGCATCGGCTATTCGACGGGCAGCGTCGGCGAGCGGATGATCGCACTGTCCAAGGACCCGCGTTACAAGTTTGCCGAAGGCGACCCGGGCCGCGCCGAAATCATGGCTTATATCGACAAATATATTGCGCGCTGGCGCGGGCTCACTCCCAAGGCCTTCAACACGCTGGTCCCGGGCAATTTGGTGGTGAAACGACTGCCGCCTGAGGAGGAGCCGGGCGCTCCCGGTGCCTATGGCGGTGCTGGCTCGCCTGACGGTTCAATCCCCGGAAAATTCTGGATCAACCTTCGCACCACCGACCTGCACAGCAAATATTCGCTTCCCGACCTGGCCGCGCACGAAGCCATCCCGGGTCACGTTTGGCAGGGCGAATATGAGTTTAAACTGCCGTTGGTCCGAAGCCTGGTGAGCTTTTCCGCCTTTCAGGAAGGCTGGGCGCTTTATGCCGAACAACTGGTTGCCGAGCTTGGCGGTTATGACGATTTCGAAGTCGGCAAGCTTGGCTACCTTCAGTCTCTCGCCTTCCGTGCTTGCCGACTGGTCGTCGACACCGGCCTTCATTCCAAACGCTGGAGCCGCAAGCAGGGCGTTGCCTTCTTCGTCGAGAAGAACGGCTCCAATCCGCAGGAAGTCGCAAGTGAGGTCGACCGCTACTGCAGTTGGGCGGGCCAGGCCTGCGCCTACAAGATTGGGCACAGCGCGATCCTTCGTGAACGCGCAAAGGCGCAGGCAGCGCTTGGTGCAGCCTATGACCTGAAGGCATTCAATGATGTTGTCGTGCTGGGCGGCGGTGTGCCGATGGACGTTCTGGCCAAGAACGTGGATCGCTACATCGCCAAGGCAAAGGCAGGCGTGCCCGCCTAGGGTTGCCTGGTAATCCTGAGCATGGTGGTGTCGTAGCCCAGAGCCGCTGAACGGGCGATCAGCCCGTCCCGCTCGGCCTTGGGAGGGACTGCTTCACGCGATAATAGCCACAGATAGCGCCCGCTCGGCTCTCCGACGATCGCCCACTGGTAATTTTCCCCATGGTCGAGCACCCAGTAATCCCCCCAGAAAGACCCGAAAAAGCTGACCTTCAGCTTGGCGTTGCTTTCTGGGTCGACGATTCTGGCCTTTCCGGTCGCGATGTCGCGCTTTCCGCCGGGCTTGCGGCACGCATTGATGACCTTGATCAACCCGTCATCGGCCATCGAATAAGTAGCACTCACGCCCTCGCAGCCCTTTTGGAAACGCTGATCGTAGCGCGCTATCTCATACCATTTTCCAAGGTAGCGCTTGAGATCGACAGGCTTGGCAGGCTCGGGGACCGCAGCGTTGCCAACAGGATGCGGCCGCATCAATGCAGCGCATCCTGCAATCGTCATTGCCGCAAGCGCACCCGCGCCGATCTTGAGAGCCAATTTCCTTTTGGTCATACCCCCTCAATGCCGGGGCGAGGTGGGCGTTCCACGGGCGCGGTATCGTCGGCACGGCGCCCGATTTTCCTTGCGCGCCCCTGCCCGGCTGTCAGGATTAAACCCGAAGGAGATCCAAAATGTTGTCCGTGTTCCTCATCGTCATCGTGGCGTTCGTACTGCTCTACGTCATGATGGGCATCAAGATCGTGCGACAGGGATACCATTACACGATCGAACACTTCGGCCGCTTCGTTCGAGTCGCGCAGCCCGGCTTCAACTATGTCCCGCCCTTTTTCTACCGAGTCGGGCAAAAGGTGAACATGATGGAACAGGTGCTCGACATTCCGGGCCAGGAAATCATCACCAAGGACAATGCCATGGTTGCGGTCGACGGAGTGGTGTTCTTCCAGGTCCTCGACGCACCTAAAGCGGCGTACGAGGTTTATGACCTTTATTCCTCGATCATGGCACTTTCGACGACCAATTTGCGCACGGTCATGGGGTCGATGGACCTCGACGAGACTCTGTCGAAGCGCGACGAGATCAATGCGCGGTTGTTGGCGGTGGTCGACCAAGCGACAGAGAGCTGGGGCGTCAAGATCACCCGCGTCGAGCTGAAAGACATACGTCCGCCAGCCGACATCGTCACCGCGATGACCCGCCAGATGAAAGCGGAACGCGAAAAGCGCGCCGCGATTCTTGAAAGCGAAGGGATGCGCCAGTCGGAAATCCTGCGCGCCGAAGGCGAAAAGCAAGCCAATATCCTGTCCGCCGAAGGGCTCAAGGAAGCAGCCTTCCGCGAGGCTGAAGCGCGCGAGCGTTCCGCCCAGGCAGAGGCCGCAGCGACCAAGGCGGTAAGCGACGCGATCGAGGGCGGAAGCGCTCAGGCAATCAATTATTTCATCGCCCAGAAATATGTCGAGGCCTTGGGCAAGTTCGCAACCTCCCCCAACGCCAAGACGATCCTGTTTCCGGTCGAGGCGACGCAACTCATCGGGACCCTGGGCGGGATCGCGGAGTTGGCCAAGGACGCGTTCGAGACGCCCGCGGTCAAGTTGCCGCAGACCCCCAAGGTAACCCGTGAGAGGAAGGACTAGGCACCCTATGTTCGGTCTTGAACCCGGCTGGCTGTGGGCAATCGCCGGCCTATTGCTGCTTGCGGCGGAATTGCTGGCGCCGGGCTTTTTCCTGTTTTTCATTGGCGTCGCGGCATTGTTCACCGGTTTTGCAACGCTTGCATTTGCATTGAACACGCCTTTTCAAGTCGGGCTGTTCGTCATTGCGGCTGCAGTCGCGACCCTATTGGGGCGGCGCGCATATACCGTGCCGACCGACGCGGATTTCGATCCGCTTCTCAACGATCGCGCCAACCGCCTGATCGGGCGCACGGTCGAGGTGGTCGAACCCGTATCGGCCCATTCCGGACGGGTCAGGGTCGGCGACGGTGCCTGGAACGCGCGTGGGAAGACAGCCGCGATTGGCTCCACCGTTCGGGTCACCGGGGTTGATGGCAATTGCCTGTTGGTCGAGCCGCTCCCAGAAATCGAGAGCAAGACCTCGCAGGCTTAGGGAAGCGCCGCGACATCCGGCTCGGCATAGGCAAGCCGCGCCGCGCTGCTCATCAACCGGTCTTTTGACCAAAAGCGTAAGGGCCAGTCGCGCCGCCCCATTGGCGACAGCAGCAATTCATTGACCAGCTCATGGATCGGGCGATTTGTCGCGGCTTCGCTCAGGAACAGGCGGATGCCGTGAAGATAGGCACGCGTGATCGTCTCGTGATAACCTTCGGTATCGCTGTTCGTACCGCCAACACTCTCGTTAAACGCGCGGATAAGCCCGGGAAGCTCGGCGTCGACGTCGATATCGGGCCGCTTGAGTAGCAGGTAAGTGGTCGCCGCCAGATGGGCCTCGTGGGTCCATTCGGCGCGCTCCAGCGTGCGCTCGACCAGTCCCTCGCCAAGGTGCGCGACCTCGGCGTCGGAAGAAAACAGGCGTGGTGAAAAATCAGTCATCGATCGGGTCCTTGGATTGATTGGCCCGAGCGGTGATCGGGCAATTCACGCGAGGCTGGGTTGGCCTTGCTGGACCTGAAGTTGGACCGGGCCCGATTGACGCACGCCTTCGTCGACATGATCCGCGAACTCGGCAAAATTGGCGACGAAAAGATCGACCAGCTTGGCCGCCGTGCGGTCATAATCTTCCTTGTCCGCCCAAGTATTGCGCGGGTCGAGGATTGCCGTGTCCACACCCGGAACGGCAACCGGCACATCAAAGCCAAAGTTCGGGTCTTTGCGGAACTCGACATTATTGAGGCTGCCGTCGAGCGCGGCGTTGAGGAGCGCGCGCGTTGCCTTGATCGGCATGCGCTTGCCGACGCCATATTTGCCGCCGGTCCAGCCGGTGTTGACCAGCCAGCAGGCGACATTGCCCTTGGCGATCCGTTCCTTGAGCAAATTGCCGTAGACCGAAGGATGACGCGGCATGAAGGCAGCGCCGAAACAGGTTGAGAAGGTCGCTTCAGGTTCCGTCACCCCGATCTCGGTACCCGCGACTTTCGCCGTGTAGCCCGAAAGGAAGTGGTACATCGCCTGTTCGGGCGTAAGTCGCGAAATGGGGGGAAGAACGCCGAACGCATCAGCGGTCAGCATGATGAGATTCGCGGGAACCGGGCCAAGATTGTCTTCCGAAGCATTGGGAATGAAATCGATCGGATAGGCACCGCGCGTATTTTCAGTCTTGCTGGCGTCGGTGAAATCGAGTTCGCGGGTTTCCTCGTCCATCGCGACGTTCTCAAGAATCGTTCCGAACATCTTCGTCGTAGCGTAGATTTCCGGTTCGCCCTCGGCCGAGAGGTTGATCATCTTGGCATAGCACCCGCCTTCGAAATTGAAGACCGCAGTGTCTGACCAGCCATGCTCATCATCGCCGATCAGTGTTCGGTTGGCATCGGCCGACAGGGTCGTCTTGCCGGTGCCCGAAAGACCGAAGAAGATCGCGCTTTTGCCGTCGGAACCGATGTTCGCCGAGCAATGCATCGGCATCACGCCCTGCGCCGGCAGAAGATAGTTGAGCAGGCCGAAGACGCCCTTCTTCATCTCACCGGAATATTCGGTGTTTCCAATGAGGATCATTTTCTCGGCGAAATTGACCGCGATTATCGTGTCGCTGCGGCAACCGTGGCGCTCTGGATCGGCCTTGAAGCTGGGCAGATTGATGATCGTATATTCGGGTACATAGCCTTCGAGCTCGCTCGCAGTCGGACGGACCAGCAAGGTGCGGATGAACAGGTTGTGCCAGGCGAGCTGATTGATGACGCGCACGTTGACCCGATATTCGGGCTGGCTGCCACCATAGAGGTCGGCGACGAACAGTTCCTTCTGGCCCTTCACGGCGTCCATGAAGTCGGCCTTGAGGTTCGCCCAATGCTCGCTCGACATCGGCTGGTTGATCGCGCCCCAGTTGATCGTTTTCTCGGTCGTCGAATTGCGGACGATATATTTGTCCTTGACGCTGCGTCCGGTGAACTTGCCGGTGTCGACCAGCAAGGCGCCGTCCTTGGTCATCTCGCCCTCGCCGCGCTTGACCGCCTGCTCGACCAGCGGTGCCGTCGTCAGGTTCCAGTAGATCTTGGCCGAGGTGCCGATACCCTGATCGTCGAGCCCGTGGGCGGGCGTACGCGTGGTCACTGTCATTCTCCCGATATGCTTGCCGGGCGCGCCGCAATGGCCCGTCTTGCCCGCGCCTATAGCCATTGACCCCTTGTCGGGTCAAAGTGGTGAACGTTCACAATGGCAAACTTTTCTTGCCTTCGCCAGATGGATAGGCAAAGCCCTCGGCACCATGAGCCACGTCATCGCCCTCGTCGACGACGACCGGAACATCCTGACATCGGTTTCGATCGCCCTTCAGCAGGAAGGCTTTGTGACACGCGTTTATTCGGACGCGACCAGTGCGCTCAAGGCACTGACTGCCGATGAGCCTGACCTGGGCGTGTTCGATATCAAAATGCCCGGGCTCGACGGAATGGAGCTGTTGCGGCGCCTGCGCGAAACCAGTTCGATGCCGGTCATTTTCCTGACTTCGAAGGATGACGAGCTGGACGAGGCCCTGGGACTTGCCATGGGGGCCGACGATTATATTGCAAAGCCTTTCTCGCAGCGCCTGTTGATCGCGCGTATTCGCGCAATCCTGCGCCGCCAGGAATTGGCGCGTGGCGAAGCCGAAGCCGGCGGGCAGATCGAGGATATCAAGCTGATCGAGCGCGGCCGACTGGTGATGGACCCGGCGCGGCACAAGGTGCGCTGGAATGGCAAGGACGTGTCACTCACCGTTACCGAATTCCTGATCCTGGAGGCCCTTGCCCAGCGGCCAGGAGTGGTGAAAAACCGTAACCAACTGCTCGATACCGCCTATAACGATGACACCTATGTCGACGACCGCACGATCGACAGCCACATTAAGCGCATCCGGCGCAAGTTCCGGAGCGTCGATAGCGAGTTTGATGCAATCGAGACCCTCTATGGCGTCGGTTACCGGTTCGACGCCTGATCCTCAGGCCCTTGAGGCGGACGACCCGGAACTGGCGTTAAGCTGGTCCGGACGCTGGAGCCTCGGCTACCGCATTCTGGCGGTCAATCTCCTGACCATTCTGCTGGTCGTCCTGGCGATGTTGTACCTCGACACCTTTCGCAACCGATTGTCGAAGGAACGCACCCGCCAGACACGGGTCGAAGCGGTCACCGCCGGCCACGCACTCGGGCATATCACGCCGAACCGCTGGCCGGGACTGCTGGCCGACGTTTCCCGTACCACCGGCAGCCGCTACCGGCTTTACGACTCCAAGGGTGCGCTTGTCGTTGACAGCTGGGCGTTGACCGGACCGACATATGTGCTGAAAGACCCGGCAACCCAGAAGTGGACCAAGGCCGCTGCCCGTGCCTTGATACCGGGTTCAACCGGCTGGTCGGCGCGCGCGACCCCGAAGATTATTTCGAGCCAGCTACCGATAACCTGGCGGCCTGGCCCGAAGCACTCGCCGCCAAGGCGAACGACAAGCCCGAGACCCGGGTCCGCAATGCGCCCGACCTGACACCAGTGCTGTCGGCCGCAGTGCCGGTGGCGGGCAACGCCGTTCTGCTTGCTACCCAGAACGACCGTGGGTTTACGCGCACCGTGCGGGCCCAGCGCGCCAAAATCGTCACGGCGATGACAGGGGTCATCCTGCTCTCGGTGTTTCTCTCGCTATTTCTGGCGCGGACCATCGTCCGCCCGCTGCGCCGGCTGGCGGTCGCCGCTCAGCGCGTTCGATTGGGACGGAGCCGGGAAGTCAAAGTTCCGCGTCTTCCGTCGCGAAGCGACGAGATTGGCCTCCTCGCCCGAGCGGTCAGCGATATGAGCCAGTCGCTTCGCCACCGGATAGACAATATCGAGGCCTTCGCTGCAGACGTCACGCATGAGTTAAAGAACCCGCTGGCGTCGTTGCGCAGCGCCCTGGACGGCCTCGATAATGTATCCGACCCCAAGCTTCGTGGCCAATTGCTAGACATCGCCAAGGACGACGTCGTTCGTCTTGACCGGCTGATCAACGATATCGCCGAGGCTGCGCGTACCGACGCAGAACTTGCCCGCGCGCAGTTCGAGCGGGTCGACCTTGGCGGGCTTGTCGGCCAATTGGTGAGCAGCTGGGAAGGCCGCCGCGAGAAGGGATCCGCAGGCCTTGCCTTTGCCCGTCCACGCGCCGGTTCGGCAGTCGTGATGGGCAAGCCCGACCGACTTGCCCGGGCAGTCGGCAACATCATCGACAATGCCGTTAGTTTCTCGCCCCCCGGAGGTCTCGTCGAGGTCGCGGTAACCCGGGTCGGCGACGAGGTTCGAGTCCGGATCGATGATGAGGGCCCCGGCGTGCCAACCGACGCGCGAGAGAAAATCTTCAACCGCTTTCACTCAAACCGCCCCGAGCACGAAGGGTTCGGTCGTCACAGTGGTCTGGGACTTGCGATTGCCAGAGCCATTGTCGAGGGGCACGACGGCGAGATTGAGGTGACAGACCGCGACGACGCCCCGCTGGGAGCGCGCTTCACTGTCCGACTTCCTGCGGCCGATCGGCCGTGACCTCGCAGCCTCTTTCGCCTGACACGGCCAACGGGACTATTCATGCCACCACGGTGTGCCGGGATCGCCGCGGCGTGATGATCCTCGGCACGTCGGGCGCGGGAAAATCGGATCTCGCGCTGCGCCTCATCGATCGCGGATTTACATTGGTCAGCGACGACCAGACTCATGTCGAACTGCTCGGCGATCGCCTGGTCGCCTCGGCACCGCTGACGATCGCGGGAAAGCTCGAGGTGCGAGGCATTGGAATTGTCGAGATGGCGTTTGAACGCGATGTCCCCGTGGCATTGGTGGTCGAACTCAACACGGAGGTCGAACGGTTGCCCGAACGTCACGCGATGCGGACAATATTTGGCGCACAGGTGCCGCTGATTATGCTCGACGCCCGCGCGGCTTCCGCGCCTGCAAAAGTCGCACTTGCGCTCGATCGAGTAGGAATTGCCGAATAGTGAGCGAACCCCGCCCCACGAACCCGCGCATCTTGCTCGTCACCGGCATGTCGGGCGCGGGCAAATCATCCGCCCTCGATGCGCTTGAGGACATGGGCTGGGACGTGGTCGACAATCTGCCGGTCGACCTGCTTGGCAACCTTATCGAAGGCGGCGATGAATGCCGGATAGCGCCGATTGCGGTGGCAATGGACGTGCGAAGCCGGGGGTTCGATCCAGCGACCCTGCCCGCCTATTTCCGATCGCTCGAAGGCGTGGAAAGCGAGATCTTGTTCCTCGACTGTAACGACGCGGCCCTGGTCAGGCGGTTCGACTCCACAAGGCGCCGTCATCCCCTTGCCCAGGACCGTCCGGTCGAAGATGGAATCCATCGAGAGCGGCGCTACATTTCTCCGCTCAAGACCGGTGCTGACCAGGTCATCGACACCTCGGACCTTAAGCCACTGGAGCTTCGTGCCCAGCTTGCCGCGCGATTCGACAGCGGCGCAGCCCAACCGGTCCTGACCGTCACCAGTTTTGGCTTTTCACGCGGCATCGCGCGAAGCGCTGACCTCGTGCTCGATGTCCGGTTCCTGCCCAATCCCTATTGGGTAGAGGAACTGCGGGATTTGAGCGGTACGGACGCTCCGGTCCGGGACTATCTTGCCAGCGACCCGGCCTGGGACGATCTGATCGAGCGGACAGTTTCTCTTCTCAAGGATTGGATTCCCCGCTACTGGGCGGCTGGAAAAAACTACGTGACTGTGGCCTTCGGGTGCACGGGCGGCCGGCACCGGTCGGTTGCTGCAGCCATTGAAACGGCAAACCGCTTGAGGGATGGCGGGTTTGAACCCAACGTTCGCCACCGCGACCTCGATTTGACGACGAGGGATGCTATTGAACGAATTCACAAGCGGCCATGACGGGTTGAGCGAGGATTGAGCGACGAATGATTGGTTTGGTGCTGGTAACCCACGGTCGCCTCGCGGCGGAATTCGTGACTGCCATGGAACATGTGGTCGGGCCACAAGAAGCGATCGAAGCGATTTGCATCGACGCTGATGATGACATGGAAGAACGCCGCACCGATATCGCCGCGGCAATCACCAAGGTCGATAACGGAAAAGGCGTGATCATCCTTACCGACCTGTTCGGCGGAACTCCGTCCAATCTCGCCATCTCTTTGATGAAGAGCGAGAATGTCGAGGTTATCGCCGGGGTGAATTTGCCGATGCTCATTCGCCTTGAAGGCGCGCGCAAGGTCATGCCGGTCCATGCCGCGGTCGCCGCTGCACGCGAAGCGGGACGCAAATATATTTCGGTCGCTTCCGAAATCCTTGGGGAAGCGGCCGCTTGAACGGGGCCAGCCGCGACGTCGCGATCACTAACCGCCGCGGGCTTCACGCCCGCGCATCGGCCAAGTTCGTCAACCTGGCGAGTGAGCTTGGCCACAGCATCTGGGTCGAAAAGGACGGCCACAGGGTTACGGGAACGTCGATCATGGGGCTGATGATGCTTGGCGCTGCGATGGGCGATTCGATCCGAATCCACGTCGAAGGCGAAGGCGCCCAGGATGTGCTGGGGCAACTCATCGCCCTCGTTGAGGACAAGTTCGGCGAAGAATGATCGCCTGAACCCATGCCCCGCCTAGTCACCACCTTTTCCAATGCCACCGTAAAGCGCTTGCGCGGCCTTCGGGACAAGAAGGTTCGGCGTGCCGAAGGGTTATTCCTGGCAGAAGGTCTGAGGATCCTCGCGGAGGCGCGCGACAGCGGCCAGTTGCCCGAAATCATCGCATTCAGCGCGGAAGGCGCGACACACCCGCTGGCCGCAAAGATTATCGCCGAGACCGAAGCTGCTGGCGGCGACGCGATTGAGACCGACCCCGACATCCTCACCAAGATGAGCGGCAAGGACAATCCGCAGATGCTGATCGGCGCGTATAAGCAGCCGGAGACCGCTCTCGAAGCGATCGACCGGTCCGCCTCGGACTTGTGGATCGTTGCGCAGGCACTGCGCGATCCCGGCAATATCGGCACCATCCTTCGCACCGGCGATGCTGTTGGAGCAGGTGGCCTGATCCTGATCGACGACCACGCCGACCCGTATAGCGTCGAGGCTGTTCGTGCCTCTATGGGCGCGATTTTCACTCAGCAAATCGCGACCGCGCGCTGGGACCAGTTCGTGCCATGGATGCGCTCAGGGCCCGGACAGCTGATCGGCACCAGCTTGAACACCAATTTGGATTATCTCGGCGCAGCGTATCAAAGCCCAGCGTTCCTGCTGATCGGCAACGAAAGCCAGGGTTTGCCAAGGGCTTATGAGGAACAGTGCGACCTCTTGGTCAAGATACCCATGGCCGGGCGGGCCGACAGCCTGAATGCCGCGGTCGCCTGCGCCGTAATGGCGTTTCAAATTCGCGCCCAATGGCGCTAATTGGGAACTGCAATGCCCAACCCGAAGTTGACGCTCCCATGAAAAAACTCGCCTTCCTCGCCGTACTTGCTCTCCCGTTGTCGGGCTGCCTGACCCACCCAGAGCCGCCACCTGCGCCATATCACGCCCTTGGGACCGAGCCATTCTGGGACTTACTGATCGACGACCGGAATATGACCTTCCGGGTCATGGACGGGCCCTTGGTTACTCAGCCGACCCCCAAAGTGATCGTCGGGTTCGCTGGCGAAATATATCAGACCCCGCGGATCAACGTGAACATTGTCCATGGCTCGTGCAGCGATGGAATGAGCGACCGTGTGTTCCCCGACAGCGTGCAGGTCACGGTCGACGGCAAGCAGTTCAAGGGGTGCGGAGGTCTGTAGCCGAAGGTGCGCCTAGGCGGCGTCGTCTTCATTGACCGCCTTGGGCGCGCTGACCAACTTGGTCATCGGTCGCGGCGCCGCTTCAACCATTGGCGGCTCGATAATATCTTTGGCGCTTCCAGCTCCTAAACCTTCGAATCGCCTGGCCTGGGTAAGCACTTGGCTTTCGAAACTCCCGACCATCTGATTATAGGCATTATTGGCGGTGGAAAGGTTCTTGCCGACCCGTTCCATATGTTGCGCCATTGTCGCAAGCCTGGAATGCAACTCTTTGCCAAGGCCGGCGATTTCGTCCGCGGCCTCGTTCAGTTTTTCCTGCCGCCAGACACTTGCGACGGTGCGTGCAATGGCGACCAGGTTGGTCGGCGTCGCCAGCAAAACCCTTCTCTCGAATGCCCATTCCCACAAGGTGTGATCCAGCTCGAGCGCGGCGGTTAGGAAATGCTCTCCAGGAACGAACATGACCACGTAATCGGCCGCGTCGCCAAACTGCGACCAGTAATTCTTTGATCCCAATTGCGTGACATGGGTCTTCATCGACTGAAGGTGCTGGCCGAGGTGTACCGCCCTGCGGTCATCGTCCGCCTCTTCGTGTGCGTCGAGGAAAGCGTTGAGCGAGCATTTCGCGTCAATCACAAGCTTCCTGCCTCCAGGCAAATTGACGATCGCATCCGGGCGCAAATGGCCGTCCTCGCCCTTAACACTTACTTCGGTCGCGAAATCGCAATGCTCCACCAACCCCGCCTGCTCCAGGACATTCTGGAGCGTCTTTTCGCCCCATCGTCCGCGCGCCTTGGGGGAGGAACGAAGCGCATTGACCAGGTTGCGGGTTTCGTCGCGCACCCTGCCCTGCCCTTCGCGCACCTGCTCCACCACCGCCTTCAATCCAGCGTAATGGTCGACCCGCTCTTTCTCGACCCGCTGCAGACCCTCCTCATAGCGCTTGAGCGTGGTCTCGACCGGCGCAAGCAGTTCCTTGAGCTTGGTCTCGCTGGCCTTGTCGGCGGCGGTGAACCGTTCGCCGGCCTTGTCGAGGAAATCCTTGTGCGCTTTTTCCAGCAGCTGGTCGCCAACGCTTCTGAACTGGGCAATCAGCGCGTCCTTGCTTTCGGCGAGATCCTTGAGCCTTGCCTCAAAGTTGCGCGCATCGGCTTGCAGCGCCGCCAATTCCCGTGCCGCATCGCGATTGGCGTCGCGTTCGCGTACCACTTCATCAAGTTGAAGGCGCAAGGCGTCGACGGTCGCATTTGCCTTCTCGCCGCCGCGGCTGCCAAATAGCCATCCGAACGCCGTTCCCGCAGCTGCGGCAATCACGACCAGTGCAAGTCCAAGGGCAAGGCTCATGAAGTTATCCCGCGAGAGAACATTGCGTGAACCTTACAGGGCATGGAGCCGATTGCAAAGCCGTGTGTTACCCAATCAATAAAAGGGAGAATTTATGTCCATCCGCAAGATGATTTCCTACCATCCTGACGTCATGAAGTCAGGCCACGTCAACCAGGCGCTGGGCGATGCCGTCCACCACGCAATGTATTGCGCGAAAATGTGCCTGTCGTGCGCCGATGCCTGCGCTGCGGAAGACATGGACATGAGCCAGTGCATCCGGCTGTGCTCCGATTGCTCGGACGTATGTGAGGCGACTACCCGGCTTGGGCTTCGCCGCACCGGTTCGAATGAGAAGCTGTTGATCCAGATGCTCGAATTGTGCGCCCAGGCGTGCGACGAATGCGCGGCCGAGTGCGAGAAGCACGACAATGAGCATTGCAAGCTGTGCGCGACGATGTGCCGCGAATGCGCCGCAGACTGTCGCCGCGCCGCCGAATCGATCCATCCTTGATGCGCTGATTGCGCCGGCGGGCTGATCAGGCAGCCTGCTGGTGTTCCTTGCGCCACTTGGCGAGTTTTTTCAGCACCATGTCGCGTTTCAAGCGCGAGAGATGGTCGATGAACAAAACCCCTTCGAGATGGTCCATCTCGTGCTGCAGGCAAACCGCGAGGAGCCCGTCGATCTCCTCTTCTTGGACCTGTCCGTCCAGGTCCTGCCACTTGGCGCGGACACGGTCCGGGCGAAGGACCTCGGCGAACTGCTCGGGAACCGACAGGCAGCCTTCGGTATAAGGAACTTCGGCGTCACTCGTCCAAAGGATCTCGGGGTTCACGAATACATGCGGGTCGCGCACCGGCTCACCGCCCTCTTCCTGCGGCTCCTGAAGGTCGATGACCAGCAGGCGGATCGGCTCACCCACCTGAACCGCGGCAAGGCCGATGCCGGGCGCATCGTACATCGTCTCGAACATGTCCTCGACAAGCGTCTTGAGGGCATCGTCGAACACCGCCACCGGCTTGGAAATCTGCCGAAGCGTGGGATGCGGAGTTTCTAGGATCGGTCGGATGGCCATGGCGGGCGATTTAGTGATTAGTGCGCCTGCGATCAACCCAGGGGACGCCGCGCCCGAAGTGCCTGGGCAAGCGTTCCTTCATCAAGGTAGTCAAGTTCACCGCCAACCGGAAGTCCATGCGCCAACTGGCTGATACGTATCGGGTATTTCTCCAGCCGTTCGGCCAGGTAATGGGCCGTGGTCTGCCCCTCCAGAGTCGCGTTCATCGCCAACACAACCTCATCAATCCCGCCCTTTGCAACGCGTCCCACAAGGGTGTCGACCGAAAGGTCTTCGGGTCGAACCCCTTCAAGCGCCGACAACTTGCCGCCAAGCACATGGTAGCGGCCGGGAAACAGGCGTGCACGATCGAGTGCCCATAAATCGGCAACTTCCTCAACCACGCACAGCATCTTGTCGTCGCGGCGCGGATCACGGCAGATCGCGCACGGGTCGGCAGTGTCGACATTCCCGCAGACCGCGCAGGTGGTGAGCTTATCCGAGACGTTGGTGAGCGCAGCCAGCAGTGGCTCCAGCGCGGCTTGGCGCTTCTTCATCAGGTGAAGGACTGCGCGCCGGGCAGATCGGGGCCCAAGGCCGGGTAACCGCGCCAGCGCCTGCGCCAATGCCTCGATTTCCTGGCTAGCCATGGCTTGGAGGTAGGCAATCGCGCCCGCTTTCGCCATAGGCTTGTCGCCATGCGGATTATCTTCATGGGATCCCCCGCCTTCGCGGTCCCAAGCCTCGATGCGCTGGTCGAAGCGGGTCATGACATCATTGCGGCTTATTGCCAGCCGCCACGGCCTGCTGGGCGCGGCAAGGCCGACCGCAGGACCGCGGTCCACGAGCGGGCGGAATCGTTGGGCATTCCGGTGCTAACGCCCAAGTCGCTGCGCAAACCCGAAGCGCAAGCTGAATTTACCGCCTTCGATGCCGATATCGCGGTCGTTGCTGCCTATGGATTGATCCTGCCCAAGGAAATCCTCGACGCGCCGCGTGCGGGATGCGTCAATGTCCACGCCAGCCTGCTCCCACGATGGCGCGGAGCTGCACCCGTGCACCGGGCAATCCTGGCAGGAGATGACGTTACTGGAGTCACCATCATGCAGATGGACGAAGGGCTGGATACCGGTCCAATCCTAAAGAGTGAAGAGTTGGCAATTGACCATAAGACGGGCGGACAACTTACTGAAGAATTAGCGCAATTGGGCGCACGGACCCTGCTGGGATGGCTCGCCCATCCGTCGCCACCAATGCCGCAGCCAACAGGGTCGAGCTATGCAGCGAAGATCGACAAGGCCGAGAGCCGGATCGATTGGACTAGCCAGGCGGTGGCGATCGAACGCCAGGTCCGCGCCTTCAATCCCCTGCCCGGCGCCTGGTTCGAGGCTGGTGGCGAGCGCGTTAAATTGCTCGCTTCCCGCGTGGTAGAAGATGGCGGCAAACCGGGTCAGGTACTGGACGACCATCTGACCATCGCGTGCGGCGACAAAGCGATCCGGCCACTTACCGTCCAGCGCGCCGGTCGCGGAGCGATGACGGCGGAGGAATTGCTGCGCGGTTTCGCAATTGCCAAGGGCACGATCCTTCCGTGACCCGCTGGCGATTGACGATTGAATTCGATGGCTCCCCCTTCATGGGGTGGCAACGCCAGGATCATGGGCCGACGGTCCAACTGGCGCTGGAAGAAGCGCTGGAAAAGATGACCGGCCAGCGCGCCACCTTCACCGCTGCGGGACGAACCGATGCCGGGGTTCATGCGCTCGCGATGCCCGCCCATGTCGACATCGCGAAGGAATTGACCCCGCACCGTCTGCGCGAAGGTCTTAACGCGTTGTTGCGACCTGCCCCTGTCTCGGTCCTGGAGGTCGCGGAGGTCGCCGACGATTGGCACGCGCGCTTCTCATGCCTGGGACGGCGCTATCTTTACCGGATACTGACCCGCAGAGCGCCTCCTGCAATCGAAAAGGGACGCGTATGGCATATTCCGCACGCTCTTGACGTTTGTGCCATGCAAAAGGCTTCGGCCCACCTTGTCGGACGGCATGATTTCACCACCTTCCGCTCGGTCCACTGCCAGTCGGAAAGCCCGGTAAAGTCGCTCGACGTCCTCGATGTCCGCCAAGTCGGCGCGGAAATTCAAGTCCGGGCAGAAGCGCGCAGTTTCCTTCACCACCAGGTGCGCTCAATGGTCGGGTGCCTGGCGATGGTCGGGCGCGGGCAGTGGGCACCCGACGACATGAAGCAGGCGCTGGACGCCGCTAACCGCTCCGCGCTCGGGCTCAATGCCCCGCCGCAGGGCCTCTATTTCACTGGCGCCAGCTACCCCGGCGAATGATTACTCGGCTGCAATCGCCTGATATTCCTGGGCAGCGATAAACTTCTCAGCGTCCAGTGCGGCCATGCAGCCGGTCCCAGCGGCGGTCACCGCCTGGCGATAGTGTTTGTCCATCACATCGCCGCAGGCGAAAACGCCGGGAATGGAAGTCTTGGGAGTCCCCGCCTCGACCTCGATATAGCCTTCGCTGTCGAGGGTTAGCTGGTCGCTGAACAATTCGGTCGCCGGGGAATGGCCGATCGCGACGAACGCGCCTTCAACCTCCAGCCGGCTAATCGCGCCACTCTTGCGATTGCGGATGTCCAGGCCAATCAACGCCTCGGGCTCACCGCCGGAAACGAACTCGGCGACTTCGCTGTCCCAGATCACCTTGATTTTCTCGTTCGCGAACAGTCGATCCTGGAGAATCTTCTCTGCGCGCAGACTGTCACGACGGTGAATCAGGGTCACATCGTGACTGTGGTTGGTAAGGTAGAGCGCTTCTTCGACTGCGGTATTGCCGCCACCGATAACCGCGACCTTCTTGCCGCGATAGAAAAAGCCGTCGCAGGTCGCACAGGCCGAGGCACCCTTCCCCTTCATCCGTTCTTCCGACGGAAGGCCCAGCCACTTTGCCTGCGCGCCGGTCGCGATGATCAGGGTGTCGGCAATATAGGTCGTCCCGCTATCGCCGGTGAGGCGGAATGGACGCTGCTTCAGGTCCACGGCGCTGATGTGGTCCCAGATCACCTTGGTGCCGACATGCTCGGCCTGGGCCTGCATTTCCTCCATCAGCCACGGTCCCTGGATGACGTCGCGGAAACCGGGATAATTTTCGACGTCGGTGGTCGTGGTCAGCTGGCCGCCGGGCTGGATGCCCTGGATAACCACAGGGCTAAGTCCGGCGCGGGCGGCATAGATTGCGGCGGTGAGCCCGGCTGGACCGGACCCCAGGATGGCGACGCGGGTAGAAATGGTGTTGGTCATAATCCAGTCGATCTAATTACGAGTGTCGCCAAGCTCAATGTCAAACCAGCCGCGATTGGTGCAGCGCTGCCTTGATAAAGCCCGCGAACAACGGATGCGGGTTGAACGGCCGGCTTTTCAATTCGGGATGAAATTGAACGCCGATAAACCACGGATGATCGGGACGCTCCACGATCTCAGGCAACTCACCATCGGGGGACATCCCAGAAAAGATCAGGCCGTGATTTTCTAATGCTTCGCGATAGTGGACGTTGACTTCGTAGCGGTGGCGGTGACGCTCGGAAATGTCGGTCGTGCCATATTGCCCGGCGACCTTGCTGTTATGCGACAGTTTCGCTGGGTAGGACCCAAGCCGCATCGTTCCGCCAAGATCGGTTTCCGCGGTTCGTTTCTGCAGCCCGGCCTCGCTCATCCACTCCGTGATAAGTCCGACTACTGGTTCCTCGGTTTCCCCGAATTCGGTGGTCGAAGCAGCCTCGATCCCGGCTTGGTTTCGCGCTGCCTCGATGCACGCCATCTGCATTCCAAGGCAGATGCCGAAGAAGGGAATACCTCGTTCACGGGCGAAACGAACCGCGGCGATCTTGCCCTCGCTCCCGCGCTCCCCGAACCCGCCGGGAACGAGGATCCCGTGGAGCGGCTCCAGCTCCGCTGCGATGTCCGCCTCGTCCTTCTCGAACAATTCGGCGTCGAGCCACTCGATATTGACCTTAGCGCGGCTGGCGATCCCACCGTGGACCAGCGCCTCGCGCAAACTCTTGTAGGCGTCGGGAAGCCCGACATATTTGCCGACCACGCCGATCGTCACTTCACTCTCGTAATTGTCGATCGCATCCATGATGCCGTGCCAGCGCGCAAGTTCCGGGCGCGGCGCATCGGTAATTCCGAAGGCGCTGAGCACTTCCTCGTCGAGCCCGGCAGCGTGATATTGCAGCGGCACATCGTATATGTTGCGCGCATCCAGGGCCGGAATGACCGCCGAAATCGGGACGTTGCAGAATTGGGCGATCTTGGCGCGCTCAGCGTCCGGAAGCGGTTTTTCCATCCGGCACAGCAGGACGTCGGGCTGCACCCCGAGCGAGGCAATTTCGCGAACCGATTGCTGGGTCGGCTTGGTCTTGAGCTCGCCTGCCGCGGCGATCCACGGAACCAGGGTGGTGTGGACACTGACCGTCTGACCGCGGCCCAGGTCGTTGCGAAGCTGACGAAGGGCTTCGATGAACGGAAGGCTTTCGATATCGCCGACCGTCCCGCCGACTTCGCAAATCACGAAATCGACGTCGTCGGTATCGCGAGACCGCGAATTCCTTGATGTGGTTGGTAACGTGCGGAATGACCTGGACCGTGGCCCCCAGATAATCGCCGCGTCGTTCCTTGGCGATGATGTCCGAATAAATGCGGCCAGTGGTGATATTGTCGCTCTGTCGGGCAGAGACGCCGGTGTAGCGCTCGTAGTGGCCTAGATCGAGATCGGTTTCGGCCCCGTCATCGGTGACGTAAACCTCGCCGTGCTGATAAGGGCTCATCGTGCCGGGATCGACGTTGAGATAGGGATCGAACTTGCGAATGCGCACCCGATAGCCGCGCGCCTGAAGCAGCGCGCCAAGCGCTGCCGAAAGAAGACCTTTGCCGAGCGAGGAAACCACGCCGCCGGTAACGAAAATGAACCGCGCCATGGGAGTCGGCGCTTAGGGAAGCGAATCCGGTTCAGGCAAGCCCAAAGGCGTCGAAAGCCCTAAAAAAAAGTCGCGCCCCAGTGACATGCACTCGGCAAGACGAACCGATTTTACTGCGCGAGCGGGACCGCTGGTGCCTGATCGGCGGGCTTGTCCGTTGTCGCCGGGGCCTCAGGATTTTGCTGGGCCGGTACAGTCAGTGCCCCGCCTTTTCCGGCGAGCGAAGTATCGACCGTGACCGGCTTGCGGCTGACCCCGGCAATCCCTGCCATCACAATCGACAGGACAATGAAAATCCCGCCCAGGACCGAAGTCGACCGGGTCAGGAAGTCCGCTGCACCGCGCGCAGTCATGAAACCTGAAGAGCTTCCGCCAACGCCCAGTCCGCCGCCTTCACTGCGCTGCATCAAGATGACGGTAATCAACGAGACGGCAACGATTGCCTGCACGATGAGAAGGAATTTGAGCATCGGGAAACAGATCCTGGCAAATGGGCTAAACGGTGGAACAGGCCGCAGCGGCGGCTCGCCCTTAGACCGGACGCGCCGCCACCGCAATCTCGGCTGCTAAAGCCGCGGTCTACTTGGCCGAGTTCCGGAAGTTGCGCCTTGAGCTGCTCGATCGTCAACCCGATTACCGCGCCATCAGGCGAACCGACGATTGCCCGTCGCGGAAGTACGACCTTGGCGCCCTCGACGTCCAGGGTCACTTCTTCCTCGTTGATGTCGGCGATCGTTCCAACAACGCTTCCAGCAGCACCCTTGACCGGCAATCCCACCTGGAGGGCGGCCTGGGCCGCCGCTTCGGCTGCTTCAAAGCTGGCATCCAGCTGGGCCTGGGTCATGCCGAACAGGAGCACTCCCTGGTCGAGCGTGAAACTTTGTCCCGGGATCGTGATGTCGTGCTTGCCGGTGCGCACCGTGACCGTGGTTGCGTCGATCTTGACGACGGTGCCGACCACCGCGCCAGCCGTATCTTTCACCTTCATCCCAGGGACCGTCCCGGCAGGGGTATTCGCAACCGCCGGGGAAACGGCAGCAAGCGAAAGAGCGGCAGCAGCAAGGGTCACGAAACGCAAGAGGAATTCCTTTCAAGACTAGCAATGAGGTTGAATTTGCTGCCCTTTTTGTAAGGAACGAGTGCCAAGGGTCAACCCTTGGCTGCGGCGGCCTCGATGATCGGGATGAAATCGGCGGGCTCAAGACTTGCCCCGCCTACCAGCGCGCCATCAACGTCCTCGACCGCGAAAATCTCGGTCGCGTTGTTCGCCTTCACCGAACCACCGTAAAGGATTCGAATGGAATTGCCGCTTCCACCAAAGGCGGCGACCAGGCGCTTGCGGAGCGAAGAATGCATTTCCCCGATATCGCCGTTCGATGGCACCAGCCCGGTGCCGATGGCCCAGATCGGCTCATAGGCAATGGAGAGGCGGCCAGCGATTTCGCCGACACCGTGCGGTAATGAGGCGTCGAGTTGGGCACCAACGGTCGCCACTGCACCGCCAGCTTCGCGGACTGCCAGGCTTTCACCGACACAAAGAATAACGTCCAGCCCTCCGGCAAGCGCGGCCTCGGCCTTGGCGCGAACGTCGCCGTCGCTCTCACCCTGCGCCTCGCGGCGCTCGCTATGGCCGACAATCACCAGCCTGGCTCCGGCATCCACGAGCATCGCGACCGAGATACAGCCGGTATGCGCCCCGCTGTGCGCCGAGTGGACGTCTTCGCCGCCGATTGCAAAGTCCGGATTGGCGCGCGCAGCCCGATCGATCAAGGTCGCAGGAACGCACAGGGCGCAGTCGACCGATGGATTGGCGCGGGCGGCGACGGCGATCCCCGCAATCGCGCCCAGCTTCTCGCTCGTTCCGTTCATTTTCCAATTGCCGGCTACAAGCATTCGTCGGCCCATGACTAATTTTCTCCATATACGCGTCGTTCGCAGCCCTAGCCGGTCGTCACGACGTTTGGGAAGGACGTGCCTTCTTGATGGAGTGCGCGCGCGCCCCTAAAGCACTGTCCACGTCATTTTTCCCCGTCACTTTCCCGGACCCGCAGCACCAATGCTTTCAACCTTTCGTTCGCTCTCCAAATCCAAGATTGGAACGGCTGTCATGGTCGTCATGCTGGTCGGTATCCTGGCCGGCTTCGCGGTTGCCGATCTCCAGAGTTTCGGCACCGGTTCAGCCGGTTTCAGCGGATCTAGTGGTGCGGTCGCCAAGGTTGGCGGGACACCGATTTCCGACCAGGATCTCAACGATGCGCTCCAGCGCCGGCTGACCGAGGTCCGCCAACAAAATCCCGATGCCACTTACGCTGCGATCGTCGGCGATGCTCCCGTGCTTCTCGAGGCGCTTATCGATCAAAAGGCGCTGTCCGTCTTCGCGCAAAAGTACGACCTTCACCTGTCCAAGCGCCTGGTCGATGCGGAAATTGCCCAGATTCCGGGAACCCAGGGCCTGGACGGCAAATTCAGCGAAGGTGCCTACCGTCAATTCCTCCAGCAACGCCGCCTTACCGACAAACAGGTTCGCGAATTGATTGCCGGCGGATTGCTGCAACGACTGATCCTGACGCCGGTCGCCGCCAATCCTCGACTGGCAACGGGCATCGCGACCCCGTTCGCCTCGATGATGCTCGAAATCGCGTACCGGTCAGGGACTCGCCATTCCGGCAGACGCTTTCGCCAGCCTCGTCCAGCCAACGGATTCCGATCTTCAGCGATACTATTCCGCCAATGCCCGCCGTTATTCCATTCCCGAACAGCGTGAGATTCGGATCGCCCGGATCGGCCGCGAGCAGCTGGGCGGGGTCGCGCCGACCGAGGCCGAGATTGCCGATTATTTCAAGGCCAACGAAGCGACCTACGGCGCGCGCAACCTGCGCAGCCTGTCGCAGGCGGTCGCTCCTGACCAGGCCACGGCCAAGGCGATTGCCGACCGCGCGCGCGCCGGGGCAAGCCTTGCCGACGCGGCAAAGCCCGCCGGCGACAAGGTTGCACTGGCAACCCCTAAAGACCAGAGCAAGGCCGACTATGCCGCGCTTGCCGGTGCCAAGGTGGCAGAATCCGTTTTCAGTGCTTCGCAGGGCACAATCGTGGGGCCGCTACAGTCCGATTTCGGCTGGGTTGTGGTCAAGGTCGATAGCGTCGCCCAGCGTTCCGCCAAAAGCCTTGCCGATGTGCGTGGTGAAATCGCTGCCAAGCTCGCGGCCGACAAGAGTGCGGGCGCGCTGGAAGAGCTGGTCGACAAGATCCAGACCGAACTTGATGATGGTGCCAGCTTCTCCGAAGCGGCGACTGCAGCCAAGCTGCCGGTGATGCAGACCCCGCTTGTAACCGCGAACGGGACCGCGCTCGGTGACCGCGGGTACAAAATTCCGAAGGACCTTGCACCCGCATTGAAGGCCGGGTTCGAGGTCGACCCCAGCGACGAACCGGAAATCGTCAGTCTCAACGAAGACCAGGGATATGCCCTGGTCGCCCCGGCGCGCGTGGTCGCGGCGGCGCCCAAGCCATTCGGCGAAATCAAGGCGCTGATTCGCCGCGACTATGTCGGTGAGGAGAGCGCCAAGCGTGCCAAGGCCGCGGCAGACAAAATCGCCCAGGCGGTAAGCAAGGGCACGCCGCTGGCCGATGCCGCCAAACTTGCCGGGGTCGCGCTTCCCTCGCCGCGCCCGCTGGCTGCGCGGCGAATCCAGATTGCCAATCCACAAGGTCAAATTCCGGCGCCGATGCGGATGCTTTTCACTTTGCCTGAGGGCAAATCGAAGATGGTCGTCGACGACCAGGGACGCGGCTTCTTTGTCGTCAAGACCGAAAAGATCGTGCCGGGGAATGCGTTGATGCAACCGGCCTTGATCGGCCAGATGCAAACCGACCTGCAAGAAGGCAAGGCGCAGGAATATGCGGCCGAGTTCATGGCCGCAGTGCGTGCCGATGTCGGGGTCGAGAAAGACCCCAAAGCCCTTGCCGCCCTCCTCAAGCGGCTGCGCGAAAGCGGCAACTAAAGAGGTGAAGTCGTCATATCGGCTTGACCTTCGCCGTTTTGTTGCCTAATTGTTCCGTGTTCGTTCCTGAACCCGGAAAGGCCGCCCAATGTTGACCTTGAAGCAACGCGACCTGTTGCTGTTCATCGACCAGCGCCTCAAGCAGGACGGTATTTCGCCAAGTTTCGATGAAATGCGCGAAGCGCTCGACCTCAAAAGCAAGTCCGGTGTGCATCGGTTGATCAGCGCTCTGGAGGAGCGCGGGTTTATTCGCCGCTTGCCCAACCGCGCCCGCGCCTTGGAGGTGCTCAAGACGCCCGACAGTTCGGCTCTGGAAACCGCGAAAACGGCTCCATCGATTGGGCGCGCAACGCCGCCTCGCGCTCATCCGGTTGCTGCCAACGACACGATCGAAATTCCGCTTCACGGTCGGATTGCTGCCGGTACGCCGATCGAGGCGTTGCAGGGCAGCGAAGGATTTCCAGTGCCTGCAGCGCTGCTTGGCCCGGGGGAGCATTACGCGCTCGAGGTATCCGGGGATTCGATGATCGAGGAAGGGATACTCGACGGCGATTTCGCACTCATCCGCAAGGTCGATACCGCGCGGGAGGGGGAGATTGTGGTGGCCCTGATCGACCATGAAGAAGCGACCTTGAAGACCTTCCGCCGGGAAGGGCAGATGATCCGCCTCGATCCGGCCAATGCCTCCTACGATGCGCAGCGGTATCGGCCAGAACAAGTCACGATCCAGGGTCGGCTTGCCGGGATCATCCGCCGTTATTGATGGGGTTTTCGGTTGTCCGGTAGGCCGGAAGTGGCCCAGGGTTTGCCGGCGTCCGCGGTAGCGACGGTCCTGATTTGCGGGTTGCTTCCCAAGGTAATTGCCATTCCGCCCGTGCGCCGAAGGAGCGCGCGATCCGCCTTTAGCCATCTTGGTTGGCAGCCCTTGGGCAAGCGGCGATCGGACACCACGATGTCGGAGACCGCACAGACCGCGATCATTTCGTCCCACTTCAGGAAATGGGACGAGCGCGTCGCCAGCAAGCGCCACGTGCGTCCGCCGCGTTCAATTGCGACAACGCAGGAATCGCTTGAGCAACGACCGGTGGTATGATTGCCCATGAGTCCGACCTCGCCGTCGAACCCTGCAGCTTCCGCGAGCAGCATTCGAACATAGTCGCCGCTTCGTTCGCGAAGGATCAAAGGCACGCCCTTGTCGTCGATGATCGCCAACTGCCGCCCGTCGTTGGTCACCAACAGGTCCGGACGCGGCGCTAGAAACGCACTCACCGCACCGATTGCGATTGGAACCAGTCCCCATTTACGCCAGTCGGTTTCCCACAGGCACAGCCAAAGTCCCCCGACGACCATCGCTGTAAAAGCCCAACCGGGCATTGTGGGCAACGCCGCGACCGCACCTCCGGCGTTGCTGATCGCGTGGGCCAGGCCCAACATCAGGTCAATCGAAAGACCGGTCAGCCACCACAACGGGGCGCCGAGTCCGGCGGTATCGAGCAATAGCGCCAATGCCTCTAGCGGCATGACGACGAACGTCGTGAGCGGGATAGCAATGATATTTGCCGCGACACCGTAAAGCCCGGCGCGATGAAAGTGAAAAAGCGCGAGCGGAACCAGCGCAAGTTCGACCGCAAGTCCCGTCGCGACCATTGCGCCGAGCGCACGCAGCAGCCGCATCGCCCACCCTTCTTCGCGCCGTCCGAACCAAAGATGCGACCATTTCGTCGAATGGAGTGCGACAATCGCGATCACTGCACCAAAGCTCATCTGGAAGCTGGGCCCGACCAGCGCTTCGGGACGGAAGATGAGGACCAGCAGGGCCCCTGTGGCAATCAGGCGCATGGACAAGGCGTCACGGCCCAGCGCAATCCCTGCGAGCACGAGTAACGCTGCAACGCAACTCCGCACAGTCGGCATCTGCGCGCCGGTCAGCAAGGTATAAAATATGCCCGCCAGCGCCGCGACCCCCGCGCCGATCAAAAGCAGATTGGCGCGAAGTGCAAAGGTCCGGCTAAGCGCCAGTAGTTTCACGGTCAGGAACATCGCGAAGGCGACGACTGCGCCTATATGCAACCCGCTTACCGACAACAGGTGGGTCAATCCGCTTCGCCGCATTGCCTCTGCGTCGTCGGCGGTGACGGCGTTCTGGTCGCCGGTGACCAGGGCAACCGCAATTCCACCCGCAGAATCCGGCAGCCGCGCTTCGATATGCTCACGCAGGCGTCGCCGCGCGCCTGCAAACCCGCGCTCGTGGGCGGCGCGAACGACCGCCACTTCCCCAAGTGTCTTGCCGACAGCACCGATCCGCTTGAACCACGCATCGCGAGCAAAATTATAGGTTCCCGGGAGGGCCATGGGTGGCGGCGGAGCAAGCCGCGCCCGAAGTCGGACCACGGCCCCTTGCGCAAGCCCTTTGGGCGCCTTGGCTTCCGGAATGGACACCCGGACCCTTGGCGGCAAGGCGCCGATCGCTGGTGCCAACGTAAGCCGGACCTGGCTTCGCGCGCGCAGCACTTCGACCTTTTCCACCGTGGCCTCGAACGTAGCGATCTGCGGCCGATCAAGCCGGGGAGATGCTACCCATTGAACCCGGACCCAGATGAGTGCGACCCCAATCACTGCAGCCAGCGCGAAGATTGACACTGCCCGCCCTGCCCGGCCCCGGCCCAGGGCAAATCCGCCAAGCGCGATTGCCAGCGTGAGCACGGCGAAAGCGATCCAGCTTTCTACTCCGGGAAGCGCGAACCACGCGACAATTCCGACCCCAAGACCCACCACTGTCCAAGGCGCAAGCTGCATGCGCTCCGCCTCAAGGCGCGATTCGACGCCGAGGCGGGCGATGGCCAGCCAGGTCTTCCCAAAGCCCCGAGCACGCTGTGGAAGAGCTGCCAGCCCCGTGCTAGGGGCGCTCATCCGTTGCATTGCACCCAATAAAGAATAGGAAGGCGCGGCTTCACGCAAGCGCTAAAGGAATCGCACCCCTTGCCCGACACCAATCACAGCGTTGTCACCCGTTTCGCGCCCTCGCCGACCGGTTTCCTTCACATTGGCGGCGCACGCACGGCATTGTTCAACTGGCTGTATGCGCGCCATCATGGCGGAAAATTCCTGTTGCGCATCGAAGATACCGACAAGGCGCGCTCAACCCCGGAAGCGATTTCCGCGATCCTCGACGGGATGCGGTGGCTTGGCCTCGATTGGGACGGCCACGAACATTACCAGTCGCAGTTCTGGGCCCGCCATGCCGAGGTCGCGCACGAGCTTCTAGAGCGGGGGCACGCCTACAAGTGCTGGATGACCCAAGAGGAACTCGCCGCACAACGCGAAAGGGCGCAGGCCGAGAAGCGGCCGTTCCGGATCGTCAGCCCGTGGCGTGACAACTCCGATGGCCCCGCCAACCAGCCGCACGTCGTTCGCCTCAAGGCCCCGCGTGAGGGTGAGACGGTGATCGAAGACCAGGTCCAGGGGCGCGTAACCGTTCAGAACGGCGAGCTCGACGATTTCATCCTGCTGCGATCCGACGGCTCCCCGACTTACATGCTGGCGGTGGTGGTCGACGATCATGACATGGGCGTTACCCATATCATTCGCGGCGACGACCACCTCAACAATGCCTTTCGCCAGCTCGCGATCATCCGCGGCATGGGATGGAACGAGCCAACCTATGCCCATGTCCCCCTCATTCATGGCTCGGACGGAGCAAAGCTTTCCAAGCGCCACGGCGCGCTTGGGGTCGATTCATATCGCGACGCAATGGGCCTACTTCCCGAAGCGGTTGGAAATTATCTGCTTCGACTCGGCTGGGGCCACGGCGACGACGAGATCATCAGCCGAGACCAGGCGATCGAATGGTTCGACCTCGACCATGTCGGCAAGTCACCGAGCCGCTTCGACTTCAAGAAGCTGGAGAATCTGAACGGCCATTACATTCGCGAGGCCGAGGATGCGCGTCTCGCCGCTTTGGTCGCGCCTAGGCTTGGCTTGTCGGGCAAGGACGCCGAGTTGCTTGAAAGGGCAATGCCGGAACTCAAGGCCCGCGCCAAGACGCTCGACGAGATTGCCGACGGCGCCCGCTTCCTGTTCGACCAGCGGCCCTTGTCATTCGATGACGCCGCCGCAGCGCTAATCACGCCTGACGCGCGTGCGTTGCTAAAAACAACGCAAGAGTTGCTTGCTGCACTTGCGAAGTGGGATGAAGCCTCGGTAGAGGGGGTTATTCGCGAGGTCGCGGAGCGTGCCGACGTCAAGCTGGGCAAGCTAGCTCAACCGCTACGGGCGGCCCTCACAGGACGGACAACGTCCCCTGGGATCTTCGATGTCTTATTATTGCTTGGCCGCGACGAAAGCCTCGCGCGGATTGCTGACCAGATGGAGCCACAGGAATGACCGATCGAAGCGCAACCATGGACCTGCCGTCGGGCAAGTTCGATGCCCCCGTTCTTGAAGGAACGGTCGGTCCGGAAGTTGTCGATATTCGCAAGCTTTATGGCAGCTCGGGCATGTTTACCTACGACCCGGGGTTTACGTCGACCGCGTCATGCCAAAGCGCGATTACCTTCATCGACGGCGAAAAGGGCATCCTGCTTCATCGTGGCTACCCGATCGACCAGCTGGCCGAGCATTCCAGCTTCATGGAAGTTGCCTATTTGCTGATCCACGGCGAGCTTCCCAGCCGCGACGAGCTCGACAGCTTCAACTATACCATCAGTCACCACACGATGGTGCATGAACAGCTGGCGACGTTCTTTCGCGGGTTCCGCCGCGACGCGCACCCGATGGCGATCATGTGCGGGGTGGTCGGCGCATTAAGCGCGTTCTACCACGAATTCCACCGACATCACGGATCCCGAGCAGCGCATGATTGCTTCGCACCGGTTGATCGCCAAAATGCCGACGATTGCGGCGATGGCGCACAAATATTCGATCGGCCAGCCGTTCCTCTATCCCCAGAACGACCTCAGCTACACCGGCAATTTCCTGCGCATGACGTTCGGCGTTCCGGCTGAGCCTTACGAGGTCAATCCGATTATCGAAAATGCGATGCGCCGAATCTTCATCCTTCATGCCGACCATGAACAGAACGCATCGACCTCAACCGTTCGCCTGGCCGGATCGTCGGGTGCCAATCCGTTTGCGTGTATCGCCGCGGGTATCGCCTGCCTGTGGGGCCCGGCGCACGGCGGTGCCAACGAGGCAGCACTCAACATGCTCCGCGAGATCGGGGACGTGAAGCGCATCCCGGAATATATCGCCCGCGCCAAGGACAAGGACGATCCGTTCCGCCTGATGGGCTTTGGCCACCGGGTGTACAAGAATTACGACCCGCGCGCGAAGGTCATGCAGCAGACGGCCGATGAAGTGCTCAAGGAACTCAATATCTCAGACCCGGTGCTCGATGTCGCCAAGGAGCTGGAGCAGATCGCGCTTCATGACGACTATTTTATCGAAAAGAAGCTGTATCCCAATGTCGACTTCTATTCGGGCGTGATCCTCAACGCCATCGGCTTCCCGACCGAAATGTTCACTGCACTGTTTGCGCTTGCCCGCACGGTCGGCTGGGTCGCCCAGTGGAACGAGATGATTTCCGACCCGGAACAGAAGATCGGCCGTCCGCGCCAGCTGTACGTTGGTGCCACTCAGCGCGATTACGTTCCGGTCGACGAGCGCGTCGGCTCGTCACGCACCTGGTAAGCTAAGGGTAAAGCGCGCGCCCTGGCCGGGGGCGCTTTCCACCGTGATCGCACCGCCCATTGCGCGGGCAAGGCGGCGCGCGATTGCCAGGCCAAGGCCCGTTTCTCCCGACGCATTGCTGCCCTGCTCGAACTGTCCGAAGATCCGTTCCTGGTCTTCCACTGCGATGCCCGGACCCTCGTCGCTGATCGTGACGGCGGGGGCGTCATGGCCAGCGAACTGGACCCAGACTGTTCCGCCCGCAGGCGAATGGCGGATGGCGTTGCCAAGGATATTGACGAGAATCTGGATAATGGCCCGTTCATCGCCCCGTGCCGAAAGGCCAGTCGTGTCGGCGACCGCGAGGGCAATCGAACGTTCTTCCGCCTGTGGCTCGACCATCATCACCGCTTCGGCAACCAGCGACGGGAGGTCCACGGGTTCCGCGCCCTTTTCAAACGGCGCGCCCCCCATCACTTCCAGCACGGAAAGCAGGTGCTTGGCGGCGGCGGCAATATCACTGCCATAGCTTGCATAATCACTGCGCAACGGACCATCGTCGCGCCCGGTCAGATGCTGTGCGTTTGCAACGATTCGGTCGAGTGGTGCGCGCAGGATCCGATCCAGTTCCGGGTCGGTTGAAGCGCCTGGCGCGGGCTGTCGCCGGGTGATGCCGGTGAATTGCGCGGTCCCTTCATAGCCGCCGAACCCGCCGTCCTTGTTGGTGATCGCCCGCCCGTCGAGGATCAGCGAAATTTGAGGATCGCCGCGCGCCTGAGCGTGCTGGCCGGAAAAGTCGCTGCGTGCGCCAAGTGCGTTCAACAACGGCAACATGCCGTCTTCGTCCTCATTCAACTGCAGCAGTCTTGTGAGCGCAAGCCCGCGCACAGCCACCGGTTCAAGCCCCAGTTGCCGTGCGAACGGAGCGGACACCTGGGTGATGACGAGATGCGCGTCGCAGGCCCAGCGCATCTGGCGTGCTAACCCTGCCGCGTCCCCGGCAGTTAGGGCGGCGATCGGAGCCGCGGGATCGGGGAGGCGTGATGGTTGCGGCTGGCGGACGTCGGTCGGCTCAAGGGTCAAGGCAATCTCATCCCCGTCGGGAGTGGCAGTTACCCAGAACTCGAAATCGCGGTCGCTTGCGGCAGCTTTCGCCGAGCGTGACACGGGCGCCCCCAGCTGCAGTGCCAATCGAGCCACTGCTGCAATCCGGGGCAGCGCCAAGGATTGTCCGATAGCACTCCCCGCCTCGCACTGAAGCTGTTCTAGTGCAGGGTCCGCCGCGACCAATCGCCCCTCGCGGTCGATCCGTCCGTGTAGGATTTTGGGGTCAACCGTGACGCTGACCATCGCGCCCTCCCAACCGGTCAACGGCAGCCACGAATTCATCGTCGGCGACGAGCCATGCGCGCGCACGCCCAAGTTGGGCATCGTCCAACTGATCAAATTCAGCCATCGCCCGTGCTGGATCGTCGAGTTCGATCAAGTCGCCGCCGACGGCAAGCAGCGTCGCCGCAAGTGCACGATCGCAGGCCGAAAGTCGCAAGATGGCAGCTACCAGTCCGCAGTCTCCGGACAGGAGCGCGTCGATAACCCGGTCCTCAGTCAGACCAGAGCGCCTTGCCAATGCCTCCGCCATGATCGCGACTTCGCCTTGTTCCGCCGCGCTAGAAAACAGCGCGTCGTCGAGACTTCCGCTGCGATCCAGCGTTTCGACCAATTCACATATCAGAACACTTATCCCGCGGCGATCGTCATGCCGTTCCATGACCTTGTCGACGGCCTCGGTCCATTGCGCTGAGACTGCGCTTCCACTCGTCACCGAAAGCACCGCGGCAACCCGGTTCACGACTCTGCGCGCAAGCTGGGCGGGTAGGTCATCAAGAAGTATCAGGGGGCGCCCCAGACGATCGCGTCTGCGGCCCCTGGCAAGGACCAGCGCCATTGCCGCCGCCGCCACCGCTCCATCATCGTGACTGACTAGTGTTTGCAGCAAGCGCGCTTCGCGCCGACCAGCTCGCGCGGTAGCAATCGCCGCCAGTCGCTCCTCATCGGTGCGGCGAAGCGCAAGGGCGACGAGTTCAGGATCCGGGTCGAGCCCAGCGGACGCAAGTAGGCGCGGCAGAAGAATTGCCGCCCCGTCGTTCACCGGAGCATCCGGGTGGGCAAAGCGAAGCAGGTCGGCGATGTCGTCGATCAGCCCGTCGATGAGCCCGCCAAGCAGCGCGCGTTCCTGTTCGCTCAGCCGGTAGCGGGGATCCAGCGCAAGGTCGGCGCACACCGTTGCAAGGCGCGACGCACGCACCGGCGCGACCGCACGCGAAGGCACGGCCTGGGCGGGTTCTTTACCCCTGACAGGCTCATCGAGCGGAATCATTCGGCCAGCGTATCGTGGGTCGGTTAAATTCGCGTCAATTCATTTCGGCTGTGCCGCGCATTCTGGGCAATGAAGAAACTGGCCATCGCATAAAGCCACAGCATGACGAGATAGGCCGTCCACGCCCCAAGAAGCGCGAACGGGATTGCCGAAACAATCGCTCCACGCCTCGAAAACAGCCAAATTTCTGCGTTTGCCGGGAAGATTGCCTTTTCGATTCGCGCTCCCTGCGCAAATGCCAGGCCGGCAATCGTGGCGACGACCGGCATCCAGTCCGTCCCCGCCCCCCGATTGGCGGTAAACCAGGCCAGTGCAAGTGCCGCGAGCCCGCTTGCCGGCCACAAAAGGCTTCGGCTCGGGACTTTTGCGGGCAGCGGCTGAAGGCGAAGGTTGGCGAGCCGTTCGGCAATCAGGTCCAACGGCGCCGCGATGACCAAAAGCGCAAGCGCGGTCCCTGGCCAGCCGAGGCCAAACAACAGTGCTGCGCCAAGTGTCAGGAACAATGCGAGCCAGATCAACCAGCGCGGACGGATCTCGCTGTCCATCAGTTGCGCGGTTGCGAATTCCTCGATCGGTGGGAACAGGAACCGGCTCGGCCAGTCGCTGCGCTGGGCGCGCGACGCATCGAACAGCCGTTCCTGGAAAGCGTCCAGCGCCTGCCGCTCTTCCGCAAGCAAGGCGTCCCCGGCGCCGGTATCCAGCGGAACGTGACGTGCCCCTTCCTGGATCGTGCGCCTCAGTAACGTCGACTGGAGATCCCAGTCGCCCAGCATCTTGGCAGTCGACGCCAGCATCGTTCCTTCGATCAGCGCGATTCCTGCCCAGCGCGTGTCGCTATCGATCCGCTCGAACGACTGGTGGAGATCGTCGTCGGGCACCGTGACGATCGTCGCTCCGCTTTCTTCTGCAAGACGGGCTAGGCTTGCCGCGGGAAGGACGACTCCGTCGCCGACCAACAGAATGTCGCTTCGGGCCTCGAACCGGCTGACCGCTTCGTGGACGTCGCCTGCCTGGGTAACCGCGATCCCGTCGAGCCTGAGTCGCTCGAACACGTCTTGCAACGATTGGGGCACCCGTTCGACAAGAACGACGACCGGGGAGGCACCGGCGGCGGCCGCCGAACGCACCTGGTAATCGAGCACGCTTCGACCGGCGAGCGGAAGCAGCGCGCGAAGATCGCCCTCGTCATCTTCCTGATAGGCGCCAATCAGCGCTCCGACCGTCATCGAATCCCCCCTTGGTGTTCCTTTTATTCTACCGCCTTTCGCGACGCGTCAAAGGTGGTAAACTGCGTGACCATGATCATGCGCGCAAAACCGCGCCGGGACGAAGATCCCGGCACCGACCCTGCTGTTGCCCAAGGCACCGACCAGCCGCTCGAGCTGACCGAGGACCTTGAAATTCGCTTTGACCACGGCGAATGGGCGGAGGCCCGGTCTGAGCAGCGCAATTCGGGCGGGCGCAAGGTGCTGGCGACCGCGCTTACCCTAATGGCGGTCGCATGGCTCGGGTGGACCGCCTGGTCCGCGGGTCGAACGCTCGCCGGGCAGCCGCTCGCCTCTCCGCTTACCGCGCAATGGATCGCGATCGCAGCCGGGCCGCTTGCGCTTCTTGGGCTGGTCTGGCTGATTTTCGGCCGCACCCGCCGCAAGGAAGCCGAAGCGTTTTCGCGTTCGGTTGCGGCGATGCATGCCGAGGCCCGCTCGCTCGAAGCCCTTCTCGAGGTTCTCAACCAGCGTTTGGGCGACAGCCAGTCCAACCTCAAGTCAATGAGCGAAGACCTGATGCAGCTTGGCGATACGGCGACCGGGCGCCTCGATGGAATAACGCGCTCACTCGATCAGTCCGGCAAGTCGCTGCTCGAGAATGGTGAGCGTCTCGATCGCGTCGCGGAAAGCGCGCGTAACGATGTTGCTACCTTGCTCGATGACTTGCCCCGCGCCGAACAGACCGCCCGCCTGCTCGCCGATCGCTTGAAAGCCATCGGCAGTGACAGCGCCGCCAAGATCAGCGAGCTTCGGTTAGAGATCGACGCGATTGCCAACCAGTCGCGCGCCGCCGACCAGCAAATCGCGGCGAGCAGCGATCGATTGGCCGGGCAGCTCGACGCCCTTACGACCGCCGGAACGCAGGCGGGTGAGCGGATCGGGGCAGTCGAGGCTAGTCTGCAAGGCGCGCTCGACACGTTGCTCGATCGCACCGCGGAAACCCTTGAGGGCATTCGCGCAGGAATCGATTCGCAATCGGCAGCGGTCAACGCACTGGTCGAGCAAGCCGAAGCGGGGATCGCGCGAACAGGCGCCGAGAGCGCAGAGGCGATGGCGGTCAATGCCGAGCGAGCGGACAGCGCGATGGAACGCTTGTCCCAGCGGCTGGCCGAACAGGAAAAGGCGTCGCGGGCGCTGATCACCGATATCGACCAAGGGCTTGAGGCAATCAATTCGCGGGTAACCCAGTTGTCGAGCGAGGGCGACGAGCGCGCTCGGACCTTCCTGTCGGCAATCCAGGAAACGCGTGGCGCGCTGGAAGCGATGCTGACGCAGGCCGGGACGCAAGAGGATACGGTTTCGCGCCTTTCCACAAACGCAAGCGAGCTTCGCGACCATGTTGACCGCCTGGCCGAGATCACGCGCGCGCTTGGTCCGGACGTCGATCATATTCGCGACAGCGCCGCCCAGGCCAGCGCCGCGATCGGGGCTGCGGGCGCTGAACTTGCCACCCAGCACGAACAGGTTGCAGCGCTTATGGCGACGATTGCCGACGGCAGTGGGTCGGCAAAGGCGCAGCTTGCGGACCTCAATGCCACGATCCAAGCAACCCGCGCCGACGCCGAAGCGCTTGCGGGGGAAACTGGTTCGTCGCTGGTTACCGCCCTGGTTCGCGTACGCGAAGCCGCTGCACAGGCTGCCGAGCGCGCCCGTGAAGCGATTGGCGCAGTCATCCCAGAAGCCGCCGCCAAGCTTTCGGCGCAGGCCCAGAATGCCTTGGCCCAAACCGTCGAACATGCGGTGCTGGGCCAGATGCGCGAAGTCGAAACGCTTGCCGCCCAAGCGATGGAAGCAGCGCGCGGGGCGTCCGAGCGGCTGACCAGCCAGATGCTCAACCTGGGCCAGAGTGCATCGGCACTCGAGGCGCACCTCAAGGAAACCGACGAGGCACGCCGGGAAAGCGATAGCGAGGCCTTCGCTCGCCGGGTCGCTCTTCTCATGGATTCGATGAATTCGGCTGCGATCGATGTCTCGAAAATCCTGTCGGATGAAATCGACGACCGTTCTTGGGATGCTTATCTGAAGGGCGATCGCGGGGTTTTCACCCGCCGCGCGGTGCGTCTTCTGGACGGGGGCGAGGTAAAGTCGATCCGCGCCCATTACGATACCGACTTAGAATTCCAGCAATCGGCCAACCGCTATGTCCATGACTTCGAAGCAATGCTTCGCCGCGTTCTCAACGAACGCGAAGGCGGGATGATTGCGGTTACCTTGATGTCCAGTGACATGGGCAAGCTTTACGCCGCCCTTGCGCAGGTTATCGAGCGCCGCCGATAGGCCGGTCAGGCCTGCCGCCGTGTGCCGCTATCGAGGGTGGTAAAAGTCGAGGTCGCTTGGCGTTACCCAGCCGTAGGTCCAATTGGCCACGTACAGCGCGGTAAGCACCGCGCCCAGAACTAGCGCTTTCAACAAATGCTGCTTGAGGACGAAGCGGTGCGGCGCACTGTCGGCCTGTCCCGGCACCTTGGGCGTGCCCGCCTCCTCGTCTGTCTTCACTCCGAACGGCAACAGGATAAAAGCGCTGGCTACGTAGAACAGCGCATAGATTGCCAGGATCGAGGTCCAGCGCATCACCCGACCTTCAGCTCACCAACATCGACCACGGGCTTCTTGCCGGTCCACAAGGTTGCACAGCGGCGAACCGCAAGTCGCACCGCCTCGCGGCGCTTGTCGTCGTTGGCACCGGGATCGAAGGCGCGCGCTGCGGCATCGGTCGCATCGGCAATAAAATCCTCGCGGTCCTCTTCGACCGGGACCCCGAACGGACGGACCAGCGGCTTGCCGGCCAATACGCCGTCCTTGGCGATTGCGAGCGTCACTGCGATCATCCCGTTATAGCCGATCTTGCGGCGCTCACTGATGGTTGCGCCGTCGGCCGGCAGGATAACGTCACCGTCCAGCACCAACCGTCCGGTGCGCACCTCGGTCAGCTTTTTCGGGGGGCCGGGCGCAAGCCGGATGACGTCGCCGTTCTTCTGCACCACCGCGTGCGAAACCCCGGTGTCCAACGCAAGCCGCGCTTGTTCGGCCATGTGACGCGCTTCACCATGGACAGGTACGACGATGTCTGGGCGAACCCACTGGTACATCTGCACCAGTTCCGGTCGACCGGGATGCCCGGACACATGGACGTGGGCCTGTTTTTCGGTGACGATATGAACTCCAAGATCGCTCAGTTGGTTCATGATCCGCCCGATCGCGATCTCGTTGCCAGGAATGATCTTGGAGGAGAAAATGACGGTGTCGCCGGTGCCCAGCTTGAGATCGTGATTGCCCGCCGCGACCCGGCCCAGCGCGGCGCGCGGTTCACCCTGACCGCCGGTGCCGATGATCATCACCTCGCGCCGCGGAAGCGCCATTGCGTTTGCGAAGTCGATCGTTTCGGGGAAATCCTGAAGGTAGCCGGTGGCCTGTGCAACCCGCTTGATCCGTTCCAGGCTTCGGCCGGCAACACACAGCTTGCGCCCGCTTTCCTGCGCCACCCGGCCAAGCGTCTGAAGCCGGGCCGCATTGGATGCAAAGGTGGTGACCAGCACCCGTCCCTTGGCCTTGCCGACTTGGCCAAGAAGGCCTGAGTGTACGCCCTGTTCCGAGCCCGAAGGTTCGTTCTGGAAAACATTGGTGCTGTCGCACACCAGCGCCAACACTCCGGCGTCGCCGATTGCCCGCATTGCGTCCTTGCTGGGTGCCTCTCCGATCACCGGCGTATCGTCGATTTTCCAATCGCCGGTATGGAAGACGTTCCCGAACGGGGTCTCGATGAACAGTCCATTGCCTTCGGGAATAGAGTGGGACAGCGCGCAGAAACGGACCTTGAAAGGCGCCAGGTCGATTTCTCCGCCGCGCTCGATGATCTTCAGCTCGACCTGGCCGGTTAACCCCTCTTCCTCAAGCTTTCCGGCGATCAGTCCTGCGGTGAACGGGGTCGCATAAAGCGGCACCTTGAGGTCCGCCGCAAGATAAGGGAGCGCACCGATATGGTCTTCGTGTCCGTGCGTAAGGACAATCCCGACGAGGTCATCCTGGCGGTCCTCGATGAATTCCAGGTCAGGAAGGATAAGGTCAATTCCGGGATAATCCGGGCCGGCGAAATTGATCCCCAGATCGGCCATCAGCCATTTGCCACGACAACCATAGAGATTGACGTTCATCCCGATTTCGCCCGACCCGCCGAGCGCGACAAACAGCAATTCTTCCTTGGGGTCGATCATGCGCGCTCACCCAGCATTCGGTACAGGCGCTCAAGACCCTGGATGGTAAGGTCGGGTTCAATCGCGTCGAACGCCTCGGTATGGGTGTCGAACAAGGTTGCAAGCCCGCCGGTGGCGACGACCGTAACGTCTTCGCCAATTTCCGCCTTCATCCGCTCGGTTAGCCCCTCGATCAGCGCGACATACCCCCAGTAAATTCCGACCAGCATCTGGTCCTGCGTAGTCCGTCCGATGACCGAAGGATTTTCCGGTGCCTCGATGGCAATTCGCGGCAGCTTCGCCGCTGCAGCGACCAGTGCGTCGAGCGAAAGGTTGATCCCCGGGGCAATAATCCCGCCACGATACGCGCCGTCGCCTCCGACCCAGTCGAACGTGGTCGCAGTGCCGAAATCGATAACTACCAGTTCGCCGTCATATTTGGCATGGGCGGCAATCGCATTGAGCGCGCGATCAGCACCGACGTTCTGGGGTTCGTCAACATCGAGCGTGATCGGCCATTGGGCCGGACCGTGCCCTGCGACAATCGCTTCGTGCCGGAAATATTTGCTCGCCAGCACCTGAAGGTTGTGAAGCGCGCGCGGGACGACGGTGCCGATAATGACTGCCTCGACCGCACTCGCGTCGATCCCTTCAAGACCCATCAACTGGTGAAGCCAGACCCCATATTGATCGGCAGTGCGCCGCGGGTCGCTGGCGATCCGCCAACGGGTTCGAACCACGCCGTCTTCAAGCAGTGCAAAGACGACATTGGTGTTTCCGGCATCGATCGCAAGCAGCATGCGGGCGACCTAGGCGAATTTTCGCGCAAAGGCGAGCATCAGCGAAGCGTGATGTCGCCGGCATGGACGGCGCGAACTTCCCCGCCCGCAAGCTCCAGCAACAGTGCGCCATCGGCAGCAAGCCCGGCGAAGCGTCCGGAAAGTCTTTCGCCGCCATTGTCATGAACCGTTAATGCGGTTCCAATCCGGTGCGCCCGTTCCATCCACGCGGACGCGAACCGTGCTGGCGCTGTCGTGCGCCAAACGCCCAGCATCGCTTCCATCCGAGCGGCAAGCAAAGGCGCGAAATCCTCAGGCCCGATTGCACCGCCAAGATCGGCGACCGCACGCCCCTCGACCGCCGGTGCGACGGCGAGATTGACCCCGAACCCGACCACCACGCGGTCCCCTGCCCGTTCAAGCAGGATGCCGGCAAGCTTGGCACCAGCGAGCATCAGGTCGTTGGGCCATTTGAGCATCAGCGCATGGCCTGGAACAGCGGCATCGACCGCTTCTATGAGCGCAAGTCCAGCTGCCAGTGAAAGACTTGGGGCGGGAGGGTCGCCGCTTCGGATTTCGACCACGGTGCTTCCGAAGAAATTCCCTTCGGCGCCTTCCCAGCGTCGGCCGTGTCGCCCGCGGCCATGGTCCTGCACACGCGCGACCAGCCAGTCACCCTCGCTCGCGGTGCGATCGGCCATCAGGTCGCGATTGGTGGAGCCGGTCGACCTGACGAATTTTATGCTCAGAACAGGGCCCCAGCAGCGTCCAGGGTGATCGATCCCAGCGGCCGCATCAGGATATAGCCGAGCGGTGAGACGATCACAGCGGCGAGGAATATCAATGTCCCGTTGATTGGCGCGTCGCTCTTGGCAAAGGCAGGCGCGGGCTCATCGAAATACATGATCTTGATGATCTTGAGGTAGTAATAGGCACCGACCACTGCGCCCACTGCGGCAATTGCGGCAAACCAGAACAGCCCTGCGCCAACCGCCGCCTGGAACGCGAGAAGTTTTGGCCAAAAGCCGAACAAGGGCGGGATTCCGGCCAACGAGAACATGAAGATCGCCAGCGCCAAGGCAAGCATTGGCCGGGTCCGAGACAGGCCTGACAAAGCGCCGATATCCTCGATGTAGCGCCCCTGCTCATCGCGCATTGCGAGCACGCACAGGAACGCGCCCAGCGTCATGACCACGTAAACCGCCATGTAGGTAAGGACCGCGGCGACCCCCGCCGGGCTGCCCGCGGCAAGACCGACCAGCGCAAAGCCGACATTGTTGATCGAAGAATAGGCCAGCAGGCGCTTGATATTGGTCTGTCCCCAAGCCGCGATGGCGCCGAGATAGATCGAAGCGAGTGCGGCGAAGATCATGATTTGCCGCCAGGCATCGGTCGCTGGGCCAAGCGCTTCGATGCAGACGCGCACCGCGAGCAGCACCGCGGCGACTTTGGGAGCAGAAGCGAAGAAGGCGGTAACCGGCGTCGGCGCACCTTCATAGACGTCGGGAGTCCACATGTGGAACGGCACCACGCTGGCCTTGAACGCAAGGCCGGCGAGCATGAAGACCAGCCCGAACAGCAAGCCAATCCCCATGTCCCCACGCGCGAAGGCAGCCGAAATGCCGGAATAGTTCATCGTTCCGGTAAACCCGTAGGTCAGCGAGATACCGTACAAAAGGATTCCGCTGGCAAGCCCGCCAAGGACGAAATATTTAAGTCCCGCTTCGGCTGAGCGGTCGTCGGTCTTCTTGTAAGCGGCGAGCACATAAGCTGACAGCGATTGAAGTTCGAGGCCGACGTAAAGCGTGATCAGGCTGGTCGCGCTGACCATCACCGCCATGCCGAGCACCGCAAACAGGATCAGCACCGGAAATTCGCCGCCATGGTCGTTGGGGCCGTCGAACCAACCGCGCGCGGCGATAATCGCGACCGCCGCCGCGGGGAACATCACGGCCTTTGCGAACAGCGCAAAACTGTCTGCCGAAAGCAATCCACCGAACAATGTTCCGCTGGTGGATGGCGGCCCGACAAGCGCTACCGTCGCTGCGACCAGCACGGCGACCGCAAGCAAGGCGATCAACGGCGTACCCTTACGGCCCATGAACGCCGCGGCCAGCATCAGCGCAATCGCGCCGATCGCCAGGATCGCCTCGGGCAAGATAGCGGCGAAGTCATGCGGCATTAGTGGGCTTCCCCGTGGGTAGCTTGATGATGGGTCTGCGCGCCCTTGCCCATGATCAGCGGTGCATCGTCATGCGGCACGTTGTTACCCAGCCGCTCGACAAGGCGGGCAACATCGGCGCGGAACGGGTCGACGAATGGCTTTGGGTAAACACCCATCCACAGCACTGCCAGGGCAATCGGGCCCAGCAGCAACCATTCGCGCACCGACAGGTCGGGCATCGCTGCTGCATCGGCGTTGCGCTGGGTTCCAAAACAGATGCGCCAGTAAAGATACAGCATGTAAACCGCGCCCAGGATAATCCCGGTGGTCGCGACGATCGCTGCCCAGCTTGACGCTTCGTATGTTCCCACCAGGCTAAGGAATTCGCCAACAAATCCGCTGGTGCCAGGCAAACCGACACTCGCCATGGTGAACAGCATGAACAACAGCGCATACCCCGGCATATTGTCGGCAAGACCGCCGTAACGGTCGATTTCGCGGGTGTGCAGGCGATCGTAGATCACGCCCACGACCAGGAACAATGCACCCGACACAAGACCGTGGCTGAGCATCACGATCATCGCGCCTTCCAGCCCTTGTGTGTTCATCGCGAACAAACCGAAGGTAACGAACGCCATGTGCGCGACCGACGAATAAGCAATAAGCTTCTTCATATCCCGCTGCACCAGCGCGACAAGGCTGGTATAGACGACCGCGATCCCTGACAGCGTGAAAACCAGCGGCACGAACATCGCTGAGCCTTCGGGGAACATCGGCAGGCTGAAGCGGATGAAGCCGTAGCCGCCCATCTTGAGCAATACGCCGGCAAGGATCACCGATCCCGCGGTCGGCGCCTGGACGTGCGCGTCGGGAAGCCAGGTGTGGACCGGCCACATCGGCATCTTGACCGCGAAGCTGGCGAAGAATGCCAGCCAAAGCCACTTTTGGACGTCGACCGGGAAATCGTAGTTCATCAGCGCGGGAATGCTCGCCGTCCCAGCCGCGTTGATCATGTAAAGCATTGCGATCAGCATCAGGATCGAGCCGAGCAGCGTGTAGAGGAAGAACTTGTAGCTCGCCTTGATTCGGTCGGCCCCGCCCCAAATGCCGATGATCAGGTACATCGGAATGAGGCCGCCCTCGAAGAAGATGTAGAACAGCAGGAGGTTCTGCGCTGCGAACACGCCGATCATCAGCGCCTCCATCAGCAGGAAGGCGCTCATATATTCAGGCACGCGCTTCTGGATCGCTTCCCAGCTTGCACCGATGCAGATTGGCATCAGGAACACGCTGAGCATGATCAGGACCAAGGCGATGCCGTCGATCCCTAGGGCCCAGTCGACCCCGCCGCCGATTATGAAGCTTTCGGTGAACTGCCACTGCGCGCCGCCGGAATCGAAACCCCACCACAGCGCCAGCCCAAGCGCGAAATTGACCAGCGTTGCGCCAAGCGCGATCCAGCGCGCCGCCGGGGCCGTGGTGAACAAGACCCAGCCCGCAGCAAGCAGTGGGACGAGGATCATCAGGCTAAGCATCGGGACCCCGCTCATTTGCTGGCCCACCAGATCGCCCAACTCGCCGCGCCGATCAGGCCAAGCAGCATAACCAGCGCATAGCTGTAGACGTAGCCCGACTGGACCCTACGCGCGATGCGGTTGCCGACACCGACGGCATAAGCGACGCCATGCGGCCCGAAGCGGTCAATCGTTCCCTCATCCCCCCGGTGCCAGAAAAAGCGCCCAAGTCGCAGCGCGGGGCGGACGAACAGAAAGGCGTATAACTCGTCGAAATACCACTTGTTGAGAACGAAGCGGTGGATCTGCGGGAACAAGGCGACAAAGCGGCCAGCAGCGCCGGGATCGCGCATATAATTGTTCCAAGCGATCGCCAGGCCGGTAAGCATCGCGACCAGCGGCGCAAGCTTCACCCAGGTCGGCACTTCATGCGCAGCGTGGGCCAGATGCGAATTGAAGAACAGGCTACCATTCCAGAACCGGGCTCCCTCTTCCGCGCCGACGAACAGGTGGTGAAATACCTGGCCGGCGACAAGCGCACCAAGCGCCAGCAGCGCTAGCGGGACCAACATCGAAAGCGGGCTTTCGTGCGGATGGTAACCAGCCGTGCCTTCGGCGGCAGCGCCAGCGTTGGCGTGGCTGTCTTCGTCGGACGGGTCTTCGTGAACATGGTGGACCGCGTGCTGGATGTGCTCACTGCCCGCCCAGCGCGCCCTGCCGAAGAAGGTCAGGAACACCAGCCGCCAGCTATAGAAACTCGTCAAAAGCGCAGCAAGGATTCCTAGCCAGAACGCCACCCCGCCGGAAACCGACCCAGCTGCCCAGGCGCTTTCCAGTATCGCGTCCTTGGACCAAAAACCGGCGAATCCGATCGAGCCGAAACCGACCCCCGTTATCGCCAGCGTGCCGATGGTCATCGTCCAGAAGGTGATCGGGATGTGTTTCCGAAGGTCGCCGTAATAACGCATGTCTTGTTCGTGGTGCATGGCGTGGATCACCGAGCCCGCGCCAAGGAACAGCAACGCCTTGAAAAAGGCGTGGGTGAACAAGTGAAACATCGCTGCGCCGTATGCGCCGACGCCGGCAGCGAAGAACATGTAGCCAAGCTGCGAACAGGTCGAATAGGCGATCACCCGCTTGATGTCGGTCTGGCTGGTTCCAACGGTCGCCGCAAAGATTGCGGTCGCGGCGCCGACATAAGTGACGACATTCATCGCGGTCGCGCTGGTTTCGAACATCGGCGACAGGCGGCAGACCATGAACACGCCGGCAGTAACCATCGTCGCGGCGTGAATCAGCGCGCTGACCGGTGTGGGCCCTTCCATTGCGTCGGGAAGCCAGGTGTGAAGGCCAAGCTGCGCCGACTTGCCCATCGCGCCGACAAACAGCAGCAGGCACAGCAAGGTCATGGTGTCGACGTTCATTCCGGCAAATCCGATGGTCGAACCGGCCATCGCCGGGGCCGCCGCCAGGATCGCCGGAATGCTGACCGTTCCAAATACCAGGAAGGTCCCGAAAATTCCCAGGCTGAAACCGAAGTCGCCGACCCGGTTGACGACGAATGCCTTCATTGCCGCGGCGTTGGCGGACGGCTTGTGATACCAGAATCCGATTAACAGGTAGGAAGCAAGTCCGACCCCTTCCCAGCCAAAGAACATCTGCACCAGGCTGTCGGCGGTTACGAGCATCAGCATCGCGAAGCTGAACAGCGAAAGATAAGCGAAAAAGCGCGGCTGGCTCGGGTCTTCGCTCATATAGCCCCAGCTATAGAGGTGGACGAGGCTGGAGACGCTGGTGACGACAACCAGCATCACCGCGGTCAGCGTATCGACACGCAATGCCCAATCGACGTTCATCGCCCCCGACTGGATGAAGTTCATGACCGGAATCACCATCTCCGTCCCCTGCCCGCTCACGAACTCGAGGAAGATCGGCCACGACAAGAAGGCCGAAGCGAACAATGCGCCGGTGGTCACCGCCTTTGACACGGTAAGGCCGATCCAGCGGCCACCAAGGCCGGCAATCAGCGCTGCGACCAGCGGCAGGAAAACGATCAAGATTACCGGGTGCATCAACCGTGCATCCTGTCTGCATCGTCAACCGCGATCGAGCCACGGCGACGGAAGAAAATGACCAGGATGGCGAGCCCGATGGCGGCCTCCGCGGCGGCGACGGTTAGAACGAACATCGCCATCACCTGACCCGTCAAATCGCCCAGAAATGCGGAGAAGGTCACGAGGTTGATGTTCACCGCGAGCAGGATAAGCTCAATCGCCATCAGCATCAGGATGATGTTGCGGCGGTTCAGGAAGATTCCCAGCACGCCGATCGTGAACAGGATCGCAGCGACCGTCAGGTAATGCGCAATCCCGATCACAGCTCAACCCCTTTACCGGACTTGGGCTGCTGAAGCTGGACAGCGCGCTTGGGGTCGCGGCGAACCTGGCGGCTGACCTTCTGTGAACGATTGTCGCGGCGCTCACGATGGGTCAGGACGATGGCGCCGATCATCGCGACCAGCAGGATCAGTCCGGCAAGTTCGAACGGCAACAGATAGCGGGTGTAAAGCACTTCGCCCAAAGCGGTGATGTTAGGCTTGGTGCTGACCGGGATCGCCATGTTCGATAACCCCGGACCCGCCTTCCATGCCGACGCCGCAATGATCATCTCACTCATCAGGACCAGTGCGATAATCAGTCCGAACGGCAAGTTGCGGCTGAACCCCGAGCGCAATTTGGCAAAGTCGATGTCAAGCATCATCACGACGAACAGGAACAACACCGCGACCGCGCCGACGTAGACGATCACCAAAAGCATCGCCACGAACTCCGCGCCCAACAGCAACATCAGCCCGGCAGCACTGAAAAAGGCGACGATCAGCCACAGCACGCTGTGCACCGGGTTGCGCGCGAAAATGACCAGCACCGCCGAGGTGATGGTAAGCGTCGCGAACAGGTAAAAGGCGATGAGAGCGATCAGTGTGGGTCCCCTTGAGCCGCGCGCTTACTTGTAGGGCGCATCGGCGGCAAGATTGGCCGCGATCGCCTGTTCCCACTTGTCGCCATTGGCGAGCAATTTGGCCTTGTCGTAAAGCAGTTCCTCGCGACTTTCGGTCGCGAATTCCAGGTTCGGCCCTTCGACGATTGCATCGACCGGACACGCTTCCTCGCACAACCCGCAATAGATGCATTTGACCATGTCGATGTCATAGCGCGTGGTTCGGCGGCTGCCGTCTTCACGCGGTTCGGCCTCGATCGTGATCGCAAGTGCCGGACAAATCGCCTCGCACAATTTGCACGCGATGCAGCGTTCCTCACCATTGGGATAACGGCGAAGCGCATGTTCTCCGCGGAAGCGGGGAGAAGTCGGGACCTTCTCATAGGGGTAGTTGATGGTCGCCTTGGGCTTGAAGAAATATTTCAGAGTAAGCGCGTGCGCCTTCAGGAATTCCCACAGCGTAAACGCTTTGATGGTGCGCGCGATCATGCCGCGCCTCCGTAGCGGGTAATCATCAGCCAGCCTGAAATGAGGAACACGAACAATAATGAGATCGGCAGGAAAATTTTCCATCCCAGTCGCATCAACTGGTCATAGCGATAGCGCGGAACGGTCGCTTTTACCCAGCCGAAGATGAAGAAGAACAGGCACATCTTGCCGATCAGCCAGATCCAGCCCGGAATATCGAACCAGGGGATGAGGTCGATATTGAGCGGCGGCAACCACCCGCCCCAGAACAGGATCGCGTTCAAGGCGCACATCAAGATGACGTTGGCATATTCGCCAAGCCAGAACAGGGCGAAGCTCATCGAGTAATATTCGGTCTGGTGCCCGGCAACCAGTTCGCTTTCCGCCTCGACCAGGTCGAACGGCGTGCGGAAGGTTTCCGCCATGCTGCTGATCAGGAACACCACCCACATCGGAAACAACAAGGGGTTGAACCCAAAGCCGTTGAAAATCCCCAGCACATTGCCGGTCTGTGCAGTAACGATTGCGCTGACGTTGAAAGTGCCCGCGTAAAGCACGACGCACACCAGGACGAAGCCGATCGACACTTCGTAACTGACCATCTGTGAGGCCGCGCGGATCGCCGAGAAGAACGGATATTTCGAGTTTGACGCCCAACCCGCAAGAATGACGCCGTAAACCCCGAGGCTGGACGCCGCCAGGACATAGAGCAGCCCGACATTGATGTCGGCGAGCACCACGCCCGGCTGGAACGGGATCACCGCCCAGACGATCAGGGCGACGGTGAAGGTGATGATCGGCGCAATCAGGAACAGGCCCTTGTTGGCGCTGGTCGGAATGATGGTTTCTTTCAGGAACACCTTGAGGCCGTCGGCGAAGCTTTGCAGCAGGCCGAACGGACCGACCACGTTGGGCCCACGGCGAAGCGCGATCGCAGCCCAGATCTTGCGTTCGGCATAGATGATCATTGCCACCGCAAGCATCAGCGGAAGCGCGATCGCGAAGATCCCGATCATCGTCGCGACGAACCAGGCCCAGCCGTGGACCATTCCAAAGCTTTCGAACCAGGCGGTCATTGCGCCGCCTCAAGCGTCTCGTCGCCTGCCGACAACGCGGCCGAGCATTCGTGCATCGTCGGGCTGTTGCGGCAGATCGCGTTGGTCAGGAAGAAATCGTGAATTGCATGACCAACCGGCCCGCGTGCCTTTGCCTCGAGCTTGGGCGGCGCCCATGGCATCGCGATAAGGCCGTCGCGGCCAAGGTCGGGCACAGCCTTGATCATAGCCTTGCGAAGCTGCGAAAAGTCGTCGAATTTCAAAGACTTGCCGATAATTTCTGAGACTGCACGGAAGATTGACCAATCCTCACGCGCTTCGCCCGGCGGGAAGGTCGCCCGTTCGGCGCGCTGCACCCGGCCTTCGAAATTGACGAACGTGCCGTGCTTTTCCGAATAAGCAGCGCCCGGGAGCACGAGGTCGGCCTGGCGCGCGCCCTTGTCGCCGTGGTGGCCGATATAGACCTTGAATGCGCCGGACAGGGCGTCATCGGCCATCTCGTCGGCGCCGAGCATGATGACGAGCTTCGGCTTGGCCTTGGCAATGTCGGCAAGTCCGCCCGGTTGCGTGTAACCAAGCAGGATCGCCGCCATCCGCGAGGCGGAGGTGTGGACGACGTTGAACCCGTTCCACCCGTCCCTCATCACGCCCAGCGTGTCCGCAGCCTTGAGCGCGGCGCCCAGCGCTCCTGCCCCAAGTCCGCCCGGACCAAGGATGATTGCGGGCTTGTTCGCGCTTGCGAACACGTCCGCCGCCGCCTTTGGAAGTTTGCCGAGCAGCTTGAGATCATCGCCGAGCCAGGTGATGGGCATTCCAAGGTCGGCCACCGGGCCGATTGCGAAAATCCGCCCGCCCTTCTTGGCGACCTTGCGCAGACGGCTTGCGACCAGCGGCGCTTCCCAGCGAATGTTGGAGCCGACCAGCAGCACCGCGTCCGCTTGCTCGATTCCAGCGACGGTCGAATTGAACGCAACCGCCGACAGGCTTGAGCAGTCATAGTCCATGCCGGTTTGGCGACCTTCGAGAAGGGTCGAACCCGCCATGGCCAGCAGCGCCTTGGCCGCGTACATCGTTTCGGCATCGACCAGGTCACCGGCAATTGCTGCAACCTTGGAGCCAGCGCCGGTCAACTGCTCGGCAAATACCTGCAGCGCCTCGGCCCAGTCGGACGCGCGCAGCTTTCCATTCTCTCGCACCCACGGACGGTCGAGACGGTTGCGGACCAGCGCGTCGACATGGTGGCGGGTCTTGTCGTGGATCCATTCCTCGTTGAGGTCGTCGTTGATCCGCGGCAAGACGCGCAGCACCTGCCGCTGGCGAACATCAAGGCGGATGTTCGCGCCCATGCCGTCCATCACGTCGATCGACGGCACCTTCTTCAATTCCCACGGGCGGCTTTCGAACGCTTGGGGCTTTTGCAGCAGCGCGCCGACCGGGCAGACATCGGCAAGATTGCCGGCAAGCTCGGTTGCGACCGTCTGTTCGAGGTAGGAGGTTATCTGGCTCTCCTCCCCGCGATACAGCATTCCGATTTCCTCGATACCCGCGACTTCGGTCGAAAAGCGGATGCAGCGCGTGCACTGGATGCAGCGGGTCATCGCGGTCTTGATCACCGGACCCATATACTTGTCATCGACCGCGCGCTTGTTCTCCTCATAGCGAGAGGAAGACCGGCCATAGGCGATCGCCTGGTCCTGAAGGTCGCATTCGCCGCCCTGATCGCAGATCGGGCAATCGAGCGGGTGGTTGATAAGAAGGAATTCCATCACCCCTTCGCGCGCCTTTTTGACCAGCGCGCTGTCGGTGCGGATCGCCTGGCCATCGGCGGCGGGAAGTGCGCAGCTTGCCTGCGGCTTGGGCGGACCCGGCGCAACTTCAACCAGGCACATGCGGCAATTGCCAGCAATGCTCAGGCGCTCGTGATAGCAGAAGCGCGGGATTTCCTTGCCCGCAAGCTCGCACGCCTGGAGCACGGTTGCACCCTGCGGAACCTCGATCTCGACACCATCGACGGTAACTTTGGGCATTATTCCGCCGCCTCCAGCATCGCCTTGGCATTATGTTCGCTGATCCGGCGCTCCATCTCGGGGCGGAAGTGCTTGATCAGGCCCTGGATCGGCCACGCGGCGGCATCGCCCAATGCGCAAATGGTGTGCCCTTCGACCTGCTTGGTGACGTCGTAAAGCTTGTCGATGTCGGAGACGTCGGCGTCGCCCACGCGCATTTTTTCCATCATCCGCCACATCCAGCCGGTGCCTTCGCGGCACGGAGTGCATTGGCCGCAGCTTTCATGCTTGTAGAAATAGCTGATGCGAGAAATCGCGCGGACGATATCGGTCGATTTGTCCATCACGATTACCGCCGCGGTGCCAAGCCCGGAGCCAAGCGCCTTCAAACCATCGAAGTCCATCGGAACCTCCATGATCTCGGCGGCCGGGACCAGCGGGACCGAACTTCCACCGGGGATCACCGCCAGAAGGTTGTCCCACCCGCCGCGAATGCCGCCGGCATGGAGATCGATCAGTTCGCGGAACGAAATGCTCATCGTTTCCTCGACCACGCACGGCTTGTTCACATGGCCGGAGATCTGGAACAGCTTGGTGCCTTCGTTTTTCTCGCGCCCGAAACCGGCGAACCAAGCGGGACCACGGCGAAGGATCGTCGGGACTACCGCGATGCTCTCGACATTATTGACGGTCGTCGGGCAGCCATACAGGCCTGCGCCAGCCGGAAACGGCGGCTTCAGGCGCGGCTTACCCTGCTTGCCTTCCAGGCTCTCGAGCATCGCGGTTTCTTCACCGCAGATATAGGCGCCCGCGCCGCGATGGACGAACAGGTCGAAGTCATAGCCCGACTTTGCAGCATTCTTGCCAAGCAGGCCGGCGGCATAAGCCTCTGCGACCGCGCGCTCCAGCACTTCGGCCTCGCGGATGAATTCGCCGCGGATGTAAATGTAGCCCGCCCGCGCGCGCATCGCGAAACCGGCGAGCAGCGCGCCTTCGATCAGCTTGTGCGGATCGTGGCGAATGATCTCGCGGTCCTTGCACGAACCCGGCTCGCTTTCATCCGCGTTGATGACCAGGAAATTGGGACGGCCCGGAGTTCGGCTCCTTGGGCATGAAGCTCCACTTCATCCCGGTCGGGAAACCCGCGCCGCCGCGACCGCGCAGGCCCGATGCCTTGATCGCGTCGATGATTGCATCTTGGCCAGCCTTCATCAGCGACTTGGTATCGTCCCAGTCGCCGCGCGCCTGCGCTGCCTTCAGCCACGGGTCCTGGAACCCGTAGACGTTGGTGAAGATGCGATCCTTGTCGCTAAGGGGCGTCGTCGTGCCCATCAGTCGCCGTCGCTCCTCTTGGAGAGGAACTTCTGCGCCACCATCACCAGCCCGACCGCAAGCGCGACGATGATTGCGACCTTGAGCAATTTGAACAGCAGTCCGACGATCAAGATGACGATGATGAGACCGATGAAAAATGCAATCATGACCATTGTCCTCTGTAATCGTAGTTGCGTTCAGCCATTTTCTTGAGGCTGGTCGGGCCGCCTTCTGGGCAGCTCGTCTGGCGCTCAATTTGCGGGCCGGGCTTGGGCGTTTTGCCTGCCGCCAGCGCATCGAGAATTTCGCCCATTTTCTCCTCGGTCAGATCCTCGAAATTGTCGTCGTTGATCTGGACCATCGGCGCATTGGCGCAGGCGCCAAGACATTCCACTTCGGACAGCGTGAACATGCCGTCGGCGGAGGTCGCGCCCTTGGTCAGGCCCTTGGACTTGCACGCGCGGATGATGTCGTCCGACCCGCGAAGCAGGCACGGCGTCGTCCCGCACACCTGCACGTGATATTTGCCGACGGGCACGAGGTTGAACATCGTGTAGAAGGTCGCGACTTCGAGCACGCGTATCGGCGCCATGCCGAGCTGGCGGCCGACAAATTCCTGCACCGGGATCGGAAGCCATCCCTGCGTTCCAGTCATTGCGCCGACCTGCCGCTGGGCAAGGTCGAGCAAGGGAATGACCGCGCTCTGCTGGCGGCCGGCAGGATATTTCGCAATCGCCCAGGCGGCCTTCCTGGCATTCTCCTCGGTCCACGCGAATTCGCCCCACTCGGCGCGGAGTTCAGGCGTATCAGGGGCGAAGTGACGCTCAGCCATCAGTTGCTCTTGGCTTTCGTGCGAAGTGCTTCGGGCAGCTCGACATTCGGATTGCGGAAAGGCGACGCGCTGAACACCTTGCTATCGCGAATACGAAGATAGAGCCGCTGGCTGCCCTCAGGACAATTCCACCAGATAGTCCCATCGTCAAAGAGGGGATGAGTATCAAAGCTCATAGTTTGAAAGGTGCAGTTCTTGGCGAAGTATGTGAACGTTGCCGTTACGAAGGGGAATTTATTTCCATCGGCATCAGTGAGCATTGTTCCTGGCGTAACAAAGTTCCCCAGGGCGACATCATCCTGCGCCACGATGGCATCGACGACGCCTTGCACGACCGGTTTCAATTCCTGGACGTGGTCAAGCTTTGCTTGAAGCTCCGGCGATACCTGCGACTGCGTCACGAGGAGAGCAATTAGTCCAATCACCGGTCGCACTCCCCAAAGACGACGTCGATGGCGCTGAGCACGGCGGTCGTGTCCGCCAGCATGTGGCCCTTCATCATGAAGTCCATCGCCTGCAGGTGCGAAAAGGCGGTTGGCCTGATCTTGCAGCGGTAGGGCTTATTGGTGCCGTCAGCGACGAGGTAGACGCCGAATTCGCCTTTGGGGCTTTCGGTCGCAACATACACTTCGCCAGCGGGGACGTGATAGCCCTCCGAATAGAGTTTGAAGTGATGGATCAGCGCTTCCATCGAGGTTTTCATCTCGGCGCGCGGCGGCGGAAAGACCTTGCGGTCGAGGGACCCGACTGGCCCTGCCGGAAGGCTGTTCAGGCATTGGCGAACGATGCGCCAGCTTTGCCGCACTTCTTCCACCCGGACCATGAAGCGGTCATAGCAGTCGCCGCGCGTGCCGACCGGCACGTCGAAGTCCATCTTGTCATAGACTTCATAGGGCTGCGACTTGCGCAAATCCCACGGCACGCCCGACGCTCGGATCATCGGGCCGGTGAAGCCCCAGGCGATCGCGTCCTCGTTCGAAACAGTGCCGATATCCACGTTGCGCTGCTTGAAGATGCGGTTGTCGGCGACCAGCGAAATCGCGTCCTCGAACAAGCCCTCGCGCTCATCGAGGAACTTGCCGATGCGGTCCAGGACCTTGGGCGGAATGTCCGAGCGAACGCCGCCAGCGCGGAAGTAATTGGCATGCATCCGCGCGCCCGACACATTCTCGTAAATCTGCATCAGGTCTTCGCGCAGCTCGAACAGCCACAGGTTCGGGGTCATCGCGCCCACGTCCATGATGTGCGCACCAAGGTTGAGCATGTGGTTCATGATGCGGGTCAATTCCGCCATCATGGTGCGGATGTATTGGCCGCGGATCGGTACCTCTAGCCCCATCAGCTTCTCGATCGCGAGCACGAAGCTGTGCTCCATGCACATCGGCGAGCAATAATCGAGGCGGTCGAAATAGGGGATCGCCTGCGCGTAGGTCTTGTATTCGATCAGTTTCTCGGTGCCGCGGTGGAGCAGCCCGACGTGCGGATCGACGCGCTCGACCACTTCACCGTCAAGCTCCATGATCAGGCGCAGGACGCCATGCGCAGCGGGATGCTGCGGACCGAAGTTGATCGTGTAATTGCTGATCGTGTCATCGCCCGGCGTGTCCGGGTGACCGGCATGATCGCGCAATTCCGGCGATCCAACGGCAAGTTCGACGGTGCGGGTGCGGCTCATTTGGCCCTCCCCTTCAGTTCAGGCTTCGTGGTTGCCGATGCCTCCGGGCTGGCGGCCTTCGCCCTGGCTGGCTTGCGCGCTTCCTTTTTTGCCGCCTTGTCGGCAGGCGCGCCGGCGCCGGTGTCCGATTTTTCGTCGGTCGTCTTGGGAGTCGCCACGCGGGGCTTGGGGTCAGGCGGAGTTGGCGCGTTGGGCGCGGGTGCAGGGCTTGGTGCACCGGCGGCTTCAGCGGTCGCCTTTTCATCCCCGGGAAGATGATATTCCGGGCCCTGCCAGGGCATCAGGAAATCGAACGTGCGAAAGTCCTGCGGCAAGGATACCGGTTCATAGACGACACGCTTCTGGCTTTCCGAATAGCGCAGTTCGACATGGCCGGTCAGCGGGAAGTCCTTGCGGAACGGATGGCCCTCGAAATTATAGTCGGTGAGGATGCGCCTGAGGTCGGGGTTGCCGCTAAACGCGACCCCGTACATGTCGAACACTTCGCGCTCTAGCCAGCCGGCGACCGGCCACAGCGACGTGATCGATGGCACCGGCGTGTCCTCTGCCGCGTGCACCTTGACCCGGATGCGATGGTTCCGGGTTAGCGAGAGGAGGTGGTAATTGACCTCGAACCGCTCAACGCGCTGGGGATAATCGACCCCCGCGATTTCGACCAACTGCTGATATTCCAGCCCACGCGTGTCGCGTAGTGCCTGCATCGCAGCGACCAGCCCGTCGCGGGTGACCGTCAGCGTGATTTCGCCGACAGCATCCTTGATTGCCGTGACTGCGGGCCCGATCGCGGCCTTCGCCTTCTCAGCGATGCCCTCGTTCGAGGCCAACTGGGGAACGTGCGACGCCAGGCTGCTCACCTTTCAAACGTCCCTTCGCGGCGGATCTTCCGCTGCAGCTGGAGGATTCCATAGAGCAGCGCCTCGGCAGTCGGTGGGCAGCCGGGAACGTAGATATCGACGGGGACGATGCGATCGCAGCCGCGAACCACCGAATAGCTGTAATGATAATAGCCGCCGCCATTGGCGCAGCTGCCCATTGAAATGACGTAGCGCGGTTCGCTCATCTGGTCGTAAACGCGGCGCAAGGCGGGGGCCATTTTGTTGCACAAGGTACCGGCCACGATCATCACGTCCGACTGGCGCGGGGACGCGCGCGGAGCGACCCCGAACCGTTCAAGATCGTAGCGGGGCATGTTGACGTGGATCATCTCTACCGCGCAACAGGCGAGGCCAAACGTCATCCACCACAAGCTACCAGTGCGCGCCCAGGTAAACAGGTCTTCCGCGGTCGTGACCATGAACCCCTTTTCATCGAGGTTACGGCGAAGTTCCGCCATCTTGGCCTGATCAAGGTCGCCGGGGACGAGCCCCGCGAGGCGCGCCAGCTCTTCTTCCGTGGGCATGACGTCGTGCCTGGGATCAAGGATCACTCCCATTCGAGCGCTCCCTTCTTCCACGCATAGGCCAGGCCAAGGCCAAGTTCGGCAAGGAACACCATCATCGCCGTCCAGCCGGTCCACTTGGTGAAATCGAGGCTGACCGCCCACGGGAACAGGAACGCCGCCTCTAGGTCGAACACGATGAACAGGATGGCGACAAGGTAGAAGCGCACGTCGAATTCGGCACGGGCGTCCTCGAACGCCGGGAAGCCGCATTCATATTCGCTGAGCTTCTGCGTGTCCGGCTTGTGGGTGCCGGTAAAGCGCGACACAACCATGGGCAGCACCACAAAGGCCGTCGACAGGCCAAGTGCCACGGCCAGGAACAGCAAGATTGGCAAATATCCGGCGGCGACGTCGGCCAAGGGGACTCTCCGATGGGTGCGAACTTGGGGCGGGCTTTAGGACAGGGAATTGTTCCTCGCAACCGCCCGAAAGCCTATCTTAGCGATGAAGCAAGCAGCTTGTGCAGCTTGTTATGCAATTCTCCGCTTCCAGCGAGATATTCGCGGCGCTCGAACATCCGGTCCTGGCCCCGGTAATCCGAGACAAATCCGCCTGCTTCCCGGACCAGTAGGACGCCTGCCGCAGTATCCCAGATGTCCAAATCGTCTTCCCAGAACCCGTCGAGCCGGCCGGCCGCCACCCACGCCAGGTCCAGCGCTGCCGAGCCGAAGCGACGGATCGCCGAGACTTCCGGCCCGATTGCGCCGTAAATGCGTGCCCAACGCGCAACATCGCCACGTCCGAAATGCGGCATCCCGGTACCGATCATCGCGTCATCCAAATAGCGGCGCGCCGAAACCCTTAGCCTGGCATCCTGAAGCCAGCTTCCACGTCCCTTTTCAGCCCAGAAACTTTCATCGGTCAGCGGCTGATAGACCAGCCCGTGAGTGATTTCCGGGTCGCCGTTCGGCTTTTTGTCCTCGACCGCTATCGAAATCGCGAAATGCGGCACGCCGTGGAGGAAGTTGGTCGTGCCATCCAACGGATCGACGATCCAACGCGGCTTGTCGGGATCACCCTCGATCACGCCCCCTTCCTCAAGCACCAGGCCCCAGTCGGGCCGCGCATGCTGCAGTTCCTCGACGATGGTCTGTTCCGAGCGCTTGTCGGCCATTGAGACGAAGTCCGCCGGACCCTTGCGCGAGACCTGCAGTTGCGCAACTTCACCGAAGTCGCGCCGTAGCCGCGGCGCGGCCTTGCGCGCGGCTTTCTGCATGACAGTCATCAGGCCTGAATGGGAAACCATAGCGGACTATTCGGCGCGCTTGACGTAGGTCTGTTCATAGACGTCGACGACGACGCGGGTCCCCGCCCCGATATGCGGCGGAACCATGATCCTAACGCCATTATCGAGCAGGGCCGGCTTGTAAGAGGAACTTGCCGTCTGGCCCTTCACAACCGCGTCGGCCTCGACGATTTCGGCCTCGGCGAATTGGGGAAGCTGCGCGCTGATCGGGCGTTCGTCGTACATCTCAAGCGTGACGTCCATGCCGTCCTGCAGGAAAGCAGCGGCATCACCCAACAGGTCTTTGGGAAGCGTGATCTGCTCGTAAGTATCCTTATCCATGAACGTCAGGTCTTCACCATCGGCGAACAGGAACTGGAAGTCCTTGGTATCGAGCCGCACGCGTTCGACGGTCTCTGCCGAACGAAAGCGGACGTTGGTCTTGCGACCGTCGATGAGGTTTTTCATCTCGACCTGCATATAGGCGCCGCCCTTGCCCGGCTGGGTGTGCTGGATCTTGACGGCGCGCCAAATGCCGCCTTCATATTCAATGATGTTGCCGGGACGAATGTCCACGCCGCTGATCTTCATGACCTGCCTCGATACACTATGATGGAAAGAGCGAGCCGCCGGATAAGACGCCCGGCGGCGTTGGCCAGCCCCCTAGCCGTTCACCCGCTTCCCGGCAAGCAAGGGATAGGGATTGATCGGCGTGCCTTGATACCATTTCTCTTCATTGGCCATGCGATTGATCGCGAAATGCAGGTGCGGGCCATCCGGGCTGGCGTTGCCGGTATGGCCGACGCGTCCGATCGGTTCTCCGCGCCTGACCCGCTGCCCCTCAGCAAGCCCGGGGGCGTAAGACGCCAAATGCGCGTAATAGAAAGTCCATTTCCCGTCCGGTGAGCGGACATAGACGGAAATTCCTCCCCCGCCCTTGGAATAGAATAATTTCTCGACCGTTCCGGGCGCTGCTGCCACGACCGGCGTACCTTCGCTGGCCATGATGTCGATGGCGTCATGCCGCCGGGCGCCGCCGGCACGGGCCTGGGTGTACGTGTCGACAAGGTCTCCGGCCTTTTTTCCAGCCACCGGAATGGCAAGTCCGGCAGGGCCCACCTCGACACTCTCGGCGACCACGATCGGTCCCCCGTCCTTGCGATTCACTACCATCGTGTCGCCGGCAGGTTCGACCTTGCCGTTCGCCGGACCGCTGGGCACCGCGGTATAGAACCAGATCCAGAACAGGCTTGCGAGCACCGCTCCGATTGCGAACGAGAGGAGGCTGCGCGACACCGCGGAGCGGAACCTAGGCGACGAACTTCGCGGCGAAGCCGGGCTTCATCATCTGCGACAGGCGAAGCACGTCCCAGTTGGTAAGCCGCAAACAGCCGTGGCTTTCAGCCCGCCCGATCGTCTCCGGCGCGCCGGTGCCGTGGATGCCGTAATGTTCCTTCGTCAGGTCCAGCCAGGCAACTCCGACCGGTCCGTTCGGCCCCGGCGGAAGGCGCTGTTCGGCCTTGTCGTCAGCTACGTCCCAGAACAGGTCGGGCTGGTAATTGAAAGGGGGAAGAAAGCTGTACGTTGTCACCTTCCAATTGCCGAGCGGCAGCGGGTCACGGCTCGACCCGGTGGTGACAATGAATTGCGCAAGCAGCTTATCGTCCTTGCTCATGACTTTCATTGTCCCATCAGATTTGTCGACCACGATGTGGTCGCCCGTCGCGCTTGCGGGTACCACGTTCAGAAGCGAGAACCACTGCGCGATTTCCGATTTACCGTGGGTCTCGTAGGTGGCGCCCTTTGCTACCGCGACATTGGGAAGGCGCAGAGTCTGCCCTGCGCCGATCATCGCATCCGGCCCATTGAGCGCGACGATCGTGTCGGGGGTGGTGTGATATTCCTCGGCCACTTTTTCCAGCATGTTGCGGTAGCCCATGAACTTCAACTTGGCCTGTTCCTCCGCCTTTTGCGGGAACGGGCGGACGAATGGCCCGGCAACCTGTTCCGTGGTGAGAGTAACCTGGATCGTCGACGCGCGAGAATCCTGCAGCAGCGCGCTTCTGGTAGAATTGTCTAGTTCACCGGTAATCTTGAGCCCGCGTGCTTCCTGAAAGCCTTTCACGGCCTTGGTGAGGTTCGAACCTTTCTTGCCGTCGATCACGACCGGGGAGAAGCCGGCGACGTCGAGCAACACCTGCGCGTGGAACGCGGTCCCATCGATCGGCGAACCCTTGGTTCCGGGCGCGACCCAGTTGGACTTGGCGACCGCCTTCCCGGATTTTGCGTTGGCCAATGTCTTGTCGGCCGGGTTGGTGACGATGTTCGCGTTCGTGCCGGCGACGTTTTTCTGTTCGACCGGCTTGCCCGACTGCGCCCAGGCAGCGCTGGCGGATATGGTAGTGCCGGCAACCAGCACCCAGAACGCATTACGCATAAGTAGAACTCCCATCCCTATCGGTTTTGATGAGAGCAACGTGAAACCGCGCCTAAAGGTTCATTCTCAACCAATCGCGGGGCAATGTGACCGCTTCGCGAAGGATGGCAAGACCTTGGGGAAGGGCGTTCAGATGCGGGTTGGCGGCAACCGGCGATGCTTCCAGGCCAAGACCATCGGCAAGGATCATTGCGCGGCGAAGGTGGGTCCGGTCGCTGACCACAAAAGCACGCTGCAATCCCCGTGATTTCATCCGCGCGTCGGCAAAGCGCAAGTTCTCCAGCGTCGATTGCGAGCGCGACTCGACCCATATCTGATCGTCGCGAAGGCCCAGGTTGCGGGCAAGAATTGCCGCCCCTTGCGCCTCTGACAACGCCTCGCCGTGGGTCTTGCCCCCGGTCAGGATAAGGAGCGGCGCATTTCCCGATTTCACGAGATCGGCCCCGGCCCGCACTCGTGCCGCCAGACTTGGCCCGGGCTTGCCGTCGTACAAACGCGACCCCAAGACAATCGCGGCATCGGCGCGGCTGAAGCGCGCTGGCGGCGGTTTTTCGACGAGGATCGCGACCATCGCTAGCCAGGCCATAATTGCCAGCGTGCCGAACAAGGCCGCTTGGCGCCTCATCTATCGAACAGCGGTGCGAACGCCTGTACCGCCTTCGCCGGGTCGGCTTGGCCCCAGACCGCCTGGCAGACAGCAAGGAATTCCGCCCCCGCTTCGACGAGTGGTGCGCCATTGTCGGGGGTTATCCCGCCAATTGCGACACACGGAATTTCGAACAGTTGCGACCACCAGCTAAGGATCGCGGCGTCGGGCCGATATTCGCTTGGCTTCGTCGTGGTTGGATAAAAGGCACCGAACGCGACATAGTCGGCCCCCGCCTCCCCCGCTTCCATCGCCAGGTGGCGGCTATCGTGGCAGGTCACACCGATCTGGGCATCGGGGCCAAGGATCGACCGGGCGTCGCCGATTTCACCGTCGGACTGACCCAGATGGACCCCGTCGGCCGCCAGGCGCTTGGCCATGGACACGCTATCATTAACGATGAACGCCACCCCGGCGTCAGCGCAAATCCGCCGCAATGGCTCCCCCATCTTGGCGAGCGCATGACTGTCGATATCCTTGACCCGAAGCTGAAAAGCGGTCGCGACCCCTGGTTCAAGCGCGGCCTTGAGGCGATCGGGGAACGCACCCCCGACCTCCTGCGGACTGATAAGGTACAGCGAACATTGTGGGGCGCGCCGGGGATCGAAGAGGTCAGCCATCGCGCGTGTTCCGGTCAGGCGACCGAAGCCTGATAGATTTTGTCGATCGAAGCAGCGAGCGTGGCATCAAACTCCTCGTCGCTCATGTCGAAACGCAGCCCCTCAAGCAGTGCGCGGCTGAAACTTGCGACCATTCCCTCGTTCTTGGCAAGTTCTGCGCAGGCCTCGTCGCGGCTGAAACCGCCGGACAGCGCAACCACCTTCAACACGCGCGCATGGTCAACCAGCGGCTTGAACATATTGGGCTTCACCGGAAGCGACAGCTTGAGCATTACCCGGCGATCGTCGGGAAGCGCATCGAGCGCCCGAGTCAACTCATCGAGCAGGATCGCGTCGGCTTCGGCGCGGGTTGCGCTTTTGATGTTCACTTCGGGCTCGACGATCGGCATCAGCCCGCAGTCGAGGATGCGATTGGCTTCTTCGAACTGTTGGCGAACGATGGCGGCGATGCCGGACTGGCTGGCTTCGTCGATTACCGAGCGCATCTTGGTACCGAATATATTCTTGGCGACAGCCCGCTGACACAGATTTTCAAGGCCGGGGTTGGGCTTCATCATCTTTACCCCGTCGGCACTGTCCGCAAGGCCCTTGTCGACTTTAAGAAACGGTACCACCCCGCGCGACCACAAGGCGTCTGGCACCGGCTTTGCGCCAGCATCACCGTCCATCGTCATCTCGAACAAGATCGCGCCGATGACCTTGTCACCGTTGAAAGCGGGCGACGTGATGATCCGCGTCCGCATTTGGTGGACCAGTGCGAACATTTCCGCATCACTCGACCACTCGTCGCCCTTGTAGCCATAGGCCTTGAGCGCGCCCGGGGTCGAACCGCCCGACTGGTCCAGCGCGGCGATGAAACCATCACCCTTGGCAATCTTGGCAAGCATGTCCTGATTCATTTGCAGTCCTTATCCTGAAGCGCGGCGCCCGTCGCGCTGCGCTCAAGCGCTGCAACGCCGGGAAGTACGCGGCCTTCCATCCATTCGAGGAACGCCCCGCCCGCAGTCGAAACGAAGGTAAATTTGTCCGCAACGCCGGCATGGTTAAGCGCCGCCACCGTATCGCCGCCGCCAGCAACGGAGATCAGGCTGGTGTCTTCGGTCAAGGCTGCCGCAGTGCGCGCAAGCGCGACCGTCGCGCAATCGAATGGCGGCGTTTCGAACGCCCCCAACGGTCCGTTCCAGACCAGCGTTCGGCAATTCTTGAGTACATCGGCAAGCGCTTCCACGGCGGCGGGGCCGACATCGAGGATCATTTCGTCCGCAGCGACTTCGTGGACATTGCACGTGCGAACGCTAGGTGGATTTGGCGCGAATTCGCGCGCCACGACCACGTCATAGGGCAAATGGATCGTGCACCCGGCCTTGTCCGCGCGTTCGAAGATGTCCTCAGCTTCTCCAAGCAAGTCTTTCTCGCACAGCGATTTTCCGACACTCACGCCGCGCGCGGCAAGGAATGTGTTGGCCATTCCGCCACCGATGATCAGATGGTCGACCTTGCCAACCATATGGCCCAGGACCGCGAGCTTGGTCGAGACCTTCGCCCCGCCCACCACCGCTGCAACCGGACGCTCCGGCTTGCCCAACGCGCGCTGGAGCGCGGTCAGTTCCGCTTCCATCGCACGGCCGGCAAAGCTGGGCAGGAAGTGAGTCACGCCCTCAGTCGAGGCATGAGCCCGGTGTGCGGCAGAAAAGGCATCGTTTACGTAACAATCGCCGAGTTCGGCCATTGCGCGCGCAAGCTCTGGGTCGTTCTTCTCTTCACCGACATGGAAGCGGGTGTTTTCGAGGATTCCAATCGCCCCGGCTTGCATCGTTGCCACCGCGTTCGCCGCCTGGGGACCGGCGCAATCCTCGATGAAACGCACCGAGCGGCCGGTAAGCTCACTCAGCGGCTTTACCAAAAGGGCGGTCGACATATCCGGGCGGGAGTGGCCGTTGGGTCGGCCAAAGTGCGAAAGCAGGAGGACGATCGCGCCCTTGTCAGAAAGTTCGGCGATCGTTGGCACCGCAGCGCGCAGCCGGGTGTCGTCGCTGATCGCCCCGTCTTGCATCGGCACGTTTAGATCGACCCGCACCAGTACCGTCTTGCCAATAAGGTCGTCCGGCAGATCGTCGAGGGTCTTGAACGTGCCCACGATCAGATCAGCTTCGCGATCGCCCCGGCGGTATCGACCATGCGGTTGGAAAAACCCCATTCATTGTCGTACCAACTGACCACGCGAACCAGCTTCCCGTCGATGACCGCTGTCTCGAGGCTGTCGACCGTCGAGCTTGCAGGAGAACCGTTGAGATCGATCGAAACCAACGGTTCGTCGGTATAATCGAGGACGCCCTTGAGCGCGCCTTGGGCCGCGTCCCGAAGCAACTTGTTCACTTCTTCCTTGGTCGTGTCACGCCCGGGCGTGAAGGTGAGGTCGACAAGACTGACATTGGGCGTCGGAACCCGCACCGCAGAACCGTCTAGCTTGCCTTTCAATTCGGGAAGCACTTCGCCAACCGCCCTGGCAGCACCCGTGGTGGTCGGAATCATGCTCATCCCGGCGGCACGCGCGCGGCGCATGTCGGAGTGGATCTGGTCGAGGATTTTCTGGTCGTTGGTATAAGCGTGGATGGTGGTCATCAGGCCGCGCTCGATCCCGATCGCGTCATTGAGCACCTTGGCCACCGGTGCCAGGCAATTTGTCGTGCACGAAGCGTTGGAAACGATCGTGTGGTCGGCGGTCAATTTGTCGTGATTGACCCCGAACACGACCGTCAGATCGACGCCTTTGGCGGGAGCGGAGATAAGAACGCGTTTGGCACCCGCGTCGAGGTGCTTCTGGCCGCCTTCCTTGTCGGCAAAAAAGCCGGTGCATTCCAACGCGATATCGACGCCCATTGCACCATGGGGGAGCTTGGCGGGATCGCGCTCTGCAGTGACCTTGATGCGCTTGCCGTCGATGATCATTTCATCGCCCTCGGCGCTGACCTCGCCCTTCCAGGTTCCATGGACACTGTCGCGCTTGAACAGCATGGCATTGGCCTTGGCGTCGGCAAGGTCGTTGATGCTGACCAGTTCCAGCCCGCAGTCCGGCCGCTCCAGGATTGCCCGGGCGACAAGACGGCCGATCCGGCCAAAACCGTTGATTGCAACCTTGGTCATCGCATTTCCCTCTGTTTCATATGGTCTTTGACCCGCTCGGCGACCTTGGCCGGAGTCAATCCGAACTTATCGAACAGCGCCTCTGCCGGGGCCGAAGCACCGAAGCGGTCGATACCGATCTTGAGGCCGTGGAGGCCGGTATAGCGCTCCCAACCGAATGTGGTGCCAGCTTCCACCGACACGCGCAGGATTTCGCGGTTGGAAACGTCGGGCAGAATATCCTCGCGATAGGCGGCGTCCTGCGCATCGAACAATTCGGTGCATGGCATCGAAACGACGTCGCAGCCGATCCCTTCGCCCTCAAGCAACTCGGCGGCTTCGATCGCGACATGGACCTCGCTGCCGGTGGCGATGAAGATGATCTTGCGGTCCTTGCCCGCCGACTTCAGACGATACGCGCCCTTCGCGCACAGATTGCCGTCCGCTTTTTTCGTGCGCAGAGCGGGAAGGTTCTGACGCGTCAGCGCAAGCACGCTAGGTTCCTTTGCGCCAAGCGCTATTGCCCAGCATTCGGCAGTTTCGACCGCATCGGCGGGACGGAAATTCAAAAGCCCCGGCATCGCACGAAGGCTTTGCATGTGTTCGATCGGCTGGTGCGTCGGACCATCTTCGCCAAGCCCGATCGAATCGTGGGTCATGACGTAAACGACCCGCGCCTGCTGAAGCGCCGACAGGCGGATCGCGGGACGGGCGTAGTCGGTGAACACCAGGAACGTGCCGCCATAAGGAATGACCCCGCCGTGAAGCGCCATTCCGTTCATCGCCGCTGACATACCGAACTCGCGGATGCCGTAATAGATGTAACGACCGCCGTAATTGTCGGGCGAAAAGGTTTCCAGTGCCTTGGTCCGGGTGTTGTTTGAACCGGTCAGGTCGGCCGAACCGCCGATTGTCGCGGTGACAACAGGATTGATCTTCTCAAGCGCCATTTCGCTGGCTTTGCGGGTCGCGACCTTGGGCTTGTCGGCAATCAGCTGGTCGACATAAGGCTTGAGCCAGCTGTCGTCGGCCTTGCCTTCGATCCGCTTGAGGAATTCCTCCTTCCGCCCGCTCGCCTCGAGACGGCGGTACCAATCGGCGCGCTTGGAATGCCCGCGCTCACCGGCGGAACGCCAAGCGTTGAGGATGTCGTCGGGAACTTCGAACGGTGGGAAATCCCAACCCAGCATCGTGCGCGCCTTAGCGATTTCATCCTCGCCGAGCGGGGCGCCATGGGTTGCGGCGGTACCCTGCTTGTCGGGCGCGCCATAGCCGATGATGGTGCGGCAGCGGATCAGGCTGGGGCGGCCGTCGGCGCACGCTTCGTCAATCGCGCGGCTTACCGCGTCGGCATCGAGCCCGTCGCATTCCACGACGTGCCAGCCCGAAGCCGCGTGACGTGCCATGACGTCTTCGCTTCGTGACAGATCGGTCGATCCGTCGATGGTGATTCGATTATCGTCCCACAGGACGATGAGTTGGCCCAGCTTGAGGTTCCCTGCCAGCCCGACCGCTTCGTGATTGACGCCTTCCATCAGGCAGCCATCACCGGCAATGACGAAGGTTCGATGATCGACCAGGTCGGTTCCGTAGACCGCGTTCAGATGACGCTCCGCGATCGCCATCCCGACGCCCATTGCAAGGCCCTGTCCCAGAGGGCCTGTGGTCACCTCAATCCCGTCCAGCTCGAAATTCTCCGGATGACCGGCGGCGGGGGAACCCAGCTGCCGAAATTTCTGAATCTCGGCGAGCGTGGGATGTGCATAGCCGGTAAGGTAGAGCAGCGAGTAGATCAGCATCGAGCCGTGGCCGGCCGACAGGATGAATCGATCGCGGTCTGGCCAATGCGGGTCGGTGGCATCGTATTTCAGGTGCCTGGTAAACAGGGCGGTCGCCGCGTCGGCCATGCCCATCGGCATTCCGGGATGGCCGCTGTTGGCGGCCTGAACCGCATCCATGCTTAAGGCGCGAATGGCGTTGGCGAGTCGGCGTTGGGTGGGTTGCATGGGTTTCCGGGGCGCTGGACGTTCGAAGGATGGCCCTAGGGTTTGCCTGCGAAGCGAACCCCCCGGGACCGTGCGCGGACCCCTTTGGGCAAGGCGGGCCAAGGCGTCAACACCGCCAGTGATTTGCCGCTCACTTGCCTAGGGCGAAGCTTGGCCTTACCCCTTTGGCCACGGGGTATGGAAAACGAACGGCTTACACGAGCGCTCGAACGGGCCGAACAGGCGATCCGGAGGATCGACCGCGGGCTTGAGCGTGCCGTCGAGCGCTCCGCGAGCGATGCAGGGCAAGCGTCCGCCGACCAGCATTTGCGCGCCGAAGTGCGCGAAATTGTCGCCGAACTTGACGCGATGATTCGCGAGGCCTCGCACTGATGGCCGCATTGATCGACCTGCACATTGGGGGCCGGGTCTACCCCGTCGCCTGCCGCGAGGGTGAGGAAGCCAATCTGCGCGCTGCGGCCCAATTGGTCGACGAAAAGTGCCGGGAGGCGCTCGCGGGCCTCGGGACTTTGAGCGAATCGCGCCAGTTCATGTTTGCAGCACTGCTGTTGGCCGACCAGATGCTTGAAGGTTCGCCCGTTTCGGCCCCGGCGCCCGAAGCTACGCCCGCGCCGCTTCCGAGCGCTCCCCCACCGGCACCGTTACAGCCTGCGATTGATCCCGGCCTTGTTCTTCGTGCCGAAGCGCTTGCGACCAGTCTCGAGTCGCTTGCAATGCGCCTTGAGAATGGGGCCGACGCCGCCTAAATAGGGGTCGACGGGTTCTGCCTAGTACGAGCTTTGTAAAATCCCTGAGGCTATTCAGATCCTAAGGGAGCTGACCCTGCCCCCGCCGTGGCGGGATGCATTCGGCGCCCACCTGACGTTTGTGGCGTCAGAGGATTTCCGGCAAACGGCCATGGTGGTCCCGTCACCCCCTTCCCCTCCCGGAACTGGTTCCGGCATGCCTGCGCTTGGCAAGGACGCGCTACGCAAGGCGGCGCTCGACGCTCGAAAGGCACTTGTTGCATCGCTTAACGATGCTCAGCGAGCAAAGCTGGAAGGTGCGCTTGCGAGCCGGCTAACCGCACTGGTCACCAGCGCCAAAATCGTCGCGGGCTATGCCGCGATAGGAAGCGAAATTAGCGTCGCACCGTTGATGGAGGAAGTGCGGGCGCTCGGGCGGATTGCCGCTTATCCCAATTTCGACCGCCCCGGTGAGCCGTTCACCTTCCGCGCCGGAGATCCGCGAATGAGCGGCCCGTTCGGAATGTTACAGCCGGGAGCCACCGTTCCCGAGGTCGAGCCTGACCTGGTGTTCGTTCCATTGGTGGCCGCAGACCGCCATGGCACCCGGCTTGGTCGCGGAAAGGGACATTATGACCGGGTCCTCGCCAGAATGCGCCGCCACGGTGCCACGCTGGTCGGGGTAGGTTGGGACTTGCAACTTCTCAGGAGCACGATCCCTGCTGACGAATGGGACGTGCCATTGGACGGTTTCGCCTCGCCAGCAGGCCTGAGCTGGTTCAAGAAACCATGATGAACACTCCGCCCCCTACTTTGCGCACCCTTGGCGCGATGGCGATCATCGTGGCGCTGATCCTGGTTTGGGCGGCGCTCGTCGCAAGTCTGGCGTCGTTCGTCGGACAATGGCCTGTTCTGGTTCAGGCCCTGTTCTATCTGGTTGCGGGATTAGCCTGGATCTTGCCGTTGCGACCGGTGCTCAGATGGGCCGTTACCGGTCGCTGGGGCAAGGGCGATCCGATCGCTTGAAGGTCGGTCTATACTGTATTATATCAACACGACACCATGTTGGCCACTTCACCTCTCGGCCGCGCGTTCAGTCGCGCGATGCCATTGACCCTTGATCGGCTACGCGTGGTGGGGGGATCTGCACTCGTGGGTCTCGCAGTTCTGGGGACCGCGCTCGCGATCGATCTTCCCGCCGCGCCGCCGATGCCGCCGGCACCGCCAAGCATGGCATTTCAGCCGGTCGCGCCGCAGGTGGCGATGGCGACCAACGCTGCAATCCCGATCAGCGACGCGCTCAACCCTGCCGCCGAACCCTTCCATCTGAAGGGCGATGCCGCCTCGCGGGCCCAGGCGACGCAGTGCCTTGCCGAAGCCATCTATTACGAAGCCGCGACTGAACCGCTTGGCGGCCAGCGGGCGGTCGCGCAGGTGGTCCTGAACCGCGTTCGCCACCCGGCTTTCCCGGCCAGCGTTTGCGGGGTCGTCTACCAGGGGTCGAACCGGGCGACTGGTTGCCAGTTCACGTTCACCTGCGACGGTTCGCTCAACCACAAGCCCCAGGCTGCCGGATGGAAACGCGCGCTCAGCCTGGCAGCGGAGGCACTGGCCGGCGCGGTCCATGCGCCGACCGGCCTCGCCACCCACTATCACGCAAATTACGTCCTTCCCGTGTGGGCGGCATCCTTGGCGAAGAACGATGTTGAGGGTCTTCACCTGTTCTATCGCTGGAACGGCGCCTGGGGTCAGCCCAAGGCGTTTGTGCAGAATTATTCGGGGCGTGAAGCAAATGCCGCATTATTGCGAGCGGAGGCGCTTGCCGCCTACGCCAGCCGCCCGGCGCGCGAGACTGCTGAAGGCGATCTGGCCGAACTTGTCGAACAAAAAGGCGTGGAGGCGCTTCCGCTGACGCCATCGATGCGTGGTGACAAGCGCGTTGCGGTCCGATTCTCAAGGATTGCGCGCGAGGCCGCCGACAAGGGAGCCGAAAAGGCCGCTACCGCACGCTATTCCGATCGCGTTGCCGCAAGTGACACGTTGCGCTGGACCCTGTCCAACGAAGCCAGCGACGCCGGCCAGGCCCCCTTGGGAAGCCAGCCGACGAACCCTTCGGCGCCTTCATCGGGAAAGCCGCGGCCTTAGTCGTTAGTGCTTGCTGCAAGCATCAATTCGACCCGGACGCGGATCTGTTTCAACCGGCTGTCGGTCGAAAAATAGTCCCGTGACAAGGTTTGCGCCGAAGCCCACGCCCGACCCGTTACTGCCCCCTGGCCGAAAACGCCGTCCTGGCGTTCCGGATCGAGCTTCTTGAGCAGGATGACGGCATTGTCGAACGCAATGCAACGGTCGAAGCGCGTGATTTCCGGAGCAAGGCGCAGGTCGCGGTGGCAGCGCCGGGTTTCATCAGCAAGCTGCAGATCATCGCCCAATGCCTCGAGCCGGGAGGCGTCGAGTACCGCGGAATCGATCGCCGCGAGCGAAAGAGGACGATCCATGATGTCGGAATGCGTACGTCCGGCACCATTGGCGACGCGCTCTGCCAGCCGCGCTGCAACCGAACTTGCGCTGTCGTGACCAGCCACCGGCGTAAATACCGAGCCAACCCAAGCCGCGCTTCCCACAATCGCAAACAGAGCTGCAATCCAGGTCGCGCGCGCCGCGCCACGCCCTTGCTGTCGCTGCGCAAGTGGTTCGCGCACCTTGACGTCGCCGCGCTTCTTCACCCGTTCGCGAAGGTCGCGATACGCGCGGTTTAGCTGCGCGGCGCGGGTCGAATCGCCGCCCGGACGGTCCGGGTGATGTTCCTTGATGAGGGCGCGGAACGCGCGTTCGATCGCCACCAGGTCCGCGCCCGGCTTCAGGCCCAGGATGGCATAGGGATCGTCGGAAGCTGCGCTCATGCGCCGCGCCTTCCGACCGTTTCGATGATGGATGGGAAATGGCGCGAGTGACGGGGCTCGAACCCGCGACCTCCGGCGTGACAGGCCGGCGCTCTAACCAACTGAGCTACACCCGCATTTGGGGTGGGCGGGCAACTATTCGGCGGACGCAGGGGTGTCAACAGCCCTATCGCCGCTTTTTATGACTTTCGTCGATTTCCTCATCGTCATGGTCGCCGACATGAGTCAGCGTTCCATCCTCGAACAGGAAACCGGCGATGTCCGGTGTTCCGGCCGCCGAAAACACCGTCTTGAGGATGATCAGCAACGGCACCGCAAGCAGTGCGCCGACCGTTCCCCATACCCAGGACCAGAATGACAATGCGACGAGGATCGCAAGGGGGCTGATCTCGAGCCGCTCTCCCACCACCAGAGGCGTGAAGATATTCGCCTCGATCATGTGGAGGCCGATGAAGATCGCTGGAGGGGCGAGCGCGGTCCACGCGTCCGGGAAGGTCATCAGCCCGCCAAAGAACAGCAGCCCCGCGCTGACGATCGGACCCAGATAGGGGACGAAATTGGCAAGCGCGACGATGCCTCCCCACATCACCGGAGATTCCATCCCAAGCATCCACAGGATTGCAGCGGTAATCGCGCCAAGCGCGAAATTGATGAGCGTGATCGTGCCGATATAGGTGGAGGTGGAATTTACCACCTCCTGGATTACCCGGGCGGTCGTCAGCGCGCCCTCGTAGCTGCCGCGGCTCTTGATCGTTCGCCTGCGCATCGCGGTCCAGCCGGCGAGGAAGAAAAAGATCACCAGGATCCCGAAAAACAGCTGGATCATCAGGTGTGGTGCGCTGCTTGTCACCAGCCCCATGAAGCTGTTGGGCGTTTCAATCCGGACCGACGCGGGCGAATTCTGCCCGACTTGGATTTGCTCCACGGTCTTGGAAATGAACCGGTCGAGGTTCTTGTACAGATCGAGGATCGGGTCGAGCGCTTCCTGCACCCTCCCGATCCGTTCGGGAATGCGGGCAATCCAGCCGCGCGCCGGGATGATGATTGATCCAAGCGCAAAGATCATCAGGATGAGGAACAGGACGACGCAAAGGAAACTGGCAAGTTTGGCGGGGACCCCGCGCCGTTCAAACCATTGCAGCAACGGCACCAGCGCGATTGCAACCACCAGCGCACCGGTCACCGGAAGGAAGAATTCCGCGCCGACCCGAAGCGCGAACGGAAAGGCGATCAACAGGCCGCATCCGGCAATAAGGGTAAGCGAGGCAAGCAGGCGGTCCCGCTTTACGGCAATGTGTTCCGCAAGCTCGTGCGGATCATCACGCGCCGCCTCAGCGCGCGTTTCCTGTGTTTTCCCCCGGCTCACCATGTGCGGGACCTTATCGAGGGTTTGAGGCGCGTGGAAGTGGGAAGAATTTGGTGCCCCTGGTCCGACTCGAACGGACACTCCGGTTAGGAACTCGATTTTGAGTCGAGCGCGTCTACCATTCCGCCACAGGGGCCCCTGAAACGAGAAAGCGTCGCTAGCCGATGAGGCCAGCGACGGCAATTCCCCTGTTGCGCATCAGCGCAGCAATATCTTTGGTTCCTTAACGACAAAGGGCGGTTTTCCGGCTCTTTCAGTTCCTTGGCGGCTGGTTGCGGTAGCTCAAGGCTTCAGCGACGTGGACCCGTCCGACCGTCGATGCACCAGCAAGATCGGCAATCGTTCGCGCCACGCGCATCACCCGGTGAAAGCCGCGCGCCGACAGCCGCATTGCGGCCGCGGCATCGGCGAGGAGCTTGCGGCCCGGCTCGTCCGGGGTTGCAACCTGGTCGAGCAAGTCACCATCGGCTTCGGCGTTGGTGCGCGCGCCGTGCCGCTCGTATCGGACCGCCTGCAGCGCGCGGGCGCGGGCGACGCGCCGGGCAACTTCTACGCTTCCTTCGGAAGGCGGAGGAAGAGTCAGGTCGGCGGCGCTGACTGCGGGCACGTCGACATGAAGGTCGATCCGGTCGAGCAACGGACCCGATACCCGCGCCTGATAGTCCGCTGCACATCGCGGCGCGCGGCTGCACGCCAGCGCGGGGTCGGCCAGATGCCCGCAGCGGCACGGGTTCATCGCCGCGACCAGCTGGACCCGCGCCGGAAATGTCACGTGCATGTTCGCCCGCGCAACGCTCACTTGCCCGGTTTCGAGCGGCTGACGCAGCGAATCGAGCACCCCGCGCTGGAACTCGGGAAGTTCGTCGAGGAAGAGGACCCCCAGGTGGGCAAGGCTGATCTCCCCCGGCCTGACCTTGAGTTCCGCCGCCCACCAGTGCCGGCATCGACGCACTGTGATGCGGCGAACGGAACGGGCGGCGGCGGCGGATTCGTCCACCTTCAAGCTCACCGGCCACCGAGGCGACCATCGAAACTTCCAGCGCTTCGGCGGGCTCGAGCGGCGGCAAGATCCCGGGCAGGCATGCTGCGAGCAGCGACTTGCCCGACCCCGGTGGCCCGCTCATCAACAGATTATGCCCACCGGCAGCCGCGATCTCGAGTGCGCGCTTAGCGATTTCCTGGCCCTTGACCTGCGCAAGGTCGACTGCGCTTTCCGGTTCCTCCGCGACCGCTCCCACAGGCGTCGACAGCAGCTGCGTGCCCTTTAGATGGGCCAGCAAGGCCAGCAGGTCGGGCGCAGCGATTACCGATAATTCCCCCGCCCAGGCCGCTTCCGCGCCCTGGCTCGCCGGGCAGATCAACCCCTTGTCGAGGCCGCTAGCGTGGAGCGCAGCAAGCAGAACGCCCGGCGACGACGCAATCCGCCCATCAAGGGCAAGCTCCCCGACGGCCACATAATCCGCCAGGCTCTCGGCATCGGTTGCGCCGATTGCGGCCAGCAATCCTAGCGCGATCGGAAGGTCGAAGTGCGCACCTTCCTTGGGCAGGTCGGCGGGCGACAGGTTGACCGTGATTTGCTTGGGCGGAAGCGCAAGGCCGATGGCGCTTAACGCGGAGCGTACCCGCTCCCGGCTTTCGGCGACCGCTTTGTCGGGAAGGCCGACGATGACGAAGGCGGGCAGCCCAGCGGACAACTGGACCTGGACTTCGACCGCGCGGGCTTCAAGGCCGAGATAGGCGACGGTAGCGACAAGTGCAGTCACCGCTAGCCAACCCCTTGCTGGCTAGGTGACGGCAGTCGGCACGCAACAATTTTGCAGGTCAGTTTCCCCCCTGGCTCGGCTCCGACTGAATAGGCGCGAAAAAGGCATGGCCGCAAGTCTTGCGCGCGCGCCCAGAGCCGCCCAAATGAGGACAATGTGGTCCCGTTCCCAGTGGCGTCGGTTCATCGACCTTCCCAAAGTCAACTGGGGCATGTTCCTGCTTGGCCTTCTCCTGATCATCATCGGGATCGTCATCGCGCCTCTGCCCGGTCCCGGCGGAATATTCTTTATCGCCCCTGGCCTCGCGTTCGTGCTGAAGTCCAGTCACTGGGCCAAGCGCCACTATGTACGGGTCAAGCGCTGGCAACCACGCGCCGGACGCTGGATGGACTGGAGCCTCAGGCGCAAAAGCGCGGCTCGGCGTGAGGCGTTGCGCAAACAAGCCAGGGACGCAGCCAAACTGGGAGGCACGCAAACCCGTCATTCCCCGCCGTCCGGGAATTGACTTATGAGCAGGGCCCGGCTATCGGCGCGCTCGACAGCGGCTGCCCTCGAATGGCGGCCCTTTTTTCTTCGATTTACTAAAGGCATGAGCGATGAAGCGCACTTTCCAGCCCAGCAATCTCGTCCGCGCACGTCGGCACGGGTTCCGGTCCCGCATGGCGACCCCGGGCGGTCGCAAGGTGCTGAACAACCGTCGCGCCAAGGGCCGCAGCAAGCTCAGCGCGTAAGCGTTATCCGCAAGCGCGCGGATTTCCTTGCCGCAAATTCGGGCAAGCGCGCCGCGACCCCGGGCTTCGTTCTGCTGGTCCATGACCGCAAGGACGGCGACCCTGCCAAGCGCGTCGGTTTTACAGTCACCAAGAAGATTGGCGGTGCGGTTGTCCGCAACCGGATGAAGCGCCGCCTGCGCGCCCTTGCCCGCGAGTTCGTTTCGGACCTGGGCCAAGCCGGCGCCGACCACGTGTTGATCGGTCGTAAAACCGGGATCGAGCGCGATTTTTCCGCGATGCGGCGCGAAATGGAAAGCGCCCTGAAGCGGATCGCGGGCCAATGATTGCGCGCGTCATGATCTGGGTGTGCCGCGCATGGCAAAAGGGCCCGAGCCAGGTCCTTCCGCCATCGTGCCGCTACCAGCCAAGCTGTTCGGCCTATGCGATTACCGCAATTGGGCGCTATGGAGCGCTTCGTGGGGGATGGATGGCGCTAAGGCGCATCCTAAGCTGCAATCCTTGGGGCGGTCACGGCCACGACCCGGTCCCGTGACACCGAATGAACTAGACAAAGAGCGGACCTGATTTTGAGCGATACGAAGAACCTGTTCCTCGCGCTGGCCCTGAGCATGCTGGTGCTGCTCGGCTGGACGTGGGTAGAAGAGCGCTATTTCCCGCAGCCTAAATCCCCCGCTCCCGACGCCCAATCTGAAGCGCCCGGCGAAGCTCCTGGAACGCCCGCGGCGCCCGTGGCGCCTTCGACGGATCAAGCGCCCGCCGCGCCCGATGCAGTGCAGGCTGCCAAGCTTCGTGATCGCAATCTGGTCCTTGCGTCCGGGCCGCGAGTGAAGATCGAAACCCCCTCAATGGTCGGTTCGATCAATCTCAAGGGTGCCCAGTTCGACGACCTCAAGCTCAAGGACCACCAGCAGGCCGGCAAGGATAATGCACCCCCGGTCAGGCTTCTCTCGCCGTTGGGCGCACGCGGTGCAACTGTCGCCGCCTTTGGGTGGGCAGGCCAGGGAGTTCCGACCCCCGGCCTTGATACGATGTGGACGGCGGATCGCGACACGCTCAGCGACAAACAGCCCGTGACCCTCACCGCGACCCTTGGCGCAATCACCTACACCCAGGTGATCTCCGCCGACGACGGTTATCTGTTCACCGTCAAGCAGACGGTGACCAATGCCGGTGCAACCCCGGCCAACCTTCGTCCGAACGGGCTGGTCAGCCGGGCCGGCCGCTCTCGCGATCCCGGCACCTGGACCCAGCACGTCGGACCGGTCGGCGTATTCGATGGCAAGGCCGATTATGGGGTTGGCTGGAAAGAACTGAATGCCGCTGGACCCAAGGGCGTGGCCTATAACAATGTCACCGGATGGCTGGGGTTTGGCGACAAATACTGGCTCACCGCGCTGGCCCCCCAAGATGCCCGGATGACCGCGGACTTCCGCGCCTCTCCGTCGGGCGGCTACCAAGCCGATTACCTGCTTGCGCCACAGGTCATTGCGCCGGGCCAATCCAAGAGCGTGACCACCAACCTGTTCGCAGGTGCCAAGGAAAAGCGCTTCCTTGATCGCTACGAGAGCGAGGGCATCACCAAGTTCACCAAGGCGATCGACTGGGGTTGGTTCGAATGGTTCATGCGGCCGATCTTCGCGCTGCTGCTGTTCCTGTTCCACCTGACCGGCAATTTCGGGTTCGCGATCATCGGGCTGACCTTGATCGTGCGCCTGATCATGTTCCCGATCGCGCAAAAGCAGTTCGCCTCGATGGCGGCGATGCGCAAGATCCAGCCCAAGCTCAAGGCGATCCAGGAGCGTTTCAAGGAGGATAAGCCACGCCAGCAGCAGGAGATCCTGAAGCTCTACCAGACGGAGAAGATCAACCCGGCGGCGGGATGCCTTCCTATCCTGCTTCAGATCCCAGTCTTCTATGCGCTCTACAAAGTGCTGTCGGTGAGCGTCGAGATGCGCCACCAGCCGTTCATCTTGTGGATCCACGATCTTAGCGCGCCGGACCCGTTGACCCCGGTCAACCTGTTCGGCCTACTCGCTTTCACGCCGCCTGCGTTCCTGGCCATCGGTGTACTGCCGATCCTGGTCGGCTTTACCCAGTGGTTGACGATGAAGCTGAATCCGCAGCCGATGGACCCGACCCAGCAGGCGATCTTTTCGATCATGCCATGGATGCTGGTATTCGTAATGGCGCCATTCGCAGCCGGCCTCCAGCTTTACTGGATGACCAACAACCTTCTGACCATCGCCCAGCAGTCCTGGCTCTATCGCCGCTTTGGCCTTCACCTTTCCGACACGCACCCGGTCGAAACATGATCGACGAAGACGGCAGCAAGGCCGAGTTGAGCGAACGGGCGCGCAAGTTGTTCGCTGGTCCGGTGTCCTTCTTGAAATCCGCCCCGGGGCTGCAATTCCTGCCCGATCCAACGGTCCCCGAAGTCGCCTTTGCCGGCCGGTCGAATGTCGGCAAGTCGTCGCTGCTCAATGCGCTGACCGGGCGCAAATCATTGGCACGGACTTCAAACACCCCGGGCCGGACGCAGGAACTCAATTTCTTCGAGGTCGGCGAGCCACTTGCCTTACGGCTGGTCGACATGCCCGGCTACGGCTTTGCCGAAGCGCCGCGGGACATGGTCAAGCGTTGGCGTTTCCTGGTTAATGACTTCCTGCGCGGTCGCGCCAGCCTGAAGCGGGCGCTGGTACTCGTTGATAGCCGCCACGGGCTCAAGCCCGTAGATCGCGACATCATGGAAATGCTGGATAAGGCAGCGGTCAATTACCAACTGGTCCTGACCAAGAGCGACAAGATCAAGCCGACCGAGCTTGCCAAGGTCCACGAGGCACTGGCCGCCGAAGCGCGAACCCATGGTGCTGCCCACCCCGAGATCCTCGCCACGTCGAGCGAAAAAGGCGACGGTATCGCCGAACTTCGTGCGGCAGTGCTTGGCGCGGCCGAAGCCTGACGAGGACTTTTCATGATGAAGATCATCATCGGTAACCGCGCATATTCTAGCTGGTCGATGCGCGGCTGGCTTGCGCTCAAGCTGTCTGGGGTCGAATTCGAAGAGCTGGTCGTGCCGATGTTCGACCAGGGTTGGGAGGAACGACGCGAAGGCGGTGAGTTCGCACCGGGCGGTGGAAAAGTGCCGATCCTGTGGGACGGCGATACCGTGGTCTGGGACAGCCTGGCGATTATCGAATATTGCAACGAGCAGGCACCCGATGCCGGATTCTGGCCCAAGGAAGCGGCGGCGCGGGCGATGGCGCGCTCGATGGCGGCGGAAATGCATTCCAGCTTCGCCAACCTGCGCCGCAACCTTGGCATGAACGTACGCCGTTCCTACCGGTCGGTGACGCTGGACCAGGAAACCCGCGAAGAGGTCGACCGGATTCTCCAGCTCTGGGCGCAAGCCCGCGCTCGTTATGGCGGGACCGGTGATTACCTGTTTTCCAGTTGGTCGGCAGCCGACATCATGTTCGCGCCTGTCGTAACCCGCTTTGTCACCTACGGGATCCCCGTTCCTCCGTTCGCTGCGTCGTACATCAAAGCCGTTCTTAGTCATCCGGATGTCGCCGAATGGATCGATAAGGCGCAGGACGAGCCCTGGGTAATCGAGGCCTATGAACAGGACGAAAGTCAGTAAGGCGTCCCGTCCTTGTGCATGAACCTACCGTCGGTCCACTTCATGTCGATGTCGCTGTACCCGCCGCTATCACCGGCGCCCGCCGAAATCGCGACAAAGCTGCACGGCCTGCCAGAACGATTGACGAGGTGGTGGCCGTCGGCCTTGCCCATCGGCCAGGCGGCGATGTCCCCGGCGCGAAGCAGCGTTTCGCCGGTGTCTTCAATCAGCACCGCCTCCCCCGACAGCATGATCACCAGTTCGTCTTCGTCGTCGTGCCAGTGACGTTGGCTCGACCACGCACCGGGCTCCAGAGTCACGTGGCTCGCGCCCAATGCCGTCAACCCGCCAAGCGGCGCGATCCGTTTCCACCAGCGACCTTTGACTGCATCATTGAACGGCGCGGGATAGCCGGTCGCATTCGAAGGCTCGACCGCATCAAGATCGACTTTCGGCATTGGCACCTCCTTGCTAGGCGTAGGTAATGACCATGGACCCAGTCGCCCTTGCCGCCAAGCTCATCCGAGTGCCTTCCGTCACCCCAGCGCGCGGCGAAGTGTTCGACGTCCTTGCCGCGGAACTGGAACAGCTTGGTTTTGCCTGCCATCGCTGGGTCATGGGCGAAGAGCCTGACGGCCCGACCGAAAACATGGTCGCCATCCGCGACAGCGGCAAACCTGGACGGCATTTCGGCTTTGCCGGCCATCTCGATGTCGTACCTCCGGGTGAAGGGTGGACTTCCGGTCCCTACGAGGGCGAAGTTGTGGACGGTCGCCTGATCGGGCGCGGCGCCAATGACATGAAAAGCGCGATCGCCGCCTTTGTCGCCGCACTCGATGGCTTCACGCAGGACACGGGGATCATCTCGCTGCTGATAACCGGCGATGAGGAAGGCTATGCGACCTATGGCACGCCGCGGATCATCGACTGGCTGAACGACCGCAACATCCGCCCCGACATGATCCTGATCGGCGAGCCGACGTCGGTCGACGCGCTTGGTGATACGGTGAAGATCGGTCGCCGTGGCTCGGTCAATCTGTGGATCGACGTCCCGGGCGTGCAGGGCCATGTCGCTTACCCACATCGCGCGACAAACCCGGTACCGGCACTGGCCCGGGTCATTACCGCGCTCGACGCAATTCATTTTGACGATGGGACCGAGGTGTTCCCGCCCTCGAACCTTGAATTCACCTCTCTTTCGACACCGACCCATGCCAGCAACGTCATCCCCGGCACCGCAAGCTGCCATCTCAATATCCGCTTCAACAACCTCCACTCCGGTGAAGAGCTTGTTGCCCAAATTACGCAAATTGCCCAGCGCGAGGCCCCGGGCACGAAAGTCCGGGCACGCGTGTCGGGCGAAGCGTTCCTGACCCCAAAGGGTCCGCTTTACGATATCCTGGTCGAGGCGATCCGCGAGGAAACCGGCCTTGAGACTGACCTGTCGACGAGCGGCGGGACAAGCGACGGGCGATTTCTCATCGCGCTCTGCCCAGTAGTCGACTTTGGACTTCCCAACGCGACGATGCACAAGCTCGATGAAAGTGCGGCGATCGCGGATATCGAGAGCCTGGCGCGAATTTATCGCCGAGTGCTCGACAAAGCCTTCGCCTAGGCGACCGAACGCCCGCCCAGAGCAGGCCGGGCTTCCCCCTTGCCGACCGATCGCGTCTGCTTGTCGGAGCGGCGCACCCAGTCCCGGAATTCGTCCGCCGCCATCGGTTCGGCGTAAAGATAACCCTGGATGGTATCGCACCCCATGGCGCGAAGGATTTGCGCCTGGCTCTCGGTCTCAACCAATTCGGCGACAACTTCGCAGCCAACGCCCTTGATAAGGTGGATGACGGCCTGAACGACAATCCGAACTCTTCTCCGAGGTCTCAATGTCGACGATAAGCGACTGGTCGAGCTTGACGCGATCCAGCGGCATGGTCCTCAGCCGCGCGATGTTCGAATAGCCAGTTCCAAAGTCGTCGATCGAAATCTTGACCCCACTGGCGCGCAGGGCGGCGATTTCGTCGATCACCAATTCCCTGACCTCCATCGCCGCGCTCTCGGAAAATTCGAGTTCGAACAGCGAATAGGGCACTCCGGCATCGTCGAAGGCCTGGCGAAGCTTGACGAAGAAATCGGGTCGTTCGACCTGGCGGGGACTGACGTTGAAGGCGATCCGCTTGTCGAAGCCGTCGCGATGCCACTGGCTGACAAGCGCGCAGACCTCGCCAATTACCCACTCGCCAATTTCGGTAATGACGCCGGTGCGTTCGGCCACAGGGACGAAACTTTGCGGCATCCGGACACCGCTCCGCTGGTTCCAGCGCAACAGCGCTTCGGCGGCCACCACTTTTCCGGTCCCGGCCTCAAGCTGCGGCTGAAAAGCAAGCGTGAAGTCACCGCGCTGGACCGCTTCTAGAAGCGCGCGCTCGGTATCCTGGTTGGCCTGGTGCTCCTCCGCCATGGCCTGGTCGAAGAGGCAGTGCTGCCCACCGCCCAGCGCTTTGGCGCTATACATCGCGATGTCCGCTGCGCGCATCATCAATTCCACCGTCGTCCCATGGTCAGGGGCGATGGCGACACCGACGGATGCACCAATATTTACGCTGTGGGAATTGAGTTCGAAGGGCTCTGCAATTGCCAGCGCGACGCGGCGCGCAACTCGCTCCGCATCCGCGATCGAGGAAATAGCGGGAAGGAACATGGTGAACTCATCCCCCGCCAGCCGCGCGAGCAGCGGGCGATTATCGCCGTTCGCCGTGAATTCGGCGTTGACGATCACCCGCAAGCGGTTGGCCACCATGATCAAAAGCTGGTCGCCGCGGGCGTGGCCAAGGCTGTCGTTGACTGACTTGAACCGGTCCAGGTCGATGAACAACATGGCCGAAAGGCCGCGATTGGGTACGAGGGACAAGGCCCGGTCTGTTTCGGACCGGAAATGGAGACGATTGGGAAGCGAGGTGACCGGATCGTACATGCCAAGCGCATGTGCGTTGTCGATCGAGGAACGCACTTCAGCGAACAACGTGTCCACCGCGGTTGCCAGCTTGGGATTGGTTTGACGAAGCGAATCGGGTGCGGGCGAATTCAGGTCTCCGTCTTCGACCGCAAGAAGCCGTTCGCCGAGCGCCGCCATCGCCCGCGCACTTTCGGCATTCGGACGTTCGGAGGCGATGTAACTAATCAGCAGGCAGAATGTCCCGGCAATCAAAGATGCCAGGATTTTCCCGTCCAATTCAGTGATATAGAGCATTGCACTTAGCGAGAAGACGAACGACGCAAACCCTGCCGCGCTCGACAGAATAGCGTTACTCACCTTCTGTGCGGCGCTGCTCGTCATTCCCATCTGTTCCCTCGGTCCGGTCTCCCGGCAAGAAGGGACGATAAGCTGCGATGGGTTAAGATTTTGTCAGCGGCGACGAAGGATCACGTACAGGCTGCCGGCGCCGCCATGCTTCTTGTGCGCCTCGCGCACCGCAGCGATTTGCCCGGAATGACGCGAGGCATGAAGCCAGTCGTGGACGACGCGCCGAATGCTCCCGCGCCGATCGCGCTCCCCGCCAAGCCACTCGCCGGCCTCGCGTTCGCGCCCGGTGACAAGCAAAAGCACCCGTTCCTTGCCTGCAATCGCCTCGCTCAATGCGCGATCGACCGACTGCCAGGCAGTATCCAAGGTCATCCCATGAAGGTCGAGGCTTCGTTCGGGCGCAATTTCCCCATTGCGCAAGCGGCGGTCCCAGTGGCTATCGAGATTGCCGCTCATTCGCTGGCCGGTCTCCCGCGTCGGGCGCTCGGCTAACGGCTCGGAACGCAGGCGAATATCAAATTGTTCGCCGCGCTCCCCCGGATCATGTCTGTGCTGGCTCTTGTCGCCCAGTTTGCGGACCGTGCCCGATACCTTCGACCACAGGGCTTCTTCTTCAGGGCTGAGTTTGGACACGCCGGACTACGCCCTTGGGGAGCAAAATCAGTGCCTGGCCCGAAGCGGACATTGAACCGGCCAGCATCTCGGCCCGTTCGCCCGCGCCCCAGAAGGTATCGAAGCGGTTTGGGCCCTTGATGGCACCACCGGTATCCTGGGCGATCCACAGCCCTTCGGGCTCGGGGCGGTCCATGTTGAACATGAAGATCGGCGCACCCAGCGGAACGAACTTGGGGTCGGCGGCGACCGATCCATTAGGGGTGACTGCCACGCCCATCGCGCCAATCGGCCCAGCGCCGGTGAGTTCCCTGAAGAAGATATACGAAGGGTTTTCGCGCATCAGCGCCTTACCCTCTTCCGGGTGGGTCCGGATCCATTGCTTGATGGCATCCATCGTGATGGTCCCGCTGGCAAGGATCCCGCGATCACGCAACAACCGCCCGATCGCGACATATTCCTGCCCGTTCTGACCGTCGTAGCCGATCCGCATCACCGACCCATCGGGAAAGCGCAACCGGCCCGATCCCTGGATTTCGACGAAGAACAGGTCGACCGGGTCCTTGGCCCACGCCAGCTCTAGTCCGCGACCATTGAGCGCCCCGTCCTCGATCTCCGCGCGGCTGAAATACGGCAGGCAGCGCCCGGTCGCGGGGTCGACCCTTCCCTTGCTTGGCTTACCCTTGCTGTTGGTGCACCGCACCATATCAGGCGGCAGAATATGGACCGGAACATAGCCGGGAAGCCGGGTACGCGAACCTTCGATTTCGGGCTCGAAATAGCCCGTCGCAAAGGCCAGGCTGTCGCCTAGTTGCACCCAGTCGAAGCGATAAAAGAAGAACCCCTGGGCAAAAGCCGGATCAAGTGTTGCTGCTTCGGCGCACACCCCTGCCCAGTCGCCGGGAGAGGCCAGCCCAGATACATCCTTGCGCGAAACCAGCGCCGGGCAGGAAATCCTGAATGCCCGAAGTGCCCGTTGCGCCTGTTCCAGGGTCAGGGTTCGCGGCTGGGCGAGGAACAACGGCGTTTCGCCGGCGGTGTCGCCGTGCGGCATTGGCGGCGGAAGCACTCGGACCGACGGCGGTGGCGCTACGACCACCGGCGGCGGCGCCGGAGTCGCTACAGGTTCGATTCGAGGCTGGGCGGCACAGGCGGCAAGCGAAAGCGAGGCGGCCAGCGCGGCCGCGCGAAACAGGAACCTCACGCTTCTTCGTCGGTCTCAATGAGCAACCAGTTCGGATTGCTCGAGGAAAGGTCGCGGCGAAACGTCCAAAGGTCGCGGGTTTGCACCGCGTCGCTCATCGAGCCGGCGACGACATGGCCGTCCTTGTCGCGTGTCACTGCTGCGATATCGGATTCGAACCGCACCGTGACCAGCGCAACCTCACGGTCCAGCTCAACTTCGCTGATAAGCGCCTGGTCGATCGCAACCAGCCGGTTTTCGAGGGTTACGCCGTCCTTTTTGCGCTGTTCAATGGCTTGGGAGAAGGTTTCAAAGACGTTGGAGTCGATGTGGTCCTTCACACTCTCGAGATCTGCTTTCCAATAGGCTTCGAGGATCATTCGGTACGCTGCCTTGGCCCCGTCCAGGAAACGGGCGACGTCGAAGCGATTGTCCGCTGCCAGCAACGCTCGAACGCCGGGTCCAGCGGTCGGCAGGAACGCCATGTCGGGACCATCGACATTGCCCGCTGCAACCGGAGCGCTGCGCTGCACGGGAGCTTCGACCGCGCGGTCGCTATCGGCGGGTTTGAGGATCGGCTGCTGTTCGTGACCCGTGCGCTCCCCCAAGACAGAGTAGAGGCGAAGCCCGACGAAAAGCGCGACGGCGGCGAGGATGACGATAGTGGCCAAGGACATTTTTCCTGTGTGGTTCGACCCCTAACATAAGGCGTCCGCAACGATTATTCCAACTCCCGCAACGCACGAGACGCCATTGCGCCGCAATTATGTCGCTGCTAGTCGCAACGCCCTGACCCCGATGCCTTTTTCAAGAGGCCCGGCAAACTCAATTCACTGACCGCAAATTCACGAAGGACAAATCATGGCTGACGAAGCAACTCCGGCAACGAACGGCAACGGTGAGATCCCGGAAGGCGTGGCGTTTGATCAGCCGCAGGTCTCGATCCTGGCTCAGTATGTCAAGGATATGTCGGTTGAAAACCCGAGCGCGCCGGGCGTATTTCAATGGCAGGAACAGGCTGCGCTCGACGTCCAGTTCAACATCCAGGTCGAAAAAGTCGCTGACGACGTTCACGAAGTAACCTTGAAGATCGACGTCACCGCGAAGTCGGAAAAAGGCGTCCATTTCGTGATCGACCTTGCCTACGCTGGCCTGTTCGGCATCCGCGGCGTTCCCAACGAAGCGTTGCCGCCGTTCTTGCTGGTCGAAGCGCCCCGACTGATCTTCCCCTTCGCTCGCCAGATTGTCGCCGAATCGACCTCGAGCGCAGGGTTCCCCCCGCTCCTTCTCGACCCGATCGATTTTGCCAGCGCCTACATGGCGCAGCTCGAGGCTGCCCAGGAGCAATCCGGCGAAGGCGCGGAGGCCCCGGCCGACGCACCGGCCGACGCCTGATCGCGCCGGCGGCGACTTGCCCCAAGGCCCCGACACCAGGGCGCGCCCATGAACCTGCATAAGGCCACCGGCACGATTGGCGGGCTGACGATGCTCAGCCGGATCGCTGGGTTCGCCCGCGAGATGCTGATGAGCCGGGTGATGGGCGCGTCGGCCGCCGCGGACGCGTTCTTCGTCGCCTTTCGTCTGCCCAATACCTTTCGCCGATTGTTCGGCGAGGGCGCGTTCAGCGCAGGCTTCGTGCCCCTTTATGCCCAGCGGCTCCATTCCGGCCCGGATGGAGAGGCCAAGGCGAAGGACTTCGCCGAGGAAGTGCTGGCGGTATTCGCCCCGACCCTGATCCTGTTCACCCTGGTGTTCGAGGTGATCATGGGTCCGTTCGTCGCGGCGCTGTCGGGATATGCCGGCGAAAAGCTGGCGCTTGCGACCTTCCTGACCCGCATCACTTTTCCCTACCTGGTCCTGATCAGCCTGGTGTCGTTGTTCAGCGGGATCTTGAACAGCCTTGCGCGGTTCACGGCTGCGGCATTTGCACCGGCGCTGCTCAACCTGGCAATGCTGACCGCGCTCATCATTGACCAGCGCGGGGGCGCGCCGACCGCGGCAAGCCTTGCGATCGCGGTCACGATCGGCGGGGTCTTGCAATTGATCTTATTGATGGCGGCCTGCGCACGTTCCGGGATCGTCCTCAAGTGGCGAAGACCGCGGATGACAGCTGGAGTCCGGCAGTTCGTCCGGGTCGTCATCCCCGCGACCCTTGGTGCAGGGGTTTACCAGATCAGCGCCTTCATCGACACGTTCTTCCTTGCCCGCATCGGCACCGGCTCGATGAGTTATTTCAATTACGCCGACCGGCTCAACCAGCTTCCGCTTGGGGTGATTGGCGCTGCGCTGGGCACCGCCATCCTGCCGCAGGTAAGTCGCTTCGTAGGGGCTGGCGAGCCGGAAAAGGCCGCGAAGGTGCAAGGCCAGGCAGCCGAGCTTGCGATGCTGCTGTGCCTTCCCGCGGCGATTGCACTTGCGGTTGCTGCCGGGCCCTTGATTGCGGCCTTGTTCCAGGGCGGCGAATTCACCGCGGAGGACGCCCGCCTGTCTGCGCTGTGCCTCTCGCTAATTGTGCTGGGACTTCCGGCCTATGTCCTGGTCAAGGTGCTGACCCCCGGATTCTATTCGCGCCAGGACACCGCGACCCCGGTCAAGACAGCGGTGTTTGTCCTGATCGCCAATATCATCCTCAACTTCGTGCTTATTCCGCCGTTTGGAATCGGCGGGCTGGCTGCGGCGATCGCCATCTGCAGCTGGCTCAACTGCATTATTCTCTACGTTATCCTGCACCGCCGGGGGCATTTCCGGATTGAGGGCTGGCTTGCCAACCGGATCGCCCGCCAACTGGTCGCCGGGGCGGTCATGGCAGCGGCGTTGTTCGGAATCCGGATCCTTCTTGCAGGTTGGTTCGACGGTCATATCGGCAAGCGCATGGTCGCGGTCGCAGCGCTGGTAGGCGGCGGCATGGCGGTCTATTTTCCGCTGGTCTGGGTACTTGGTGGAACTGATCGGGAAGAAATCCTGGCGTTGTTCCGGCGGCGCAAGGGCACGAAAGGCAGCGACAGCGTATGACCGCCATGCGGGTAGTGTCGGGAATCCAGCCGACCGGCGACCTCCATTTGGGCAATCTCCTAGGTGCGATCCTGCGCTGGGTACGGATGCAGGACGAGGCGCAGTGCCTGTTCTTCCTGGCCGATCTTCATTCACTGTCCGAGCATATCGAGCCCGCCCAGCGCCTTCGCCACCGGCGTGAGATGACCGCGGCGCTGGTCGCCAGTGGGATCGACCCCGACAAGTCGGTGTTGTTTGCCCAATCGGACGTCCCCGCCCACGCCGAATTGTGCTGGATCCTCAACGGCACCGCGCGAATGGGCTGGCTTAACCGGATGACCCAGTGGAAGGACAAGGCGGGCAAGAACCGCGAAAGCGCGTCGGTCGCGCTGTTCGATTATCCCGTTCTGCAGGCCGCCGATATCCTTGCCTACCAGGCCACCCACGTCCCGGTCGGGGAAGACCAGAAGCAGCACATTGAGTTGACCCGCGACATCGCGATGAAATTCAACAACGACCTGGATGTCGAGCTGTTCACGGTTCCCGAACCTTTTATCGGCGGCGGCACTGCAGCGCGGGTGATGAGCCTTCGCGATGGCACCGCCAAGATGAGCAAGTCCGACCCCAGCGACATGAGCCGGATCAACCTCACCGATAGCGATGACGCGATCGCGCAGAAAATCCGCAAGGCCCGAACCGATCCTGACCCGTTGCCAGGCGATCCCGCACTGCTAGATGGCCGGGCAGAGGCGAAGAACCTGGTGGGGATCATGGCCGCGGTGCAGGGCCAAAGCGTAGGTGAAGTGCTGGCCGATCACGAGGGCCAGGGGTTCGGCACCTTCAAGCCGGCGCTGGCCGAAGCGCTGATCGCGATGATCCACCCGCTGCGAAGCCGCCTGACCGAGCTTCGCGCCGACAGCGATGCCATCGACCAAATCCTTGAGCGCGGCGCCGACAAGGCGCGCGCCATGGCTGCTCCAACACTTGCGCAGGCGTATCGCGCAGTGGGCCTGAAGGCTTAGCCCTTTCATCGACCGTTCACGGGTTTTCCTTTAAGCGCCAGTGTGTTGCCCGACGCTAACGGGTATCTCTCTTGGCCAAGAGGAAGTGGACCATGCGTATCAAGACCATTCTCGCCGCCTCGGCGCTCGGCCTCTCTGCGCTTGGCCTTTCGGCCTGCGCTACCGGGCTCAACACCAAGGTAACCCGTTATTCCGCAGCCAGCATTCCGTCGGGCACGAGCTTTTACGTCGTCCCGCGCGAGGGCACTGCAACCCCGCAATTCTATCGCTATGCCCAGATCGCTGCCGCGCAGCTTGCTGCCAAGGGCTATCAGCCCGCCGGAACGCCAGCGCTTGCTGATGTGCTGGTAAAGCTCGACTATGGCGTCGATCAAGGTCGCACCGAATATGTTGCCGACCCTTATTCAAGCCGCAGCTATGGCCCCGGCGCTTATGGTCCGTTCGGCTGGGGCTCGCGCTTCGGCCGCAATGGCTGGAGCTGGAGCGACCCCTTCTACGACCGCGGCTGGGGCGTATGGTACGGTCGGCCCTATAATTCGCGGTGGAGCAGCTATCCCTATTATTACGGCTGGGACGATCCGTTCTGGTACGGCACGGCCTGGGGTCCGCGCGGTTATGGCCCGTATGGTGGCTATGGGGCTGACCGTTACACCGTCTATAAATCCTACCTCGACATGGACATCGTCCAGCGCGCGACCAACGCTCCCTTGTTCGAAGGGCACGCCAAGGCGCGCTCTCAGACCGACGAGCTTGATGCCTTGGTGCCCAATCTGATCGAGGCGATGTTTACCGGCTTTCCGGGGCAAAATGGCCAGACGGTCAAGATCACCGTTCCCAACACGCCCAAGCGATAGAAAATATGGGCGGTCCGCATGGCGGGCCGCCCACTCCTCCCCCTTGAAGAAAAGGTTTAGCCTTCGAGCTGCCGGGTCAGCAGGCGGATGTCGGCATCAAGCTCGGCGTCGGCGGCGCGCAGTTTTTCGATCTGCTTGACCGCGTGAATGACCGTCGTGTGATCGCGACCACCAAAGCGGCGACCGATGTCGGGCAGGGACTTGGGCGTCAACTGCTTGGACAGATACATCGCGACCTGTCGCGGGCGGGCGACTTCGCGCGCGCGCCGGGCCGAGGTCATCTCGGCCTTGCGAATGCGGAAATGCTCGGCGACCTGAGTCTGGATCTCGTCGATCGAAATCCGCCGCTGGTTGGCGCGCAGGACATTGGCCAGCACTTCTTCGACAAACGGAATGTCGATCGTGCGGCCGGTCATCATCGCATAAGCGCCGATGCGGTTGAGCGCGCCTTCCAGCTCACGCACTGAACTGGTCACTCGGCGGGCAAGAAAGTCGACCACGTTACGCGGCATGTCGACGCCCGGAAGCGCCTCCAGCTTGGCAAGGATGATGTTGAAGCGAAGCTCGTAATCTGCCGGATTGATGTCGGCAACGAGACCCCACGACAAGCGCGACAGGATGCGCGGGGCAATTCCGTCTAGGTCCTGCGGCGCGCGATCCGAGGTAATCACCAGGCGGCGGCCCGCGTTGATGATTTCGTTCATCGTGTGAAAGAATTCTTCCTGGGTCGAATCCTTGCCCGCGATGAACTGGACGTCGTCGATCAGCAGCAGGTCGGCGCTGCGAAGACGCTGCTTGAAACCAATCGTGTCATTGTCTTTCAGCGCGCGGATAAATTCGACCATGAATTTTTCGGCCGACATCGACACCACCCGGGCGCCGCGGTGATGCTGCAAGAAAGCGTGACCGATCGCGTGCAGCAAGTGGGTCTTGCCGCGCCCGGTTCCGCCGTGGATAAACAGCGGATTGAACCCGATGGTCTCGGAAGTAGCAAGCGTGCGCGCAGCGGTCGCGGCCACTTCATTGGCCTTGCCGATGACGAAGGTTTCAAAGCGATAGCGCGAGTCGAATTTGGGCGCGTCGGGATCGCGTTCGGCAGGAACCGGTGCTTCGTCGAGGATTAGCAGCGGTGTCGGGCGCGGCGCATCGGCGGACGCGACAATGCGCAATTCATGAACGACCGGAAGTGCGGTCTTCCACGCCAGCGCCAGCCGTTCGCCGAAATGCGAATTCACCCAGTCCGCCATGAACTTGGATGGCATCACCATGTCGAGGGTTCCGCTGGCCGGGTCGAAGGCACCGACCTCGGCAGGTCGAAGCCAGCCGTCAAAGGTGCGGGCGCCAAGGTCGCGCTTCAGTCCGGTGCGGATCGACTCCCAGGCGGCAGCGAACGGCGCGCCGTTCGCTTCGATGCCTGCTTCAGGCGCGCAAAGTGACGTTTCCCGGTCTTGCACTAGCGCCGCATCCTCCCTCGAATTTTCCCCATGCAAAAGGCAAAGGGGTGCTCATCGCTCACGATACGAGTCGCGCGCCAGATGCTCCCATTCACTCTTGCCCCCAGCGCGGATTCGCGTCCGGAAAGGCCTTTTTGAAACTGTGCAGCTTTGGATTTAAGGGTCCATTTTTCACAAAAGTGAAATAATGACCCTTGACAGCGCATTTCCGCCGTTCGTGGGATTTTTGGCGGAAATTCGCCATTTACATGGTTAAGGGCCGAGCTCAGCCTGCGCGCATATTCGCGCGAATCGCGGGAATTGCTGGATTTTTCCGCAACGCACGAAAAAGCCGGATTTCGGCATCCCGAAACCCGGCTCAATAGGTAGGTTTTGCTCTGCTACCCGATTGGGTCAACCGATCGCCGCAACTCGCTTCGACAAGCGACTGATCTTGCGCGCTACGGTGTTCTTGTGGAAAATCCCGCGAGCGACACCACGCTGCAATTCCGGCTTCATAGCCTTGAGCGCGTCGGCGGCGTCCGCCTTCTTGCCCGACGCAATTGCGGTCTCGACCGCCTTGATGAAGGTGCGGATCCGGCTGACGCGCGAATGGTTGATGACACGCCGCGTCTCGTTGCGGCGGATGCGCTTCTTGGCTTGCGGCGTATTCGCCATCGTTTAAAAACCTCTATCGCTTTGAGCTTCAATGAAAAAGCGGCGCTTTAGTCCGAAGACTGCGCCGACATGGCGCTCCCCCTAGCTACATGTGCCAACAAGGTCAATGCCTGCTAGCGCTGGCAGCGCGGGCAATAGAAGGTCGAGCGGGCACCCTGGACGATTCGCTTTACCGTCCCCTCGCAGCCGCCGCGGCACGGCTTCCCTTCCCGGCCATAGACATCGAACTGTTTGGAGAAATAGCCCAGCTCGCCATCCGGTGAAGCAAAATCCCGCAAGGTCGACCCGCCAGCCGCGATCGCCTCTTCCAGCACCGAATGGATTGCCGGAACTAGCGCTTCCAAGCGCTTCAGGCTGACCGTACCGCCCGCTCTTTTCGGGTTGATCCTGGCCCTGAACAGGGCCTCGCAGACATAGATATTCCCAAGCCCGGCGACGATCCGCTGGTCGAGCAGCATCAACTTGATCGCAGCTGTGCGGCCCTTCAAGCTCAACCTCAGCTGCCCTGCGGTCAGATCGAACGGTTCGGGGCCAAGGCTGGCGAGGCCGGCAACCTTTCCAAGCGCATCCGTCGCCACAAGGTCGAGCGATCCAAATCTCCGCGGGTCATTGAGCACCAGGCGGTGTCCGTCCGCAGTGGCAATTTCCAGATGGTCGTGCTTTTCCGGCTGGCTGGGGTCGATCCGCCACCGTCCCGACATGCCCAGGTGGAAGACCAGGCTGTCGCCGCGGTCGGTATCGATGATCCCGAATTTTGCCCGCCGGTGTAAACGTATCACCGTGGCGCCGGTCAGGCGCTGACCAAGATCGGCGGGGATCGGCCGGCGAAGGTCCTCGCGGTGGGCAACGACCCGCACGATAACCTTGCCGAGGAGCACCCGTTCAAGACCGCGCACGGTCGTCTCGACTTCGGGAAGTTCAGGCATTGCCTTCCTATGGCGAAGCGCGCCGAAGCCCGCTAGAGCCGCGCGCATGACGGACAAGGTCAATTTCGGCGACCAATTGGTCAGCCCTGAGGAAAAAACCCGCAAGGTCGGCGAGGTGTTCAGCTCCGTCGCGCGCCGCTACGACCTGATGAACGACCTGATGAGCGGTGGATTGCACCGCCTGTGGAAGGACCGCTTTGTCGCCAAAGTGAAACCGCGCCCGGGTGAGCAGATTCTCGACATGGCTGGCGGCACCGGTGATATCGCCTTCAGAATGGCTGCAAAGGGCGCCAAGATCACCGTCAGCGATATCAACGCCGACATGCTGGGGGTCGGAGAAGAACGCGCGCGGGACCGCGGGATCGCGGGTCTGACGTGGCAGGTTCAAAATGCTGAAAACCTGGATTTCAGCGATTCCAGCTTCGACGCCTACACGATCGTATTCGGCATACGGAACGTGACCGATATTCCGGCCGCACTGCGTGAGGCGCATCGCGTGCTGAAGCGCGGGGGACGCTTCTTCTGCATGGAATTTTCGCAATCGGAGTGGCCGGGCTTTGCCCAGCTTTATGATCGCTGGGCAAGCAGCGTAATTCCCAGGATTGGCAAGTTCGTCACCGATGACGAGGAAAGTTATCGCTACTTGGTCGAGAGCATCCGACGCTTCCCGCGCCCCAAGGCGTTCGTCCAGATGATCGCCGATGCCGGCTTTGTCCGCGCCGGTGCCGAGCCGATGCTTGGCGGATTGGTAACAATTCATCACGGTTACAAGATTTGACGCGCCCCTCGACCCATCTCTGGCGACTCTTGAAATGGGGCCGCACGCTGGCCCGTCACGGCGCGCTGCAGGGGATCGAGAACGATCCGGCCACCCCACCCCAGTTTCGCCGCCTTGCGCGGATCGCCCGGTTCGGCGCGCGCCAGCCCGCCACGCCCGATTATGCCGCTGCGTTGAAGGCCATTGGCCCGGCCGCGATCAAGCTTGGCCAGACCTTGTCGACCCGTCCCGATCTGGTCGGTGAAGAAGCCGCGGCAAATCTTTCGCAATTACAGGACAAGCTTCCCCCGGCCCCGTTCGCGCTTATTCGCCAGACCATTGAAACCAGCTTCGAGGCGCCGCTTGAAACGCTGTACGCCGAGTTCGACGAGGTTCCGGTCGGCGCTGCCAGCATCGCGCAGGTCCACCGCGCGACGACTACCGACGGCAAAGCCGTTGCGGTCAAGGTCCTGCGCCCCGGGATCGAAGAAGAATTCGCCCGCGCGATCGAGACATATGAATGGGCCGCCGCACAGGTCGAAGCCTATGGCGGCGAAGCAGAGCGGCTTCGCCCGCGCCACGTCGTTGCACATTTCAAGCAATGGACCGCGCGTGAGCTCGACCTTCAGCGCGAGGGCGCAAGCGCTTCGGAACTGCGTGAGAACATGCTCGCCGAACCCGGCTATTACGTTCCGGAAATCGACTGGCGGCGGACCGCGCGACGGGTCTTGACGCTGGAATGGCTCGACGGGATCAAATTGAACGACCGCGAGGCGCTGATTGCCGCCGGCCAGGATTGCGCATCGCTGGCCGGAATCGCGGTTCGCGCCTTCCTTCGCCAGGCAGTCGTCGACGGCTTTTTTCACGCCGATCTTCATCACGGAAACCTGTTTGCGCTGTCCGACGGGCGGATTGCGGCGATCGACTTTGGGATCATGGGGCGGATCAACCGCCAGGCGCGGATGTGGCTGGCCGAAATCCTCTATGGCCTGATCACCGGCAATTACCGCCGGGTCGCCGAAATCCACTTCGAAGCGCAATATGTGCCGGGCCACCATAATGTCGACGAGTTCGCGACTGCGCTGCGGGCAGCCGGCGAACCGATCCGCGGCCTTCCAGTCAAGGAAATCAGCGTCGGCCGAATGCTCGAGAGCCTGTTCTCGATCACGCGCGATTTCGACATGCCGACCCAGCCGCACCTGCTGCTGTTACAGAAAAGCCTGGTGATGAACGAGGGGGTTGCGACCACGCTCAATCCCGACATCAACATGTGGGAGACCGCCGAGCCATTCCTCAAGGACTGGATGCGCACCGAACTGGGGCCAGAGGCTTATTACGCCGATCGGATCATCGACCTGGTCCGAGCGGTCAAGAAGATCCCCCATCTGATCGACAAGATCGACGCTTCCTATCCCGAACCGGGCGCCGCGCCCCCCGCCCCGCCCCTTGCCGAGGTCGAAATCGTCGAAACCGCAAGTCTTTGGCGTGGCGGACTGATCGCTTTGCTGGGCGGCTTGGCGGGCGCAGCGATTACCGCTGCAATCCTGCTTGCGTAAGAGGCTGACTGCTATACCCTCCCGGTCCTTACCGGAGGTTCCCTTATGCAGCGCATTGCCTTGTTCCTTGTCCTTGCCATGACTTTTGCTGCCGCGCCGGTTTCAGCGCGGGGTACCGATGGCCACCCACAGTTGGTCGCGTTGTTCAATGATTGGCGAGCGTTCAACCACCCGCCCATCACCGACGCACGCCCGGATTACAGCGCTGCGGCGATGGCGAAAAAGGCTGCCGGGCTGAGCGAGTTCAAGGCACGCCTTGCCAAGATCGATACTACGGGATGGTCGATCCGCGACGCCAATGACTACCGCCTCGTCGAGGCCGAGATGAACGGACTCGATTTCTTCCTTCGCGTGCTCAAGCCATGGGCCCGCGATCCCAATTTCTACACCAACGTGTTCGCGGAAATGAGCGATGTTCCCGCCCACGAGGGACCGTTCGCAGAACCGTATATCGAGCTGTGGCAATATCGCTTCCCGCTGTCGGCAGCCGACGAGGCAAAACTGACCGCGGAAATCGGCGCGATCCCCGCGTTGCTAGAGGACGCCAAGACCAACCTTGCGCCCAGCACGGCGCACGATTTCTGGGTCTATGCCGACCGCAGTTTCGCCGGCCAGTCCGCGGCGCTTGACGCTTTGCTTGGCGATGGCCTGGAAGTGCGCGACTTGGGCGGATTTCGCAAAGTCACACTTGCGGGCACCAAGCCGGCGCTGCGCGATGCAATTGCCAAGGCGCGTGCTGCGACCGAGGCTTTCCGCGCCTGGGTCAAGGCCGAAGCGCCGCGCCACGTCGGCCCGGTCGGAGTCGGCAAGGCAGATTACAATTGGTGGCTCAAGAACGTCCTCCTCTCACCTTATGATTTCGACGCGCAGAAGACGATCCTTCAGCAAGAACTCAATCGTTCGATTGCCTCTTTGAAGCTTGAGGAAGCGAGGAATTCGACCCTCCCGGCGCTCGACACCCCGGTCGATCCGGCTGCCTTCCTTGCGATGTCGCGAACGAAAGCCAATGAGATTGTCGACCTGTGGGTCGCCAAGGGGGTCATTCCTGACCGAAAGGACTTGCGCGCCGCGGTGGTTGCCCAGGCAGTCGGCTATGTCGCTCCCGAAGACCGCAATTTCTTTACCCACGTGACGTCGGCCGACCCGCTTCCGCTTCATGCCCACATGTTCCACTGGGCAGAACTTGCGCGGCTCAAGAACTCCCTCAACGACAGCCCGATCCGGCGCAGCGCCCCGTTGTTCAACATTTTTGAAGACCGGTCGGAGGGCGTAGCGACGGCGATGGAAGAACTTTCGATGCACCTTGGCCTATATGACAATTTGCCAAGAGGGCGGGAATTGACCTGGATCATGCTCGCCGCGCGTGCTGCGCGCGGCCTCGCCTCACTCAAGGTCCAGGCGCAGGAGATGGAGCTTGACGAAGCCGCGCGCTTCCACGCCCGCTGGACCCCGCGCGGCTGGGCCGACGCCAACAGCGACCTGATCGGCTTTGAGCAACTGCTTTACGCTCGTCAGCCCGGTTATGGGCCCAGCTATGTAATCGGCAAGGTTGAGCTTGATAAGCTGATCGCCGATGTCAGCCACGCCGCCGAGATGCAGGGCAAGAGCTTCGACCTTGGAAAGACCCTTCAGGCAGTGTGGGCAAGCGACATCCTTCCCTTCGCCCTGATCGAGGCCGAAGTGTTCGAGCGGCTCGACTTGAAGGCACAATAAGCGCTAGTCAGCGGCGATGGCTCGCGTCCTCCTGATCGTCGGTGGCGGAATTGCCGCCTACAAAAGCCTTGAGCTCGTGCGCCTCTTGAAAAAGGCGGGGCATGAGGTCGTTCCGGTGCTGACCGACGCAGGCGCGAAGTTCGTCACTCCGATGAGCCTTGGTGCACTTGCCGGCGCGCAGGTCCACACCAGCCTTTGGGATCTCAAGGACGAGGTCGAGATCGGCCATATCCAGCTGTCGCGCGCCGCCGACTTCGTGTTGGTCTGCCCTGCCACCGCAGACCTTCTTGCCAAGATGGCGGGCGGACATTGCGACGATCTTGCGACGACCTTGCTGCTTGCAACCGACAAGCCGGTGGTGGTGGCCCCGGCAATGAATGTGAAGATGTGGCTCCACGCGGCGACCGGCCGTAACGTCCAGCAACTCGTCGACGACGGGATCCGCGTAATCGAGCCCGCGCAAGGCGACATGGCGTGCGGCGAATTTGGCCCCGGGCGCTTGTCTGAACCGCAGGACATTTTCGACTATCTGGAAGGCGAGGGCCTGTTTGGCTGATCTGTCGCTGTCGGGCCGCCATGTCATCGTTACCGCGGGCCCAACCTGGGAACCGATCGACCCGGTTCGGGTGATTGCCAATCGATCGAGCGGAAAACAGGGGTTCGCGATCGCTCGCGCGGCGGCCGCAGCAGGTGCGCGCGTAACCCTGATCGCTGGCCCGGTATGCCTTGGAACGCCCGACCGAGTTGCCCGAATTGATGTCGAGACTGCAAGTGAAATGCGCGATGCGGTGGAAGCCGCGCTTCCCGCCGATGCAGCGATCCTGGTTGCTGCAGTTGCCGACTGGCGGGTCGATCCAGCATCGTCCAAAATGAAAAAGGCCGACGGACCGCCAGAGCTTCGCTTTGTCCCCACACCCGACATCCTCGCCGATCTAGCGGTAAGCCCGCAGCGTCCGGCCCTTCTGGTGGGTTTCGCCGCCGAAACCAATGAGGTCGTCGCTTACGCCACCGCAAAACTCGCCCGGAAGGGCTGTGACTGGATTGTCGCTAACGACGTGTCGGGTTCGGTGATGGGCGGCGAAGACAATGTCGTCCACCTGATCAGTGCAGACAGGGTCGAGGACTGGCCCCAGGCCTCGAAGGAAGAGGTCGCACGGCGCTTGGTCGAACGGATTGCATCGACCCTAGGCTGAACAAGTCGGGCAGCTTTGGTCGGGGGGGATCGTCATCGTCCGCCAAACCAGTTTTTCGCCATCGAAGATATGGACCTTGCCCGACTGGTCGGGGCCAATACCGACCAGGAAATTGATTGCGAGCATCGCTGCAAAATTACCAGCAGTGCCGGTAAGCGCGCCCATTACCCCGACATCGGCGCAGGTGTCGCAATCCTCCGCATCGAATGCATCGCCGACAAAGCAGCGGTAGCACGGGCGCCCGCGCCACAGGCCGACCTGCGCCTGAAACTGTATCGCCGCAGCGCTGATCAGCGGAATGCCAAGCACGACGCACGCATCGCTAACTGCAAGCCGGGTGGCGAAATTATCGCTTCCGTCGACGACGAGGTCGTGCCCTGCAAAAAGGTCGCGCGCATTGCCGCCGGCCACCTTCGCCTCGACCGATTGGACGACGATGTGCGGGTTGCGCGCCTTTGCGAAGCTGGCAGCAACTCCAGCCTTGGACTTGCCGACGTCCCGGGATTCGAACAGCGGCTGGCGGTGAAGGTTGGAGGTGCCAATCGTATCGCAGTCGATAATCGTGATGTGGCCAACCCCCGCACCCGAAAGCGCGGGCAGCGCCGCACTGCCGATGCCGCCAGCGCCAACCATTGCGACACGCGCGGCATTGAGCGCCTTTTGGCCAACCCCGCCAACCTGCGGCAGGACGATATGCCGCGCATAATAATCCAATTCCAGGTCGCTTAAATTCACCGACCGGTGCTTCCAAAGCCCCCTGCCCCGCGCCCCGTTTCACTAAGGTTTGAAACCTCGGCGAAGGCAGCTTTGAGGACCGGTGCCGGAACCAGTTGGGCGATGCGTTCACCGCGCTTGACCGCGAACGGTTCACTTCCGAGGTTGGCGAGGATGATTTTCACCTCGCCGCGATAATCCTCGTCAATCGTCCCGGGCGTGTTGAGGCAGGTAATACCGTGCTTGAACGCCAAACCAGAGCGCGGCCGCACCTGAACTTCGTATCCCGCGGGAATTGCGATCGCGAAGCCGGTTGCGACCGCGTGCCGCTGGCCCGGTTCAAGCACCAGATTCTCGGCCGCGACCACATCCATGCCGGCTGCGCCCTCGGTCGCATATCCCGGCAGTGGCAAACCCTCGCCATGGGGCAGGCGCTGCAGGTCGATCGTGATCACTTCTTGGCCACTTTCTTCTTCTTGGCTGGCGCCTTGCGGCCCTTCTTCTTGGCCGGGCCCTTGGCCGAGCGCTCATCGATCAGCTTGATTGCTTCTTCAAGGGTCAGCGTCGTCGGCTCGCTTCCGCGCGGAAGCGTCGCATTGGTTGCGCCATCGGTCACGTAGGGGCCGTAGCGGCCTTCCATCACCTTGATTTCCCCCTCCGTCCCCGGATGCTTGCCAAGCGTCGCTATCGGTTCGCGACCACCACGCTGGCCAGGCTTGCGGTTGGCAGCGTCGGCAAGCTTGGCGACCGCCGCATTCATGCCGGTTTCCAGCACTTCTGCAGTCGTGCGCAATTTCGCATATTTGCCATCATGCGCGAGATAGGGGCCGTAGCGCCCGATCGAGGCGGTAATCATGTGGCCGGTTTCCGGATGCGGCCCGATTTCGCGCGGCAGCGCGAGCAATTGCTCGGCCAAGTCGGTGGTCAGATCGGACTGCGGCACGTCCTTGGGCAGCGACGCACGCTTGCCCTCGCGTTCAAGATAAGGTCCGAAGCGCCCGGTCTTGAGCTCGATTCCGTTCCCAAGCTCGGCTGGTGCATCGCCTCCCTGCTCGGGACCGCCAAGCTGGCGGGTGAACTTGCACTCGGGGTAATTGGAGCAGGCGATGAACGCACCAAAGCGCCCACCGCGAAGCGACAATCGCCCGTTGCCGCACAATGGGCATAATCGCGGGTCCGCCCCGTCACCCTTGTCCGGGAATAGCCACGGCGAGAGAAATTCATCGAGCGCCTCGGTAATCTCCGAGGGCTTGGAGTCCATCACCTCGCCAGCCTTGGGTTTGAAATCGCGCCAAAAGTCCTCAAGCAGCTTTAGCCACGCCATCCGGCCGCCCGATACGTCATCGAGCTCTTCCTCCAGTTCGGCGGTATAATCGAAATTGACGTAGCGTTCGAAGAAGCGCTCCAGGAATGCGGTAACAAGACGCCCGCTTTCCTCCGGGATAAAGCGGTTCTTCTCGACCCGGACATATTCGCGGTCCTTGAGGGTCTGGAGGATCGAAGCGTAGGTCGATGGCCTTCCAATCCCCAGTTCCTCGAGCCGCTTGACCAAGGACGCTTCGGAGAAACGCGGCGGCGGCTGAGTGAAATGCTGGCTCGCCTCGACCCCGGTCCTGGCCGGTGCGTCGCCTTCGCGAAGATTGGGCATCCGCCCGCCATCGTCACTTTCGGCATCGTCCCGCCCCTCGTCGTAGAGCGCCATGAAGCCAGGAAAGATCACCACCTGGCCGGTCGCCCGAAGGACAACGCGGCCAGCACCGTCGGCAAGTTCGACACTGGTCCGTTCAAGGCGCGCCGAGGCCATCTGGCTTGCGAGTGCCCGGTTATGAATTAGCTCGTAAAGCCGCGCGGCATCGTCGCTTCCGCCAGAGGGGCGCGCAAAATCGGTCGGGCGGATTGCCTCATGCGCTTCCTGTGCGTTTTTCGCCTTGCTGGTATAAACCCGCGGCTTGTCCGGGACATAGCCCGGGTCGTAGCGGTCGGCGATCGCGCGGCGCGCTGCGCTCACCGCTTCGCCGGCCATATCCACGCCGTCGGTCCGCATGTAGGTGATCCGCCCCGCCTCGTAGAGCCCTTGCGCGACGCGCATCGTGTGGCTTGCCGCGAATCCCAGCTTGCGCGCGGCTTCCTGCTGCAGGGTCGAGGTGGTGAACGGCGGCGGCGGGTTCTTTGCGAACGGTTTGGTTTCGACCGACCTTACCGTGAAATGCCCGGCCTCGATCGCGGATTTGGCGGCATTGGCTTCGCTACCAGTGCCGATTGTCAGCCGGTCGATTTTCTGCCCATCGAAACTGACCAGTCGCGCGGTAAACGCCTGTCCGTCCGCCTCGAAGGTGGCGGCGACCTGCCAGTATTCCCGCGGCTTGAACAGTTCGATGTCGCGTTCGCGATCGACGATCAGGCGCAATGCAACCGACTGGACCCTGCCCGCACTCTTGGCGCCGGGTAGCTTGCGCCACAGGATCGGCGAGAGTGTGAAACCGACCAGGTAATCGAGCGCACGGCGCGCGCGGTAGGCGTCGATCAGATCCTCATCGAGTTCGCGCGGATGCGCCATCGCCTCGGTCACCGCCGACTTGGTGATGGCGTTAAATGTCACCCGCTCGACACTCTTGGGAAGCGCTTTCTTCGAGCGCAAGAATTCCTGCACGTGCCAGCTGATCGCCTCCCCCTCGCGATCAGGGTCGGTTGCAAGAATGAGCGCGTCGGCGCTCTTTGCCGCGTCCGTAATCGACTTCAGCTGCTTTGCCCGGTCGGGCGAGACCTGCCACAGCATGGTGAAATCCTTGTCAGGATCTACCGACCCGTCCTTGGGCGGCAGATCGCGGACGTGACCGAAGCTCGCAAGCACCTTGTGCCCCGGACCCAGATATTGCTCGATTGTTTTCGCCTTGGCAGGCGATTCGACGACGACCAGTTTCAAGTTTTTTGGACCTCTTACGTGTACGCGCGAAATTGGGGCCGGGATTTTGACCTCGTCAAGCGGTTCTCAAACTGACTCTTCCCCCGGCGTGACGCTCAAGCCGACCGCCAAGGTCCAGTTCCAGCAGCGCAAGGTGAACGTCACCGGGCGATGAACCCGATTGGCGCACCAGTTCGTCAACGTTCACCGCAACCGGACCAAGTAGCGCCTCGACCCGGGCACGGGCAGCGGGATCATTGTCTGCTTCGGTAACGAATTCGCGGGTTTCAGGCTCCGCCACGCGCGCAACCGACGATGGACTGAGTGCCTCGATCACGTCCGCAGCACTCTGTACGAGCGTCGCCCCATCGCGAATCAGTTGGTTACAACCCCTTGCCCGAGGATCGAGCGGCGAACCGGGCACCGCCATCACCTCGCGTCCGGCTTCGGTTGCAAGCCGAGCGGTGATCAGCGAACCCGAACGCGGCGCGGCTTCGACCACCACCGTTCCGCTGGCAATCCCGGCAATAATCCGGTTGCGCCGGGGAAAGTCGCGCGCGGTCGGGGGGTAGCCGGGCGGACGCTCGCTAACCACCAAGCCGATCTCGAACATGCGCCGCTGGCGGGCCTCGTTTTCGGGTGGGTAAAAGACGTCGACCCCGCCTGCGGCGCAGCCAATGGTTCCGCTTTCCATCGCCCCATCGTGGGCCGCGGCATCGATCCCGCGCGCCAGTCCTGATACGACAACCACCCCCTCATCACCCAACTGCCGGGCAAGGCCACGCGCAAAGCGGCACGCGGCGGCACTGGCATTGCGCGCACCGACCATTGCCACTGCCGGACGCTCAACAAGGCGCCCATCACCGATGGCAATCAACAGTGGGGGCGCATCGTCCATCCGAGCAAGCAATGGCGGATAATCGCGGGATTCCACGGCCAGGTAGCGCGCGCCGATCTTGGTGACCCGCGCGATTTCGCGTTCTGCATCGCCGGGATCGGTGATTTTGGGGACCTTTCCGCCGCCGCGACGGGCAAGGTCGGGAAGTGCAGCGATCGCTTCCTCGGCGTTGCCGAAGCGGGCGACCAGCTGGCGATAGGTGATCGGCCCGATGCCGGGCGTGCGCACCAGTCGCAAGCGATGTACCAGCTCTCTGCTCAACCCCCGGTTGTCCCGACGCGTGGCTCAGTGCCTTTCAACAGGCGCACGATATTCTCGCGGTGTTTCCACAGCACGAGAATCGCAAGTCCGAGCAGCATCGGGAATAGGTCGTCGCGCTTCGACACCAGAGCGACGATCGGCGCGGTAATCGCGGCCATGATTCCGGCAACCGACGAGATTCGGATCGTCAGCAGCAGGAGTATCCACGTCGCGGCATAGATTGCAGCGGCAATGGGCAGGATGGGAATGAGGATGCCCGCGAACGTCGCGACCCCCTTGCCGCCGCGAAAACCAAGCCACACCGGATACAGGTGGCCAAGCATTGCGCCGACCGCGGCGAAAATATCATTGCCCTCACCCCACAGCGCCCGCGCCAGGATGACCGCAGCGGCCCCTTTCACGGCGTCGAGCAAGAGGGTCAGTGCGGCAAGGCCTTTTGCTCCGGTGCGAAGGACATTGGTCGCGCCGATATTTCCCGAGCCGATCTCGCGAAGATCGCCCTTGCCCGCGAGGCGAGTCAATAACAGGCCCCACGGTATCGAACCGAGGAGGTAGCCAAGCGCCAGCGAGAAGATCATCGCTCGGGTCATCGTTGATGGTGTTAGCAAAAGAGTGGGCGCGCGCAACTTGCGACATGCATTGAGGCGCGCCATGGGTGCAGCGATGGACCCCGATGCACCGATCCTGATATTCGATTCCGGCGTCGGTGGACTTTCCGTCCTTGCCGAAATCCGAAAGGCGCTTCCCAACGCGCCAATCGTCTATGCCGCCGACAGCGCGGGCTTTCCCTATGGCACCAAATCCGAGGAGGACCTGGCGCAGCGGGTGCCCGTCCTGCTCGCTCGCTTGCGCGACCTGTTCAACCCGAGACTGGTGGTTATCGCCTGTAATACCGCAAGCACCATCGCGCTCGACCATGCGCGCGCTAACCTCGACATTCCGGTCGTCGGCACGGTTCCGGCAATCAAGCCTGCCGCTGAGCAATCGCGCAGCCGGGTGATCGGGGTGTTGGGGACCGAAGCGACCGTACGCCAGCCTTATGTCGATGACCTGGCAGGCAAGTTCGCAGGGGATTGTACGCTTGTGCGGCACGGTTCGCCCGAGCTGGTCGAGCTTGCCGAACGCAAAATTGCCGGCGAACCAATCTCAATCGACGACGTCGCCGCAGCACTCGCTCCGATGCGCGCCGCGCCGGGGGCCGAGGCAATCGACACCCTGGTCCTTTCGTGCACCCATTTTCCCTTGCTCGCGGCGGAAATTGCGGCGGCATGGCCGGGGGTCAGGCAAGTCGACGGAAGTGCCGGAATTGCTTTGCGGGTCGCCTATCTTACCCGCGGCCAGCAATGGCCAAGGATCGCCCCGACCGGCATCGGCGTTTTCACCGCCCAGCCACGCCCAGGGCTGGCCCGCGCCCTTCGGCGCTATGGCCTGGGGGAAATCCAGGTCGTCGAAATGCCCGAGGCTTAATCGGTCTGGGGGTTGGAATTTTTCCAGTTGGTTCGCTAAGAGGCCGCTCGAGCGAGGAACGAGTGAACTACGACGCCATCTTTCGACAAGCGATTGATCGCCTTCACGATGAAGGTCGCTACCGCGTTTTCATCGATATCCTGCGTACCAAGGGGCAGTACCCCAATGCGCGCTGTTTCGGTGGCAACGGACCAAAGCCGATCACCGTCTGGTGCTCGAACGATTACCTTTGCATGGGCCAGCATGACGTCGTGATCGAAGCGATGGAGCAAGCCCTGCGCGAGGTTGGTGCGGGCTCTGGCGGGACCCGGAATATCGGCGGCAACACGCACCTCCACGTCGAACTGGAGGCCGAGCTTGCCGACCTTCACGGCAAGGAAGGGGCGCTGCTGTTCACGTCCGGATACGTGTCGAACGAGGCGGCGCTGTCGACTCTGGGCAAGCTTCTTCCGGGCTGCATCATCTTTTCGGATGAACTCAATCACGCCTCGATGATTGCCGGAATCAAGAATTCGGGCTGCGAAAAGCGCGTGTTTCGCCACAACGATCTCGACCATCTCGAACAATTGCTGGCCGACGTTCCCGAGGACACCCCCAAGCTGATCGCTTTCGAGAGTGTTTATTCGATGGACGGCGACATCGCGCCGATTGCCGCGATCTGCGACCTTGCCGACAGGTTTGGTGCCCTGACCTATCTTGATGAAGTGCACGCGGTCGGAATGTACGGCGCCCGTGGCGGCGGAATCTCGGAGCGGGACGGTGTCGCCGAGCGAGTGACCCTGATCGAGGGCACATTGGGCAAGGCGTTCGGCGTAATGGGCGGCTATGTCGCCGCTTCGAAGATGATCATCGATTGCATCCGAAGCTACGCGCCGGGGTTCATTTTCACCACGTCCTTGTCACCGGTGCTGGTCGCTGGCGCGCTGGCCTCTGTTCGCCACCTGAAGCAATCGAGCACGGAGCGGCAGGGCCAGCAAAAGGCCGCCGCACTGCTCAAGGGCAAGTTCGCTGGCGCGGGTCTGCCGCTGATGCCCAGCGACACGCACATCGTTCCCTTGCTGGTCGGATGCCCGGTCAAGGCCAAGAAGATCAGCGACATCCTGCTCGCCGAATACGGATTGTACGTTCAGCCAATAAACTATCCGACAGTGCCCCGCGGCACCGAGCGCCTGCGCTTCACGCCCGGACCGCAGCACAGTGAGCCGATGATGGACGAGCTGACCGGTGCGCTTCTGGAAATCTGGGGTCGCATGGATGTGCAGGCTGTTCGGGCCGCCTAAGCCGTGGCGACGAAGGAAAGACTCTACGTTTCGGAGGATTTCCGCCATTCCTTGCCCGATGATATTGCCGCGCTGTTGGACGCGGACCCCGCGTTAAAGGCGAAATGGGACGCCCTTACCGACCTTGGCCGCAACGAATGGATTTGCTGGACGACGACCGTCAAGACGGCGAAGACCCGCGCCAAGCATCGTGAGCGCCTGGAAGAGGAAGTGAAAGCGGGCAAGCGCCGCCCGTGCTGCTGGCCCGGCTGTCCGCATCGAAACCCGAAGTCCGCCCAATATTTCACCTGATCCGGCAAGCGCCGAGGTGGCTAGAGGGGTGGCGAATCCCGCGCACCCCGCCTAGGACTGACCATCATGAAAATCGCTCTTTCCGCCGACCATGCCGGAGTTGACCTCAAAGACCAACTTGGCGCATGGCTCAAGGACGACGGCCATGAGGTGGCCGACCTTGGTACCCACGGGCACGAGAGTGTCGATTATCCCGATTTCGGAGCGCGCCTCGCTCGAGTCATCGCTTCCGGCGAGGCTGAGCGCGGGATCGCGGTGTGCGGATCGGGCATCGGCATTTCGATCGCCGTCAACCGCAATCCGGCATGTCGCTGCGCGCTGGTCAATGAACCGTTTTCGGCGGCGCTTGCGCGCCAGCACAACGATGCCAACGTGCTTGCACTGGGCGGGCGGCTGACCGGGATCGAGCTTGCGAAGGCCTGCGTAGCCGCGTTTCTTTCCACCGCTTTCGAGGGCGGTCGCCACCAGCGCCGTGTCGACATGCTCAAGACCTGCCAGGAGGACCCCGCCTGATGGCCGACGCCGACAGCAAGATCAGCACCCGTTACGCCGTGCCGGAAGGCTTTTTCAGCGCCGCGCTTGCCGATTGCGATGACGCCGTGAAAGCGGGCATCGACGCCGAGCTTACCCGTGAGCAGACCCAGATCGAGTTGATCGCGTCCGAGAATATCGTCAGCCGCGCGGTACTTGAAGCGCAAGGCTCGGTACTGACCAATAAATATGCCGAAGGCTATCCGGGCCGCCGCTATTACCAGGGCTGCGCGCCGTCCGACACGGTCGAAAGCCTTGCGATCGAACGCGCCAAACAGCTGTTCGGCTGTGGCTTTGCCAATGTCCAGCCGCACAGCGGCGCGCAGGCCAATGGCGCGGTGATGCTGGCGCTATTGAAGCCCGGCGAGACGATCATGGGGATGAGCCTTGATGCCGGTGGGCATCTTACCCACGGCGCTCCGCCGGCCCAATCGGGCAAATGGTTCGACGCGGTCCAGTACGGAGTGCGCGAAGACGATCACCTGATCGATTTCGATCAAGTCGAACGGCTCGCAAAGGAGCACAGCCCCAAACTGATCATCGCCGGTGGATCGGCCTATCCCCGACACATCGATTTTGCGCGATTCCGAAAGATCGCGGACGAAGTGGGGGCATTGCTGATGGTCGACATGGCGCATTTCGCCGGGCTGGTCGCTGCGGGCCAACACCCCTCACCTTTCGGCCACGCGCATGTCGTCACGACCACGACCCACAAGACGCTTCGCGGCCCGCGCGGGGGAATGGTGCTGACCGATGACGAAGCAATTGCCAAGAAGATCAACTCGGCGGTCTTCCCCGGTCTCCAGGGCGGTCCGCTGATGCACGTCATTGCCGCCAAGGCGGTGGCATTTGGCGAAGCCTTGAAGCCCGAATTCAAGGATTATGCAAAGGCGGTCATCCGCAATGCCCAGGTCATGGCGAATCAACTCAAGGAACGCGGCGCCGACCTGGTCGCGGGCGGAACGGATACACATCTGGCGCTGGTCGACCTGCGTCCGCTGGGCCTCACCGGCAAGGACGCCGACGAGAGCCTCGAGCGCTCCGGGATTACCTGCAACAAGAACGGCGTTCCGTTCGATCCGCTGCCACCGATGAAGACCAGCGGGATCCGCATTGGTTCGCCCGCCGGCACCACGCGCGGCTTCGGCGAGGCCGAGTTCGTGGCGATCGCGGACATGGTCGCAGATGTCCTCGATGGACTTCAGGACAACGGGCTGGAGGGTAATGACGACGTCGAGGCCGGGGTCAACGTGCGCGTCCGCGAACTTTGCGCGCGCTTCCCGATCTACGAGGGATAGGCTTAAGCGTGCGCTGTCCGTTCTGTGCCGGTGACAACAGCCAGGTAAAGGATTCGCGTCCTAGCGAGGATGGCGCGGCGATCCGCCGGCGTCGCCAGTGCGAGACCTGCGGAGCCCGGTTTACAACCTTTGAACGGGTGCAATTGCGCGAACTTACGGTGGTCAAGAAAGACGGTCAGAAGGAATCGTTCGACCGCGAAAAGATTGCCAGTTCGATAACTGTTGCGTGCCGCAAACGCGGTGTCGATTCCGAACGCATCGACCGCCTGGTAAGCTCGATCCAGCGACAGCTCGAAACGCGCGGCGACGAAGTCACTGCAACCGCGATCGGCGAGGCTGTCATGGACTCATTAAAGGCGCTCGACCAGGTCGCGTACATTCGCTTTGCGTCGGTCTACAAGGATTTTAGTGAGCCCGGCGACTTTGCCGAAATCGCCGGCAGTGTCGGCGATGGGAATTAGCGCTCCGGTTATTGTCCTGGTTCGTCCGCAACTAGGACAGAATATCGGCAAGGCAGCGCGGGCGATGCTCAACTTCGGGCTCACCGAAATGCGGATCGTCGCCCCGCGCGACGGCTGGCCCAATCCCGAAGCCGGACCCGCTGCCTCGGGCGCCGATATGGTCCTCGAACATGCGGCACTGTTCGATACCGTCGCGGACGCGGTCGCGGATTGCAGCCTCGTCTACGCCTCGACCGTGCGCCGCCGCGACCTCGTAATGGACGTCGTCGGCCCGCAGGAGATGGCAAGAGCGATCGCTGGCTACGGTGGACGCACCGCAATCCTGTTCGGCCCCGAACGATCGGGGCTTGAGACGGAAGATGTCGCGCTTGCGCACAAGATCGTCACCGTCCCGATCAATCCCGACTTTGGCAGCCTCAACCTCGCCCAGGCGGTTATCCTGCTGGCATACGAATGGTCGCGCACGGCCACGCTTGCCCAGCCGACCGTCAAGGAAGCGGAACAGCAGGCCTCGCTTGGCGAAGTCGAGGGAATGATCACGCAACTGGATGAAGCGCTGGTCGCCAAGGGCTATTTCCATCCGCCCAGCCGCGCGCAGGCTACTCGCAACACGATCCGCACAATTTTCACCAAGACCGGTTGGTCGAGCCGCGAGGTCAAGGCGGTCCGCGGCATCATTCGCGCGCTGATTGGACCGGCGCGCCCGCGCTGATTGCGCGGCGGCAAGCAAAAGCGCATAATTATCAACGCATTCGACTCTGGGGGCATAAAGGAGGATGTGATGATCAGTGGCCTGTTACTGTTCCTCGCCGCAGGACCGTCGATCGGCCCCGGGGTCGGCCAGCTTGCGGAGCGTGAGCAGGTTCGCGGCCAGACACCGGTTACCGGGATGTTCCTGATCCCGCCCAAGATCCCGGACTGCCGTACCAAGGATGAATCCGATGCCGCGATCGCCGCCAAGCGCGCCGGCGAATGGGAAACCTGCGACCCCGAACGTTTCATCCGCGCGCATGGCCGCAGCCAGCGCCCCGCTTCTTGACCTCAGGCGACCGTTCGCCTAGGGGCGCGGCTCGCAATTGATCCCGCACGTCCGGTGAAGCGGTGATCGCGTCCAGCTATATGGCTGGCCGGTGCGGTCCGGACACGCACGAAGCAAATTGGAGTAACAACGATGTCTAAGCGCTCAAGCGCCAAGTATAAACTCGATCGCCGCATGGGCGAGAACGTCTTCGGTCGCCCGAAGAGCCCGGTCAACCGCCGCGAATATGGCCCCGGCCAGCATGGCCAGCGCCGCAAGGGCAAGATGAGCGATTTCGGCCTGCAGCTTCGCGCCAAGCAGAAGCTCAAGGGCTATTACGGCGACGTCACCGAAAAGCAGTTCAAGCGCACATACCAGGAAGCGTCCAAGATGAAGGGCGACGCCTCGCAGAACCTCATCGGTCTGCTTGAGCGCCGCCTCGACATGGTGGTCTATCGCGCCAAGTTCGCCCCGACGATCTGGGCCGCGCGCCAGCTGGTCAGCCATGGCCACGTCCTGGTCAACGGCGGCAAGTGCAACGTCGCCAGCCGCCGGATCGACGTCAACGACGTGATCGAACTCGGCTCGAAGGCGCAGGAAATGGCACTGGTCATCGAAGCGCAGGGCCTGGCTGAACGCGATATCCCCGATTACGTGGTTCCGGACGGCAACTCGAAGGTTACCTTCACCCGCGTCCCCAAGCTCGATGAAGTGCCCTATCCGGTGCGCATGGAGCCGAATCTGGTGATCGAATTCTACTCGCGCTGATCCCTAATCAGCCGACGACATGAAAAAGGGCGGTCCGGTCATCCCGGGCCGCCCTTTTCGTTTGCGTCGTTCGCGCGGCCTAGTGACCGATCGTCCGCTCGAGCAGCTGCGCCGACTTGGTCAGCATCTCGGCGCGTGCCACGTCGCTTGGAAGCTGATGGTCGAGACCTTCGTAGCGGACATATTCGACTAGGGTCTTGCCCTTCAGCGCACCGGCCATCTTATCGGAATGGGTGACTCCGACATTGACGTCGGTGGTGCCGTGGAACAGCAGCACGGGAGCTTTGATCTTGTCCGCGTTGCGAAGCGGCGATCCCGCCATGACTTCGGCTCCCTGCCCGACCATGTCAGTGATCATCGTGTTATTGCCATAGTCCTGCTTCAACAGCGTGAAGTCGGTCACTGGGGCCACCGCAATCACTGCTTTGTATAGCTCGGGATTTACGGCTGCCGACTGAAGCGCCGAATAGCCGCCGTAGGACCATCCAAAGATCGCGAAGCGGCTAGGATCGCTGATCCCTTGCTTGCTCAGCCAGCGGACGGAGTCGGCGACGTCACTCATTGCCTGCCGCCAGTTCTTGATCGCATTTTCGTTATGGTGATCGTTTCCAAAACCGGTCGACCCGCGATATTGCGGCTGGATTACCGCATATCCGCGCTGGGCGAAGAACTGGCTTAGCCAGTCGAACCCCCAATAATCGCGTGCGTTCGGCCCGCCATGCGGCATTACAATGGCAGGAAGGTTCTTTGCATCCTTGCCAGGCGGCAGCGTGAGATAAACCGGGATGGTTGCGCCGTCGGCCATCGTTGCTTGGACCATCTTCATCTCGGCGAGCTTGTAGCCGTCGAGCTGCGGGCTCACTGACAAGGTGGGCTCAAGCGCATGACTGATCTTGTCATAGATGTAATATTTGCCCGGATCCGTGTCGGCCGCGGCAACAATCAACAGTTTGCGTCCGTCCGGCGTGATGTCGACGAACGAGATTTGCGGCGCGCCGGGAAGTGCGCGCGACAGCCCTGCAGCAATGCCCTTGAACTCAGGATCGAAATATACCGTATCAGTGCGTTCTCCAGCGACCTGGTAACCGATCACCTTCTTGCTGGCGCTGTCTTGGACAACGTCTTCGATGTCGTAATTCTTGTCTTCGACGACCATGGTCTGTTGGCCCGACCCGTCGAGCGCGATCCGGTAAAGCGCGTCACGACCATCTTTCTCTTTCGCAGCGTAAAGCGCGTTGATCGTCGGATCGATCGCCAGCGGGGTGAACCCTTCCTTCTTGTAAGACGCTAGTTCCGCCCAGCGCTTCGACCCGTCCGGACGGTAAAAATACTTGATTTTTCCCGTGTAATCACTGCCGCGGCGCTCGCGCACGCTCATCAAGCGGACGTTTCCGCGATAATCGGTCATATAGCCCGAAGCATTGGGGTTGGGCGGCTCGACCAGTTGGCCCTTGCCGGTAAGTGTGTCGACCAGTTCGACGCCCAGGCCTTCCTTGTTCGCGGAAATCGCCCCGCTTACATCGGGAATGAATTCGCGGATCATCAACACCTTGCCGTCGCGCGAATCGCGCCAATCGATGATCGTACCGTCGGAAAAGCGCAGTTCGGTATCGCTTGGCTTTGCAGGACGGCCGAGAAGCTGGGGTTTCTCGCCTTTAAGGTCCATCGAAATCGTCCGGGTAATCGGAACCATGTAGCCGATCGTATCGACGATCGCGTAGATCTTGCACACCACCCGGTTCATTGCCGCCCAGTCACACCCGGACAGCGATTCCGGGTCCCCGTCGGTCCTGACGAGGATGTTGCTTTGGCCGGTAGCAAGATCGGTAATCACCGCCGCGGTTTCGGTGCCGGGACCGGGGGTCAGGTAGAGCAATTTGTTGCCGTCGGGCGAAAGGCGAACACTCGCGGCTGCGCGGCGCGCACCAAACGCCTTGGCGTCCTGGTCTAGCGAGTGGATTTGGGCAAAGGCGCTGGACGAACAGGCAAGAGCGGCAAACGCGATACCGCTAAGCAGTTTACTATACACGAACATTCCCCCCGGAGTGTGAATACATAACTCGGCAAGGACTTAGCCTCAACATTTTACCTCGGATTTCAAGCCCTTTAAGCAGGCTGCTTGGCCTGCGCCGCTTTGACTGGTAGCGCGCCTTCCCATGATCGCCCCTCCCCTTGCCGAATGGGCCCCGCACGAGGCCGTGTGGATTGGCTTCCCGTCCGACCCCGAATTGTGGCTCGAAGACCTGGCGACCGCGCAGGAAGAGGTCGCGGCCTTTGCTGCCGCAATCCACGCCGACGGTGCCGGCGAAGAAGTGCGCCTGGTCGCCGCCGACGAGCTTGCTGCAGAGCGTGCACGCACGCTTGCCCCGTTTGCCGCTGTGATTGTCGAGCCGTTCGGCGACATCTGGCTGCGCGACACTGGCGCGATTGTGCTGGGCAGCGGAGCGGCGCGCAGCGCTTCTAATTTCGCGTTCAACGGCTGGGGCGGGAAATATGAACTCGACGGCGATGACGACATTGGGGCGCGGTTGGCCGCTGCCGCATCCCTACCCGTCAGCGCCTGTGACTGGATCCTCGAAGGCGGCGCGATCGATGGCGATGGGACTGGCGTGGTGGTGACTACCGAGCAATGCTTGCTCAACCCCAACCGCAACCCTGCGATGGACCGCGCAGCGGTCGAGGAGGCGCTTGGCCGCGACCTTGGCTATTCGCGCATCGTCTGGCTTGGCGAGGGCTTGGCGAACGATCACACCGACGGCCATGTCGACAACCTCGCGCGGTTCATCAGCAAGGGGACCGTTGCAATCCCGACCGCGGCCGGCGGAGATGACCCCAATGCGGCGGTGTTCGCCGACGCCGCACGCCGCCTTGCCGATGCCGGGCTGGATGTCGTGACGATCCCCTCACCCGGCAAGGTGGTGCGCGAGGGGGAGATTATTCCGGCGAGCTATATGAATTTTTACATCGGCAATGCTGCGGTCGTAGTGCCGCAATATGGCGCGCCCAACGATGCTGCCGCAGTCGCCGCTATCCAGCAACTGTTCCCGTCGCGCCGCGCGGTCGGCCTTCGTGCCGACCACGTCCTGACCGGCGGCGGTTCGTTCCACTGCGTTTCCCAGCAGGTGCCCAGATGACCAAGATTACCGTCGCTGCACTCCAGCTCGCATTCGGCGAAGATGCCGGAGAGAATATCCGCGCCGTTTCCGAACTGGTGCGCGAAGCCGCCGCCAAGGGCGCGAAGGTCATCCTTCCGCCCGAATTGTTCGAAGGCCCCTATTTCTGCCGAGTTGAGGACGAAGGGCAATTCGCCACCGCACGGCCAACCGCGGATCACCCTAGCGTCACCGCGATGCAAAAATTGGCTAGCGATCTCGGGGTATTCATCCCGACCAGCTTTTTCGAAGCTGACGGGCCGCACCATTACAATAGCCTGGCGATGATCGGCCCCGACGGGAAAGTCGCCGGAGTTTATCGCAAGAGCCACATCCCCGACGGCCCGGGGTACGAAGAGAAATTCTATTTCCGCCCCGGTAATACCGGCTTCAAGGTATGGCCCGGACCCGACAAGACGACGCTGGGTGTCGGCATCTGTTGGGACCAATGGTATCCCGAAGCCGCGCGCGCGATGATGCTGATGGGCGCCGACCTTTTGTTCTACCCGACCGCGATCGGAACCGAACCGCACGATCTCGAACTCGATACCTCGCGCTTGTGGCGCCGGGCGATGACCGGCCATGCCGTGAGCAACGTCGTCCCGGTCATTGCTTCCAACCGCATCGGCAACGAACATGGCCAGATATTCTATGGCCATAGTTTCATCTGCGATGAACGTGGCGACATGATTGCCGAGTTCGGCAAGGATGAAACCGGGGTGCTGGTGGCCGAACTCGATCTTGCAGCGGCCAAGCGGCACCGCGCGGCATTCGGCTTCTTCCGTGACCGAAGGCCAGAGCTTTATGGACGCCTGACGCAGGACATTTAGAGCGCAAGTTTCAGATAGACGCTGTCACACAGCTCTTCGCCGACCTGCCACGTTCCTTCCGCCCGACCGATTTCCACGAACCCGTGTTTCGCAAGCAACCCCAGGGACGCGGCATTGCGTGGGTCGACGTCCGCTTCAAGGGTCGAACCCGGTGCAACGCTACGGCGGTGCGCGACGAACGCCGCCAAAGCCTCGCTCGCATACCCCTTGCCCCAATGCGCGGACGCCAGGATGAAGCCAAACTCGGGCAGTCGCCAGGCCCCCATCTTGCCGATGCACCGCCCGTTCAGAGTGACGATAAAATCATCGCTAAGCGCCGGATCGACTTCGATCATTGAGCGGATCCAGTCGTGCGTTTCTTCGATGTCACTATGCGGCGGGCGCGACCAGTACCGCATGGCGACCGGATCGGTGAAGATCGTGTGCATCGCCGCTTCATCCTCGCTGCGCGCCCGGCGCAGCACCAGCCGCTCGGTCAGCAACCTATCGGTCATCGACCGCGACCTTGAACACCGCTTCGAACATGGCCGCATCAAGCCGCTTGGTGTTCTGATTGTAGCGTGAGCAGTGATAGCTATCGATCAGCCGCTTGCCGCCCGGCAACAGGTGTACCGCGCCATGAGCGAACTTTGCCCGCGACAGGGGGATTTCATACGCCCGGCACAGGCTGTCGTGGGCGACCTTGCCAAGAGCGATGAAGGTGGTCAGCGCGGGCAATTGGGCGATCCCTTCCATCAGGAACGGGCGGCACGTCGCTTCTTCCAATGGCAAGGTCTTGTTTTGCGGCGGCAGGCATTTGACCGCGTTCAGGATGATCGCTCCTGTCAGGCTCAACCCGTCCCCCGGGTCGGCCCGATATTCGCCCTTCGCAAGCCCGAATTTCAGCAACGTCGAATAAAGCAGGTCCCCGGCATAATCGCCGGTAAAGGGTCGCCCGGTGCGGTTCGCGCCATGCTTGCCGGGCGCCATTCCGATAACCGCCAGCCATGCGCCCGGATCGCCGAACGCCGGCACCGGCGCGTTCCACCAGTCCGGATGCTCGGCGCGGCAGGACGCCCGAAAGGCTACTAGCCGCGGGCATAGCGGACAGTCGCGCGATGCTTCCGCACGGGGCAGCGGGGACAGCGTGGCTGGGCTGGGCAAGTCCATTTTCATCGCCTAGGCGAAGCGGCGTGACAAACGCAAACCAGCTGTACGCTATCGCCATCGGATCCAACCGCTGCCATGGCCGCTACGGCAGGCCTCCGGCGGTGGTCGAAGCGGCAATCGCCCAACTCGATGCGCGATTTGGACTGTTCGATGCCGCACCGATCCTGATCAACCGCGCGATCGGACCTGCAGGCCGCGACTTTGCAAACAGCGTGGCGCTGGTCGAAAGCACCCTTTTGCCGCCAGAGATGCTGGGCGCGGTCAAGGCGATAGAGCGCGACTTCGGACGCCGCCCGGGCCGCCGCTGGGGACCGCGCGTACTCGACCTTGACCTCGTCGCATGGACCGGCGGCCAGTGGCGCTCACGCGACCTTACCCTTCCCCACAAGGGCGCTACCAGCCGCGCATTCGTGCTTGACCCGCTGGCGACCATCGCGCCCGGCTGGAAACTTGAAAGCGCAGTTGCGGCACGCCATTTCCAATACCGCCTTGCGACGCGGCGTCCACGGGGTTAGGGACCGCCTCGCTGGAGGGCCGTTAGCTCAGTTGGTAGAGCAACTGACTTTTAATCAGTAGGTCGCTGGTTCGAACCCAGCACGGCTCACCAGCACTTTTGAATGCATCGCAACAAAGCGGTGTTTTCCGTTAAGGGATTGCCCGGTCTAGCGGCGACGCCGCGTGGGTGATTTCGCAAACAACTGCGGCCGCACCCGGATCAGCCACATCATGGCAAGCGGCACGATGATGGTAAGGATGAGGTCCTTGGCCCCCTCGCCATATTGCTGGCCCGGGTCTGGCCATTGTTCGACCCATAGATCGACCGCCTCGTTCCACAGGATGATCGCGAATAGCCATAACAAAGGCCGCCAAGCCGACAGCGGCTTGCGCAGCACTATCGCGAGCACGACCCACACCAGCACGCCTACCAGGACGTGAAGCGCGTCATGCTCGACCGACAGGCTGTGCTCGATGAACAATTTGCCCTGGTGCCAGCGGTCCATCGCCGCGATAATCGTCGCCCATAAGTCGTTGGCCATGGCTTAGCTGATCGACACGTGGCGCGTCGGCCTGAGGTTCGAGGGGTCGAGCGGGTCGCGGCGGTGCGGCTCCGCGATGATCGCCAGGCACATTGCGAAGACCGCCGAAAGCGCCGATGTGCGCAGAGGAAAATCGACCAGGCTGTGGACCAGCAAGGCGAACGAGACAATCGTCGCCGCTCGGACGTAGGGGAACAGGTCAGGCGACCGCCAGCTGAGCCAGGTCATGCGGCCCCACCAGCCAAGGAACAGGACCAGGATGACGATCCCGGGCAAGCCGAGTTCCAGCGCCAGCTCCAGGTAATCGTCATGCGCGTGAACGACCGTCGTCTGCGGAACCGAAGCGGGATCTTCATAGGTCTGGTAAACTTCGCTGAACGACCCCAGCCCGGACCCCAGCGGCATGTAATCGATGGTCGCGCGCGCGGTGGTCTGGGCGATCGCGACCCGCGAGTCTTCCGCTCCACGCCCACGGTCCTCAGCGACGCCGCCAGCAATCGAATGCGCCATGACAAGGGTCAGGCCGACCAGCGCCAGAAACGCGATCGGAACGATTGCCCGGCGACGTGCGCGGGTCCGCACCTTCAGGATGATCAGTGCCGACGCGCCAACGACGGGCACCAGCAACAGCAGGCCCGCAAGGGACCGGTTGAGTGCAAGTCCGACGAACAGGACCAGCAACAAGGCGGCCGCCGCCATTGCGACGGAGCGGAAGCGGACATGGGCACCATCCCGGGCGCTTGCGACGAGCGCGGCGAGGAACGGGATGCAGGCAAGTAACAAGGCTGCCATGTGATTGGCGTTGGCGAAAAAGCCGGTAGCGACCCCTACGTTGCTGTATGGATAGAAATAGAATGCGGATTGCGCAGGCCCGCGTGCCGAAACCTGAAATACGCCCAGCATAACCCCCGCCACCGTTCCTGTTACCAGTGCCAGCACAAGGAATGAGATGCGCGCCGCGTGGAGGCGGGCAATGGCAAGGAAAATGGCAAGCGGCGGAATCAGCCGCATCGCCATGTCCAGCCCCTGATAAGGGGTCAGCGACAAGGGCATGGCGCCGAGTCCGTCCCCCAATAGTTCGATTTCGCTTGCGATCTTCCCGCGCGGTCCAAACGAAGACCAAAGACTGTCCGGCAACGGCACCATCTGAAGCGCGATAACGATCAGCGCCGCCGCCAATAAGGCGAACAGGTAGCGCTCGGACAGGCTTGGTCGTTGGGCCGGTCGTTCGATTGCAGCCCAGGCGATGATCGCCAGGCCGACGACCTGCAGGACGGCGATGGTCCAGATACCTTGCGCGCTTCCGCCCAGAAGCAGGCATAGCAGCAGATAGGCCGGTGCGACCGATTGACGGACTGTCCTAGCCATCGACGTTACCGATCGACTTGAGAGCAAGGTCGCTGATGACAATGTCGGTCCGCCCCGACACATCCTGAATCCGACCGTTAAGCGTTAGCCATTGAGCCGGGCAATCGGGCGGCACCGTGAAATCGCCGGCGTTACGGCCAGGTCCACGAAGGGCGATGGCGCCAAGCGGCTTGTTGGGCGAGCAGGTCAGTGTCCATTCCAGCGGGCGATCCCCGGGCGTGTTCCCGGCAATCCGGAATGCCAATCGATAGCGGCCCGGCCGAAGCACCAGTAGCTGGCTCGCCAGCGGTCCGCTTTGTGACCCGTAGAACAGGACGTGAAGCCCGCCACCTGCTTGGCGTTCCGCAAGTCCAAGCGCGCTTTGGGTAAGCGCCCAGCCGAACGGTGGCGTGACCCGTTCGTTGCGAAAATCAGGATCGTGGAGCAATCCGTTGCCGGCACCCGGCGGTGAACGCGCGATCCACAGTTGTTGCGCACCGCTGACATCGCCCGCCGTGATCATCGCCTGGACCAGTGGTGCAAGCCAGGCGGGGGCCGGACCCGTGGTTTGCGCCGAGAGATCGAGGATCGCGTCCTTATTTGCAGCATCGGACGAAAGGGCAAGAAGCACGTCGTCGCCAAGCCTGGGAAAGCGACGGAACAGCCGGCGGATCAATTGCCGATTGGCAGGTTCCCGCGCGTAAGCGGCAAGAAAGGGTGCAGCTGCGGTGATCCCGCCCGGTGACAGCTGGGCAAAGCGCATCAACTGGAAGGCGCCTTCGTCGGTACGTCCACTCGTGAGTAGAAGTTCGGCGAGAAAATAATGCGCCGGAAGGGCACGCGGGGCGCGGCGCTCGGCCGCCCGGAACATGGCTTCGGCGGTGCGTGTATCGCCCGCGCTGTTGGCCTCCACCCCCCGGGCAAGGAAGGGTTCGGGCGACAGCGGATCGTATCTGGCGGAACGCGCAAGCAGCGTGAGGTCAGAAGTATTCGCAGCCCGGCCAAGGCGCGCTTCCTTGCCAATCCGAGCCATCGCGGCCCCGCGCATTGCAGCGGGATGCGCGGGCCAAATCCGTAACGCGTTGTCGGGAGAGGTCACTGCCAACTGCGCGACCAGCGCAAATCGGATTGCAACGATTCCCAGCAACAGTGCAGCGCCGGTGGCGACGACGGCACGAATCATGCGCTTCGAGCTTGCTCAGACGTCGCTGGCACGGTCGTCGCCCGCCTCTTCCGTGCCCGGGATCAACAGGATTTCGGCCCGGTCGCGTCCCACTGCGCCATAGCCGTAGCCATAGCCATAACCATAGCCGTAACCGTAGCCATAGCCGTAACTTCCAGTGCGTTCGATCGACTTGGTGAGAACAATTCCAAGCACGTGCGTTCCGGTGGATTCGAGGCGGTTGAGCGCTTCAATTGCCGACCGGGTGCGGGTTGCCCCGGATTCGACGACGAACAACACGTTGCCGACTGCCGAAGCCAGCAGTGGCGGATCGGCGAGGCCCAGCGTTGGCGGACCATCAATCAGTATGAGATCGAAGGTATTTCCGATCTCGGCCAGGATTTCCGTGATCCGCCGAGTCGAAAGAAGGTCGGCGGGATTGGGCGGAATCGGGCCACTGGGCATCAGGAAGAGGTTGGGAAACTGGGTCTCCAGGATGTGTTCATTGGCCGGTTCGTCGGCGGTCAGCAGCTTGGACAGGCCAATGTCGTCCCGCGACGCCTTGAACGCCGGCTTGCGAAGATCGGAATCGATCAACAGCACCTTGCGATCCCGACGTGCGAAATTATGTGCCAGCGCCAGTGCGGTCGAGGATTTTCCTTCGCTTGGACGCGTGCTGGTGATGAACAGGACTTTGGGTGTTCCCTTGTCCGTCGAAAAGCGAAGCGCGGCAACGACTGCCGAATAGGCCTCGGCGATCAGGGACTTGGGATCCTTGATCTCATCGACGAATGCCGTTTTCGGCGGCGCCTTGGGAATCAGACCGAGGCACGCAAGCCGCAGTTTCTTGCGCACGTCCTCGCGGGTTTTGATCGTGTCGCTCCAGAACTCCAGCCCGATCGCCGCACCCATGCCGGTGATGAACCCGACAACCAGCCCAAGAAGCATGTTCTTGAACAGGTTGGGCGAGAACGGCAGGCTCGGGCGTTGCGCACGGTCGACAATGGAAACCGGCGATACACCGATCCCTCCGGCAACCCCGATTTCCTTGTAGCGCTGCAACAAGGCGTCATAGAGCGCGCGGTTGGTATCGACTTCGCGCTGGAGGATATTGGACTGGATGCTCCGACCGCGCAGGTTGAGCACTTGTCCCTTAAGCGAATTGACCTGCGCCCTTAGTGCCTGTTCGGCGGCAAGCGCAGAGCGATAATCTGCCAGCAACGTATTATTCCGGCCCGACGAAACCTGTGCGCGCTCACGCGTAATCTGCCGCTCGATCTCATCGATCTGGGAGCGCAGGCTGAGCATTTCGGGATGCTCCGGCTTCATAAACGTGCGCTTCTGCTGGAATTCCGCCTCCAGCTGCGCCTTTTGCTGGCGAAGGGCCTGGGTCGCGCTGGTGACGTCGGCGGTCGGCCCGGTGGACAACGACTGGCGATACGCGCCTTCCGCAGAAACCCGCCGCGCGGTCGCGGTAGCAAGGGCCTGGTTGAGGGCGATCAGCGATTCTCCCTGCAGGTTGTTGGTATCACCGCCCCCACCGCCACCGGATTCAGAATCGCTGCTGGTGTTGATGATGCCCTCTTTCTGCTGATACGTAATCAGCTCCCGCTCAGAGGTTTCTAGGTCGCTGCGGGTCTTGGCGATCTGCCGTTCCAGAAAATTGCGCGCATAGGCCGAGGCTTCGTAACGCCTCTGGAGTGAGGTATTGATGAAACTGTCCGCGATGCCGTTGGCGACTTGCGCAGCGAGCTGGGGCGAAGGCGAATTATAGCTGAAGCGGATGATGTTGCTTTCTTCATCCTTCTTCACCTGAAGGCCCAACGCGACCTTCGACGTCGCAATCGCGAGGCGCGTCGCAGCGTCGCCGGTCTGCGGCACGACCTCCGGATTGTTGGCGAGATTGAGGTCCTCGGCAGTGCGCTCGGCCACCGCGCGGCTTGCCAGAAGCCCAACCTGCGTAGCCACGAAATCCCACCGGGCCACGGCCGATTGAATGTCGTCCGCCTGGTCCTTGGTCACTGCGACGCTTGGCGGATTGACTTCCAGCGATACGGACGCGCGATAGACTGGAGTCGACATCATCGTGATCACGACGCCCAGCGCCAGACCAGCGCCGATCGTCCCGAGGATCAGCCAGCGCCAATGCTGGAGGATCCGAATGAGCGTCGGAAAATCGAGGATATGCGAGGCGTCGTAATTGCGAGCGCCTGGCACAATCGAGGGGCTGACCGGCATGTGCGGTGCGACTGGCCACGGGCCACCGGGGGGAACGGAGAGGTTGTTGTTCACATCAGCTCGCTAATTTTTGCCCGTTTCTTGCCAGTCACTCAGAACGGACGGAATATGGAAAGGATCGGAAGGTTGCTCAGGATCGACTTTTGCAGTGCCTTGATCGCCGAACCGTCCACCACCACCACGTCGCCGGGATAAATCTTCGGATCAGGCTCCTGGCCGCGCCGGATCGACTGGAGGTCGAACGCGGCCGCCTGCCGTTCGCCGTTGATGGTCCGGAACACTGCCACGCGCCGGATATTGGCATCTTCGCGCGCGCCCTTGGCCATGGCAATGGCCTGGATCAGCGAAACCGGCTGGAGCACCGGATAGGAACCTGGCTGCTGGACCGCCCCGTCAACGGTCACGACCCGCCCGGAGGATTCCTTGATCGCTACGCTGACATCAGGGTTCTCGAGATACTTAGCGCCCAACACGCTGGTCAGCGAATTATCCAGTTGCGTCGGCGTAAGCCCCGCCGCCTTGACATCCCCAACCAGTGGCAGGGAGATGTTTCCAAGCAGGTCGACCTCATAATCACCGGACAGGTCCTCGGCCCGGAAAACCTTGACTGCCACCTTGTCCAGCGGAGCGATACGATAGTCGTCGGCAAGGGTCGCCAGCTTGGGCGCGTCGGGTGCCTGCAGGTTGCCATAACCGATTGGACCGCCGCGACTGTCCGCACATCCCGCGAGAAGCGCACACGCCAAACCCGCGATTACGGTCCGTATTTGTGAACCATTCATCGCCCAAATACCTTTAAGTTTCGAAACCTCATACCAAGTGGCAACAGTCCGCCATCCGCATTTTTTTTGCAACCGCTAAGCGCAGAAGGTTCTGGGCGAACGTCAGCTGCCGCCCGCAGTCGACAAATACCAGCGGTCCGCACCCTCGATCGCGAGCGCGGTCAGCACACCGGTGGCATAGGCCCCGGTATCGATACCAATGCGGTTATCCCGCTCGTCGACGGTCGGCGTGATGGTATGGCCGTGGACGACCACCACTCCATGGTCGCTGGGGTCGGTTAGGAACGGCGCGCGGATCCAGCGCAAATCGTGCTGGCGTTGCTGGACCAGCTCAACACCGGGACGGATCCCGGCATGGACGACAAGATAGTCGCCGAACCGCAGCGTATCCGCGCATTCATTGAGAAACTTGAGGTGTGCGCGCGGTATCGCCCTGCGAATAGTCGCGAGTATCTCGGCCTCGTCCAGATCGTCCAGTGTTTCGGGCTCGATCCCATAGCTTGAAAGGCATTCTGAACCACCGAAGCTGAGCCAATCCCCGATCATCCCCGCTTCGCCGTCCAGGACCCGGAGCATCACCTCTTCGTGGTTGCCAAGCAGGCAGAACAATTTCACTCCGGTTTTGCGATATGTCCGAAGCCGCTCGATCACTTGAGCGCTTTGCGGACCGCGATCGATTAAGTCGCCGACAAAGATCAGCGCGACGCGCGACGGCCCGTCGCGTTCGATCTCACCGTGGATTTTCGATAGCAGCGCGTCTAGCAGATCGAGCCGCCCGTGAATGTCGCCGACGATATATGCCCGTTGACCGCGGGCACCTTCGGGCAGTCGACTGGCCGATCCCTTCTTACGGATGGCGGGTTTACGCGGGTACAATCGATAATTCCTTCAGTGCCTCGATATACTTCTTGTGGACGATTCGTTCATCGAAATTTTCGACGACGAAGGCGCGCGCCTTGTGACCCATGGCGACCCGCTGTTCCGCGGTCAGCGCGATCATCTGCTCCATCGCCCCGGCAAGTGCGGTAAATGACCGCGCCTTGCACAACAGGCCTGTCTCCCCATCGACTACCGCCTCGCGGCACCCGGGAACGTCGGTGGCCACAGTTGGAAGCCCCATCGCGGCAGCTTCCAATAATACTTTGGGCGTGCCTTCGCGGTAGGATGGAAGGACCACGACATCGGCCGCCGCGAAGTACGGGCGCACGTCTTCGGTGGTACCCAGATAGTCGATCGCACCCGAATCGATACACGCCTTAAGCTCGTCTGCGGGAATAGCTTCGCCGCCCTCGTCGAGTGGGCCTAGCAACTGGAATCTAGTCCGCGGGAAACGCGCTTTTATCGTTGCGGCGGCTGCTGCAAATTCCCGCACGCCTTTATCGCGGATCAGCCGCGAGGGCATCAGAAAGGTGAGCGATTCGCTTTCTGTCTTGCGCGCTACGCCCGGCGAAAAGCGTGCAAGATCCACTCCGGAACCAGGCACCAGTCGAACCTGTTCGGGCCGCACCAGATGGGAGCTGACGAACAGGTCGCGATCGTCCCGATTCTGAAAGAACACTATCGGCGATCGCTTGAGCGCGACCCGGTAAAGCGTGCTGACCAAGGCCTTGAGCGGACCTCCGCGGATAAACGCGGTTCCAAGCCCACTGATGTTGTTCAAGGTCCGGACACCCGCCATGCGCGCAGCCAAGGACCCCCAGATATTGGGCTTCGCAGTGTAGCCCAGCATTGCAGCTGGCCTAAGCTCGCTCAGCAAGCTGCGGTAGCGGGCAAAAAGTATCAGATCGCGCTTTGGTGACAGCCCGCGGGGGTCGAGGGTGACGGGATAAAATGCTGCGCCCAGCGCCCGAACCGCGTCGGCATGGGGCCCGTCGGGGGCGAAAACCGCGACTTCATACCCTTCGTGCTTCAGCGCGGTAACCAGGCCCGACCGGAAATTGACGATGTTCCAGGCATTGTTCGCGGCCAGCGCGATGAGCGTCATGATGTCTCCAGGCCACTCACCAGCTTGAATGTTGGAATAAGCGCGTCGAACGCCACGCCGTCGCCATCGACAAAGCGGTAATGGCCGCTCATTTCTCCCATCGGCGTGTCCAATGGGCAGCCTGACACATAGTCAAAGCTCATTCCCGGCGCGATCAGCGGCATTTCCCCTACCACGCCTTCACCCACCACTTCGTGGATAGTCCCATGCCCATCGATGATGGTCCACGCGCGCGACAGCAGTTGGACCGGCACGTCGGACCCATTGGCGATCCGGACATGATAAGACCAGAACCAACGGTGGTTCGCGGGGTCGGATTGTTCGGCTAGGTACGAAGCTGCGACGCGGACAACAATATCGCGGGTCACCGCGACATGCGGGAAGAAAATGGCAAGGGCATCGCTCGTCATCATTCCTTCCTAGGCGGCGCAGTAGTTCCAAACAATCTATTCCCGCCGCCTGCTACAGGCCGGCAGCCCGGTGCATTCGCTGCTCAAGCCGCTCACGCGCTGCGCCAAGCTGGTCGAGGCGACCGGTCAGCAGATCACGACGGAGGAAATGCCCGGTCAATCTCATGCCATCGAAGACCTCGTCCCAACCGGCCGGACCTCCGCGCAGAAGAAATCGCGGCAATGGAAGCAACTTGCCAGCATAAGGCTCTGCCTGGGCGGCGCTTACCGCCCTTCCCGACTTGGGCGACACCGCCACCAGGTCGTCGTTTCCGCCAGTGACCGCGCAGGCCTGGAGGTCGAGGCCGAAACCAAGCTCCGCGAGCATCAGAAGCTCGAAGCGCACCAGCGATGGTCCCCACCCCGAGGCAGCCGGGGCCGCTTCCACCGCATCGAGTACCGCACCCAGCGTATCGTGGATTGCCGGATAGGGTTGGCCCTCGGGCAAGGCCGCAGCAGTAAGCGCGGTGACCCATTCGATCGCTGCAGCGGGAAGCGGCTCGGCCAGGATTGGAGCGCGACTGTGGACCAGTTCAAGCGTGGCCTGGGGCATTTGCACGTCGGTTCGCGCGCTCAAGGCGGCGGCGACCGAATTGCCGGGGATCAGGACCGGGCGCATCCGCTTGCCCCGCGCGCCGCGGACATAGGCGGCCTGAAGCCCGAAATCGCGGGTCATCAGCCGCACGATCGCGCCATGTTCCCCGTGGCTTCGGAGCGAAAGGACGATGGCGTCGGTGTCGATCCGCACCGGTCAGCCGCGGGGATGAAAGAAATCGTAGATCTGGCGCGCCATCGCGCTCGAGATGCCGGGCGCCCGTTCGAGGTCGTCGAGCGCCGCGCCCTTGACCGCGCGTGCGGTGCCGAAATGCATCAGCAACGCGCGCTTTCGGCTGGGCCCGATCCCCGGCACCTCGTCGAGGCTCGAGGTGGTCAGGCTCTTGGCCCTTTTCGCGCGATGCGTACCGATTGCGAAGCGGTGCGCTTCGTCGCGCAACCGCTGAAGATAGAACAACAAGGGGGAATTGACCGGCAACGTGATTTCGCGCCCGCCGGACATGTGGAACACCTCGCGTCCCTCGCGGCCGTGATGCGGGCCTTTGGCAACCCCGACGACGGGAACGTCGCTGACGCCCTGATCTTCCATGATTTCGAGCACAGCGTTCAATTGCCCCTTGCCCCCGTCGATAAGGACCAGGTCAGGCCAGTCACCCTTCTCGCGGTTGGGATCGTCTTTCTCAAGCCGCGCAAAGCGCCGCGTCAGGACCTCCTTCATCATCGCGAAATCGTCGTTGGTTTGTGCGGTCCGGATGTTGAACTTGCGGTAGTTGTTTTTCCGGAAACCCTCCGGGCCGGCAACGATCATCGCGCCGGTGGCATTGGTCCCCATAATATGGCTGTTGTCGTAGACCTCGATCCGTTCCGGCGGCGCTTCGAGGGCGAACGTGTCGGCTAGGTCACGAAGCAGCTTGGCCTGGGTAGTACTCTCGGCGGCGCGGCGGTCGAGCGCTTCCTCGGCGTTGCGTTGTGCCTGTTCGACCAGCTTGCGCCGCGCGCCGCGTTGCGGCCGGTCGATTTCGACCTTGCGCTCCGCTCGTTCCGACAGGGCTTCGGCGACCAGCGCGGCCTCAGGAAGGTCGCGGTCCAGCAACACCCGTCGCGGCGGCGGAACATCCTCGTAAAACTGCATCAGGAAGTCGCTAAGCACCTCGTCTTCCGGCACATCGGCAGTATGCGCCGGGAAGAAACTTCGGTGCCCCCAATTCTGCCCGCCGCGAATAAAAAAGGCCTGGATGCACATCTGACCGCCCTTTGCGGCAAGGGCGAAAATATCGCCGTCGCCCAGCCCTTCGGCGTGGACGGTTTGCGATCCCTGGACATAGGTCAGAGCGCGCAGCCTGTCGCGATAGACCGCTGCAAGTTCGAAGTCCTTACGTTCGGCAGCTTCGGCCATTTGCTTGCCCAGGCGCGCCTGGACGCCGGTCGACTTGCCAGCGAGGAACAGCTTGGCGTCAGCCACCAGCTCGGCGTAATCCTCCTTGCTGATGCGCTCTACGCACGGCGCCGAACATCGGCGGATCTGGTACAGCAGGCACGGCCGCTGCCTCGACTGGAAAAAACCATCCGAACAGCTTCGTAACAAGAATAGTTTTTGAAGGGCATTGAGCGTGGAAGTGACGCTTCCCGCGCTTGCAAACGGGCCATAATATTGCCCCTTCGTTCGGCGTGCGCCGCGATGCTTTCGGACCTGGGGAAAGGGATGGTCCTCGCGCAGCAGGATGAACGGAAAGCTTTTATCGTCGCGCAACAGCACGTTGTAGGGCGGACGGAAGCGCTTGATCAGTTGCGCTTCAAGCAGCAGCGCCTCGGCTTCGGTACGTGTGGTGACGATGGTCATCGCCCGTGTTTGCGCGACCATCCGCTGAAGGCGCTTGGGCAGCTTTGTTACCTGCGTGTAACTGGTGACCCGGTTCTTGAGCACCCGCGCCTTGCCGACGTAAAGCACGTCGCCGCGCGCATCGTGCATCCGGTAAACGCCCGGCCGCGATGGAAGGGTCTTGAGCACGTTTCGAATTGCCGCGATCCCGGCGTCGAGGTCGGGCTTTCCTTCACCGCGCACTGACTTGGTCGCGGCATCCTCGTTGAAGCGCTCCTTCGACTTGGGATGGTCGGGACGGTCGGCCTTGCTCACACAGCGGGAATTAGGGCGTTTGCGCCGCGGTTGCGAGGGGTGCCATGCCGGACGACGGATATTTATTGCCCATCGCGCTTTGGTATCGGGAAAGGAGATCGATGATGAGCGACAAGAATGACATTGAAAAGCGGGAGGAAGAACGCAGGCGCACCGACGGCAAAGCCCCGGTCAACCAGGACGGCAACCCTTCGCCAAGCGGGCAGGACGAGCCGCGCAACAAGGACGTGTCGAAACAGACTGTCTGAGCGCCCGGTCGGCAGGACTTGCGCGCCGCGTCACCCGGTCATGCGGCTTTGCGGGCGGCTTCTTCGTCGGCAAGCATCCAGTCGACCGCAGCGGCGGAATGGATCGCCGTGGTGTCATAGACCGGTAGGATATTGGCACGCGGATCGACCGCCATCACCAGTTCGGTACATCCCAGCACGACTGCCTCGACCTTTTGCTTTTGCAACTCGGTGATGAGGGTTTTCAGCTTTCGCTGACTGTCGCGGACCACCCGACTCATCACCAATTCCTCGTAGATGATGCGGTCGACTTCCCGCCGCCACGATTCGTTGAAATCGTGAATTTTCAGGCCGCGGGCTTCATAGGGCGCGCGCGCGAAATCCTCGGTCATGGTGAAGCGGGTGCCAAGCAGCGCGACCTTGCGCCGATTGTCCGTGACCAAGCGATCTGCAGTCGCGGTACGAATATCGATAACCTTAAGGCCAGTGGCCTTTTCCACTGCCTCGGCAGCCTTGTGCATGGTGTTCGACGCCAGAAGGATGCCTTCCGCCCCAGCATCGGCCAGTCGGCGCGCGGCCGCAGCGACGAATTTGTTGGCGCTGGCCCAGTCATTGGCGCGATGATATTTGGCATAGTCTTCGAAATCGAAGCTTTCGATCACCAGCCGGGCGCTATGGCCGCCGCCAAGCGCTCGGGCCACTCCGCGGTTGATATGGTCATAGTAGAATGCGGTCGAGTTCCAACTCGCGCCGCCAACGATCCCAAGTTTACGCACCCTTCACCCCTTTTTGCACATACGCCGCTCGAGGAAATCCTACTGGCCTGGGGCGGCTGCGGTAAAGTGGTAACAGTCAACTTAACCGCATATTAAATGACGTATCGGCGAGCCGTTCTTTTCCATTGGCAGGACGACGGGAATCGCGCGACAAGCAATCATGCTTACCGACAACTTTCATACCTGCGACCTGGTACTGATGGTCCGTCCTGCATTGTTCGCGTTCAACCGTGAAGCTGCGGCAAGCAACGCCTTCGCGCATTCGCCGGACGGGGATGTCGCGGGCCAGGCGCTGGCCGAATTCGATCGCGCCGTCGCGATCCTCCGCGAAGGCGGAGTATCGGTCGTCGTGATGGATGAGGCCGGCGATGATCAGCCAGCGCCCGATGCAGTCTTTCCCAACAACTGGATCAGCCTTCATGGTGACGGCGCGGCGATCCTATATCCGATGGCCCATGAAAGCCGACGGCGCGAGCGGGCGCCAGATGCGTTGTTCGACCTGCTCGAAGACCAAGGCCGGGCAATCGATTGCGTAATTGATCTTACCGCGTTGGAAGATTCCGGCGAATATCTTGAAGGAACCGGAAGCCTGATCTTCGATCGCATGGGCGGCAAGGCATATGCCTGCCGGAGCGAACGAACCACCGACCTTGCAGTCAGCGTGTTCGAAGAAGCGAGTGGATGGCCGGTCCACCTGTTCGAGGCAGCGGACGCAAGCGGCAAGCCGATCTACCACACCAATGTCCTGCTGAGCCTGGGCGCGCGCTTTGCAGTGCTATGTACGCAGGCAGTGGCAGCGGACGACCGCGATGAACTGATCTCGACCCTTGAGGAAAGCCGGCGCGAAATCATCGACGTCAGCTTCGAGCAAATGACCCAGTTCGCATGCAACATCCTGGAAGTACGCGATCGCTATGGCGCCGTCGTCCTGCTGATGAGCGAGGCCGCCCGTTCGGCCTTTACACCCGATCAGATCGCGCTGCTGGAGCGCCTGTCGGGGCGGATCGTGTCGGTTCCCATACCGACCATCGAGCGGGTCGGCGGCGGAAGTCTGCGCTGCATGATTGCCGAAGTCGCGTTGCCTGAAGCCTAGGCTAGCGCCTTCACAATCTCCTCGACCATCTTTTTCGCGTCAGCGAGCAACATCATGGTCGAATCCTTGTAGAATAATTCATTGTCGACCCCGGCGTAACCGACGCCGCCCATCGAGCGCTTGATGAACAAGGTGGTGCGCGCCTTGTCGACGTCGAGCACCGGCATTCCATAGATCGGCGAACTCTTGTCCGTCTTGGCCGCAGGGTTGGTGACATCGTTCGCGCCGATCACGAAGGCCACATCGGCCTGCGCGAATTCACTGTTAATGTCCTCCAGCTCGAACACCTCGTCATAGGGCACATTGGCTTCGGCCAGCAGCACGTTCATGTGGCCCGGCATTCGGCCGGCAACGGGATGGATGGCATATTTCACCTCCACCCCCCGCGCTTTCAGCATATCGGCCATTTCGCGCAGCGCGTGCTGCGCCTGGGCGACCGCCATGCCGTAGCCGGGAACGATGATCACCTTGTCCGCCTCGCCCATCAGGAAGGCGGCATCTTCCGCGCTTCCCCGCTTCCATGGACGGTCGATGACTTCGCCGTCGGAAGCCGCGCTGCCGCCGTCGGTACCGAAGCCGCCGGCAATCACGGAAATGAAGCTGCGGTTCATCGCTCGGCACATGATGTACGACAAGATCGCGCCAGAACTTCCCACCAGGGCGCCGGTGATGATCATCGCGGTGTTGTGCAAGGTGAAGCCCATTGCCGCCGCCGCCCAGCCCGAATAGCTGTTGAGCATGCTGACAACCACCGGCATGTCGGCCCCGCCGATCGGGATGATCAGAAGGAAACCGATCGCAAAACTTAACGCGGTCACGGTCCAGAACACCCACGGCGCCTGGTCCTGAGTGAAATAAGCGATCAGCCCCAGGATCGCGACCAACGTGCCAAGGTTGATGGCATGGCGAAGCGGAAGCAGGATCGGCTTGCCGCTCATGTTTCCATTGAGCTTGAGGAACGCGATCACCGATCCTGAAAAGGTGATTGCGCCGATCGCGACCCCAAGTCCCATTTCGACCCGGCTGATCGGGAAAATTCCCTGGGGTCCGAGGATCCCGAAGGCTTCGGGATTGAGGAAGGCGGCAGCCCCGACCAGCACTGCGGCCATGCCAACCAGGCTGTGGAAGGCTGCGACCAGCTGCGGCATTGCAGTCATCTGTATCCGGCGCGCTGTAACCAGCCCGATCGCTCCGCCGACAAGGATTGCGGCGCCGATCTCGACCAGGCTGGCGACGTGATGGATGACCAGCGTGGTCACCACCGCGATCCCCATGCCGATCATTCCAAGGCGATTGCCGCGCTGGCTGGTCGATGGACTCGATAGGCCGCGCAGCGCGAGGATGAAACAGATACCCGCGACAAGGTAGGCGATGAGCACCCAGGATGGGACCGCGACGGCTTCGTGCATGCCCTAGCGCTCCTTCTTCTTGTACATTGCAAGCATCCGGTGGGTGACCGCGAAGCCGCCGAAGATGTTGACCGAGGCAAGCGCGACGGCAATCAGGCCAAGCCACTTGGCAGCCGGGCGAACCCTCAGCGGCCGATGCAATCAGCGCGCCGACGATGATGACCGATGAAATCGCGTTGGTGACCGCCATCAGCGGGGTGTGCAACGCCGGCGTCACCGACCACACCACGAAATAGCCGACGAAGCAGGCAAGGATGAATATCGACAGGATCGAGATGAAGTCCACTGGGCGCTCCCCTGGCTGTGCCCCTCCCGAGGGCCGCTGGCAGCGTTGTGCCGCGTTGGTGCCGCGCTGTCGAGGGGCGCCCTGGATAGGGCCGCCACCGAGGCGATCTTTCCAATTTGCTAACCATTTTCGGTCAACACGGATGCAGTTCTAAGTTGGAAACGAACAATTTGCGCCTGACCGACGCTTTTCCGGCCCCATTGAAGGGCAATTTGAAGCTCGTCCTGTGGACGGCGCTGCTTGGTCTTGTCTTTGGCTTTATCGGTTTCGGTGAAGTCTTGGAGGACGGGTTGCGGGTTGCCCGAAACCATACCCATCGCAGCCCGGCCAGCGGCCAGATCGTCGCTATTCGCATTGACGACAAGGCATTGCGGCAAGTGGCCAATTGGCCGTGGCCGCGCGAGCGCCAGGCGGACCTGATCGACAAACTCGACGCCGCCGGTGCCAGTCGCATCTTTTACGATATCAATTTTTCATTCCCCTCGACCGCTAAAGCGGACCGCGAGCTCGCCGATGCGATGGCCCGGTCAGGCAAGGTCACGATCCTTGGCCGCGCAAAAACCGGCCGATCCGACGCCAGCGTAGGCGATGGCAGCCCGCTCGAGATGTTCGCCCAGCACGCTGGTGTTGCAAGCGCTTCGGTCAAGTACAACTACGCCAACGCCGTATGGACCCTGCCCTATTCGGACCGCGTCGGCGCACAACCGGTTCCCACCATGGCGGCGGCGATGGCCGGCGTAATCCGTCCGCCGGGCCAGAATTTCAGGGTTGATTATTCGATCGATGCAGCATCAATTCCCTTCGTCAGTGCGGCCGACGTCATCGCCGGACGGCTCAAGCCCAACGCACTGGCTGGCAAGACCGTCCTTATCGGGGTCGATTCCAACGCCATCGGCGACCGCTATTTCATTCCCGGACTGGGACGTGCCGCAGGCATGTACGTCCACGCGATCGGTGCCGAAACCTTGCTCGCCGGCCCGCAGACGACACTTGGCTGGTTCCCCGCCTTCATGTTCGCGATGGCTGCTGCCCTGGCATGGCTTGCGGTGCGCTCTCCTGCCCTGCGCGGTGCAATTTTCATTGGGGCAAGCGGCACCTTGCTCCTGGTTCCTGCGCTGCTTGAGGCGCGGCGGATCTTCGTCGACATCACCCCAGCGCTATTCGTCCTGTGGACGATCTGTGGCCTGAAATCGCTTGCCAGCTATCGCTCTCGAGCGCTCGTCAATCCGGGGTCGAACCTGCCCAATCTCACCGCCCTTGCAGCCCATAAGCCGGGCCGCAAGATGGCAATCATCGCGGCGCGGATTTCCAATTACGAAGCGGTGCTCGAATCACTTCCCGAGAGCGATGAGCGGCAGCTTGCAGAGCAAGTCGCAGCGCGGCTCAATCCTGGCAATAAGGACGTCGCCGTTTATCAAGGCGATGGCGGCATCTTCGCGTGGTTCTGTGCGCCTGGAACCAATCTTGCGAACCATCTTGACGCGTTGCACGCGCTGTTCCGCGCCCCGGCCAAGGCGGGTAAGCAGTCGGTCGACCTGTCGGTGACCTTCGGGGTCGAAGTCGGAAGCGGTCGCTCGCTCCACAGCCGCCTGGCAAGCGCGCTGGTCGCTGCGGAGGACGCTGCCCGCGACGGCCTGAAATGGTGCTATCACAATCCCGAAAGCCTCCAGAGCGCGGCGTGGCGCCTGTCGATGCTCAGCCAGCTCGATGATGCAATCGACAATGGCGAAGTATGGGTGGCGTACCAGCCCAAGATTTGCCTGAAGTCGATGCGGATCATCGGTGCCGAAGCGCTGGCGCGCTGGAATCATCCCGACAAGGGCACGATCCCCGCGGCCGAGTTCGTCGCCGCCGCCGAACAGCACGATCGGATCGGCAAACTCACCGATTTCGTGCTCGAGCGTTCGTTGCAAGCCCTCGCCGAGATTACCCGCCGCTTCCCCGGCTTCGGTATGGCGGTCAACATGTCGGCCAAGCTGATGACCGACCGGAACTTCCTCGATCGCTTCCAGGCCGCGCTTGATCGCCACGGGATCGAGACGGATCTAGTCACGCTCGAATTGACCGAGACTGCGGCGCTTGCCAGTTCCGGCGAGGGCCTCGACATGATCGGAAGGCTCCGTCATCTGGGGGTTCACATCGCCATCGACGATTACGGGACTGGCCTTTCAACTCTCGATTATCTCAAGCGCGTGCCCGCTAACGAGATCAAGATCGACCAGAGCTTCATCAAACCGATGCTCGACAATCGCAGCGACCGCCTGATGGTCCAGTCGACCATCGAGCTTGCTCATTCGCTTGGCCACCGAGTGGTTGCCGAAGGTGTCGAACAACGCGCGCTACTGGCACTTTTGGCAGAGCTTGGATGCGACATCGCCCAAGGCTTTACCATCGGCCGACCGATGAGCCTCGATAGCCTGATTCGCCGCCTGGGCGCACAACGCCCGTCCGTCGCGGCTTAGTCACTCTTTCGCAACACTATCCGTTAAGTCTTTGACGTAGCGATACTTTTTGTCCTGCCGTTAATTATGGTTACCATCTTGTAAACCATATAAATCGGAATTACCTTTAGCCCCTGCTCGATTTCACAGTTCGAAAGGGGTTGGACGATGAAAAAGAAAGTTCAGGGCCGCGGTTTCTGGAGCTGGCTGATGGGTCACGGTTGGGACACCGCCGGCGACAACGGCTAAGCTTTCAAGGCCAACGCTAGGAAAAGAACGCTCGCCACTCGGCGGGCGTTTTTTTATGTCTATACCGCGCTTGCCCGGCGGTGCGATGATGGCGATAGCAATGTCGATGCGCCAATGGACGACCATCCTTGCCGTCAAGGCACCAGCACAAGGGCTTCACGACTTTACCGCAATGGTTGCCCACTGGATCGAGCACCAGGGCGTTCACGCCGGGCTGTTGACCCTGTTCTGTCGCCACACCTCTGCATCGCTGCTGATCCAGGAAAATGCTGCACCCGCCGCCCGGCGCGACCTCGAGCGGTATTTTGCGCGCCTGGCGCCGGAAAGCACAAGCTATGAGCATGACGAGGAAGGCCCCGATGACATGCCTGCCCATCTTAGAAGCGCACTTACGAACGTACAGCTGAGCGTTCCAGTGGTCGACGGCCGGCTTGCGCTCGGCACCTGGCAGGGGATTTACCTTTTCGAACATCGCCGGGAAGCTCCGGGGCGAAGCATTGTGCTTCACCTGGTCGGCGAATAGGTGGCGAGTCCGCGGGTTCGCGCTTGGCTGAGCGCTCATGCACCCGAACTCAAGGTCATTGAGGTCGAAGCCAGCACCGCGACCGTCGCCGAAGCGGCACGTGCGCTTGGCGTTGAGCCGGGCATGATCGCCAAAAGCCTTGCGGTCCGGGCCGGAAGCGAAACCTTCCTCCTGCTGGCCCGCGGCGACGCCCGGCTCGATAACCGCAAGTGCAAGGCTGAACTCGGCGCGCGCCCGCGCATGCTGGACGCGGAAGAAACGCTTGCGCTAACGGGTCATCCGGTGGGCGGCGTATGCCCGTTCGGCCTGGCCAGCGATCTACCCGTCTACATGGATCGTTCGCTCGAAGGATTTGAGCGGGTTTATCCGGCCGGGGGGACCTTGCAATCCTCGATCGAAGTCTCACCCCAGCGTTTGTTCGACCTCGTTGCGGTTCGCTGGGTCGATTTATGCCGCTTGCCCGAACAGCCGGCCGGGGCCTAGTTCGGCCGGGCCGTGGCCCTCGATCGGCCACGGGGCACCTGCGACCAGCGAAGCCACCACTGCACCGCACGCTGGCGATGTCTGAAGGCCTGATCCGCCCTGGCCCACGCACCACAGGAAGCCTTCGGCGTCGGGAGCGAAGCCAATCACTGGCGAGCGATCGGGCGCAAAGGTGCGCAGGCCCGACCATTTCGAATGGACCTTTTCAACCTTGACGATAGTGCGCTGCTCCATCCTCCACGCAGCGGTGGCAACATCCAGGTCATCGGGCTGGCTGTCGCAGGGCGCGCTCTCGCCTTCATCCATCGGCGATGCGAACAACCGGCCGCTCTCCCCCGAAAAATAGAGCTCGTCGCCGACCGTCTTGCAAAAGGGCAGTCGCGCCGGGTCAATTCCGGGGGGCGCATCGAAGGTGATGATCGTGCGCCGTAGCGGCTCCAGGCCAAGGGGCATGACTCCGGCAAGCCGCGCGACTTGGTCACCCCATGCGCCGGAGGCGTTGACCACGAGCGGGGCCGAATAGCTTTCACCGCTGGCGCATTTCACCGTCCATCCGCCCCTCGGGGATCGCGCCATGGCCACGACCCCTTGCCCGGTCGCAAGCCGTCCGCCGTTCGCCCGCAGCTGGCGAATATAGCCTTGCATCAGCGCGTGCTGGTCAATCCTGAGCGTCGTGTCATCGAGAAGCCCGGCGACACTCGCCTCCGGTCCTTCCTGGCGCAACAGGGGGCACAGGGCGTGCAGCGCTGCCCCTTCCACCCATTCAAGGTTGGTGAACGGCTCCATCGCCTTGCGCGCCTCCCGCAAGGCGTCGAGCTCCGCTGCGCGCGCGAAGACGAGGATCGGCACCGCGTGTGCCGGTGTTGTGAATTCTGCAGGCGGATCGTCGAATAGCGCGCGGCTGGAACTGGTCAGCGCGCGGATGAGCGTATTGCCAAGCGCGAAGTGGAACATCGTCGCGCTCCGGCCCGAGCTGTGGAATCCGGTATGGTCCTCTGCCTCTAGGACGACGATATCCAGGTGCGGTGCGAGTGCTGCAGCCGCCGACAGACCGCCAACCCCGCCGCCGATCACGATCGCATCGCTGGTGACAGGGCAAGCCATCGCCCTAGCCCGAGATGAGCCTTTCGCTGACAATCTTTCCGCCGTCGGTCAGGCGGACTGCGGCGACGATCTCATCATCTGCGGGCAGCACGGGCGCACCTTTCTCCTGATCCCAAAAGGCAGCGAGAAAATTGTACAGGTTTCGCGCAAATAACGCCGAGCTGTCGGCGGCGAGCGTTCGTGCAAGGTTACTGTCGCCCAGGATAGTCACGCCATGCTTGACGAGGGTTGCGCCATCGCTTGAACCTTCAACGTTGCCGCCAGACGCAGCCGCCATGTCGACAATCACGCTGCCGGGCTTCATCGTCCGCAATTGCGCATCGCTGATCAATCGAGGTGCTGGCCGCCCGGGAATCAGCGCGGTGGTAATGACGATGTCCTGCTTGGCGATGTGATTCGACACCAACTCGGCCTGCGCCTTCTGGTATTCGGGCGACATTTCGCTGGCGTAACCGCCGGCCCCTTCGCCCTCGATCCCCGCGACATTTTCGACGAAGATCGGCTTCGCACCCAGCGACAGAATCTGTTCCCGGGTAGCCGCGCGCACGTCGGTTGCGCTGACCTGCGCACCCAGTCGCTTGGCCGTTGCAATCGCCTGGAGGCCCGCAACCCCGACGCCCATCACGAACACCTTGGCCGGGCTGACGGTGCCAGCAGCGGTCATCATCATCGGGAACGCGCGCCCATAGGCCGTCGCGGCCTCGATCACCGCTTTGTATCCCGCCAGGTTGGACTGGGACGACAGGATGTCCATCGACTGCGCGCGCGTGATGCGCGGCATCCATTCCATCGCCAACGCGACAAGTCCGGCCTTGGCATAAGCCGCGATCCGGTCGGCGTGATTAATCGGATCAAGCGCACCGACCAGCAGGGCGCCTTCCTTGGCGCCTTTCAGAGTCGCCGGATCGGGGCCTGCAACGCACAACAAAATATCGGCGTCCTTGATTGCCGAGGCGCGCGGGACAATCGCCGCCCCGACATCGGAGAAAGCGGAATCGGAATAACCCGCTTCTTCTCCCGCTCCTTTCTCAAGTGCTAGGGTTGCGCCAAGCGCGGCGAATTTCTTCACCGTCTCGGGGATCGCGGCAACGCGGGTTTCGCCCGCCGCTTCCTTGAGGATCGCGATCTTCAACGCGACACTTAAACGAGGACGTACAGAACGAGTAACAGCGTCAGGATGACGACTATTGTCCCGAACTTTAGCATGCCGATGAACCGCTCGTAATCGCGGACGTGCACTGCAGTTTCATGCGTGCCCGGATGTTCGAGGATCGGATCTTTGTCGTCCATGATGGATCAGCCCCTGACTGGATTGGTAATTTCAGGACGGTCCATAACAAGGCTTCGCTAAAGGCTAAAGGCCCGTTTTGTCCCGTCTTCGTGTCAGCAGCCGAATTAAGGAGACCTTTAACTTTTTGTCCTAGATCGGGACGCTGTGAAGACCGTGCGCCCCGAACCATCGCGATCACTGTTGCTGATCGACGCTAGCGCTGATGAGCGACGGCTCATCTCGGCGGTCGCCGCGCGCGCCGAATGGAGTGCGGTCGGCTCCGCTGACGGCGAGACTGCGGTGGGACTGTTGCAAGGTCCGCACGGACGATCGGTCCAGGCCGCGATCATCGGAAGCTGGGATGCGAAAACCGGCCCGCAGCTGATCGCCGCGTTGCGCGCGGTTCGCGAAAGCTTGCCCGTGATCGTCCTTAGCCACGGCGACAGTACCGACGTCGCGGTCGAAGCAATGCGCCAGGGAGCAACCGATTTTCTAGTTCGACCAGTCGCACCCGAACGCCTTCTGGAAGCGCTTGCTGCCAATGCGGACCGGCGACGTGCAGAGGGCGAATTGGTGCCGGTCGCCGAAAAACTCGGCAAGTCGCTCAACCTTGAGGAACTGGTCGGCGGGGCCGCCGAATTCCGCGCCGCACTGGCGGTTGCAGCGAAATCGGCGCGCAGCCGCCTGCCCCTGCTGATCGTGGGCGAAGCAGGCACCGGCAAGGAAACCGTCGCCCGCGCCATTCACGCCGCCAGCCTTCGCTCCAAGGGCCCGCTGATCGCGCTCGACTGCAAGTCGATTCCCGCCAACATCGTCGACAGCGAATTGTTCGGCCATGAAAAGGGGGCTTTCCCAGGTGCCTTCAGCGCGCGGGTCGGAAGTCTTGTGAATGCCGATGGCGGCACCTTGTTGCTCGATGAAATCGGAGCACTTCCAATTGAAACGCAGGCGATGCTCGACCGGGTTCTTGCTACCGGCGAAGTGCGGCCGGTCGGTCTTAATGGCAGTCATTCCGTCGATGTTCGACTGATCGCCACATCGAGCCGTCCGCTGCCCGAAGATTTTCATCCCCTGCTTGCCGAGCGGATTGGCGGAACCCTGGTCCATTTACCGCCCTTGCGTGAACGCAGCGATGACGTTCCTGCTCTGACCCGTCACTTCCTCGCCCGGATCGGTGCGGAGACCGGCATTGCCAACCTGTCGATCGGTGACGACGCCTTGGGCGTGCTGATCCGCTATGGCTGGCCCGGAAACGTGCGCCAACTCGCCGGCGTTTTGTTCCGCGCCGCCCTGCAGGCCAAAGGCGGCACGCTTAGCGTCGACGACTTTCCGCACATCGCGGTCCAGTCGCGATATACCGGGCGCAGAACCGATTTCGCGCCGCAGATTTCAGCCTTCGGACGCCAGCAGGCGATCACCGGTTCGGCGGGTATCAACCTCTACACCGGCGACGGAAACCTTCGCCCGCTGGAAGAGATCGAGTGCGATATCATCCGCCTTGCAATTGGCCATTATCGAGGTCGTATGACCGAGGTCGCGCGCCGCCTTGGGATTGGTCGTTCCACCCTTTACCGCAAGCTTGGCGATCTCGGGATCGAAACGGCTGCCTGATCAAAGACGAACTGGAGTTGATGCGATATGACCTTGTTTACCCGGTTCAAGAGTAGCGCCGCTGCGGCCCCGGTCCCTGCGCCCGCCGCGCCCGTCTCGGAGGACGGTGAGCAGCCCGTTCGCCGCCGCACCTTTTCTGCGACCCAGTTCCGCGAGGAAGAGCTGGCCCGAGCCGCAGAGATCCACGCACTTCAGGAAGCGGCGGAATCCGCCGCCGTCGCAGCCGCCGAGGAAACGCGCCGCCGGCGAATGATGGAAGCCGAGGAAAATCGCCTCGACGCGGAAGAGGATGACGATGGTCCAGGTGCTGCCGTGCAGCCGCCGATGGACTGGGAGGAAACAATTGGCTGGCTTTCCACCAAGTCGGCCGAGGCCCGCAACCTGATCGCCCAGAACTGGAATTGGGAGAATGACCTGCGGGTCCTCCAGTTCCTCGTCGCCCAGCCCGACATCGACATGGGGGTTGCAACCGGCATCTTCTGGCTTACCGGCGCCACCGACGACTTTTTCCCCTGGGGCGACGAAGCCGACCCCTCTGACCTGCAGTTCAAGCGCGCCGCCGACATGGTGAACGCTCTTGGCCGCCGCTTTTCCGACGAAGACTTTACCGAGGCCCGCTTTGGTTTCGATGACAGTTGGGATTGCGGTCAACTGAAAGAGCGGCTGGAGGAACTGTACATGGACGGGCGCATCGAATGGTCGCCGGCCAATATCCCGGTCACCTCGCCCGGCCCCCAACCCACTATCGAAGACGTCGCCCCGGACGAGCGCCGCGAAGTGAAGGACTTCCTCGCCCGCCACGGCGCTTACTAAGGCTCGACATCGCCGCGGGAGGGATTACGTCTCGCGGCATGACGAATACCCTGATCACCGGCGCTGCCTCGGGAATAGGGCGCGCGCTCGCCGAACATCTGGCGCGCGCAGGCCATGCTTTGGTCCTCGTCGATGTCGCGCCGCTCGATGACGTCGCCCCGAAAGCAAAGTGTACTCGCCTGATCGGCAATGTCGCAGACGAGGAATTCTGGGACCAGGCCAGTGAGCATCTGACCGGCCTCACCCATGCCGCGATCAATGCCGGGATCGCGCGCACGGCGACGATTGCCGACATGCCGCTGACCGATTGGCGCGCGGTCATGGCGGTCAACCTCGATGGCGCGTTCCTGACGTTGCGCGCCGCGATCCGCGCAATCCGTCGCAACACGGGTGAACGCGCGATCGTCGTCACCGGTTCGGTCACCGGCATCAAGCCCGAGCCGACGACCGGCGCCTACGGAGCTTCCAAGGCTGCAGTCATGCACTTGGCCCGAATTGCCGCACGCGAACTTGCAGAGGACCATATTCGCGTGAATTGCATCGCGCCGGGCGGTGTCGACACGAACATGTGGGACACGCAGGACTGGTTCAGGGATTTCGTCGGCCAAGCGGGCTCTCGTGAAGCAGCAATTGCGCAGCTTGGCGCGATCGGAAACGGCCTCGGTCGCTATGCCACTAGCGAAGAAATCGCCGCGCAGATTGCCTTCCTTTTATCTGACAAGGCCCGGACGATCACCGGCACCGTGGTGACCAGCGATGGCGGCTATTCGCTTTAGGTTTGCCCTTCTCATCCTTGCGCTCAGCGCCTGCGCAAAGGAAGCTGCCCCGCCACCGACACAGTCGCCGTGCCGCGCCGAGCAATTCGAGGGCGCGGGCTTCATCGTCTGCCCTGCGCGCGATCCTGCTGCATTAAACCTTGTCGCCGCTGCTGCGGGCGAGGTCCCGAAGCGTCGCTTCGCCGACCTGGGGATTGATCCTGCAACAGTGGATTTCGCGATGAATGCGGGAATGTTCGGAAGCGACGGGCATCCGATTGGCCTTGCGATCGTCGAGGGCCGCGAGGTCCATAAGCTCAACACGCGCGACGGCGGGGGCAACTTCCATCTCAAGCCCAATGGCGTGTTCGTCGTCCGCAACGACGGCTCGGCGGCCGTGGTCCGCACAGAGGACTTCGAACCCGACGGCGCCCGGATTGCCACCCAGTCGGGCCCGATGCTTGTGATTGACGGCAAGCTTCACCCGAAATTCGACCCGGACGGCGAAAGCTGGAACATGCGCAACGGGGTCGGAGTGACCGCCGACGGCAAGGCAGTGTTCGTAATGACCCGCGATCCTGTCAGCCTGGGCAAGATGGGCCGCTTTTTTCGCGATAAGCTCAAGACCCCTAACGCGCTGTACCTCGACGGGTCGGTAAGTTCGGTGTGGATACCAGCCGATGGCCGCCAGGACGATTTTACCGAACTCGGGCCGATCATCATCGCGCGTCGCTAGCCCCGAGCATTTGTCGCAGCTTGGCGAGCCTGATACGTCGGTTTTCAAACGATCGAGGGGAAGATCATGCGCCTGCTGCTTACGACCACCGCCATCCTTGCGCTAAGCGCCTGCACCACTGCCGCGCCGCCGATGGCGCAAGCCCCGCTTGCCCCGGCACCGATGGTTGCACCGGTACCCAGCGCGGACCAGGAATTCGCAGCGCTGTCTGCCGATTTCCTCGACGCCAATTCGCGGCTCGATCCGATCAGTGCGACTACCCTTGGCGACCATCGCTACGACGACCGCATCACCGACCTTTCAGCAGACGGTCGCGCGCAACTTCTGACCGAGACAGCGGCGTTCCTCGCCCGCCTCAACGCGATCGATGCGAAGGCGCTCAGCCGCGACAATCAGGTCGATGCACGCATGCTTCGCAACAATCTTGAATACACGCGCTGGATGTTCGTGGACGAAGAAGCGTGGGCTTATGACCCAACGCTTTGGAACAGCTACGCCGGGGGTGCGCTGTACGGCCTTGCCGCGCGCGACTTCGCGCCGTGGGACGTGCGCCTGAAATCTGCGACCGCGCGAATGCGAGCGCTTCCAAAGCTGTTTGCCGACGCCCGCGCCGCGCTTGATCCGGCGCGGGTACCGCCGATCATGGCGCAGACCGTGGCCAAGCAAAATGCCGGCATCACCAGCATCGTCGATGATATGCTTGTTCCGCACCGCAGTGCGCTGTCGCCGGCCGATGCGGCCGCCTTCGACGCAGCATATGCGGCACTCAAACCCGCGGTTGCCGAACATCAAAAGTGGCTTGATGAGGTGCTTGTCCCGAACGCCAAGGGAACCCATGCCCTGGGCCGCGACCGTTACGTCAGAAAGCTTGGATATGCGCTCGATAGCGCGCTCTCGCTCGACCAGATCGCGGCGATGGCGGAACAGACAATCATCGACAGCCGAGCGGCGATGTACGGGCTTGCCAGGACCGCGCTGAAGGGGACGAAGAATGCCCCGCCGATGCCCGACAACCCGACCGAGGCGCAGCAGCAAAAAGTAATCGAAGCCGGTCTTGCATTGTCCTACGCCAAACGACCCAAGCGCGAGGAACTGGAACAATATGCGCGCGGCCTGGTCGCCGAAGCCGAGGCATTCGTGAAGGCGAAGGACTTCGTTTCGGTTCCCCCGCTCAACTTCCAGATCATCACCATGCCGGAATTCCAGCAAGGATATGCGGTCGCTTACGCCGACACGCCCGGTCCGCAGGAAACGCAGCTACCGGCATTTTACGCGATTTCGCCGATTCCCAAGGATTGGAGCGACGAGCAAGCCCGCAGCTTCCTGTCCGAATATAATCACTACATGATCCACGATCTCAATATTCACGAGGGGATTCCGGGACATATCCTTCAACTCGCCCACAGCGTCCGCAATCCAAGCAAGCTGCGCGCGGTTCTGGGCTCCGGAAGCTTCATCGAGGGCTGGGCAGTCTATTCGGAAGAGCAGATGCGCGACCTTGGGTATCTTGATCACGATCCGCTGTATGAAATGACGGTTCACAAGATGCGGCTGCGCGCAGCGGCAAATGCCTTGCTGGATATTGGAATTCACACCAAGGGCATGACCCAAAAGCAGGCAATGGACCTGATGACCCATCGCACCTTCCAGCAGGAGCGTGAGGCGGCCGGAAAATGGGTGCGTGCGAACCTCGGATCGACCCAGTTGCCCAGCTACATTGTCGGCTATCTTGAGCACATGGCCCTGCGCAAGGAAGCCGAACAGCGATGGGGCAGCAAATTCGATCTCAAAACCTATCATGACCAGCTGTTGAGCCATGGCTCACCGCCAGTGCGCTACGTGCGCGAGCTGATGTTCGACCTTCCGATCGAATAGGCTGTACGCCTAGTCCGCGACCTCGACCAAGGCAGCGGACTCGATATGCCAGCTAAGGTCGGCCGTGGGGGCACCGACCCCGGGGTCGGTGAGGTGGAGCGTGTAGGTCCCGCGAAAATGTTGCTGCACGCCGTTTTTCAGTGTCGCGTAAACGTCGACCGGGACGGTGATCCGCTGCTGCATCATCCCGGCGTCAATCGTGCCCGGCGCACGGGTGACGACGTTTGAGCGCGCGGTATCGGCAAAGCCCGCCCCGAAACCGCCAAGGGTCTTGCCACTAGCGTTTCCGTCCTCGTCCCACGCAGCATAGGCGGCCGGAAAGTCGCCACGATTGATGTCGGCATAATATTGCTGGACGACTTCCTGCGCGGCTTGCGGGCTATCGGCCGGGGCGGCGTGGGCAGCAGCGGAGGCAATGGCCAGCAACGCCGACAACAGTGTTTTGCGCATCGTCTTGCTCCTGCTTCGTGGCTATTACCCGCGCGGGGTCAGTCCCTGGTCCTTGAGGCCGCGCCAAATTTTCAGCGCCTGGACAGTTTCGGGAACGTCGTGGACCCGGATTATCTGCGCCCCCTGCTCCGCAGCCTTGAGCGCAAGCGCAATGCTTCCTGCCAGCCGCTTGTCCGCCGGCGCTTCGCCCGACAAGGCGCCGATCGCTCGCTTGCGGCTAGCACCGAGTAGAATGGCGCAGCCGAGTGAATGGAACAGTGCAAGGCCATTCATCAGTTCAAGGTTGTGCGCGACGGTTTTTCCAAATCCGAACCCCGGGTCGATGAGGATACGTTCACGCGGGATTCCCGCCGCCTCTGCCGCCCCTATGCGGTCCTCTAGCCACCGGAACACGTCGACCAGCACGTCATCGTAGTGCGGATTATCCTGCATCGTCTGGGGATCGCCTTGCGCGTGCATCAGCACGACGGGAGCGGCCGAATTCGCGGCCACCTCCATCGCGCGATCGTCAAAGGTCAGGGCGGAGACGTCATTGATGATCGTCGCCCCGACACCAAGCGCAGCCTCCATCACTGCCGCCTTGCGGGTGTCGACGCTGACCGCGATCCCGCCGCCCGCAAGGCGCTGGATGACGGGAAGGATGCGATCGACCTCGTCCCCCTCCCACACAAGTTGTGCGCCTGGGCGGGTGCTCTCACCGCCGACATCGACTATTGCGGCGCCCGCAGACGCCATCGCAAAGCCAGCGTCCGCCGCCGAATTTGCGCTGGAATAGGCGCCACCGTCCGAAAAACTGTCCGGCGTGGCGTTGATAATCCCCATCACTTGCGGTTGGTCGAGGCGGATCGTGCGTTGCCCGCACTGAAGCGCGACGCGCGGGCTGGTCAGACGCTTCCAGTCCAGCGCCATCGCCTCGTCGAGCCTGTTTTCCACGCCTTCCACGTCGCACAATTCGCGGCGGCCATCGTCATGGATAAGTTCGACCTTCGAAAACCAGTTCAACCCGCCCGCAAGGCGCGCGACCTGCCCATCAAATCCGAATGGGGAATTGACAAAGCCAGTGGGGCGAAGAAGGGTTCGCATCAAAGGCCGCTATAGCGCGGCAAGATGGGCTTGGCGAAAGGCGTCGACCGGCTTCATTTTGCCATCTTCCTCGACGTGCCAGAAGGTCCAGCCGTTGCACGAGGGCGCGCCCTGCAAAGCCGCGCCGACCTTGTGGATCGAGCCCGAATGCCCGTCGCAAGACAATGACCCATCGGCGCGCACTTGTGCACTCCAGCGGCGCTTGGAATCCATCACCACCGTGCCCGGAGCGATCATCCCGGTTTCGACCAATAGCCCAAACGCGACGCGCGGCGCCGAACGCTTGTCGATCACCGTTTCCATCGCACTTTCGTCAAGTGGAAGAGTTGAAGCGATGCGCTTGGTCGCGACTTCGATATAGGCCTGTTCGCGCTCGATCCCGATCCACTTGCGCCCCAGGCGGCGCGCGACCGCGCCGGTCGTCCCGGTTCCGAAAAAGGGATCCAGAACGACATCGTCGGGCTTGGTGCAGGCAAGCAGGACGCGGTACAGCAAGGCCTCGGGCTTTTGCGTCGGGTGGGCCTTCTCACCCATATCGTCCTTGCATCGTTCGGCCCCCGCGCAAATCGGGAACGTCCAGTCGCTGCGCATCTGAACATCGTCGTTCAGGGCTTTCATCGCGCGATAGTTGAACGTGTAGCGCGCCTTTTCGCTTTTCGAACACCACAGCATCGTCTCGTGCGCATTGGTGAAGCGGGTGCCGCGGAAATTGGGCATCGGGTTGGTCTTGCGCCAAACGATGTCGTTCAGGATCCAGAACCCTTCATCCTGGATCAGCGAACCGACACGGTAGATATTATGATAGCTGCCGATCACCCAGATCGTGCCATCGTCCTTGAGGACCCGCCGCGCCTGTTCAAGCCATTCGCGCGTGAAATTGTCGTAGGCGGTAAAACTTTCGAACTGGTCCCAATGATCGTCGCACGCATCGACCTTGCCGCCTTCCGGGCGAAGAAGGTCACCGCCAAGCTGAAGGTTGTAGGGCGGGTCGGCGAAAATCATGTCGATGCTTTTGTCCGGCAGCCGCGCCATTTGTGCGACACAGTCGCCGACCAGGATCGTGTCGAGCGGAAGGGTTTTGACCGGCGCTTTTGACTTGGCGCGGGCGGCCGTGGTCCCCTCGCCGATTTGCGTCACCAAATTCATTGTCGCCCCGCCCTTTTTTTACGTTCGCGGCGAACCGTGAGTTCAGCATGGACTCACGGTCAAGAATCAGGCGCTTAGGGAAGATTGCTCAGACCACAGAACATAGTGAGTCCGAAACGCCCTAGACCACAAGATGTTGAGTAATTTTGGGGCGTGAGGACTCAATGTGTGGTGGTGTGGCGCGAAAGACTCTGGAACCTAGAAAAGCGCGTATTGAGCGACCGGCGCAAAGCTTTTGCGGTGCAGCGGACTGGGTCCGTGCGTGCGCAAGGCGGCCAGGTGATCGGGCGTTCCATAACCCTTGTGCCGCTCGAACCCATAGGCCGGATGGGCCGCAGCCTCGGCCCGCATGATCGAGTCGCGATGTTCCTTGGCAATGATCGAAGCGGCCGAAATGCAGCGCTCCTTAGCATCGCCGCCAACGATCGCCCGGGCCGGCCAGCGCCATTCCGTACGGCGGCCGGCGGGTGTCAGATTGCCATCGACCAGGATTTCCAGCGGGTCGCATCCAACCTGGGCGCACAATGCTTCGGCGGCGCGGGTCATCGCCAGCATCGTTGCCTGGAAAATGTTGATCGAATCGATTTCCTCGACGCTTGCAAGGCCGATTCCGACATGGCAGCGGGCTTGGATCCGCCCTGCTAACTTGGCCCGCATTGCCGGACACAAAACCTTGCTGTCGGCAAGTCCACGGATTTCCTTGCCGCACAGAATGACTGCGGCTGCAACGACCGGTCCCGCCAGTGGCCCCCTACCCGCTTCGTCGATTCCCGCGATCATCGGCAAATTGTGCCCCGCCGCTTGCCAGCGGTCCAGCGCGCCGTTCGATTAATTGTGGATTATGCGCGTGCCTGCGGAGCAGCGCACGATCAGTCGGCGATCCGCCACGGTGGGAAGCGGCGCGCTTCGCCCGCATGATACAGGAAAATGATATTACCGTCGGGATCGCGAAGCCGGGCTTCCCGCCACATCCACGGCTGATTGCGCGGCGCGTGCTGGAACGCGACACCGGCACGTGCCAGTCGCTCGACCCGTTCATCAAGATCGTTGCACTCAAAGTAAATCGCGGTCGTCGGTTCGATTTTTTCGTCGGAATCGATCTGGATCGAGAAGGTCGCCCCGCCCGCTGCTTCGAACCGGGCATAGCCATTGTCGGGGCTGTCCACGATCTGCTTCAGGCCCAGCTTCTTGTAGAATTCCACCGAGCGCGCATAGTCAGAGCCGGTGATCGTCACCTGGTTGAGGCGCAGCCCGGGGCCGCTGTCCAGCCGGACGTTGCCCTGGCCAATCGGCCCCGCGCCCTTGCCAAGGCGCGGCGCGTCATGGAGCGCGATCCGCACGAATTCACGGGCGCGGCCGACTGAATCGCTGAGGCTGTTGCCACGCGCCAGGTAAAAGGCGATCCCGCTGGCCAAGGTGCAGCCGGTTCCGTGAGTTTGATCGGTATTGATCCTGGTGCCCTGCCAACTCGTCATGTTGTCGGTTTCGATAAGCGCGTCGCCGATCGCTTCGCCCTCGTCATGGCCGCCCTTGACCAGCACTGCGCAGCCATGGTCACCGACAAGCTGTAGTGCAGCGGTGATCGGGTCTTCTTCCCCCGTCAGTCGCTGAAGTTCGGGCAGATTGGGGGTCGAGATTGTGGCCACCTTCATCAGGCGCCCGAACGCCGCGATGGTCGGCTTGTCGGCAAGCTCCGCACCGCTGGTCGCGACCATTACCGGATCGAACACGATCGGAAGGTCGGGCCGCGCAGCACGCATCGCTTCCATCCGCTGGGCGACGAGTTCGGCGGTGAACGGGCTTCCGATCATGCCAATCTTGACCGCGTCAACGCCGATATCCCCGACTACCGCATCGATCTGCGCGAGCACGGTTTCGGCGGGAACCGGGTGGACTTGGGAAACGCCGCGCGTGTTCTGCGCAGTGACTGCGGTAACCGCAGTTAGCGCGTGGCCACCAAGCATGGTGACCGTCTTGATATCGGCCTGAATCCCGGCACCGCCGCCCGAATCCGAGCCGGCAATGATAAGGATCCGGGCGGGCCGGGTCACGGCCTTTGCGCCCTTTGCGCCGACCGAAGAGATATGTTCCATGTGCACGGGCGTGCTTGTGCACCGCAAATGGCAAAGATTTCGTTCACGCAGCCGCCTCGACCGCAGCGCAGATGTTATCGACCAGCCGTTCGACCATGGCAGGATCGTCGCCCTCCGCCATCACGCGGATCAACGGTTCGGTTCCCGATTTGCGAATGACCAGGCGACCGCGCCCGTTCAATTCGCCTTCTGCTGCCTCGATTGCGGATTTGACCTTGCCATCGCCAAGCGGGTCGCCGCCGAGGTAGCGGACATTCTTCAACAGCTGCGGAACCGGCTCGAACTGCCGCAAAAGCGCGCTCGCCGGCTTATTCGCTTCGACCAGCGCAGCAAGCACCTGGAGCCCTGCGACCAGCCCGTCGCCGGTGGTCGAATGGTCGGTCAGGATGATATGTCCCGACTGCTCCCCGCCGACATTGCACCCACTCGATCGCATCTCTTCGAGGACGTAGCGGTCGCCGACCTTGGTTCGCGCAAGTCCAAGACCCGCCGCTTCCAGTTTCCTTTCAAGGCCCAGGTTCGACATCACGGTCGCGATGACCCTTCCGCCGGCCAGTTTGCCGCGCGCGTGAAGCCCAAGCGCGATCAACGCCATAAGCTGGTCGCCGTCGACCACCGCCCCGTTCTCATCACAGACGATCAGCCGGTCGGCATCGCCATCGAGCGCAAGGCCGATATCCGCACCGCTCGACACCACGGCCTCGCTTAGTGCCTCTGGATGGGTCGACCCGCACCGGGCGTTGATGTTGATGCCATTGGGTTCAACCCCCAGCGCGACCACGTCCGCACCCAGTTCCCAAAGGGTCGCCGGTGCGACCTTGTAGGCTGCACCATTGGCACAATCGATTGCGACCTTCAGGCCGTCGAGCCGAAGCCGGTCGGGGAACGTCGACTTGGCAAAATGAATGTAGCGACCGTCGGCGTCGTCGATCCGTTTGGCGCGGCCGATATGTTCAGGAGCGACGAGCAGCGGCTCGTCGGCCATGTGGGCCTCGATCGCATGTTCATCTTCATCGGACAGCTTGAAGCCGTCGGGGCCGAACAGCTTGATGCCATTGTCGTGGAACGGGTTGTGGCTGGCTGAGATCATGACCCCCATGTCCGCACGCATCGAGTGGGTGAGCATCGCAACTGCCGGGGTCGGCATTGGCCCAAGCATTACGACATCGACGCCCACGCTGGTGAAGCCGGCAACCAGCGCGCTTTCCATCATATAGCCCGACAGGCGGGTGTCCTTGCCGATCACCACCCGGTTACGGTGATTGCCGCGCTGGAAATGGCGTCCGGCGGCCTGGGCCACGCGAAGCGCGACGGCCGCGGTCATCGGTTCGGCATTGGTGGTGCCGCGGATCCCGTCGGTCCCGAAATATTTTCTTGTCATCGCTTCCCCATACTGCCGCGGGCGCACGCATTGGAAGGGCTAGTGGCGATAGGCCTCCGGTAGCTCGCGCCGGGGCAGGTGGCGATAGCGCTGCAACAGCCGTGTCTGGTGACTATCCAGCGGCTGCGCGAGCCCGTCGACGAACACCTGTTCGGCTGCGCTGCTGCTTTCAAGCGGGTCGCCGGACCAGATAACGATGTCGGCGGCGCGTCCGGCCTTGAGGCTTCCGAATTGACCGCCCAAGCCAAGTGCTTCGGCGGGACCCGAAGTGACCATTTCCAGCGCCTTGCCCCAGCTTACCCCACTATTCCCAGGAAGCTGCGACAAACCGACCAAGTTGCCGGCATATTGGCGCGCGTTGAACATGTTGCGCGTATCGCTGTCATCGACCAGCCCGATCGACACGTCCACGCCCGCGCGAACCATGCGACCGACATTGGACTGCGTCGCAGCAAGCATTTCGAACGCTGCGGGCAGATCGTTGACCGCTGAGGCTATCACCGGAACTCCGGCAGCGGCAATCGCGCTCGCCACTGTCCAGCCCTCGGTTGCACCGACCAGCACCAGCCTCAGCCTCGGGAATTCGCGCTTGAGGCCAAGAACCGAAAGGATGTCGCTGGCCCGCTCAACATGGACCAGGAGGTGCTGCCTGCCCTCGACTACCGGGATTAGGGCACGCGCGTCGAACCGGGTCAGCAGCACGTCATCGCGGCGATCGGCCGCCGCCGGCCTGCCACGAATTTCCGATGCCTCGGTCAGTGCGTTGCGGAACAAGGCGAACGCCGATGAACGCGACCCCCCGGCCTTGTCGGCGCCGGTTTCCCCCAGTTCGACATATTGGAACAGCCGCGGCCGGGTAATCGCGTTCATGTCCGCGCCGGTATCGATCAGTGCGCCCTGCCCGGCAAAGATGTTGCGGTTGGCCTGGGGGGCGACCAGGGCGCGGGTCACACCGTCGGCGCGGCTGACCTTGATCGGCTGCGCAAGCGGATTGATCGAAGGCGCGACGTCGATTGCGGCGCTGAACGGGCCGTCGGCGCTGGTATCGTCCGAACCCTCGGCCGACAAATCCACTTCGGCAAGCCCAAGGCGAGAGAAACCGATGACGATCCCGGGCGTGATCCACTTTCCGGTGGCATCGATGACCCGAGTTCCGGCAGGAAGCTTCATCCGGATATCGCCAGCGGCGACGATCTTTCCATCGCGAACCACGACCATCCCATTATCGATCGGCGCGCTGCCATCGCCCAGGGCAACCTTTCCGCCGGTGATTGCGAAAGTTTCTGCAGCACTCGGCGCGGACAGGGCCAGGGCGGCCGTTGCGATCAGCAGGCGGGCGATCATTTGACGTCTCCTTCACCGGGCTGGCCAAGCTCGAAATCGCTGACCGGGCGCGTATCGGGACGGTTGGCGTCGTACATTTGGGCACCGTCGATCCACACCCGCACGGGCCGGGTGTAGTTGCTGAACGGATTGCCGTTCCACATCACGACGTCGGCCATCTTGCCCGGTTCCAGCGTGCCGGTCAGCTTGTCGATTCCCAGGCTTCGCGCGGGATTGCGGCTTAGCCATGTCCAGGCGACCGCATCGCTGATGTCGATCCCGGCGCGCCGCCCGTCGGCAAGCGCCTTCGCGGCTTCCTGGTTCAGGCGCTGGATTCCGTTGGCATCGTCGGAATGGACGATTGCGCAAGCGCCCGCATTATGGACCAGCGGAATATTTTCCGGGACCGCGTCATAGCTTTCCATCTTGAAGCCATACCAGTCGGCCCACATCGCCGCGCAAATGCCGTTGGCGGCCAGCAGGTCGGCGATCTTGTACGCCTCGACCGCGTGCTGAAAGCTGCCGATCTTGTAGCCGAATTCCTTCGACATATCGATCATGTTGGCCATTTCGTCGGCCCGGTAGCAGTGGTTGTGAACCAGGATTTCGCCATTGAGGACGCCCATCAGCGTTTCCATCGCGAGGCTGCGCTCGGGCATGTCGCCGCCCTTGGCGTTATACTTGTCCCACTTGCGCTTATAGGCCTGCGCCTTGATCCAGGTTTCGCGGGTGAAGGCGATATTGCCCATGCGGGTCGATGGTCCGCCCTTGCTGCCATAGACGCGCTTGGGATTTTCCCCGCACGCCATCTTGAGGCCATAAGGGGCGCCAGGAAATTTCATCCCCTGGGCGGTTCGCGCCGGGACGTTCTTGAGCACCACCGAGCGGCCACCGAACAGGTTTGCCGATCCCGGCAGGATCTGAAGCGAGGTGATGCCGCCATTGATGAGCGCGCGGGCAAAGCCGGGGTCCTGCGGCCACACGCTATGTTCGGCCCAAACTTCGGGACGTGCGAACCCGGTCGCCTCATTGCCGTCGGACAATGATTGAACGCCGGGCGACGGATAATCGCCAAGGTGGCTATGGACGTCGATGATCCCGGGGGTGACATATTTCCCCGCTCCATCAATTTCGGTCGCGCCCGCCGGACTGGCGAGGTCAGCGCCCCCGATGGCGACGATTTTGCCGTTCCCGAACACGATCGTGCCATCGTTGATCTGTTTACCCGCACCATCGAATACAGTGGCGTGGCGGATCACCGTCAAGCTTCCGGGATAACGCTGATAGGTCGACGGATATGGGTCCTGGTTGATCCTGACCGGGGCGGCCAGCTTGGGCTTTTCCCTGGTGAGCGCGGCACAGCCCGAAAGCAGCGCGGCAAATCCCACCAACAGCGCAAGCTTCCCGGCAGCGACGATTCGTACAGACATCTGATTCCCCTTCCCGATCATCCTGACGTTTGCTCACCAAAAGAAAAGGGGCGGCGGCCTGGCAGCCACCACCCCTCGTCAGTTATTCGACCAACGGCTGGTCGGTTCAGGCCTTCGTCTCTCCCTTGAGGTCGATACCAGCGGCCTGGGGCTCACCAATCTCTTCCCCTCCGGCAAGTCCACGGTCATCGCTTAGCGTGTCGAGGTGCATCCACTTCTTCACGATCGGCGACAGCAGAAGCACGACGACACCAATGCCGATCGTCCACCAGCCGATGGTGTTGTACACCGCCAGCGTGCCCTCACGGGTCATTTCGCCGTCGTGGCCACCAGTGGCTTCACCGATCTTGCCGGCGACGAAATTGCCGACCGCGGTCATGTAGAACCACGCACCCATGATGAGCGAGGCCATGAACTTGGGCGCAAGGCGGTTCATCGCGCTGAGGCCAACCGGTGACAGGCACAGCTCGCCGGTGGTGTGCAACAGGTAAATCAGAAACACGAACAGGACCGGGGTCATGACTGCAGGACCGACCGTATTGGCGCCGAGTACGAAGACCAGGAAACCGGCCCCGACCTGCAGTAGCGCGATTCCGAACTTGGCCGGTGCCGACGGTTCAAGCCCCTTGCGTCCCAACGCAGTCCACAGCCAGGCGAAGATCGGCGCCAGCAGGATGATGTAAATAGGGTTGATCGACTGGAACAGCGATGCCGGTACCCCTGCCCGGTCGACATAGCGATCGGTGTAGAGGTTGAGGCTTCCGCCAGCCTGTTCGAACAAGCCCCAGAACACCGGGTTGAGCGAGATTAGGAACAGGATGGCGAAAATCCGTTCGCGCGGTTCCTTGGGCAGCTTGAACGCTTCGTACAGGACATACAGCAACAAGCTGACGCCCGACGCGATCAACAGCCACTGGATGACATCCTGGTATTGGATGAGTGCCCAGATCACCGCGACCGAGGCCAGGCCGACGCCGTACAGCACCGGATCGGCGATCCGCTTCTGGCCAGCCTCGACGGCGGGGGGCTCACCCGCGCCATTGAGCGCGCTCTTGCCGAGCACGAAGACCAACAGGCCAAGCAGCATGCCGAAACCAGCCGCGCCAAAGCCATAGGCCCAGCCGTAAGTTTCACCCAACCAGCCGGCCAGGATGGTGCCGATCGCGGCGCCAACGTTAATCCCCATGTAGAAGATCGTGTACGCACCGTCGCGACGGACGTCGGTCAGGCTATAAAGCTGGCCGACCATCACCGAGATGTTGGCCTTGAGAAAGCCCGAGCCGACGATGATGAACGCAAGCGCGGCCCAGAAGATGTTGATTGCCGGGTCGGCCTGGCCGCCCGAGCCTTCAAACGCCATCAGGAAGTGCCCTGCGGTCAGCAACAGCGCGCCAAACGCAACCGCCTTTCGCTGTCCCAGATACCGGTCGGCAAGATAACCGCCGAGCACCGGCATGATGTACACCAGGCTGGTGTAGGCACCGTAGATCAGGTTCGATTTCCCGTCGTCGAACAGCCAGTGCTTGGTCAGGTAGAAAATCAGCAGTGCGCGCATGCCGTAGTAGGAAAAGCGTTCCCACATCTCGGCGAAGAACAGCATGTACAGGCCCTTGGGATGACCAAGGAATTCGGGTTTCTTTGACAATGCGACAGCACCGCCACCAGCCAACAGCACGACCAGCAGGATTGCCGCAATTGCAGGAATGACAGTCTCAGGTGACACGGTTGATCCCCTCATAAGTCCGAGCAAACGGAGGTGTTCCAGTAGATGGAGCAGTCCGCGCATGAAAAGTGGGGCCAGCCTACAGCCAATTGTCTCGATGTGAAGCCGATTGTTGCGCGCCGTTCGCAATCCTATGGTCGCGGCCATGACCCTCAATGATCGTTCAAACCCGCTGACATTCCTTGCAACTCGCCGTTCGGCACGGCCGCGCGACCTGATCGGTCCGGGGCCGAGCGATGAACAACTGCGGCAAATTATCGAGATTGCGGCGCGCACGCCCGACCACGGCCGGCTGTTTCCCTGGCGTTTCGTATCCGTTGCAAACGACCAACGCGGCGCCCTTGCCGACCTGCTGGTGACAGCGCTTATTCACGACGAGCCTGATGCACCCCAGTCCAAAATCGAGAAAGCGCGCGCCTTTGCTCATTATGAGGGCGCGCTGGTCGTATTGATCGCAGCGCCCGTTCGCGACCACAAAATCCCCCTGATCGAACAGGAACATTCCGTCGGAGCTGCGGGGATGAACCTGCTTCATGCTGCCAATGCGATGAGTTTCACGGGCGGCTGGGTTACTGGCTGGGCGGCGCGTTCTCCCGCAGTCACCGCGGCGTTTTGTGCGCCGGGCGAGCGGATTGCCGGTTTCGTGTTCATCGGACAGCCCGGGTCACCTCTTGAAGAACGCCCCCGCGCGCCGTTGGCGACCGTGTGGCGGGCGTGGAACGCGCCCGAGGATTGATTTCCGGTTGAACTTTATGCGCCGCGCTGTATTATGACAGCATGACGCTTCGCTCTGTTCCCGACAAACCCGTTTACGTTCGATTGCGCGAAGTGATCGCCGACGCGATTTTGGTCGGCAAATATGGCGACGGCGACCCACTCCCCTCGGTTCGTGCGCTGGCCGCCGAGGAACAAGCGAACCCGTTGACTGTCGCCAAGGCCTATCAGGGGTTCCAGGACGAAGGGCTGGTGGTCGTGAAGCGCGGGGTCGGGATGTTCGTCGCCGCGGGCGCCCGCGCACGCCTTCGCGAAACCGAACGGCAACGTTTCCTGACCGAGGAATTGCCGCAAATTCGCGCTCGCATGAAACGACTGGGGATCGACGGATCGGTCCTTGCGGACTGATCATCGCTAATACTGGAGCCGAGGATCGTTTTGCGATAGCGGCGCGCTGGTGACCAAAGCCTTCGCAACCGCGATCATCGCAGCCGATGATGACGGCATCGCCGCTGCAGCGCGGCTGATCCTTGACGGCCAGCCGGTCGCAATACCAACCGAAACTGTCTACGGCCTGGCCGCGGACGCGACGAACGGTGAAGCGGTCGCGCGCATCTATGCCGCCAAGGGGCGTCCCAGTTTCAATCCCCTAATCGTCCATGTCCTCGACCTTGCGGCAGCAGAGAAGTTGGGCAAATTTTCCCCATTGGCTCGCACCTTGGCAAAACACCATTGGCCGGGACCGTTGACGTTGGTTGTTCCCAGACGCGCCGACAGCAACATTGCCTCGCTCGTCACCGCGGGGCTCGACACGATCGCCTTTCGGGTCCCGGCGCATCCCGCGATGCGCGCGGTATTACGTGCTGTCGGACGGCCGCTCGCTGCCCCAAGCGCCAACGCCAGCGGTCGGGTCAGCCCGGTCCGAGCCGACCATGTCGCCAAGTCGCTGGGCACAAGGATCCCGCTGATCCTTGACGGCGGAAAATGTGAAAAGGGACTGGAATCGACCATAGTCGCTGCAATCGGCGGTGCGCTTCGCCTGCTTCGCCCGGGGCCAGTCGTGGTCGATGCCGAACCCGCTTCGGGTTCGACGGTCGAAGCACCCGGAATGCTCGCCAGCCATTACGCGCCGGCCAAGCCAGTCCGCCTGGATGCAATAACTCCGCGAAAGGGCGAATTCCTGATCGGCTTCGGCAAAATTGCAGGGGATGTCTCGCTAAGCGAAACCGGTGACTTGGCAGAGGCCGCGGCGCGCCTGTTCGACCTGCTTCATGAAGCCGAAGACAATGAATGTCGGGCAATCGCAATCGCGCCCATTCCCAACCGCGACCTTGGCGTTGCGATCAACAACCGTTTGGAGCGCGCTGCCGCGGCGAACGGCTAAGCGTCGGCGTTCTTCAGGCGCGCTTGAAAGCTCTTGCGTAATTTTTGAAGCTTGGGCGGTATGACCGCCATGCAATAGGGGTTCGAGCGCCCCGAGGTTTCCCAGTAATCCTGGTGATAATCCTCGGCGGGCCACCATGTGCTCGCCTCTTCGATCGCGGTGACGACCTTTCCGCCAAGTGCTTGATTGGCGCGATCTATGGCCGCGGTGGCCCTGGCCTGCTGGTCATCATTAAGCGGGAAAATGGCCGAGCGATATTGCGTGCCGACGTCATTGCCCTGGCGATTGAGCTGGGTCGGATCGTGGGTCGCAAAAAATATCTCGAGCAGGGTCGGATAGTCGATGACTTGCGGATCGAAGGTCACGCGGATCGCTTCGGCGTGGCCGGTCACGCCAGCGCACACGCTCTTGTAATCCGGGTTTTCGGAATGGCCGCCGATATAGCCGCTTTCGACCTTTTCGACCCCCGCGACATCAGCGAACACCGCTTCGGTACACCAAAAGCAGCCACCAGCAAGGATCGCGGTTTCCGTCGTCATTGAAAAGTTCTCCTCGCTGCGCACTTGCTGCAATCGGGAGATAAGAACCCGCCCTATTTTTTCAACGAGGCCTTGAGGCTTGCCATCTCCAGGCGCTTGCCGACCCATTCGGAAAGCGTGTCGAAATTGAGCGACTGGTCGAACACGATCCCGGCAACGCGATCCTTGTACCAGCGCACCTCGCCCTTGATCGCAGCAAGGCTTTCGATCACCACGGTCACCTTCTTGCCCACACAATATTCGCCAATCGGTTCAACCTTGATGCCCGCCAGCGAAATGTCGTGAACCTCGACGTTGTAGTAAGTCCCCCCGACCCGCACCGAAGCCTTGCACGCGATGTCGAGACGCGGTGGCCGGGCGCGGAAGCCCATGCGTTGCTTCCGGCCAGCCAGAAGCTCTCCCAAATCGACGTTCTGGTCGAACTTGACGCCGACCATGTCGTCGCGGGTCCACACCACGCTGGCGGGAATCTTCTGGGATGACATTTCGACATGGACCGCGCTGCCGATTTCCGGCGCGCCTGGAACGATCGCGGCAAGACCGCCGGCCGACAGGTTCTTGACCTTCATCAACAGCTGGGTTCCGTCCTGAGTGACCAGCTTGCCCTCGCGAAGGAGCGGGACCAGGCGTTCATCTGCGCGCTGTTCGATAGGGCGGGGAACGAAAGTGGTTAGCGACACGGTGGTCGATTCGAGCGCGGCTTCAAAGCCGCCCTCAAGCTGGGGTTGCCGTTTGCGACGGATGAGCGATCCGAACATTGCAAAAACTCTCAACTGCTTGGCACCGAGCACCAATGAGCGCAGATTATTCGCCTGTAAGGTTAAAAGAGCGTTTCATGGCGGCGCTTTCTGTCCCATGGTACAAGGAATGCTGAATTTGATGAAGGAAATGGCTCGATGCCGCGACCGCGGTTGTTGATTATCGACGACGAGCCTGCATTGGGAGAATTCCTTGCCGCAGTCGCCCGGGACGGGGGCTGGAATGTCGAGGTCACCGCCAGCGAGAGCCGGTTCCGAGCCGCGTTCGAACTGCAACGCCCCGATCTTGTCGCTCTCGACCTTGGAATGCCCGGAATGGACGGCGTCGAGTTGCTCCGCTTTCTCGCGGAGCGCGACAATCGTGCCCCGGTGCTGATCGTCAGCGGGTTCGACCGCCGCGTACTGGAAAGCGCTTTCCGGCTCGGGGAAGCGCTTGGCCAGGCGATGGCGGGGCCGTTGGAAAAACCGCTTCGGGCCGATGAGCTCGGCGTTGAGCTGAAGCGGTTGAAGTCTCAGATCGCCGCATGAGCCCGTCGATCGATGTTGGTCTGCTTCGCGCGTTCGAACGCGCGCTGGCCGACCATCGGTTGCACCTGTCCTACCAGCCCAAGGTGCACCTCGCCGATGGCACTGTCGACTGGGTCGAGGCGCTGGTGCGCTGGGACGACCCGGCAATCGGCAATATCCCGCCCTCGCGCTTCGTTCCGCTCGCCGAGCAGCACGGGTGGATCGATGACCTGACGGTCTGGGGCCTGCGCACCATGTTCTCCCAGTGGGAAAAGTGGGCCGACGCTGGTCTCGACTGCCGAATCTCGTTCAACATTAGCGCGCTTTCGCTCCAGCACCTCGATTTTCCCGACTTAGTCGAGCAATTGTGCGGTGAGAGTGGGATGCCGGCCGACAGGCTTGTGCTCGAACTGACCGAAGGTGCGACCCAACCGCTGATCAAGCTGATGGACACGCTGACGCGATTTCGAATCAAGGGCATCGGCCTTGCAATCGACGATTTCGGAACCGGCTATTCCTCGCTCCTCCAGCTTCGCCAATTACCGTTCACCGAACTCAAGATCGATCGTGAATTCATCAAGGACGTCGACCGCGCCAGCGACTGCCGGATCATTGTAAAGGCGCAGATTGACCTCGCCCATGCGCTGGGCCTGACCGCAACCGCCGAAGGGGTCGAGAACCTGGCGCAGTTTCGCCTGCTTCGCGACCTGGGCTGCGACCATGCGCAGGGTTATGTCATCGCGCCCGCGCTGATGGGCGATGACCTGATCCAGTGGATTGGCGATTTCGAGCACCGCTGGCCCGCGCTTGCTGAGTCCACGCTGGGCGCCTCGAGCGCCTGAGGCCTAGCCGCACAGCGCCATGGCGCGCACCATCGCTTCCACCCCGCCGTCGATCGTCGCGTCCTTCTTTCCGAAACACAGCCTGACCAGGTGACGCGATGGATTGTCGGTCGCAAAGGCCGAAACCGGGACCACTGCGACCCCCGCCCGCTTTACTGCAAGGGCAGCAAAGCCCTTATCGTCGAGTGCGATTCCCGACGCTTCCAGGTCGACGCATAAAAAATAGGTCGCCTCCGCATCCAGCACTGCAAAGCCCCCGCTTTGCAGCCCCGACGTCATCCGGTCGCGCGCGCGGGCAAAGCGCGCCTGCATCGGCGCAATCCAAGCATCGCCCTCAGCCAGCCCGAAGGCGACCGCCGCTTGCAGGTTCGGTGCCGTGCAAAAGGTCAGGAACTGGTGCGCGCGGGCGACCACATCGGCAAGCGCCGGCGCGGCTACCATCCAACCCACCTTCCAACCGGTGAGCGAGAAGATCTTGCCAGCGGAGCCGATCTTGATCACCCGATTTGCCATGTCGGGAAGGGTTGCTAGCGGGACGAACTGCCCGCCGCCCAGCGTGATATGTTCCCACACTTCATCGCTGATCACGACCAGGTCGTGCGCGATTGCGGTCTCGGCCAGCACGCCCAGTTCCGCGACGCTGAACAGGCGCCCGGCGGGGTTCTGCGGATTGTTGAACAGGATCACTCGGGTTTTGGACGATATTGCGGCCTCAATCGCTTCGCGGGTCAGGCGCCACTCGGGCGGCTGAAGCGCAACTTCGCGGACCACCCCGCCGGCGCGCCGGATCATCGGCGCATAGCTGTCGTAGGCGGGGGTGAAGATGATAACCTCGTCGCCCGGGGAAACACAGGCCAGGATTGCCGCGCCCAGCGCCTCGGTTGCACCGCTGGTGACGCAAACGCCGGCCGGGTCGATCGCTTGCCCGAACCAGCGCTGGTAATGGTTGGCGATCGCATCACGCAGAACTGGCAAGCCGCGCGATGGCGCGTACTGGTTCGAGCCTTCGACGACAGCCCTGGCGGCCGCTTCCAGGACCGCGTCGGGCCAGCCGAAATCGGGAAACCCCTGCCCCAGGTTGATCGCGCCGTGCTCCACAGCGGCAAGCGACATCCGCTCGAATACGCTGACCGGCATTTGTTCATAAAGCGGGTTCACGGACACATCCTCCTGGCAGCATTCAAAATCCGGTTCGTAGAGGACGTCACCGCGATTAGCGACTGGCTGGGGCGGCAGGATTCGAACCTGCGAATGTCGGTACCAAAAACCGGTGCCTTACCACTTGGCGACGCCCCAGCATCGCGCGCGAAGCCGGACGAGGGTTCGCCCGGTTGCGTGAACGGCGCGCTTATAGCTGGCAAACGCGCCGTGAAAAGGGCCGATCCCCAGTTATTGCCCCGATCCTCCGCTATTGGGGAGACGACCGTTCACAAGGTCGTCATAATCCTGCATCAGCTGACGGGTCATCTCGCCGACCTCGAAACTCCACGGCCCGACCTCACGCACCGGGGTGACTTCGACCGCCGTGCCGGTCAGGAACATCTGCTGGAACCCTTCCAGTTCCTCGGGCCAGATCGCGCGCTCGACCACTTCGATGCCGCGTTTCCGTGCAAGATCGATGACGGTGCGACGGGTGATCCCGTCAAGGAAACAATCGGGGGTCGGCGTGTGAATCACCCCGTCCTTGATGAAGAAGGCGTTGGCGCCGGTTGCTTCGGCGACCTGCCCGCGCCAGTCGAACATCAGCGCGTCGTTATAGCCATTCTCCTCCGCGTGCTGCTTCGACAGGGTGCAGATCATGTAGAGGCCGGCAGCCTTGCTTTCCGTCGGCGCGGTGTAGGGCGCAGGCCGTCGCCACGGCGCGATGCACAGGCGAAGACCCTGCGCGATATGATCGGGATGGTAATATTTGCCCCACTCCCACGCCGCGATGGCCAAGTGGGGTCGGGTCTTGCCCGGCGCGACCCCCATCGATTCCGATCCGCGCCAGGCAAGCGGGCGCATATAGGCATCGGTAAGGCCATTGGCGGCAAGAACCTCGCGGCAGGCGGAATTGATCTCAGCGACGGTCCAGGGAAGGTCGAACCCCAGTAGCTGCGCACTTTTGCGCAGGCGTTCGCTATGCTCGGAAAGCTTGAAGATCTGTCCGTTATAGGCGCGCTGGCCTTCGAACACGCTGGACGCGTAATGAAGCGCATGGGTGAGCACGTGGACGTCCGCTTCACGCCACGGGACCATTTCCCCGTCGAACCAAATAACGCCGTCGCGATCGTCGAATGCCGGTTGCTGCTGGTTATCAGCCAAATTCATCCCCTGTTGCCGGTATGGCGACGAGGCCTAGTGCAGTGCGCCGCGCTCTTCAAGAAGGCTCGCTGCGACCTCGTCGGCAAGCGATTTGCCGCGCCGCACTGCGGCATCGATGGTAATCGCGACCAATTGATCCAGCACCTCGTCGCGGTCGAGCACGTCGAGCCCCGCCTGGGTGGTGCCGTTGGGGCTTGCGACCGCAGCCGCGAGCGCCGCCATGTCGTCACTTTTCGCGGCCGCCAGCCAGGCCGTTCCAAGTGCCATTTCCAGCGCCAGGGTCGCTGCCAGTTCGCGCGACAAGCCACGCTGCTCCCCCGCCTTGGCAAGCGCGGCAATGAACCGTGCGACATAAGCGGGTCCAGAACCTGCAACCGCGCCGACGGCTGCGAACTTGTCTTCATCGGCAAGCCACGGGGCATAGCCGAGCGGCGCGAACATCAGGGAGATGCGCCGCTTCGTCGCTTCATCGGCATCGCTGCCGAACAGGCCAATCACGCCGCGCCGCACTGCGACCGGCAGATTCGGCATGGCGCGAACGATTGCGCCTGCTCCCGGGAAAGTCTCGCGGAGCTTTGCGCAGTTGGCACCGGCAAGGAGCGAGACGATGATCGTGTCAGCCCCGATCGCCGCGTTCAGCGCGGGCGCGACCTCGGCCAGCTTTTGCGGCTTCATTGCCAGGACCACCAGCGCGGGCATGGTCCCCGCCTCGGCGATGGAACGCAACGTGCGCGCGCCCTCGACCGGGGTGCCGCTAGGACGGATTACGGTCAGTCCGCCCAGATCGATCCCGGCCGCGCGCCAGCCTTCGACGATTGCGCCGCCCATGTTGCCGCAACCGATCATCCATGCGGGCTGGACTAAGGGATTGTGAATTTCGCTCATGCTTCGCCGTGGGTTTCAATCAGTGCAGCGGAAATCGCCTCGCTGGGCGACTTTCCACCCCACAGGACGAACTGGAACACCGGGTAGAAGCGTTCGCACTCCTCCACTGCGGCCTCAGAAATGGCCTCGGCCTGCTCAAAGCTCAAGCCCTCACCGCCCTGCGCATCAAGAACGGTCGAGTGGCGGAACACGATCAGGCCGGAGCCCGACCACATCTCGAAATGGCCGAGCCACAATTGCTCGTTGATCAGACCCAGGGCTTCGTACACCGCGACGCGTTTTTCAACCGCCACCTTGATGTCCGGGAAAGCCAGGAACTGGAGCACTTGGTCCTCGCTGCGCCAAACCGCGCGAAGCTCGTACTGGGCCCAGCTGCCGGTCGCAGAGGCAATGATCTCACCGTCTCCGGCAAGTTCGAAAGCCCAGCCGCGCGCCTCGAAATATTGCTCGAGAACCTCGATCGGCGCACCGCCGTCATTGTCCGTGGGAAGATCATCGTCGCTCAGGGCCTTATGCTCCCTTGTTCTTGCCGCGCTTTGGCGTCGTGAACGTTCCGCCGGCGCCAAGCTTTGCCTCAAGCGCTTGGATGCGCGCCTTTAGCAGGTCATTTTCGTCGCGTGCGGCGGCGGCCATCGCCTTTACTGCCTCGAACTCGTCACGGTCGATCAGGTCGGCCGCCTTGGCCGCCCCCAGTTTCTCGCGGACCATAGTCTCCGCCTCGCGGCCTACCCCCGCTATCGTCCCAGCTATCGCGTTCACGACGCGCGCTAGGTCCGCTGAGATCTTGTTGTTTTCGGACTGCATTCACTTGCCTTTCGGTCAGCGTGAGGAGCGATTCGCCGGCCTCGGGATTAAGGTTCGCAATTCCCACCACCAGGAAGGTCGCGAACGCGAGCCACGCCAGATAGGGCAAAAGCAGAAGCGCCGCCAGTTGACGAAGACGAAAAGCCAGCCAGATTGTTGCGGATAGGACTAACGCCATGATCAGGTTGAGATACTTGGCGACGCCGATGTCGTGCGCACCGAAGAAAACCGGCGACCACACGAGATTAAGCCCTAGGACCAAGCCGAACAGGAACAGGATATTGCGCCGCTGCTTGGTCGGCGGCAATTCCATGATCAGCGAATACGACAGGGCAATCGTGGTGTAGAGGAGCAACCACGCGAAACCGAACACGGGGCCCGGCGGCACCAGTGCCGGCTTCCTTAGCGCTGTGTACCACGGGTTGTGGTCGGAAAATCCCGATAGCCAGCCACTTAGAAAACCAGCGACCAATATGGCTGGAACGGCATATTTCGCAGTCGTTTTCCAGGAAGTGGTTCGAGGGGAATCCATCACGCCGCCTTCGTCGCGCAGAGTAGGAACTCCTTGTTCCCCTCGGGGCCGGTAATCGGGCTAATCGTGGTTCCAATCAAGCGCCAACCTGCCTCCTCGACCCAATTTGCCGCTTGCTCGACTACCCGGTCATGGACCGCCGGGTCGCGCACCACCCCGCCTTTCCCCACTTCGGCCCGGCCAGCCTCGAACTGCGGTTTGACCAGTGCGATCAGCATCGCCCCGGGCCGGGCAAGCTGAAGTGGCGCTTCAAGCACTTTGGAAAGGCCGATGAAGCTTGCATCGCACACGATGATGTCGATCGGTTCGGGGACAGTCTGCGCGTCGAGGTGCCGGGCATTGGTCTGTTCATGGACGATGACCCGAGGATCCTGGCGCAATTTCCATGCAAGCTGGTTCGTTCCGACATCGACCGCGTAAACCCTTGCCGCCCCGCGCGAGAGCAGGACATCGGTAAAGCCGCCGGTAGAGCTTCCGACGTCGAGCGCGACCAACCCGCTTACGTCAACGCCGAAATGGGTCAGCCCATGATCCAGCTTGATGCCGCCGCGCGACACCCACGGATGGTCCTTGCCGCGGACTTCCAACGCAACATCGTCGCCAAGCATGTCACCGGCCTTGGTGATCTTGCGTTCGCCGCTAAATACGACTCCGGCCATGATAAGGGCCTGGGCACGACTACCGTTCTCAACGAGCCCACGCGCGACGAGCAAGTGATCGGCACGGCGCTTGGTCAAGCGCGCGCGCCCTCCGTAACATCGACGTCATTACGGCGGAGCGCGGTTAGGACGGTCTCGACGATATGCTCAGCGTTGAGTCCCGCCTCCTCATACTGCCGTTCCGGCTTGTCATGATCCTGGAAGCGATCAGGAAGCCGCAAGGTGCGGAGCTTGAGGCCGGCATCGATCAGCCCGCTATCACTGGCAAGGGTAAGGACATGGGCGCCAAACCCGCCAATTGCCGCCTCTTCGATCGTCACTGCCACCTCGTGCGTGGTGAGCAGTTTGCGGATCAGCGCTTCGTCCAGGGGCTTTGCAAAGCGCATATCGGCAACACTGGTCGACAGGCCCTTCGCGTCGAGGATTTCGGCGGCCTTTTCGGCTTCGGCAAGGCGGGTGCCGAGCGACAAGATGGCGACTTTCTTGCCTTCGCGGACCACCCTGCCTTTTCCGATTTCAAGCACCTGCGGTGATTGCGGAAGGGGTACGCCCACACCGTTGCCGCGCGGGTAGCGCACCGCGCTTGGCCCGCTGTCGTGCCGTGCCATGGTATGCACCATGTGCACCAGTTCCGCCTCGTCAGCGGCTGCCATGACGGTGAAATTGGGAAGGGTGCAAAGATAGGCAAGGTCAAAACTGCCGGCGTGGGTCGCGCCATCGGCCCCGACCAGCCCAGCGCGGTCCATCGCGAAGCGCACCGGCAGGTTCTGGATCGCGACATCATGGACGACCTGGTCGTAAGCGCGCTGGAGGAAGGTCGAATAGATCGCACAGAACGGCCGATGCCCCTGCGCCGCCAGGCCCGCAGCAAATGTCACCGCATGTTGTTCGGCGATCCCGACATCGAAAGTCCGATCGGGGAATGCCTCGGCGATCTTGTCGAGCCCGGTGCCCGACGGCATTGCAGCAGTAATCGCGACCACCTTGTTATCAGCGCGCATCTCACCGGCTAGCGCCGTGGCGAACACCGCAGTGTAGCTTGGCGGACCGCCGCCCGGACCCTTGTCCTGCTTGCCCGAGACTACGTCGAACTTAACTACGCCATGATATTTATCGGCGCTATTTTCGGCCGGGACATAGCCCTTGCCCTTTTGCGTTACGACATGGACGAGGATCGGTCCGACCTCGGCGTCCCGCACATTTTCCAATACTTCGACCAGCGCGCGCACATCATGGCCGTCGACCGGCCCGACGTAATAGAAACCCAGTTCTTCGAACAACGTGCCGCCGGTGATCCAGCCGCGGGTAAATTCCTCGGCCTTGCGCGCCATGCGATGAAGCGGCTCGGGCATTGCGCGGGCAATTTTCTGCGCCACCGCCCGGGGACCCAGATACTTGCTTGAGCTAACCAGCCGAGCGAGACTGTTGCGCAGGCTTCCCACCGGCGGGGCGATCGACATGTCGTTGTCGTTCAGGATCACCACCAGGCGATTGCCCGCCGATTCGGCATTGTTCATCGCTTCATAGGCCATGCCCGCGGTCATCGCGCCGTCGCCGATGACCGCGACCGCACGGCCCGGCGTACCGGCCAGCTTATTGGCGATTGCAAAGCCAAGCGCGGCCGAAATGCTGGTCGAGCTATGGGCCGCTCCGAACGGGTCGTATTCGCTCTCCGAGCGCTTGGTGAAGCCCGACAGGCCGCCCCCTTGGCGCAAAGTCCGGATTCGATCACGGCGGCCGGTCAGGATCTTGTGCGGATAGGCCTGGTGGCCAACGTCCCAGATCAGCTTGTCGGACGGGGTGTCGAAAACGTAGTGAAGCGCGACGGTCAGTTCGACCACGCCAAGCCCGGCACCCAGGTGCCCGCCGGTCACCGACACGACGGAGATCATCTCCTGACGAAGCTCATCCGCCAGCTGCACGAGCTGTTCCTTGTCGAGCGAACGAAGCTCGGCAGGCACCGTAACGGTGTCGAGCAATGGGGTGTCGGGCCGGTCGGTCATGTCGGGTAGCGGCCTTACGCGAAAAGAGACTCGACTGTCACGCGCAACGCGCGCGAACTACTTAGCCCTTGCCGCACTCGCGGCACGTGCCGCGCACTTCGATCACTGGACGCGGCGCGGAAAATCCAGCCGCCTCGGCCGCGTCCCGTACCCCGTGCGCAAGCTTGTCGTCATCAAGGTGGATCGCCTGACCGCAACGGTCGCAGATCAGGAAAATGCAATCATGGAGACAATCGGGATGGGCGTTGGCGACATAGGCGTTGGCACTTTCCACGCGTCGCGCCAGGTTGGCGCCGACGAACAGGTCGAGAATCCGGTACACGCTATTGGCTGCGACCCGCCGGCTTTGGCGCGATGAAACCGCTTCCGCGATGTCATAAGCCGAAGCCGGTTTGTCGAACGCCGCAAGCGCCTCGAACACCGCTTCGCGCATTTCGGTCCACTGTTCGCCCTTCCGGGTCAAAGCGTCGCGCGCCGCGTCTTTCAGCGAATCGCCTTCGTGGACTTCATGATGATGCTGAATCGCCATCGACGACTTCGCAGATAGGGAGCCGCACGCAACGCGGCAAGGCCAGTGGTCAGTCCGCGGCGAGCGAATTGAGGCGGTGACCAAGCGCCAGGATCGTCACTCCAATTACCGTGTACAGGCTTTCCGCGCCGCCGTGCCCAAGCGCCATCGCGCCCGCCATTACGCCAAGGCCGAGCGAGCCGACGGCACTGGGAAGCACGAACCCATGTTCCCTGATTCCGCGGCAGCAGCGCATAGGCGCCAAGCACCATGGCGATGCCAAGTCCGACTTCGTGAATTAGCGGCGAGCCCAGCAGGCCGCCCGCCGAGGCGAGAATCCCAAACAGCACCGCAGTCGCGACGCAATGCACGACGCACAGGCCGGACAGTCCGACCGCCAGACGGTCGATGCGGTTCAAGGGGATGGCATGCGGCGACATGATGAACCGCATATATGCCTTTTGCTCCAACGATACAATATCACATACCACCTTTTCCGGCTCTTGCCCGGTAGTGGATCGCAGCGCATAGGCTCACGCCCCATGACCGCTACCCCGCAGCCGCGCCCGCGCGCGATCGCCAAGCTGATGTTCCTTGTCGCCGCGATGGTGTTCGCGATGGTCGTCGTGGGAGGGATCACCCGGCTCACCGAAAGCGGATTGAGCATCACCGAATGGAAACCGATTTCAGGCGCCATACCCCCGCTGAGCAACGCCGATTGGGAAGCCGCCTTCGCCGCTTATCGACAGACAACCCAGTACCGCAAGTCGCGGGTCCGGCCGGAATGACGCTTGCGGGGTTCAAGACGATCTTCTTCTGGGAATGGGTTCATCGTTTCCTGGGACGGCTGATCGGACTGGTATTCGCCCTGCCCTTGCTATGGTTCTGGGTGAAAAAGCAGGTTCCGGCGGGATATGGCCCAAGGCTTGCGTTATTGTTCGTGCTGGGCGGACTGCAGGGCGCGATCGGCTGGTTCATGGTAGTCTCTGGCCTTGAAGGCCGGACCGAGGTCAGCCCCTATCGCCTCTCGGCGCACCTGATGATGGCGTTGTTCCTGTTCGCAGCGCTGATCTGGACCGGGCTCGACCTTTTCCGCACCGCGCGCGACCCCGCCTCGCCCAAGGCGCGGATCACCAGCACGGCCGTAATCGCGCTTTTGGTCGTCGCTGTACAAGTGATGCTGGGCGCCTGGGTTGCGGGCTTTCGGGCCGGCTACGTTTCGAACACGTGGCCGATGATGGAAGGGGGTCTGGTCCCCGCCGGGATCGATTGGTCGGGCGGGCCATTCCACGCCATGACCCACGATCCCTATCTGATCCATTTCGAGCATCGCTGGTTTGCGTGGGTCGTGGTGGCGGCACTGGTCTGGTTCGCCCGCAAGGTCAGGAGCGTTGACGGCGGGCGTCGGGCTTCGATTGCCATCCACGCAGCGCTTGGGACCCAGATCCTGTTGGGCATCGCGACCGTGATGAGCGGTATCGCCTTGTGGCTCGCGGTGCTTCACCAGGCGGTCGGCGCACTGGTCGTCGCCGCATGCGTCTGGGGCGCACATCTTCTCGGGACCAGGCGGGCGTGACCATCGCCAGCGTCTACGTGATCTTCGGATCGATGCGATGAAGCCCAGCGGATCGGCCGCATGGTCGTCGAGGAAAAGCTTGCCGCCTGCGTCAACATCATTGGCCCCTGCACTCGATCTACCGCTGGGATGGCAAGGTCGAACAGGCCGCGGAAGTCGCTGCACTCTTCAAGACCGCACACGCCACGCTTGACCCATTGGTGGAGCGCATCGCCGAACTTCACAGTTACGACGTCCCGTGCATCACGTCGGGGGCATCTGACGCGCTTTCGGCCTATTCGGAATGGGTCGAAAAAAGCTTCAGGGTAACATTTTACCCGTCCGGAAACGCCCGGAAATGCTTGACTTTTTGCCCCTTCCCCGCGATTAGCGCCGTCGACGGCGGTGCGGACACGTGCCGCTTTTTCTTTCTTTTGAAAAAGGTTCAGCCCATGAAGGCGCTGATGAAGACGACCAAGTCGGTTCGCCCGCAGGACGTCGAGAAGAAATGGCATGTGATCGACGCGGAGGACCTCGTCGTCGGCCGCCTCGCGACGATCGTCGCCAATATCCTGCGCGGCAAGCACAAGCCGAGCTTCACCCCGCACGTCGATTGCGGCGACCATGTCGTCATCGTCAACGCCGACAAGGTGCGCTTCACCGGCAAGAAGCTCGGCCAGAAAATCTATTACAAGCACACCGGCTATCCCGGCGGCCTCAAGGAAGTGACCGCGGGCAAGGTGCTCGAGGGCCGCTTCCCCGAGCGCGTGCTTGAAAAGGCGATCGAGCGCATGATCCCGCGCGGCCCGCTTGGCCGCGACCAGATGCGCGCGCTTCACCTCTATAACGGCACCGAGCATCCGCACGGCGGCCAGAACCCCAAGACCCTCGACGTCGGTTCGCTGAGCCGCAAGAACAAGGTGGGCGCATAACATGGCCGACAAGAAGAGCCTCTCCGATCTCGGCGCACTGACCAAGGACGCCGCTGAAACCCCGACCACTGACACTGCCGCGCCGGCGGATTCAGCTTCGGCTGCATCCGATGAGGGCGCGGAAGTCTCCGCTCCCGTCAACACGCAGCCGGAAACCCCGCTTCGCGAGCAGCAGCTCGACAAGCAGGGCCGCGCTTACGCCACCGGGCGCCGCAAGGACGCGGTTGCGCGCGTCTGGCTCAAGCCGGGCTCGGGCAAGATCGTCGTCAACGGCCGCGAGCAGGAAATCTATTTCGCACGCCCGACGCTGCGCCTGGTCATCAACCAGCCGTTCGACGTCGCCGAGCGCCGCGGCCAGTATGACGTCGTTGCGACGGTTACCGGCGGCGGCCTGTCGGGCCAGGCCGGTGCGGTCAAGCACGGCATCTCCCAGGCGCTGACCCGCTACGAACCGGTGCTTCGCACGGTCGTCAAGCAGGCCGGCTTCCTGACCCGCGACAGCCGCGCGGTCGAGCGCAAGAAATACGGCCGCGCCAAGGCCCGCAAGAGCTTCCAGTTCTCGAAGCGCTAAGCGGATCTGGCGTTTGCCAGCACGAACCATAAAGGCGGTCCCTTCGGGGGCCGCCTTTTTCATTGCCACCCGCGATCCGGCTCTGCGGTGCTGCCGCGTTGCCTTGGCCGGTGCCCTTGTGTAGCCCGAAGCGATGGTTGCCCCGCACTTATCCGACAGGTTGCGCGCCAAGCCGATCATCGGTTGGTTGGAATTGGTTGATCTGCCCGATCTCGACCTGTCCGGCGTGATCGCAAAAATCGATACCGGCGCGCGCACATCGTCGCTTCATGTCGACCGCATCGAGCTTTTGCCCGATGCCGGCAATGGGTCATGGGCAATCATCAGTCGGCGCGATGCCGGCCCGAAGAAAACAGCCAAGCTGAGAAGTTGGAAACTTCCGGTCAAGGCGTTCAAAGAAGTGAAAAGCTCGAATGGCCAGACCGAGCATCGGGCCATCATCCACACTCGCCTGGTCCTTGGCGGACGCAAGCAGGTGGTGGACATCAGCCTTACCGATCGAAGCTCGATGCGGTACGAGATGCTGGTCGGACGGACCGCCCTGAAAGGCAAATTCCTGATCTATCCGACGCGAACCTTCATCCAAGGGGGCAAATCCACGGCCGGTCCGCGCGGTCGAAAGACGTAAAGGGACGATCGAATGAAGTTCGCCATGCTGGCCCGCAACGCCAAGCTTTACTCACACCAGCGACTGGTCGAGGCCGCGGAGCAACGGGGCCACAAGATAGATATCATCAACACGATCCGCTGCTTCATCGATATCACCTCGCATCGACCGACGGTCCATTACGATGGACGGGTTATCCGTTCGGGCGACTATGACGCGGTCATTCCGCGCATCGGTGCTTCGATCACTTTCTATGGTCTCGCAGTGCTTCGCCAGTTCGAGATGATGGGCGTATTCCCACTGAACGAGTCGGTCGGAATCGGACGATCAAGAGATAAGCTGCGCTCACTCCAACTGCTTGCACGCGACGGGATCGGACTTCCGGTTACCGCCTTTGCCCATGATGCCAAGCAGGTCGACCAAGTGCTGAATGTCGTGGGCGGGGCACCGGTGGTGATCAAGCTGCTTGAAGGGACCCAGGGAATCGGGGTGGTCCTTGCCGATACGCCGCGCTCTGCGAAATCGGTGTTCGAGGCGTTCCGAAGCGCCAACGTCAACATCCTGGCGCAAGAGTTCATCAAGGAAGCCGGCGGGACCGACATCCGCGTTCTCGTCGTCGACGGCAAGGTCGTTGCAGCGATGGAACGCAGGGGTGCCGAAGGCGAATTCCGTTCGAATCTCCATCGCGGCGGGTCGGCTTCGAACATCAAGATCACGGCGGAGGAACGCTCGACCGCGGTCCGTTCAGCCAAGGCAATGGGGCTTAACGTGTGCGGCGTTGACATGCTGCGCTCCAATCACGGGCCGGTGGTGATGGAGGTCAATTCCTCACCCGGCCTGGAAGGCGTCGAAAAAGCGACCGGGATCGACGTCGCCGGCAAGATCATCGAATTTCTGGAAAAGCGGGCGACTACCGGCAAGACCAAGACCCGTGGGCAAGGATAAGACGGCCGGTCCGGCCGGGAAATCTAATCGCAAGCCGTTCCTGATAGGCGCAGAGCAGGTCCCGCCCGGCAAATCGGCCACGGTGCGCTTGCCGATCGGGCACCTGTCGACCCACATGGACCTGTCGCTTCCGGTTCGCGTCATCCATGGCGCGTCGGACGGGCCGGTCATGTTCGTCACTGCGGCCATCCACGGGGATGAGATCATCGGCGTGGAGATTATCCGCCGCTTGCTCCACCATGTCTCGCCACGCCGTCTTGCCGGGACGTTGCTGTGCGTCCCGGTGGTCAACTTCCTCGGTTTCATTGCCCACCAGCGCTACCTTCCAGACCGCCGCGATCTCAACCGGTCCTTTCCAGGATCGTCGACCGGCTCGCTGGCAGCGCAACTTGCCCATGTACTGACTAACCAGGTCCTGCTTCGAAGCGATGTCGGAATAGACCTTCATTCGGCTGGCCTTCACCGCACCAATCTTCCCCAGATCCGAATTAGCGATGGCGACCAGGGATTGCTGGACCTGGCGCGCGCTTTCGGGGCACCGGTGATTGTCGCATCGCAGGTCCGCGACGGTTCGCTACGCCAGGAAACGCGCCGGGCCGGAGTTCCCACCTTGCTTTATGAAGCAGGGGAAGCGCTTCGATTTGACGAACTTGCCATCCGGCTAGGGGTCAAGGGAATATTGCGCGTGATGGCGATGCTGGGGATGGTAACCGCGATTGCCGGGCCGCCGCCGGCCAACCCGGTCCTAAGCAGGCGAACCCGTTGGACCCGCGCACCCGAAGGAGGAATTTTCCGGGCCGCACGCAAAGCCGGCGATCTGGTCGAGCCGGGCGACGTACTGGGCTCACTTTCCGACCCGTTCGGCGACACCAATCTGCGGGTAACTTCGGACATGGCCGGGATCATCATCGGTCGCTCCAATCTCCCGGTCGTCAACCAGGGCGACGCATTGATGCACATCGCCGAAGTTCGCGCGTTCGATGAGGCTGAAGATCGAATGCACCGCATCACCCACGGAGTCCTGTCCGATCCCCTGTTCGACGAGGACGAGTTGATCTGAACGCCGCCCCTCACCAAGCTTGATGGCTTGCCGGCACCGAACAGGCGGTTCCGCGGCCAGCAACTGCGTCAATCGAACAGCACCTCGGCCTTGTCGCCGCTAGACCGCGCGCCGCCGCCCTTTTTCATCAGGAGGAGCAAGGGAAGGACGATAATCGTCAGCCACATCATCAGCTTGAAATCGTCGAGATAGGCGATGAACAGCGCCTGGCGCGTCACTTCACCATTGAGGATCGCGAGCGCCAGCGGCCCGGCAAGTGGTCCCACCGTTTGCAGCAATGCCGGGTCGGCGGTGGGGATGGTTTGCTGGGTGATTTGCGCTGCAAGGTCGGCATGGCTGACCTGGCTCATCCGCACCAATTGGGTCGAAACGACCGAGATGCCAATCGAACCGCCGACATTGCGGGCAAGGTTGAGAAGCGACGCGCCGGTGGTTCGAAGGCGCGGTGACAGCGTTTCGAACGCAAGACTCTGGAGCGGGACGAAGATCATTCCCAGGCCAAGTCCCTGCACCACGCCGCTGACCAGTACCGGACGGGCCGGTTGGTCGAGCGCAAATCCGGTCATCAGGTAAAGCGACACGCCCGAGCAAGACGACGCCCAGGCCGACCAGGACACGCGAATCGACTTTTCCAACCAGCGCACCGGCCAGCAACATCGAAACCAGGGTTCCAACCCCGCGCGGCGCGGTGAGGATTCCGGATTGGAGGACCGAATAACCGTAGAGGCCCTGCAGCAGCGGGGGCAGCAATGCGAGGCCTGCCAGCAACAGGACGCCGGTCACGGTCATGAAGATGAGCGAGGTCGCGAAATTCCGGTCGGCTAGCATCCGGCGCTCGAACAACGGATCCTTGGCATAAAGTGTGTGGACGACGAACATCCACGCCGCGCCCAGCGCAATCGCGGCCTCGGCGATGATTTCCCAGCTTGCGAACCAATCCTCTTGCTGGCCCCGGTCAAGCGCCAGCTGGAGAGCGCCGAGCGCAATCGCGAGCAGGCCGAACCCAAGCATATCGAAGCGCCGTTTGGTCTGGGCGACCTTGGGCATGAAGGTGGCCAGCACGAACAGGCATATGGCCCCCAGCGGGAGGTTGACCAGGAACACCCAGCGCCAGTTGTAATTGTCGGTCAGCCAGCCGCCCAGCATCGGCCCCAGGATCGGTCCGATCATAACTCCGCCGCCGAACATCGCCATCGCCTGGCCGTGCTTTTCACGCGGATAGATGTCGAACAGCGTCGATTGGGCAAGCGGTACGATAAATGCGCCGGTGACCCCCTGAAGGGCCCGGTACACGACCATCTGCGTGAGGTTGGTGGAGGTCGCGCACAACAATGAGGCGAGCGTGAAGCCGGTCACGGAAATCAGCATCAGCCGTTTCCGGCCAACCCGTTCGGCAAGCCAGCCGCTGATCGGCAAGGTGATGGCAGCGGCGACGATGTAGCTGGTCAGCACCCAGTTAACGCTGTCACGGGTCGCCGAAAGACTGGCCTGCATGTGTGGCAGGGCGACATTGGCGATCGTTGTATCCAGAACCTGCACCAGGACAGCGAGCAGAACTCCGAACGTAACGATCGCACGTTCGGTCGGGGGAAGCGGGTGAAGTGCCTGCCCGCTCGCTGTGTCAGCGGTCGAAATAGACCGTTACCTCTGCCGAAAGGCCAGCAATCATCGGCTTTGTCGGCGGCTTGTCGAACACGATCCGGACTGGAACCCGCTGCACCACCTTGACCCAATTGCCGTTGGCGTTCTGGGCCGGGAGGATGGAAAACTCCGCACCCGTACCGGCGCCGATGCTCGCCACCTTGCCGGTAAATTCCGCGTCAGGATAAGCATCGATGGTCACCTTGGCGCGCTGGCCCGGGACCATCCGTCCCAGATCCTTTTCCTTGAAATTCGCTTCGACCCATGCAGCCCGATCCTGGACGAGCGACGCCATGCCGACACCGGTGACTGCCATCTGGCCCACCTGCAACCGCTCAGCATTCTCCACCCGCCCCGCCATCGGTGCGAAGATCCGGGTCCGGGCAAGATCGAGGCGCGCCTTGTCGAGCGCCGCCTGGGCCTGTGCTATCGAAGGCTGCTCGCCCGGCGCAATCGCAGCCGCGGCATTTGCCGAACGTGCCTGCGCATCGGCCAGCTGGGTTTCGGCTGCGCGCACTTCGTTCAAGGCGTCGTCATAGGCCGCGCGGGTCGTGAATCCCCTCTTGAGCAGCGCTGACTGGCGGTCGAGTGCGTTGCGCTTGATCGCCAGATTGGCTTGTGCACCGGATATGTCCGCACCGGTCCCTGCGGCCTGCGTCCGCAGCTGCTGGGTCTGGAGCCGTGCCGCGGCAATCTGGGCCTCAGCTTGCTCAACCGCCAGCCGATAGGGCGCGTCGTCGATCTCGAACAACAGCTGGCCCTTCCTGACCATGCTTCCGTCGTGCACCAGGACCCGGTCGATTGGTCCGTTCACCTGCGGGCTGACCGCGACGATATTCTGTTTGATCCGGGCGTCGTCGGTCGAAACCTTGTCCCCGCTCGCCAGCCACAGCCACAACAGCCCAACGACCAGCATCAGCGGCACTGCAAGCATGAGTGCAATCCGCGCTGCGCCGGCGCGGGCTTGCGGCGGCGAGCGCTTCCGCTCCCTCGATCTGGTCGATCGGGACCCGGTTCATTCGTTTGCAGCTTTCGCCCGGCGGTCGAGTTCAATCAGGTTGCCGCGAACCTTCTTCAACAATGCCCGAACCGCTTCGAGCTGGGCAGGTTCAAGGCCCGCGAAGGCTTCCTCGACCAGCACACTCCCCAATGTATCCAGTTTTTGTGCCAGCGGACGGGCGACTTCGGTAAGATAGAGTTTCCATGCGCGGCGATCGGCCGGGTCGGGCCGCCGCTCGACCAGACCAGCTTCTTCCAGCCGATCGATGTGGCGGCACAGGGTGATCGGTTCGATGTCCAGGCGGTCGGCAAGATCGACCTGCCGCAGGCCGGGTTGGCGTTCCAGGATGAACATGACCCGCCATTGCGCGCGCGTTACCCCAAGGGCCGCAGCGCGCTGGTCGAACGAACGGCGAAACAGGTGCGCGGTTTCCGCGATTTCGTAGGGGATCATGTCCATTGCTGCGCGGATATAATAAGCACGCTTATATTATTCAACCATGGTTTTAACGGGCGCGCGCGTTCATTGCCGCGCAACTTGCGGCAACGGCATTTGGTCAGGGGAAAAAGTGGAGCGGGTAGCGGGAATCGAACCCGCGCGTTCAGCTTGGGAAGCTGACAGGCTACCATTACATCATACCCGCTGAGGTGCGACGCGGCGCGCGTCAATTAGGATTGACCGCCCCCTGCGTCAACGGCGATCAGATGCCGCCTTCGACCGGCTCGAACCCCGCTTGGCGAAGTTCGCGTCCCAGTTTATCACCGCACTTGCGCGCCAGCGCCTCATCCTCGCTGCGGATTACAAAATTCGCGCCGTGGCGACCATCACGGAAGAACGGATAAGAGCCGATCGCCACGCCGGGGTGATCCGCTTCGGTCGATCTAAGCAGATCGGCCACCTCGCTCTCGGCGGCCCGAGCCCCGATCGTCACCGACACGATCGGTCGGCCGCCCTTCAGCGTTCCGGTCAGCGCCTCAAGCATGGCAGCGGCGATGTTCGGCACCCCCGCAAGGATGAAGACGTTGCCCATCCGCACCCCGGGCGCACTCGACGCCCGGTTTTCGATCAACTCCGCGCCTTCGGGTGTCCGCGCCATCCTCAGGCGTGCCTCAGTCAGGCCGCCTGCCCGGTCGCGGTAATAGTCTTCCAGGATCGCGCGCGCCGTGGGATGGACGATTGTCGGCACGTTGAACGCCTTGGCAACCGCATCGACAGTGATGTCGTCGTGGGTCGGGCCAATTCCGCCGGTGGTAAAGCAATAGTCGAAGGTCGTCCGAAGATCGTTCAGCGCGACGACAATCCGATCCTCGACGTCGGGGACGATCCGCACCTCGGCAAGCCGGATTCCGTGGTCGTTCAACCACACAGCAAGTTGCGCGACATTTCGGTCCTGGGTCCGACCGGACAGGATCTCGTCGCCGATTACCAGCAACGCGGCGGTATAGGTCCGGTCCGTGCTGGCACCATTGTCTTGCACCCGGTCCAACTCCTCGCAAAATCCTCGTTACTCGCTATATGGCGCGTATGACCGAATATATCGAGGTAAAGCAGGGTACCGACCTTTCCGCGCGCGATGGCGCGATCAAGCTGCACGGTCCCGAAGGATTTGCCGGGATGCGGAAGGCAGGACGACTGGCCGCCGAGATCCTCGATGCGCTGACCCGCGTGGTCGAACCCGGAATCACCACCGACGAAATCGACCAGATCGTTTATCGAATGACCCTGGAAGGCGGCGGGGTACCTGCAACGCTTGGCTATCGCGGCTATACCAAGAGCTGCTGCACCTCGATCAACCACGTCGTGTGCCACGGCATCCCTGGCGACAAGGTCCTGAAAGATGGCGACATCGTCAACATCGATGTCACCCCGATCGTCGATGGCTGGCATGGCGATACCAGCCGGATGTTCCTTGTCGGTGACGTCGGAGTGAAGGCGCGAAAGCTGGTCGAGACCACCTACGAATGCCTGATGCTGGGACTGGAGCAGGCGCGCCCCGGAAATACCATCGGGGACATCGCCCACGCCATCCAGACCCATGCGGAGAAAAACCGCTATTCAGTGGTGCGCGATTTTTGCGGCCATGGCCTGGGCCAGATGTTCCACGATGCGCCCGAAGTCGTTCACGCTGGCCGGCCCGGTACCGGGCCGGAGCTGAAGCCCGGAATGATCTTTACCGTCGAGCCCATGATCAACATCGGACGCGCCGACTGTAAAATCCTCGAAGATGGCTGGACCGCGGTAACCCGCGACCGATCCTTGTCAGCGCAGTTCGAACATTCGATCGGAATCACGAAAGACGGCTGCGAGATTTTTTCGAAGAGCCCCAAGGGCCTTAACCAGCCGCCCTACGCCTGATCCCGCCTCGCTTGCCCGCTGCGGGTCCAGCCCGCATAGCATTGCCATGCAAATCCTATTGACCAACGACGACGGAGTCCACGCGCGCGGATTGAAAGTTCTTGAAGCGGTGGCGCGGCAATTCAGCGACGATTTGTGGGTAGTTGCACCTTGGGAGGAACAATCTGGTGCCGGCCACTCATTGACTCTCACTCAGCCGGTGCGGCTTCGCCAGCTGGAGGAAAAAAGGTTCGCGGTCACTGGAACGCCAACCAATTCGGTGATGATGGCGCTTGCCCACGTGATGAAGGATAACCCGCCGGACCTCGTGCTGTCGGGAATCAATCGCGGCGGCAACCTAGCGGAGGACGTCACCTATTCCGGAACCGTGTCGGCGGCGATGGAAGGCGCGCTTGCCGGCCACCGTTCGATCGCGCTGTCGCAGGTCTATTCGCGCGAAGGCATGGGCGATACGGTGCCGTTCGGCGCCGCCGAGGCCTGGGCCGCCAAAGTGCTTGAACCGCTGGTCGAGGCCCCGTTTGCGCCGGGCACGCTGGTCAATATCAATTTCCCAGCGCTCGCGCCCGAAGAGGTGAAGGGAATTCGGATTTGCCGCCAGGGCATCCGGGATTACGGCCGTTTGAGGATCGTTCAGCGCAAGGATCCGCGTGGTTACGACTATTTCTGGTTCGGACTTGGGCCGATCGTTCACACTCCGTCCCACTCGACCGACCTAGAGGCGATCGCCGACGGCTTTGTGTCGGTGACCCCGCTTCACCTGGATCTTACGCACGATCCTTCGATCACGGGCCTTGCACAACGATTTGCGGCCGAGGACTAAGGTCCCCGGCCGCAACCGATTTCAAAACTGGTTGAGCGATCTAGCGGCCGCGTTCGCCACGCAGACGCTGACTGGCCTGGTTCACCGACTGTGCGGTCAACGTGTCGACCGACCCACAGCTGCTAGTCAGTGTCACCGGCTGCTGCGCCTGGAACGGCGAATTATATGGCCAGCACTGCGAGACGCTGCTGTTGCTGATGCACAACTGGCCCCGAGCAACCGACCAGGCAGCCCGGGCGACGGTGTTGCTGGGCGTGGTCACCATGACGGTTCCGCCCGGTTCGAACACCAGGGTATTGGTCGCGCCGTTGGTCGTAACCGTTACTGGTTGGCCAAGGATTTCCTGGCCGGGCACCCATTCCTGGGCGAATGCGGGTGAACTTAATCCGGCAGCTGCACCGAGCGCGGAAATGGTGAGGAGCATGGTCTTCACGATGAATATCCTTCCGTGCCGAATCAGGTGGGGCTGTTGCTCTTGTTGTCGCTTGCCTTGATCACCGCATAGATAATCCCCGCAAGCGCAACCGCACCAAGTGCGAGCAACAGCGGATTGGCAAACAAACCGCCGACTGCCACATCCGAAGGTGGAACCGGGATGGGCTGGTTGATCGTGGTTTGTGGAACGGTCCGCACAGGCTCAAGATTACCGAGTACGCACCCTTGGCCCTGTGCGACGACGGCTGCACCGCACGCCGCGATTGCGCCCGAACCACCACTCATGGCGGCGAGCGCGAGCCAAGGACTGACCTGTTGCTGGACCGGGGCGACAGCGCCCACAGAACCAGCGGCGAACGCCGGCGAGGCAGTCATGGACAGAGCCGCGACTGCTGCGACAATTGACTTACCTACGCTCACAAGTCTCTCCCTGTTTCGGACACGCGCGCCCACTCATGTTGTACTTAAGCACAAACAATTAAAAGTTTCAATCGTTGCAAAATAGGGTTGCGGCGCGTTGTTCACTTATTGGGCCGGGCCTCAGCTCCGCCCAGTGCGACCGCGGACCTGCCGGCTGGCCGAATTGCCTAGGTCGTCGAACGGCGCCTTTGGCTTTCCCATGCCCAAGCGGTTTGAACGATCGTCCTAAGGTTGCTCAGGCGCGGTACCCAGCCAAGTTGTTCGTGCGCGGCTGCGGGATCGGCGACCAGTACCGGCGGATCGCCCGCCCGCCGTGGAGACATGTTGCGCGCGACTTTGTGCCCGCTGATCTGCTCGACCGCGGCGATCACCTCCCTGACGCTGTGGCCCCGCCCCGTTCCAAGGTTGAGAGTCATGCTTGGTCCGCCATCGAGCAGGCGCTGGAGCGCCGCGACATGCGCCTCGGCGAGATCGGTGACGTGGATATAGTCGCGCACGCAGGTGCCATCCTCGGTCGGATAGTCGTCTCCGAACACGTTCAATGCTCGCCCGCTCAAAGCGGCATCAAGGGCAAGCGGAATGAGGTGTGTTTCAGGCTCGTGCCATTCGCCAATCTCACCCTCGGGGTCTGCTCCGCATGCATTGAAATAGCGAAAGATCGCATACCGCAGGCCGTCTTGTTCGGCACTATCGCGAATTGCCTGTTCTGCCGCCACCTTCGATTCGCCGTACGGATTGATCGGGCGCAGTTCGGCATCGATTGGAATCGGCACTTCGTCGGGCACTCCATAGGCCGCTGCGGTTCCTGAAAAAATCAAGCGGTTCACCCCGCCCCGGTGCATCGCCCCAAGCAGGCTGCGCGTACCGCCAAGGTTATTGTCGAAGTATCGCCCGGGATTCTCAGTCGATTCCGCGACCGAAATATAGGCCGCGAAATGCATCACCGCGGCGATGCGATATCGGCAAAACAGCGTGTCGAGGAATGCCGGGTCGCACACGTCCCCGACCTCCAGTGGCCCCCAGCGGACAAAGTCGCGGTGCCCGTTTTCAAGCGTGTCGACAACGACCGGCCGGTGCCCGGCACTCGCCAACGCCTTGCAACAATGCGCCCCGACATAGCCCGCGCCGCCAGTGACGAGCACGTCAGCGATCGGCTTGCTCCGCAATCACCGTTCGGAAATAGGCGATCGTCCGTTCCAACCCATCGTCGAGCGCGGTGGTCGGGGTCCAGTCCAGCGTGCTTTTGGCAAGGCTGATGTCCGGTTGGCGTTGGCGCGGATCGTCAGCCGGCAAGGGCATGAACGTCCGTTCCGAACGCGACTGGCATTTCTCGATTACCTGCTCGGCAAGCTCGATCATGCTGAATTCGGCCGGGTTGCCGAGGTTCACCGGTCCGGTGACGTCGTCGGGCGTATCCATCAGGCGGATCAAGCCATCGATGAGGTCGTCGACATAGCAAAAGCTGCGCGTTTGCTGGCCGTCGCCATACAGCGTGATCGCTTGCCCCTTGAGCGCCTGGACGATGAAATTGCTGACTACGCGCCCGTCCGAAGGATGCATGCGCGGTCCATAGGTATTGAAGATGCGCGCAACCTTGATCTTCAGATCGTGTTGGCGGCGATAGTCGAAGAATAAGGTTTCGGCACAGCGCTTTCCCTCGTCATAGCAACTACGCGGCCCGACCGGGTTGACGTTCCCCCAATAATCTTCGGTCTGGGGATGGACCGCGGGATCGCCATACACCTCACTGGTCGATGCCTGGAGGATCTTGGCGTCAAGCCTTTTGGCCAGGCCGAGCATGTTGATCGCGCCGTGAACTGAAGTCTTGGTCGTTTGAACCGGGTCGTGCTGGTAATGGACCGGCGATGCCGGACAAGCGAGATTGTAGATTTCGTCGACTTCGACGAACAGCGGGAAGGTGACGTCGTGCCGCATGAATTCGAAGTGCGGATGCCCCAGCAAGTGCGCGATGTTGTCCTTCGAACCAGTGAACAGGTTGTCGACACACAGCACGTCTTCGCCGCGCGCGACCAGCCGTTCGCACAAGTGGGAACCAAGAAACCCGGCCCCGCCCGTTACAAGCACCTTTTTGCGATCAAACAGTTCTGCCACGCCGATGCCTATTGCCAATGCTGTCCAAGGTTGCGCCCACAACGGTGGCGCAAGGCGGTCGCCATAACGACTTGGGGCCTAGACGCAATCGCGCTCCGGGGTCAGCAGCGCATAGGTTTCCGACTCGGTGCCGCCGACGACCACGATTTCCCCGGCAACCAGCCAGGCATGAAATTCGGCACTTGCGACCTTGCGCGCACCAATACGAATTTCGCTCGCTATGCCGTACTTGGCCAGCCAGTGCTGCGCGGCCATGGCCTGGACCAGGCAATCGGTCCGAAACGGAAGGCGCCAGGCGGCGCGGCCAATCGCAAGCCCGACCCGTTCGATCACCGCGCGCTCAGATTTGCCGGTGCGCTTGCCACTGACCACCGATCGCAGGGCATCTGCGATATCGAACCGCGAAAGAATGAGCCGCGCACGCGCCAGTTCGAAACTCGCGCGGGCAATATCGGCAATTGCGATGGGGTTGAGCGGTGCCTTCATGCCCGAACGGTGGTTCCGTTTTTCTGGGTGTCGACGAGCAAGGACCGGACCGCCGCCGCGCATAGCGAGGTGGCGATTGGATCGAGCGCGAAGCTGCGATCAGGGCGCGCCAGCGTGAAGTCCGCGTCGATCTCATCCCTAGGCAGGGTCATCGTGTCCTTCTTTCCCGCGTTTTCCTGAGCATTGTGCCAATGCAGGGGTGGTTTATCCCCACCCCCTTGGTTTCGCAAAGTCGCGAAGCTACAGGCAAGGCATGACCGACCAGCCGAGTATCGCCATTGTCGGGCTGGGATATGTCGGCCTCCCCCTTGCCGTCGCACTCGCCCGTTCGTTCGACGTCACCGGTTTTGACATCGACGGTTCGCGGATTGCGGAGCTTGATGGTGGCCATGACCGGACCGGAGAGGTCAGCCGCGAAGCGCTGGAAGGAAGCCGCGCGAAATTCACCTCCAACCTCGAAAAAATCCGCGGCGCGGACATTTACATTGTCACTGTTCCGACACCGGTCGATGCTGACAAAAGGCCCGACCTTGGCGCAATCCTTGCAGCCAGCCGCGCAATCGCGCCCCTGCTCGATCGCACCAGGCGCCCGACGGTGATCTATGAAAGCACGGTTTATCCGGGGGTCACTGACGAGGTTTGCGGGCCCGAACTTGAACGCGGCTCCGGCCTGAAACGCGGGACTGACTTCCGATTGGGCTACAGCCCGGAGCGGATCAACCCTGGGGACAAGGTCCATACCGTCGACCGAATCACCAAGGTCATCGCCGGCGAGGACGAAGAGGTACTCGACCAACTCGAAGCCCTTTATGGCGCGGTGACCAGTGGTGGCGTTTTTCGCGCCGCTTCGATCCGCGCGGCCGAGGCAGCAAAGGCAATCGAGAACGCCCAACGCGACATCAATATCGCGTTCGTCAATGAGGTCGCGCAAATCTGCGGCCTGATCGACCTAAGCGTTTGGGACGTACTTGCCGCAGCCCGGACGAAATGGAATTTCCTGCCGTTCGAGCCCGGGCTGGTTGGCGGCCACTGTATCGGAGTCGACCCTTATTACCTCGCCCATCTGTCGCAAAGTCTCGGCCATGAAGCCGAAGTCATCCTTGCGGGGCGCGGGATCAATGACGGCATGGCGCGCTGGGTCGCGGCTCAGCTTGACCAGCGGGTACGGCGGGGGATGAAGGACAAGCCGTGCCGTGCGAACCCTCGTCATGGGCGCGACCTTCAAGGAAAATGTTCCGGACACCCGCAACAGCGGAAGCGTCGCGCTAGCCCTCGCGCTCTCGGCGCGGGGTCATTCGGTCACGCTCGTCGACCCGGTGGCAAGCAGCATCGAGCTTGAGCACGAATATGGCCTGGCGCTTGGAAGCACGGCCGCGGGTCCGTTCGAGCTGGTGGTGGTCGCGGTCGCACATGACGAATATCGCGCCATGAGCGATGCTCAGCTTGCTGCGCTGTTAGTGCCGGAGGCGATCCTCGCAGACATCAAGAATATACACCACGAGCGTTTGCTTCCCGAGGGCGTGGAGCGATGGACATTCTGATGCCAGGAAGCTCAGACCCCGGCTTTGTCAGCAACTAAGTGGCTCTTTGGGCCCCATGGGACCGGTCGCCAGCGGCGACGTGCAACGCCGTCCCGAACGATTATTCGCCGAGCCGACCGAAGCGGCCTGCGTGCGGGTCGATCTGGGCTGCCCACTTGCGCTCGACTTCGCTCATTTGGGCGGTGCGAAACCCGGGGCGGCCCTGACGATACTCAACCCCACCGCGCAAGGGCGGCGCAAGCACGTTGTTCGGCATGGCAGGGGTTGCTGGGCGCGGGCCGATCAGCATGTCCCCGTCCTCAAGCCCTTGATCGAAGGCAATGCCAGCGACGGCACCGTTGCTCCAGCGAACGCTCGCCGGAATGTTGCGCTGACCGCGCTTGATGACCACCGCTTCGTCCTTGGCGGGTAAGCTTGCCCCCTCCAGCAGCGCGCCGCTCCTCGAAACATTACGCATTCTTACTGAAACTTCGATTCCGCCATGCTCAAGGGTCGCTGACAAGAACACGCTCGAACGATCGCCCGACCGTTCTTGCCCCTCCTGATCGCCGGCGCGGCTACCGGCGTTCGTCGGAAAAGGATGGCGCGCCTCGTTCATGGTCGGACTATTACGCCGAGGAGGATTTACAACAAGCTACTTTTCCCTCCCCTTCGGAGTGAACAACAGCATGACATTGTTGGCCGGCATCTCCTCGCATTCGACCAGCGCCAGCCCTCGCTTGCCCGCCTCGGCGGAGAATTGCTCTACAGAGCGCAATCCCCACGCCGGGTTGCGACGCTTTAGGTCGGCATCGAATGCCAGGTTGGATGGTGCAGTTTCGACCGCTTCACGGAGCCACGGCCCGTACAGGATCAAACTCCCCTGTGGCGCCAGAATCCGGGCCGCGCCGTCGAGCAATCCGAGTGCCGAGCTCCACGGCGAAATATGCACCATGTTGGAGCAGAAAATCGCGTCTGCGCGCGCGATTCCCCAATCGCTTTTGCCAACGTCAAGGCACAGCGGTGGCAGGAGGTTGGGACGACCGATTTTTCCTCGCCATGCCGCGATCGAGGCGAGCGCGCTCTCATCGATGTCGCTCGGTTGCCATTCAAGCAATGGAAACCGCTGCGCATACTCGGCCGCGTGCTGGCCCGTGCCACTGGCTATTTCCAGCACCAATCCGGTGTTAGGCAGCCATTCGGCAAGCACCGCAGCAATCGGTTCCATGTTGCGCGCCGCGGCCGGTGCCTCGCGTCGCCCATCGGCATTGTCACTCTCGTAAAAGCGGTCCTTCACCGGCTTTCAGCCATGGCATTAACGCGCAACATAAGCTCGATCCGGGTCGCGCCGAGGAATCCGATCGCGAACGCCAGAAAGACGTCCGATACCATCAGTGCGTGAGCGTCCTTGGCCTCGTTACCAGGGGCATCGATCCCAAGTGCCGAGCGAAGCGCAAACCGGATGAGGATGATCCCGACGAGCAGGATCATGCCGAGGGGCGATGACTTTTGCATGAGTTTCCCGTTGGCTTCGTCGCGCCACACCCGGATCGTCTTTCCGCGGTACCAGCCAATTGCCGAACCGAAGGCCAGCGCACCAAGCGACAGGCCGAGATAAAAGGCGTCTGGGGGATTGAGAACGAAGGTCGCTGCACCAAGCACGACCAGCAGCGCCGGGACCACCCACAACCACTTCGGCTTCAGCTCACGCTCCGTGTTCATGCGCCGGAGGCGAAGCGCGATGACGATGATGACGACTAGGATCGGCAGAAGGGTCTGGAAGGTCGGCGACATGCGATCAGCCTCCGCCGACCTTGGCAGTCGCAGCGCCGAGCGGTTCCGACCCGTCGGGCGCAGCGGTCTTGTAGGCAAGCACCGGCTTACGCGCCGCCAATGTCTCGTCAAGCCGTTTGCGAGGTGCGAACAGCGGCGCGGCCTTCAGGCTTTCGTCGCCTGAGCGCGCTTTTTCCGCAACCGAGCGAAGCGCGGCGATGAACTGGTCGAGGCCGGCCTTGCTCTCGGTCTCGGTCGGCTCGACCAGCATGGCGCCGTGGACCACAAGCGGGAAATACATCGTCATCGGGTGAAAGCCCTCGTCGATCAGTGCCTTTGCGACATCAAGCGTGGTGACCCCCTCGGCAAATCCCTTATCGCTGAAGATCGCTTCGTGCATGCACGGTCCGGAAAAGGCGAACGGTGCGTCGAGCACGTCCTCAAGGCTGCGAAGGACGTAATTGGCATTCAGCACGGCGTCCTCCGCGACCTGGCGAAGCCCGTCGGCGCCGTGGCTCATGATGTAGGAAAGCGCGCGGCTGAACATCCCCATCTGGCCGTGGAATGCGACCATCCGGCCAAAGCTGCTGGGAAGGTCCTCACCGGCATTTTCTTCCTCCACCAGCCGCAGTCCGTCGTCCGACTTCACGACAATTGGAAGCGGCGCAAAGGGCGCGAGCGCCCGTGACAGAACTACCGGCCCGGAACCCGGCCCGCCGCCGCCGTGCGGGGTGGAAAAGGTCTTGTGCAAGTTGATGTGCATCGCGTCGATGCCCAGGTCGCCCGGGCGGACCTTGCCGACGATAGCGTTGAAATTGGCGCCGTCACAATAGACCAGGGCGCCCGCCGCGTGGACGGCGTCGGAAATCGCCTTCATTTCCGGTTCGAACAGTCCGCAGGTGTTGGGGTTGGTGATCATCACCGCGGCAACGTCCCGGCCCAGGCGACTCTTAAGGGCTTCCAGATCAACCCGGCCTTCCTTGGTCGCCGGGATGTTTTCGACCCGATAGCCGCAGAAGGCGGCGGTGGCCGGATTGGTGCCGTGGGCGCTTTCGGGAACCAGCACGACCTCGCGCGCATCGCCACGCGCTTCGAGAGCCGCGCGGATGCACAGCAAGCCGCACAATTCGCCGTGCGCCCCGGCCTTGGGACTCATCGCCACGGCATCCATTCCGGTCAGCGTGACGAGCCAATGTGCAAGCGCATCGATCAACTCTAGCGCGCCCTGCACCGTTTCTTGCGGTTGCAGTGGATGGATATCGGCAAAACCCGGAAGCCGGGCCACCTTCTCATTGAGGCGCGGGTTGTGCTTCATCGTGCACGACCCAAGCGGAAACAGGCCAAGGTCGATTGCGTAATTCTGCCGCGACAGGCGGGTATAGTGGCGCACCGCCTCGGGCTCGGAAAGGCCGGGGAGGCCGATTTCCCCGCGCTCCAGCCCGCCCAGCCGCGATGGCCCGCACTCAGCCGCGATGATGTCGACCCCGCACTGGTCGGCGCGGCCGATCTCGAACAACAACGGTTCCTCCAGCATCAATGCCTTGTTGCCGGTCACCGTCGGGCTGTCGGTGGCGATGGTTGCCGGCGCGCTGGGCTTCCAGCCGGAACGATTGATCCCGCTCATCGCACGGCCTCCTTCAGCGCTGCTTCGAAGGCATCAAAATCCGCGTCCGTCGCGGTTTCGGTGACCGCGACGACCAGCCCGTTGGCGAGGTGCGAATGGTCGGGATACAAGCGCCCCAGCGACACCCCGCCGAGCACCCCGGCGTCGACCATCTTGTGGACCGCGGGGCGCGCCTCCAACGGAAGGCGAAGCGTGAATTCGTTGAAGAAAGCCGCATTGACCAACTCGACCCCCGCGATTGCCGTCAAGCGGTCGGCAAGCTGACAGGCGCGCGCGTGGTTGAGCTTTGCCAGTCGGGCCAGGCCCGCTTCACCCAACAAGCTCATGTGAATGCTGAACGCCAGTGCGCAAAGCCCTGAATTGGTGCAGATATTGCTCGTCGCCTTTTCACGCCGGATATGCTGTTCGCGGGTCGACAAGGTCAGCACGAACCCGCGCTTGCCCTCGGCATCGCGGGTTTCGCCGGCAAGGCGCCCGGGCATTTGCCGGACGTATTTTTCGCGGGTTGCAAACAACCCGACATAGGGCCCGCCGAACTGCAGGCCGACGCCAAGGCTCTGGCCTTCGCCAACGACAATGTCCGCGCCCATTTCGCCCGGTGCCTTCAATAGTCCAAGCGCGACCGGCTCCGTCACCACAGCGACCAGCAGCGCGCCATGGGCGTGACAAGCATCGGCAATCGGCTGAAGATCGGTGATCCGCCCCAGGATATCGGGATATTGCACCACCACGCAGCTTGGCTCATCGGCCTTGATCTGGGCGATCAGGCGCTCGATTTGCATGTCGGGCGACAGCATGGGTGCGCAATCGACAATCCTGTCACCGGTAAACCGGGCCATCGTCCGTGCGACCGAGACATAATGCGGGTGAACGCCGTCGTGGATGATCGCCAGCGTGCGCTTGGTGATGCGCCGGGCCATTCCGATTGCTTCCCACATCGCAGTCGAGCCGTCGTACATGGAGGCATTGGCGACGTCGCAGCCCAGCAGCCGAGCTACCTGGGTCTGGAACTCGAACAGCATCTGCAGCGTGCCCTGCGCGATTTCCGGTTGGTACGGTGTGTAAGCGGTAAGGAATTCGCCGCGCTGGATAAGGTGATCTACGGAGGCTGGAACGTGGTGCCTGTACGCCCCGCACCCAAGGAAAAAAGGCACTTCGCCCGCAACCATGTTCTTGCGGGCCATGGCCCCCAGCGCGCGCTCGACCTCCATCTCGGTGGCGTGACCGGGAAGATCCCGAATATCGCCAGTCAGCCGCGCCTCTTCGGGCACATCCTTGAACAACGCGTCGATATCGCGCGCACCGATAACCTCGAGCATCGCCGAACGGTCGGCATCGGACAAAGGCAGATAACGCATGGGTCTAGGGCTTCCTCATGATGAAGCGTAGCCGCACATAGTCGGCCATGTTGTCGGGGAAATGGGCGGCAACGGCCGCGGCGATTTCGGAGCGCTCACCGGCAGGCACCCCGGCCCGGTCGAGCCAGCCGGACCGAAAGGTCAGAACCCACTGGTCGATGCCGTGAACGACATGGGTTGGCCGCTCGATCAGTCGAACGTCGACGTGGGTAAAACCGGCGGCCTCGTAAATGGCACAGAAATCTTCCGGCGCTGGATACCAGTTGGAACTGTCGAGTGGCGGCTTGTAACCGCGCACCACCAGTTGTTCGTCAAGCGCCTCGCGCAGGCGCGACAGGTTGCCCTCGCCCCCCATCTCGCCGGCAAACCGGCCGCCGCTCTTGAGCGCAAACCAGATGGTGCGCGCCGCCTTCGCCTTGTCGAGTACCCAGTGCAACGTGGCGTTCGAGAAGGCCGCGTCGAAATCGCGGTCGAACGGCATGTCCGACGCGTCCATCACCCGCGCATCGAGGCCGCGGCGGCGCGCTGCTTCAACCATCGAAGGCGAAAGATCGATTCCGATCACGCGGGCACCGCGATCGGCGATCTCCTGGGTCAGCGCGCCATCGCCGCAGCCGATGTCCAGCACGCATTCGCCGGGCTTGGGATCGAGCAGGTCGAGAGCAGCAGCGCCGAGTGCCGCTACAAACCCGCCAACCCGGGCATATTGGCCCGCGTCCCACCGCGAGGTCGAGGCCGGGACGAGGGTCAAAGGGTCGCGCAGAAATTCTTGTAGGACTCCGCGTCCATCAGGCCTTCGAGTTCGGCCTTGTCCGAAAGGGTCATCCTGAAAAACCACCCATCGCCTTCGGGGTCGCGATTGATCAGCGCCGGGTTATCGCCAAGCGCGGCATTGGCTTCGACCACTTCGCCCGAAACCGGCGCATAGACGTCGGACGCAGCCTTGACCGATTCGACCACCGCTGCGTCATCGCCCTTCGAAAGTTGCTTTCCGACCTCGGGCGCTTCGGCGAAGACGATGTCGCCCAAAGCTTCGGCGGCATGGGTTGAAATGCCCACGGTCGCGGTATCGCCGTCGAGGCGGATCCATTCGTGGTCCTTGGTGAAATAGGTGGTCATCGGGGATCAACCCTCCTTTGGCTTGCGGTGATATTTATGCGGGACAAACGGCATCGCCACGACTTCGGCGGCGAACAGCTTTCCGCGCTGTTCAAGCTTTAGCTGGGTGCCCGGCTCGGCCATCGCCGCGGGAACGTAGCCCATTGCGATCGGCCGCTGGAGCGAAGGGGAAAACCCGCCGCTGGTAATGCGCCCGACTTCATTGGCCTGGCGATCGAGTACCAACGCGCCCTCGCGGACCGGCTGGCGGCCGTCGACCAGCATCCCGACCCGCTTCTGGATCGGCCCGGAATCCAGTTCGCCAAGGATCCGTGCCGCGCCCGGGAACCCGCCTTCCGCCTTGCGGCGCTTGTTGATCGCGAACGTCAGGCCCGCCATCACGGGCGTCGTTCCAAGGTCGATATCATGACCATAAAGCGGCAATCCCGCCTCAAGCCGCAGCGAATCGCGGGCACCAAGGCCGATCGGCTTGGAACGCGGGTCGGCAAGGATGGCATCTGCCAGAAGGGCCGCCTTGGTCGCCGGAACCGAAATCTCGTATCCGTCCTCGCCGGTATAGCCCGAGCGGCTGATCCACAGGGTGGTGCCAAACGCATGGAACGCAGCGCCTTCCATGAAATTGAGGTCGGCAACGCCGGGTACGATCGCATCGAGTACGGACGCCGCCTCAGGCCCCTGGAGCGCCAGCAACGCCTGTTCCTTCATGTGGTCTAGAACCACCTCGCGCGGCAGGCGCGAACTCATGTGCGCGATGTCGTCATGCTTGGTCGCACCATTGACGACGATGTAGAAATCCTCGCCACGCCGGGTGGCCATCAGATCATCGATGATCCCGCCATCATCGGCCAGAAGCAGCGAATATTTGGGCTTGCAGTCTTTCTGGGCCACGAAATCGCCCGGCATCAGCGCTTCTAGCGCGCGATCGACCCCTTTGCCGTGGACGAACAACTGGCCCATGTGGCTTACGTCGAACAGGCCGGCATGTTCGCGGGTCCATAAGTGCTCGGCCATGATGCCTTCATACTGAACCGGCATTTCGTAGCCCGCGAACGGGACCATTCGCCCGCCCCGGGCGCGATGCCAGGCATCGAGCGGAAGCGTGGCGGTGTCATGTGTCGGTGCACTCATCGTCTGGCCCTTCTTGCGACTGCGGTTCACCTTGGCCGCCAAGGCGGCTGCCGGTGCGGAATCCGCCCCGCCCCCGTCTGTCGCATGGGCCTGAGAGCTTCGCCGCCGGGTCCAAGGCGACTACCCCTTCGGCGGCCTCTCACCCGCAGGCTCGAGACGCTTTCCAGACTGTCAGGCGCGCGCGGTCCCTGATGCCTGAGAGTTTCCGGGGGCGGTTGCTCCTTCGGCGCCTCGTTCGAGGTCTCTCCCGCGCGTCCTTTCCGGTGACGCGAACGCCGCCGGTGACGGGTCAAGCCTTGGCCCCGAGCGTGCGCCGAGTCAACGCGCCCGGCACCCCTCTGGGCTGCGAAAAATTAGCGCGTCGCGTTGTAGCGCAACTGGTCCTGGGTAAGCTGGAAGCCGATCAGATGCTCGAACGTCGCCGATGCCACCGCGGACCGGATCGCGGGATCGCTGAGCGGGTCCACGGCAGCTTCACTTCCGCCGGCCTTGCGCTTGCGGGTCAGTGCGAGCCGGGCTTCCTCCGTCAGGGTCGCCGCGGCTTGGCTGACCTGGACGCTCGCTTTACCTTGCGCAAATGTCAGCGCCTTGCCGTTTTCAAAATTGAGGACGATTTGGCCGACCTGCTTGGCAGCGACCCGCTCACCGCCCTGAAGGACCACGTCGAAATAGGGAAGCACGACCTGGCGCGGACCGGTAGTGTCCCGACGCTGGGCGGCAACAATGAACGTCGCAGTAGAGATCAGCTGTCCGCCTGCGCGTTGGCAGGTCGATCGGACATAACTCATCGCCGCGGTGACATCGATCGCGCGGGAATCGGTGCTCGAGGGCGGGTTGAACAAGGTAACGTCCCCGGTACCGGTCGGAATCCCGACCACCGGGCACGGGTTGCGTACCTGGAATACGCCTCCGCCATTCTCGCTGGTGAGGTCACCAACCGAACGGCAGCCCCCGAGGAGGGCGATGACAGCAAGGGCGGCAAGGCGGCGCTTCACGGGTGCGAATTCCTTCGATCAGGGGCATTGTCTGGCCCCGCGTCATAGGAAGCCCCTACACAGGCTGCAAGCGATGCCTTACATCGCCCCTCGCAATGACCGCCCTTAAACCCATCACCGTCCTCATCGCTGCGCCGCGCGGCTTTTGTGCCGGAGTCGATCGCGCGATCCGAATCGTCGAGCTCGCGCTAGAGAAATATGGCGCTCCGGTGTTCGTCCGCCATGAGATTGTCCACAACCGGTTCGTGGTCGAGCGCCTGAAAGGGCTGGGCGCAATCTTCGTTGACGAACTGGACGAGGTTCCGGACGACCGGCCGGTGGTGTTTTCCGCACACGGTGTCCCCAAGTCCGTGCCTGCCAATGCCGAAGTGCGGGGCCTGTCCTATCTCGACGCGACCTGCCCGCTGGTTTCCAAGGTCCATCGCCAGGCCGAACGCCTGATTGCCGAGGGCTGCCACATCCTGTTCATCGGCCATGCCGGCCACCCCGAGGTTATCGGCACGTTCGGTCAGGTGCCGAATGGCAAGATGACGCTGGTGGAAACGGTCGAGGACGTCGCCGCACTCGAGCTGGTCGATGTCGCAAACCTGGCGTTCCTCACCCAGACCACCTTGTCCGTCGACGATACCGCAGCGATTGTCGCGGCGCTAAGAGCGCGCTTCCCGGCAATCCGGGTCCCCCGCAGCGAGGACATTTGTTACGCGACCTCGAATCGCCAGGCCGCGGTAAAGGAGATTGCACCGCGCTGCGATCGAATGCTGGTTATCGGTGCGCCCAATAGCTCCAACTCGCTTCGCCTTGCCGAAGTCGCCCAGCGCATGGACTGCCCGGCCCGGCTGATCGAGCGGGCGAGCAATATCGACTGGGACTGGCTGGGCCAGCCGAACACGGTCGGAATTACTGCCGGCGCAAGCGCACCCGAAGTGCTGGTTCGCGAAGTTGTCGATGCCCTCAAGGAACGGTTCGACGTCACCGAAACCGAAGCGGACCACGAGCCCGAGCGGATGATATTCAAGCTTCCCCGCGAACTAGCGGACAATGTTGCGTGACAAGCCTTCCGCTGGTGGAAATCTTCACCGACGGCTCATGCCGGGGCAATCCGGGGCCCGGGGGGTGGGCGGCGCTGCTACGAACGGGCGACAAGGAACGCGAGATCGCCGGCGGCGAACCGTTGACGACCAACAACCGAATGGAACTGATCGCCGCAATCGAGGCGCTTCGTGCGCTTAAGCGCCCGTGCCGGGTCGAGCTTCACACCGACAGTAATTACGTGCGAGACGGGATCACCCGGTGGATCCATGGCTGGCTGCGCAACGGCTGGCGCACCGCGGACAAGAAGCCGGTCAAGAATGCCGAATTGTGGCAGGCCTTGTTGGCGGCAACCGAGCCGCACCGGGTCGAGTGGCACTGGGTGAAAGGCCATAGCGGCCACCCCGAAAACGATCGTGTCGACGAACTTGCCTGCGCCGAAGCCGACAAGATGCGCCCCTAGGCGAATCGGTCGGGACTGAACGTTTCAGGATCGACCGCACAAAGCCAGCCGGGCATCGGTTCCTGGCATAGCAATGCGGCGGCCATGGCGGCTGCGGCGGGCGCGCTCTGGATTCCAAATCCACCTTGGCCCACGCACCAGAAGAACCCGTCCGCCAGCGGATCGAACCCGTAGACTGGACGACGGTCGGGAGAAAAGGTCCTGAGGCCCGCCCACTTGCGTTCGAGTGCCATGACATCCCAGTCGACCACCTGCTGGAACCGGTGGATCGCGGTCGCGACATCAATTTCCTCCGGCGCGGCATCGCACGGGTCGCAGTCGCTTTCATCATTCGGGCTTAGCCAGATGCGGTCGTCCCCTTCCCCCTTGAAGTAAAAAGATCCTTCCGAATCGATAATCAGCGGCAGGTCGGCAAGCCCGTGGCGGTCAACCTTAAGCTGGGCGATGGTTCGCCGCTTGGGCTGCAACCCGATCGGCGCGACGTTAGCCGCCCGAGCAAGGCAATCACCCCAAGCGCCTGCGGCATTGACCAGCGTCGCTGCGACGAATTGCGTGCCATCTTCAAGCGCCACCGTCCAAATTCCGTCAGCGCGCGCGGCGGATACGATCCGCGACCCGCAGCGAACTATTCCGCCAGCGCGCGCAAACGACCGAAGATAGGCCTGGTGGAGCGCCGCGACGTCGATATCGGCGCAGGCTGGCTCGGCAAGCCCATGGTCCCACTGGACGGATAGGCCAGGAATGGCAGCCTGAAGCTCCCCTCGATCCAGGCGCCTTGTCGAAGCGTCGTCGGGGGCGACGGGCCATTTTCCCTGCGCAAGGTAGATCGCCCCGCGCGGGCGAAGGAACCCGGACCCGGAAAAATCGGTCGGTGGCCGGTTGAGGAATGACCAGCTGGCGCGATTGAGATGTGCCACCTGGGGTCCGCCATAACTTTCGAGGAAGAACGCAGCCGAGCGGCCGGTCGAATGATAACCGCATTGCTCCTCCGCCTCGCAGATAAGAACCCGCGCGCCCCGACCCGCAAGTTCGGCGCCTAGGCTAGCGCCGGCGATTCCACCGCCCACGATCAGTTGGTCATATGTTTGCCGGTCGAGCGCCACGGGGGCTTGGTTACGAATTGATAAGCCCCGCCGTCTAGAGGGGAGTCATGGTCATGACGTCATTAACCCTCACGCTCCTCGAAATTCTCGCGCTGCTTTTGGTGGTCGCCGCGATTGGCGACATTCGCACCTACACGATCTCCAACTGGCTCAATGCAGCGGTGGCGTTGATGGCGCCGCTCTACTGGTGGTCGATTTCCATGCCCTTGTGGCCCGATGCCGCAATCCAGCTTGCGATGGGGCTAGGCGTCTTCGTGCTGTTCGCGGTCTTTTTCTTTACCGGGATGATGGGCGGCGGCGACGTCAAGCTGGCCGCTGCACTGGCGCTTTGGTTCTCCCCCGCTTCCACCGCACGCTTCATCGTCATCATGTCGATCGCGGGGGGAATCCTGACCTTGGTGATGCTGGGCGTTCACAAGGTGAAGAAGCGCGAGGGCCGACCGGAAATTCCGTACGGCGTGGCCATCGCGATCGGTGCGCTCGCAATTCTCGCCCAACGGTTTCTTAACCATTTTGCCTGATGTGTGGGACCGTAAATCAATGCCTGTGTTGGTGGAGGCCTTAGCGCCATGAATATGAAAAAGTTGGTCATGCTCGTCGGAGCGCTGGTCATCGCCGTTGTTTGCGGCCTGATGGTCAAGAATATCGTCAGCGGCGCAGCCGCCGACAAGGCCAATGCAGCCCCGGCAGTTCCCCAGGGACCCAAGGTGCTCGTCGCCCGCAAGCCGTTGGCTGCGGGGATGATCATCGACCAGGAGAGCCTCGCCTATCAGCCCTGGCCGCAAGAATTGATCGAAAGCGCCTATTACATCGAAGGCGCCGGTGCTTCCCCGCAAAGCCTAATCGGCACGGTCGTGCGCTACCCGGTGACTGCGGGCCAGCCGGTCACGCGCGGCGCATTGATCGGTCCTGAAGACCGCGGCTTCCTTGCCGCTGCGCTCGGCCCGGGCATGCGCGCAATTGCGATTGGGGTCACCGCCCAGACCGCAGTTGCCGGCTTTATCTTCCCAGGTGACCATGTCGACGTCGTTCTTACTCAGGACAATATCGTTGGCGGGGGTGACGGCCCACCGCTGAAGGCTTCCGAGACGATCGTTCGCAATGTTCGCGTGCTCGCCACCGACCAGAATATCTCTGGCAAGGATGACGACGGCAAACCGCTGATCAAGGCGGCCGAAAATGTCACCGTCGAAGTGACCCCGCAAATCGCCGAGAAGATCGCAATCGCCCAGCAGATGGGGACCCTGTCCCTCGTCCTGCGCTCGCTTGCCGACAACGAATCCGAGCTCGAGCGAGCCGTTGCTTCGGGCGACGTGAAGCTCGCTTCCGGCGGCGATCCCGCCAAGGAGAGGAAGGCGATGGTGTCGATGGTCAATCGACCTGCGGACAGCAACACCACCGTCACCACCGGCGGCGATGTATCGCGCTTTCAGCGTCGGACCGTGCCAGGTCGCGCAGGCGGCGCTGCCAATTCTTCGATGCCGGTCGCCAAGGTGGCCGGTGAGGCTAGCGCGCAGTCGGGACCGGTGGTCCGGGTTGCCCGCGGAGTTGATGCCACCGCCGTCCCTGTCGGGAGCCGTTAAGATGACCAACAACGCAATTGCCCGCACTCTGCGCCTGGGCGCCGCTGCTGCCGGCCTCGTGCTCGGCCTGTCAATCGCTTCTCCGGCGATCGCCCAGCCAGCCGCATATTCGACCAACACCTATCGGCCCTCGACCCAGGTCCTGCTGTCGGTCGGCGAAGGCCAGATGGTCAACCTGCCGCGCAACGTCGCAAGCGTTTGGACATCAAACCCCAAGGTCGCTGACGTCTATGTCAACAGCGCCAAGCAGATAAACGTGTTCGGCAAGGAAGCCGGCGAGGCCACGGTCATTGCCACCGCCTCCGATGGTTCGGTGGTCTATGGAGCCAAGGTGCGCGTCAACCAGAACGTCACTTCGATGAATGACGTCCTGCGCCAGGCGATGCCGGGATCCACGATCACGGTCACCAACGTCGGCCAGGTCGCAGTGATCAACGGAACAGTCGCTTCGCCTGACGATGCCAGCCAGGCGCATGAATTGGTCCGCGCAATGCTCAACCCAGGGGTCAAGGAAGGCGACGCAAACTACGTCGTCCCGATCAACCGCCTGAAGGTCGCGACGCCGCTCCAGGTGACGCTCAAGGTCCGGGTCGCGGAGATCAATCGCACCCTGCTCAAGCAGATGGGAGTTAACCTGCTTACCTCAGACCCGACCAGCGGGTTCCAGTTCGGAATCGCACAGGGCTCAGGGATCGCAATTCCTGCGCCCGGATCGGATGTCCCGGCAACGGTTTTGCGCAACGCAATCGGTTCGACCCTGTTTGGAAGCGGCAAGCTGTTTGGTCTCGATATTCTTGGTTCACTCGACATCGCGTCGACCGACGGCCTGGTATCGCTGCTTGCAGAGCCCAACCTTACCGCGCTGTCAGGCGAAACCGCGAGCTTTCTTGCCGGCGGTGAGTTTCCGATCCCGGTGAGCCAGGGCCTTGGCAGCATCTCGATCGAGTACAAGCAATATGGCGTTGGCCTGTCGTTCACCCCGATCGTGTTCGACGACGGCCGCATCTCGATGCGGGTCCGCCCCGAAGTGTCGGAGCTGTCGGATCGTGGCTCGGTGCGCCTCAATGGCTTCACCGTCCCAGCGCTGACCACCCGCCGCGCCGAAACGACCGTAGAACTTGGCTCGGGCCAGTCCTTCATGATTGCCGGACTGCTGCGCAACTCGGACAGCAACAGCGTCAACAAGGCTCCGTTCCTTGGCGACCTGCCGGTGCTTGGTGCGCTGTTCCGCTCGACCCGCTTCCAGCATGACGAGACCGAATTGGTGGTGATTGTCACCCCCTATCTGGTGCGTCCGGTTTCGAACCAGCTGGCGTCGCCGACCACCGGCATTCGCCGACCCGACGATATCTCGCGCGATTTCCTGGGCCAGACCTTCCTTGGCCAAAGCAACGCCTCGAGCCCGCAGGCCGTAAGCAGCCCTGCTGTCAGCGTACCCGCCCAACCCGCCCCCACCCCCGGTTTCAGCCTGTAACGGCGTGACGAGAAAGGATCCGATGATGAAATACGCTTTCCTGATCGCCGCCGCAGCGGGAACAGCACTTGCCGGCTGTAATGCCCGCACGACCGCGCAGCAGGGCCTCAGTCCGGTTCACATTCCGGTCGTGGCGTCGACGAATTTCGTGTTCGACGCCCCCGCTTATGGCGGCGCGCTTGGCCCACAAGAAACCGCTCGGCTGGACGGCTGGTTCGCTGGTCTCGGTCTTGATTTTGGAGACCGCATCTATGTCTCCAGCAGCCCTTCGCCGCTAGCCACTGCCCAGGTCGCCGAAGTGGCTGGTCGCTATGGCATTCTGCTCAGCGACGGTGCGCCGGTTGCGGCCGGCGCAGCCAGCTCCAACGTGGTGCGCGTGGTCGTCAACCGCGCCACCGCCTCGGTTCCCGGCTGCCCCGATTGGAGCCAGGCCTCGAACCCCAATTTCCAGAACAACACGATGTCGAACTACGGCTGCAGCGTTAACGCCAATCTGGCTGCCCAGGTCGCCAGCCCGCAAGACCTCGTCAGCGGGGCGAAGACGGCTTCAACCGTCGACGCGGAAGCGGCGCGCAAGGCGATCCAGATGTATCGCGACTGGCCGCTTACCGGCATCCTCGAAGGGCAAACCAAGCGCCCGCTCCAAAACGTCAAAACCAAGTCCGGGGATTAACATGAACGCTCCGTTCCAAGCCCGCGCGGGCCTCCGCGATCCGTTCACCGCTTTCGTCTGTGACGAAGCAACCGCCGACATGATCCGTCCGGTCGCGGTCGAGCACGGCTGGTCGCCGGAAAAGGTCAACATGGGCGGCCTTCGCAACGCGGTCCAATCGCTCTCAATTTCGGCCAGCCCCAACGTCCTGTTCGTCGATCTATCCGAATCGGCCGACCCGCTGGGCGACATCAACGGTCTTGCCGAAGTGTGCGAACCGGGCACGATCGTGATTGCCGCGGGCGGCGTGAATGATGTCCGCCTGTACCGCGATCTGCTGGCCAGTGGCATCCACGATTATCTGCTTAAGCCATTCACCGTCGACCAATTGCGCGAAGCGTTCGTCAATGCGCAGATGATCCTGTCGGGTCCGCGTGGGGAAACCCAGGTCGAAAAGCCCCACGTAATGAGTGTCGTCCTAGGAGTTCGCGGCGGAGTCGGTGCCTCGACCGTCGCTACCTCGCTTGCCTGGCAGCTGGGCGAAAAAGCCCACCGCTCGACCGCGTTGCTTGACCTTGACGTGCATTTCGGGACCGGCGCACTGAGCCTGGATCTGGAGCCGGGCCGCGGCCTTACCGATGCGATCGAAAACCCAAGCCGGATCGACGGCCTGTTCATCGAGCGCGCGATGGTTCGCGCCAACGAGCGCCTGAGCGTCCTTTCCGCCGAAGCCCCGATCAACCAGCCGATGGTGACCGATGGCACGGCCTTTTTCCAGCTTCAGGAAGAGATGAAGAACGCGTTTGAATCGACCGTTCTCGACTTGCCGCGCCACATGCTGATCCAGCACCCGCACCTCGTCCACGATACGCATGTTGCGGTCGTGGTCAGCGAGCTGACGCTTGCAGCGACCCGCGACACGATCCGGATCCTCGCCTGGCTGAAATCCAACGCGCCGCAGACCAAGGTCTTCGTCTTGGCGATGAGCGGACCGGGCGGCAACGCGCTGGAAATCAGCCGCAAGGACTTCGAACAGTCGATCGAGCGTCCGGTCGACCTGGTGTTTCCGCACGATCCCAAGCTCGCCACCCAAGCGGCCAAGCTGGGCAAGCCGATGGCAGAGATTGCCACGGGCAAGGTGGCAGCAGCGTTCAACAGCCTCACCAGCCTGGTGCTCTCGCACGCGACCGAGGAAGGCGCGGCCGAGGACGGCAAGGCGGCGGGGTCGAAAGCGGGTATCGTCAACAGCTTCAAGTCGATGATCTCCAAGCCAAAGGCGAACGCTGCGGCGTGAACGCCGCACACGGGTGAATTTTAGCGCGCTGAACCCGGTGATTGCCGGGCGGTGCAGGAAACGGGAAGTGAGTTGCAAGCAATGATGTTCATGCTCCTCCTGGTCGGTATCGGCGGAGTTCCTGGCACTGGGCATCTTGGCCTTTGCCGGGCCCTCGGCGGGCAAGGCGGTCAAACGCCGCATGGAGGCGGTGAAGGAACGGCACGGCGACGTGGTCAAGGCCAATGCCAATGCCCAGCTCAAGAAACTGCTCGCCAAGCGGCTCGACAACAATGGCGGGATGATGGCCTCGCTGGTCCCCAGGCCCGCAGTACTCAAACAACGGCTTGAAGCGACCGGAAAGAAGGTCACGCTCGGCAAATATGCGTCGATCTGCCTCGGCCTTGGTCTGTTCGTCATGCTGTTCCTGCTGTTCCGCGGTGCGCCGCTGTTCCTGGGGCTGTTCGCGGGGCTGATTGCCGGCGTGGGCCTGCCCCACTTCATCGTCGGAAAGATGATCCAGCGGCGGATCAACAAGTTTACCGCAAGTTTCCCGGACGCCATCGACCTGATGGTTCGCGGACTTCGCTCGGGTCTTCCAATCACCGAAACGCTGGGCATCGTATCAAGCGAAATCCCGGGCCCGGTCGGGCTGGAATTCCGCGCCGTTTCCGACAAGATGAAAATCGGCCGGACGATGGAAGCCGCGCTCCAGGATACCGCCGATCGCCTGGGTACGCCCGAGTTCCAGTTTTTCACCATCACGCTGGCAATCCAGCGCGAAACCGGCGGCAACCTTGCCGAGACCTTGTCGAACCTGTCCGACGTGCTTCGCAAGCGCGCGCAGATGAAGCTCAAGATCAAGGCGATGAGTTCGGAATCAAAGGCTTCGGCCTATATCGTCGGCTCGCTTCCGTTCGTGGTGTTCACGCTCGTTTACATGATCAACCCGGGCTACATGGCCGGGTTCTTTACCGACCAGCGGTTGATGATTACCGGCCTTGGCGGCCTGACCTGGATGGGCATCGGCGTGTTCATCATGGGCAAGATGGTCAACTTCGAGATCTAGGGAGGGCTTGAGCGATGGATCCTGTTGCAACCGGCCCGACCCTGATGGGCGTAAATGTCATCTGGGTGGCGACCGTGCTTAGCGGAGTGGCGGCGCTCGCGGTGATGTTCGCGATCTATTCGGCACTTACCGTGCGTGACCCGATGGCCAAGCGCGTCAAGGCGCTCAATGAGCGGCGCGAACAGCTTAAAGCCGGCATCGTCGCCTCCACCAACCGCCGCAAGAAACTGACAAACAAGAACGAGGCGGCCGACAAGGTCCGATCGATCCTGACGCAGTTCAAAATGCTTCAGGACGACCAGCTGAAGAAGACCCAGGTCAAGATGATGCAGGCGGGTATCCGCTCGAAGGACCTTGCCTTCTTCGTCATCTTCGCGCGGTTCGTTCTGCCGATCATCCTTGGCTCTGTCGCGGTGATCTTGATCTATTTCCTCGATTTCTGGCCGGAATGGGGCTGGATGCGCCGCTATATCACGGTCGTGGCCGTGTTCTTCGGCAGCTACAAGGCACCGGACATCTGGCTGAAGAACAAGATCACCAAGCGCAGCAAGGCGATCCAGAAAGGCCTTCCCGACGCGCTCGACCTGCTGGTCATTTGCGCCGAAGCCGGCCTTACCGTCGATGCTGCATTCAGCCGCGTGTCAAAGGAACTGGGCAAGGCCTATCCCGAACTGGGCGACGAATTCGGCCTGACCTCGATCGAACTCGGTTTTCTTGCCGAACGGCGCATGGCGTTTGAAAACCTTGCTGAACGCGTCGCCCTCGAAGCGGTGCGCGGGGTCGTCACGACCATGATCCAGACTGAGAAATACGGCACCCCGCTGGCCTCCGCGTTACGCGTCCTGTCGGCCGAGTTCCGCAACGAGCGGATGATGCGCGCCGAAGAAAAGGCTGCTCGCCTTCCGGCCATCATGACGGTTCCGCTGATCCTGTTCATTCTGCCGGTGCTGTTCGTGGTCATCCTTGGGCCCGCGGCCTGTTCGATCAACGACAACCTTAAACTGTAAAATCACTGGTTTCCTTCCCGTCCGAGGTGGGGCGGAAGAAGGGGGCGAAGTGGGGCTGGGCGGTGCTGCAAGGCGCCGCCCTTTCGCCGTCGCGCGCGCCGTTGGCAGGACTTCTGTAAACACCGGTGGAACGGCAACCCTTCCTCATGCGTAATGAACTTTGGACCTTCCACACGGCCAAGGGAGCACTACCATCATGCAAATTTCCACCGATCCCAATGTCTGGGTCGTCTACGGTCTCATTTTCCTGCTCGGCATCCTGGTCGGGCTGTTCATGACTGTTGGCGGTCGCAAGAAGTGGAAGACCCGCTATTACGACGAGGTCGAGCGCCGCAAGGAACTGGAGACGACCTACGCCGAAACCGAGCGCGAATGGCGAGAGCGCGACAGCCTGCGCGCCGCCGCGATCAAGGACCGCGATTCGAAGATCGACCGCGATGGCGATGGCATTGCCGACAAGCACGACCCAATCGTCGACACCGACAAGAACGGGATCGACGACCGCGACGAGGCGGTGGCCAAGGGCTATGTAAAGGCCGATCCCGCCAAGATCGACAAGGACGGTGACGGGATCGTCGACCGCAAGAAATAAGGCGCTTAGCCTTCGATCTTCGAGAAATCCGCGACCTGGTTCACCGCGTCGCGGAAGCGGGCGAGTAGGTTGAGGCGGCGGGCGCGAATGCCGACGAGGTCTGCGTTCACTTTTACCGTGTCGAAAAAGGCGTCGATCGGCGCACGCAATGATGCCAGCGCGGCCATCGCGGAGGTGAAATCCTCTTTCTCGATCGCTGTTGAGGCTTTCGGCCCAGCCTTCTCAAGCGCATTGAGCAATGCCTGTTCCGCCGGTTCAATCCCTACGTCGTCTGCCGCAGCCGCGTCCCACTTTTCCTTCTTAAGGATGTTCGCCGCGCGTTTGTAGCCAGCGAGGAGGTTCGTCCCCTCATCCGTCTCGACGAACCCCTGGAACGCTGTTGCGCGGCGAACAATGCGATCGAGCCGAGCGTCGTCCGGTCATCGCCAACGAGTGGACAGGCGTCGAAATAAGGTCGTGGCGGACCCCAGCCTCGCGCTGCTGCACATTCAGTCGGTCGGCAAGAAAATCCAAGAAATCCGTAACCGAAAGTCAGATGACCTGCGGAATGCGGGGCGAGTTGGCTCTCCCTTCATACCCGGAATGCTTCGCCAACTCACGCCGTTTGAGGATTCCAAAGCGAATGAAAAAATTCCCCCGAGATCTCGTCAAAGTTTATCCATTGCGTTGAGCAACCGGAACCGGAGCGAGTTATTAGTGACTAATTGAATTTCACTCAGCATTGCTCGTCGAAGAGCGAACGGGTCTTTTGAACCTGTTGGCCGCAATTGAGCAGCAAAAAATGCGCCGAGGTTATCCAACTTATCCGCCAAGCTCACCGCCACGGTCACCGGGTCGGTCGGCACGTCATCGCCCTGCCCTACCGGCTTGTAATGGTTACGGATGGCGTCGGCGACGGCTTTGGGCTCACCTTCCACGTCGGCGAGATAGCCGCCGATCACGCCTTGCAGTTCTGGAAATTCGCCGACCATGCCAGTGACTAGGTCCGCCTTGCACAGTTCGGCGGCGCGGCGTGCTAGCGCGGGGTCGCAGTCAGGCACGATTTTTTCGGTGGCTAGCCATTCGGCCAACTTGGCCACCCGCTCGACCTTGTCGGCGACCGTGCCGAGCTTTTCGTGGAAGACGATCCCGTCAAGCTTCTTGGCTTGATTCTCGAGCGTAATCTTAAGGTCCTGCTCCCAGAAAAAGCGTGCATCGGAAAGGCGCGCCGCGAGGACCTTGCGGTGGCCCTCGACGATGGAGGCACCGCCGTCCTTGGCCTCGATATTGGCGGTGCAGACAAAGGCTGGCGCCAGTCCGCCGTCGTCGCCGGTACAGGCGAAGTATTTCTGGTTGGTGCGCATGGTCAGCACGATCACTTCGCGCGGGACGTCCAGGAAGTCGGGATCGAACTTGCCCAGCAGCGGCACCGGCCATTCGGTCAGGCCGGCATTTTCCACCACCAGCCCTTCATCCGCGATCAGGGCCAGGCCGGCGTCTGCCGCCGCTTTGGCCGCGCCATCGCGGACAATTGCCTCACGCTCATCCTGGTCGACGATGACGTGGCAGGCGCGCAATTTCTCGACGTAATCACTCGCGCCGCCAATCGTGATCGGCCCCGGGTGGTGAAAGCGATGGCCAAGAGTCGTCGCACCGCTTTCGATCCCGGCAATGCGGACCGGCACGATTTCGTCGCCCAGCAGCGCGATGATCGCGTGGAGGGGTCGGACCCAGCGAAGCTCGCCATCGCCCCAGCGCATGGATTTCGGCCAGGGAAAGTCGCCGATGATCGCCTCGACCGCTTCGCCCAGCACTTCCGAAGCGCTGCGCCCGGCCTGTTCGATCAGCGCAAACCAGACGCCGTCGCGCTCCGTAAGTTGGTCCTGGGCGAGGCCCGTCTTGCGCAAAAAGCCTTCTAGCGCCTGGGGCGGCGCGCTGGTGCGCGGACCCTTGACCTCTTCGCTCAGCGCCTCGGTCGCGTTCGCGACGTCGCGGACGATCAGCGCCAGTCGCCGCGGGGTCGAAAAAGCCGCGATGGCGCCGTGGACGAGGCCCGCCGAATCAAGCTTTTCGGCCATCATTCGCTGGAGGTCGGCGCGCGCACGCGCCTGCATCCGCGCTGGGATTTCTTCCGACAACAGTTCGAGGAGGAAGTCGGCCATCAGCCGGCACTCCGAGCGGCGCCGGTTCGCGCGATCCATGCGCCGCATGCCGCCTTGGCAAGGTCGCGAACGCGCCCGATATACGCCTGGCGTTCAGCGACCGAGATGACCCCGCGCGCCTGCAGCGAGTTGAATATGTGGCTGGCCTTGATCGCCTGCTCATAGGCGGGGATCGGAAGGTTTTCATCAAGGCAACGCTGGCTCTCCTCGGCAGCCTTCCTGAACCCTTCGAACAGCGCGTCGGTATTGGCGACTTCGAAATGATAGGCACTCATTTCGCGCTCGTTCTCAAGGAATACGTCGCCATAGGTCACGCCGCAATCGTTGAACTTCAAATCGAACACGTTGTCGACGCCCTGGATGTACATGGCGAGACGTTCGAGCCCGTAGGTGAGCTCACCCGTAACCGGCCTGCATTCAAACCCGCCAACCTGCTGGAAATAGGTGAACTGGGTGACTTCCATCCCGTCGCACCACACTTCCCAACCAAGCCCCCACGCACCCAGCGTCGGGCTTTCCCAATCGTCCTCGACGAAGCGAATGTCGTGCTTCAGGGGATCGATCCCGATTGCCGCCAGGCTGCCGAGGTAAAGCTCCTGCAGGTTATCGGGACTTGGCTTCAGGACCACCTGATATTGGTAATAATGGCCAAGACGATTGGGATTCTCGCCATAGCGGCCATCGGTCGGGCGGCGGCACGGCTGGACATAGGCGGCGCGCCACGGCTGAGGCCCCAGCGCCCGAAGCACGGTTGCCGGGTGAAACGTCCCCGCCCCCATCTCCATGTCATAAGGCTGGAGGATGACGCAGCCCTGGCGGCCCCAATAGGCATGCAAGGTCAGGATCAGGTCTTGGAAACTCAACATCGTGGGAGGGCCTTTTGCGCATAAGCGCCCAAGTCGCAAGCCGCGAGGCGCGCCGGTTGCGCAACGATGGCCAAGCGGCCACATCACCTTTCGTTAAGCTCACGCCTTGCAAAGAGAACAGATGAACTTCCTGACCCGCTGGACGCGCCGCCTCGCGCTTGCCCTCACCGCTCTTGCCCTGCCCGCCTCGGTCAGTGCCAAGGCCCCCGCCACGAAGGCCGCGCATCCCGCGATGTGGGAAATCCGGGACGCCGACACCACTATCTATCTGTTTGGCACCATCCACCTTCTTCCAGAAGGGACGAAGTGGAAAAGCCCGAAGCTGCAAAAGGCGATCGAGGGTTCGGAGGAATTGGTCGTCGAAACGATCATTGATGAAAAGAACCCGGCCGAATTCATGGCCGCAATGGCAAGCCTCGGGATGTCGCCGAACCTGCCGCCGATCCTTGACCGGGTAAGTCCGGACAAGCGCGCCGCGCTGAAGGCAAGCATCGCAAAGGGGCAAATCCCGATCCAGGCCTATGACCGCCTGGAAACCTGGGCGGCGGCGTTCCTGCTGCTTGGCCAGCAATTCGCCGATATCGGCCTTAACTCCGCACAAGGCGTAGAGATCGTGCTGCGCAACGAATTCATCGGCGACGGTAAGCGCATAGGGCAGCTTGAAACCAATGCCGAGCAGCTGGGCTATTTCGACCGTCTGTCGGAAGACACCCAGCGGCAATTCCTCGAAGGGCTGCTGGAAGGTGATGGCGGCAGTGGCAATTTCAAAGAGCAATTCGCACAGATGCTGAAAAGCTGGTCGAAGGGCGACGTCGTGCAGATCGGCAAGACCTTCAACGAGGAATTGTCGGGTAGCCCCGAATTGCAGGAGGCGCTGCTCCTCCAGCGCAACGCCAACTGGGCAAAGTGGGTCGAACAGCGCATGGCGCAACCCGGAACCCTGCTGCTTGCGGTGGGTGCTGGGCATCTGGCCGGTCCGGGCTCGTTGATCGAGATTCTTGAACACGACCGCTACAAGGTGACGCGCATCCAGTAGGGATGCCCGAAGGATTCGTTCCAAGCCCCTAGCGCCGCTTGCTTTTTGCGCCCCGCTCGACTAGTGGGCCGCCTTCCCGGCAATGTCATCCCTGGAGGCGTGGCGGGAAGTGACCATATCCATTTGAAGGAATAGCTTATGAGCGATCAGCTGACGCTGCCCGCCGAGGCGCGCGAACGGGCTGGCAAGGGAGCCTCCCGTGCACTGCGCCGCGATGGCCGGGTACCCGCCGTTGTGTACGGCGAAAAGAAAGAGCCGCTTTCGATTCACGTCGAAGAGAAACTGCTCACCAAGATGCTCCACACGGGGCACTTCATGAATTCGGTGGTGATGATCGACGTCGAGGGCAAGGCCCATCGCACGCTTCCCAAGGCGGTCGATTTCCACCCGGTCTCCAGCCGCCCGATCCACGTCGACTTCCTGCGCATTGGAGCGCACTCGAAGGTCAACGTGTCGATCCCGGTGCGCTTCGAGAACGAGGAAGCCTCGCCGGGCCTCAAGCGCGGTGGCGTCCTCAATGTCGTCCAGCACGAAATCGAGCTGGTGTGCGACGCTGCGTATATTCCGGACGAACTGCATGTCGATCTTACCGGTCTTGAAATCGGTGATTCGATCCACATCAGCGCGATCACGCTTCCCGATGGCGCGACCCCGGCAATCACCGACCGCGACTTCACCGTGGCGACGCTGGTCGCCCCGTCGGCGATGAAGTCCGAAGCTTCGGACGAGGAAGAAACCGCCGATGCCGGTGATGTCCCGACCGTTGGCGAGGACGAAGCCGAAGGCGAAGGCGCCGAAGGCGAAGGCGGCACGGGCGAAGGCGGCGAATAAGCCCCTTTTCTCCCGCTTCAGGGAAACCAGGAAACCGCTCACCTACCCGGTGGGCGGTTTTCTTTTTGCGCGACGTCCGCCAAGGAAGGCCGCATGCAGGTCTGGGCAGGTCTTGGAAATCCCGGCGCGGGTTACGCGCTCCATCGTCACAATGTCGGTTTCATGGTCGCAGACCTGATCCACGCGGCCCACAATTTCGCGCCCTGGACAAAGAAATTTCGTTCGCTGGTGAGTGAGGGCCGAATTGGAGGCACCAGGGTGCTGCTGATGAAGCCGCAGACCTTTATGAACGATAGCGGCGATGCGGTTCAGCAGGCGCTGAAATTCTACAAGCTGGAAGTCGAAGACCTGACCGTCTTTCACGACGAGCTCGACCTTGCACCGATGAAGGTCAAGGCCCGCGTCGGGGGTGGGCTGGCGGGCCATAATGGACTGCGCAGCATCAACGCCTCTCTAGGTCCCGATTTTCGCCGGGTACGGATCGGGATTGGCCACCCCGGCGACAAGGCGCGGGTCACCGGCCATGTGCTGGGCAATTACGCCAAGAGCGAAATGGAAGCGCTTTCCGATATGCTGGCGGCAATCGCTTCGGAGGCCGAGTGGCTGGCACAGGGCGACGATGTCCGCTTCATGAGTGACGTCGCCTTGAGGCAGCAAGCATGAGCATTCGCAACCTGTTCGTCACTCCCCTTTACGACGGCAGGCTTGAGGACGAGTCCTTGCTGGACGAGCTGGCCCATTCGATCCACGTGCTTGCCGCGGATGACGGCGCGGGTCGTCGTTGGTGCGCCGCCAAGGGCTATAAGGGCTATACCAGCTACGCCAGCCTCAACGATTTGACCCGGCGCGATCCTTCGTTCGCGGATCTCAAGCGCGCGCTCGACAAGCACGCCAGGTCCTTTGCAAAGGCGCTTGGCTGGAGCTACGTCCCAAAGCTCGACAGCCTGTGGGTCAACCTGTTGAAAAGCGGTGGGCATCATGGTGGACATATCCATCCGCACTCGGTGATTTCCGGAACCTTGTACGTCGATGCGCCCAGCGGCTCGGGCGCGATCCGGTTCGAAGATCCGCGCCTTCCGATGATGATGGCCGCACCGACCCGCGGAGAGGATTCGCCGGAACAATTGCGACCGTTCATCGAGATCGCGCCCCAGCGCGGCCAGGTCTTGATGTGGGAAAGTTTCCTACGCCACGAAGTCCTTCCCAGCCGCACAAAAGGCGAGAGGTTGAGCGTCAGCTTCAATTACGCCTGAGCGGCGCACTGCGCCATTTCACGCCGCCACGGCCAGACGGTCGCGTCCGCTTGCCTTAGCGAGCCCCGGCAGGAGAATTGCGTATTGTTCCCGCCGATCAGCGCAAAAACATCGCATGTGCGCATGAGGCGTGCCGCAACCGCCGAATTGCGCCGCTTTGGAGCGATCGCGCCGCTATCTACAGGCTACGATGATCGGAAACCTCCGAATCGAATGAAAGTGCAATCGCTTGACCCCCGACAGCGCGGCGCTAAGGGCATGACAACCTTCCCCAATCCCCAGCCATCGACCCGAGGAGCACATGGGCTTCAAATGCGGCATTGTCGGCCTGCCTAACGTTGGCAAGTCGACCCTCTTCAACGCGTTGACCGAAACGCAGGCGGCGCAGGCGGCGAATTATCCGTTCTGCACGATCGAGCCCAATGTCGGGCAGGTCGCGGTCCCCGACCCGCGCCTCGACACGCTGGCGAAGATTGCCGGGTCGGCCAAGATCATTCCGACCCAGCTTGCGTTCGTCGATATTGCGGGCCTGGTTAAGGGCGCATCGAAGGGCGAAGGGCTGGGCAACCAGTTCCTAGGCAACATCCGCGAAGTCGATGCGATCGTCCACGTTATGCGCTGTTTCGAAAACGACGACATCCAGCACGTCGACAACCACGTGAACCCGATTGCCGATGCCGAAGTCGTCGAGACCGAATTACTGCTCTCCGACCTCGAAAGCCTTGAAAAGCGCGTCCCCAACCTCGTCAAACGCGGGCAGCAGGGCGACAAGGAATCGAAGATCGCGGCAAGCGTTCTTGGCCAGGCACTCGAGCTTTTGCGCGAGGGCAAGCCGGCGCGGCTTACCCAACCCAAGGACGAGGAAGAGGCCAGGCTGTTCGCGCAGGCCCAGCTGATTACCGCCAAACCCGTCCTGTATGTCTGCAACGTCAACGAGGACGAAGCGGCCCAGGGCAATTCTTATTCAGCGCAGGTGTTTGAAAAGGCCAAGGCCGAGGGTGCCAATGCGGTCATCGTCTCCGCGGCGATCGAGGCCGACCTGGTGTCGATGGACATGGACGAACGGATCGCCTTCCTTGAGGAAATGGGGCTTCATGAAACTGGCCTCGCGCGCGTGATCCGCTCGGGCTACGACCTTTTGCACCTGATCACTTTCTTCACCGTCGGTCCGAAGGAAGCCCGCGCGTGGACCCTCGAAGTGGGGTCCCGGGCACCGCAGGCCGCAGGCGAAATCCATACCGATTTCGAACGCGGGTTCATCCGCGCCGAAACCATCGCTTACGACGACTATGTCGCACTCAATGGTGAAGCCGGCGCCCGCGACGCGGGCAAGCTGAGGCAGGAAGGCAAGGACTATGTCGTGAAGGACGGCGATGTCCTGCACTTCAAGTTCAACGTCTAGGGGCGCGGTTTTCCGTCGCGGGCCAGAAGGTCTTCGGCCATCCGCAATGTGAACACCACCCACAGGATCTCCGAACGCCCAACCGCCGATTACGTCGCTGGGCCAGTGAACCCCCAGCATCACCCTGCTGGTTCCAACCAGTAACGAAGCGACGACTGCCCCGGCTGCCCACCAGTGACGGCGCGGTCCGCGGTGGGTCAGCAACAAAGCGAGCGCCAGGAAAAACATCATCGAGCCGGTGGCATGCCCGCTTGGGAAGCTGTTGGTGTGTTCAACCATCAGGTGCTGTTCGAGCGTGGGCCGATCGCGCCCGACGTCGAGCTTGACCAGGCTGTTCACGCCGCGACCGACCATCGTCACCGCGATCAACGTCAGTCCGGTGCGTGGATGCCCGCGCCACCACAGAGACGGCTGCGACTGCAAAGGTGGCGGGTACAAGAACCTTGGGATCGCCGGCCAGGCTCAACGCCTTGGCTACGGTAATCAGCACCGGGTGCCCGCCGACATACAGCGTGCGGTACACCTGCTGGTCGAGCGGGCCAGTGCCGCAAAACATCATCGCCAGCCACAATAATGCCAGCGCTGCAGCTCCACAGGCCAAAATCCAGCGCGCGGCAGGTGACCGGCCGTGGCTGTTTACCTCTTTGCCCGTCAGAACTTCATCCCGGCGCGGATTCCGAACGTCTGCGGACGGCCCGCGACGATCCGGACCTGGGTACAGATGCTGCAACCGACGCTGCGCGACAATTCGTTGCGATTGTCGAACACGTTCGTCCCGAACATCTCAAGGCTGTACTTTCCCCAGTCATAACCCGCGAACAGGTCGACCGTGGTCGAGGCCTTGATCTTGCCCAGCAGCTGGGCATCGGCAACGCGGATGTTCGACGGCGCCGAGCCTTGGTGTGCAAGCACGCCCTGGACATGGCTCCGGCCCGCCCACATCGGCCAGCTGTAGCGGGCGGTCATGCTGCCCTTGAGCTTGGGTGTGACCGGCAGGCGCGTGCCGGACGGGACCACGATGTAATCGTCGCGTCCGCGCGAATCGAGGCCGGTGCAATCGGGCGACGGATCGATGACGATCGCGGCGTTACAGATGTTGCCGCTGGTCTTGGCGTTGGTATAGGCCGCCGCCGCAGTCAGCGAGAGGCCGCCCGCGACATAGTTGAAGTCGGTTTCGATCGCCGTTGATATTGGCGTTGCGCCCGTTCTGGATGACCGTCAGGCTGTTCGGGCCCAAATAGCTGAACTGCAGGCCTTCCCATTTCTGGTGGTAGATCGCGCCGTTCCAGCGGATGCGATTGCCGGCAAAAGTGGTTTTCCAGCCAAACTCGTAGTTGATGAGGAAATCGGGCGAATAGCCGGGCGTGTTCGGTTGGCGATTGATTCCGCCGGGGCGGAAGCCCTTCGACCAGGTCGCATAGACCATCACCGGTTCGGACGGCTTCCACTGCGCGTTGAAGCGGTAGATCTTGCCGGTATCCTTGATCCGCCGTGGAATCGCTTTGCCCGTGCTGTCGACGTCGGCGACGTTGTAGCACGGGATGTCGAGCCCGCTGTCGCCCTGCGCCAGCGGCGCGCCCGGGTCATTGCGTGCTTCAAGGCCGTTGACCGTCAGGCAGCGGTTCTGGCCGCTGCTGTATCCGCCCGGGTTGCCCGCGCCAAAGCCGGCGAAACCGTAAAGCGTATTGTCGAACTTATAGAGACGCCCGCCTGCGGTCAGCGTGACGGTGGGAACAACGTCCCAGCTGACTTCGCCGAACAGCGCGTAATCCTTGTCCTTGCGGCGCTGGTTCGTCACCCAGATCGACCCCGGATAGCCATCGACCGACAAATTGTCGGCCAAGTTGTCGACCTGGTAGTCCTGGAAAATGTGATTGGTCTGGACCTGGTAGAACGCCCCGGCAATCGCGCGGATTGGCCGGTCCGAGGGCGTGGCGACGCGCAATTCGTGGCTCATCTTCTTGAAATGATCGGTGCCAACGATGTGCTGGCGCGGATTGATGATGTTGCCAGCGTTGTCCTGATAGGTCGTACAACCCAGCAGGCCCGGTCCCGTACAGAAGGACGGGGCGTAGCCGTAGGTGTCGAAATAGCTGTTATAGTAGTCGATGTAATATTGGTTATACGCGTCGGTATAGTCGGTATAATCGCTGGCCGCATAGCGCGGGCGATCCATGTAGGCGCCGGCGTAGGTCACATCGAAAAAGTTGGCGACCTTGCCTTCAAGCGTCAGCGCAGCCTGCCAGAAACGATCGCGTGCGGGCTCTTTCTGGAAGCGGCTTACTTGCAAATCGCCAAGTTGCGCATCTTCGAACCACACGCCCTTGCTGGACTGCTTCTGGTACATGAACTGCGGAAGCACGGTCCAATTGTCGTCGAGGTCGACCTTCAGCGCGACGCGCCCGCCATAGACCTCGTTGGTGTTGAAGTTCTTCTTGGTGAAGGCGCTGTTGTCGAAGTTGATCGCGCCGCCCGGGTAAAGGTAGGTGCGCGACGCCAGGACGTTGTCGATGTACCCGGCATCCTTCTGGTAGAAGGCGACGACCCGAAGTGCGGCACGGTCGCCAAGCGCGAAATTGTACATGCCCTCCAGGTTGCCGCCGATCCCGCCGTGGCTGACCTTGTTGATTTCCCCATCGACCCGGCCAATCGTCGCGCCAATCTCTGGCTTGTTGGTGATGATCCGGATCGTGCCCGCCTGGCTAGAGGCACCGAACAATGTGCCTTGCGGGCCGGCCAGACTCTCGATCCGGGCGATGTCATAGATATGGACGTCAAGCGTTCCGCCGATCGTGGTGACCGGCTGCTCGTCAAGATAGGTGCCAACCGAAGGCAACGAGCCTGAGTGGTTGCCGTCGCCGCCGGTGGCGACGCCGCGCATATACACGACGGTATAGCCGGGCTGCGCGGTCTGGAAGCTGACCGACGGCAATTGCTTCGAATATTCCTCAAAGTTGGAAATATTCAGCTGGTCGAGTTTGCGGGTTCCCAGCACGGTGACGCTGATCGGAACGTCCTGGAGGTTTTCCTCACGCTTGGTCGCGGTGATGACGATTTCGCTCTCGTCGGCGACATAACCGTCATTGACCACCTGTTCGACCGGCGTTTCCCCCGTCACGTCGGTCGCATTGGTGTTCGGAGCGGGCGATTGTCCGGTCGTGTCCGGTTGCGCCGAGCTTTGCGCCAAGGCCGGATTGGCAGTCAGCGCCGACGTTGCGAGAAGCATGAACCCAAGGCCGCGGAGCGTCCGGTCAGTCATCTCAATGTCCCCCTTCGTTAGATTTGCGCCATTGCGCCACTTCGCGCCCCCTGTTGTCAACTCGGCGCGCGCCCGTAACGATATTTATTCGCCAAGCGTTGCGAGAATGTCGCGCGGTACCTGGGGATAGTGGTCAAGTACCGTGCCAAGGGCCTTGGCCAAGGGGTCAAGGAAATCGCCATAGGGACGCCAGTCATCGCCCGAGCTCTTGTAGATCGGCTGGCGGACCTGCTCCGAACTTGGCGTGCGCACCGCCCGCTCCGTGTTGTAAAACTCCAGGCACGCTGTCTCGAAGGGAAGGCCGACATGGTCGAGCAGGGCACGGACCTGCGCCTCGTTGTCCTCAACCAGTTGTTCGTAGATGACACGGTGGACTCGCCCGGGAAGAACCGTGTCGACATGGGCCATTAGCCGTACGTAATCGGCGTAATAAGCACCAATATCCGCCAGGTCATAAGCGAAGTTCTGGCCGCGCGCGAAATGCTGGCGGAAATTCGAAAAGCCGCACGCCATCGGGTGGCGCCGCGCATCGATAATCGTCGCGTTGGGAAGGATCAGCTGGATGAACGGGACGAACAGCCAGTTGTTGGGAAGCTTGTCGATGAAATACGGCTTGTCGGTGCGGCGCTGCACCGACGCACGCTTGAGATATTCCTCACCAAGCTCCCGACGTTGCGTATCATTAAGTTCAAGTGCGCTTGCGGGATAATGGCCGCCGCGCCGCGCCAGGATCGGAATATCGGGAAGCTCGGTTGTGCCCTCTACCATCGAGTGTGACGAAAGGATTTGCTCGATCAGGGTCGAGCCGGCACGCGGCATTCCGACGATGAAGATTGGTTCCCGCGCGACACAACCCCCTTCCCGTTTCCCGAAGTCCTTGGCGCTGAATTGGCGAACCGATGCCGACACTGCATTGCTGATGTCCTGGCGGTCATAAGGGTGAAGCTCCAGCCGGCGCGCATTGCCCGCTTCGAAATGGGCAAAAGCGTCGGCATGGCGGCCCGCGTCGTGAAGCGCTTTTCCAAGCGCGAAATCGAGGTGAAACCGGTCCTCGTCGGCGAGGTCCGGGGTTTCGAGCGCGGCCACCATCGCTGCAATATCGGCGTTGCTGAAGCGCACGGTCTTGAGGTTGGCGAGACTCCACCACGCTTCCCCCAGTTCGGGCTTCAGCTCAAGCGCCTTTCGGTATGCGGCGATGCCGTCGTCCAGCCGCCCGACGGTCTTGAGGATGTGGCCGTAGCCGGTCCACAGCTTTGGCTGCATCGGCGCCCGTTCCAGGATTTCGGCGTAAAGGCCGATAGCCTCCTCGAAGTCGCCAACCCGGGCCAAAGTCGCGGCCTTGAGGTTCTGGTGGCTGAGCGATTGGGGTTCGGCCGCAACCACCTCGTCGAGCATTTCCAGCGCTTCGCCGGGACGCCCGGTCCGGCCAAGCACCAGCGCAAGATTGGCCTTTGCCGCGGTCCATCCCGGTGCAAGCTCGACCGCGCGGCGAAGCAGCGACTCGCTGTCGCGCCATCGCCCGATCCGCCCCGCAAGTTCAGCCAGCAGGCGGATCGCGTAAACGTCGAAGGGGTCATCCTTGAGATACGGCTTGAGAATCCGTTCGGCGACATCCAGGCGGTTGTCGTTCATCGCAATCGCCGCCTCGATCAGGCGCGGGTCCCACCGCGACGTGTTCTGGTTCGGGTTCGTGGTCGGCTGGAACTCGGTCATCGTCGCAACGCTAGCCCAACAGCGGCACCCCCGCTATCCATTCGCGCGCATGATCTATTTCGAAGACCTGGAAGTCGGCCAGACGACCGATTTTGGCACCTATGAGGTGACCCGCGAGGAAGTGCTCGAATTCGCCCGCAAATATGATCCCCAGCCCTTTCACCTGTCGGACGAGGCGGCGGCCACAACTCATTTTGGACGACTGTCTGCGTCGGGCTGGCATACCGCGGCGATGACCATGGCGTGCATCGCCCGCAAGGTCGTGAGCGAGGATCAGGCGGGCCTCGGCTCTCCCGGCATTGACGAGTTACGCTGGACGAAGCCGGTCTATCCCGGCGACACGCTGCACGTGACTGGAACGATCATCGCCAAGACGCCCTCGCGCTCAAAGCCAGAGATCGGGTCGATCAGGACAGACACCCATGTCACCAACCAGCATGGCGACCTGGTGATGCGTTACACCTCAATCGTTCTCATGCGCCGCCGGCCCCAGGCGCGCTAAGTCCCAACGGAAAAAGGGCCGCCGCACCCGCGTGCGACGACCCCTTTGCCAGCTTGGTCATTGCGACCTCTAGCCTTCGGTCTTGATCCCTGCCTTGTGGGCGGCGCGGCTGCGCTTGGCCTGGTTTTCCGGGTCCAGTGGCCCGACCGGCGCGACCTTGCGCTTCGCCTCGGCCCAGGTCTGGGTGTAGGCAAGATAACCGAGGACCGTCGCGAACAGCAGGAAAATGAACACCGCGATCCCCGCCGCGTGGCGCCGGTTGAGTTCGGGGTTCGCAGTCCACACCAGGAACGCGGAAACGTCCTTGGCCATCTGGTCGACCGTCGGCTTGGGATTACCATCCGCGTAGGTCACCTGCCCGTTCGCGGTGAGCGGCGGCGGCATGGCGATGTTGAGGCTGTGGAAATAGGGGTTGAAGTGCAGCCCTGTAGTCGGTTTCGCGCTTGCTGGCAGCGGCTCGCCCTTGGCGTTCTTGTAGGTGTCGGCATTACGATAGCCGGTCAGCAGCGAATAAACATAAGACGCGCCACCTTCGCGCGCCTTGGTCATCAGCGTGAGATCGGGCGGGGCAACATTGTTGTTCGCTGCCTTGGCTGCCACTTCGTTGGCAAACGGAAGCGGGAAAGTGTCGGACGCAAGCGCGTCGCGGGTCGCGGGCTCACCGGTTTCCTCGTTGATTGAGGGAACCTTGATCGCCCAGTCGGAAGCGATCTTCTTTACCTGCGCTTCGTTGTAGCCAATGCCTTCAAGGTCACGGAACGAGGCCATCTTGAGGCTGTGGCAGGCCGCACAGACTTCCTTGTAGACCTGGAAGCCGCGCTGCAGCTGTGCATCATCGAACTTTCCGAACATCCCGTCGCTGGGCAAGGCGAGATGCTTCGGGTGCAGGTGGAATTGCTCTGATGGCAGTTGTTCCGGCGGCTCCGAGAAATATTCGGCGACGCCGCTGAACAGCGACAACAGTAGGGTGGCGATGAACCCGATGGCGACGAGATACTGGAAGCCCCGGAGGAAAATGCGAATCACGGTCGTTGCCCCCTTAATTCGCGCGCTTGGGCGCGTTGCGACGCGCCGGTGCTCTGCCCGGTGCATGCCGGGCCACCCCAACCGGGGCCGCCTCCGCTTTTTCGCCATGAAGCACTGACGAGCTGATCGAATCAGGCAGCGGCAGCGGTTTTTCGATCCGGCCGATGATCGGCAGGATGACGAGGAAGTGGAGGAAGTAATAGATCGTCGCCGCCTGGCCGACCGCGATCCGGAACGGGGTCGGCGATGCGCCGCCTGCCCAACCCAGGATCACGATGTCGACCACCAGCAACCAGAAGAAGCGCTTGAACAGCGGGCGGTAATTGCCCGAGCGGACCGGCGATGTGTCGAGCCACGGCAGGAAGAATAACAGCAGGATCGCGCTGAACATCGCCAACACGCCCCACAGCTTTGCGGGCAGGATGAAGTCGATCGTGAAGCTCTTGAGGATCGCGTAGAACGGCCAGAAATACCATTCGGGAACGATGTGCGCCGGGGTCGAAAGTGGGTTGGCGGGAATGTAATTGTCCGGGTGGCCCAGATAGTTCGGCGCGAAATAGGTCACGACCATGAAGATGGTCAGAACCAGGCCCGCGAACCAGCCGTCCTTGGCCGTATAGAACGGGTGGAAGGGCAAGGTGTCTTTCTCGCTCTTCACGTCGACTCCGGTCGGGTTGTTCGAGCCTGGGAGGTGAAGCGCCCAGATGTGGAGGATGACCACGCCCGCGATCACGAACGGCAGAAGGTAGTGGAGCGAGAAGAAGCGGGTAAGGGTGGCCTGGTCGGGTGCATAGCCGCCCAGTAGCCAGATCCGGATCGGGTCGCCGACCAGCGGGAAGGCCGAGAAGAAGCCGGTGATGACCTGCGCACCCCAATAGCTCATCTGGCCCCAGGGAAGGACATAACCCATGAACGCGGTCGCCATCATCAGCAGGTAGATCACGAGGCCGAGCATCCACACCATTTCACGCGGCGCCTTGTACGAACCGTAATAGAGACCGCGGAAGATGTGGATGTAGGTGACCAAAAGGAAGAAACTGGCACCGTTCATGTGCGCGTAGCGAAGCAGCCAGCCGGCATTGACGTCGCGCATGATCAACTGGTTCACCGACGCGAAAGCGCCGCCGCCGCTATCGGCGACGAAGTGCATTGCAAGCACGATCCCGGTGATGATCTGGATCATCAGGAATATCCCTGCGAGGACCCCGAAATTCCAGAAATAGTTAAGGTTGCGCGGGACCGGATAACCGCCCCCGATTGCGCCATAGACGAGACGCGGCAAGGGAAGGCGCTCGTCGATCCAGCGTGAAAACGCTGATTTTGGTTCGTAGGGCTTGGCCCAGGAAAAGCTCATTGCTGTCTCGCCCCCTTAACCGATCTGGACCACAGTCGGCGATTTGAATTCATAATCCGGCACCTGCAGGTTGAGCGGCGCGGGGCCGCTGCGAATGCGGGCCGCAGTATCATAGGCACTGCCGTGACACGGGCAGAAGTACCCGCCGAACGGGCCGCGATTCTCACCTTCCGAAATGCCCAGCGGAACGCAGCCCAAGTGGGTGCAAACGCCCATCGTGATCAGCCAGTTTTCCTTGCCCGGCTTGGTCCGCTCGGCAAGCGTTTGCGGATCGCGAAGCTCGGATAGCTTGACCGCATTGGCCTCATTGATTTCCTTTGGCATCAGGTTGCGCACGAACACCGGTTGCTTGCGCCAGCTGACCTTGATCCCCTGGCCCGGGACGACCTTGGAAATGTCGACCTCGATCGAAGCCAGCGCCAGCACGTCCTTGGACGGTGACATCTGGACGACCAAAGGTGCCAGGGCTGCAAGCCCGCCGACACCGGCAAAACTGACTGCGGCAATGTTGATGAAGTCGCGGCGGCGAACGCCGTCTTCCCCGTGCGGTGGTGTGATCGCGGACTGTGCCTTCGTGGCCATGCTCACCCTTTTCAAAACGCCTTTGCTTCGACGCTTCACTGTGGCCCGGACAGGCCCAATATGACTAGGCATACCGGCCGTGACCGGAACGCGTTGGCGGGCCTGATAGCGGGCGCTTCAGATGATGTGAAGGGCTTGTGCAAATCATCTTGCGACGGGTTTGCCCGTCAAATGTTCACGCTGGCGCTGACTCATCGAGCGGCTTGGGGAATGGTCGCCGCCGACAAGCTCGAATCAAGCGGTGGTCCCGCCAGTCCCGGTCGTCAAAACGACAGGGTCAGCGGCTTGCGGCATGACAAGGGCGCGGCAATCCACAGCGAGGACTTTTCTCATCATGGCAAGCGACGCATCGAGCATCCTTAAACGTATCAAGGACGAGGAGATCGAGTGGGTCGACCTTCGCTTCACCGATCCCAAGGGTAAGTGGCAGCACCTGTCGATGGTCGCAGGCGCGATCGACGAGGACATGCTGACCGACGGGTTCATGTTCGATGGCTCTTCGATCGGCGGCTGGAAGGCGATCAACGAAAGCGACATGATCCTCAAGCCGGACCTTGGAAGCATTTATATCGATCCGTTCTCTGCAACCCCGATGATGATCCTGTTCTGCAATATCGTCGATCCTGCGACCGGCGAGCTTTATGGCCGCGACCCGCGGTCGACAGCGACCCGCGCTGAGGCCTATCTTGAGGCAAGCGGGATCGGCGACACCATATTCGTCGGACCGGAAGCCGAGTTCTTCATGTTCGACGACGTGCGCTTTGAAGATGGCTATGCTTCCAGCGGGTTCGAGATCGACGACATCGAGCTGCCGACCAACACCGCGCGCGATTATGACGGCGGCAACCTTGCCCACCGCCCGCGCGCCAAGGGCGGCTATTTCCCAGTCGCGCCGGTCGACAGCGCGCAGGACATCCGCGGCGAGATGGTCTCGACAATGCTCGAAATGGGCCTGCCGTGCGACAAGCATCACCACGAAGTCGCAGCCGCGCAGCATGAGCTTGGCCTGACCTACGGAACGCTGGTCCAGACCGCCGACCGGATGCAGATCTACAAATATGTCGTGCACATGGTCGCCCAGGCCTATGGCAAGACCGCGACTTTCATGCCCAAGCCGATTGCCCAGGACAATGGCTCGGGAATGCACACCCACATGTCGATCTGGGCCAAGGGCAAGCCGCTGTTCGCAGGCAATGGTTATGCCGGCCTGTCCGACACCGCGCTTTATTTCATCGGCGGCGTGATCAAGCACGCCCGCGCCTTGAACGCTTTCACCAACCCCACGACCAACAGTTACAAAAGGTTGGTCCCGGGATTCGAGGCGCCGGTGCTGCTGGCCTATTCAAGCCGCAATCGTTCGGCCTCATGCCGGATTCCCTACGGCACCGGCGAAAAGGCCAAGCGGGTCGAATTCCGCTTTCCCGATGCGCTTGCCAACCCCTATCTCGCTTATGCGGCGCTGCTGATGGCTGGCCTTGATGGAATCCAGAACCGGCTTCATCCGGGCGAGGCGATGGACAAGAACCTCTATGACCTGCCGCCGGCCGAGCTGGTCAACGTCCCGACCGTATGCGGAAGCCTTCGCGAGGCGCTCGTCAGCCTGTCGAACGACCGCGACTTCCTGACCAAGGGCGATGTCTTCACCGACGACCAGATCGATGCCTATATCGACCTCAAGTGGGAAGAGGTGCTGCGCTGGGAGACCACGCCCAGCCCGGTCGAGTTCGACATGTACTATTCTTCCTAACCGGAAGCACTAAGGCATTGGAAGGAAACCGGATTCTGACGAATCCGGTTCCGCTATTCCCTATTGGCGAATCGGGCTATGCTGATGCCGTGGCAGCGACGGCTGCCCCGAGTCGAGTCGGTCGGTTACGGGCATCCCCACCTCCCAGCCCAATGCCGGCCGGCTCCGCTTTCCTCCCGCCCTATATTTGCACCTTGCGATAGATCAGCCCTGCTCGCTGGTCGGCAATTTTTGTCCACTCGGGATCGGAATCGAGCAGCGCGACCAGCTTGTCGTACCGATGCGGGACGATCGCCCAGCGAATCCCGTATTGTCGGGTAACGCGGTCCAGTTCTTCGCGATCGCCCAGCGTAATGCGCTTGTATTGGGTGACGATGGAATCGCCGTACATGTCGCCCCGACCATCGATATAAGGCCGGATACCCGACAGGATCAGCGGCCCGCCCATCGAATAGCCATTGAGTACTGGCTGGCCGCGAAGATCTGCCGGAACAGCTGCGATGAGCGCCCATGGATTGGCCTCATTTTCCGGCGGCGCCAGCGGAAGGGCAGCGCGCACGATCGTCAATGCCAGCAGGCCGGCGGCGGCGAACCGCGCCCAGTTGCGGTCGATCCGCGCAACCGGTTGGCCACGGGCCCCGAAGCCGCAAGGCAGGATCATCGCCGCTGCGATCGCGAAAATCGCCTGCTGGCGCTGCTGGTACAGCGCAAGCGCAAAGAGCAGCGCCAGGATCGCAAGGCGCGTGAACGACAGGCGCGGGCGCTTCCAGGCGGCCACTGCCGCAACGATCGCGAGTACCGCGAAGAAGAACGGCGTGACTGCAAGCGACGAAGGCTTCCACTCGTCGATCAGGGGAAGCATTTTGAGCTGCGTGAACGTGAACGGGTGAAGCGCACCTTCCAACCCCAGCGGATTGATCAACGTCGCAAGGCCCGATGCCAGGCCGAACAAGCCCCACGACACGATCACCCGCCGCTTGTCCGGCTGATCGATCAGCGCTTCGAGCGCGAAGGCGGCAGCAAGCGCAAGGCCGATGACGAAGCTGCCATGGACGTTGGCCCATGCCGTCATCAGCAGCGCTGCGACAATCGGCGGGGCGCGCTTGCGCTCGCGGGCGCGAAGCAAGACCCACAGCCACAGCGCGATCACCGCCCAGGCGAGAATATGCGGCCGGGCGAGCATTGTCGGGATTAGCACGAGGTCCATCAGGACGACCGCCGCTACCGCCGCCCACGGCTTCACGAACCGCGCGGCGTTGAAGAACACGAGAGTGTGGAGGAGTCCAAGGCACAAGGTGGCAAGTGCTGCCACGCCGCCATAGCCCGCCGCCAGGAAGGCCGACGCAAGCACGACCTCCGCCCCCCACTCGATCGGGACCCACGGCTTGCCGGCCCAACTCAACGAGAACGGATCGGTGTTGGGGATCGCCCAATGCTCAAGGATCCAGCGCCCGGTGGCGATATGCCAGCTGACATCGCCGTCATTGAAAATCGTGCCCGATGAGCCAAGCGCTGCGGGTATCAGCAACACCGCGACCATCATCGGCAGAAGGGCGCTTGGGCGCGAGCTGTAGGGCACGGCGCTCAATCCTCTTCGATCAGGCTTGCAGTCTTGGTTTCGCGCATTCTGAAGTAAGTGACGAGGCTCACCGCAGCCAGCCCGCTGATATAAAGATAGAACCAGCGCTCATGTCCGATGTTCTTGAGGTATAGCGCGACATATTCGGCAGTTCCGCCGAACAGCGCATTGGCGATTGCAAACGGCAGCGCAACGCCAAGCGCGCGAATGTGGGCAGGAAACAGCTCGGCCTTGATGATCGCGTTAATCGAAGTGTAGCCGGTGACGATCACCAGGGCGCCGAAGCAAATCAAGAAGGCGACCGCCGCACTGCCCGCTCCTTCAAGCGCGGTGAATATCGGCCACGTCAGGAAGGTCGCCCCAAGTCCGAAGAAAATCATCATCGGCCGCCGCCCGATGCGGTCCGACAACTTCCCTGCAAACGGCTGAAGCACGAGCATGCATAGCAAGGCCAGGGTCATGATCTGCGAAGCCGACGCCTTCGAAAAGCCAGCGCTGTTGGCGAGGAATTTCTGAAGGTAGATGGTGTAGGCGTAAAAGCTTGCGGTGCCGCCGGCAGTCAGTGCGATGACCAGGAACGCTTCTCGGGGATGATCGCGGAACAGGCTTACCGCGCTGGAGGCGACACGATCGGCCTTGGCAACGCTGTTCTTGAAACTGGGCGTCTCATCCAGGCGGCGGCGCAGGTAAAAGACCACTACCGCGAGCGCTGCACCGGCGGCAAAGCCGATGCGCCAGCCCCAGTCCATCATCGCCTGCTCTCCCAGCAGGAATTGCAGCGACACAAGCAGCATCAAGGCCGCCAATTGGCCGCCGATGATCGTGACATATTGAAAGCTGGACCAGAAGCCGCGGTTATCGCGGTCGGCGATCTCGGACAGGTAGGTGGCGCTTGATCCATATTCGCCGCCCAGGCTGACCCCCTGGACCAGCCGGGCGACCAGCAGGATAACGGGTGCCATGACGCCGGCCTGGGCATAGGTCGGCGCGAGGGCGATCATGAGCGAGCCGGCGCACATCAGGGATACCGACAGTGTCAGGCCCGCCTTGCGACCTTTGCGGTCGGCATAGATTCCCATGCCCCATGCGCCGAGTGGGCGGACGAGAAAACCGACCGCGAAAATCGCGGAGGTCTGGAGCAACTGCGCAGTACTATCCCCGGTGGGGAAGAAAGCATGGGCGAAGTACAGCGCGAAAGCCGAATAAACATACCAGTCAAACCATTCGACAAGGTTGCCCGCCGAACCGCCGACTATATTGCGCAGGCGCCTTTTCGTTTGGTCGTCCATCTGCCCCATCCCCTTTGGGCGACGGGGTCGCATCCCGACACCCGCCGCGTCAATAATCCTTGCTGAAGCGAACGCTGGCGCTTTCGCGGCCGATGGTGGAAATCGTCGACAGAAGCGAAAGCCAGCGGGTGATTTGATATTCGACCTGGGTCGCGGAATAGCCCTTGCCGTCGGTAATCACCTCGACGAACAATTTGCGGGTGATGTACTTGCCCGCAGCGATCGCCGTGCCCTGCCCGGTGGCAACGTCGGCCGGGACCACGCGCAGGCGGTCTAATCCGATCGCTTTCCTCAAGCTGTTGATCGGGTCGAGCCCACCCCCACCCGACTGAAGCGCGGCGACCGCCGATGCCAACTGCAGCGCTTCGGCGGCCGACAGGTTGGTGATCGATGTTCCAAACAAGATCCGCGACAGCAATTCGTCCTGCGGCAAGGCTGGCGTGCTCGCGAAACTGATTTCGGGATGAAGCCCGGTACCCTGCACCAGAACCGAGGCATTGATCCCCTGGACCGTTGCCTCTGCGGCAATGTCGAGCTGCGGGTTAATCGGGCTTTCCCCGTTAAAGCGGATGACTCCATGCTCCAGCTTGAAATTGCGGCCGGCGAAATTGTAATCGCCGCTGACAAGGTCTGCACGCCCGGTGAAGCGCGGCGCATCGGCCTGGCCGCCGACCTTGAGTGTGGTGCGCCAGCGGCTGCTGATGCCAAGCCCGGTAACCCTTAGGTCACTGCCCTTGATGTCCAAGTCCAGGCGCCACGGATGAAGGTCCGCGGTTTCGATCACCTGGTCCGGATCAAGGCCGATGTCGCGCACCGCCAGTTGCGGCACATCGGCCGCGGCGCTTGCGCGGCCTAGGCGAAAATGTCCCTTGTCGAGCTTGAGGTTGCCCGAAATCGTGCCGCCCTTGCCGCTAGAGCGGATGGTGATCGGCCCGCTTGCCTGCGCACTGATATCGTCGCGATCGAGCAACAGTGCATTGGCGGCGTCGAACTTGAGATCGAGGCCAAGCTGACCGCCCGACAGGTCGACCGTCCCGCTGCCCGCGATCGTTCCAGCTTTTCCGGCATTCCCTTTGAGCGAGGTAATGACCAGCTTGGGTCCGGAAAAACGCGCTTCGGCGTTAAGCGAGGTAATCGCCATCCCGGTGACTGCGCTTTCAAGGCGGGCATCCTTGGCCCGCATCGTGCCGGTAATCCGTGGATTGGTAAGGCTGCCGGCAAAGTCGGCACCTACCGCGACCGGGCCGGACAAATCGATGATCTCCACCCCGCTCAGGCGCCATAGCGTATCAGCGGGCCCGGTGTACCGCACCTGCGCGAACATCGGCGATGCCATAAGTTCGGCAAGCAGTGGGCCGTTGCCCATCGGTGCGAAACGGGCCTGGGCGCGGCCGACGGTCTTGCCCTCGCTAGCCGCAATGGCCCGCAAGGCGGCCTTATTGCCTTCGATCGCCCCCGCGATCCCGATGTCTATCGGCTTGGAGGCAAGTACCAGGCCCGAGCGGCTGAGCCCCCGGATACGAAGGTCCATGCGGCCCGCGCGATTGCCCTTCCAGGCATAATCCACCGTACCGCTCGCGGCCCCCGAAAGGTCGAGTTTGGGCCAGAACAGGTCGAGTATCTGAAGCGGCATTGCGGCAAGCCGCGCGTGCACTTCGGGGCGCGAACCGCTTCGTCCCGAAACCGTCGCGTTGCCGCCCGCAAAACTGATCGCGGTCGGACTTAGCGCCCAGCCATCCCCCTCGCGGGTAAGAACTGCAGCTTCGCGCAGCACCAGCTTTTCGCCCGACACCTTGCCATTGCCCGTGACGCTTAGCCGGTCGGGCGACAGGTCGGCGATTGCGGTAAAGGCGAAATCGGTTCCGCGGCGACCCGCGAAATCGGCACGTACTTTCCCACTGCCATCCTGAAGCCGCGCGCTTGCAGTCAACCGCGCAAGGTCAAGGCCCGCAAGCTCGACCCCCTGTGCGTCGACCGTGACGTCGACCGAATTATGCCCACCGTCGAGCAGGACCGTGCCGTCGATCCGGCCGCTGCGAACCGCGATGGTTGGGAAGTTCGCGCCATCGGCCCGCAGATGCATCTCAATCTTCTGCGCTTTTCCGACGGGGGTGAAGTCGAGCGTTCCATCGAGTGTTCCGCCAGCCAGGACCAGGCGCCCGACAAACCCGCCCGGGGCGATTGCAAGCCGGCCGCTGGCATGGGCACCGCCGGCATCAAGGGAATCGACCCGGATGATAGTCGGCGCGCCCTTCGGAAGCAGGATCGCGCCGTTGCTGGAAAACGGGCCGAGCAGCGACCCGCCGTTGGCGCGATAGTCGAACCCGGCAGCAGTCGGATCCAGCGAAAGGTGCACGTTGTTCAACCCAAGCGACTTGTTTGGGGATGCAAGGACCAGCGCGATGTGCGGGCGCTCGATATTGCCATCGAGGGTCATCGTCAGCGGTCCATATTCGGCCTGCCGTCCCTTGGCCTCGATATGGAAAGTCCCGTCCTTGTTGCGCCGGCCCGACCCGGCAAGCGTCAACTTGGGTGAAAACAGCTTGAGGCCGGACAGATGCAGGACCCCGTCGCTTCCCAACCGAAGGTCGCTTTCAATTCGGGGCAGACCGCCGGTCAGCGAAGCGAAAAAGTCATTATCCAGGCGGCGTACGAATGCCTTTGCCTTGCCGGTCGTAAGGGCCTTGCCGTCGGGACCCGGCGCGACCTTCAACTGGGTTTCAATGTCTACCAGGCCAATGCCCGGGATCAGGTAGCGGGTCATCCCTCCGTTCACGGCGACGTCGAACCGGCCGGTAACAAAGTCGATGATCAGCGAAATCGTCCCGTTGACCTTTGCGCTGACCAACTTGAGCTTGTCGGCACGCAGCATCTTGGGCGTGATTTCGAGGAAGCCGGTAATGCGGGGGTTGGCGAGGATCTGCGCTGCAAGATCGCCTACACCGGTAATGCTGCGCGCCGTCAGCCGGAGCGGCAGACGCATCGGCCAATTAGTCCAGCGTCCCTTCCCTTCCGCCCGCAGATCGGTGAACCCGGTCTTGTCAAAAACCAGGTGCTTCGAGATCAGCCGGTACGAAAAGTCAGCGTCGGCATATGCCCCGTCCAGAGTCAGCGCGAGCCGCAGCGGCTGGCCGCTCATGTTGGTGAACAGGGCCTGGGGTCGAATAAGGTCGATCCCGACCCGGGTGTTGCGAAAGGCGCCTTGTCCAAGGTCAAGCCCGCCGCGGCTTGCGAACCTTAGACTGGGCGTGGAAGCGCGCAATTGACCGTCGAAAATATTGTCCTTGAGCGTTCCTTCGCCCTTGACCTTCACGCCCCCCAGTGTGAGCCGCTTCAGACGCCCGTTGATGAACGGCGCGGGATCGGCGCGCCCGTCGAGCCGGTACAGCCCCTTGTCCACGGCAAGACTGAAGCGGGCTGCTTGTCGGCCCGATAGGTCAAGGCCCGCCTTGCCCCGCCAGCGCTGCCAATTGCCATCACCGGAAATCTCCAGCGCAAGGCTGCGCCTGATGCCCAGCATCGCGGGAATAAGTCCGTCGGCGGGGGCAGTGACCCGTGCCTCGACATCGAAGATATTGCGATCGGGCTGGGCATCGAGCTTGACGACCATCTTGTCGCCGCCATCGCGAATTGCGGCATTGAAGTCGATCAGCGCACGGCCCTTGTGGATGTCGACCTTGCCGTCGATCGTTCCAACCCGCGGCTTGCCCGTCACCGCCGGGCCAAGCTCGAACCGCTCGATGTGCAGCCGGTCGATCCGAATATCGAAATTTGGAAGTAGCGGCCCCTTGGTCTTGCTTGGCCTGAGGCGCGGGGCGCGCACCAGCGTAACTGTTTCGGCTGTCAGGCTGCGGATGGACAAGCGGTTATCGAACCATGCGCCCGGAACCCAGTCGAGATCGATTTCCGGCGAGGTCAAGAACACGCCCTGCTGGTCGCTGACCTGGACGTTCTTGAGCCGTGCCGACCCGAACAACGAGCCGTCGATCCGCCCGATCCGGAATCGGAGCCCCGACTTGGTCTCGATATTGGCGATACGATCGACGACGAAGCGATGCCCCGGGGCAGTGTCCAGAAGGACCAGACCCCCGACCAGCAGAATGAGCAGAGCGATGAACAGCGCCAGCAACTCGTTAAGAAGGCGGCGCTTCCAGTCCTTGCGGACGACAATTGTCCCTTCGCCGCCGGTAATAACGCTCTCGGCCACGGCTAGAACGCCTGGCCGAGCGCAACGGCGACTGCAAACCGACCGTCACCCTTTTCGCGATTGAGTGGGAAGCCGACATCGATGCGGATCGGGCCGAAACTGGAATAATAGCGAAGTCCCAGGCCGGCGGCGAAGCGCCATGTGCCGCTGCCCGGTCGGGCGCTCTCGCTGAGATTGCCTGCATCGAGGAACGGCACGATGCCGAAATTGCCGCCGAAGCGGTTGAGGCGAATTCGGCTTTCAAGGCTGAATTCGGCGAGCCCACGCCCGCCGATCGGATCGTTGTCGACGTCCTTGGGTCCAAGCTGCTGGTAACCGTAGCCGCGCACCGAACCGCCGCCGCCCGCATAGAAGCGGCGCGAGGGGGCGATGTCATAGATGCTTGCGCCAAGGATAGACCCAAGTCGGACCCGGCCGGCAAGCACGACCTGGTCGCCAACGGGCTGATAGGCCGAGGCGTCAACCTGGGTAAGCGCGTAGATCATCTGGCCGGAGTGAGCGGACAGTTCCGGGCTGAGCATGCCGCGCAGACGGAATCCACGGGTCGGGTTGAGAAGATTGTCGCTACCGTCATAGCCAAGGCTTCCCGGCAGCGCGGCGATCAGGAACGTCCGGGTGGTCTTGGTATCGAGGGGGGAGAAAACTCCGCGCTCATCGGTGGCAAGAAGCGATGCACCGGCGACGAACGTCCATTTCTTCTGCCAGATGAAATTGCTCTGACGCTCGATGTTGCCGGACAACAGCACCGTCTTTGCCTCATAGGCCGCGAACTTCTGGTGGCTGGCGAGCAATTGCGCATTAAGCACCTGGTCGCGACGCCGAAAATTGTTCCGGCGCAGCTGGATCCCGGCCAATTGTTCACTGGTCCCAAGCACTCCGCGAAGCGTCAGTGCGCCTTCGGGATTGAAAAAATTCCGGTTGGTCCAACTAACTTCGGCGCGGGCGCCCTGGCCGGTTCCATAGCCGACTTCCCCGGCGATCGTGCGCGCAGGCGCTGGTTCCAGCTTGACCGCGACATCAACGACCCTGCCGCCATCGCGCGGGATTGTGGTGATCACCGCGTTGGCGACCAGTCCGGTTGCAATCAGCGCGCGGCGCAAATCGTCGAGCCGTGACTGGCGAAACTGATCGCCTTCGCGGAACCGGGCGATGACATTGACATGCTTGGCGTCGAATGGCGGCTTGCCGGTGACCGTCATCGTGCCAAAGGTCGCGATTGGACCCGGATCGACCGGCTGGACCAGGCGCGCCTGGTGATTCTCGTGGTCGATTGTGATCACCCGAGCGCCAAGGCTGGCACCCGCGAACCCCAGTTCGCCCAGCTTGCGGCTAAGCTCGGTGGTGCCGGCGATAACCTCCTCGGCATTGACCGGATCGCCCTCGGCAACGCCGAACGCCTGCTCAAGCTTGGCGACATCTTCGGCGGGCGCTGCCTCGATCCCCGGCAGGCTGACCGAAGTGAAACGATACAATGGTCCCGGCTCGACCCCAAGGCTGACCGCAATCATATCTCCCGAACCCTTGACCTCGGGAGTAACCAGCGCGTCGTAATAGCCGCGGCTTCGCAATAATTCGGCAAGCAAGTCGCTGTCGGCCTGGCTGCGACGACCGATCTGGGCGGCATTGGCGCCTTTGCCTTCGCCCTCGCGCAGTGCCGAGGACTTGGCAAATGCCTCCTCGATCTCAAGTGGATCGACGACCCCTTCAAGCCCGGTGATCGAATAGCTGTAGCGCAGCGCGTTGCTGCTTTCCTCAATGCCATCCTCGGGAACCGCCGATAGGGGCGCATCCTGGTCCGGGGCATTAAGGTCGGGCCAGTCGACCCCAAGGTCCGGCAATGCATCAAGCGGTGCCGAAGGATCGAGCGGTTCGATACCGCTGGCTGAAGTGGCCGCTGGCTCTTGCGACGACGCGGACCGGTCATCGGAAGCTGGCGCGGCCGACGACTGGGCGTTCCCGGGCGACACCGCCACCCAGGTCAACGCCGCCGCGCCCAACAGCTGCGCAGCGTTCCGGATTGGTCCCCGCCCTTTCATCACGGCGCGATGCTAGTGGAGCGGCAAGCCCCGCGCCAGTAGGAAGCGCAGCTTTGTTCGGGCATAAATCAGGCGTTTGCGCCTAGTGGACGGTTCCGCTGACATCCTGGCTGGAAAGATGCGCGACCACGCGCTCGATTTGCCGCCAATGACAGAATTGAATGACATTGCCGGCATTGCGGCTGGTTTCGGCCCGAATCGCCGCCTCACAAACGGCATCAGAGCCGAAGCGTTCGATAAGGTCATCAGCATCGGCAAGGGTTTCGCGACCGTGAATGAAGGGCATGTCCATACACCCTTCCTACCACCGCCAGCCTTGCGATCTGGCAAGGGAAGAAAGTGAATGACACTTTCACCTTGTTGCGGCGCGGTGAGGAAAATCTGGCGCCCATCCAGTGTCTCTGGCAGGATTGCGGGATGATCGAACGCAAGACCACTGCAGCAGGCGGGTGCTTCGTGACACTGGGACTGTTTGCAGGTTATTTCCTGGGGCTGGCGATCGCCGACCCGATGCGCGGCGTGCTTACCGGACTGGGGGTCGGGATCGTGCTCGCCATCCTTGTATGGCTGGCCGACAGCCGCCGACGCGATTAACTTTCCGCTGTATCAGACCAGCCGACGTCCGGCCCAAATCACCCTTCCGATGCAGGTAATTTCATCGAGCGGGCAGTCAGGCCATGCCGGGTAGGACGGATTATCCGACTGGATCGTTACACGCCGGCCGCGCGGGTGAAGCGCGAGGCGCTTGACCACCAGCTGATCGTCGAACCTCAAGACGTAAATGCCATCGCGCATCTGGGGAGCGCAGTCGCCCGGGTCGACCAGGATGTCGTCGCCCGGCGACAAGGTCGGTGCCATCGAATCACCTTCGACCCGGACGATCGATAATTGTTCTGCCGGCGTCGCGGTCAGTGCCCGCAGCCATTTTGCGTCGAACGCGAAATAGGGTCGGCTTTCACGGTCTTCGGTGCTGGCGCCTGGTCCGGCAGAAACTTTGACTGGGTGCCGCGCAACAACCAACAGGCCGGTTGTGCCCGCTTCTCCGACATGCGGTCCGCCAAGCGATTCCTCGCTGACCCCGAAATAGCGCGCGAGCTTGCCGCGCTCCTCCTCCTTCAATCGGCGCGGCACGCCACGGCGGATATATTGTTGGATGTAGGCGGAGTTGCGTCCCAGCATCCGCGACAGGCCAGCAAAGTCCTCCCCACGGTCTTGGCATAGCTGTTCGAGGACTTGGCGCGGGTCTGTCGGCATGGTTCCTGATTAATTATAGGTAAAGTCCTAGACAAGTAGGAAATGCGTTGTGAAGAAATAAGCAGCCGAGTCGTTCAGGCTTTGAGGGAAACATTCGTGCACCTACTTCGAGACGTTGAACGCTATCTTCGTATATCTGACGTTCCACCGACCCGCTTTGGCCGCCAGGCCGTGGGTGATCCGCGCTTTGTATTCGACCTCAGGAACGGGCGCGATTGCCGACCGGTCACTGAGGCCAGGGTTCGGGCATTCCTGGAGTCGCGTCAATGATGCGGGTCGCCATGTCGCCGGCGGCGGCAGCGCTGATCCGGGCGCTTGCCGATCGCACGGGCCTAGCTAGAAATAGGACTTTGCTTACGCACGTCCGATCGACCGACTGGCGCTCGCTTACGCTCGACGGTGAGCGCCACGAGCTTGCGTTGCGAATCAGCGGCGCAGGCGCAGCGGCCGCCGCACAACGACTGTGCACCGACCTGGAGGAGGCCGAATTCACGCTTCCCGGCGCAATCCTCGCTGACATCGACGTCCGGGCGATGCGCGGGCTGGGAGGCCCCGACATCGACATCGACATCGAAGCGCTGACGATTGCTGAGTGACTAGCCCAGCGAGTGGCGCAATTGTTCGATCGCTGCATGCATCTCGTCGCCGTCGTGACGCACGTCCTGCCCAATGCCTTTCGCAACCGGCGCCGAGGCGCGCGCGGTAGGTTCGTCGCCGGATTCGCCAAAATGCGCTTCTATCCGCTCGATCAAGGCGCGCGGATCAATTTGCTGGGGGGAGCCGAACATGCGCTCGACCCGGGTCATCACCGGCGGCGCGTCCGTCACCTCGGTGAGGGCGGACGGGGGCGCGCTGTGAAACCGCTGGGTAAGCACCAGTGGGTCTGCATCTTGCGTGCCGCCAACGTCCGTTTGCCTGGGTGTGTCGTCGAACATCGCAAACTCCGTCACCACCGGCACCGGCGGTTGGTAGTCGCGCTCGATCCTGCGCAGGCCCAGGTACGTGACTGCAAATCCCGCAACTGCGGCAAGGGGCGAAAGCCACAATGCTTCGTGGAGAAAAGGAATCACCATGGGCGCAGCGGCGAATAGTGCCGTCCCCATGAGAAATGCCGCGGCCAGGTCGGCGATCTGTTCGATCCGTTGGGCTGATAATCTGCGCATGGCAAAGCGCGCTAGCAGAAGAACCTTAAAGCTTGCTTGAAGAGGTGTTCAGGCGTCGGCGGCAAGGGTTTGTCGTTCGACCAAACTGATTACCGCGTCGGTGAAGGCGGGCACATCGTCTGGATTGCGGCTGGTGATGATATTGCCATCGACCACCACTTCTTCATCAATCCAGTCGGCCCCGGCATTCGTAAGGTCGGTCCGGATCGATGGCCAACTGGTCGCGGTCCTGCCGCGCAACAGGTCGGCTTCGACCAGCAGCCAGGGACCATGGCAGATTGCTGCGACCGGCTTGCCAGCCGAAGCGAAGGACTTGATCAGCGCGATGGTCCCAGGGTCGCTACGCAGGCGGTCGGGATTGCCCACTCCGCCTGGAAGGATCAGCGCATCATAATCGTCCGCGCTGACTTCGCCGACCAGCAGGTCTGGCAGTACCTTCCTTCCCGGCTCATCGTGGACAGTGCCCATGATCTCGTCCTCGCTGAGCGAAGCGACGGTGACATTGGCGCCTTTTGCGCGGAGAATTTCCAGCGGCCCGAACAATTCCAATTCCTCGAAACGGTCGGTGGCGACGATGAGGATATTGGCCTGCCCGATTGCGGTCATTGATTGTCCTGTTTGATACGACGGTGGAACTATCCTGCGACAACGCGCTTACAGCCTCCATGTATCCCGGCGTACCCCGTCATGAAGCTTAAACACAGCACCAATTCCCAGCCGGGCTATTCACGCAGCCGGTCGGGACGCGGCTGGGCCTATTTCACGCCGGATGGGAAACGGGTTACGGATCGCGACGAGATCGAACGTCTCAATGCGATCGGACTTCCCCCGGCATATGAAGACGCATGGTTCTGTATGGATCCTACTGGGCCACCTACAGGCCACGGGAGTGGATGCACGCGGGCGCAAGCAATATCGCTATCACGCCAATTGGACCGAGCATCGTGCGGACAGCAAGTTCGACGGCATGCTTGCGTTCGGAAAGTCGCTCAACAAGCTTCGCCGCTGCGTCGAGCGCGACCTCAAGCGCCGCAAATTAAGCCGCGAGGCGGTGGTTGCAGCGGTCGTGCGTCTGCTCGACAACCAGCAGATCCGGGTCGGGAACGAACAATATGCCCGGACCAACAACAGCTTCGGCGCGACCACGCTGCGTCGCCGACATATCAGGCGAAAAGGTGGCAAGCTGGTTATGCGGTTCCGCGCCAAGGGCGGCATCATGCACGAATTGAACCTCACCGACGGCAATCTCAAGCGCGTGGTCGGGCGCTTGCAGGAACTTCCGGGGCAATTGCTGTTCCAATATGTCAACGGCGACGGCACGCCCCAGCCGGTCACGTCCAGCGACGTCAACGCCTATATCAAGCAGTGCACCGGCTGTGATTTCACCGCCAAGGACTTTCGCACCTGGCACGCCAGCGCAATTGCGATGGAGCAATTGCTGCGCAAGAACGAAGATGAACGCATCACCGTCAAGACGATGGTCGAGCCGGTTGCCGAAGCGCTTGGCAACACGCCTTCGATCAGCCGAAAGTCTTATGTCCACCCACAGCTGATCGAGCAGGTGAAGGACAACCCCCGCAATCCGCTCGGGCGGCTCCAGCGTCCGCGGGCGCGCAAGCGCATGACCTCTGCAGAAGTCGCCCTGTTGAAATTCCTCAAGCCCCGCCGACGTTTCCTCGCGCGGCGCAAGGCCGCCTGACCGTGAACCCGGGCTAAAGTTGACCCCGGCGGCAAGGGCCGCCACAAACCCGCCCGTGCAAAGTCCCACCCTGCCCGATCTCGCCGCCATCGATACCACCCAGTCGCTGGTTCAGTGGCTGATCAACGACCGCGAGGCGGTGATGCTTGGCACGCTGGTGGCCGCCGGCATCGTCGCGGTCATGATCGTGCTTCGCTACATCGGTGAGCGAATGGTCGCGCGTGAACGCACCGAGGAAGCGTTCGGCTGGAAGAGCGTCGTCGGCCGGGTACTGGCCAAGACCACCGTGCTGTTCATGATCGTGACCGCTGCCCAGATCGTCACCCACTATGGCAGTCCTCCCCGCTCTATCCAGCGCTTGGCCGAAGTCCTGTTCACAATCCTGAGCGCGTTCCAGGTCGCGATCTGGGTGCGCGAACTGATCCTTGCACTGATCGCCCGCAGCACGTCGGAGGATGAGGGTTCGGCAGCGCTCGGCAATGCCAGCGCGGTAATCCGCGTTCTGGTATCGGTTGCGCTGTTCGCAGTCGCGGCCATCGTGGTGCTCGACAACCTTGGGGTCAATGTCACCGCGCTGGTTGCCGGCCTTGGCATCGGCGGTATCGCCATCGGCCTTGCCGCCCAGGGCATTTTCTCGGACCTGTTCAGTGCCCTTGCGATCCTGTTCGACAAGCCCTTCCGCCGCGGCGACGTCATCAAGTACGGCACCACTACCGGCACGGTCGAACAGATCGGCCTGAAGACGACGCGAATCCGCGCTTCGAGCGGGGAGCAGGTTGTGATGAGCAATCAGAAATTGCTCGACCAGGAAATCTTCAACATCGCCAAGGCGCAGGCGCGGCGCGTAACGATCCCGTTCGGGATTATCTACCAGAGCAAGGCCGAGACGATCGCAATCATCCCCGAGATTTGCGGAGCGGCGGTCAAACAGTTCAAAAGCTGCAAGCTGGTGCGCTGCGTAATGACCGCGTTCGGGGAATCGAGCCTCGACTTCGAACTCGTCTACGATGACCGCTCAATCGACTATAATGTCCTTGCCGAACACAAGTCGAAGATCCTGACCGATGTATTCTTCGCCTTTGGCGAAACCGGGGTGGAATTTGCCTATCCCACCCAGACCACGTTCACCTCCGCTCCCGACGGGACGATGATCATGCCCTACCCAGCGACCAGCACGCGATCCGCGCCCGCCCGGAAAGCGAAAAGCTGATGCCGCTGGCCCCGCTCGCCGACATCGCCGCGCGGGTGGGCCAGGAAGTGGGCGTGTCGGGCTGGCTTGAAGTATCCCAGGATCGCATCGACCGGTTCGCCAAAGCGACCGAGGATCGCCAGTTCATCCACACCGACCCTGCGGCCGCCGCACAGACGCCATTCGGCGGGACAATCGCCCACGGATTTTTGTCGCTGTCGCTGCTTTCCCGGATGGCCGCGGGCGTGATGCCGATGCCCGAAGGTATGATGATGGTGGTCAATTACGGCTTTGACCGCATCCAATTCCTCGCTCCGGTCCGCTCAGGCAAGCGAATACGCGGGCGCTTCACGCTCGAGGCCGTCGAGGAAAAGACTGGCAATCGAGTTTTGTTTCGCTACTTGGTTTCCGTGGAAATCGAGGGCGAGGACAAGCCCGCACTCACCGCTACCTGGCTAGCGATGGTGATGATGCAACAACAAGGAGCAAGTTGAGATGGCGACCCGCGACGCAGTGATCGTATCGACCGCCCGGACCCCGATCGGTCGGGCCTATAAGGGCGCTTTCAATGCAACTCCGGGCGCGACGCTCGGTTCTTTCTCCCTCGCTCCCGCAATCGAGCGCGCCGGCATTGAGCCGGTGGAAATCGATGATGTCGTATGGGGCGCGGTCCTGACCCAGGGCACGCAGTTCGGCAATATTGGCCGCCAGGTCGCGTTGCGCGCGGGCTGCCCGGTGACGGTTTCGGGAATGACCATCGACCGCCAGTGTTCGTCCGGCCTGATGGCGATTGCGACCGCGGCCAAGCAGATCATCACCGACCGCATGCAGGTGGTTGCAGCGGGCGGTCAGGATTCGATCTCCATGGTCCAGACACCCGAAATGCGCATCGCCGTCGATCCATCGCTGATGGCGATGCACAAGGACGTCTATATGCCGATGCTCCAGACCGCCGAAACGGTCGCCAAGCGTTATGGCATCGACCGCCAGCGGCAGGACGAATACGCGCTGAAAAGCCAGCAGCGCACAGCCGCTGCGCAGGCCGAGGGGCGCTTCGATGCCGAGATCGTGCCAGTCACCACGACGATGATGGTGAAGGACAAGGAAAGCGGTGAAGTCAGCCAGAAGGAAGTGACCATCACCAAGGACGAAGGCAATCGTCCCGACACCAATATCGAAGGGCTCAATGGCTTGAACCCGGTGCTTGGCCCCGACACCTCGATCACGGCTGGAAACGCGAGCCAGTTGTCGGATGGCTCCTCGGCTTGCATCCTGATGGAAGAAGGAGAAGCTTCGCGCCGCGGAATCGCCCCGCTGGGCCGCTACATCGGAATGGCAGTCGCCGGGACCGCGCCCGACGAAATGGGCATCGGCCCGGTCCCGGCGGTCCAGGCGCTGTTGAAGCGCTTCGACATGACGGTCGGCGACATCGGCTTGTGGGAATTGAACGAAGCCTTCGCCGTCCAGGTGCTTTACAGCGCCGAGCAGCTGGGCATTCCAGAAGATCGCCTTAACGTCGACGGGGGTTCGATTTCGATCGGTCACCCCTATGGCATGAGCGGCGCACGAATGACCGGCCACGCGCTGATTGAGGGCAAGCGCCGAGGCGTCAAACATGTCGTCGTCACCATGTGTGTCGGCGGCGGAATGGGCGCTGCAGGGCTGTTCGAAGTCCTCTGAGGCACTGGCGCCACGATGGTGCGTTGAACCGCTGATGGGTGCAATCGAACTCATGGCCTTGGCGTCGACCACCAGCCTGCTCGCGGGCTGGAGACTGTACCTCGTCACTTTGGTGACGGGACTGGCCATGCACTTCGGCTGGATCGCGCTGCCCGATCACCTTCATCATCTCAACGTTATCGGAAGCTGGTGGGTAATCGGCGCTGCAGCGGTCGGCACAATCGCCGAATTCTTCGCAGACAAGATCGCTTGGGTCGATAGCGCCTGGGACAGCGTCCATGGCTTTATCCGGCCCGTAGGCGGCGCGTTGCTGGCGCTTGCGATTGTCGATCCCGGCGATACCGGTTGGCAAGTCGTCGCGTTCCTGCTTGGCGGGGGTGCGGCGGCGCTTGCCCATGCCGGCAAGGCCGGGGCACGCACCTTGGTTAACGCAAGTCCCGAACCTTATTCGAACATCGCGGTGTCGACCGGTGAGGACGTGGTGACCACCGGGCTCCTTGCGCTTGCCATCGCCAACCCGTTCGTCGCGCTGGTCATCGCGGCGTTCCTGGTATTCCTGTCGTTCTGGCTGGCAATGAAGGCGCGGCGCTTTATCCGGCTCGTGGTCGACCATGTGAACCCGCCTCGTCCCGACGGAGAGCCCGATCCGGCAACAATGAAGGACGTTACGCCGCGCTAGGCGTTGGCGGCGATAAACTCCTCGACCACCGGAGCGATGCGATCACGCCACTTGCGGCCGTTGAAGATACCGTAATGCCCGACATCCTGAGCAAACAGATATTGCTTCTTTTTCGCCGGTAGCTTGGATGCAAGGCCAAGCGCGGCCTTGGTCTGGCCAATGCCGGAAATGTCGTCGCGCTCCCCCTCGATCGCCAGCAGCGCGGTGTCGGTTATCGCGGCCGGATCGACCAGCTTTCCGCGATGCTTGAGCTTCCCCTTGGGCAGCAGGTGACGCTGGAACACTGCGTCAATCGTTTGCAGGTAGAATTCGGAGGTCATGTCGCACACGCTGCGATATTCGTCGTAGAATGTGCGTGTCGCATCGGCGCTCTCCTCGTCACCAACGACCAGATGCTTGAACATCTCCCAATGGCTGATGAGGTGGCTTCCAAGGTTCATCGTCATGAACCCGGCAAGCTGGAGGAAGCCGGGATAGACCTTGCGCCCGGCGCCTGGATAGATCCCCGGTACAGTCGCGATGACATTCTGCTGGAACCAACTGTGCGGACGCTCGGTGGCAAGCGAATTGACCGCGGTCGGCGCTTCGCGCGTGTCGATCGGTCCGCCCATCATGGTCAGGGTCGCGGGACGCCACTTGGCCTTGTCCGCGCTCATCACCGCGGTCGCCGCGAAGGCCGGAACCGAAGGCTGGCACACGGCGATGACGTTTGGACGCTGGCCGGTTGCATCGCCGATGTGATCGATGAAGCCGACCAGATAGTCGATATAATCGTCGAGGTCGAAATGCCCCTTGGTCAAAGGTACCATTTTCGCATCGGCCCAGTCGGTGATGTAGACATCATGGGCGACAAGCATACGCTCGACCGTTCCGCGCAGCAGCGTCGCATAGTGGCCGCTCATCGGCGCAATGATCAGCAGCGGCGCGCCGGGTTCGACACCGGACTTCACGAACCGCTTGAGATTGCCGAACGGCTTTGCCAGCGCGACTTCTTCATGCACTTTGACGGACTTGCGGCCGACCTTGATTTCACTGATTCCAAACGCGGGCTTGCCGCGTGGCGCAGCGGCGTGGGCGAAGACCTCGAGACTCGCAGCGGCAACCGGTCCGAGTGCGCCATAAGCGAAGGGATTGACCGGATTGGACATCCAGCCCGCACCCAGGCCGGCCAATTTGCTCGCTCCCGTCAACAGGGATCGCTGCACTTCGTAGGCGTCGTAAAGCATTCAACCTCACTGGGAATTTAACTTACAACGAACGTGGCTGCTTAAAAGTCGCACCGCAACCCCCTTGCCCCATTTGCCCGGTGAAGTTGTGGATGGATTGAGGCGTGGGCGAAGCACTGCTAGGCGCGCCCTTGATGGCACAGCTTCCCAACCGCCCCAAGGGCCGCTCGGTCAAGAGCCTCAAGATGGTCTGGAGCTTCGCGCTGCGCTATCCGGGGCGCATCGCGATCGCTGCGATTGCCCTGCTGGCCGCGGCTGCGGCAACGTCGGGCGTGCCTTATGCATTCAAGCTGATCATCGACAAGGGCTTCGGCAGCGGTCCGAACGAAATCGGCAATATTGCCCGCTGGTTCGAATATCTTTTGATGCTGGTCGCGGTGATGGCCATCGCCACCGCCTTTCGCTTTTATTTCGTGTCGTGGCTGGGAGAGCGGACCGTGGCCGATATCCGCCTTGCGGTTCACCGCAACCTGCTTCGGCTGTCACCGGGCTATTTCGAGGAAAACCGGCCAAGCGAGATCGCAAGCAGGCTGACGACCGACACCACGATTATCGAGCAGGTGGTTGGCTCGACCGTTTCGGTCGCACTTCGAAATATCGTGATCGGGGTAATCTGCACCGCGATCTTGTTCGCATTGTCCCCCAAACTGACCGGCATATTGCTTCTATGGGTTCCGTTGATCGTCCTTCCGATCATCGTCGTGGGGCGCAAGGTCCGCGCGATTTCAACCCAGAGCCAGGATCGAATCGCCGATGTGGGGACCGCAACCAACGAAGTGCTTGGAGCGATGAAACTGGTCCAGGCGTTCGGCCAGCAGGAGCGCGAAGCAAGCCGGTTTGGTCACGCGGTCGAACGGGTGTTCGCAACCGCCAAGAAACGGATGCTGCTTCGCGCCTTGATGACCGCGGTAGTCATCTTCCTTCTGTTCGGCGCGATCATCCTGTTGATCTGGCAGGGTGCCGAAGACGTCGCGGCAGGCCGCACCTCGGGCGGCACGATCGCTGCCTTCGTGTTGTACGGCGGCCTCTTGGCGGGCGCGTTCGGCGCGTTGAGCGAAGTGTACGGCGACCTGCTGCGCGCAGCGGGAGCTTCCGAGCGACTGGCCCAGCTGTTGCACGCCGAACCCGACATCGTTGCGCCCGCCGAACCCAAGGCGCTACCCGAACCGCCACTCGGCACCTTGTCGTTCGAAGCAGTCACATTTCGCTATCCGACCCGGCCGGAACATTCGGCGCTCGATCGTTTCAGCCTGTCGGTAAACCCGCGTGAGCGGTTGGCGCTGGTGGGACCGTCGGGCGCCGGCAAAACCACCATCTTCCAGCTTGCCGAACGGTTCTACGACCCGCAGGAAGGCGTGGTCCGAATGGACGGAATTGATGTCCGCGACCTCGATCCCGCCGACCTTCGCAGCCGGATTGCAATGGTCCCGCAGGACACGGTGCTATTCGCGGGGTCGGCACGCGACAATCTTCGCTATGGCAATTGGGACGCCGACGAGGACCAGCTGTGGCAGGCAGCGCGCGATGCCAATGCGGAAGAATTTCTTACCCGGCTTCCCGATCGTCTCGACACGATGCTCGGCGAAGGCGGCGCGCGCCTGTCGGGCGGGCAGCGCCAGCGGATAGCCATTGCCCGCGCCCTATTGCGCGACGCGCCAATACTCCTCCTTGATGAGGCAACCAGCGCGCTCGACGCCGAAAGTGAGCGCCTGGTCCAGGACGCGCTCGACCGGCTGATGGCGAACCGAACGACAATCGTCATCGCCCACCGCCTTGCGACCGTTCGCGCAGCCGACCGCATCGTCGTACTCGACGAAGGTCAGATCGTCGAAGAAGGCAATCACGACAGCCTCAACGTCAAGGGCGGGCTTTATGCCCGTCTAGCCCGTTTGCAGTTCGAGGATCGCGCCGCCTAGCAAAAAGGCGGGGCCCGAAAGCCCCGCCCGATTGTGGCTGTCGCTAACTGCCCGCCCTCAACTTTTCTTGGCGGAAGCTTTTTTGGCCGGTGCTTTTTTGCGCGCGGCTGGCTTTCTCTTTGCCGCGGGTTTTTTCGCGGCAGGTTTTTTCGCAGCAGTCTTTTTCTTTGCCGCCGGTTTCTTTGTCGCCGCAGCGCTGGTCGCAGCCTGGGGCTTGGCGGCCGACTTCTTGCGTCCGTCACCCATCCACGAGCTGCCGAGCAATTTTTCAGCGGCATCGGCGACCGCTTCGGCGATCAGCGATCCCAATTTGGTCGCGCTGTTCATCACGCTGCTCGCGGCATTGGAAGCGCTGTCCGCAGCATCAAGCCCGGCATCGCGGATCTTCTTGCGAGCCTTGGGACTGGAACTGATCGCGGCCGCTGCAGCGGCGAGACCCGCAGCGAGCATTTCCTTGCTCATCGCGGCGTCGGCGATTTTCTCCGCAGTGGTCTTCCGGGTCTTGGACGAGCTGCCCTTCTTGGTGCCCGACTTCTTGCTCGTGGACTTTGCCATGTCTGCAATTACTCCCTGCAATATGCCCGGAAAACTACCCCCCAGGCTCGATACGGTTCCCCAACTATCGCTGAAAAGTGCGGGAGTGGCGACCAAAAAGTCTTATAGGCCACAAATGTTAAAGGGCATCGCTGGCAATGCAGCGATGCCCTTCGACATGGTCAGCGGATCCGAAAGGAAGGCCGCCCTACAGCGATCAGAGCTGAAGGTACCCCCTTTCCGACCTCACTGCTGAACCATGAGACATCGGATCACCTCCTTTCGCTGCGTTAAAGCCAGGGCAATGGTGAGTTTAAACGGCTTTCAATTCAAGACTTGTATTACAGTGAATTGTTGGCATTATCTTGGCCTTCCGGCGGCCGGGCCAGCTGCCTTTTCCGCCCCTCAGCTTCTGCAATCTTCAATGACCCGAACCATGTCGGGCCAATTTGCGACGACCAGCGCGGTCCCAGTGGCGAACTTCACCGCAATCCGCCCGCGGCTTGCGGCCATGCTGTCGAACAATGATTCGGACGCCAGTCGTTCGGCGGTCAGTGCGTTGGTCGCCGGGTTGAAGCTGGCGGGAAGCGCCTGGGTCTCATAGCTTGTCCAAACTTCAAGGAACGGCGCTGCGACGGACGAGGGACGAACGATCGTAATCCGCCGCGCATTGCGGTTGCAGATCAAGGTCAATTGGCTTGCGCCAGCGCGATCGAGAAAACTCGCGCTGCTTCCGCTTGCGGTGCGCACGTAGGACCACCGGCCGTCGATCGGGGTGTGCTGGGAATAGTCGATTGGTGCGTGCTGGGCAGCCGCGAGGCCGGGAATTACGGACGCGCACAGCGCTGCGAAGATTGTAGCCAGCTTCACGATCTATTTCCCCATCCGGTCAAGTTTGCCCTGCATTGCCTTTAATTGGGCACGCAGCTCGGCCATTTCATCGCTGGTCTTGGCAGTGGCTTTTTCGGCCGCCTCACCCGCCTTGTCCTTCACGGTCTTGGCAGTGCCGGCAAGCGCCTTTGCAGCGTCTTCGAAAATTGCCATGTTGCGCTTGGCCATTTCGGCGAACATGGAACCGGACATCGCTTCGCGCGCCTTTTCCTGGTTGCGCTGAAACGCGTCCATCGCGGCCTCCAGATATTGCGGAACGACCTGTTGCATCTGGTTGCCGTAAAGCCCGATGATCTGCTTGAGGAAATTGATCGGCAGCATCTCGCTTCCCCGGGCTTCCTCATCGACGATGATCTGGGTCAGCACCTGCCGGGTGATATCCTCTCCCGACTTGGCGTCGATCACTTCGAAGTCCCGGTTTTCGCGTACCATCTCGGCCAGACGTTCCAGCGTGATATAGGATGAGCTTTCGGTGTCGTAGAGTCGGCGGTTGGCGTATTTCTTGATCGTGACGACGCCGCTTGTCTTGGCCATGGAATGGCTCCAATCGTTTGAACGGAAAGGCATGGTCTAATCCCCAAACCCGCTGCACCGCAACATAAGCCTGCGCCGCGCCCGCTTCCGCTGTTCCTCGAGCTGGTCCGCCAGACGGCAGGAAACGACCCCGACCGCGCGCGCGGTGCGCTTGCCGGCCTTCGCGCTTACGAAGAAAGCGTTCGGAAAGCTCCGCCGTCGCCTTACCCTGCAGTCGCCAGTGTCGGTGGAACGCACTTGCGCAATCTGGGCGGAACGGGACCACCGGCCGTCCTCGTGCCATCGTTGATCAACCCGCCGAACATCCTCGACCTCGACTCGGAAGTGTCGCTTGCCAAAGCGATCAAGGCCATGGGGCGGCAGGTATTCCTGCTTGACTGGGGCACCGCGGGGGAACGGTACGATCACGACGTTTCGGCCCATGTCTCTGAACTTCTGGTGCCGCTGTTACGCAGTCTCCCCCAATACCCCGCCCTCGTCGGCTATTGCCTTGGCGGTACGATGGCACTGGCTGCCGCCAGCCTCGCACCTCTCGAACGGGTCGCAACCCTTGCCGCGCCGTGGCATTTTTCGCGCTATCCAGACCCTTCGCGCGCCGCGCTCCAATTGATGTGGCAGAAGGCGCAAGGATCGGCCGGCGCGCTTGGCGCCTTGCCGATGGAAGTTCTCCAGGCGGCCTTCTGGTCGCTCGACCCTGAGCGCACGGTCGCCAAGTTCGCGGCCTTTGCCCAGCTTGATCCGGCAACCGCCGAAGCGCAGCGTTTTATCGCGCTGGAAGATTGGGCGAACGAAGGCGAACCGCTGCCTTTTGCGGCCGCGCGCGAATTGATTGAGCGATTGTTCGGCGACGATCTGCCAGGCCGCGGGGAGTGGCGGATATCGGGCACCTCGATCGCCGAGCAACCGGGCGTTCCGCTGCTTCACCTGACTGCAGGCAAGGACCGGATCGCGCCCGCCGACACTGCGCCGGCCGGGCCCGGTCGGACGATTTCGTCGGGCCACGTCGGGATGATCGTCGGCAAGGCGCGCACGCAGTTGCATGATGAGCTGGCCGCGTTTCTTGCGTAACAAGCCGCCTTGCGAGCCGGCCAGCGTGACGCTAAGCGCAGCGACCAGGCACCCGTAGCTCAGCTGGATAGAGCGCTGCCCTCCGAAGGCAGAGGCCACAGGTTCGAATCCTGTCGGGTGCGCCAACCATCGCAAAACTTGCCGACCAGCCCGTGCTCGTGGGTGCTTGCTACGGCGCACCTCCGTCGCTAACTGGCGACAAACAGTGCGTTTCGCTGTCGCAACGGTTCCGGTCGAAAGGCGTCAATGATCAAGGTCGACGATCGCCGATTCAACCGGCTGGTATTGCTTGGGCTGTTTGCGGGCCTGTTGTTGCAGATCGTCGTGTTCGTCGGGGCTTTCTGGTTTTACCAGCGCAACCAGGCGTCAAGCGACCGGGTCGAATCGACCCACGCTGTGCTCGATGCGATTTCCAACCTCAACATCCTTACGGAGCGCGCGGCGGCCACGACCAGCGGCTATCTGCTGGAGCCGACCGAGGCCCGCGAAGAGGCGTATCGTAACACCGCGGGACAATTAATCCCGGCGTTTAACCGTCTCCACAGCCTGACCTTTTCGACCCCCCAGCAGGAACGGCATATCGAGGATATGCGAACCCGGCTCGAGGATTTTGTCGATCTGCTGGACCGCGAGATGAGTGCGGCACGATCCGGCGACCTGGCAGGCGCGCGAGCAATCTTTGCAGAGGAATCGGGTGCATCCCACCTGTTCGCGATCCGCGCTGCGGCGGCAAAGGTCGCCGCTTACGAAGAACAGTTCCTGTCGGCGCGCCAGGAGGCCGAGAAGCGCTCCGCTAGCCTGCTTCGCCTCGGCCTTGCCGGCGCCGCGGTGCTGATGGTCCTGATCAGCCTGCTCACCTTTGCACTGGTCCGTCGCTACATCCACGATATCAGCCGCACGCGCGAACGGCTCCACGTTCTCAACACCGACCTTGAAGGAGAGGTCGAGCGGCGCACCATCGACCTCAAGCGCGCGAACGAGGAAATCCAGCGTTTCGCCTATATCGTCAGCCATGACCTGCGCTCGCCACTGGTCAACGTGCTGGGATTCACTGCCGAGCTGGACACCGCCAACAAGGCACTCGTCGCGCTGATCGAGCGCGCGGAAAAGGAAGCGCCGCAACTGATTACCGACGATGTCCGGCACGCCAGCGAGGACTTGCCCGAAGCAATCGGTTTCATTCGTTCCTCGACCCAGAAAATGGACCGGTTGATCAACGCCATTCTCCAACTTTCGCGTGAGGGTCGACGCAACCTCAGCCCCCAGAAGCTGCCGATGGACCATGTGGTGGACGAGATCGCCGCGACCCTGGACAAACGGTTTGAAGCAGCTGGCGCCACTTTGACCATCGAAAAGCCGCTTCCGGACATCGTCGGCGACCGGGTCGCGATCGAACAGATTTTTTCCAACCTGATCGAAAATGCGGTCAAGTACCTCGATGACCAGCGCGCCGGCCAGATCATTGTTCGCGGAAATCGGCAAGGCGCGCGCATCAACTACGAGATCGAGGATAATGGCCGTGGTATCGATCCCAAGGATCACCAGCGCATCTTCGACCTTTTCCGGCGCTCCGGGGTCCAGGACCGTTCCGGCGAAGGAATTGGCCTTGCGCAGGTGCGCGCACTCGTCAACCGCCTCGGCGGAACCATCGATGTCGCATCCGAACTTGGCGAAGGCGCTACATTCCGCCTAAATCTTCCAGCAACTTACGAGGACCACGGGAGCAACCAATGAACAGCCAGCGACCAGTCAACATCATCATGATCGAGGACGACGAGGGCCATGCGCGGCTGATTGAAAAGAATATCCGTCGCGCGGGTATCTTGAACGATTTGAAGCATTTCGTCGACGGAACAAGCGCGGTTGATTACCTGTTCAATGACCCCAGCGGGCCGTGCCACGGCAGTCCCGCGCTCGTGCTTCTGGACCTCAACCTGCCGGACATGAGCGGGACCGACATCCTCAAGCAGATCAAGGGCGATGAGCGCCTGAAGCTGACACCCGTCGTCGTCCTGACGACCACCGACGACAAGCAGGAAATCGAGCGCTGCTATGAGCTTGGCTGCAACGTCTACATCACCAAGCCGGTGAATTACGAAAGCTTCTCCGACGCGATCCGTCAGCTCGGCTTATTCCTGTCGGTTATTCAGGTTCCGGCAGTGGACCACGGTTGATGCAGGTTGCTCGGCGAATCCTGTACATCGATGACGACCCGGGGATGCGCCGGCTCGTGCAGAAACTGCTCGAGCGACGCGGGCATACGGTTGTAACCGCCGATTCCGGGAAGGTTGGCGTCGAAAAAATCCGGAACGAATGCTTCGAGCTGATCGCGGTCGACCACTACATGCCTGAAATGGACGGGCTCGAGACGCTTCATGCGTTGCGCGAAATTCCGGGCTGCCCGCCTGTCATCTACGTCACCGGCTCGGAAGAAAGCGCGGTCGCGGTCGCCGCCTTGAAATCGGGCGCGTTCGAATATGTCGTCAAGTCAACCGGCGATGATTTCGTCAACCGGCTTGAGCAAGCCTTTGCCCACGCCCTCGCCAGCGAACGGCTGCGTTCCGCGAAGGACGAGGCCGAGGGGCAGCTTCGCGAGGCCAACGAACGGCTCGAAACCCTGCTTCGAGAGGTCAATCACCGCGTTTCCAACTCACTCCAGCTAGTCTCGGCGATGGTTGCGATGCAGGCCAAATTGCTCAGCGATCCGGCGGCGCGCGACGCCCTTGCCGATACCAATCGGCGGATCCAGGCGATCGCCCAGGTACACCGCAAGCTTTACACCAACAACGACGTGGAAAACGTCGAAATGGCCGACTATCTGACCGCTATCATCGAAGAGCTTCAGGCGACCTGGTCAAGCCCGGGGTCGCCGCGAACCATACTGCTTGAGGCCGAGGCGTTGAGGCTTCCAACCGACAAGGCCGTGAACATCGGGGTAATCGTCAACGAACTCGTCTCGAACGCGTGCAAATACGCCTATGAACAGGGCACTGCAGGCGAAATCCGCGTGCGCTTCGCCCGCGACGGCGACAAGAAGTTTCGCCTTGAGGTCGAAGACGATGGCTGCGGCTTGTCGAAGGCCAGTTCCCCCCAGGGCACTGGCCTTGGATCGAAACTGGTTGCTGCAATGGCGCAAAGCCTGTCGAGCAAGGTCGAATATGACAGCGCCCATTCCGGTTGCCGCGCCGCGCTGGTTGCTCCGCTTTAGAATTCCCACCGTTCTAGGATTTCAACGAAACGACTGAGCCAGGCATTGGTCTGGTGCCCGTCGACCACCCGGTGGTCGATGGTCAAGGTCACGTAGGCCATCGGGCGAATGACCATCACGTCCTCGCCGTCGAATTCGCGTACCACCACGCGCTTTTCCAGCTTGCCGACGCCCAGGATCGCGGCCTGGCCCTGGTGGATGATGATCGGCGCCGCGAGCAGGCTTCCAGAAACGCCGTGGTTGGAAATGGTGAAGCTCCCGCCCGACACATCCGAACCCTTTAGAGCGCCCGATCGCGCGCGCGCGGTCAGATCGTCAAGCCGGGCGCCGATTTGCTCCAGGCTAAGGCTGGCGGCGTCTTTGACCACCGGGACGATCAGCCCCTTGTCCCCAAGCGCGGTTCCAACCCCGATGTCGATGGTCGGCGAAATGGCGATGCGATCGTCTTCCCAGCGCCCGTTGATCGCGGGAGCAACCGCCATCGCTTCGGCCGCCGCCTTGACGATGTAGGCGGTGTAGCTGAGCTTCACGCCCTTGGCGACGAGCGCCTTCTTGTGCGCGGAAACGGCCGAGAAATCGGCTTCGAACAGCGCTGTGACGTGCGGCGCCTCACTGACTGCCTTGACCATGTTGTCGGCAATCGTCCGGCGCATCCGGTCGTGCGGAATATCGCTGGCGCTAAACGCGACCGGGGAAGAAAGCTGGCCGCCCCCGGCAATGAACCGGTCGACGTCTTCGCGGGTGATCCGCCCGTCGCGGCCAGTCCCGGAAATCGCGGCGGGATCGATCCCGTGCTGCAGGACCGCGCGCTTCACCGACGGTGACAGACGGGCCTCCGTCCCGTTGGCGGCTTCGGAGGCAGCCTTGGCAGCGGTAGGCGCAGTCGGTGAAGGCGAAAACTTCGCCTCCTCCGGCGCTTCACCCTTCCCGTTCGGATCGATCTTGCCAAGCACGGCGCCCGGCATCGCTTCAGCGTCCGTATCGAGCAGGATCGCGGTCAACACGCCGGCAGCGGGCGCCGGCACTTCCTGGGTAACCTTGTCGGTTTCAAGTTCAACCAGCGGGTCGTTGACGCTGACCTGCTCCCCGACCTTTTTCAGCCATGCCCGGACAACCGCCTTGGTGCCTTCCTGCTCGTCGGGAACGCGAACGTCGATCATTGCCTTAAAACCCTACCAGACGGTCGATTTCGGCGCGGATGCGCTCGGGACTTGGAACCGCCCACTGCAGCAGCCTGGGATGATGCGGGCTTGGGATATCGGGCATAGTCACGCGGGCAACCGGCGCATCGAGGTCCAGGAAAGCCTCGTCCGCAACCACCGCAGCGATTTCCGCGCCGAAGCCGGCCGTGCGCAGGTCTTCGTGGACGATCAGGCAGCGGCGCGTGCGCCGCACGCTGTCCAGGACCATGTCCCGGTCCCACGGATTGAGAGTTCGCAAATCGATGATATGCGCGCTGATCCCCTCAGCTGCGGCCTCGCAGCGCGGAACCATCGCGCCCCAGGTGACAATGGTGATGGTATCACCCTCCCGGACGGACTTCGCCTTGCCAAATTCCAGCACGAAGCCATCGCCCGGCCACGGACGCCGTGCCCACGGATCGTCGAGCATCGCGCGATGTTCGAAGAACAGCACCGGATCGTTGCCGCGAAGGCTCATCCGAAGCAGTCCGACCGCGTCCTCGGCGTTGGACGGCACCGCGACCTTCCAGCCCGGATTATGGATAAACTCGACCTCGTTGGTCTGGCTGTGCCACGGATCGCCGACCTTGAAGAAGCCGCCGGGAACGCGAAGCACCATCGGTGCGGCGAAATGGTTGTTGGTGCGCCAGCGCATCGTTCCGCAGTCGTGAATCTGCTCGCTCGCCGGCTCGGCATATTTGCGAAACTGGATCTCGGGAACCGGGAGCAGCCCGGCAAGCGCCATGCCCACTGCGCGGCCGACGATCCCTTCCTCGTTGAGCGAGGTATCGAACACGCGCTCGACACCGAACTTGTCTTGCAATCCCAGCGTGACCGCGTGCACGCCGCCCTTTGGCCCGACGTCCTCGCCGAACACCAGCATCTTGGGATTTGCCTCGAGTTCCTGGTCCAGCACGCGACGGATCGCGGTGACCATGTTGATCCGTTGCCCTTCGGGCTCGGGCGTGGTGGTGGTACCATCGAGAGAAAGTCCCGCCTGCCCCCCAACGGCCTGCATCGTGCCTTCGAAGAACACGTTGCGCGTGACGTCCTCCGGGGTTGGAACACCGCGCGCCTCGGCTTCGGCAAGGGCTGCTTCGACCGCCCAAGCAACTTCCTTTTCGATCTGATCCCACTGCTGATCGCCGACCTGGTGCTGGGCCACATGGGCCTTGAGCTTGGGCAAGGGATCGCGCGCCCATTCGGCGGCAATCTCAGCTTCCGTCTTGTAGGTCTGGGTATCCTGCGCGCTATGCCCCTCAAGCCGCGGCACGGTGAGGCGAAGCAGCGCCGGACCCTTGCGCGAACGCACGTAGGCAATTGCGGAATCGATCAGCCCCGCGGCCTCTTCGGGCTCGGTACCGTCGCCATTAAAGATCGTCAGGCCGTGAAAGCTTGCCAGGTTGGCGGCGATGTCGCGGCCCGGCGTCTGATAATCGCTGGTGACGGAAATGCCGTAGCCATTGTCCTCGACATAAAACAGCAGCGGCAATTGCTGGGTCGTTGCGATCGTCAGTGCCGACCAGAAACCGCCGGTCGCGCAACTGGCATCGCCGCCCAGCACCAGCGCAAGCGCGTCGGACGGCCCCTGCCCCAGCACTTCGCTTTGATATTTGACCGCCTGCGCCCATCCGGCAGCTGGAGTATATTGCGCACCAACCCCGCCGCACATGGGGAGCGCGTGGGCGCCATCGGGATTGGGGTAGTTGAATACGACCCCGATATCGCGGCCGTCGGAATAGCCCCCCGCAAGCCCCATCCCACTGCCCAAGGCATCCGCCAGCGGAACCCTTAATGTCAACAGCAACGGTCGCGAACGATAATAGCCGCAGGCCGCATCGCCTTTCCTGAGCTTCATTCCAAGCAGCACCTGCGCCATGTCGTGGCCGCGGGCCGAGAATTGGTAGAGCACCTTTTTCGCCGGAACGAGTTCTTCTTCCTCAAGCCGGTCCATCTCGCGGCTGGTGAGGACAAGTCGGGCGACTTCGTGCCAGTCGACCCGCGCTTGGCTTACCTTGCCGCTATCGCGCTCAGCCATCCATCGCCTCGACCAGCGCCTCGACGAACCGGTCGACCTGGTGATCGGCCATTCCGACCACGTTGAACCGGCCGCTGTCGGCCATGTAGATCGCTTTGTCCTCGCGCAGCCGGATGACTTGCTCCTTGGTCAGCGGAAGCAGGGAGAACATTCCGAACTGTTCAGCGATATAGGCAAGCCGAGGGTCGGCGGCGGCAATTCGCGCGCGCACCGCGTTGATCCGGGTGCGCATCGCCTCGAGCTCGACCAACCAGCGTGCGCGAAGCTCGGGATCGTCTAGGACAATGCGGGTGGCGGCAGCGCCATGATCGGGCGGCATCGACCACATTTCGCGCGCGTCCTTCATGACGTGCGCCATGGCCTTTGCGGTATCGTCCTTGCTCGCGGTCTTGACCCACAATGAGCCGACTCGGTCGCGATAAACCGAGAAATTCTTGTCGCAGCTGTGAGCAGCAATCGCCTCCGGACACGCCTTGAAAATATTGCGAACGCCGCGTGCATCTTCCTCCAGCCCGCGCCCGAATCCCTGGTAGGCAATGTCAACGAACGGAAGCAGCCCGCGCCGGGCGACGATCTGGGTGACTTTATCCCATTGCTCATCGGAAAGATCTGCGCCGGTCGGATTATGGCAACAGCCGTGAAGCAGGACGACCGTCCCCTCCTCCGCGCTTTCCAGCGCTTCGACCATGGCGTCGAATTGAATGGCATGGGTGTGCCGATCGTAGAACGGATATTCGACGATCTTCAGGCCCACACCCTCTATCAACGGGACGTGGTTGGGCCAGGTCGGCGCTCCGACCAGCACTTTGGCGGCGGGATTCACGTCGGCGATCAGCTGAAAGCCAAGCCGAAGCGCGCCGCACCCGCCCGGAGTTTGGACGCCTGCGATGCAATCGTCGCCCACCAACTCCTTGCCCAGAAAGATTTCGCCGACCAACTGGGTAAAGCGCGTATCGCCCTTACCCCCCAGGTAGGCTTTGGATTCCTGGTCATCGACCAGGCGTTGCTCAGCTGCCTTGATCACCTGCAGGATCGGCGTGCGGCCTTCGCCGTCACGGAAAACACCGACCCCGACATCGATCTTTTCCTCACGCTTGTCGGCATTGGCCAAGGCAATGAGAGCAAGCAGGCCATCAGCCTGCATGGGCGGCAGATCGGCGAGACGCTTCGCCTTGTTTTTCACGACATCAAGCATGGCAAAGCGATTAGCGCTTTCAGGCGTCGTAGTCGACTGCCACGCCGCTTGCACACGGCACCGACTGGCAGGTCAAGACATAGCCCGCTTCGACCTCTTCGTCGGTGAGGCCATAATGGACCGCCATTTCGACCTTGCCCTTGGTGACTTTCGCCCGGCACGTCGCGCACACGCCGGCCTTGCACGCGAACGGCGCTGGAAGTCCGGCAGCGCGCGCGCTGTCGAGGATGTTCTCGCCGTTGAAGGTCACCTTGCGGGTGCGCCCGTCGAGCGTAATCGACATGTCGAGGCCGGATGCTTCCTGCTTTGCCTGTTCCAGTGCGGCGGCCACCGCTGCGGAGGGGCGTCCCGCTGTGAACCGTTCAATATGGATTCGCGGCTTGTTCACCCCCTTGGCCAGAAGGACCTGTTCCGCGGCATCCATCATCGGGCCGGGTCCGCAAATGAACCAGTCGCTAATCGCCTCGGGATCGGCGATGAACGCATCAACCGCCTTCTCGCATGTCGCAGCGTCCAGCATTCCGTTGAACAGCTCGATGTCCTGTTCTTCATCCGACAGGAAATGGTACAATTCGAACCGGCCGATGTAGCGGTCCTTGAGGGCCGCCAGTTTCTCAAGGAAGATGACACTCGCCGAATCGCGATTGCCATAGAACAAGGTGAATCTGCTGTCGGGTTCCTGCGACAGCGCAGCCTGGATCAGCGACATGATCGGTGTGATCCCCGAACCGCCGGCAAACGCGACATAATGGTTGGCGTTCGCGGCGTCGAAATCGCGGGTGAAACTGCCGTGCGGGGGCATTACCGCGATCCGTTCCCCGACCTTCAAATTGGTTGCGACCCAGTTGGAAAACAGGCCCCCAGCGATGCGCTTGACCGTGACCATCAGATCCCTCGACGCGGGCGGCGTGCACAGGGAATAATTGCGCCGCACCTCCTCGCCCTCGATCATCGCCATCAACGTCAGGTGCTGGCCGGCGCGAAACGCGAACTGGTCGGCAAGCGCGTACGGCACCGCAAAGCGGATCGACATCGCCTCGTCGGTTTCGGGAACGACCTCGGCGACTTCGAGTGCGTGGAAATGTTCGGCCATGACCCTTGCTAGCGCCTCACCAGGTCGAATTGGGATAGGTGCGCGGCAAGTATTGCATCACCGCCAGCAAGTGCCCCAGATGTTCGGAATGGTGGCCGTGTCGGCCGCCCAAGATCGGGCGTTGGTCCGCGGGAAGCTGGAGTTTCGCTTCCTCCAGCACCGCTTCGATTGCGTTCCACCATTCGGTCTCGAAGCTTCGCGGGTCGGGAACGATCTGGCGGCCAATCATGTCCTCAAGCACTGCATCGACATCGAACAGTTCAGGCACGAAGCGCCAGCACCAGTCGAGCCCGTCGATCATCCGCTGCTTGCTCTCTTCGGTTCCGTCGCCGAGGCGGATCGTCCAGTCGCTGGCAAGTTCGCGGTGGTAGGCGACTTCCTTGACTGCCTTGGATGCGAAATCGCGCAGGAACGGGTCGGGGCTCTCGGTCAGTTCACGGTACAAGATGTGCTGCCAGGTCGAAAACAACAGCTGCCGCGCGATTGTTTGCGCGAAATCGCCGTTGGGCTGTTCCACCATCAGGCAGTTCTTGAAGTCCAGCACGTCGCGATGAAAGGCGAGTTCGTCCGGATCGTCATTATTCGCTTTTTCAAACAGGATATTGGCTTGCCCGATGAGGTCGAGCGCGAGGTTGGCGAGGCTAAGGTCAACCTCGACCGACGGCGCGTGGCCGCACCATTCGGACAGCCGCTGGCCAAGGATCAGTGCGTCGTCACCAAGCCGGACAAGGTAATTGTAATAAGCATCCTCAAGGGGGTCGGCGGCCGCCTCGATCGCGTCAGCCCCGTCAAACGCGCCCTGGTCCGGGGCATTGCGGGCCTTGTCCAGCACGTCCTTTTCGTAAGTCGGTAACGAGGGCATCAGATGTGTTTAACCTCGTCCGGAATATCGTAGAACGTGGGGTGGCGATAAACCTTGTCAGCTGCCGGTTCGAACAGCTCACCGCTATCATCCGGGTCAGAAGCCATGATGTCGGTCGATTTCACGACCCACAGCGAAACGCCCTCCATGCGCCGAGTATAGGTGTCGCGGGCATGCGCAAGAGCGAGCTTTTCGTCGGAAGCATGAATGCTGCCCACGTGGCGATGGGACAGGCCGCCCTTGGCGCGAACGAACACTTCCCACAATGGCCAGTCGTGACCTTTGGACATCTTCTCTCCCCTGGTCTTTCCCTTGGTCAGGCGGCTTGGCGTTCGCGGTCGCGCTTTTGCGCGAAAGCGTCGGCGGCATCGCGCACCCAAGCGCCATTATCCCATGCCTCGCGGCGAGCCTTCAACCGCTCCTTCGCGACCGGTCCTTCGCCTTTGACCACGGCGTAGAATTCGTCCCAATCGATTTCGCCATAGTCATAGCCGCCCTTGTCCTCGTTCCACTTGAGATCGGAGTCAGGCACCTTGAGGCCAAGATAGTCCGCCTGCGGAACCGTGATGTCGACGAATTTCTGGCGCAGTTCGTCGTTGGTTTCGCGCTTGATTCGCCAGCGCATCGACTGGGCAGTGTTGGGCGAATTTTCATCGGGTGGGCCAAACATCATCAGCGACGGCCACCACCAGCGGTTGAACGCATCCTGTGCCATGCGCTTCTGTTCCGGCGTGCCCTGGGCAAGCGCCATCATCGCTTCATAGCCCTGGCGCTGGTGAAAACTTTCTTCCTTGCACACGCGAACCATCGCCCGGGCATAGGGGCCATAACTGGTCCGCTGTAGCGGAACCTGGTTCATGATCGCTGCGCCGTCCACCAGCCAGCCAATCGCCGCGATGTCGGCCCAAGTCAGCGTCGGATAATTGAAAATCGTGCTGTACTTTGCCTTGCCCGAGTGAAGCGCGTCGATCATTTCCTCGCGGCTGGTGCCAAGCGTTTCGGCAGCGCAATAAAGGTAGAGCCCGTGGCCTGCCTCGTCCTGCACCTTGGCAAGCAGGATCATCTTGCGCCGCATCGAAGGTGCGCGGGTGATCCAGTTGCCTTCAGGAAGCATGCCGACGATTTCGCTGTGCGCGTGCTGGCTGATCTGCCGGGTCAAGGTGCGGCGATAAGCCTCCGGCATCCAATCCTTGGGCTCAATGAATTCGTCTGCGGCGACCCGCGCTTCGAACGCTTCGAGCAGCTTCGGGTCCTCGATATTTTCGACCTTTTTGGATCGCTGAAGTTCTGTCGTGTACATTGGACCTGTCTAGCCTCGAAATTCACGCTCATCAAACCAAGGGATGCCCTGATGTTTCCGTTTGTCTGCAAGAAAGCCAATCTGGCGCCCATCGCGCGCCCGATCTCTTGCGAGGATAAAAATCCGTGAGCCATGATTTCTTCCGCCATTCGCGCATTCTCACCCGCGCCGTTGATTTCGCGGCAATCAGGCTTCGCCTTCAGCGATCGCGCCTGGGAATGGCGTTAGGCAGGATACTTGCCGACCGCAAATACCGGGCGTGGCGCAACGACCGTCCCAACGCCTCGTTCAGCGATTACTACGTCCACCAGGTGCGCCAGCGAACCACCCGCGGCGTCGCCCATCCCACATTGGGTGCCCGCGGCTTCGATGCCGAGACCGGGAACAAGGTGCACTGGGACCCGGACAATTTCAGCGATCGCGGCCGGGATCATTGGCAGATGTATTTTCATCACGGGAACATCAAGCCGGGAATGAAGCTGATCGATTTTGGCTGCGGCGCGCTGCGCATCGGCCAGCACGCGATCAATCTGCTCAACCGCGGCGATTACTGGGGCCTCGACGTTACCGACACATTCTTCACCGAGGGGCTTGAGATACTGGGGGAAGAAGCGTTCGCCACCAAGGCGCCCCGACTGGGGGTGATCAGCGATCAGACGATCGAGGCTGCTTCGGCCTGGGGCGCTGATGTCGTTATTTCGAACGCGGTCCTGCAACACGTCCCGGACAATGAATTGCCGACCTACTTCCAGCGTCTGCTCACCCTCATCGCCAAGCCCGGCGCAGTCGCACTGGTGCAGTTCCTCCACGCCCCACGCGCCCGGCGGGCCAAAGCGATGAGTTGGGCCTATCCCGATGGCGACCTGGTCGAGGTGGTGCGCGCCCTCGACCCAGTGGTCACAATTAGCTTCGAAAATTGTGGCGACAACAAGCGGTCGCTGCGACGCTATCCTAGGCGGCTGATGATCATCCAGCGTCCGCGATAATGTGACCGCCGACGGTTCGGCTGGTGCCGGTAAATTCCGCGATCCGTCGTCCACCTTCGGTGCGAATTGCGCACCGGGTCATTCCGGTTCGGCCTTCGCGCAGGATTTCCTCGGCCTCGGCTACCAGCACTTCGCCCGCGCCCGCCGGCGCGAGGAAGGTGATCGTGCAATAAGCGGCGACGCTGGTGTCGTTCGCGCCATTGCAGACATAGGCAAAGGCAGTATCGGCAAGGGCAAAAATCACCCCGCCGTGAGCGGTTCGATGGCCGTTGAGCATGTCATCCCGAAGCGGCATCGATACGCGGGCATAGCCGGCGCGGACTTCCTCGATCGTCATTCCCCACGCCGGACCTGTGCCTTCGGCCGCGTACATCGTCGCGGCGACTTCCCGCGCTAGCTTGTCTTTATCCATGACAGGGGTCCTAATCGGATCGATGCGGGGGACAAGACCCCACGCATCAACCCGGGACGCGCGTGCTTGATACGACCTTGTTGGCACGGTCGACGACGATGTCGACTAATCGTCCGGCGCCATCGCGTGCACGAACAACCGTCTGGCCATTGCTTGCTGCAGTCCGTGACACCTGGGTCAGGCCAGCCTTGGCGAGGTCGAGCACCTGTCCGCTGCGCAACAGGCTGGTGGCGATGCCGCCGACCGTTCCTACCGCATTATTGGCAACCCCGCCGACCGTGCCAACGGTATTGTCGACAGTCTGTAGCAAGCCGCTGACGATCTGAGGATTGTTGTCGAGTGTCTGAAGTGTGCGCTCAATTATCGCGCGAACATTATCGAGCCGTACGACCAGGGTCGCGGTCGCCTGGACGTCCTTGAGACCGATCTTGACCTTGTCGATGTTCACGTCCGCGCCAGCGGTCAGCTTGAGCAAATTGGCAAGCCGCGCGTCGAGTGAGATGTTGGCGGTGAGTTTGTCGACCTCGATGGTCAGCTCACCAACACTTAGATTGGGAATATCGAGAAGGACATCGGGCTGGTCGCTTCCCGAACTTACCTGTTGCGCAAGCTGGGTCGAATTCGCGGGCCGCGCCGTGGTCTTTGCTGTCTGGGCATAAGCGGGCGAGGCGATCAAGCTGGAAGCGGCAAGTGCAAGCAACGTGGATTTGGTACGCATGAAACTCTCCCTGTTATTCATCTGGCCCGCTTAATTGCCCGGCGGCGCAGCCGGCTCAGCGGAATTCTGCGGGTCTTCGAGATAAACCTTGGCGTCGAAGTCGATCACCGGATTGGGAATGACCGCGCGGCCATTCACATCGGGCGCCTCGACCGCGACGACCTTTCGACCGTTGCCGGTGACCTCTAACGAGACGTCGCCCCGTTTCTCGATTGTCAGCGAGCGCGCCTTGACGTGGGCCTTGAACTGGATCGTCGGAAGTTCCGCCGGGACGTCGGCAGTGATGGCCTGCGCAAGCGCACTAACGGTGATCAGCAACATCCTCGCAGAACCAGCGCGCGGTCAATCGGTTCCGCGCCGAAATGATTTCCCGCCCCTTGTCCTTCACGCCCCAATGTCGGATGTCCCGCGACAAGGAGCAAGGGCCAGTGACGTATCAGACCATCGACTTCCAGCGCGGCGCGGACGTCGCGACCATCACGCTCAACCGGCCCGACCGGCTCAACAGTTTCACCCGGGCGATGCACGCCGAGCTGCGCGATGCGCTGGACCAGCTGGGCGATGCGCGGGTGGTCGTGCTGACCGGCGCTGGACGCGGGTTTTGCGCCGGACAGGACCTCAACGACCGTGCTGTCGCGCCGGGGGAAAAGGTCGACCTGGGCGCAACGGTCGAGGAAAGTTGGAACCCCCTGATCCGCGCGCTTGCATCGCTTCCCCAGCCGGTCATCGCAAAGGTCAACGGGGTGGCGGCGGGTGCCGGCGCCAACATTGCCCTTGCCTGCGACATCACGATCGCCGCCAAAAGCGCCAAGTTCATCCAAAGCTTTTCCGCGCTGGGGCTGATCCCGGACAGCGGCGGAAGCTGGCACCTGCCCCGCCTTGTCGGCCAGCAGCGGGCACTTGGACTGGCGTTATCGGGCGAACCCTTATTGGCCGAAAAAGCTGCCGAATGGGGACTGATCTGGAAATGCGTCGAGGATGAAGCCCTTGACGATGAAGTGGATGCGCTTGCGATGAAACTCGCGGCGTTGCCCCCGCTCGGACAGGCCGCGATTAAACGGATCATCCGCTCAAGCTGGTCGCGCACCCTCGACCAGGAACTGGACCTGCAGCGCGACGAAATGCGCCGTCTGGGCTTTTCCGAGGATTATCGGGAGGGCGTCGCCGCTTTCCTGGAAAAGCGCGAACCGCAGTTCAAGGGGCGCTAAGCCCCTGCCTTGACCGCGAATTGCCAGGCAGTGTCGGCCAGCATCGGCACTTTCCTGGCCATTTCTGCGGCCTTGGCATTGCTCGCGGTGCCATCGATAACGCGCTTCTTGATGCCCTGGACGATGCCCGCAAGCCGGAACAGGTTATAGGCGAAGTACCAGTCGAGCCGACCCTCCACCGCAACCCCTGAACGCGCCGAGTAACGCTCCACCACTTCATCCAGCGGTGGAATGCCAAGCGCCTGGAGGTCAAGGCCAGCCAGCCCCGCGCCAAGGCCATCGGCGGGCATGTGCCATTGCATCGCAAGGTAGGAAAAATCGGCCAGTGGGTCGCCCAGGGTCGCCAGTTCCCAGTCGAGCACGGCGGTCAGTTCGCCGTCTTCGAACAACACGTTGTCGATGCGATAATCGCCGTGAACTACAGACACGCGCTGCTGGCCGGGAAGTGTGCGTGGCAGGAATTCGATCAATTTTTCCATCGCCGGCAATTCGTCTGTCTGGCTGTCGCGATATTGCCGGGTCCAGCGCTTCACCTGCCGTTCGAAATAATTGCCCGGCTTTCCAAAGTCGGAAAGTCCGGACGCTGCGACATCGATGACGTGCAGATCGGCAAGTGTATCGACCAGCTGCTTCGTACATCGCGCGCCGCTCGAAGCCTTGATGGCCAGGCAACGCCCCGTTGAAAAAGGCGCGCCCGGGCGCACGCTCCATAACGTAGAAGATCGCGCCGATGACCGCCGGATCCTGACACAGCGCAAACGGCACCGGCACCGGGAAACCCTGCGGCGCAAGTGCGCACAGCAAGCGATATTCGCGGTCAACTGCGTGAGCGCTTGGAAGCAGGTCGCCGAACGGTTTTCGGCGCAGCACGTAATCTCCCGATTGTGCGGTGATGCTATAGGTCGGATTGGACTGACCGGATGGGAACTTTTCGAGCGTGAAGGGTCCTGCAAAGTCGGCGACATTGGCTTCCAGCCAATTGCCGAGGCGGTCCAGGTCAATCGCGTCGTCGCTCACCGATATTTCTTCATTTCCAGCCGCGCGATTGCCCGCCGGTGGACTTCGTCGGGACCGTCGGCGATCCTCAGCGTGCGGATATGCGCATAGGCCATCGCGAGGGGGAAATCCTCGCTGACCCCGGCCGCACCGAACGCCTGGATGGCATCGTCGATTACCTTCAAGGCCATGATCGGAGCGGCGACCTTGATCATCGCGATCTCGCCCTTGGCGGCCTTGTTTCCGGCCTTGTCCATCATGTCGGCGGCCTTGAGACACAATAGCCGCGTCATTTCGATATCGATCCGCGCGTTGGCGATGCGTTCTTCCCATACGCCCTGCTGCACGATGGGCTTGCCGAACGCAGTCCGGCCGATCAGCCGCTTGACCATCGCCTCCAGCGCTTCCTCGGCGGCACCGATGGTGCGCATGCAATGGTGTATTCGCCCCGGCCCCAGCCGACCTTGCGCAATTTCGAACCCGCGTCCCTCACCAAGCAATACCGCAGAGCCCGGCAAGCGGACATTGTCGAGCTTGATCTCCATGTGCCCGTGCGGCGCGTCGTCGTAACCGAACACCGGCAGGTGGCGCTCGATCGTCACTCCTTCGGATTCCATCGGCATCAGTAGCATCGATTGTTGCTGGTGAGTGTCGGCGTCAGGGTCGGTCTTGCCCATCAGGATCGCGACCTTGCAACGCGGATCGCCAGCACCACTCGACCACCATTTGCGGCCATTGACGACATAACCATTGCCATCGGGCGCGATCCGGCATTCGATGTTGGTTGCATCCGAAGATGCCACACCGGGCTCGGTCATCAGGAAAGCGGAGCGGATCGTTCCCGCCATCAGCGGGGCCAGCCATTCGTCCTTCTGGTCGCGGGTTCCGTACCGGTGCAGCACCTCCATGTTGCCGGTATCAGGAGCGGAGCAATTGAAGACCTCCGACGCCCAGTGGATCCGGCCCATTTCTTCGGCGCAAAATGCGTATTGGAGGTTGGACAGCGCCGGGCCGTCAAACTCAAAACTGTCGTCGACCGGGGTCGCACCGTGGCCGGGCGGCATGAACAGGTTCCACAGCCCCTGCTCTTTTGCCTTGGCCTTCAGCTGTTCGATGACCGGCAGGACCTTCCACCGTTCGCCCGCGCGCTGCTGTTCATGATAGGTTGCCACATTGGGCCGCACGTGGGTGTCGATGAAGTCCCGAACGCGATCGCGCCACTGGGTTTCGGCGGGGGAAAGGGCAAAATCCATTTCCGTCGGCTATCACAGCCCCACGCGCGCCGCTATGGGTTGGCGAATGGCAAAGAGACTGGAAGGCAAGGTCGCGATCGTCACCGGGGCGGCATCGGGCATTGGCAAGGAAAGCGCCGCGCTGTTTCGCAAGCATGGTGCAACGGTGGTCGGGGCGGACCTTGACCCCGGCGCCGATGCGCGCTGCGATGCGGGATCCGAAGCGGGCGTCAAAGAACTGGTCGAAAAGGTGATCGGCGAACACGGCCAACTCGACGTCTTTTTCGCCAACGCCGGCGTCTCGGGCGGGCTTGCCACGCTTTCGCAACAGACCGAACAGGACTGGGCTGACGTGCTGCGGATCAACCTTATCGGCTGTGCCATGGCAATCAAATATGCCGCGCCAGCGATGACCGCAGGCGGATCGATAATCTGCACTGCAAGCGTCGCGGGACTAGCCTCGGGCGCTGGGGGCGCGGCCTATTCCGCAAGCAAGGCCGGGGTCATCAACCTGGTCAAGAATGCGTGCCAGCAGCTTGGCGGTTCGGGGATCAGGGTCAATGCCATCTGCCCCGGCCTGATCGAGACCGGGATGACCGCCTTCATGTACGATGCAGCGCGCAGCCGCGGCCAGGAACAGCGTATCGGCGAACTCAACCCCCTGCGCCGCGGCGGACAGCCCCTTGAAATTGCCAATGCTGCCCTGTTCCTAGCCTCCGACGAGGCAAGTTATGTCAACGGCCACGCTTTGGTCGTCGACGGCGGTTTGTCGACCAGCCAGCCGATCGCCCGCAACCACGCTTTCACCATGCTCAAGGACTGAGATGAAAACTCGCCAGCTACTGAACTACGAACGCGACCGGTGGATTGCCGGCGACAGCGGTCTTTCCGATATCGCCAGCGCAATCGATGGAAGCATCGTTGCAACCACCGGCTCGGGCGGGGTCGACTTCAAAGCGATGCTGGACCACGCGCGGACCGTCGGCGGTCCCGCCCTGCGTCAGATGACGTTCCATGACCGGGCGCGCATGCTCAAGGGCCTGGGGCTCGCGATCATGGAGCGCAAGGAAGAGTTGTACGATCTCAACCCGATGACCGGCGCTACCCGCAAGGACGGCTGGATCGACATCGAGGGCGGAGCGATGACCCTCCTGTCCTTCTCGTCCAAGGGCCGGCGTGAGCTTCCCGACGCCCATGTCCTGCTCGACGGTCCGGTCGAACCGCTCGGGAAATCCGGAAGCTTCATCGGCCAGCATATTTACACTCCGCACCGCGGCGCCGCGGTGCTCATCAACGCGTTCAACTTTCCGGTGTGGGGAATGCTTGAGAAACTGGGTCCGACGTTGCTTGCCGGGATGCCGGCAATCGTCAAACCGGCCAGTTCGACCGCCTACCTGTGCGAAGCGGCATTCCGGATCATGATCGAAACCGGCCTCGTCCCGGAAGGCGCGCTACAGCTGATCGTGGGCAGTGTCGGCGACCTGTTCGATCATTTGGGCGGGCAGGATGTCGTCAGCTTCACCGGTTCTGCGTCGACCGCGAACAAGTTGAAAAGCCACCCGGTCGTGCTTCGCGAAAGCGTCAAGTTCGTCGCTGAACAGGACAGCTTGAATGCCAGCGTCCTTGGACCCGACGCGGCCCCCGGAACCCCCGAATTCGACCTGTTCGTCAAGGAAGTCGTCAACGAAATGACGGTCAAGGCGGGCCAAAAATGCACCGCGATCCGCCGCGCAATGGCACCCGCCGAATTCCTCGACGCGGTGGAGGAGGCGATCCGCGACCGGCTTGGCAAGACCGTGGTCGGCGACCCGCGCGACGATGCCAGCCGGATGGGTGCACTCGTCAGTTGCGGACAGCGCGCGGATGTCCGCGGCCAAATCGCCAAGCTGGTTGCAAGCGGCGCCCGGATCGTTTCCGGCGACCCCGACGCACCGGTGGGACCCGACGGCGGGGCGTTCATGCAGCCCTGCCTGCTGCGCGCCGATAATCCGTGGGAAGCCGAAGCGGTCCACGACGTCGAAGCGTTCGGTCCGGTCAGCACCATCATGCCCTACCGCGACATGGCCGACGCGGTCGCCCTCGCCAATCGCGGCATGGGAAGCCTGGCGCTTTCGCTGTTTTCCTATGCACCGGAAGAAGCCCGCTTGTTCATCCAGGGCGCGGCCGCGTTCCATGGGCGCATGCTGGTCATCAATCGCGACAACGCTAGGGAAAGCACCGGGCATGGCTCCCCACTGCCGGTCCTGGTCCACGGCGGGCCGGGGCGGGCCGGCGGAAGTGAAGAGATGGGCGGCATTCGCGGGGTCAAGCATTACATGCAGCGCACCGCGATCCAGTCGACCCCCGCAATGATAGCGGCGATTTCCGAGCAATATATTCCCGGTGCTCCCAAACAGGTGATCGACAGCCATCCGTTTCGCAAGCGGATGCGCGATCTCCACATCGGCGATACGCTCAAGACCAAGAGCCGGACGGTGACGCTGGAAGATATCGAGCATTTCGCCAAATTCACCGGCGATACTTTTTACGCGCACATGGACGATGAAGCCGCGAAAGCCTCCCCAATCTTCGAGGGTCGGGTGGCCCATGGGTATCTGGTCTTGAGTTTTGCCGCTGGACTGTTCGTCGATCCCGACCCCGGACCCGTGCTTGCCAATACCGGCCTGGAAAATCTGCGGTTCCTTACCCCGCTATATCCCGGCGATGCGATGCGCGTTGAGCTGACCGTGCGCTCCAAAAGCCTCAAGAGCGAGGACACGGGCGTGGTGCGTTGGGCAGTCGAAATCTTCAATCAGAAGGACGAGCTGGTCGCGACCTATGACCTCCTGACCGAAAACCTTCCCTGAGCGGCGGAAAAAAGGGCTCCCTCAACCGTTGGCCATGCAGCACCTACAACGAGGGAGATCCAAAATGAAAATCAGCGAAATCATGACCACCGATGTCAAGCAGGTCTGTGCCACCGACAGCGCGGAACAGGCGGCTAGCTTCATGCTCAGCGCCGACACCGGCTCGATTCCCGTAACCGACGGCGACAAGCTGATCGGAATGATCACCGACCGGGACATCGCAGTGCGCGGCGTCGCCAAGGGCTATGGCCCGGATACCAAGGTCAGCGAACTGATGACCAGCGACGTCATCTCGGCCAATATCGACGATGATGTCGAACAGGTCGCAACGATGATGAGCAATGCGCAGGTGCGCCGACTGCCCGTCGTCGATAGCGATTCATGCCTAAGGGGGATGGTCAGCCTCGGCGACCTCAGCCGAGAGGCAACCACCACAATCGCCAGCGAAGCGCTTGAAGGCGTAAGCCAGCCGGGTTCGCAGCACAGCCAGTAAAGCGACCCGCAAGCCAAACGAAAAACGCCGCGGTGGTCAGCCGCGGCGTTTTTTATGTTGGTGGTGAGCCGCCAGGCTAGTTCTTGCCGATCGCGCCGATCGCCGCGTCGATAAGCCTTTTGTCGCTCGCGGCGTCGTTCTTCTCGGCAATCAGCTTCGCGGCGGCCTGTGTCGCGGCGTTGGCCGTCGCGGCCTTGAGGTCAGATATTGCCTGGCGTTGCTCGGCTTCGATCTTGTCCTCGGCCATCTTGGTCCGGCGCTCTACCAGCAGCGCTGCGTCCGACGCGGCTTTGGCAACAATGTCCTCGGCCTCTTTTTCAGCGCGCTTCAGCATCGCCTTGCGCTCCTTGTCAGCTGACTTGGACTTGGCCTCATATTCAGCCTTCAGGGCTTCGGCATCGGCGCGCAGCGCCTCAGCCTCGGCAAGTTGTTCGCGGATTTGCGCGATCTTGCTGTCGAGGGCCTTGCCGATAGCGCCCGGCACCTTCTTCCAGAAGAAGATTACGAACACGACCGCCATGGCCAGGCCGACAAACCATGCGGGGTTGAGATAGAACGCCATCGGCTCCTCGGGGCCGTGGGTCGCTACCTCGGTCGAGGCATGGGTGGTATCGCTCATTTGCTCCTCAGCCATTGAGCTCGGCCTTTACCGCCTGCGCGGCGAGCTTGGCATCGACCTTGAGCCCGGTCAGCCGTTCGACCATCTGCTGTGCCGAATCCGCAGCGACCTTTTCGATCTCCACCCGGGCAGCGTCTGCCGACGCGCGCACCTGCGCTTCGGCAGCCTCGATCTTTCGGCTCAGCATGTCGGCGGCCTTGGCAACCCTGTCCTCGGTCGCCGCGGCACTCTTCGCCTTGGCGTCCTGGGTCAGGCGGGCCGCTTCGGCGCGCGCCTCGTCCATCTTGGCGCGCCACGAAGCCTCCTTCGCCTCAGCCTCTTCCCGAGCGGACTGGGCAAGCGCTAAGTCCTTCTCGATCTTGTCGTCGCGAAGATCGACGGTCGACTGGATTTTGGGCATCATCCCGTAACCCACGACGGCAACCATCGCGCCGAAGAAGATCAACAGCCAGAACAGCTGCGAGAAATAGGTGTCGCCGATCTGGGCGATCTGGGGCATCGAAAACGCTCCCTTAGAGCTTTCGTTCAGTAGTGCTTAGGCGACGAACAGCAGGATCATCGCGACGACGAACGCCAGCAGCCCGAGAAGCTCGGTCACGGCGAAGCCAATGAACAGGCGACCCTGCTGGCTGTCGGCTGCTGCCGGGTTACGAAGCGCGTTGCCGAGGAACGAGCCCCAGATGTTGCCCACGCCCAGCGCGGCCATACCAACGCCAATCGCGGCGAGACCTGCACCGATCAGCTTACCAGCTTCTGCGTCCATGATGTTTACTCCTTGTGTGAAATCGTTGGTTGAGAAAGCGACTAGTGAAGATTGATCGCGTCATTGAGATAGAATGACGCGAGTAGCGCGAAAACATAAGCCTGGATCGCCGCGATCAGGATCTCCAGCAGCGATATGGCGATCATCAGCAACAAGCTGGGAAGTGATACCATGGCCGTGGTGATCACGCCCGCCTGGCCAGCATTGACGACGAAGCTTGCAAGCACTTCCAAAAGCACGTGGCCAGCGGTCATCGCGACGAACAGTCGCAACGCCAGGCTGAACGGGCGAACCAGGAAACTGACCAGCTCGATGATGAAAATAAGCGGAATCATCAACAGCGGCGTGCCGTGGGGAACGAACAGGCTGAAGAAATGAAGACCGTGGGTCCAGAACCCGACGATAACGACGATCGCGAAGGTGATCATCGCCAGTACGCCGGTGACGGTCAGGTGGCTGGTAACGGTGAAGGCGTGAACGCCGAACAAGGCCGTCGGCAGCAGCCCAAGCATGTTGGCGAACAGGATGAACATGAACAGCGAAAAGACGTAGGGCACGTACTTACGACCCTTAGGGCCGACATTGGAATCCATCATGTCGGTGATGAAGCCGGTGATTCCTTCGACCGCCATCTGCCAGCGGCCGGGAACCAGGTCGCGCTTCATGCCCAGAAGGACAAAGCCGCTGACCACCAGGAACGTCAACGCCATCCAAAGCGAACTGTTGGTGAAGGCGATCGAATGGCCCATGAGCTGCCAGTCCTGGCCGAACAAGGGTTCGACCGTGAACTGGTGCATCGGATCGATTTTTCCGCTTTCCGCCGACACTTCAGACCAACTTCCTTACAATGAACCGACGGCTGATTACGGCCGCCGGTTGGCAAGTTTGACGATGCTCCACATCCCGCCAAGAGTGCCAAGCACCAGCATGACGATGAGCAATAGGTGCCCCGTGCCCAACATCCGGTCGAGCACCCACCCAATCAGCGCCCCGCCCAAAAGGCCACCGATAAGATAGGAAAGGACCTGACCGCCGAGCCGTTCATTGACATCGGTGGTCTGCACTTTCCTGGTCCGCTTGGCTTCCGTTGCCTGCACCCGCGCGAGCCGCTCTTCGAGCGAATTGAGCCGTGCATCCTCTGGGAGCTTTGGGACCTGCCCGGTTTCGTCTTCTTCCATGTTTCTCCCTGTGCGTCGCCGAGGCCCAAAGGCACGGCAATTAGGCAAAGGCGAAGGACATGGCGAAAGATGATTCCGCCAGGGCGCGGCCCCTTTATGAAGCGGGGCGCGCTTAGTCAACCGCGCACGGGTTCACGCGGCTGGCCGTCGTTGGTGAATGCTCCGGTGCACTTCACTCTTTGCAGGGTGCCACGGACATGTCATCAAGCGACGATGCGACGCTCTACGCCCCTCACCTTTTTCGCCCTGCTTGCACTCGCGGCATGCGGCAGCCAGTCCGCCCCCGATGCTGCCAATAACCTGGCCGCCGCGGATCTCGACAATAGCATCGCGGCCAAACCGGAAAGCCTGAAGTTCAAAAATCAATATCTCGACTGGTCGCTAGAATATCCTGCGAAAGTCGCGGCGATCCCGGAACTCGCCGATGCCATCCGCAATCCCGCGGTCGCCGACCGCGAAAAGCTTCTCAGCCAGGCCAAGGCCGACTGGACCCAACGCGCGAAGATGGGCGCACCGCTGGCGCCATATGAGGATTATCTCACCGCCCATGTCGCGGCCGATACGGATCAACTCATGAGCCTTTCGCTTGAGTGGAGCACGTTCACCGGCGGCGCCCACCCGAATCACGGCACCCGGGCATTGTTGTGGGACAAGACTAAACGGGCGAAAATCGCCTTCACGGACTTGTTCGGCGACGGCGCGGCCGGGATCCCGGTCAACTTCCGCTCGACCTATTGCGCAGCGCTCGATGCCGAGCGTTCGAGCCGCAGGGACAATGGCGGCCAGGGCAATGGCACCGCGTCGGCCGACGATCCCTTCAACAAATGTCCTGAATGGTCGGAACTTGCGCTGATCCCGTCAGAAAAGGATGGCGGCAGCCCTGTGACTTTCATTCTGGTCCACGCCGATCCTTACGTCGCGGGCCCCTATGTCGAAGGCGACTACGATATCGAGATGCCGGTCGGCGAAGACATGATCGCGGCGATGAAATCGCCCTACCGGGCCAGTTTCGAACCGGCCCAGTAAAGCCGGTCCTCAGGCACAATAAGAAGGCACCGGCGGCGCCGCTCCAGCCGCGCGGCGATGCCACACCCCGTCCGCCCACAGGTAGGACTGGCCTGCGCCCACCCGGCCAAGCATGGTGCAGCCCGCAGTAATCCCGACCTCGCTCAGCGATACGCCTTTTTGCTGCGCCAGCCTGGCGTACAGCGCCTTGCGCTCGATGTTCACGCGCCCGACATCACGAACGACCTGGTCGCTTACCGGTGCTGCAATCCCCATATAGCCATCGTAACGTTCGCCCACCGCGCCCCGGGCGCGCGCCGCGTCAAGCGCAGCAGTCTGGGCCAACGCCGGGGCGGCCGAACAAGCAACCAGCGCCACTGCAATCAGGAAGCGGGTCATTGCGGCGGCTGTTCCGGGAACGCCTGGGGGTTCTCGTTGATCAGTTTTTCGACGTCCCGCTGGAGCTTGACCAGCACTTCCTGGCGGATCGTGACGTTCAGATTGATCTCGATCGGCTTTTCCGGTGCCTTGACCGAAATACATCCGGCTAGCGGCGCGGCGATCATGGCTGCAGCCAGCAGGCTGGGCCTCAAGGCGATAGTGGGCATGGCGCTTTCCTTCATTGGTCCGTCTTCTTGGGGTCGAGTGTGACATCAGTGATCACCGGTGCCGCGGGCGGCGTCTGGGTCTGCTTTTCCTGTTCCGAAATGCGCCGAACCTCGGTCACGATCCCGGGAATCGAATCGAGCGGGGTGTCGAGCACGTTCGACAACATGTTGCGCGGGTCGCTGAACGACTTGGATGTGGCGATCAACGCGCGGAACGGCCCGCGAATCGTCAGGTTGAGGTTGATCGGCAGGTTATAGACCGCACGCAGGAAATTGGCCGCCTTGGTCTCACCAAGACCCACGCCCTCGACCTGCGCGCGGGTCAGGAATTCACCGGCAAGGTCACCGTCCAGGCGGATGACCATCGATTTGAACTTGAGGTCGCGCAACGCATCGAACGCGAATTCGCCCATTAACCCAAGCCGCGCCCGTTCGACCGCTCCGGTATAACTGAGTCGGCCGCCACTGGGCCGTGCAGTCAGCTTGCCGCCGACGATGCGCCCACCGTTTTCATCGAAGATCATCGGTAGCACCCCGTCGAACGTCCCTTCGGCGTCGATGCTTGCGAACCCAAGGTGACTGACAAAGGTGTGGGCATCGAAACCGACGACTTCGAAAGTCAGACGTTTCGCGGTTGGCCGAGCGAAATTGAGCACCGTTTCATGCAGGATCAGGCGCCCGCCCATGAATGGCCATTCGCCGCGTTCGATCTTTACCAATTGCCCCGGCAGGACGGTATATTTCACTTCGCCGTTCTCGACCAGGATACCGGGGTTGATCGCCGCGATCGAAAGCGTTTGTCCCGGGGCGGTCTGGAGACCCAAAAGATCGGTAAAATGGATCGTCCCGCTGATCCCGTCGACCGGGCCAAACGGTGCAGCAAGGTCAAGATCGGCGGTGGTGAAATCCCCGCTGGACGTCACCTTGCCCGAACGGGACCAGTTGATCCGGCCCTGCCCGCGGATCGTGCCATCGACCAGTGCAATCACGCCCTGGGTAAGGCGCGTGACATCGTGGGGCTGGAAATTCGGCCCGAAATCGAGGCCGCCGACCAGCAGGTTGGCGTGCCCCTCACCACTTGCCAGGCTGTGCTCGACCGTGACGTCCATGACCTTCCGACCGTTGGGCTTCAGCTGGACCGTACCTTCGGCAGTAATCCGGTTATTCGCCAGCCGCAGGTGAAGGTCGGGGCTGCGCATCGGGTAGAAACGCGGATTGTCCGATCGGTCGGTGAGTGTCGAAGCGCCGAACACGTCTAGGTCACCGCGATAGAGCTTCCAGCGTCCGTCGGCGTCGCTCAATCGGATTGGGACGTTGCCGATCATCGCCTCGGCCCCGGCGAATGTTCCGCTGATCCCTGACCCGGCGAAATCGCCGTTCAGCCGGGTCATGTCGATCACGACCGGTGCGCTTGCGCTGCCGATCCGGCTGCGCACGTTGGAAAGCGCAAACTTTTCGCCCTCGAACGTGCCTGCGCTGGTCAACAGGCGGAACGGCGCACTACCCAATTGCCCGTTCAGCGCAGTCGCCCCGATCCGGGCATTGGCACCCCGCGTGCTGGTGAAGATCGCCGATCCGCGCGGACACACCGGGATTGCGGTGCGCCCGAGCGACAGGCTCCCGAACCGCGCGGAATCGAAGCTCAGGTTCGCGCACCTTAGACCAAACGCAAAGCCGCCGGGACCGCTCAGCGCCTCGACCGGCACGCGCAATCGCTTGACCCGGCCGTCGGGGAACGGCCCGTCGAGCATCGCAATTGTGGAAATCCGGGTCGAGCCGTCGAGCGCGCCCGAGAAACGCACCGGGGAAAGCGTCAGTCGGCTTCCCTTCGCTTCATAGGCTGCAAAGGTCGCGGTGCCTCGCATCGGATCATTGGGGCTCAACTGCTCCAAGACCATCTTGCCTTCCGGAAGTCCGCCGCCCGAAGTCGCAATCGTGGCGTCCACGCGCATCATTCCACTTGGCCAATAATAGGTCAGACCAGTGCCGCCGCCGATGCGGACCAGAGCGCCGCCGGGGCCGCGGACTGTCGCCTGGTCGATCCGCGCACCGCCGCCTCTCGGGCCGTTCACAACGCGCAAGTTGCCGGCGATGTCGAACCGGTTCGCGGTCCGCTCAACCGCCGCCGCGATTGCGGTCGCGACCGGACCCAAGGGACTGTTCGCGGCCGATCGCAGCGGCCGTGTCACCGCGCCGTGGACCTGGTCGTCGAGATTGCCACCGTTGGCGCCGAACTTTCCGACCAGGGCAAGTTTACCGCTGCCCAGTCCAAAGGCGTAGCGCGCGTCGATGCGCGTGGTGTCGGCAGTGACGGCCGCAAGCCGGGAACGCTGCGCGCCAAGCTGTACGGCGCCGCGTACATCATTGATCAATCCAGCGAACGACATTTTGCCGCCGACCAGCGCAAGCCCGTTGGCACCGGCAGTCAGCTGGCGGATCGCCATTCGGCTTGTGCCATCGACTTGGGTGAAGCTTTCATCGAAGCGGGCCTTGGCATCGAAGCGCGGCGCATCGAGCAAAAAATCGCTCTGTGGACAGGCGAAACGGTCCATCGTCACCGGGCCGTCAAGCAGGGGGTGGCGCGCTTCGATCTTGACCTTGACCGACGCCATGAAGTTCGTGGCAACACATTCGCCCGGATCGAGACGGGGCGCCTTGACCGCCGCGTGACCGGCAAACCCGCCCGTCAGTCGCCCCGAACCCACCAGCCCGATCCCCACGGGTCCGAACGGAGTCCGCAAGGAGATGCTGGCGTCAGCGACGTCGAGCGCGAAATTCGGCAATTGGAACGGTTTGCCCGACGGCGGCGGCAGGAGCTTGTCGATCTCACCCCAATGGACTTTTCCGCCGACCAGTTCGCCTTTAAGACGCACGCCGCGCGCCCAAATACGGTAAATATCGACCGTGCCGTTCAGCTTGATCCGAGTCTCGATCACCGCATGGCGGGCGACCAAGTCCGGGTCTGCCGGATCGCCGATCACCAGGTCACGGACTTCCTGCGTTCCAAGACCGACGCGTTCCAGCGTATAACTTGCAGCGACCCCGCGCTTGCGCAGTTCGGCCTGAATGGTCCGATCCGCAATTCCCCGCCGACCAGTCCAGACAATGATCGCGATTAGAACGATGATTGCGACCAGCACGGCAAGCGCTGCCTTGACCCAAAAGGCCCAGCCCCTGCGCCGGACGACGATCACGTCATTTCCCCACTCTTCACGCTGCGCCATCAAGCGCTTTCAACCACTGTCCTCCTGAACCGTTCCAGAAGCGTCTTGACCCTTTCCATGGCCGGGCCATTGTGGTCTAGTCCTTTCTGCTCGGTACGACGCACGAAAGGGTCTGCGTGTGAACGAGCTTGCCCCGATTGCCGGCAAGTCCGGAAATGGCGGACACCGGGCACGGCTTCGCCACCGGCTGCTCGAAGCCGGCCCCAAGGGCTTTCACGATTACGAACTGGTCGAATATCTCCTGTCGCTAACGATCCCGCGCGTCGACACCAAGCCGATGGCGAAAAACCTTATCCAGGATTTCGGTGGAATCGGACCGCTGCTTGCCGCCCCTGCCCAGGTCCTGAAGAAAGAAGGCCTGTCGGACGCTTGCGTCGCAGCGCTCAAGATCGCGGAAGCTGCGGCACTTCGAATGCTCGAAGCCCAGGTCGAGGCCCGCCCGGTCCTCTCCTCCAGCGATGCGCTGGCGGCCTATCTCAGGGTCGCGATGGCGCACAAGCGAGTCGAGGAAGTCCGGGTCCTGTTCCTCAACGCGAAGAACATGCTGCTTGCAAACGAAGCGCTTTGGCAAGGCAGCGTTGATGAAGCATCGGTCCATGTGCGCGAAGTGATTGCCCGGGCCATCGCAGTCGGCGCGACGGCCTTGATCATCGTCCATAATCACCCGAGCGGCGATCCAAGTCCGTCGTCGGCGGACATCCGCCTTACCCGCGATCTGGTCGAGGCTGGGAAGCACATGAGGGTTACCGTCCACGACCATGTCATCGTCGGTGCTGCAGGACAGACCAGCCTGCGCGCCCAAGGATTGCTTTAGTCCGGTCGCGTGCGACCTACGCGGAACAAGTCTTCGCTCCCGGTTGCCCGGGTGATTGCCGATTCATAGACCATTGCCAGTCCGTCGTGGGCCCGGCGCGCCTCTTCGCTTCGGGCTTGCTCTGCCATGCTGCGTTCGACCTGCTGGCGATAAAAGTAATAATTGAGGTCCATCACACGCGCTCCATAGGGGGAGTGCTGGGTGCGCCCTCCAAAATGAATCCCAGATTACCGGGCGACGGACGGTCCGACGAGTTGACGCATTGCCCGGACCGGCCGGTCCTGCTAGCCGCCGCGCCATGGTACCGCGCTATTCCCGACCGCAAATGTCGGCCATCTGGTCGGCCGAAAACCGCTATCGCATTTGGTGGCAGATCGAAGTCTTCGCCGCCGAAGCGATGGGCAAGATCGGAATGATCCCGGCGGACGATGCCGCGACCATTAGAAAAGCTTACGATTCCGACGTCCTGGGCGTCATCGATGTGCCCGCGATCGATGCCATCGAGGCGGTGACCAAGCACGACGTCATCGCGTTTCTTACCTGGGCCGGGGAAAAATTGGGTCCGGAGCGACGCTGGCTCCACCAGGGAATGACGAGTTCAGACGTCCTGGACACCGCTCTCGCAGTGCAGTTGACCCAGTCCGCGGACCTGTTGCTTGAAGATTTGGAGGCGCTGCTCGCGGTACTCAAGCGCCGGGCAATCGAGCATAAAATGACCCCGACCATGGGCCGCAGTCACGGAATTCATGCCGAACCGACGACGTTCGGGTTGAAGCTGGCCCAGGCGTGGGCCGAGATGGACCGCAACCGGACCCGGCTTGCGCACGCGCGGGAGGATATCGCGACTTGTGCCGTTTCGGGGGCGATCGGTACTTTTGCCAACATCCCGCCGTCGGTGGAGGAACATGTCGCACGCCAGCTCGGCCTCAAGCCCGAGCCGGTGTCGACTCAGGTCATCCCGCGCGATCGCCACGCGATGTTCTTCGCCACGCTTGGAGTTATCGCCAGCTCGATCGAACGGCTTGCGGTCGAAATCCGCCACCTTCAGCGCACCGAAGTGCTGGAGGCCGAGGAATATTTTGCGCCGGGCCAAAAAGGCTCGAGCGCAATGCCCCACAAGCGCAACCCAGTGCTGACGGAAAACCTAACCGGCCTGGCGCGGATGGTCCGCAGCTATGCGCTTCCGGCGATGGAGAATGTCGCCTTGTGGCACGAGCGCGATATTTCGCATTCCTCGGTCGAACGGTTCATTGGCCCCGATGCCTGCATCACCCTCGATTTCGCGCTCGCAAGGCTGTCCGCTGTGATCGACAAGCTGCTCGTCTATCCCGAACGGATGGAGAAGAACCTCAACCGCATGGGCGGGCTCATCCATTCGCAGCGGGTTCTCCTTGCATTGACCCAGGCTGGCCTGACCCGCGAGGAAAGCTATGCACTGGTCCAGCGCAACGCGATGAAGGTGTGGGACAGCGACGGCCAATTGTCCTTGCTCGACCTTCTGAAGGCCGACCCGCAAGTCACCGCCAAACTGACCGATTCTGAACTCGAAGGACTGTTCGATCTCGACCATCATTTGAAACACGTCGACACGATTTTCGAGCGCCTGTTCGGTCCTACCCGGCCATGACCAGCGTTCGCGAGGCGCTTCGCGAAGCGACCCACGCGGCCCACGATCGACTGGATGCCCTGGTCGCATCCCTTAATCTCAAGAACCGCAGCGATTATCAGCGTTTCCTTGCGCTGCACGCCTGCGTGCTGCCCACGCTGGAACGGCAGCTTTTTGCCAAGAACATTGCGCGGCTGGTCCCGGGCTGGCCGCAGCACCGCCGGGAAGCGGCTCTGCTCGCCGATTGCGCGGAATTGGGCTGCACGCTTCCGGAGGCGATCGAAGTTCCACTGGGCGAAGACGAAGCAGCGCTGCTTGGTGCGGCCTACGTGCTCGAAGGATCGCGGCTGGGCGGCCAGTTCCTGGCGCGCGATGCGTCCCCCGACCTGCCCCACCGATTTCTTCGTCCCGAGGGCGGCGCCGCACCGTTCCCGGAAGTGATTGCGGCGCTGGAACGCTTTCTCTATTCGTTCGATCACAGGAAGCGGGCGATCGACAGCGCCGAAGCGGTGTTCGATGCATATATGCGGGCGGGGAAGTCGGTCGGATTGAATGGGTGAGGAACGCGTAACCTTCGACAATGTCGATCTGACCAACTGCGACCGTGAGCCGATCCACGAACTCGGCAAAATCCAGCCGATCGGTTTTCTTGTTGCCGTTTCCACCGACTGGCTGATCAGCCGGGTGTCCGCCAATATCGGGCATTTTCTCAAGGTTTCGGTCGACGATATCGTTGGCCAGCCAATCACGCAGATTTTTACTGGTAACGCCATCCACGCGCTTCGTAACCGCCTTGCGCTGCTGCGAGGGGCCGAAGCGGTGGAGCGCATTTTCCGTTTCAAGCTGGACGAAAGCGACGCCTTGTTCGACGTTGCCATCCACGTCACCGGCCCTTGGGTAATCATCGAGGCGGAGCCCTCGACCGAACACGACTACGGCGATGCCACCGGAACGGTCCGCGGGATGCTCACGCGCCTCGACACCGCGAGCGACGAAGCGGGCTTTTTCAACGAAGGCGCACGCCAGGTCCGTGCACTGACGGGGTTTGACCGGGTGATGATCTATCGCTTCGACAGCGATGGGTCGGGCGAAGTCATCGCCGAAACCGCCAAGAGCGGGATTGGCTCGTTCCTGGGACTTCATTATCCGCCCAGCGACATCCCCCGCCAGGCCCGCGAACTCTACAAACGTAATCTGCTGCGGGTGATTACGGATATCGACGCCGAACCGGTGTCAATCGTTCCCGCGTTGGATGAAAACGAGCGACCGCTGAACCTGTCATTGTCGGTCCTGCGCGCAGTGTCCCCCATCCATATCGAATATTTGCGCAACATGGGCGTGCGCGCCTCGATGTCGATCTCGATCCTCGTCGGCGGCGAGCTGTGGGGCCTGATCGCCTGTCACCATTATGCCCCGCGCTGCCCAAGTTTCGAGCGACGCAGCGTCGCAGAGCTGTTCGCGCAATTGTTCGCGATGCGCATTGAAAGCCGTGAGCGCCAGAAAGTCGTCGACTACGAACGGCGCGCGCGGGACATCTCCGACCAGCTTCTTGGTGCGGTCGCTTCGGACGATACTTTGTTGAAGGATCCCGAGTGGCTTTCGGCGATTCTGACCAGCGCCATTCCCGCCGATGGCGTTGGCGTGTGGATCAACGGCAATTACGCTTTTTCAGGTCTCACGCCCTCGACCGGAAGTTTCGCTCGGATCGTCCAGGCGCTCAACCGGACTGCTGCGGGCAAGGTGTTCGCAACCGATCAAATCGACCGCTTCGTTGCCAATTATTCGGTCGCACAGGACCAGGCTGCCGGGATGCTGTCGATCCCGATATCGCGCACCCCGCGCGACTACGTCATCCTGTTCCGGGCAGAGCGCGTCCGCTCGGTGCGGTGGGCCGGCGACCCGCAAAAGCCGGTCGAATATGGTCCCAACGGCCCGCGCCTCACGCCGCGCCAGAGTTTCGAAGAGTGGAAGGAAGCCGTCGAGGGCCGCTCGATCGAATTCACCTCCTCGGAAGTTCGAGTCGCTGAAACGCTAAGGGCGACCCTGATCGAGGTCGTTCTGCGCCTTGCCGATGAGGCGAACGTCGAGCGGATGGCAGCAAGCGACCGGCAGGAATTGCTGATTGCAGAGCTTAATCACCGCGTGCGCAATATTCTCAGCCTCATTCGCGGTCTCATTCGCCAGTCGCGACCGCCAGACGGCGCAAACCTCGAGGATTTCGCTGCGGTCCTTGACGGACGGATCCACGCTTTGGCCCGGGCCCACAACCAGATCACTCAAGACCACTGGAGTCCGGCGCCCCTGAAATCGCTGATCGATGCAGAGGCCGCGGTGTTTATCCAGGATCATCACGACCGGGTTCACACCGAAGGCGAAATGGTGCTGCTGCGGCCGCAAGCCTATTCCGCGCTTGCGCTGGTCATCCACGAACTGGTGACCAACTCAGTCAAATATGGTGCGCTGTCGGCGGCCGGCACGGTCACGATCGCCTGGAATATCGACAATAGCAGCGACCTCGTGATCGACTGGGTCGAGCGCGATGGGCCCACGGTAGCGAAGCCCAATCGCAGGGGCTTTGGAACCACGATTATCGAACATAGCGTCCCTTATGATTTGGGCGGCAAGGCCGAAATCAGCTACCCATCCGAAGGGGTGCGCGCGCGGTTCACCGTTCCTGCGAAACATTTGTCGGACGCCAGCGAATATCGCGGAACGCCGATAAACCTGCCTACGTCGGCTGCCTCGCCAAGCGCACAAAACAAGACCGAGGAATCCGACTTGCTGGCCGACAAGGTCGTGCTGATGGTCGAAGACAGCCTTATCATCTCGCTCGATGCGGAAGACATTTTGCGACGCCTCGGCGCGAAAGACGTGATCTGCGCCGCGAACGTCAGCGACGCGGTTGCAGCGCTTGCGACGAACTCCATCGACCTAGCGATTCTCGACATCAACCTTGGCGAACAGACCAGCTTCATGGTTGCCCAGGAACTGGAAAAAGCCGGGATCCAGTTCATGTTCGCGACGGGCTACGGGGAACAGGCCCAGTTACCGGAAAAAATGAAGTGCAAGATCGTGCTGCAAAAGCCTTATACCCGCACCACCATTGTCAAGGCGCTGAAGGAGCTTCTTGGCGACACGAACAGCTGAGACTTCGCGGTCGGCGTTATTGGCCTAGCCGCCGAGCATGTCTTTCACTCGGCCGAAAAATCCCTTGGTCGCAGGGCATTCCTCGCCGGTTTCCGTGTCCCGGAATTGAGCGAGAATCTTTTTCTGCTCCTTGCTCATCTTGGTCGGCGTTTCGACCAGGATGCGCGCCACGGTATCCCCGCGGCCGCGCCCGTTGATGACGCTCATGCCCGAACCGCGATGACGCAGCTGCTCGCCCGACTGAAGGCCGGCAGGAATCTTGATTTCCACCGGCTCGCCGTCGATCCCGGGCAGATTGATTGCCCCGCCAAGCGCAGCGGTAGTGAAGCTGATCGGGCAGTCGGCAACCAAGGTTGATCCGTCGCGCTGGTAAATCGCGTGCGGCTTCATGTGAACGAAAAGGTAAAGATCACCATTGGCCGCGCCGCGGATTCCCGCCTCGCCCTCTCCGGCAATGCGGATGCGGGTGCCTTCGTCCACTCCGGCGGGAATGGTGACATTGAGCTTGCGCTTGGTCACGGCGCGCCCCTCGCCATGGCAATTGCCGCACGGCTCGGCGATGACCGCGCCGCTGCCCCGGCAATGGCCACATAGGCGCTCAACCATGAAGAAGCCTTGCTGTGCACGCACCTTGCCAGCGCCGCCACACGCCCGGCACGCTTCCGAGCCGGCCGCCGGGTTGGCGGAGCCGGTTGAATCGCACGCGGTACACGCGCCCATCGATTCAACGGTGATGTCTTTGTTGATGCCGTTGAACGCTTCTTCCAGCGTCAGCTGAAGGTCATAGCGCAGGTCGGCACCCCGCGCTGCGTTCTGGCGTTGTCCGCGCGGGTCCATGAACTCGCCGAAAATCGACGAGAAAATGTCCGAAAAACCGTCAAAGCCCTGACCGTCGCCGCCACCGAACGGACCGCCAGAACCGCCCCCATTTTGAAAAGCTGCATGGCCGAAACGGTCATAGGCGGCGCGCTTCTGCGGGTCTTTCAGAACCTCATAGGCCTGGCTGATGGCTTTGAACTTGGCCTCGTTTTCCTTGCAGCCGCCGGTACGGTCGGGGTGGCATTCCATCGCCAGGCGCCGATAGGCAGATTTAATCGTCGAGCCTTCAGCAGTGCGCTCGACCCCCAGCAACTGGTAATAATCGGTTTCGACCATTGGACGCTTTCACCAAGCAATTGCTGATGCATTCGGCGCCGCCTACCGTCGCGGTAAGCGGCGCCGGATGCCGGCGTCTTAGCCCTTGTTCTCGTCGTCGACTTCGGAGAATTCCGCGTCGACCACTTCTTCATCGCCAGCGCCTGCGCTCTCGGCACCTTCGCCGGTCGCACCCGCGTCGCCAGCCCCGGCTTGCGAGTCGGCTTGCTGGGCCTCGTACATCGCCTGGCCAAGCTTCATCGCCGCCTGGCTAAGGGCGTTGGTCTTTTCGGTCATCTGGTCGGGATCGCCGCTTTCGACCGCCGCCTTGGCTTCGGTGATCGCGGTCTCAATCTCGGTCTTCACCTCGGCCGAGACCTTGTCGCCGTTTTCGGACAGCTGGCGCTCGGTAGAATGGATCAGGCTTTCGGCGTTGTTCTTGGCTTCGGCCTCTGCCTTGCGCTTCTTGTCCTCTTCGGCGAACTGCTCGGCTTCCTTGACCATCTTGTCGATGTCGGTGTCCGAAAGACCGCCCGACGCCTGGATCCGGATCTGCTGTTCCTTGCCGGTGCCCTTGTCCTTGGCCGACACGTTGACGATCCCGTTGGCGTCGATGTCGAAGGTGACTTCGATCTGCGGTACGCCGCGCGGCGCCGGGGGAATACCGACCAGATCGAACTGGCCCAGCACCTTGTTGTCGGCCGCCATCTCGCGTTCACCCTGGAACACGCGGATGGTCACCGCGCCCTGGTTGTCGTCAGCGGTCGAAAACACCTGGCTTTTCTTGGTCGGGATCGTGGTGTTGCGATCGATCATCCGGGTGAACACGCCGCCCAGCGTTTCGATACCCAGCGACAGCGGCGTAACGTCGAGCAAAAGGACATCCTTGACGTCGCCCTGCAGGACGCCAGCCTGGATTGCCGCGCCCATTGCGACGACCTCATCCGGATTGACCCCGGTGTGGGGCTCGCGGCCAAAGAATTCCTTCACCCGCTCGCGCACCAGCGGCATTCGGGTCATGCCGCCGACGAGGACGACATCGTGGATATCCTTGGCGGTCAGCCCGGCATCCTTGAGCGCCTTCTTGCATGGCTCGATGGTGCGATTGACGAGATCGGCGACGAGCTTTTCCAGGTCAGCACGAGTGATCGTTTCGACCAGGTGAAGCGGAGTGGTCGTTCCGCCTTCCATGCGGGCAGTGATGAACGGCTGGTTGACTTCGGTGGTCTGGGCCGACGACAGCTCGATCTTGGCCTTTTCCGCAGCTTCCTTGAGGCGCTGCAGCGCAAGCCGGTCGGTACGAAGGTCGATACCTTCCTTTTCCTTGAACTTGTCGGCCAGGAAATTGACGATCTTGGCGTCGAAGTCCTCACCACCAAGGAACGTGTCGCCGTTGGTCGACTTGACCTCAAACACGCCATCGCCGATTTCAAGGATCGAGACGTCGAACGTGCCGCCGCCAAGGTCATAGACGGCGATGGTCTTGCCCTCTTCCTTCTCTAGCCCATAGGCAAGCGCGGCAGCAGTCGGCTCATTGATGATGCGGAGCACTTCAAGACCGGCAATCTGGCCGGCGTCCTTGGTCGCCTGGCGCTGGGCATCGTTGAAATAAGCGGGAACGGTAATCACCGCCTGGCTGACGCCCTCACCGAGATAGGCTTCCGCGGTTTCCTTCATCTTCTGCAGGATGAAGGCACTGACTTGCGAGGGCGAATAATCCTTGCCGCCTGCTTCGACCCAGGCATCGCCGTTCTGGCCCTTGACGATCTTATAGGGCACCAGTTCGGTGTCCTTCTTGGTGATCGGATCGTCGAACCGTCGTCCAATCAGGCGCTTGACCGCGAAGATCGTGTTGTCGGGGTTGGTCACTGCCTGGCGCTTGGCCGGCTGGCCGATCAGGCGTTCACCGTCCTTGGTGAAGGCGACCGTCGACGGGGTCGTACGCGCACCTTCGGCGTTCTCGATAACCTTAGGCTTTCCGCCCTCCATGACTGCAACACAGCTGTTGGTCGTCCCCAGGTCGATGCCAATGACTTTGGCCATATGTTCTTCTCCTTAGCCCCTCTCCCGAAAAAATCGCGGATATCCGCCGAAATTTCGGTCGAAAAATCTTGTGTTGGAGGCGATATAGGTGGCGCAGCCGAAGCGACAAGGGCCGCGCGCGCGAAGAAATAAACCTGTGTCCCGAAGGACATTGCCCCGCGCGGGGGACCTAGATCATCGCCATCCCGCCATTGACGTGCAGGGTTTGGCCGGTGACATATCCCGCCTCCCGCGAGGCCAGATAGGCGACGGCCGCGCCGATGTCCGCACCCTCGCCCATCGCGCCCATCGGGATCTTGGCAAGGATAGCGTCCTTTTGCGCATCGTTCAGCGCGTCGGTCATCGCGCTGGTCATGAACCCGGGCGCGACCGCATTGGCGGTGATGTTGCGGCTCGCCAATTCCTGCGCGACCGATTTGGTCAGCCCGATCAGTCCGGCCTTCGAGGCGACGTAATTGGCCTGCCCGGGATTGCCCGTCACCCCGACCACCGAAGTGATCGAGATTATCCGCCCGAAGCGCGCCTTCATCATCGGCTTGGCCGCGGCACGGATCAGGCGGAACGCGGCCTCCAGGTTGATCGTGATGACGTCGGCAAATTCCTCGTCCTTCATCCGCATAAGAAGGTTGTCGCGCGTAACCCCGGCGTTGTTGACGAGGATGTCCAGCTTTCCGCCCAGCGCTTCAAGCGCGCCCGGGACGAGTTGATCGACGCCTGCCGGGTCTGCCAAATTGCACACCAACGGGATTGCCTTGCCGCCAAACGGGGCTGCGAAATCCTTCAGCTTGCCTTCGTTAGATCCAGATACCGCGACCGTCGCCCCCTGCCCGACCAGCGCGTTCACAATCGCGCTGCCCAGCCCGCCGCTGGCGCCGGTCACGAGCGCGGTCATTCCCGAAAGGTCGAACATCAATGCATCTCCTTGGCGGCGACTTCGATTTCTTCGATCGTGATAAGGCTGGTAACTTTGACGTCAGGGGCAATCCGCTTGACCATCGGCCCAAGTACCTTGCCGCCGATTTCAACGAACTCATCGACGCCCCATTTGGCCATGTTCGCGATACTTTCGCGCCACCGCACCATTCCGGTGACCTGGTCGATCAGCTGGCCTCTGATAATCCCGGGATTGTCGCACGCCTTGGCGGTCACATTTCCGACCAGGCGAACAGCCGGTGCGGCAATCACGATATCACGAAGCACATTGCCCATGATGTCCGCAGCTGGCTGCATCAACGGGCAGTGGAACGGCGCGCTGACTGGGAGCAGTACCGCGCGCTTGGCACCCATCTCCTTGGCCATTTCCAGCGCGCGATCGATCGCGGCCTTGGCGCCCGATATGACGACCTGGCTAGGGTCATTGTCATTGGCGACCGAACATTCTTCATCAGGCCTGGAAGCGGCTTGCGCAATCTTGGTCGCAAGCTCGACGTCCGCGCCGAGCAGTGCCGCCATTGCGCCCTCACCAACCGGTACCGCCTGCTGCATTGCCTGGCCGCGCAGCTTGAGAAGCTTTGCGGTGGTCGCAAGGTCCAGGCTGCCCGCCGCACACAGCGCCGAATATTCGCCTAGGCTGTGACCGGCGACATATTCGGCGATCGCATGAAGGTCCAGATTGCCGTCGCGTACCAAGGTCCGGAACACCGCTATCGAATGCGCCATTATCGCGGGCTGGGCATTTTCGGTTAGCCTAAGCTCGTCCTCGGGGCCTTCCCGCATCAGCTTGGACAAGTTCTGCCCAAGTGCTTCGTCGACCTCGGCGAACACGTCCTTCGCTGTGCGGCTGGCCTGTGCAAGCGCGGCGCCCATGCCGACCGACTGGCTTCCCTGGCCGGGAAAAATAAACGCGCGCATTGTGGTCCCTCTTCAACTAGCGTTGCCGAGCGACTAGGCCCGCAAGCGGGCTCTTGCCAAGTCTTTATGCCGGGATTTTTGATGACAGACGAACCGCTTCCGCCGCCAATTCCGCCGACCCAGCGCCTCGGCCCGGTCATGAGCCTCGCGATGGTTGTCGGAACCGTCATCGGTTCGGGTATCTATCTTCTTCCGGCGACGCTCGCTCCGCTCGGCCCGAGCCTCGTTTACGCGTTTTTCGTCACCGGCTTTGGGACGATGTGTCTGGCACTCGTCCTTGCCCGGCTTGCAGCGCACATGCCGGGCGGTCCGTTCGCTTATGTCGGCAAGGCATTTGGCGATGCGACCGCGGCAGTGACGTTGTGGAGCTACTTAGTGTCGCAATGGACCGCGGTTGCAGCGGTCTCCCTGGCGGTCAGCGGTGCACTCGGGTTCGTCATTCCGTGGACGGGATCGGGAACCGGAATGGTGATCACCGCGCTTGCGGTTATTGCGACCCTGCTCGCGATCAACCTCGCCGGTGTCCGCTCAGCCGGGTCGGTGCAGGTCGTCACCACGCTGATCAAGATCATTCCGCTGCTCGCCGTCATCCTCCTGGTGTTCGGGCATTTCGCCACCGGCACGCCGACCGAGCCGCTGGCCCCAGTCCCGGTAACGGTGGGAGCAATCGCGGCGGCGGCCGCACTGATGCTGTTCTCGCTTACCGGGTTCGAGGCTGCGACAGTGACCGCGAACGTGACCGAAGATGCGACCGATACGGTTCCGACATCGACGATCGTCGGGACCGGCTTTACCGCGATCCTCTACCTTGCGGCGACGGTCGCAACATTATGGCTGTTGCCAAGCGCGATTGCAGCCAAGTCCAGCGCCCCCTTCGCCGACGCCATCGCGCCCTTGCTTGGGAATGCCGCCGGCGCGCTGGTCGCCGCGATTGCCGCGATCAGCGCCTACGGCACGTGCAATGCCCTTTTGCTGCTGTCGGGTGAAGTCGCCCGCTCGATCGCTTCTGCCGGCGACCTTCCGCCCTTGTTCGCCCGGACCAATTCCCGCGGGGTTCCGGTAGGGGCGATCGTTACCGGCGCGATTATCGCCGCACTGTTGGTGATAGCGAGCGCGTCGAAGGACTTCGTGCCGATTTACATCTTCATTTCATTGCTGTCGGCAGTGTCCAGCCTAATCCTTTATCTCGCCTGCGCAAGCGCCGCACTGAAGCTCAAGGTCGGGAGCGTTGCGATCGCCATCCTCGCCCTTGGCTATTCGGTCGCGATGTTCTTTGGCGCGGGGCTCGATGCGACGCTCTGGGGCATCGCGCTCGCGATGATTGCATTGCCGATCCGCTGGCTGTCGCGCCACTTTTGGTCCCGCGGAGCGGTGTCCGTTTGATGAGCGGTGCGGTTCGCGATCTGGCGCTAATGCTCGCCGGGCTTGACCCCCACCTTGATCCCCAACGCTATCAGTTCGTAACCGCGCCCGGGCCACGAGCGCAGGCACTTGCTACCTTCCACGAGGACGAAGGGTGGAGTTCGATCGTTGTCGCCGACGACGCCGCTGCAGCGCCAATGAAACGAATCACCTTACAGGTTCACTCCGCCCTCGAGGGCGTGGGCTTGACCGCTGCGGTCACAACCTGCCTGGCGCAAGCGGGCATCGCGTGCAACATGGTCGCCGCTTTCCACCACGACCATCTATTCGTGCCCGAGGTAGATGCGAACCGCGCCCTTGCCTTGCTGAAATCGCTGCAAGCGACGAACGCTTAGAGCGTCCAGTTTTCCGGCGGGTGCGCAAGCCGTGCCTCGGGGATCATCGCGCGAAGCTTTTTCGCAAAGCTGCGAAGGCACGCCTCGCTGGTGCCAAGCGGTCCCGGCTCATAGGCAGAACTCTCCATGCCCGCCTGGACCCGCGCAATCAGTTCGGTATCCTCGGCGTTGACCCGCCGGTTGATGCGCCAGTTCAGCTTGCGCGCCACCTTCATCTCCCGCCGGTCATCGGGAAGCGCGTAGCTGATTTCGCGGATCACGCTGGTGCGCGGGCCGGTCGGCAACCATTGCATGAAGTCGACCTGGTCAGGATAGATGTCGAACGCGACACAGGGGAACAGCTTGTAATAAAGCCACTTGCGCTGGTGCGTTTCGGGCAGGTGCGCGACCTTGGGAAGGATCGCCTGATAGGCGCGCTCCGACGGATTTGCCGATGGCGTGTCGCGAAGCTCGCCCTCCATCCGGTCGACCCATTCGCTCGCTTCAAGGCCGTAGCTCTTGCCGAACAGGCGCGTAAGGCCGGGATGGCCGATCGGGATGTGCAGGTGATCGGAATAATTGTCGGCGATGGTCTTCCAGTTAAGGTCGCGCGGACGAAGCACCACCTGGCCGGTCGCGCGCAAATCCTCGAAGCGGTAGGGCGCGACCTCGTCATCATAAGGCGCCATCATTGCCGCGACGCTGGGCAGCCCGTCCTCCAGGCGAACGAACAGGAACCCGCGCCAGTTTTCCAGTGCGACCGGCTTCAGGCCGAGCCGCGAGGGTTCAAGGCCCGGATAATCTTTGCGCTGGGGAACGCCGACCAGCCGCCCCTCACGGTCATAACTCCACGCGTGGTAGGGGCAGGTCAGAACCTTGGCGCAGCCCCCGGTTCCATCGACCAGTCGTGATCCGCGGTGGCGGCAGACGTTGTGGAACGCGCGGATCGTCCCGTCGTCACCGCGCAGGACAATGATCGATTCGCCCAGGTAATCGATACTTCGCCAATCGCCCGCCAGCGCAATCTCGCTTTCGTGGCACACGACCTGCGGGCTGGCGCGCAGGAACGCCCGCTTCTCCGCCTCGAAAAAGCCGGGGTCATGATAGACCCAGCCGGGAAGGCTCAAGTCGTCGAGCGGGTCGATCAGCGGATGAACGTTGGTGGCCATCCTCAAGGACTTGCCATTTCAGGGGAATTGGGGCAATGGCCCCCTCGCTGGCGCTGGGGGCGACCCCGGCGCTTCGCATTTGATTGGAACGACAGCCGGAGGGGCGCTTGCATGGTGCAGCGTCAGCGATCGGCCAACATGGAAGATGAAGCATGCCTCTTTACGAGCATGTTTTCCTTGCGCGTCAGGACCTTGCCCAGGCACAGGTCGATGCGCTCGCGGAAACCGCAACCAAGATCATCGAAGATCACAAGGGCAAGGTCGTCAAGACCGAGACCTGGGGTCTCAAGAGCCTTGCCTACAAGATCGCCAAGAATCGCAAGGCGCATTACGTGATGCTCGACATCGACGCCCCCGCGCCGGCCCTCGCCGAGCTCGAGCGCCAGTCGAACATCAACGAAGACATCATCCGCTACCTCACCATCCGCGTTGACGAACTCGAAAAGGGTCCGTCGGCGATGATGCGTCGCGGCGACCGCGACCGCGGCGACCGCAGCGACCGTGGCCCGCGCGGTGATCGTGGTGATCGTGGTGACCGTGGCGACCGCGGTGACCGTGGCGACCGTGGCGACCGCCCCGAGCGCAGCGATAATCGCCGCGAGCAGGAGGAAGCATAATGGCCCGCGCATTTTTCCGCCGCCGCAAGTCGTGCCCGTTTGGTGGCAACGACGCCCCCAAGATCGATTACAAGGACGTCCGCTTGCTCCAGGGGTTCATCTCCGAGCGTGGCAAGATCGTCCCGTCGCGGATCACCGCGGTGTCGACCAAGAAGCAGCGTGAGCTGGCCAAGGCGATCAAGCGCGCCCGCCACCTCGGCCTCCTTCCCTACGTCGTCAAGTAAGGAGCTTAGATCATGGATGTCATCCTGCTCGAACGCGTCGAGAAGCTCGGCCAGATCGGCGACGTCGTCACCGTGAAGAACGGTTTCGCGCGCAACTATTTGCTGCCGAACAAGAAGGCGCTGCGCGCCAATGCGGCGAACAAGAAGGTCTTCGAAGCAAACCGCGCGAAGATCGAATCCGACAATGCCGCCAAGCGCGACGAAGCTGCCAAGGCGTCGAAGGACGTCGACGGCACCAAGGTCGTGCTTATCCGCCAGGCATCGAACACCGGCCAGCTGTACGGCTCGGTTTCCACCCGCGACATCGTCGAGGCGATGGAAACCCATGGTCACACCGTGACCAAGAGCCAGGTCGTACTTGGCCGTCCGATCAAGACGATCGGACTTCATGAGGTACGCATCGTGCTTCACCCGGAAGTGTCCGCGACGATCAGCGCGAATGTCGCACGCTCGCCGGAAGAAGCCGAGTTGCAGGCACAGGGCGTCGATATTCTCGCCGATGAAGCCGATCGCGAAAATGATGCGCTTGCCGAGGCAGCCGCGCAGGTCATGGGCGAAGACGCCGATGCTGGCGACGCCGATGCTGAAGCCGATGCTGGAGCCGAAGCCGAAGCCGAAGCCGAGGCGCCGGTCGCTGAAGCTCAGGCCGAAGAGGGTAAGGGCGAAGCCTAACCCCGTTTGGGGAAGGGCGCTAAGCCAGGAAAAAACAGCCGTCGGTCCAAGTCGGGCCGGCGGCTTTTTTCTTGCACAGCGCCCCGGCATCAGGCGGCAGTGCGGACCTTTTCCAGGAACGCGCGCTCGCGGGCCAACGAGCCGGCAAAGGATGGGCGCGCTGCGATCGCCGCGAGCCATTCGGCCAGTCGCGGGCGGGCGGCAGGATCGAGTTCGACGCCGCAATGCTCTAGACTGAGCAGCGGGCTTGCAAGCGCAAGGTCCGCGACCGTCAGACGGCCTTCGACGAGGAATCCGTCGCCGTCCGGCACTTCGCCCTCCAGGAAGTCGAGCAACTTGGGCAATTCTTCGCGTTCGGCGGTGTCGGCAGCGCCAAGGTCGCCTTCGCGGCGCAGGAAAATCGGCGCAACCACGCGGTTGAAGAACATCTTGCCCAGAACCGGCATGGCGATCGTGTCGCCATATTCCTCCCACCACAGGGCCTTGCCCAGCGCCTTGGGTTCACGGGGCAACAGGCCGCCGTCGGGCGACTTGGCCTCAAGATAATGGATGATCGCACTGGAATCCGACAGTCCAAAGCCGTCATCATCGACGATTGCCGGCATCTTGCCGAGCGGGCTTGCGGAGCGGAACTGCGGGTCCGGATCGTTCAATGTCACCGAACGCAGGTCAAACTCCATCCCGCGCTCCTCAAGATAGGCGACCAGCTTGCGCACGAACGGCGAAAAGGTTGACCCGAAGACAATCACGGCATTGCTCCTTTCAAGACCGATCGCTTGTAGCGACTGTGCGTTACCGCGCTAGGGGATGCGGTAATGGTCGGCCAGCCGGTCGAGCGCGATTTTGAGCACGACCTTGCCCGCCCGCGCGGGCCAACCAAGCGCGCTTTCCGCGTCGCGCATCCCCTCCCCGGCGCAAACCACGCGCCACAGGATGTCGCCCAGCCCCGGCCCGGCGGCATCGACCGCCGTGTCGAACCGTCGCCGGGCTTCGATCTGGCCGCCGATCGGGTCGCTAGCGCTGCTGGCACCGCCGCGGGTGCGGGCCATTGGCGCTGCATCCCAGCGCATCGTCACCCGCCCCGACAGGCTTGCCCATTCATAGTCCCGCCGCAGTGATTTGCCGGCATCGAACTGGCGTTGCGACACGAACCCGCGCGCCAGCAGCCATCCCAGCGGGCTTTCGGCAAGATTGACGGTGACCGAGCGTGCCGGGCGCCCACCTTGGCCACTGGCATCAAGCGCCACTTCCTTTAACAACCGTGTCGCCAATTCCGCCATCTCCTCACGCTCCTGCAATTGATCCGACAAATCTGCTATTGCCATTCAGGATGGAATGTAGGAAAGTAAAATAACCGATTAGGTTCGTGGGGGAATGAAATGATTACGCGTATCCGCGCCGTCCGCAAGGCCAAGGGAATGACGTTGGAAGATGTCGCGCTGGCGTGTCGCCCGCCGACCACCCCGCAAACCATCGGTCGGCTGGAAACCGGCACCCGCACCGTATCAATCGACTGGCTCAACCGGATCGCAGACGCGCTGGGCGTGGGTGCAAGCGACCTGGTGGAAGGGTCCGGCGAAGCAGACCAAGGTGGATTGGAGGTCGCTGCACTGGTCAGCGCATCGGGCGCCAGGGCCCCGACGCGCAAACAGCTGGTAATCGCCCCGCGCGCAGGCAAGGGCCAGGTCGCGGTCATCGTAAGTGGCTCCGTCGGCGACTATCGTTCAGGCGATGAAATCTGGTGCGACACCCTTGGCCCCGATGAGTTCGGACGCGCGCTCAACCGCGACGTGCTTGTCCCGCGACCTGCCGGCAGGTTCCTGTTCGGCCGCTTGATCGACCGCGACTCGGAACGGCTGCAGATCCTTCCTCTGGGAAGCGGCGGCCGACAACAGGTCGTTGCCAATCCGCCGTGGATTGCAGCGGCAGCAAAACTGGTCCGCAGCCTGTGATGCGCGCTGGTTGCGCGTGACTTTCCGGGGCGCTGCAGCCAGTTGCTTTGCCGCTTACAATATTCGTCATGAAGGACGTTACTGCGGGAGGGCAAAGAACCCAGGTCGAGCAGCTGAGAAAAATGGCACACCCAGCATCATAAATCGTGTGCCGTTCGCTTTTCAGGCACTTGCTGTATCGCGCCGGTCATGACAAAGGCGCGGGCACAGCGGGTTGACCCCCCGTCCGGACCCCGCGAGCGGGGGCGCTTAGCTCAGTTGGTAGAGCATCTCGTTTACACCGAGAGGGTCGGCGGTTCGAGCCCGTCAGCGCCCACCATCTCCTATTAGCTCTCTGTTAAATAAAGTGGCGCAGAATTCGCTGTTATGGATGCCACGCCAGTCACGACCTATCCCCGCCGGTCGCCGCGGATCGCATATGACAGCGCAATCGAGATTCGCGATGCCTCGCAGCGAACATTGATCGGTCGCTTTCGCAACATCTCCAAATCCGGCTTTGGCCTGACCTGCGCCCAGTCGTTGATGGTCGGCGAAGTGATCGACATCCGGGATAATCGAACCGTCGCACGTGGCCAGATTTTGTGGGCCCGTGGCCTGGACGCCGGCGGGGTCTTCGTGGACGAACTAGTCCCGCTGTTCTGATCGTATCGACGGATGATCGTGCAGAACCTCGGTCACGCCGCAATCTCCTGCAGCGCTCCGAAGTAACGGTGCATCGCCTCACTCGAATGAGGCGCAAGCTCAACAAATACGCGGCGCCCGTCGTGCGGATCGGCGCGGCGCAGGAACAACCCCTTGGCCACCATCGCCTTGAGCCAGCGCAGCGCAGTAGTCGCCGGAACCGCGGCTGCAATGCACAGGCTGGAGACCGGCACCCGCACATGGGTAAGTTCGGCCTGGAGCAAGTCCAGCAGCATGTCCCACGCCGGGTCTGCAAACAGTTCCGGATCGAAATAACGATCGCGCAACCGTCGCGCGCGTATCACTTGGCGTACGCTTTCCGCGCTAACCTCCGGCACCGCGCCGCCGTGGATCGGGTGAATCGCACGCGCCGGAGATTCGGCGCCACTCGATATCCGCGCAAGCGTCGCCGCGATCCGGTTTACCTCCTCCGACAATTGCCGAAGCCGGGTCCCGCTAGCGTCGGCTGCAATGTCATTGAGGTGCCGGTCGTCGTCCGCCCCGTGCGCCGCGAGCGCCAGCGCAGCCGCGCGATCGAGGTCGTCGGCGTCGACCAGCAACGCGATGTCCTCGCAGCCCACCAAAGTAAAAATCGGGTCGACCAGCGAACCGGTCGTCGACACCACTGCACGATACCGCTTTTGCGCGACGTCGCGACCGATGCGGTGAAGCAAGTCGTCAAGAGGACCGCCGCAATCGCAGTCGATTTCGACCCACAACGCCGAGGTCGAAACCTGGCGGTCGAGGCTATCCTGCGCATCCTCGATATTCGCAATCTGGCCGACGCGACGGCCAGCGCCTTCGACTGCGCGGCGCGCGCGCGCCTCAGCCGCCGGGCTGCTTGCCGCGATCAAAACCGGAGAAAGGTCGGAATAGGTTAGATCGTCGGAATCGCTCATCGCATAGTCCATCGCGGGTTCTCCCCTTACAAAACTTGCCGAGCAGCCCAGTCATGGCTCGAAAGCGGAGAAAAGTCAGTTGATTTTGGCGTCAAAGCGGACCCGTTAGCGCTGCGCCTGAGCGGTTCATCACGCCTAGAACGTGGACGAACGGGAGAATGGGCAAATGGATACCACCAATGGCGCAATCCACCGTGCTCGTACGCTAGCCGGCCTCGCTGACGCTCTGGGCCGGGCCGAACAGCACGTTGAGAGCTTCGCAATGCGGATCGATCCGCTTCGGGGAGCGGCACTGCTTCAGCGCATTCGCGCCGCGCGCGCGGAGGTGGACGCGCTACAACGTCGGCCGCCCGTGGAAATACCCGTCGAACTTCCTCCGTTATGGAGTTTTTGCGCCGGAAAAGACGCCGGCGGCGCCCCCTAACGGTCCTGGACCTCGCCCATATAGGGTGCAATTGCCGGCGCCTGCCAACCGGCGGTGGCAACGAAGCCCCGATTGAAGAAGGCTGGCTTGTCATACCGAAGCCTGTGGCCGTCCATTCCATCGACCTTGCCGCCTGCAGCGGCCAGTACCGCGTGGCCCGCAGCGACGTCCCATTCACAGGTCGGGCCCAGGCGTGGGTAAATGTCCGCCCGGCCTTCCGCGACCAGGCACAGTTTCAAGCTTGATCCAACCGACACGAAGTCTTCGGCGCCGATGTCGGCAAGGTATTTATCCGTTTCCGGTGATCGATGCGATTTTGAAGCTACCGCGCTGATTGCTCCAGCGCGGTCACGAACACGGATTTCCTCCCGGCTGCCGCGCCCCCTGGTGCGCCACGCACCAACATCGGCAATGCCTTCGTAAAGGGTCTGGGTTGCAGGGGCGAAGACCACGCCCAACACCGGTTCGCCGGCCCGGATAAGGCCGATATTGACGGTATAATCCTCGCCGCCGCGAATAAATTCCTTGGTCCCATCCAGCGGATCGACGAGGAAAAAGGTGTCGCCATGGTCAGGAACGCATCCGGCGGCGTGCTGCTCCTCCGCGATGACGGGAATGCCGGGCGCATGTTCAGCCAGGGCCGCAAGGATGATCTTCTCTGCCGCCTTGTCCGCCTCGGTCACTGGTGAGCTGTCATCCTTGCGCTCGATGTCGAAACCGCGTTCGACAATTGCCAGGATTTCCGCGCCGGCATCACGGGCGGCCTGGGCAAGCGCTGCAAGCAGCTGTTCGTTAACGTCGATCATGATCAGCGCGGCGCCATCCGGATCCCGCCGTCGAGACGAATGGATTCCGCGTTGAGGTAGACATTTTCGACGATAAAGCACGCCAGCCGCGCATATTCCTCGGCCTGGCCAAGGCGCTTCGGGAACGGCACTTGCGCGCCCAGCGCGTCCTGTACGTTTTGCGGCATCATCGCGACCATCGGCGTCTTGAATACCCCGGGAAGGATGGTGTTGACCCGAATGCCTTCGCCCATCAGGTCGCGCGCAATTGGCAGGGCCATCGCCAGAACGCCGCCTTTCGAGGCCGAATAGGCGGCCTGCCCGATCTGGCCGTCCTCGGCCGCGACCGAGGCCGTGTTGATGATGCATCCGCGTTCGCCGTCATCCAGCGGCTCCAGGGCGGTCATCCCAAAGGCCGATTGCGCCAGACACCGGAAGGAACCGATCAGGTTGATGTTGATGGCCATTTCGAATTGCATCATCGGATAGGGCTTCAAGGCGCCGGTCGCCTTGTCCTTGCCGACCGTCTTGGCCGCATTGGCGACGCCCGCGCAATTGACCAGCACGCGCTCCTGGCCGTGCGCAGCGCGCGCCTTTTCGAAAGCAGCGGCGACCTTCTCATCGCTGGTGACGTCGCATTCGCAGAATATTCCGCCGATTTCGGACGCGACCTTGGCGCCCTTGTCGCCATCGCGGTCAAAGATTGCGACCTTTGCACCCTTGGCGGCCAGTGCCCGTGCAGTTGCCTCGCCTAGCCCCGATGCGGCACCGGTGACGACGGCAGCGATTCCCTTGATGTCCATGGTCGAGATGATCCTCGCGAATGCGGTGGAAGTAGCCGCCCGCTTAGCCGCGCATCGCCGCACCGCACAAGGCTTGATCGGGCGAAAGTCGCGTCTCTGCGCCGGTTCATCGCCAATGCATCTTGAACCTTTTATCCGTTGCCGATTAAGAAAGAGATTCAAAGGTTTGGTGGGGGATTAAATCGGTGAAGTCGCGACGTAACAACTTTCTTGGCGCAGCACTTCTGGCAGGCACGATGGTCGTGCCCTTCGCCTCTGCCTCGGCGCAGGTTCCGGTTCAGCCTGCGGCGCTTCCCACGACCCAGCCCTTGTCGTCCAGCGCTACCGAGGTCGCCGCTTTCTATCAGCGTTTTCCGCAGACCCGGCTGTGGTTCAAATCGGGTGCCGACAGTCCCGCGATCGACAAATTGGTCATGATTCTTGAACGGTCTCCGTTCGATGGCCTCAACAACGGCGCCGATCTCGCCCGGGCGGTGCGTGTTGCACAAACTCAGGCCCGCACTGGCGATCCGGTTGCGGTCGCGACCGCCGATCAGGTGCTGTCGATGGCGCTGGTCGATTATGTCCAGTTCCTCAAGCGGCCGACCCCCGGGATGCTTTATGAAATCCCGTATCTGCTGCCCAAGAATACCCGTGGCGACCAGATCCTGCTGACCGCCGCCAACATGCCGGACCTGACCGCGCACCTCGAAGACATCACGACCGTGAACCTTTTTTACGATCGTTTGCGCGACACTGCTTGGGCCGAAGCGCAGGCAAGCGGCACGATAACTCCCGATCCTCGCCTCCTGGCCAATCTTCAGCGGCTGCGTTCGATCCCCGACAAGGGCAAGTTCATCGTCGTGGACAGCGGGACGCAGATGCTCACGATGTTCGAAAATGGCCAGTACAAGGACCAGATGAAGATCGTCGTCGGAAAGGTTGAATATCCGACCCCGATGATCGCCTCGATCATGTATTACATCGTTTACAATCCGTACTGGAACGCGCCCGACCACCTGGTTCGAAAGATCGCCCAGAACTATCTCAGCATGGGCGAGGGCTACATGAAAACCCGCGGTTATCAGGTGATGAGTGACTGGACCACCAGCGCCTCTGTTATTCCCAATAGCGAAGTCGATTGGAAAGCGGTCGCCAAGGGCACCACCCAGATCCGCATCCGGCAAAAGCCGAGCGACGATAACAGCATGGGCAATCTGAAGTTTCCGTTCCCCAACGGCGAAGACATTTTCCTGCACGATACGCCGCACAAGGAATATTTCGTGCGCTCGACCCGCAACCTTTCCAATGGCTGCGTGCGCCTGGAAGATGCTCAGCGCTTCGGGCGCTGGTTGTTGGGGACCGAGCCTAGTCCGCCCAGCGACGGCGCGGAAATCCAGGTTCAGCTTCCACAGGGCGTGCCGGTATATCTGACATATACCACCGCCGACGTCCGTGACGGTAAGGTCGCCTTCCGATCGGACCCCTATGGCTGGGATCCCAAGACTGGGGCAGGCAAGGCAGCCGCGCGCTAGATCGCACGAGAAATTACCGGCGGGGCCGGAAATCACGCGCTAGCGCCCCCAATCTTCATTCCACAATAGAGTCCCGTATATCTTGCCGGGTCCATGGGCGGCGCTGGCCGGATCCTGGTCAAAGCCTCCTGCACCCACCTTGCAAATAGCAGGCACAAAAGAAAACCGGCCCGGACCTTGTGGGTCCGAGCCGGTGTTTCTTGGTATCCGCTAGCCTTAGAGACCGCGTTCCGGCGCCGGAGGCGGCGGAGGCGGAGGCGGAGGCGGAGCCGGGCAATTGTCCGTCGCCAGGATCACCGAACCGTCCGGGCACGTCTGCGTCGCGGGAGGCGGCGGAGGCGGCGGGGCGGGGCGGCGGCGGAGGCGGCGGAGGCGGCGGAGCCGCAAAGTTGTAGATCAGGCTCGCAAGTACGCTGTGCGACCGGTAACGACCCTTCCAATCGAAGGGAACGCCACCCAGATCACCCGAATACTTCACGTTCGGCACGTTGAAGTAGCGATACTTCATGCCGACGTCGATGTTCGGGCTGACCGCATAACGCAGGCCAATGATGCCCTGCCATGCCAGGCCATTGTACGAGTCGTTGACCGACAGGAGCCCGTTCGGCATCAGCGAGCTGACCTTGTAGTCAACCTGCGCGATACCAAGGCCCACACCGGCGTAACCCGACAGACCGTCTTCGTTGCCCATGTCGATCAGGGCATTGACCATGCCCGACGTGACCTTGGTGCTACCGCTCGAATCAAAGTTATCGAACGCGAACCCGCCGGAAATCAGCGCGTTCGAGATGACCTGGTTGACGTCAGCCTGCTTGTAGGCAACTTCCGCTTCAAGACGGATCATGCCGAAGTCGTAGCCCGCGACACCGTCGATGTCGTAGCCGCTGTGATGCGTGACGGTTTGCCCGTCGCGAATATCGAGGAATGGATCGACGTAGTCGACGTCCATGTCCTCAACCCACATCACGCCGCCTTCGATGCCGGCGTAAAACGACTTGTCCCGAGCAACCGCGGGGGTCGCCAGAACCGTCGATGCGAGCGCCATCGTAATGGCCAGCTTGCGCATATTTGTCCCCTTTCAAATGCGTTCTAAAGATTGAACCGCGGAAACACATTATGAGAGGGCTTGGTGCCGCGCAAGACAGGGATTTCAAGCGCCTGTTGCTGAAAAGTCGCAGTTCCCGGCTCCGGAACGACAAATCCGGTCTATCGAAAGGGTCGATCAGCGCTCGATCAACCCATGATTACGAAGCGCGGCGAGAATCGCAATGACGGCCTGACGGGCTTCGGCATCGTTCGTCGACCCGCCCTGAGGGTCGGCGATCGCGGCTTGCCGGGCGGCGACGACCTGTTCTCCGGCCAGGGTTAAAACCGATCCGCGAACAATTCCCATCTCCCACGCGCCAGCGTGATAGACAGCGCGCGTGCCATCGCCTGCAAGCGTGCAAGTCATGCCTTCCACCGGCGCGTAAAAACGCCAGCCGCCGGCACAAAATCCCGCCAGGCAACCCGACTTTCCTTCCCACGCACCGTTCGGCGCATTGCCGACGATATAGCACCCCCAACTTGCGGGGTAGCCGGCGGTTGGTCGCTGGGACCCTCGAAAACTGCAGGCCCGACAAGGAAATCCAGCGCCTGGATTGCCTCGTTGTGAAAATATTCCTTTTGCGCCTGTCCCGCGCTCAACAGCGGCAGGCCATGCCGCGCGCTCGTCTCCATTGGCTTTGCTCCTAAGGGATAGTGATGAACATGGTCGCTGGCCGCGACGCGGCGCTGTTCCCGATCTGCTGTACGGAAATCGCCGCCGCTCCGCTTCCCAGCGGTGCAAGCTCGTTCGCGGAAAGCGTAACCAGCGGCGCAGAAAGCTCGACTAGCACCGTGCCCAACTGGCCTTGCAACTCGACGCGATAGGCCTCGCGCCCTTCACCAATCGGGGCATCGACCTCGTCGATCCAGGCCCACCCGGACCGGCTTCTGCGAACCCAGCTGACAGTCAGCGCGCCGTTGCCATCAACCCGGGCACTCAGCCCCACCGGCGAGGGCGGCCGAAGGTTGAATGCGTTGACCAGCCGCGACGATGTCTTGAGCCCCGACATCAAGCGGTAATCCACCGTTGAATTCGCTGCCGACAGCGGCAGGCGCACCGCGACATTCGCCGGGGATCGATCAAGACGAAGGGCTCGCCCGCCGCATGGTCGGCAATTGCCTCCTCGCTTCCCATCCGACCGCGAAGGAGGCCGCTGAGCACCCATGTGCCGGGCGCTTCCGGCCTGGCCTCGGCGAACTGGAAATATTCCTCGCCCAGCAACGCCAGGTTCGCGCCGGCGGCAAGTGCTTCATCGTCGCACGATAACAAGACGCATGTCGGGTCGACCATCGTCACCGTGACCCTGTTCATGTCATCCCGTAGCGCCGAGGTTTGCGCACCCCCCAATTGATCGAGCGAAGTGCCGATAACCGCCTTGTGCGGCGACGTGGCGACATGAGTTTCTTGCCCGCCGGCATTGATGATCACGGTGTGTGGACGATAGGCCGGTGAGGCGCTCGAGGCGGCCAGCAACAGGGTCGGATGGTCATTGTCTTGCGCCAGTGCCGGTGCGGCCTCGACAAGCACAATTTCGGGATCTGCAGGCGGCACGTCGAGTGGCGCTGCGAACCGCCCGCTAGAGGCCGAAAGGACCGGTATAGAGGCAATTGCCGGGGTCAAGACGACCCGGGTTGCAAAGGCCTCGATCGCCACTTCCTCGATCACCCAGCGCTCGGGGCTGGCTTCGAGCAGGCACGTCATCCCCGGCTCCAGCGTCATCCGCTTGGTCGCCAGGCATAGGGTGATTCGATCCCTTTCTGCCCAGCGACGCGCAAGCATCGCTTCGGCCATCCGCTTGGCGTCGCCTGCGGCAAGGACGGCGGCGATTTCGTGGCGATCTTCGCGCCCAGCCATGTCGCCGTTCGATGCGCGCGCTTCGCCCGCCTGATAGTCGATGTCGGGGTCGTGGAACCCAAGCCGCAAGATCTGCGGCAGGTCACGCGCATCGGCGAAATCGCGCTCGATTCCCGGGCGCTTGTCGTCGCCGGGACGAAATCCATAATCGCTTGCTGCAATGACCTGTATTTCGTTCGACCCGGAACGCAGTTTTTCGCCGTCGTCGAACAGGCGGATACCGAAGGCTTCGATCAGCGGTGCAAGTGCTTGACGAACGCTGCTTCCGTGGGCTGCGAAACCCAGCACTTCATGCCCTGCCGACACCCCAATCCCACCGCCGCTTGCATCAGCAAGCACCGCATCGACCTCTGCCGGTCCCTCATCGGCCACCAGCTCAAATGTAAGGAACGGAATGCGATTGCCGAATTCGGCAAGGTCCAGATCCTCGAACACCACCAGCGCTACCCCGCGATAAGCGGGGGAAAGCCCGGCACCCTCGACCGAGGCGATCAGCGGGTCGACCTCCTGCGCTTCGCCGCCAGCGATAAAAGCGCATTTCTCCGCCGACCTTGAGCGCTCCGTCGATGCCGCGCAACAGCCGGCCATCGGCCCAGACCCGGTCGATCCGCATCGCGCAGCGCGACGAAAGTGCAACCACCAGCGACACCGAATAGCCGGTCACCGTGGCGCTGCTACCCTTGCTCCCCGCGACCGGCTCGCCCGGCACTCCCGCCTCCCGGCATGCCTGGCTTACGTTGCACGTCTCCGCCAGCACGGTCAGGAATTGCGCTTCCTTCTTGCTTGTCCAGTCGCGCTTCGATTTCTTGCGCAGCTTCGCGCCCTCTCCCGCGACCAGCACCAGTCCGCTCCGATCCGGGCCTCCCTTACCCGCAAGGCGCCCATGATCATCGCCCTGCGACGCTGCCACCCGTTTCTCCATGTCCATCGTTCCAGTAGTGCAACTGGCGCCGCCAACTTGGCGTGCGCTATCGACGGGCGGGACTGGAGCCCGCGAACGGCAAGAAGTGGCACGGCAGCAATCCCTCCCGGACCGCTACCGCCGCTGCGACTCGCAATTTTCGACGATGACCAATATGTGCCAGATGAGCGTGACGATGTCAAGCACTTTTAACCGATTTGGTTCACGCTCTATGACGACTGCGGCAAATCCCGCTGTCTTGGGACCCCAAACGGTAAGGGGGCCGGCATTGCTGCCAGCCCCCTCCTGCGCCGAGCCTGGTGTTGCCGGTGTTCGCTGGATCTTCCGCCCGAAGGCTTCCGACCCGACGATCCTTGCGCACCTGCTCAGGCGACGCTTCCTTTCCGATCGCTCCCTCGTAAGAGGAGCCCGATTGGCTTCCAGTTCGCGTTGACCCGAAGGTCGCCCCTCCCTTTCGACCATCCGGCCTGGTCCGAAAACCAAAACCACCGGATCTTCCACGGCCCTTCTTGGGACATCCTCTCCCGCGTCCGGCTGTGTCAGCTGCTTCCCCGAGGGAAAGTTTAAGACCGCTTTTCGCGTGAGGCCGAATGTCTCTTCCGGCGCCTCCTACCGATTGACCCTGTGAGGAGGAGACCTCCCGCACCCTGCCATCCGGCGGAGATCGGTTCTTCCGTCCCTTCGTCCCGAAGGAGGCTGGGACATCCGCCCCGATCACCCTTGTAAGATGCCCCCCGAACCGGCCCGCGCATAGGGGCAAATCCCGACCGTCAGCCTGTGGATAACGGGGATATTGCGCATAAGTGGAGATAATTCGGTCGGGGGGCGCCCGGACCTTTCGACCTGCCGCCTCCACCGCGCCCGAGTCGCGAAACATGGCGCCCCACAGTTGCCGTTTCGTTCCCCTGACCTTACCTCGGCACAGGTGACCGAATCCCCTTCCCTTCCCGCATCGCCCGCCAGCGACGACCCGCCCTATATCGCGGGCCTCAACCCGCCCCAGCGCCAGGCGGTGCTGACCACCGAAGGGCCGGTGCTGATCATCGCCGGTGCCGGTACCGGCAAGACCGCGGCACTGACTGCGCGCCTCGCCCACCTCATCGCCAGCCGCAAGGCTTGGCCCAGCCAGGTGCTTGCCGTCACGTTCACCAACAAGGCCGCGCGCGAAATGCGCGAACGGGTCGGCAGATTGTCCGGCGGCGCTCTGGAAGGAATGCCGTGGCTCGGCACCTTCCACTCGGTCGCCGCAAAGATGCTGCGCAGCCATGCGGAACTTGTCGGCCTTCAGTCCAACTTCACGATCATCGACACCGACGACCAGTTGCGTGTCCTTAAGCAATTGATCGCCGCTGCCGATCTTGATGAGAAACGCTGGCCGGCGCGCCAGCTCGCCGGCCTCATCGACCGCTGGAAGAACCGCGGCTGGACACCCCGCCACATCGACCAGGCGGAAAGTGAGGGGTTCGCCAATGGCCGCGGCGCCGAACTCTACGCCGCCTACCAGGACCGCCTCAAGACCCTCAACGCCTGCGATTTCGGCGACCTCCTGCTTCACATGCTGGTGATCTTTCGCACCCGGCCCGACGTGCTCGATCAATATCGGGATCGTTTCCGCTACATCCTGGTCGACGAATATCAGGACACCAACGCCTCGCAGTATGAATGGCTGAAACTGCTCGCTGCCCCCACCAACAACCTGTGCTGCGTCGGCGATGACGACCAGTCGATCTATTCGTGGCGCGGGGCGGAGGTCGCCAACATCCTGCGTTTCGAAAAGGACTTTCCCGGCGCTACCGTCATCCGCCTCGAACAGAATTACCGCAGCACCGGCCGAATCCTCGCTGCCGCCGACGGCCTCATCGCCAATAACGCCGGCCGCCTTGGCAAGACCTTGTGGACCGAACTTGGCGAAGGCGAAAAGGTCCGCGTGATCGGCGTTTGGGACGGCCCCGAAGAAGCACGCCGGGTTGGTGAGGAAGCCGAACGCCACGAAGCGCGCGGCGCCTCGCTCGACGATATCGCGATCCTCGTGCGCGCCCAGTTCCAGACCCGCGAATTCGAAGAACGCTTCATCGCGATCGGCCTCAATTACCAAATCATCGGCGGTTATCGCTTTTACGAACGGGCGGAGATCCGCGACGCAATCGCCTACCTTCGCCTGATCGCCCAACCTGCCGACGACCTCGCGTTCGAACGCATCGTCAACACCCCCAAGCGCGGGCTTGGCGATAAGGCCCTGGCCGCGATCCACCAGCTTGCCCGGCGCAACCAGACCCCGCTGCTAGTCGCCGCCGCGCAGTTGCTCGATACCGACGAACTGCGCCCGCAAGCCCGCAAGTCGCTGGGCAATTTCATCGCCGACATCGCCCGCTGGCGGCAAATGGCAAGCACCCTTCCGGGAAGCGAACTTGCCCGCCTTGTCCTCGATGAATCGGGTTATACCGCGATGCTCCAGGCCGACCGCAGTGCGGAGGCCGCGGGCCGCCTTGAAAACCTGGCGGAGCTTGCCCGCGCGATGGAAGATTACGAAACCCTCACTGCCTTCCTCGAACATGTCTCGCTAGTCATGGACAATGACCAGGCCAACCAGGGCGAGCGCGTCACCATCATGACCATCCACGCCGCCAAGGGGCTGGAATTCGACAGCGTCTATCTGCCCGGCTGGGAAGAAGGCGTGTTCCCTTCCCAGCGCGCGCTCGACGAAGGCGGGCTTGCAAGCCTGGAGGAGGAACGCCGCCTGGCCTATGTCGCGATCACCCGCGCGCGGCGCAAGGCGACCGTGATTCACGCCGCCAACCGCCGCATCTACGGCCAGTGGACCAGCTCGATCCCAAGCCGGTTCGTCGGCGAATTGCCCGAAGACCATATCGATTCAGAAACCACAATGACCGGCGGCGAAAGCCTGTGGCGTGCCCAATGGTCGGAACGCACCGACCCGTTCGCGCACCTGGCGGCTGCCGGCCCCAACCGCGCAAGCACCCGCGGCCCCGGCTGGCAGCGCGGCCAATCCCGCTTTTCATCCGAACCCCAGCGAGTCATCGAAGCCCGCGCAAGCGCGGTAAGCCTGGGCAACCAGGGCCGCACCGACCTCGAACTCGGTCAGCGAGTCTTCCACGGCAAATTCGGCTACGGAAAGATCACCGCGATCGAAGGCAACAAGCTCGAAATCGACTTCGAGAAGGCAGGCCAGAAACGCGTACTGGATAGCTTTGTGAGTGTGGGGGAATGAGTTCGATTGCGAGAAGTCTCCAGATCAAGGCTTGGACGTGGGCGGCAAATATCCAGCGAGGGCATTTGGAAAAGAGCCATTGTTGATCCATTGCCAGATTTCCGCATTGAACCGGCCACCTGTCGCAACAGGGTAAATCTGCGCCAATAGGAATGCAGTTTGATCAAAGAGGCCCTGAAATCTTTGGGTTATCGTTGCCGCACTTTCGATACTCTTTAGGACATAGCAGCCGACCCACGGCTGGAAATATTGAGCAACTATCTTGCTATCTTGGATAGCCGTATGAACCTGAATTCCAGAAACGCGAATGTCATACGGATCGTACGACAGAATAAAAGTGTTCACGCTTCGCCCCCATCCCTCAGCATCGGGTTGTTTATTCGGGATAAATCGGGCTGAAATTCCACTTCCTTGTTTTCTCCGTCTTCTTTCCAACCAAACCTCTGGATCATCATTTTACGCTCGACATGTAACTCGTTCTGGAGTCTGTCTGGATCGGAAATTGTGAACCATAGAATTTGGCCCATAACGACGATAATTGGTACGGCTCCGATCCAGAAAAGTAGCTGCCTAAGGGTATCCGTTGCTAAGATCGCAAACAGGAAAGAAAAGGGCGAAATTGCGCAGAGCTTCAGCGCAGGATTGATCGCGCTAGATGTCGTGATTTGACTGTAGAGCCCCGCTAAATCTTCCCGAACCTTCATTTCTTCTCCAACAGCGAGAATTCGCCTGCCAGTAAGCGGCTCGAGAACTTGGTGACAGATGTGTTGCCCCGAGGCAAATCGGTGCAAGAGAAAACAGTCTGCCACGGGCGTAAATACGTGGCGTCGTCGTGGTGCGCCGGACCGAGCAAGTTGTTCGTGCCGCGGCGGCGCAACGCTAAGTTAGCGCGACCTCGCCGCCTATCGCGCCGCCACCTCCCGCGCCTCCGCCTTCATCTCTTCCGTCAGAACCCTCGATCTCTTTCACCTGCCACATGATTGCTCAGCAGCTGTCCGCGCGCTCACTCTTCATTCTCTAGCGTCGGCTGGCATCTTACCGTCCGCCCAAACAAGGACTGCCGCAATCGTCATCACCAGCGCGCTTAATCCCGCCACGCTAAGCGCGATGCCGCCCCAGCCCATCGTGGTAGGGTCCAGGAACCAATAAGCGTACCAACCATCGGCGGCACCGCGCCCAAGTGCGTAGACCGCATAGGCTGCGGGCCAAATTGCCGCGCTGGGAACGTCGCTCCAGTTAAGGTGCCCGTCGCGCCACGCCCACCAGGTGGCAATCGCAAAAAGCGGCTGGGTCGTGTGCAGCATGACATCGGCGACCAATTGCCAGCCTTGCGGTTTCCACGTGCCCGCAAGCAACAGCCAATAAGCCGCACCGACCATCACGATTGCTGCGGTCAGCGCCATTCGCGTCCGCGTTCCGGTGAGGAACCTCGTTCGCCCAGTCGCAAGCGCGCTCGCCATCGCTGCAACCAGCAAATTGGTCAGGATCGTGAAAAAGCCTAGGTACAGCCAAAGCCCCGCCCCGACACTCGGCGTGTTGGACAGCGTCAAGGCAAGCTGCAGTGCAAGCGCCGCGCAGCCAGCAATCGCGGTCAGCCCGGCAAGCGCGCGTTTCATCGGCGCTCCATCCACCCCGCCAACCGCCGCAGCAACCACAGGTTCAGCGCCATCGCCGCAATCGGCCCGGCGATCGACAGCCATACCGGCACATCGGGCAATTGCGTCAGGACCAGCACCCACGGCAGCGCCAGCAGGAAGGCATAGATCGCCGCAACCGGGTCGGCCTCGCTTCCGGCAATTCCCCAATAGCCGGCAAGGAACACCGCGACCGCCGCAACGCATAGCGCTGCATAAACCCAGCCAATTCCCGTGATGATCTTCGCGCCGGTCATGCTGTGCCCCCCGTTCCGCAATGACACTGCGCCATTCGCGGGCACAAGGAAATGCCGGGGTTGCCATCCGTTAACCCTGTCGGGTGACCGGGCGTTATTCCCCGCGCTGCTAAGGGAAGGAAGACCAAGTTTCGCAAAGGATAGCCTCGATAATGATTACGCGCGCCGCCACCCTTGCCACCGCCGCCGTCCTGCCACTCGCGGGACTTGGCCTTTCCCAATCCGCAACCGCGCAGGGTTTTGTCGCGCCGTCCTCTTACGAAACCGCGACCCGCGCCTGCTGGAGCGCGGCGTCCAACGATGCGTCCGGGCAATTCAACGCCGGCGACATCAAAAGCGGACCGCCCGCCCATTTCACCCAGATCGGCGATCGGCAGGCCAAGGTTCAGGGCAATGGCTTCGCAAGCGGCACGCCGTTCAGCTATTCCTGCACCGTCAACCTCAACAACGGCCAGGCCTATAACGTCGAAGTGCGCGCGTCGGGCGGCGGCGGTTCGGGCGGGATCATCCCCGGCATGGAATGGAACAATCGCGTGCCGCAATGGGCGGTCGGCAATTGGAACGGCTATAGCCCTTCGACCAACCAGGCGCTGGCGATGTCGATCCATTCCGACGGACGGGTCACCGGCAACGTCAACGGCTTCCCCTTGAACGGCAAGATCGACCGCTATGGCCAGATCCAGATCGGGATCAGCTGGTACAGCATCATCCAGACCCCCGATGGCCTGATGACCCAGCAGGTCGGCTTCCCTTCGAACGTGGTCTATTACCACCGCGTCTGACCGCGCGCCGATTGGCGGCGGACCAAAGACTAGCTTGCGGCTTGGGGGAAACGCGACACCTTCGCGGATGATTTCTTGCGTCCCAGCGACCAATTGGCCTGCAACCGGACCTGCGGGTTGGGGATGCACCAAATCTCCCCGCCTTCGTCCATTCCGGTCACCCACAACAGGTCGAATTCGGGGCCGTAATCGATGACTGCGAACGCCATTCCGGCGCCGCGATCGACGACATGGACCGGGATTGGCGGGTCAAGCTGGGTAAAGGCCATGGTGCGCTAACCCGGCAATGGCGCGCCCTGTTCCCTCAACCCGTCGGCTGCGCTCCGCCCAGATCGTCCGAAGACTTGCCGTCGTCGGCAAAGCGCTCAGCCTCTTTCTCCCAGCTGCGCGCGACCGCGAAATAACTGTCGCGTTCCGCCTGGGTCTTGGCAGCGCGGGCGCGGGCGCGCGCTTCGTTCGCCATGCTCAGGCAGTGCAACTGTCGGTCGTCCATCGGCCGGCCCCTTAAAGCCCCACATACAGCGGCAGGGCGAACGCATAAGTTACAACCGCGTAACAATTCGCTTTTGACCTTTTTTCCCATGAATTTCAAATGAATACGAAGCTTCGACAGTCGGCTTGCCGACAATTTGGGCATATTTTTACCGGGCGCGGCCGACCTCTCGTATCCACGCGATCAGGCTCGACCAGGCGACCTCCTCGAAAAAGGCGAAACCGGCCAGCGACCCGCGTGCCCAGACCGCCTCTGCGGGGGGAAGGTTCAGCCCCTCGACGAACAGGCTCGCCAGGGTTCCAGGTGGCGGCAAGCGCTCGCCTTCGACCTGCATTCCGCTGGATGAGATATTGCGGACCTGCGCTGGCTCCAGGTGCTCGCACCATTTGACGTGGACCGGGCAGCGCAGTTCGACGCGCGGCATTCGCCGTCGCTCGGGCGGTTGGGCGACAAGGTTGCGATTGATGAGGGCGACTACGTCCAGCGGCGCGGCCATCGTCAGTCCAAGCTCACCGCCTTTGCGCCAGTCGACCCGGGCCGGGCGGCGTTGCCCGAAATCAAACTCGATGGTCACTGCATCGCCCGGCGATGCCTTAAGCGCGCTTGCCACCACCACCGCCTCCTCGGCGATGGTCAGGAAGTGACCGGAATGACGCCCGCCCGCCGAATCGACCAACATCGCCCCTTCGTGCGCGCCGCGTTCCAGCGGCCCGACGCCGTTGCCGGCGACCGGGACGCCGGCGCCGATGACATAAGTGGTGAGCATGTCTTCCCGAGCCATTGCAAAAGCGATGCTGCGCCTAGTCGCCTAACAATAAGCTAACGCGAAATTCTTTCGACCGGGCGCGGCGCAAGGAACGCGCACATGGCGCCGGGCGTCCTGCACCATAGTCTTCCCCCATTTTCGAAAGTCGATCTTCCTTATGGCCAAGAAAGCCCAGCTCACCCGGATGGTGATTTCCAATAGCGAATGCCCGTTCGGCGTGAAGGCCGTTCGCCTGCTCGAAGCCGCGGGGTATGAAATCGATGAACGGATTTTGCGCACTCGGCCAGAGGTTGAGGAATATCTCGCGGAACTAGGCGTTTCCACCACCCCGCAGGTGTTCATCAATGGCAAGCTAATCGGCACCTCGGCCGACCTTGAACGCTTTCTCGAACGCGAAAAGCGCGACGCCGCCGCCTAGCGCGGCGTTTTTATCGCGTCGGCCCCGCCGATGATCGACGGACTTTGCTGGCCGACTCCCCGGTTCTTTAATTCGCCCAGCCTGGCCTCCGCTTCGCGCGACAGCGGATGGTGCGTATCGTGTGCGATCCTGCTTACTTCCAACAGGAATGGCCCCCAGTCGCCGCGCTGCGGACGGTTGGACAGGATCATCTGGTGGAGCACGTAGCGCAGCGAAGGGACTTCCAGGCCGTCGGCGACGATCGGCTCGTAAAAGCCGGTCCAAAGGCTTTTGAACGCGGTCGGGTTCACCCGGTGTGTGGCGAACCACTGGGCGAAGATGAATTGCCAATAATTTTCCAGAAGGTTGTACTCATCGCTTCCCTCTAGCGGCCGGAAGTCCTTGTCGAGTGTCTGGGGCGGAAGGCTTCGGACCACGCGCCCGTACTGGCTCTGGAACTGCGAAAACAGCGTGGTGCGCTGCATGTCCTCATTGGCGTGACGATTGAACTCAAGACTTCGGTCCGCGGTATAAGCAGTCATTCCGCTGGCCATCAGTGCAAGCGCGGAAATGCTTAGCGACACCAGCGGCATCATGTCGCGGCGCACTTGGCGCGCGTGCTTTCTCTCCTTTGCTCGTTCGCTACGGACTGATGCTGCTTTTTTGCTGGCCATCGGCCTAGGTTCGAGCATGCGGATTGGCTTGGCAAGGGCTCGATCGTGCAATCCACTCGCCGCGCAATTTCCCTCTCCAAAAATGCCGCACACGACCGGTTCCCAACCGATTTGAAAATAAAAATTGGAACCTGTGGCGGCGCGGATTTGTTTTCCGCTTCAAAAGTCAACAAGTTTTTTTGAGGTTTGAAAAATGAAGCAGCTAGCCCTCGCGCTGGCTCTGTCGGGAAGCGCGCTTCTTGGCACGACCACCCTTGCGACTCCGGCCCATGCGCTGGAAACCTACGAAGCCCGTGTCGAAGCGACCCTCGCCAGCACCCAGGCGCGAAACGACATGGTCAACACCTTTGGCGTCAGCACGCTTGCACCGGGCAAGTATCTATGGCGCACCGACGTTCCCGAATCAGCCGGCGAACAGCGCGTCGTGGTAAGCCTGGGCGACCAGCTCGCTTATCTTTATCGCGGTAACAACCTGGTAGCGGTCTCGACGATCTCGTCGGGCAAGCCGGGACACGATACGCCCTCGGGGATTTTCCCGATCCTTGGAAAAGCCAAGGAATATTATTCCAAGAAGTATGACAACGCGCCGATGCCGTACATGCAGCGGCTCGATAATTACGGAATTGCGCTTCACGCCGGCTACAATCCGGGTCGTCCGGCAAGCCACGGCTGCGTCCGCTCTGCCCAAGGAATTTGCCCGCAAGCTGTTCTCTGTAACGGATGTCGGCACCAACGTTTACATCGGCGCCTAAGTCCTCAACTCTTGCGTCGATCCTTCGGCCCGGTCGTTCCCCTTTGCGACCGGGCCGTTTTTTCGCTTCGAGCCGCCCCAACTGTTTCTAGCAAAACCTTTTTTGCACGAAATTTGAACTTTCCGCAAACTCCGCGCGTTGATCGGGCAAAAGAAATTAAAAGAGTTTGCCGTGAAAAATCTGATGCTTGCCAGTGCCGCTGCTGCGGCGCTGATGGGCCTTTCCGTGCCTGCCGGCGCGGCGACCAGCCCAAGCCTAGACATGACGAGCCAGATCGCCGCCGTCGGCAAATATGCCGGGGCGCTCGATCGGTTTTACGCCGCGCGCAACGGACAGCCCTTGTGGTTCGCCGGTGATGCTGCGTCGGCAGCCAAGCTCGTCTCGATCCTCGAACGCTCCGAAGTCGAAGGCCTGGGTGAAGGTCCGACGATCGCTGCCCGCGCCCGCGCCTTGTACGCCGCCGGTCAGGTTGAGCAGGCCGATCGCCTGCTTTCGGCCGGTTTCATGGCCTATGCCGACATGGTCCAGTCCCCGCCTCCGGGCGTCACTTACGGCGATTCCTGGGTCACGCCGAAAAGGCTCGATCCTGCCGCTTTGTTGTCGGGCGCAGGCGCAGCCGCTGATGCCGGCGCCTATGCCGCAAAGATTTCAAGCATCAACCCGATTTACGACGGTCTTCGCAGCGCCGCCTTCGACACCTATCGCTCCAGTGGTGAGCGCGTCGATGCCCGCGTCGTCGCCAGCCTTGAGCGCGCTCGCTTTGCGCCGAAGCAGCATCGCTACGTGATGGTCGATGCTGCGGCCGGCAATTTGTGGATGATCGAAGATGGGCAGATCGTCGGCGCGATGCCGGTGGTGACCGGAAAGGCGGAATTCGCAACGCCGATGATCGCAAGCACGATCTATTATGCCACCCTCAACCCCTATTGGAATGTCCCGGGCGACCTGGCGCGCGAAATGATCGCGCCCCGCGTGGTCAGCCAAGGCATCGAATATCTTACCATCCGTAATTACGACGTGCTTGATGGTTATGGCCCCGGCGCGAACCTGCTGGACCCGGCAAGCGTCGACTGGAAAGCGGTCGCGGACGGTCGCGAAACGGTCAAGCTCCGCCGTCGCCCCGATGCCGCCAATTCGATGGGCAAGATGAAGTTCGCTTTCCCCAACCAAAGCGACATTTATCTCCACGACACCCCGGACAAGAGCGTATTTGACGGCGAAGACCGCAACCTCAGCCATGGCTGCATCCGCCTGTCGGACGCCAAGCGCTTGGGTGCTTGGCTGTTGGGCCATGACCCGGCAAAGGACGGAGATGCTCCGGAACAGCACGTGCAGCTCAAGGATCCGGTGCCGATTTTCATCACCTACCTGACCGCCCGCAACGAATCTGGCAGGCTTGCCTTCGCCGATGATCCCTATGGCAAAGACCAGTCGGAATCGTCGGTTCAGGTCGCCGCTTTGCGTTAAGTTTGACCCCAGGACGCTGACGCCATGACCTGTCTGTCTGGAACCCGACACTTCTCCGCGTGTTTTGAACATTTCGGAATGGGTATTTGAACATGAGCGACCGCGACCTGCTGCTGGCAGGCAAGCATATCATGATCGTCGATGACGAACCGTTGCTTGCCTTTGATCTGAGCGACGTTCTGACCGCGCATGGCGGCCAGATCGTCGGACCCTGTCACAGCCTTCCCGAAGCTTTCGACGAACTCAGTCGGTCCAGGGGCCGAGTCGATATCGCAGTACTTGACGTACACGTCGGCAAGGACATCGTGTGGCCGTTCGCACGCCGGCTACGGGACGAAGGCGTGCCCTTTTTCTTCGTCAGCGCGGTATGCAGCCCGGACGAAATAGATCCGGATTTCCGCGACGTTCCGTGCCTCAGGAAGCCGCTCGATTACGCACAGCTGCGCGACACCTTTAAGAAGGCTTTTGCCTAGGATCGCCTTGATCCCCGTTTCCCTGGCCCCCGCTCTCCTCGTCCTCTGCAGCGGCCGCTGTGTTCGCCGCGCTGCCCAGCTTCAACCAATCGCGGAACGGCAGGCGATAGATCATGTCCATTACCTCGAACTCCAGTCCGCCGGGCTGTGAGCTGTTGCTGTTCCACAAGGCCACCACCCCGCTTTTCTTGGCCGGGTCGAACAGGATCAATGATCGGTAACCGTTGATCCCGCCGCGATGGCCGATCATTCGGTGCCCGGCATAATCATAGGCCCGCCAACCCAAACCGTACCAAGCATCGGTCAGCCGCTCGGCGACCAGCCGAAGCCGGCTTCGCTCCGTTGGGGTCTTGACCAAGGGCGCATGAAGTTTGTCCAGCGCTGCCTGGTCGATTACCAGCGGCATCTCGCCCATCTGGGCGATCATCCACACTGCCATGTCCTTGATATCGCTATTGACCCCGCCCGCCGCGGGCACCTTGTAATAGGTGTCGACCATCGGCAGTTCGCGCCGTGATGCGTTGTGCGGCCTAGCCCAGCTTTTGTTGCTTTGCAGTCCCGCCATAGACGCGCTTGCGTGGGTCATTCCAAGCGGGTCGAACAAATTCCGCTTTAGTGCCAGTTCATAGGGCAAGGCGGTCGCCCGCTCGACCATTTCACTTGACGCGTCATAAGCGACATTCTGGTACGACCAGCACGTTCCCGGCGGGCAGGTCTGGTTAAGCGTGACAAGCTGGGTGCGAAGCGCGGACGGCCCCATTCCTTCTTCCAGCTTGTTGTCGAAGGCATTGCGGTAAAGGCCGACGCGGTGCGACAATAAGTCACGGACGCTGGCCTTGAATTCATTGCCCTGCGGCAGCTTGAGGTCGGGCGCGTAATTGGCGACCGGCGCGTCGAGGTTGATCTTGCCCTCCTCGGCAAGCTTGGCGACCATCGTCGCTGCAACGCCTTTGGACACGGATGCCCATCGGAACACGGTTTGCGGGGTGACGGGATTGCCGCTTCCGCGCGCGGTTTCGCCATAACCTTTGAGGAACGTGATGCGCCCGTTCTCAACCACTCCAACCGCAAGCCCGACCATCGCCGGCTCACGCGACAAGGCCGACAGGCGGCGATCGAGCAGCGCATAATCGACCTCCGCGCGCGAAGAACGATCGACCGTGGACAGCTTCAGGACCTTGTCGGGCGCAGCGTCGTTGACCGGCGGTTTGCCGGGCTGCGACAGGACCAGCCCTGCACCCCCCAACAACACCGCCGCGCCGATAATCGCGCTATATTGGCGCACGCTATACTTTTTCCCCATGACCAGCAGTCGTTACGACCACCCGCCACCCGCTCAACTGGCAACAGCGCCGCTTGCGATGAACCGAGTCATAGCAGCGACGAGTGATGAACTGGCCAAGGCCTCTTGCCTCGCCTAAAGCCGCCAGCCAAAGGAACACGACTAACCATGCAATTTCTACGCACCTTGTTCTGGGTCCTTCTGGCGGTGTTCGTCGCCCTGTTCGCCAGCCGCAACTGGACCGACACCACCTTGAACCTGTGGGGCGACATCCAGGCCGACATCAAGATTCCGGTCCTGCTGGCCTTGGTCTTCCTGATTGGCTGGTTGCCGACCTGGCTGGTCGCTCGCGCGCGGCAGTGGACCCTCGAGCGCCGGCTTGAGACGATGGAGCGCAATACAGCCGGCGCGCCAGTCCAGCCCGACGCTGAGCCGCAGCTGGCCCCGCCCGTCCCGGCCCCCACCCCTGCTCCTGCCGCTGCCGACGAAAGGGATCCATTTTGACCAATCCCGTCTTCGTCGCGCTGGACACCACAAATATCGACCACGCCGAGAGCCTGGCGCGGGCGCTTGCCCCCCACGTCGGCGGGGTAAAGCTGGGACTTGAGTTTTTTTCTTCGCATGGACCTTCGGGAATCGCGCGGATCGGGCGCCTTGGCCTTCCGCTGTTCGTCGACGTCAAGCTTCACGACATCCCCAATACCGTCGGCAAGGCCAGCGCTGCACTGGCCGAGTTGGAACCCGCCATCCTGACCGTTCACGCGTCGGGCGGAGCGGACATGATGCGCGCGGCCAGGGACAACGCCCATCCATCGACCAAGGTGGTCGGCGTGACGGTGCTGACCAGCATGGACGGCGATGATCTGGACTCCATCGGCGTTAATGACGGCCCATCCGCGCAGGTCGATCGTCTTGCGGCGCTTGCCCGCTCGGCCGGGCTCGATGGCATCGTGTGTTCGGGGGTCGAGGTTGAACGTGCCGCCGCCGCCTGGCCGGGCGGTTTCTTCGTCGTTCCGGGGGTCCGCCCGGCCGGCGGAGATGTTGGCGACCAAAAGCGTGTCGTTACCCCTGCCCAGGCCCTGTCGCGCGGTGCAAGCGTGCTGGTCATTGGCCGCCCCATCACGTCCGCCGACAATCCCGAAGCCGCGGCAGCGGCGATTTGTGCCCAAATGAAGGAACCCCTGCAATGAGCTGGCTGAGCAAGGTTCGCGCCGGAATTCCCTTCCTCCCCAAGCGACAGAGCGAGGGAAACCTCTGGCACAAGTGCAAGAAGTGCGAGTCGATGGTGTTCACCAAGGAGTGGGAGGAGAATCTGTTCGTCTGCCCGCGGTGCGATTTCCACGACCGGATTGGGCCCAAGGAACGGTTCGCCTTGTTGTTCGACAAGGGCGAATATGTCGAACTTGAAAGCCCGACGGTTCGTGAAGACCCGCTCAAGTTCAAGGACACCAAGAAATATACCGACCGGATCAAGGCCGCCCGCGCCGCCAATGGTGAGCGTGACGCGCTGGTCAATGCGCGGGGGCGTATTGGCGGCACCAAGGTGGTCGTCGGGGTGCAGGACTTCGCATTCATGGGCGGGTCGATGGGGATCGCGGTGGGCGCTGCCTTCGTCGCGGGCGTCAAGGCCGCGATTCGCGACAAATGCGCCTATGTGCTGTTCACCGCGGCCGGAGGCGCGCGGATGCAGGAAGGCATCCTTAGCCTGATGCAGATGCCGCGCACCACGGTTGCCCGGGCCGAACTGAAGGAAGCGCGCCTGCCCTATATCGTCGTTCTTACCGACCCAACCACCGGCGGGGTCACTGCAAGCTACGCAATGCTGGGGGACGTGCAGATCGCCGAACCCGGCGCGCTGATCGGCTTTGCCGGCCAACGGGTAATCGAACAGACCATTCGCGAAAAATTGCCCGACGGCTTCCAGCGCGCCGAATATCTGCTGGAACACGGGATGATCGACATGGTCACACCGCGCTCTCAACTGACCGCCAAGCTTACGCTTTTGCTCGACTATTTGTCTCCGGCCAAGGGCGCCAAGAAAGCCGCCTGATGCCCGGTTCCTCCTGATGCGTGATTGGGCGCGCTCGGACGATGCCCGGGTGCAGGCACAATTGGACCGCCTGCCCAAGGCGAGCGGCGCAGTCGGCCTGCTCACGCTGGAACGGATCGAGTCCCTGTGCGCGCGCCTTGGCAATCCCCAGCGCAGCATGCCGCCCGCCTTCCATGTCGCGGGCACCAACGGCAAAGGCTCGACGATTGCCTGGCTGCGCGCCGCAATCGAGGCTGCGGGCGGGACCGTCCACGCTTTTACCTCGCCCCACCTCGTGCACTTCAATGAACGCATTCGCGTAGCCGGAAAGCTGATCGACGATTCGGCACTTGCCGACTTGCTGGCCGAAGTGATCGACGCCAGCTCTGGCCTGGACGCCAGTTTCTTCGAGGTCACAACGGCTGCCTCCTTCCTGGCCTTTTCGCGCCAGTCTGCCGACGCAAGCCTGGTCGAAGTCGGGCTCGGCGGGCGGCTCGATGCGACCAACGTGGTGACTCCGGTTGCGTGCGGGATCGCCGCGCTGGGGCTCGATCACCAGCAAATCCTGGGTGACACGATCGAACAGATCGCGTTTGAGAAGGCTGGCATTGCAAAGCCCGACGTTCCGCTGTGCGTGTTCGACTATGGCGCGGCGGTAAACGCCGTCATTTCCCGCCATGCGGCCAAGATCGGAGCGCCACTGGTCACGGTTCAGGCGACAACCGGAAGCGTGCAGGCCGCCAACCGCCTTCTGGCCGAAGCGATGCTACGGGCACAAACGGTTGTCACCCGATTTGACCTTGCAGCAGCGCCCGCGCGGTTTTCCTGGCCGGCGCGAATGCACCGGCTTGGCGCGGGCCCGCTGACCGCCGGGATCGCCGCGCCAATAATCCTTGACGGAGCGCACAACGAACAGGGCGCCAAGCGGCTGGCCGAAGCGATGCCCGACCGCCTGATCCTGATGGCGGGCATTCTGTCCAACCGCGATGCAGAATCAATTCTTGCGCCGTTTATTGGCAAAGTGGCGCGGTTCATCGCCCTTCCAGTCCCGGGCCACGACGCGCACGAGCCCGAACGCCTTGCCGCCATTGCCGACCGGTTGTTCGGCGGCAGCGCCCAGGCCGCACCCGATATCGAAGCCGGGCTCGCGCAGCTTCGCGCCGACGCCACTGCCCCGGCGACGACCGTCCTCGTCATGGGTTCGCTCTACCTTGCCGGCGAGGTTTTGCGCCTCAACCGCGAATTCCCGACCTAGGCAGTGTCGCCTTGGGCGCTACGCGCTGCATCGCCACCGGGCACATCGCCCGGACCGGCATTGCGACCCTTGATCGAGACCCGCGCCCATTCCGCGGCGACGAACATGACCGCGACCAGCCCAAGCAGCGCGCAAAAGCGAAACACCGGCGCATAGCCGATCTTCTCGATCTGCTCCCCGATTGCGGCCCGCCCGAGCGACCCGACGAGGAAAGTAAGCGAAGACAGCAGCGCATATTGAACCGCGCTGAATTCGCGGCTGGTAATCGACGACAGATAGGCAACGAACGCCGCCCCGGCGAGGCCACCTGCGATATTCTCTCCCGAAACCGCGATCAGCAGCCGGATCATCCGGATGTCGCCAAATGCATCGAGGTGGAGAAAGTGGGCGAAAGCATCGATTGCCGGAGCGCCGATTGCCAAGTCAGCATATAGCAGGTTCGATGCCGCAGCGACGATCGCGCCCAACAGCAATGTCGGCATTCGCCCGACGGTGGCGAACATGATCCCGCCAATCGCGATCCCGGCCATGGTCATGAAAGTGCCGAAGATCTTCGACGCGAACGCCACCTCGTCGCCGGTATATTGCAGATAGCCGAGGTAGAAGGGATAGGCGAAGCTGCCCCAGATATTGTCGGTAATGCGATAGCTCAGGATCAGTCCGATCACGATGATCACGCCCCAGCCGATCCGCCGCACCAGTTCGGACAAGGGAAGGATCAGCGCGGAATAGATGTGATCGCTGGTGCGCTGCCCGCCAGTCGTCGCCGACGCATCGGAGGCAAGGACATTGTCCCCCCTGGAGTGCATGTAGTTGAGAACCGCCGCGACCACAGCAGGAACCACCACGGTCACGACGACGATGATCGGCGCCATGGTCTTGGTGAAATCCCCAACGCTGGGCGGCGCGCCGGTCGCGGGGTCGGGATGACCCCCAAGGACCGCGACCATGAAGCTGCCGACGGTCCAGATTGCCCATGCCCAGCCGATCCCGACAATCGCCAGCGCACCGTTGCGGATGGTCGGCGACAGCGCGCCCTTCTTGCGCAATGCCGTCTCTTCGGCCTGCGCTGCTCCGCGTGGGGTATCGGGGGCCATGAAGGTCGCGATCATGGTCAGCGCCATGAACCCGCCCATCAGCAAATAGACCGTCGGCCAGCTCATCCGTTCCGACAGGATCAGCGCCAACGCGCCGCCGATAAGCGCCGCGATGCGATAGCCAAGCTGGTAAACCGCGGACAGGATTTCGACCGTCGCCTGTTCATCGGCAACATCGATCCGCCATGCATCGATGACGACGTCCTGGGTGGCCGAGGCAAATGAACCGATCACCGCGACCAGCGCGAAGCTGGCCAGTGCAAGCCGCGGGTCGCTAAGCGATAGCGCGATGAAGGTCAGGACCAGGATCGACTGGCACAGCAGCAGCCAGCTCCGTCGCCTGCCAAACCGTTCAAGCAGCGGAAGGCGAACCCGGTCGACCAGTGGCGACCACAGAAATTTGAAGGCATAGGCAAGCCCGATCCACGACAGGACGCCGATCGTCGCAAGGTCGATTTTCCACTCACCCAGCCACGCGTTGAGCGTGCCGATCAGCAACGTGTAGGGAAGCCCCGCACCGAACCCGAAGGCCAGCATCACCGCCGTCTTGCGCTGCTTCATCGCGACGCGGATCAGACCGATACCCTTCAACTTCTCACCGTCGGCCAAATCGTTCCTCCCGCTGATCAGGAGCGCGACACTAGCAGCGCGGCAATGAAGCGGAAGGGCATTTCTTGACCGGCGTCATGCCGCCAGTCGGACAATCGTCACGCTTCGTCCGCGTGGGGGTAGAGTTCCAGGCCTTTTGGCAGCGACTTGGGTATTTCGCGCTGCAGGTGCCGGTCGACGCAGTCGATCGCCGCTTTCAGTTGCCGGTCGGAATAGGGCTTCAGCAGGCACCCGACCGCGACCTCGTTCGCGCCGGGATAGGCGTGGCCGGTCGCGAACAGGGTTGGGATCCCGCGCTGCTTGGCTTCGCGCGCAAGGTCGATTCCGGTCTTCTGGCTGCGCAATCGAACGTCTGACAGGATCAGGTCTACCGCTTCGGTATCCAAAACTTCGATCGCCTCGGCAAAATCATCGAGCGTGGCAACGATCTCATATCCAAGGTCGCCGAGCATGTTTTCGTTCTCGAATGCGGTTAAGGGCTCATCCTCGACGATGAGGATTCGCTTGATCATCCGCTTGCGGCGTGAAAACAGCATTTGACCGGAAAGCCCTTCATGACAACGCGCAACCACAAACCAACTCGGCCCAAGCCGTCGCCTTTGCGTGCAGGTCCAAAGCATAAGGCCGACTCGCGTTCCGAAAAAGGACCCGTTTCGCGAAATATCGGTCCCCGTGGAAAAGCAGCCTTGCCGCGAGAGCACGGACCGCAGCGCATAGCCAAGCTGCTCGCCCGTGCCGGGGTCGCTTCGCGTCGCGAAGTCGAACGCATGATCGCTGAAGGCCGGGTCGCAATCAACGAGGTGCGGGTCGACACCCCCGCCACGTTGCTTGAAAATCTCGACGGGGTCAGTGTCGACGGAAAAGCCGTCGCCCCGCCTGCGGCGACCCGGCTGTGGCGCTTTTACAAGCCCGACAAGACCCTGACCGCGACTCGCGATCCCCGTTCGGGCGAAGGCACCGACCGCCGGACAATCTACGACGCACTGCCCAAGGACATGCCCCGGGTGATGCCCGTCGGGCGCCTCGATTTCCTGACTGAGGGCCTGCTGCTATTGACCAACGACGGCGAACTGAAGCGCCAGATGGAACTGCCGCGGACCGGGGTCAAGCGCACCTATCGCGCCCGTGCGTTCGGAGCGATCAGCCAAGACCAGCTTGAGGAACTAGCCGAAGGGATCACGGTCGAAGGCATTCGCTACGGCTCGATCGACGCCAATCTTGAACGCCGCACCGGGCGCAATTGCTGGATCGAAATGACCCTGACCGAAGGCAAGAACCGCGAGGTCCGCCGGGTGCTTGAACATTTTGGCCTGAAAGTTTCGCGGCTGATCCGCACCGCTTACGGCCCGTTCACGCTTGAGGGGCTGGAACCCGGAGCGATCGACGCGGTCGACCGCAACATCCTGTTCAATTTCCGCCAAGGCCTGAAATGAGGATCATTGCCGGGGCGTGGCGCGGGCGAACCCTTGCCGCTCCCCCCGGCCAGTCGACAAGGCCAACCGCAGACCGCGTGCGCGAAACCTTGTTCTCGATGCTCACAAGCCGCCTTGGCGGGTTCGAAGATGTCGCGGTCGCCGACCTGTTCGCGGGTTCTGGAGCGCTTGGCTTCGAGGCCCTGTCACGCGGTGCGGCGCGCGCGACATTCGTCGAACGCGATCGCGCGGCGCTGGACGCGATCCGCGCCAACGCCGAAAAACTGGGGGCGCATGACCGGGTCAGGGTGATCGGCGGCGATGGCTTCAAGCTCGCCCCCGCCGGTCCGTTTGACCTCATCCTTGCCGACCCGCCTTATACCAGGGGGTCGGGCGATGCGCTGGTCGCGGCAGTGGCCAAGGCAGGCTGGCTTGCACCGGGCGGGTGGTTGGCGGTCGAAACCCACAAGGGCGACCCAACCGATCCCGGCCCGTTCACGCTGGAAGTTGAACGCAACGTCGGTCGCGCCCGGTTGACCCTGCTTACTTCTTCGCCGCTTTCTTTGCCGACTTCTTGATCTCGGAAAATTCGGTCGTCAGTCGGCTGCCGATCGCTGCGGCGGCGGCTGCGCCCGCTGCCTTTACCGCCGACTTGCCCCCCTTGCTTTTGGAAGCACTGTTGGCTGCAAAGCTGGCGATTGCCGCAGAAGCGGCAGTTGCGACCAGTTCGGCAACCAGCGGGCTCTGGAGCAGGTGCAGGAACGCTTCCCCGCCCTTGTCGGCGGCCGCCTTGACCTTGCCCGTGGTTCCCTTTGCCTTAGGCGATTTCGCTTTCGCCGGGGCCTTGGCCGGGGTCTTGGTAGTCGTCTTGGCCATTGCACTCACTCCTGCATTTTTTGCTATGTTTCGGGGACTAACTCATTTGGCGCATATTCGTATCCGCGAACGGTTGAGCAAGCTGGCAGGCACGCTCATGCGGGTCCGACAGCCAGCGCCCGGTCGACTCACCCGGTTGCAGCATCACCGGCATCGCCTTGGGGTGGACCGCTGCGACCGTCTGGTTGGCGGCGCAGGTCAGGAACGCCATATAGGGCTCCTCGCTGCGCCCGTCGCCCGGGCGCCACAAGCCGGCAAAGGCGAACAAAGGGTGCGCGCCTTCGCGAATCCCGAACCAGCATTTGGTCTTTCGCCCGGTGACCGGGTCGGGATCGGCGCTCCACTCGCAAAAGCTGGTCACCGGCACCAGGCAGCGCCGCGCCGGATTCTGTAACGCCGATCGCCAGAACGGGCTGGCAAGGTTGCGCACGTTGGTCACCGGTCGGCCACCCGCCGCCTGCGGCCCGGGAAACCCCCAGCGCATCATTTCCAGCCTTAACCCGCCATCTTCCGCAGTCCGAAGCACCGGCGCCAGTTTGCCGGGATAGATTTCGTCGAACGGCGGCAGGTTTGCAGTATCGCCCGTGAACGGCCCGAAGATCTTGCGCAGCTCATCGACGCTCGCGGTCATGGAATAAAGGTTGCACATTGCCTCAGCCTTCCGACGGCGCGGCTGCCAGGTCAACCGACCTAGTGTATTGACACTCTAATACACTTTATCTATCAAGTCCCGCGTAAAACAGGGAGTTTCATTCATGTACAGCCAGCAGGAATTGGACGACGCAGTTGCCGCCGGGGTCATCCCGGCAACCAGCGCCGATGCGTTGCGCGCCTATATCGAGGGCCAGCGCGGGGCGGTCATTCCGGACGAAGAGCAATTCCGGCTGATTACCGGCTTTAACGACATATTCGTGTCGATTGCCGCAGCGATCCTGCTGTTCGCGGTTGGTTGGATCGGCCAGTCAATTGGAACCAGCCTTGGGCTTCGGCTTTCGCCCGAAGGACCAAGCTTGCTTGCCCCGCTGGCGATCGCTGCGACGGCCTGGGGCCTGGCGCTCTATTTCACTGCAGAGCGGCGCATGGCGCTGCCCTCGATCCTGCTCCTTCTCGCTTTCGTCGGGGGAAGTTTTGCGACGGTAAGCTTCGGCCTGATCGAAATGCTGTCCCCGGCGGGCGAGGACCCAAGCCCAACGATCCTGAGCGTGATCGCGGTGGTTTCGGGGCTCACGGGTGCAGCAGCGGCCTACCTCCACTGGAAGCGCTTCCGGGTCCCGATCACGGTCGCAGCCGGTGCCGGCTCGCTTGCCGCAATGGCAATCGGCGGCGTCGCTGCCTTCATGGGCGGGCCGGACAATCCGGGAATGAAGACCGCAATGCTGGTGACCTCGCTGGTAATGGGCGTCGGCGATCTTCCTTCTTGCAATGCGCTGGGATTCCTCGGACCGCGAGCGGACCACACGCCGCAGCGACGTCGCCTTCTGGCTCCATCTCCTCGCGGCGCCGATGATCGTCCACCCGATCTTCACCCTGCTCGGGCTCAACGAAGGAAATGCCACGGTCAGCGAGGCGCTGATGGTCGTCGCGCTCTACATCGCCATGGGGGTGACTGCGCTCGCCATTGATCGCCGGGCGCTGCTCGTCTCGGCCCTGGCCTACGTGCTTTATGCGCTGACCGAATTGTTCAAGACCTTCGGCGCGGTTGAACTGAACATCGCGCTGACCGCGCTGGTGATCGGCTCTTCGCTGTTGATGCTCTCGGCCTTCTGGCACCAGGCCCGCAGGGCGGTGGTGCGGCCGCTTCCCGCCGACCTTCAGGCGCGACTTCCGGTAATCGACCGGGTGACTATCCCACTAGCCGCATGAGGCGCCGTTCGAGCGGGGCCATGACCGAACCAAGGTCGTGTCCCCGCTTGAGCGTCACGCCATGTTCGGAGACCAGTGCAAACGCCCCCTGCTTCACCCGAAGCGCGGGGCGTTTTTCAATGCGCACTTCGGCTCGCTCGGAATGGCGCCGGAATGCTGCGAACATCGCCACGTCGGGATCGAAGCGCAGCGCGTAATCGCGCCAGTGACCGGCCGCGACCATGCGCCCATAAAGATTCAGGATTCGAACCCACTCATCACGATCGAAAGTCGCCGCGCAGCGCCGGTCCCAGGGTTGGGGAAACGGCGCCACGACGCTCAAGCGCGGGCTCCGTGAATTGCTTTCCCGCTCAAGCGCTCTTCGCCTCGGGCTGTTCGGCCTTCTTGGCCTTGACCACCTTTACCTCCGCGCGAAGGCGCTTCAGTTCCTGCTCAAGCTCGCACAGCCGGGCAAGCAACGGATCCGCGATCTCATTGCACGGTGTCCCATAAGGAACGAAGCCGGGCGGAGTTTCTGCGACGTCAACCGGCACCGGCTTGGCGGGAATTCCAACCACGGTTGAGCCGGCAACAACGTTGCGGGTGACGACCGCGTTGGCGCCGACCCGGGCACCCTCACCGACCTCGATCGGCCCAAGGACCTGAGCCCCGGAACCGATCACCACGCCGCGCATCAGCGTCGGGTGGCGCTTTCCGGCGATCCCGGCGGTTGGATTGGTGCCGCCCAGCGTCACGCATTGGTAGATCGTCACGTCGTCGCCGATTTCCGCGGTCTCACCGATCACCGAGAAACCATGATCGAGGAAAAACCGCTTCCCGATGATGGCGCCCGGATGGATGTCGATTTGCGTAAAGAACCGCGCGAGGTGGTTTACCAACCGCGCTGCGAAAAACAGCTCGCCCTCGTAAAGCCAGTGGGCGATGCGATGGAACGCAAGCGCCATTGTCCCGGGATAAAACAGCACGTCCCAGCGCGAACGCGCCGCGGGATCGCGTGCCTTGACCGAGTCGAGATAGTCGATGAGCCCGGAAAACACGCCGGAAATCTCCATGTTGCCTAGCCCCCAATTTAAGCGACCCGTCGCGGATTTCCAGACACCATGCGTTTCGCCCGGCAATCAAGCAGCTTGCGAAGCGGGTCCGGCTTGGGCAAAGCCGGTCGCTGAAAGGCGCGCGGGGGCATCATACCTGGCACCTTTTTGCGGTGAAACGCGCGACGGGGGTATGCCATTAGCATCTTCGGAATGAGCCCGCTTTACGCCCTTGCCGGGTTGCTCGTGGGCGTGCTGGTGGGGATGACCGGGGTCGGCGGCGGATCGCTGATGACCCCGCTGCTGGTCATCATCTTCGGCGTTGCCCCCCACACCGCGGTCGGAACCGACCTATTGTACGCCTCTGTCACCAAGACCGTCGGGACCGCGGTTCACGGCAAACGCAAGACCGTCGACTGGGGAATTGTCGCTGGACTTGCGATGGGCAGCATCCCGGCCTCGCTCGCAACCCTGATCACCATGAGCCAGACGGAGTTCGGCGGACTGCAGGGGTCCTCGATCATCAATTTCCTGCTCGGTGCTACGCTTCTCCTGACCGGGGTTGCGACCTATTTTCGCCCCAGGATCATTGCCTGGGCAGGGCCGCGGTTCGATGGCCGCGAGCGCGCCGGGGTCAATCGCTGGACGATCCTGCTCGGCGCGATCCTGGGGGTGCTGGTATCGCTGACCTCGGTCGGCGCCGGGGCGCTGGGAACCACCGCGCTGCTGATGCTGTACCCCAAGCTCCCGGTGGCGCGGATCGCGGGCAGCGACATTGCCCACGCGGTTCCGCTGACCCTTATCGCCGGGACCGGTCACTGGCTGATGGGCTCGGTAGATTTTAGCATGATGGGTGCGCTGCTGGTCGGATCAATCCCGGGGATCATCGTCGGATCGCTGTTCGCAACGCGCGCTTCGGACAATATCCTGAGGCCGATCCTGGCGGTGACCTTGCTGCTGGTTTCGATCAAGCTGCTCTCGACGGTCTGAGCGCCGCGTCCCGCCCGACAAGCGAGAGGGGCGGGCCCAAGGGGAATAGACCCGCCCCTCCCTGCTTGGGACGCCGGCAAAGGGGGCCGCCGCCGTCCTGAATGAGAAATCGGGATCGTCGGCGACAGTTTCAAGAGCGGCGTCGATAAATCGACTGTCCCGATAAGTGATTCTTCGATAATCGGGTCAAGCGATGAGCATTCACCTCCCGACCCTCAAGCAGTTGCAATATCTGGTCGCGCTTCGCCAGCACGGTCATTTCGGCAAGGCCGCCGAAGCCTGCTACGTGACCCAGTCGACGCTGTCGGCGGGGCTTCGACAGCTCGAAAAATTGCTCGGCACCGTGCTGGTTGAACGCACCCGCCGGGTGGTCCGCTTCACGCCCCTTGGCCAACGGGTTGCCGACAAGGCCAGCCGCGTGCTTCGCGAAAGCGAGGAATTGGCGATGCTCGCCCAGGCGGAGGGCAAGCCCTTGTCGGGTGAGCTTCGCCTGGGGGTTATCCCAACCATCGCGCCATTCCTGTTGCCAGCGCTGCTGCCCGCAATTCGCAAGCGCTGGCCCGACCTCAAGCTATACCTTCGGGAAGAGACCAGCCAGGCAGCTTGCACCGCGCTTCACCGCGGGCAACTCGACTGCGTCTTGCTCGCTTTGCCTTATGCCTGCGGCGAGGTCGAACGGGCGGTGATGTTCGACGATCGGTTGTTCCTGGCGTTTCCCGAAGGCGAAATCCCGCCAGGCCCAAGCATCGACAGCGCTGCGATCGACGAAAGCCGGCTGCTGTTGCTGGAGGACGGCCACTGCCTCAAGGACCATGCCCTTGCAGCCTGCAACCGGCCCGAAATTCGCGCCGGTGCAGCAATGCTCGGCACATCGCTCCATACCTTGGTGCAAATGGTCGACAACGGCCTTGGAATGACCTTCGTCCCGGCAATGGCGCTGGATGCCGGAATCCTTAACGGGACCCGCGTGGGCACCCGCCCGCTGGCATCGCGCGATGCGCTGCGCAGGATTGCCCTGGTGTGGCGCAAATCTTCCCCGCGTGAAGCCGATTACCGCTTGCTTGCGGACAGCCTCAAGGAAATCGCGGGGGTCAATCCATGTGCTTGATCCCGATCCGCAGATAATCCCAGCCGGTAAGCATCGTCAGCGCTGCAGCAAGCCACAGGCTGACCAGCCCGGTCAGGTGAATCCACGGCTCCTGAGGAAATCCGCCGCCGAGGATCAACGCGCCGAGCGATACCAGTTGCAGGGTCGTCTTCCATTTCGCCAGGGTCGAGACTGGCATCGACACGTTCAGCGGGCCAAGGAATTCGCGAAGGCCCGAAACGATAATCTCGCGCAACAGGATTACCAGTGCGGGAATGATATTCCAGTCCTGCAGGATCGGCGCTTCACCATTGGCTTTGCGGCTGGCCATCAGCATGACGATCACCGCCGCGACCATGATCTTGTCGGCGATCGGGTCCAGGAATTGGCCCAGCTTGCTGGTCAATCCCTGCGCCCGGGCCAGATAGCCATCGAAATAATCGGTCAGCCCGACCACGCAATACAGCGCAAAGGTGAAGACGTAGTCCCACGGCGTCGGACGCCACAGCAGGAACACCAGGATCGGCACCGCAAGGATGCGCGATAGAGTAAGCAGGTTGGGGACGGTCAGCATAGGAGGCCTTGGTTATAGCGTTTGGCGGCGAAGGCAAAGCTGGCTATGCCGATCGGCCTACCGGCAAGAATTTTCCCCTTGGGCGCAGGTTCAATTTTGAAACAGAACGTCATTCACCTGCTGCGCACCCGGCGCTTCCTTCCGCTGATGAGCACACAGGCGCTCGGTGCGTTCAACGACAGTCTGTTCAAGCAATGCGTCGTCTTGTTCGTCACCTATCAATTGTTTTCGGACGCGACCCGCGAAGCGCAGTTCAGCGCGATCGCCCAAGGCCTGTTCATCCTTCCCTTCTTCCTTTTGTCCGCAGCCGCCGGCCAGCTCGCCGATGTGCGCGACAAGGCGCATATCATCCGCCTCGTCAAAGCTGCGGAAATCGGGATCATGGTGGTCGGAGGGGCCGGACTGATTCTGCATTCCATCCCGCTGATGCTGACCGCAGTGTTCGCGATGGGGGTTCACTCGACCTTCTTCGGGCCGATCAAATATGCCATCCTTCCCCAGCACCTCAACAAGGACGAAGTACTGGGAGGAACCGGCTTGGTCGAGGCGGGCACCTATTTGTCGATCCTGCTCGGAACGATTGCCGCCGGGGCCTTGGCAAGCAATCCACGGTTTGCAGCACTGGCCTGCATCGGCGTTGCAGGAATCGGCCTTCTTGCCGGCCGCCAGGTGCCCCCCGCCCCGCCCCACAGCAACGCGCAGCCACCCGATTGGCATATCCTCAGGGCCTCGGTGAAATTGGTCAGCGCGACGATGCACATCCCGCGCCTGTTCATGGCGATCCTGGCGATCAGCTTCTTCTGGACCATCGGGGCAGTGCTGATCATCCTGTTCCCGCCCCTGGTTAAGAACATCATCGGTGCCGACGAACATGTCGCCTCCATGTTCATCGCGATTTTCTCGATCGGGATTGCGATTGGCTCAGTGCTGATCAATCGCCTGCTAAAAAGCCAGGTGTCTGCCCGCTTTGCGCCTGGGTCGGTGCTGGCCATGGGCGCGCTGGTGGTGCTCCTCCATTTCGTCAGCCAGACCTGGGCGCGCGAGACCGCAGGTGAGCTGATCACCCTGGGCAATTTCATTCACCAGCCGGGGGCCATCGTCCTCCTTTTCACCTTGCTCGGGATTGCCGTCACCGGCGGAATGTTCGTCGTTCCACTCTATGCCTTCCTGACCACCACCGTCGATCAGTCTGAAACCGCGCGCACGGTCGCGGCCAACAATATCGTTAATTCAGGTGCGATGGTGATCGGGTCGGTGCTGGCGCTGTCGCTTACCAGCTTTGGCTATGGCCCCGGCGCGCAATTGCTGCTGGTCGCTGCGATGTGCCTGGTGAGCGCGTGGCTGGGGTGGAAGTTGCACCTTGCATGCGACTTGCCGCACGGCCCCCTGCCGGACCCCGAATTCGACTAGAACAAATAGACGGTGATGAAGGTCAAAGCGCCGAGGAAGCTGTGCGCGGCGAACCTCAGGTCCGATGACAGCAGCGCGGTGCTGGCCGCCGGTTCGAACGGGGCGGCCAACCTGACCGGCGCGTGACCAAAACGGCGCGCGTCGCGGCGCGCGGCGGGAAGCGCGATCGCGCGCTGGTGCCGGCGCCATTCGGCTTTCCTGACAGCCGCACGCGCGCTCGCCGCGGTCGCGGCGCTGTAGGCGTTCAAGGTGGCGGTCGCGGTGTTCATGGCAATTCCCTAACAAGGTCTTTACCATTTCAGAACACCTATCAGTAACCATTGGCTCCCACTGTCCCGATCCGGGACAGACGCGCGCCTGCGTCCCGCGAGCGGCCCCTGCCCGCGCACGTCAAGCGCAGCGAAACCGACGTCGCGCGCCGGAAAATTAGACTATTGGGGGGCCCGGCACGAAGCCGGGCGAAGCGCTTATTCGGCGACTCGCAGCGGATGGTCGAAGTCACCTACATCGGCAGCGCGAAGGCCTGCGCCGAGCATTTCCCGTGCCGCATCGGCGGGCATCGCCTTGCCAAGGTACCAGCCCTGGCCGACCGCGCAGCCGAAATCGAGGACCGCGTTATACGCACTCTCGCTCTCGATCCCCTCGATGCACACAGGCACGCCGAGGGTATTGGCAAGCGTCGTGACCGCCTTCACGATTGCCGCGCTCTCCTTCTTCTCGGACAAGGTGGAAACGAAGCTGCGGTCGATCTTGATGATATCGAATGGCAAGCTGCGCAAATGCGATAGCGAGCTGTAGCCGGTCCCGAAATCGTCGAGCGCGAGGCGAATTCCCTGGTTCTTCAGGCTGGTCGCAACCGAGCGCGCGAAATCGATGTCGGCAAACAACGAGCTTTCGGTGATTTCGACCACCAGACGCTCAGCCGGAAAGCCGCTTTCGGACAGCATCTTGACGATCCGGTGGGCGAGCCAGCCATCCGTCAACTGCGAAGGCGAGATATTGACCGAGATGGAGGTGCCGGTTTCCCACTTTGAGGCCGCTTCGAGCGCCTGGCCGATAACCAGTTCCGACAGTCGACTGATCAGGCCGGTTTCCTCAGCGACCGGAATGAACACGTCAGGCAGGATCTGGCCCGACAACGGGTGGTTCCAGCGTGCCAGCACCTCGAATCCGACGATTTCCCCGGTCGACAAGTCGACCTGCGGTTCGAAGAACGGCTCGAACTGGCCATGTTCCAGCCCGAAACGTATGCCCTGCTCGATCTCGCTCTGGGCGATCAGCGCGCGCTCCATGCCCGCGTCGAACCACACGGGCCGTGCGATCCGGCCCGACAAGGCGCGGTCCATCGCGATGTCGGCGCGCCGCAACAGGTCGGGAATTCGGGTTTCGGGAGCGGCCACGGCGATCCCGGCATAAGCGCCGATCTGGATAATCCGTTCGTCAAACACGAATGGACGAGTGATAGCGCGAAGGCCGTCGTCAGTGAGCTGGTCAATGGTCCCGACATCGCCTTCGGCAATTGGCATGGCGACTGCGATTTCGTCGCCCGAAACGCGCGCGATGCACACGTCCTCGCCGAACGTTTCAAGCATCAGTTCGCCGACCCGTTTCAACAGGCAGTCGCCGATTTCAAACCCGTGCTGTTCGTTCACCGATTTGAAGCGGTGCAGGATGTAGGACACGATCGCAAGGCGCTGGCCAGTGTCGGCGGCTTCCTTTCCGACCTCTTCCGCCCGGTCGGAAAAGCCCTTTCGGTTGAGCAATCCGGTGACCGGATCGGTGCTTGCAAGCACGGCGACCCTGCGCTCCTGGTCCTCCTGCCGCTCATAGTCCTGTTGGATATCGACATAATAGCGCCAGCCAAACAGAATCAGCGCGACGTTGAGGGTGATGGCGGTGCTGGCAATCTGGATTTCGCGGCTAAGAAGCGAGTTTGCGAGCTGGAGATCGTGAAAGAACGCGCTGCTGTTCCAAACCAGCAACAGGACCGCGACGATCAGGATCGAAAGAACGAACGTCTCTCGACGACGCGTGGCGAGTTGAACCAGATACTCCCTCGACGTCATTGACTCACCCATACACGCTTCGAATAACACGTGGTTAACCGGAAATTCTTAATAAGTTCCCACCGGTATGGAGGAAACTCCGCCACCGTTGTTCCCCGATGGCGCGACGTTCAGTCGATTGTCCTGACTGCGTAGATTGCACCGTAACCCGATCGGCGGCGCCCAGACGGTGTTGGTGCGGACGGCGGGACTCGAACCCGCACTCCCTTACGGGAAGAAGATTTTAAGTCTCCAGCGTCTACCGGTTCCGCCACGTCCGCATCCATTGCGCAAGAGGCACCTTTCGCCTTCGCTATTCGGCGGTAACTTCTCCAAGGTTCAGGCGCTCACGCATTTCCTTGCCCGGCTTGAAATAAGGAACCCGCTTGGCGTCGACATCGACCGATTCCCCGGTGCGGGGATTTCGACCGACGCGCGCGTCGCGCTGACGGGTGGAGAAGGCACCAAAGCCCCGTAACTCGACCCGCCCGCCATCGACCAGCTGGTCGATGATCGAATCGAAAATCGCGGAAACCACATTTTCGACCTCGCGCTGGGTAAGGTCGGGGAAATCGGCGCAGAGTTTCTGCACCAGTTCGGAACGGATCATTCAAGGCCCCGTGTAAAAATCAAACCTTTGGAACAGTCGCACCGTGCCCGGTGCCACCCCCCTGTTAGCGGCTGGAAGCTGTCAGGAAAAACCTTGCGATGCAAGGCTGTAAATCGAAACAGGGCGACGCGTGCAATTGCTGCCGCGCCGCCCCATTTTCGATATACCTAGCGGTGCCTGGCCGTTACTTGCCCGCGGGCGCCGGTTCCTCGGCTTCGCTGGCTTCGGCAACCGGAGCCTCGGTGACCGCCTCGGCTGCCTCATTGGCAGCCTCCTCGGCCTTCTTGGCCTTGGTCTTCTTGGCCGGCTTGTCCTTGGCCTCAGCCTCGTCCTTCTTGGCCGGCTTTTCCTTGGCCTCGGCCTCGTCCTTCTTGGCCGGCTTGTCCTTGGCCTCGGCCTCGTCCTTCTTGGCCGGCTTGTCCTTGGCCTCGGCCTCGTCCTTCTTGGCCGGCTTGTCCTTGGCCTCGGCCTCGTCCTTCTTGGCCGGCTTGTCCTTGGCTTCGGCCTCGTCCTTCTTGGCCGACTTCTTGGCCTTGGCCGGGGCCTCTTCCTTGGCGTCAGCCGGAGTACCGGTGGCTGCAGCCTTCTCCTTCAGCGCAGCGCCGAGGATGTCGCCAAGCGAGGCGCCGCTGTCGGACGAACCATATTGGGCAACCGCCTGCTTCTCTTCAGAAAGCTGAAGCGCCTTGATCGAGAAAGTCGGCTTCTTCGAACGGTCGGTCCCGGTGACCATCGCGTCGAACTTCTGGCCAACCTGGAAGCGCTCAGGACGCTGCTCGTCGCGATCGCGACCAAGGTCGGAACGCTTGATGAAGCCCGTCGCGCCGTCTTCGCCGACTTGCACTTCGAGACCCCCGTCCATCACCCCGCGGACGATGACGGTAGCAGTCTCGCCCTTGCGTGAACCCGAACCACCAGCAGTCCTCTTGCCGCCCGAAGCGCCGGCGCCAGCGCCAGCGCCTTCAAGCTGCTTCATGCCAAGGCTGATGCGCTCCTTTTCGACATCGACGTCGAGGACCTGTGCCTTGACCGTTTCACCCTTGTGGTGAAGCGCAAGCGCTTCTTCGCCGGTTACGCCCCAGGCGATGTCCGACATGTGGACCATGCCATCGACGTCGCCTTCCAGACCGACGAACAGGCCGAATTCGGTGGCATTCTTGACTTCGCCCTCGACCGTGCTTCCGACCGGGTGCCGCTCTGCAAAGGCAGCCCACGGATTCTCCTGGGCCTGCTTGAGACCAAGCGAAATACGGCGCTTTTCCTCGTCGACCTCGAGGACCTTGACTTCGACCTCTTGGCTGGTGCTGACGATCTTGCCCGGGTGGACGTTCTTCTTGGTCCAGCTCATTTCCGAGACGTGGACGAGGCCTTCGATGCCCGCTTCGAGTTCGACGAAGGCGCCATATTCGGTGATATTCGTCACGCGGCCCTGGAATACGCCGTCGATCGGATACTTCGCGCTCGCGCCTTCCCACGGATCGCTTTCAAGCTGCTTCATGCCGAGCGAGATGCGCTGGGTGTCGCGGTTGATGCGGATGATCTGCACCTTCACCGTGTCGCCGATACCAAGTACTTCCGACGGGTGGTTGACGCGCTTGTAGCTGATGTCGGTTACGTGCAGCAGGCCGTCGATTCCGCCAAGGTCAACGAACGCACCGTAATCGGTGATGTTCTTGACCACGCCCTCGATGACCTGGCCTTCGGCGAGGCTCTGGATCAGGCCGCTGCGCTGTTCGGCGCGGGTTTCCTCGAGGATCGCTCGGCGCGACACGACGATATTGCCGCGGCGTCGGTCCATTTTCAGGATCTGGAACGGCTGGGCCTGGTCCATCAGCGGACCGACGTCGCGGACCGGGCGGATGTCGACCTGGCTTCCCGGAAGGAAGGCCACGGCGCCGCCAAGGTCGACCGTGAAGCCACCCTTGACCCGGCCGAAGATCACGCCTTCGACCCGGTTGCCGGCTTCGAATTCCTTCTCAAGCACATCCCAGGCGGCTTCGCGGCGAGCGCGGTCGCGGCTGAGCATCGCTTCGCCATTGGCGTTCTCGACACGGTCGACATAGACTTCGACTTCGTCGCCGACCTTGATCTCGGCCTTCTGGCCGGGCGCAGCGAATTCGCGAAGCGCAACGCGGCCTTCGCTTTTCAGGCCGACGTCGATCACTGCAAGATCGTTCTCGATCGCGGTGACGGTGCCCTTGACGACCTTGCCTTCAAAGGCTTCGTTTTCGCCGCCGAGGCTTTCATTGAGCATTGCCGCGAAATCGTCGCGGGTAGGAAATTCAGTAGCCATGAAAAATGGTCTTTCGTCTCTTCAATAAGGTTCGGCCGCGCATCGCTCACCATGAGCGAAGTTCCAAAGCGGACTTGGTCAAACCCCTGCCGCCCCGCCGGGCTCATCCCGGTCCGAGGCATCCTTGGACGCCCTTGTACGCGCAGCGGCTTCACGGGCGAACGGCGACGAAAACCCCGGGGGGAATCTAACCGACGGTGCGCCTGGAGACGGGCCGCCGCGAGCCAAGGGGCCCGCTGGACGGGCGCTCCCTAGGGTACAAAAGCCCAAAAAGCAAGGAGACACCCCGATTCTACCGCTAATCTGAGCTTCACCTTTCATGCTCTATCATCGCCCTGTAAGGGAGGGGCCATGTCGACGCATATTCGCCTAGTGACCGCGCTGCTGATCGCCGCTTGTTGGACAAGCCCGGTGGTGGCCAAGAAGAAGCAGCCGCCCGCGCCGCCAGCGGCGCCGGTCATCCCGCACGTTGCAACCGGCGATGCAGCGATCGACGCTTATTATTATTACGATCTTAAAGGCCAGCCGCTGTGGCTTTCCTCGCCCGCCGGGCGCGAGGCTGCGGCCAAGGTGGTCGAGATATTGAAGGGCGGTCCCGCCGACGGGCTTCCCCAGGGGCCGGTCCTGGCGGCGCAGGTTAGCCAGGCGCTGGTCACCGCCAGCCTGACCGACGATGCCATGATTTCCGCGGCGTGGGTGAAATATGTCCGTGCGCTTGAAGACCGTGTCCCGGGCGTCGAATATGGCGACCCGGCACTCGCGATTGCACCGCGCACTGCCAAGGAGATACTCGACCAGTTGCGCACCGCGCCGGTCAAGCTCGTCCACGTCGACGAGGTTTCACGGGTCAACCCGTTTTATGCCGCGTTGCGCAGCGCTGCGGTGGCCGAGAACCGCCTTGGCGACCCGCATGTCGAGGCGACTCTCGATCGCCTGCGCCTGCTTCCCGACGACGGCAAGATGATCCTTGTCGATACTGCCGCCCAGCGGCTGCTGATGGTCGACGACGGCCAGGTCGTGAACCAGATGAAAGTCATCGTCGGCAAGGACAAGAGCCCGACCTACAACATTGCGGGCAAGATTCACTATGTGACCCTGAACCCTTATTGGAACATCCCGATGGACGTGGTGCGGCGCCGCGTCGCCCCGTTGGTGGTCAAGCGCGGGACATCCTATCTCAAGGCTGCGCGTTATGTCGCCACCAGCCGCTGGGGCGTCGGTGCTGAGCTGGTCGATCCAGATACCATCGACTGGAAAGCGGTCGCCGCAGGCACCAAGGACGCCTATCTGCGGCAAATGCCGGGGCCCAACAACATGATGGGCAAGATGAAGTTCGGGTTCGTCAATTCGGCCGACATCTTCCTTCACGACACGCCCAAGAAAAAGCTGTTCGATCATGCCAATCGCAATCTGTCGATGGGTTGCGTCCGGCTTGAAAGGGCGCCCGAACTTGCGCGCTGGCTGATGGATTCAGAACCAACGCCGGGCGATGACGACGCGCCCGAACAGCAGGTCCAACTGGGCGAAGGCGGGGTGCCGGTCTATACCTTGTTCCTTACTGCTTACGTCGACGACAAGGGCAAGATCGCCTTGCACGACGACGCGTATCACGTCGACACCGCGTGGGTTGATCCAGCAAGCTTGACCGCAGCTGCGGCAAGCCAGCCGGCAGCCACCCCGGTCGTGGATGACGGCTCGGACGACACCGGCGGCAACTAGGCCGGCTGGCGGTCGGGGAAGTGGGCGCGGCTACCTAAACCCCGATCGCTCCGGTGTCCTCTCAGCAGTCCCGGCCAAGACGTTCTGTGACCAGCCGGATCGCCTCCGCAATCGCCGCTTCCCGGCCAAGCGGGCTGGTATCGATCTGGATCGCGTCCGAAGCGGCGACCAGCGGGGCTGCCGTTCGGTTGCTGTCGCGTTCATCGCGGGCGCGAATGTCAGCCAGCACCTCGCTCAGATGCGCCGCCCCGCCCCGCTCCTCGATTTCCTTGAGACGGCGGGCGGCTCTCACCTCGGCCGAGGCAGTGACGAACAGCTTGACCGTCGCATCCGGGGCAATGACCGTTCCGATATCGCGCCCGTCGAGCACCGCTCCGCCGGGCTGGGCCGCGAACTTGCGCTGCCGTTCCAAAAGCGCCTCTCGGACCGCGGGATAGGCCGAGACCGCACTTGCCAATTGGCCGATCGTCTCGGTCCTGAGCTCAGGGTCGTTGAGATCAAGTTGAAGCTCGCGCGCGGCACGCAGCGCTTCGAATGGGTTGCCGGCATCGCCGCCCCACCGCCATAGCTGCAGCGCGACTCCGCGATAAAGCAGGCCGGTATCCATGTGCGGCAGGTCGAAATGCCCGGCCAGCGCCTTGGCAATGGTTCCCTTGCCGCTGGCGGCAGGACCATCGACCGCAATTACCAGCGCGCCCGCCTGCGCTGGAACGGGCTGATCGGTCGAGGCGTGGGACGCGTTCAAGCTTCGCGCTTTGACAGGGGGCGGAGCCTATGGCAAGGCGCGCCGCAACCGTGCCCGGGGGGTGTTCCCCGGACCCTTCTGTCAGTCTGGAGTAACCCGAATCATGGTGAAACCCGAATGGGGCACCAAGCGCACCTGCCCCAAGTGCTCGACCCGTTTTTACGATCTTACCAAGGAAGACCCGGTGACCTGCATCGAATGCGGCACCGAGTTCGTTCCCGAACCGGTGCTCAAGTCGAAGCAGCCGCTCGCGTTCGAAGTCGCGCCGACCGACAAGGAAAAGGCCGAAAAATCGTCCGACAATGCCGATGACGATCTGGACATCAGCGAGGACGAGGAAGTCAGCGCCGACGACGAGGTCGATCTGGAAACCGGCGATAATGATTTGGGTGTCGAGGCAGCCAAGGACGACGACGACGACAATTGATCGTCTGACAGATTTTTGGGTTTGCGCGGGGGCGGCAGTTCGCTAAAGGCCCCGCCTGACCTGACCGGATGGGGCCGTAGCTCAGCTGGGAGAGCGCTGCAATGGCATTGCAGAGGTCAGGGGTTCGATCCCCCTCGGCTCCACCATCACCGTCACATGAAAGCCCGCCCTTACCGGCGGGCTTTTTTGCAATCCAGAAGGCCGAGCAACGTCTTTAGGTTGCCAGTTCGGAATTGGAAAAGGTGAGTTCGAGCCTGGTGGAATATCCCGCATCGGTGTGCGTCGCGGTCATCGTTCCACCCAGCTGGCGAACGGATGCCGTGAGGATCTTCAGGCCAAGCCCGACGCGCCCGCTTGGACTGGTTTGTTCGGCTTCGCTTGGCTGGGCGTCATCGCTGCACACCAGCCGGTAGCCTGCCTTGCCTTCGCGCTTGCCGGTCACGGTGATTATCCCGATGAGTGCACGAAGGAATGCTTCGATGCATTCGCTGCAAGCTCATTGACGATCGTCGCCACGATCGACGCTTCGCGCGGGGTCACCAACATATCTTCGAAACTGCACTGGACCGAGATGTCGTCCGGCAGTGTCGAATTGATCAGGCTTACCGCTTGGTCGAGATATGGCCCAAGATTGATCTGGTCCTCGTTTCCAGCAATTCCGAGATGTTCGTGAAGCGCGGCAACGATCTTGATCTGCCGCTCGACACGCTCGAGCGATGCGCGCGTTTCATCGTCTTGCGACGCCCGCCGTTCAAGCGACACGAACGCGCCAACCACCTGAAGCGAGTTCTTGACCCGATGATCGATTTCGCTTCGAAGCACGGTCTCGTTGGCGATGACCGCCCGCAAGTCGAACTGGGTCATGACCTGCTGAGCCAAGATCCGTAAAGTGTCGCGCTGCAACTGGTTGAGCGTGCGCGGCCGGTTGTCGAGCACGCAAAGCGTGCCGATCGGATAGCCGCCCTTCGACTTGAGCAATGCTCCGGCATAAAAGCGCAGTCCCGGATCCGCGATGCACAAGGGGTTATCCGCCATCCGAGAATCAGCGAGCGTGTCGGGGATTTCGACGAACTCGTCTTCCAGAATGACATGGGCGCACAAGGACGTGTCCAAAGGTGTTTCGCGCACGCCAAGGCCCGTTTCGGCCTTGAACCACTGGCGTGTCTCATCGATCAGATTGATGACGGAAATTGGCGTTTCGCAAATCTGCGAGGCGAGCATTACGATCTCGTCGAAATCCGATTCCCGCGGTGTATCGAGGATATCATAGCCGCGGAGCGCTGCTAATCGGGCGGGCTCAAGCGGATGCTGCGGGGCTTTCATTTTTCATCCCTGTTGTGATTTCTCAACGAGGTCCGTCGGTGGACGTCGTGTGCGCGCTACGATCAACCTAAGAAAAAAAGCCCGCCAGTAATAGCGAGCTTTCCTGGAATTTGGGCGGGCGAGCAAGATGCTGACGCCGGATTGAAGATCGCGCCTTAACCCAGCACCTCGAGCGCTGCGGCATAGGCGACCGGGTCGGGGCGATGGCGAAGGTGCCGCGCCGGGATGACGGAAACGGGATGCGAAGCGGTCACGTCGCGTGCCGGACGGCCGGGACGGTTATTGAGCTTGCGTCGTCGCGTCATCAATTTTCGCTAATGTCTTGGCGGCCTTGCGCTCGTCCTCTGAGATTTGCAGCTGTCGCAATTGTCGGGCGCGGTCGGCGAACGCCATCCACGCTTCTTCGGACCGACGACAGCGCTCGCGCACGTGATCGAGGGTCGCGGCTTTCGCCTCGACACGCGCCTGTTCGGCGCGCGCGAGGTAAAAGTCGAGATGGGTAGCTCGGGCGTTCATTCCCGTCATTCACCCTCTTCGTTTGCAGGGGCGGTATCGCCCGCGGGTGCGGCCGTGTCGTCAGCCGACTTGAGATTTACCGCACTGGTCTTGCCACGGCGATCTTCCTCAAGTTCGTAGCTGATCCGCTGGTCCTGGCGGAGCGAGCGGAAACCGGCGCGTTCAACGGCCGAGATGTGCACGAATGCGTCGCGGCTTCCGTCATCCGGCTGGATGAACCCGAAACCCTTGGAGTCATTGAAAAATTTTACGGTGCCAATAGGCATTGCCTGTTCCTTCGAAATACGGGCCGCCCTTCGGCCCGTTAGGCTAAGAGAAGCGAGAGAAGGAATAGGGCCGCAAAGCGCCAAAGACCGTCAATTTGCGACTGGTAGCGCCTTCTATATAGCATTGTTTGAGCAAATAGCCAGACAAACCGCGAAAGTTTCGCGGCGGGACCCTTGGTGCTGTTGATTAGAAACGCGGAAATTATTCGCCGGTTTTTCTCTCTCGCGGTTCGCCCGAATGCGCCATTTCACCTTTGCATCGCCCCCTCGGCACGAAATGAGATTTTTACAAGCGGCGCTTTTTAAGGGACAATGGGTGATCGAACATCATCCTACCTCTCGACCGCACCGCTCGACATCTCCCGGCCGTCTGCGCTCCGCTTTGACCGCCTTCACCGAGCTTAGGCGCCGCCGTGAAGTCAATTGCGCCTCACCGCTGCGGGCGCATTTTCACGCACTCAAGGGTGCGCCCGGACAAGGCGGAAGACCGCTGCGCCTCGCGTTTGGCTTGTCGGGGCTGGTAGCAATCACCCTACTTCTGGTGCTGTGGCAGTTGCTTGCCTAGCGACGACGTTTCTTGATCGGGGCCGGCGCACGATAGGGTGGCGGATGAAGCGCCGGGTTGCGAACGCATTGGTTGAACCCGATCCAGTCGACCCGACTTTCGCCCCCGCGCGCGGCATTCTTGTTGCACAAGTGAAGGCGCCACTGGGGCGGCTGATATTTGGTGACATATTTCAGCGCCTTGCGCATCGCCGACTTCTGCTTGGCGATGCACGTACGATCCCAGCGGCAAACGAGACCGATGTTGAGCGTCACCGTGTCAACGACCGGACGCCGCAAGGAAGCAGCCCCGGAAGGCTGTGCGCTCACCGCGACCGCAACCACCAGCATCGAAACACCAATCCGTCCCACCATTCCCCAATGGCAGGGTCAAAAGCCGCGCGCAATTCGTGGAACCGCCAAGCCTGTATCTCGTTTGGCGCAATGATGAGAAAAAACCCGCCATTCATTTCGATGTTCGTCCTGCTGTTCGGCATCGCCGCCTGCTCGCACCAGGGTGGCGATGCTTATGCAGCAGCGCCAGTTGCAACGGCCACGGTCGGATACTGAGCCCGGGACGACTGTTTACGACGTTCCGGCCCCATCTCGCCGGTCGTGGTAGTTACGCTGACGCCCTTCGCACTCTCTCGCTTTGCCCTTGCAGTACAAAGGAAAACGGCGCCGTCCCGAAGGACGACGCCGTCTTTTTTTCAACCGTCGAACGTGCGCTTAGAGCGAGTTCGAAACGTTGTTGAAGGTCGTGCCCAGCTTCGTGCCGATGCTGGACATCGCACCGATCGCGGCGACCGCGATGAGGGCCGCAATCAGGCCGTATTCAATCGCCGTGGCACCCTTGTTGTTCTTGATGAGCTTGATGAACGCCATCGTCTGTCTCCTAATCCGGCCGTAAAGCCGATCGCTTGGTCTTTCCCCCGCAAGCCAAACCTGACGGGATGTTCGGATACCTAGCGCTAAGACGTTGAAAATCCCTTAAGGCGCGGTCAGTCCGCGAACAGGGAATCGACAGCTTCGAACAATTCGCGAAGCGCCTTGGTCGGCTCGCTCCAATCCTCTGGAAGCGGGCTTTGCTTGGGGTCCTTATCGGGCTGGTTGCGGGCGCTTCGATAGCGCGTCGGGAGCGGCGGGCCGCGCGAACCGTCGACTGCGACCGCCGACGTCATGAACGTCTTCCAGATCTTGGCCGGAACCGAGCCGCCGGTAACCTTGCCCAGCGAACCATTGTCATCGCGGCCGACCCACACGCCGACCACCAGATTGCCGGCAAATCCGACGAACAAAGCATCGCGATTTTCCTGCGTCGTCCCGGTTTTGCCAAAGGTCGGAATGGCAAGCGCAGCGCGCTTTCCGGTGCCTGTGGTGGCTGCGGCGTTGAGAAGGTCGAGCATCGCCGCTCGCTCCCGCCCGCCCAGCTTGCGCTTGGCCGACAACAGGGCGCTGAACCCACCTTCCGGGTCCTTTTCAAGACCATGCGGTTCGACCGGGTAATTACCAGAATAGATCGCAGCATAAGCCGCCGTCAGTTCCTTGAGGCTAAGCCCACCTGTGCCCAGCGCCATGGTCGGATTGTTGGGGATGGCGGCGGTCACTCCAAGGTCGCGCGCCGCGCGAACGATCGCAGGGTGGCCGACCTTTTGCGCGAGGCGGACCGTCGCGGCATTGCTTGATCGGGCAAAAGCGTCGCGCAGGGTAATGTCGCCACGGTACGTGCCATCGCTGTTCGACGGGCTCCAGCCGTCGATGGTGATCGGCCTGTCCGAGATCACCGTGTCCGGGGTCATGCCAGAGCGGATCGCCGCCAAGTAAACGAACAGTTTGAACGCCGATCCAGGCTGGCGCTGCGCCTGTGTGGCGCGGTTGAAGGCACTCTTCTTGTAGCTTCGGCCGCCGATCATCGCGACGACCTTGCCATCGGGGCGCATCGCAATCAGCGCGACCTGCGCGTCGCCCAGTCCCGAGCGATCGACCGCACGGACCGCAAGCCGTTGCAGCCGCGCGTCGAGCGTGGTGGGCACGCGAACTTCCCCAAAGTCGCTTGCAAACGCCTCTGCGGCGGCGGGCGATACCCAGTCGGCAAAATACGTGCCGGTAGGAAGCGAGCGGTGCTGGCGGACTGGCCATGCCGAACCGGCCTTGCGTGCCGAGCGCGCGGTGATCGCCCCGGTTTCGGTCATCGCGGCGAGCACCAGCTTGGCACGTTTCTGGGCTCCCGTGAGGTTCTTGGTCGGCGCCAGCCGCGACGGCGCCTGGACCAGTCCTGCAAGCATCGCCGACTGGGCAAGGCTGAGCTTTTCTGGATCGCGGTTGAAATAATGCCTGGACGCCGCGCGCAGGCCATACACCCCGTCGCCGAAATAGACGCTGGAGAGATAGCGCGAGAGGATCTCGTCCTTGGTCAGCCACGCCTCGAGCCAGAAGGCGATAATCGCTTCCTGGGCCTTGCGCTTGATGCTTCGGTCCGACGACAGGAAACTGGTCTTTGCAAGTTGCTGGGTAATGGTCGACCCGCCCTGCCTCACGCCGCCGGCCTTCATGTTGGTGACCACCGCCCGGCCAATCGCGCGCGGATCGACCCCCCAATGGCGGTAGAAGCGGCGATCCTCGATCGAAACGAACGCTGCGGGCGTATAATCCTTGAGCTTGGCAGCCTCGACCGGCGCAAGCTTGATCGCGCCGCGCCGGGCAATCGGCTGGCCGTCGGCGCTGACGAACAGCATCGCCGGGTCGTCGAGCGGTTCGAGCGCGCGCGACAAGGGCGCAGTGAAGACCAGCCAGGCCAGAAGGACCAGGAACAGCGCAAGAAAAGCGTAGAGCGCGACTAGCCAGCGGGGGCGGCGCTTGGGCTGGGGAGATACGTGGGGCTGTCCGTCGATTGCAGGATCCAGCGGCGGCGCTCCGCCCGCTGGAAATTCGCCCGATTCCACTGACGGCGCGAATGGGTCCGGCAAATCCTCAACCGGGACGCCGCCCTTGGCCCAGATAGTATCGTCGCGTTCCGCCAAGCCTTGATCGTCCTTGTCGTTCAATGACCGCCTCAAGCAGTGTATTGCCCAAATAAGACAGCAGGTCCAGCCTTGTCAGACGCTTGCTGAACGCTCGATTGCGGCTAAACCGCTAGTCATGCCGCGCCATACGTCAAAATCATTTCTTTCGGCGGTTATCCTGGCGGTCGCGCTCGCAACCGTGTCGGGACTTGCCTCGTGCAACGATTCCTCGTCCGGCGCTGCCCGGGTCGCAGTGATCGGCAGCGGAACTCCAAAGTTGGTCGATCCATCGTCCGCCACGCTTGCGCCCGGCACCGCGGAATTGCTGGAAAGCGCCGCGCAGGGCCTGGTCGCGTTCGACGCCAATGGTGAGATTGCCGATGGCCTGGCCGAGCGCTGGGCGGTCTCGGACGACGGCCTCAGCTACATTTTCCGGCTTGGCAGCGCCAATTGGTCGGACGGCTCGAAAGTCACTGCCCGGCAAATCGCGAAATTACTTCGCCAGGTGATCGCCCAGAACCGCCGCAACCCGGCCAAAACCAACGTCCGGGTCGAGGACGTGCGGGCAATGACCGACCGGGTCATCGAACTGCGCCTGGCTAACCCCCAGCCCGAATTGCTGACCCTTCTGGCGCAGCCCGAACTCGCGCTCGTCCGCGACGGCCATGGCACCGGCCCGTTCACGATCATTCCCGGAACCAAGGACAAGTCGGGTGCGGTCCTGCTGGAGCGGGAACGCCTCGATGGCGATGGTCAGGAACCGACCATTGAGCGAGTGCGCATGGTGACGATCGGAGCCGCCGATGCAATCGCCGCGTTCAAGCGCGACGAGACCGACCTTGTCCTTGGCGGAACCTTCGACACGCTTTCCCTTGCCCAGGGCGCAGACCTTCCGCGCGGCAGCCTGCGCTTCGATCCCGCGTCCGGCCTGTTCGGATTGATCCCGGTAAGCCGGGGGGACCGCTTCGACCAGCCCGACGTGCGCCGATTGCTCAGCCGTACAATCGATCGCGAAATGCTGGTTGATGCGCTTCAGGTCCCCGGCCTGGTTCCCCGGGCCACCCTATTGGAGCCGGATCTCGACGGAGCGAATGCCCCGACCGCTCCCGATTGGATGAGCGTTGGAATCGCCGACCGGCGGGCCGCTGCGCTTGCCGAGGCGCGCCTGAACTTTGCCGGCGAGGAGCGGCCAACGCTGCGGATAATCCTTCCCGACGGACCGGGCGGGGACATCATTTATCGCCGGCTACGCGAAGACTGGGGGTGGATCGGCCTAAACGTCGAACGCGCGAAAAAAGGCGACAAGAGCGCAAATTTCGAACTTATCGACCTGGTCGCTCCCTCGGCCTCGGCGGGATGGTTCGTCGCCGCCTTCAGCTGCGCCTTGCGCAAGATTTGTGACAAGGAGGTGGACCAAGAACTTGCCAAGATCGCTTCCGCGCAAAGCCAGGCCGATCGAACCGCGGCGATCACGACCGCAGCCCACCTTATCGATACCGACCAGTTGTTCATTCCATTTACCGCGCCGGTGCGCTGGTCGCTGGTCGGAAAAGCAATCACAGGTTTCGCCGAGAACCGCTACGCCCGGCATACCCTGTCGGGGCTCAAGACGCCGGCCGGTCGGCGCGACTAAATGGTCGACGTGCGCAAACAGGCCGAGGCGGTGCTATCCGCGATGAAACGTGACCCCCATTCGGCTCGGGCGCGGGTCGAGGCAATGGAAAAGCTGCTTGAACGGGTGATTGTCATTCCCGGTCTCAACCGCCCGCTGGGACTGGACGTCCTGCTTGACCTTGTGCCGGTAGTAGGAAGTACTGCAGCGGCAGCGCTGGGCAGCTACATGCTGTGGGAAGCGCGCAACCTCAAGATGTCGCGCTGGCAGATGACCCAAATGGCCGGCAATGTTGGGGTCGACTGGCTTTTCGGCCTTATCCCCTTCGTCGGCGCAGTGCCCGATTTCTTCTTCCGTTCAAATAGCCGGAACCTGCGAATTATCCGCCGCCACCTCGACAAGCATCACCCGGCCAAGGACTAGCGACCCCCGCCCCCGACTGGCTTTCCGTCCTGGTTACCCTTGGGGCTGTAGCGGCACACGAGATAGTCCCCGCTGCGCCCGGCCGCGAGGCCGCACCCGACGCGGGTCGTGGTGGGCCATATGATCGCGGTATAATGCGAAACGTGCATCCAGTTACCGGTGCGCGAAACATTGGGGAAGATGCCGGGAACAAACGCCGCTTTTTCCGACAGCCATCCGCCGATCATCTGTTCGGGCGCATAGGCACCGCGCGTTCCCATCCACAAATTCTCGCCAACGCCCGGACGGCTTGACCTTGGGCTGTGATCGAAAGTGCCGGTGCGCGCCAGGTAAGCGGCATATTGCCCCGCGCCAACCGCAAGCGCTTCATCCCATGCAAGCGGGTCGAGGCCGACATCGTGGCGTGCGCGATTGTGGGCTGCAAGGACCCGCGCTGCAAAGCTGGTCGCAACAAGCGGCTGGCCCGGCGCGACCGGCAAGGCTGCACCCGCCGTGCCCATCCAGCCAAGCGCGGCGGCGGTTCCCAGAACTAACGACCGTGCCACTGTCATGATCTTCCCCGGCATGAATTTCCCGAAGTCTTTACCGTTATTGATGTTTTCCGTCGAGGCAGTGATGCTATTAGTCGAACGAATCATAGTCGCGGGCGCCGGGCCGGGGCACTGTCCCCCCGCACCACTTTCAAGGACAAATTCATGCGTCATGTCATTGCGTTCGCTGCCCTGTGCGGCCTGTCGTCGCCGCTCATCGCACAGGTCGCCAAACCGGTTGTCGATCCTGCCACCGGCATGATCATGGTCCCGTCGAAAGTGTGCGAGATCAACGAGGACCAGGAAGACACCGGCTCTCGCCTCGCCAAGCCCAAGAAGAGCTGCAAGGTGGTCATGAAGGCGGCGCCAAAGGGCGCGGTCCTCGACCAGAATTCGGGAAATGTCTACGTTCCGAAAAAGATCTGCGGGTCGTCCGACCCAACGTCGTGCACGACGCAGATGGTGCTGTATTCCGAGTCCTCGGCAGTGCACGCACGCTAAGTCCGGCACCCCCAGGCGGTTTATTCGCCCGGCACCTGCGGCCCGTCCAGCGTTCCTGCATCAAGTTCATCCGATTTAAGGATCGGGCGGCCCACGTCGCCCTTTCCCACGCTTGACCCTGCCATGTCGAGCATTCGCTGGAGCGGGACCCGCGCCGCGTCCATCAATTCGGCCGACAATTCGATCCGGGGTTCAAGATCTCGGAGCGCGACATAGAGTTTTTCAAGCGTGTTCAAGGCCATGTACGGGCACATGTTGCAGTTGCAATTGCCGTCGCCTCCAGGGACCCCGATGAAGGTCTTGTCGGGGGCCGCCTTTTCCATCTGGTGAATGATATGCGGTTCGGTTGCGACAAGGATGGTTGTCGCGGGGCTTTCGATACAGAATTTGAGGATTGCGCTGGTCGATCCCACCAAATCGGCATGGTCAAGAATGTGCGGCGGGCATTCGGGGTGCGCGGCAACCGGGGCGTCGGGATATTCGGCCTTCAGTTTCAGCAGCTCGGTCTCGCTGAACGCCTGGTGCACGATACACACCCCCGGCCACAACAGCATTTCGCGGTCGAACTTGCGCTGCAGGTAACCGCCAAGGTGGCGGTCGGGACCGAAGATGATCTTCTGGTCCTTGGGGATCTGGTTGAGGATCGCTTCGGCCGACGAGGAGGTGACAATGATGTCCGACAGCGCTTTTACCGCCGCCGAACAATTAATGTAGGTCAGCGCGATGTGGTCCGGGTGCTTTTCGCGAAACGCCTTGAACGCCTCCGGCGGGCACGAATCTTCAAGGCTGCACCCGGCGTCCATGTCGGGCAGGATCACGGTTTTCCGCGGGCTCAGGATCTTGGCGGTCTCGGCCATGAAGCGAACCCCGCAAAATGCGATGACGTCAGCATCGGTCGCCGCTGCCTTGCGTGACAGGTCCAGGCTGTCGCCAACGAAATCCGCAAGGTCCTGTATCTCGGGCTTTTGGTAATAATGGGCCAGGATGACCGCGTTGCGCTCTTTCTTGAGGCGCGCGATTTCTGCCAGCAGGTCGACCCCTTTAAGACTTTGACGTTCGGCGCTCATTTCGATCCTTTTTCGGCCTTGCGGCGGTCTGCCGCGGCGATGGCATCCTGATAAGGGACGGACCCGGTAATCCGGTCCCCGTCGCGGTAGCCGTCGCTGTTAAATCGCGCGACGACTTTGACATCTGTTAGCCCGGCAGCCGCCAACGGCATTGCAAAACTGCGCTCGATCGCAGTGCGCGCTGCGTCGCGGGCGAGCGTCATCGGAACCTTGGCCTTGGCCTGCTTCAGAAGGTCTGCGCTGGCCGCCTTGCGGTTTGCATCGTCCAGCCGGTCGTCGGCATCGGTCAGTGCCGAAAGCACGCCGCCCGCGCCGTATTCGCGCGCACGCGCCAAATCGACCTCGGGGCCGGCAAGCTCAATCTCGGGAAGGCGGACACTCAGCGTCCGTGTAGCCGCATCCCACGCAAGGTCATCGGGGGTGAGTTTTGCAAGGTCGAGTTCGTAGCGTACCGATCCCGGAAGAATGAGGGTACGCTCACTGGTCAGCCCGAAGCGGTTGGTAGTGCTGGTCGTGACCGACACGTAATTGGCGACGAACGGAACCAAACGGTTTTGCGCGCGCATCAATTCCAGCGATGCCGAAGCGATGGTTTGGGGTGTCGGCCCGTTCGCTGCGCGATCGAGCCAGCGCGCGCCGAGCGCAAGCACGACTAGCGCCAGCAGCACGAGTGTAAGACCAAGTATCAGACGATTGTCTAGACGGCGCTCCATCGTCCCTCCATCTGGTGCGCCGCGCCGCGATGCTCAAGGTCGAGCAGGTGCGCGAGCACCGAAGCCCCAGCCGCAGGTCGAAGCCGCGGGTCGAGTTCGGGATAGGCCACCAGGACAATGTCCGGCACTGGGCGCGCCTGCTCCGCGATGATGCGGAGTATCTGTTTCTCCCGGCTCATCCGGTGGCCGATCAGGTGGCGCAGATATTGCCCCGGCTTTTCGACCGGCGGACCATGGGCTGGAAATAGGATGCGGTCGTCGCGCCCCCGCAGCTTTTCCAGGCTGGCCATGTAATGCGCCATATTGCCGTCGGGCGGGATAACCACGCTGGTCGACCAGGCCATGACATGGTCGCCGGTGAACGTAGCGCCCGTCGGCTCCAGCGCAAAACACAGGTGGTTGGAGGTGTGACCCGGCGTGGCGACTGCGCGCAGGACGTGTTCGCCCAAGTCGATCGAGTCCCCATCGCCAAGGACACGGTCCGGCAGATAGTCGCGGTCGAATGCTTCGTCGGCGCGAAACCCCTCACTTGCCATCGACAATGGCGCGCACCCGACGATTGGCGCGCCGGTACGGTCGCTCAACGGCCTTGCCGCCGGGCTGTGGTCACGGTGGGTGTGGGTGCAGCAAATCGCGACCAGGGTACGCCCGCCAAGCGCGCGCTCAATCGCATTGAGGTGGTCGGGGTCGGCCGGTCCCGGGTCGATCACCGCGATCTTGGTGGTGCCTGCAAGATAGGTCTGCGTTCCGGTAAAAGTGAACGGCGAGGGATTATGCGCAAGCACCCGGCCGATTGCAGGTTCGATCTGGTCGAGCATTGCATAAGGAGCGTCCACCTCCATGCCTTTGCCATGGACGACCCGGCGGCGCAAAATCTTGCCCGCGTGAAGTGCTGGCGATCCGCGGCTCAACAGCGCAAGTCGTACGGTCCCAGGGTTTCTACCGAGCGCGCCAATCCGCCGCCCTTGGGCGCGACCATCACCTCAACCTCTAGCGAGCCGCCGTTGGTACCACGGCACACGGTTCCGGGTAGCGGGATCATCTTCGATCGGCGCTTTGCAATCGCGCCCAGCGCGACATTGGCCCGTTCATCGCCATCGAGCCGGAACGACAACGAGGCACCAGGCGCCACCGCGCTATTGGCCTTGGCAATCAAGGTCGTGCTGCGGGAAAATTCCGAACACGCCAGTTCCAGGCCGCCGCCTTCAAAGCACGTGAAGTTGATGTCCGGCGCCACGACGTTTGCAAGCTTCGTCGGCGGGGGCGCATCGAGCGAGGCACGGACGTCTGGCTTGGGCGCAGGAAGCTGGGGCAAGGCGCCATATTGCGCCAGACTGTCGTCGGCGGGTTTGACCGGCGCGCGCGGCTTGATCGAGATCGGCCCGGCCGGTGCTGCGGGCTTTTCGCGGAGCGCGACCAGCACAGTCTTGAGACGCGTGATTTCGCCCGTCACCGCTTCGACCATGGCAGCACGCATCGGCCCGGGAATCGAATCACTGGCCGCGATCTTCGCCGCCGAATCCTTGAGCGTGTCGAGGAATTGCGCATCGGTCTGGCCCTTCATTCCACACAGCTTGAGCCGCGAGCGCTTCTGGGTTCCGCCGACATCGGCAGTGACCACCGTTTCGAACACGTGGGCTTCGCAATCCTGCGCCGCTTCGGCGGTCGTCGGCGACGCGGTCGGCGCAAGCGGATCGCTGGCCTGGGCCGCGAGCGCGGCTGCGAAAACGGGAATCAGATACGTCAACAAGCTCGCCCCCTCATGATGTGCGAAGTTTCAGTCTAGACGCGTTCCACCGCGCGCGTGAACCCGGCATGAGCAGCGCGGGCAAGGCGCGCGTCGCGATTCTCCAGTGCAGTGGGGATGACGGCTCCGAATAGGGCGTCCATTGTATGGGCCCAAGTGAAGCTGGTGGCATGCAAGCGCGCCGCGGCGCCCAGCGCTGCGCGGTGCGAAATACACGATTGGATATTGTCCGCCATCGCATCGGCGTCGCCTACCGGCCCCAGTCGTCCGATCGCGGGATCAACCCGGTCGATCATCGCGCCGGCGGCAACGCCGACCACCGGCAGGCCGGACGCCTGCGCCTCGACGATCGACACGCCAAAGGTCTCGTCCGCCATGCCCGACACGTAAATATCGGCGCTTGCCAGCCACCGGGCGAGAAGCGACCTGTCGGCTACGAATCCTTCAAGGTGGATTCGCGGGTTCCCAAGCGCAGCAACGTCCGTTGCAAGCGGCCCGTCACCCAAAAGCACGAGGTGCGCACCCAGCTGTTCGGGAAGGCGTTGGAAAGCTTCGACGACCAGGTCCGGCCTTTTCTCACTGTCCAGCCGCCCGGCATAGATAAGCAGCGGCGCAGCGGCAGGAATGCCACGGCTGGCGCGCAATTCGGGATCGGCAAGCGCGGGCGAAAAACCGCCGATGTCGACTCCGAGCGGCATGATCTCGACATGGTCAAGGCCAAGCGCGCGCAGCTTTGCGGCACCGCCTGCCTCGCTTAGAGCCGCGATGCAATCGAACTTGCCGAACAAATGCCTGAGGTAGCGATAGCCAAGGCTTGCCGCCCAACCCGCGAGCCTTGGACCAACGAAGCGGCGTGAATAGCGTTCAAGATAGGCGGTCGGCATGTCGGTCATGAAGGTCGCCACCAGCGCGGTGTGGGGATTGGCGCGGCGGAACCCGACCGCTGCCCACGGCAGGTTGTAGACGTCCTGGCACTCGATCACGTCGGGCGAAAACTTCTCGAGCGCTGCGCGCACCGCGCGATTGCGAAGCAGCAGGCGATAGTTGGGGCTTCCCGGCACCTTCGGGGATCGCACGGTCACGGTGGTCGCGCGCCCGTTGGTTTCGACCCGGTCGTCCTCGCCGGGGATTATCAGCAGGTGCGCATGGCCGGTGTGCTCAAGGATGTAGCGCCGCTTTTCCAACAGGTAAGAGCGCACGCCGCCACCCTTGGCCGACCAGCTTTGGGTGAGGTCGCACATCAAGCTGGGTTCAAACTGTCGGAAATCTTTACGCATGGACGAAGGTCTGAGCCGTCCCTTCTGCTAGAATTGGCTAAAATCAGCCACTCTTATGATTTGGCACGCCTGTTGCTACTATTGTGGTGTCCACTTGGTTCCACAAACCACGAAGGGGCGGCTGAAACGGGTTCTCTGGTCCCCGGTCCAAGCCGCCCCTTTTTCGTTATGGCGACGTCGTAACACCCGCGCTCAGGCGCTCTGGGCGCCGACCATCTCCTTCAATTCACCGCTTTCGAACATCTCCATCATGATGTCGCTTCCGCCGACGAACTCGCCCTTGACGTAAAGCTGGGGGATGGTTGGCCAGTCGCTATATTCCTTGATTGCCTGACGGATTTCCTGGTCCTGCAGGACATCGACGACATGAAACTTGGCCCCCAGGCGGTCGAGGATCGCCACCGCACGGCTGGAAAAGCCGCATTGCGGGAATAATTCGCTGCCCTTCATGAACAGGACGATTTCGTGATCCTTGACGATCTGGTCGATGCGGGTGGTGGTATCGCTCATTCGTGATCTCCTGACGGAACCAGAGTTTCCAGCTGAAGCGCGTGGAGGTCGGTTCCCATTTTTCCTTTCAAGGCGGCATAAACCGCCTGGTGCTGCCTGACCCTGCTCATGCCCGCAAAGCCGGCGCTGATGATGCGCGCGGCATAATGGTCGCCATCGCCTGCAAGGTCGCGGATTTCGACCACCGCGTCGGGGAATTCGGCGAGGATCATTGCCTCGATTTCGTCGGCACGCATGGGCATGGCTTCACCTAGGTGTTGGTGGCCTCGATAATCTGGCGACGCGCCTCGATTTCCTTGTTGCGGAGCGCTTCGACCACAGTTTCCTCGCTGGTATCGACGCCGGCGGCGGTGAGGTCGCCAAGCACCTTGCGGATCACGTCGTGGTCGCCCGCTTCCTCGAAGTCGGCGCGCACGACGTCCTTGGCGTAGCTCTCGGTCTCGGCCTCGTTCAGGCCCATCTGGCGCGCGGCCCATTCCCCGAGCAGGCGGTTGCGACGCGCCACAATCCGAAAGCGCATTTCTTCGTCATGGGCGAACTTGCTCTCGAATGCGCGCTCGCGATCGTCGAACTGGGTCATCTTGGATCCTCGTGAAGATTGTTGCCTGCCAGATAGGCGGGCGACCGGCATCAGTCCAGCGTCACCACCAGTTTCCCGATCGCCTTGCGGTCGCGCAGCGCGGCAATTGCCTCGCCCGCGCGGTCCAGCGGATAGGTCGCGCTGACGCGGGGACTGATCTTGCCCTCGGCCCACAAGCGGAACAGTTCATCGACATGCGCCTGGTTTGCGGCGGCATCGCGCATCGCGAATGCGCCCCAGAAGACGCCGCGAATGTCACAGCTTTTCAGCAAGGTGAGGTTCAACGGGATCTTCGGGATTCCCGCTGGAAAGCCGATGACCAGATAGCGCCCTTGCCAGCCCAGCGACCGCAGCGCCGGCTCTGCATAAGCGCCGCCGACAGGGTCGAACACGATGTCGAATCCCGACGGGCCGGCAGCGGCCTTGAACTGCGCTGCAAGCGCTTTCGAGGAGTCCTTGTCGATTGCCCCCGCGGGATAGACGATAGCCGCATCGGCGCCGGCCGAACGCGCGACCTTGGCCTTGGCCTCGCTCGACACCGCAGCCACCACATTGAGGCCCAGTGCCTTGCCAAGCTCGATCGCGGACAGGCCGATCCCGCCCGCTGCGCCCAGCAGCAACATGGCCTCTCCTGCCTTGGCCTGGGCGCGGTCCTTCAGCGCGTGGATGACGGTTGCATAGGTGATCAGAAGCGAGGATGCCTCAGGATCGGGAAAATCGCCTGCTATGCGATAGGCCTGGGTCACCGGCACAGCGACCTTGTCGGCAAGCCCGCCGTGGCCGTGATAGGCAATCGCCCGGTCGCCAACCGCCCAGCCCGTAACCCCCTCGCCCAGCTCCTCCACCACGCCCGCGACCTCGCCGCCGGGAGCGAATGGGCGTTCCGGTTTGAACTGGTACTTGTCCTCGATGATCAGGACATCGGGGTAATTGATCGCGCACGCCTTGACCCGGATCAGCAGCTCACCGCGTCCGGCAACGGGCTCTGCCACGTCTTTGAGGACAAGGGTTTCGGGTCCGCCGGGCGCTTCGCTGATCAGTGCCCGCATCATTTCGCCGCGGCAGGAAAGGCGGGAAGCTTGGCGATGTCGGCTGGTTCGTGCTGGATGATGACCTTGGCGCCCAGCGTTTTGGCGATCTTCTCAAAGCGCGCCATCGACGCCATCGTTTCGGCGCGGCTGGCGTTGAACGGCGGTATGCCGCCGGTCTCTCGTGCAAGGGTCGAGTGGTACATGTCACCGGTCAGCAGCACCGGCCCGGAGGCAAGCCTGACCAGCAGCGCCATGTGATTGGGGGTGTGCCCGGGCAGGTTGAGCGCGACCACGCTGCCATCGCCGAAAATGTCGACGTCGCCTCCGTCCAGCAATTGCATCTTGGCACCTGCAACCCGCCACGGGCCGAACGGATCATCCGTTCCCGCAGTACTTTCAAAATCGACCTTGCCGATGACCAGCTTGGCGGCCGGGAAATCCCTTGCCTGCCCGACATGGTCGCCGTGACGGTGGCTGATCCCCACTACGTCGATGTCCGATGGTTTAAGACCTAGCACCGCAAGCTGCTCGGGGATGGTTGCACCAAGGGTCGCGACCAGCGCGCCCATGTCCTTGTTCTGGCCCTTCAGTGCCGCTGGAAAGCCGGTGTCCCACAACAAGAGCTGGTCGCCATGACGAACCAGATAGCAGCTGTCAGTGATCTTTCGCGGCCCCTTGGGGTAATCGAACGTGTCCGAAAAGAACGCGTTGAAATCCTTGATCTCGATCGATCCGCAATCGAGCCGGGTCAGGCCAAGGTCGGCGGCGGCGGCATAGACGGGGATCGCAGCGGACAGCGCCGCTACGCCAGCAAGCAGCAGGCGGGAAAAGGTCATGACAAGGGCTCCTTCGAAGTCGGCAATTTGGGTTCGGCGCGGCAATGATTTACAAGCGTGACGATCAATAGAGATTCTCGAAGGAGGTCGCCATGCCCTTGTTCGCCCTGTCGCTTGCTGCCGGTATCGTCGCTGCAACCCCGACGACTCCGATTCCGTGGGTCGAGGATGACGACTATCCCAGCTATGCGTTCCGGCGCGGGTGGGAAGGCGTGACCGTATTCGAGCTTGCGGTCGCCGCCGACGGCCGAGCGCTGGGCTGCACCGTCGCCCAGTCGAGCGGCCACGAAGTCCTTGATGAACGCACGTGCAAGGCGGCGCTGCGAAGGGCCGCGTTCACCCCTGCGCGCGATGGCGATGGGACCGCGGTTCCGGGCATTTTCCGGGGACAGGTCAACTGGGCGGTCGACCCCGCCAAGTTCGCGCAGAGCGAAGCCGGTCCCGACCTCGAGCTCAGCCTAAGCGAGATGCCGGACTGGGTAGAGGGACGCGTATCCGTGAAATATGCGCTGATGGTCGATGCTACGGGCAAGCCGACCGCTTGTTCGGCATTATCGGGCGACCAGGCAGGCGTCCTCGCCGACCTGGGCTGTTCGCGACTGCTGAGCGATTATCGCGCGCCTGCCGCGGGCAATGCCGCCATTCGCACGGCGTGGATCACCTTCGTTAAAGGCTAACGCTCGGCCCGGTTCGCCGACCGCAATAGCACTCGCTAGCCCAATGCTTCCTCATAAGCAGCGCTAGTGTCTTGCGCGACTTGCTCAGCGGTCACGCCTGGCGCCAGTTCGATCAGCCGGAATGGACTGTCATGGTCAGGGCGCTGGAACACCGCGAGGTCGGTGATAATCATGTCGACGACGTTCTTGCCGGTCAGCGGAAGCGTGCATTCCGGAACGAACTTGGGGTCGCCGTTCTTGCTGCTGTGTTCCATCACCACGATGATCTTCTTGACGCCGGCAACCAGGTCCATCGCCCCGCCCATGCCCTTGATCATCTTGCCCGGAATCATCCAGTTGGCGATGTCACCGTTCTGGCTGACTTCCATCGCCCCCAGGACGGTAAGGTCGATATGCCCGCCGCGGATCATCCCGAAACTGTCGGAGCTTGAGAAATAGGATGAGCTGGGAAGCTGGCTGATGGTCTGCTTTCCCGCGTTGATCAGGTCGGCGTCGACTTCGTCAGGATAGGGAAAGGGTCCAATCCCCAGCATCCCGTTTTCCGACTGAAGGGTCACTTCCACCCCGTCCGGGATGTTGTTTGCGACAAGCGTCGGAATACCGATGCCCAGGTTGACGAAATAGCCGTCGCGCAATTCCTGTGCGGCCCGCGCCGCCATCTGGTTCCTGTCCCAGCCTGTCACTTGCGCGTCCATCATGCGCTCTCCCTTTCACGGGTGGTCGTGAACTCGATCTTCTTGTCGTACGGGCTGCCGCAGACCAGACGATTCACATAGATTGCGGGCAAGTGGATGCAGTCGGGGTCAAGCGAACCGACCGGAACGATTTCCTCGACCTCGGCGACGCACACCTTGCCGCAGGTCGCCGCAGGCGCGTTGAAATTGCGCGCGGTCTTTCGGAACATAAGGTTGCCCGCCGCGTCGGCCTTCCAGCCCTTGATAATCGAAAGGTCGGCGAAAATTCCTTCCTCGAGGATGTAATCCTCACCGCGGAAAGTCTTCACTTCCTTGCCCTCTGCAACGACGGTACCGACGCCGGTCTTGGTGTAAAAGCCGGGGATCCCCGCACCGCCCGCGCGCATCCGCTCGGCAAGCGTTCCCTGGGGGCAGAATTCGACCTCCAGCTCACCGGCCAGATACTGCCGCTCGAACTCCTTGTTCTCGCCAACGTATGAGGAAATCATCTTCCTGACCTGCCGCGTGCGCAGCAGCTTGCCGATCCCTTCGTTGTCGATACCCGCGTTGTTCGACGCGAACGTCAAATCCTTGACCCCGCTGTCGCGGATCGCGTCGAGCAGCCGCTCTGGGATGCCGCACAGGCCAAAGCCGCCGGCGGCAATGAGAAGTCCGTCGCGAAGCAGCCCGTCAAGCGCCGCTTCCGCAGAAGGATAGATTTTGTTCGCCATGGTCTCTCCTTGGAGGAGCGACCTAGGGCGAGGCGGCGCGCCGGGTCAATGGCGCAGCGGGCCTTGCATCAGCCGAAGGTCCATTGCCACATCGTACGGCCGGGAAGGAAGCTGAAGCCCCCAGCGATAGTCAGAGCGCCAAGAAAGAAATTTCGCATGTGCTTCTTGTGGGCCGCGATATTGCCTTTGCGCGCACTGACGATTGCCTGGGGCACGGCGATGAACGTCAGTACGGTGAACAGGTGTATCCAGCTGAACTGGCCGTCGTTAAGATTGCGGATCCAGATCGTCGCGCCGGCCGTGATTAGCATCAGCCCGAGCCATATCCGTCCGAGCAGCTTGTGTCGCTTGCCCCCTTTCTTGGTAAGCAGAACGTAAGCACCGAGAGGAAGCGCAGGGATCACGCTCCACAAGTGGATGGCAAGCGCCGTCTGGCGTACCCACGGCGTTGGCGGCGCAATGCCGATCGCCCAGCGGATCGCGCCGTACAAGGCAATTGCAAACAACCCGCCGGCCACTGCGGCAATGGCGACCCGCGCGGCTGGAGGGTAATCGAATTTCTGATTGCTCAAGGCATAGGCGGTCATGGTCGCTCGAATCTTTCCGATGGAAGGTTGCCGAGACGTGATGGCCGGTGGCGCTTGGCGGACAAGCGCAGCTTCGCTAATCCGGCAGGGCAATTCGCGATCCGCGACCGATGCACGGTTGGCGAAGCGCGAAACAGGGGGAGAGGTCGAGTGCTGCTTCGATCACTTGTGATCGACATTATGATCATGGTCGCGATTGCTCTCGTACTCGCTGCGACCGGCCCGTTCGGAAGCTTCGCGATCGGAGGCTTTGCCCAGCGCTTGGCCTATTGGCTTCCAATCACGCTGATCGGCTTCGCAATTTTCCGGCCCATCACCTGGCTCGCTGCGCGGTTTGAGAAGTGGCTTGGCACCTCGGAACGCTTCGCGCTGGCGCTGAGTGTTCTGCTTGCCTCGGTTCCAGCAACGCTGGCTGTGATGTTGTGGGGCGGATATAACTTCGCGCGCCTGGACTTTCCAAGCCTACTGGAGCTTTACGTCCGGGTGCTGGTGCTTGGCGGGGTTATCACCTTATTTTTCGTCCTTCTGGAGAAGAAGCAAGAGTCGCAAGCCGCCAAGGCGCAGGACAGAGCGTCCGTGCCGATCCCCTTCCTTGACCGCCTGCCCCCAGCCTGGAACGGCAAGCTCGCCGCGCTGGAAATGGAAGACCATTATGTCCGCGCGCACGGCCCCGATGGGGCATCAACGCTGATCCTGATGCGCATGGCCGATGCGGAACGCGAACTTGCGGAAGCCGACGGCGCCCGGGTACACCGCAGCTGGTGGGTGATGCGTTCTGCGGTCACGGGCAAAGTCCGCGACAAACGCGCGGTACGGCTGGACCTGGCCGGCGGACTGGTCGCCCCGGTCGCGCGTGATCGGCTGGCCGCGTTGCGAAAGGCCGGTTGGCCGATCTAGTCGAGCGGCGGTTTGGCCGGTTGCGGGACCGGCTTGGCGCTGTCGAATTCGTCGGCGATGAGGACGGTCCCTGCTTCCCCGCTTACTTCGGTCGCCGGCGCGACGGTCGGATTGCGCGGATAGCCATCGGGACCGTGGCTGAGCCGCATCAGCGCGGGCTTCGACCCCCCGCCCGAAATTTGCACTCCAAGATCGGTCCAACCGTCTTCGCCCTTATCCAGCGCAACGATTGGAAGCTGCGCAGGCCCAATGCTGGACGTAACCTTCATTCCATCACTTTCGCGGGTCACGACATAGGCTGTGCACCCGCCCGACCCGCACATCGCCGGATCCATCCAGTAGACGATGCCATCTTCATCACCATCGCCGTCAAGATCGGCACGAGCGGCGAGATATTTGGCGTTTGTGGAGGGAGCATGGTCGGGCCCAAGATGAGTCTTGACCGCCTCGACCATCAGATCGTCGGTGCCGATCGGCCCAGCCTCGGCGGCGGGATCGATGTCGCCGGGCGCGACCACGCTGGACGCGAGGTTCGCGCTTTCGGGCATGTCGGCGGGTTCAGAGCGCGCGCAAGCGGCAAGCACGAGCGTCGCGACGGCGGTAGTGATCAGCGCGCGCATTCCATCTAGTCCTTGAGCTTGGCGAGCACGCCCTGGAGCTGCATCGCATTGGCCATGTCACCTTCGACCTTCAATTTGCCCATCATGAAGGCGGTCATGCCGTCAAGCTGGCCATCGGAAAGCGCCTGCCAATCGTCCCAGCTGACCTTGATCGTGGTGTCGGCATCGCCATTGTCTTCGCTGACCTTGCTTGCAACGCCATCGAGCATGACCACGCCCTCTGGGCCGAAATCGATTTTCACCTTTTTGCCCGGAATCCACGCATCCGCGGACTGCATCTTCGCAACGACGTCCTGCTTGTTCATATTTACCTCCGTGTCAGTTGTTCAAAAAGGGACTAGCGGGGCGTTGAAGCTGCTGCAAGGCAGGCCTAGATACACTGCATGAGCTATGACGCAGACCTGAAACTATTCATCGATGGCGCGTGGAAGTCGGGCGAAGGCCGCGACTGCTTCGAAGTCGTCAATCCGGCAACCGCAAGCACCATCGCCAATGTTCCGCTGGCTAGCACCGGCGACCTAGACGAAGCGCTGGCAGCGGCGCAGCGCGCCTTCCCCGGGTGGCGTGACATGGACGTCGACAAGCGCGGGGCAATCCTGCGCAAGGCCGCCGCGATCCTGAAAAAGAATGCCAGCGACATCGGTGCGTTGATGACGCAGGAACAGGGCAAGCCGATCAAGGAAGCGATCGCGGAGGTTTATGGCGCGGCCTCGATGTTCGACTGGTATGCCGAAGAAGCCAAGCGCAATTACGGCCGCATTCTGGTCAGGCCCACCGGACAGCGGTCGATGGTGCTTCACCAGCCGGTCGGCGTAGTCGCCACTTTCACCCCGTGGAATTTCCCGATCTACCTTCTTGCCAAGAAGGTCGCAGCGGCACTGGCCGCGGGCTGCACCGTCATTTCAAAGCCGCCTGAAGAAACTCCGGGCTGTACCGGCTGGGTGGCCAAGGCGCTGGACGAAGCGGGCCTTCCCAAGGGCGTGTTTCAGCTAGTTCACGGAGTCCCCGATACCGTCAGCCGCCACCTCATCGGCAGCGATGTCGTGCGCAAGATCAGTTTCACCGGCTCAGTGCCGGTCGGAAAGCACCTGATGAAGCTTGCCGCCGATGGCGTTAAGCGCCTGACGCTGGAACTGGGCGGCCATGCCCCGGTGCTGATCTTCGACGATTGCGATCTTGAAAAAACTCTCGACATGGTCGTGCCGCAAAAATTCCGGAACGCGGGCCAAGTGTGCGTCTCGCCGACCCAATTCTATATCCAGGAAGGCATTTACGATGCCTTCGTAAAGGGATTTGCAGAGCGCACCGGCAAAGTCGCGGTCGGCAACGGAATGGACGAGGCGACCACCATGGGGCCGCTTGCCAACAGCCGCCGCCCCGATGCGATCGATGCGTTGGTACGCGACGCCGAAAAGAAAGGCGCCAAGGTGATGGCCGGCGGCAATCGCGGCAATGAGGGCTATTTCTTCCAGCCCACCCTGCTCGCCGACGTGCCGCTTGACGCCGACATCATGAACAACGAGCCGTTCGGGCCGGTCGCGGTCGCGCGCCCGTTCAAGGACCTTGACGAAGCGTTGGAGCAGGCCAATCGACTGCCTTATGGGCTTGCTGCCTTTGCCTTCACCGAAAACGGTCGCCGCGCCAATATCCTCGGCGACCGGATCGAGGCCGGGATGGTCGGGATCAACACCTTCGCAATCTCGATGGCCGACGCGCCGTTCGGAGGGGTCAAGGATTCAGGCTTTGGCTCCGAAGGCGGGTCCGAAGGCCTTGAAACCTACCAGGTCGTCAAGGCGATCCATCAGGCGTGAGCCGGGCACCAGTGTGGAGAGCGGGGACGGTCGGATGGCGTGCGGGCCTGACCCGACCCGAACGAAGTCACGCAACTTGCTCCCCTGACGGCTAGACAGCGGACTGTCCGCTATCGACCCGTTGCTGACAATGGTGGCAAGCCTAAGCGAGCATGTAGCCGACGTCGGATGCCGCTGTGGGATAGGCGAACATGGTGTTTCGAAGGTCTTCGGCCTTAAGTCCGTTCCGTATGGCCAAGGCGAACAGATTGATCACCTCGTCCGCGCTTGGCCCTACCAAATGCGCGCCGAGGATTGTGCCGCTGTCCTCCTCGATAAGCACCTTGTAGCCATAGATCGGCTCGTTAAGGCGCCTCGCTGTAAACCATTGAGGGACGGACTGGGCGTTCACTCTAAACCGGAGTCCTTTTCGCCGTGCGTCGGCTTCGTTTAGTCCAACCGCAGCGATTGGCGGCACCGTAAAAGCGACGCTGGGCACGCCGAGGTAATCGGGTCGGGCGTCCGCATCGTCGAGCATGTTCGCCGCAACGACCTTGGCATCGTGGCTCGATACCGGCGTCAACGGTGGTCCATTGGCCGCTACGTCGCCAGCTGCATATACGCGCGCATTTGACTTGCTTTGCAGGCCCCGGGTCAACTGGAGACGTCCACGATCGACGGCCACGCCGCCTGCAGCGAGGTTGAGGGCGGCGAGGTCTGGTAGTCGCCCCGCAGCATGAACGACCATGTCTGCAGTAACAATAATCTCCGCGCCTTTCGACGAGACAGCGTGGACCCTCAACCCCTGCTTGCTGCGCGAGACACAGTCGGCGGTGACATCGGTATGGACCGTTATTCCAAGCGCATTGAACGACGGCATCAGCCACCCGACAACATCGCCATCGAACTGCGGCAGGAGGCGCGGACCGCGCTGTAGGATTGTAACTTCTGCCCCGGCCCTGGCCGCAAGGTGCGAGAATTCAGCGGCGATATATCCGCCGCCGATAAGCACAAGGCAACTCGGCAAGATTTCGATGTTCAGGAACTCGTCGCTGGTGGAAACCAGCTCCTCGCCGGGAAAGTTCAGCGGAACCGGGCTCGCCCCGGTCGCAATCAGAATATGACGGCCCACAAGTTGGTGCCCTTCGACTACAATCTTGTCCGGAGCGGCAAACCGCGCGAGGCCATGATAGGCATCCACATCAAGGTCGGAATAATGCTTGGCTTGTTTTGCCGGGATGGGGTCGGTGAAGCTTCGTTTGAACGCCATCAGCGCAGGCCAATCGATGCGCATTTCGCCCTTGACCCCGTGCGATTGCATGCGGCGCGCGGCATCCAGCGCCTCTTCGCCGCTGACCAGCATCTTCTTCGGGTCGCAGCCACGCAGCGCGCAGGTTCCGCCGAACGGGCGGTGATCGATTACGGCGACCCGCCAACCACTTTTACGAACCCGGGAGATTACAACTTGGGCAGCAGTGCCCGATCCGATGACAATCAGGTCGTATGGCTCGCTCATGATAATCTCCACAGGGTTCAGATCAGCAGCAAGACGCCCCCGAACCATCAGCCTGAATGGGCGGACAGGTTACGCTGCCGTAGGAACAGAAGACGCAACAATGGCCTTGTTCTGGGCGAAGAATGACTCCGCATCCGGTGCAGTCGTAAAAGAATTGGCAGGCGTCGGTCGGCATGGTTTCAGTCGCCGAATGTCCGCATTGAGGACAGGTGATTGTCAATTCTAGAATTATCGCTGCTTCAGACATAGAGATAGCCAGCTACCAACAAAATCGCGCCGAGGATCAGGCCCAAGAGCGTTAAAATTCGCACTGCCGGGGGCGTGCACGCTCCGTTTGCCCTGCATGCTGCTGCGCGCCGCTGTTGCCGCCACAAAAGGATGGCGCCACCAGCGAGTGCAAGTGTCGCAGTGACGAGGAGAAGAGTCCGGTTGGGTGCGGCGATGGAGGCGATCCCGCCCAGCCAGGCAGTGCCAAGGCCCAAGCTTATGAGAAGCACCGGAAGTGCGCAACAGGCAGCAGCGCCGAATGCAGCAGCGACCCCTCCCAGGGTAAACAGCGCCGCGCCGGAAGATGCGGGCGGAGTTGGTGGCGGAATGCCGTTCGCGGGTGAACCATCGGTCATCGAGACTCCTTGAGATTGCTCGACTAGCCTATTACCGTCTGTAGCAGCTACAGACTCAAGCGATTTCTTTGAAGAGATGAAGTCGATGCCATCGCCGTCCCTGACCATCGGCCAACTGTCCGAGCGCACCGGAGCCAATATCGAAACCATTCGCTATTATGAGCGGATCGGATTGATACCCGTGGCGTACCGGCAAGGCCGCTACCGATCCTACGGTCCGATCGACGTCGCGCGGCTGGGCTTTGTTCGCCGATCGCGAGAACTTGGCTTCTCGATCAAGGAAGTGCGCGCGTTGCTCGGCCTTGCTGCAGTAGGGCACGAAAGTTGCGCCGAAGCCCGCGACCTCGCCGCTGTTCATCTTCATGACGTGCGATCGCGGATCGCGGATCTTCGAAGGATGGAGCGCGCGTTGGCCGCGACGGTTCGAGCTTGCGATTCGGGAGATGACACCGGATGCCCGCTCATCGACACATTGGCGGGCAATCTTAAGATCGAATTGCGCTAATTCCCGCTTCCCTTAGCGGACATCGGCCCGGTCGACACTTTTCATTCAGCGACAGTGAAAGTGCGGTTGAAGGCTCGGCGCCAGCCGTTACGATAGTCCGGTGTTCCAGCAGATCGATCGCCGCGTATTCGTTGGGGGGAGTTCGGCCGCTTTTCTGTCGGGCTGCGCGACCGTCAGTCCGCGTGCGGCCGGTGTTTCCGGTTGCGTGCCTCTGCCCCCCGTCAAAGTCGATCCAACAAGAGTAATCCGCACCGTTGCAGGACTTCGGCCCTACCGCGACGCCGGATTCGTGGTTCGTGCTGATGTTCTCGCCGACAAAAGGCTTGTTCACAATTACGGACATGGCGGCGCTGGCATCACGTTGAGTTGGGGGAGTTCGCGACTAGCCACAGACCTCGGGCTTCACGGCCACAGCGGGCCGGTAGCGGTACTTGGCAGTGGCGCACTTGGTTTGACTACCGCGCGCCTCGTGCAGGAGGCTGGGTTTCCAGTTACGGTCTACGCGAAGGCCTTGCCGCCGCACACGACCTCGAACATTGCCGGGGGCCAGATTTCGCCTTTCGGCCACTTCAAAGAAGGGGCTGTCAGCGAAGCTTGGCGCGCGCAGTTCAGAGCGGCGATGGATTATAGCTGGCGGCGCTGGCAGATCATGGTTGGCGAGGAATACGGCATCCGCTGGCTGCCAACCTATGAGGAGTCCAAGCAACCCGTTCTTCGCGGCGACTGGATGGATCCGTACCATCCAAGCGGCCGAACCGTGCCGCGGAGCGCGCACCCCTTCCCTGTCGAGAACCTGATCGCGTTTGACACAATGTACGTGGAAACCGGGCATTTCCTGCGGCAGATGATGCGCGATATCTCAATTGCGGGCGGGAAATTCGAAGTGCGCGAATTTGCTGATCGACAAGCAATTCTGGGATTGCAGGAAAAGCTCGTGTTCAACTGCACCGGCCTGGGCTCGCGCGATCTGTTCGGCGATGCAGATTTGCATCCGGTACGCGGGCAACTGGCCGTGCTCATGCCGCAGCCCGAAGTGCGGTACGCAGCTTCGGGAAGTTGGGGCTACATGTTCCCTCGCGGCGACGGCATATTGCTTGGCGGCACGTTTGAGAGGGACGTGTTCCAAGCAACTCCCGATCCGTCAGCTATCGCCCGCATCGTCGAGCAACACAGACGGTTTTTCGAAGGCTTCCGCTGCACCGTCGTCGACGCTTAGGTCTGCTTTCCACCCAAAGCGGGCAATTGGCTTAAGAACTTTATACGATCCTTTTGATCCTTGCCGCTGGACTGGCCGTCGTCCCGACCGTAACTCGCTTCCATGTCGAGAGAGTCTGACACGAAGGCCATTGTTCGCCGTTTCTATGACGAGGTCATCAATCGTCGCGATCTCGGCGCCATCGATCGGCTTTTGAGCGAAGATTTCAGGCACAACGGCGAAGCACGCGGACGTGCTGGTCAGCGTCAAGCTGTGATGGCTTTTCTGGACGCCTTTCCCGACCTACGCCACGATATCCTGATTATTCTTGGCGAAGGCGACCTCGTCAGTGCGCACCAAAAGTGGACCGGCACTTTTGACGGGCAGTTCATGGGGCATGCTCCCAACGGCCGGCTGGTTAGCTTTACTTCGACGGCGATCCTGCAGGTCCGCGGTAACCAGATCGCCCAAGCGTGGGACGTGATCGACATCGCACTCGCGGCGCAACTGGGCTGAAGGCGCGCGAAGACCGACCTACGAAACTATCATTGCCGCGCGCGATTTTCGGGATTTTGATTTGGTCCGCAGACCCACAGGATTTTCCCATGCGTGTTGGCTCGCGCCCGTCCTACCACAGAGGGCGCGTCGGGCGGTGCCGAGTGCGGGTGACTTCGCCCTTCAGCAGGTTGGATTTGAACAGCTTGCGCGCGGTTTCGGCGCCATCGACGCTTTTGCACACCATGCGCACGCCGCCGCTTGCAAGGACTTCGATCGCGGACACGCCGATGTCCTTGGCAGCGCACTGTTCGAGCACCCGGGCTTCGCTAAGCTTGATGAACAACACGCGAGGGGGGGCTAGTTCGGTCGCAAACATGATGGGCTCTCCTGGAGGTCAAGCGAGAGCACGCAGTCTCTCAGTCACAGGAAGCTCAAAGGATGAAATCGAGTGATGGACCGCCCTTAGCACATCGCAGGCCAAAAGTCGCCGCAAGAGTGCGAGAGAGCCGCGCTTTACTCGACCGCAGAGTTGAACTGCATCATCGGGACAGCGCTGGTAAAGGCGGCGGTATCCGCGAGCAACGCCTTGCCTTCGTCCGAGGCGACCGCGTCTTTTGCAGCCTGCTCTTCGGCAAAACTGAGGATGACCGTCGCGTGCGTCGAGGGCGCTTTGCCGTCTAATCCCGCCTCGCCGCGAAGCACGCTGGCATAGCCAAGACCATAGGGACCAAACACGCGGCCAAGCGCGGGGAGATAGGACCCGCGAAAGGCATCGAAATCGAATGTTGCGCCGCCTTGGGCGGGATAGCTGAGCGTAAGAATATACATGGCAGCGCGCCTAGCCCGTTTCCTTGCGCTTTGCCAACCGCTAGGAGCGCTTGCCATGAGCAAAACCGAAACGCGCACCGGCGGCCAAATCCTCGTCGACCAGCTCAAGATCCAGGGCTGTGACCGCATCTTCACCGTTCCCGGCGAAAGCTTTCTTGCAGTGCTCGACGCGCTTCACGACGCGCCCCAGATCGACCTTGTCGTGTGCCGACAGGAAGGCGGGGTCGCGTACATGGCCGATGCCGATGGAAAGATGACCGGACGACCGGGAATCGCCTTTGTCACGCGTGGCCCAGGCGCGACCAATGCGTCCGGCGGAGTTCATGTCGCAATGCAGGATTCGACCCCGATGATCCTGTTCATCGGTGATGTCGCGCGCGGCGACCACGACCGTGAGGGTTTTCAGGAAGTCGACTTTCCAGCCTTTTTCGGGCCGATCAGCAAATGGGCGGCAAAAATCGATGATGCCGCGCGAATCCCCGAATATGTCGCGCGCGCCTATCGCGTCGCGACCAGTGGGCGCCCCGGGCCGGTGGTGCTGGCATTGCCTGAGGACATGCTCCGCGATGAGGTGCAAGCCACCGACCGGCCAGCGGTAGCGCCCCTTGCCGAAGCTCCCGACCCCGGCGCGATCCAGGCCCTGTTCGAACTGTTGAAGGAGGCCGCAAGCCCGGTCGCGATCGTCGGCGGTGCCGATTGGAGCCCGCGGGCCGGGTGCCACTTCGCAAATTTCGCAGCGCGGCACGGCATTCCCGTCGCCGCAGCATTTCGCCGCCAGGATGCGGTCGCCAACGATTGCCGGGTCTATGCCGGGCAATTGGGATATGGGCCAAACCCTGCGCTTCAGCAGCGGGTGCGCGATGCCGACCTGGTGATCGCGGTCGGCGCCCGTCTGGGGGAAGCAACCACCGATGGCTATACGCTGATCACCCCCGACCACCCGGGCCAAATTCTTGTCCACGTCCACCCCGACCCCAACGAACTGGACCGTGTATATCGCGCCGACCTGCCGATCTGCGCCGACATGGGTGAATTCGCCGAAATGGTCGATGATTGGTCGGACGAGGACCTGGTGCGGTTTTCAGCCGGCGACGAGGCGCACCAAAGCTGGCTGGACTGGTCGACACCAAAGCCGCGCGAGGGCGTGAACCTGGACCTTGGGCCGTGCGTTGAAACGATGCGCGATCAGCTTGGGCCCAAGGCGATCATCTGTAACGGCGCAGGCAATTTTTCCGGCTGGTGGCACCGCTATTGGCGCTACGGTCCGACACCCAGCCAATTGGCACCAACCTCCGGCACGATGGGCTATGGCGTTCCCGCAGCGGTTGCTGCCGCGCTTCGTTTCAAGGATCGACCGGTGGTCGCTATTGCCGGCGACGGCGATTTTCTGATGAACGGACAGGAGCTTGCGACTGCGGTGCAACATGGCGCCGACCTGATTGTCGTGGTGGTCGACAATGGCGCTTATGGCACGATCCGAATGCACCAGGAGCGCGATTACCCGGAACGGGTCAGCGGTACCCGCCTTGCCAATCCCGACTTCGCAGCCTTGGCGCACGCCTATGGCGGCTGGGGTGTGCGGGTGGAAAAGACGGAAGAATTTGCGCCCGCCCTTGACGAAGCGATGAAGCGCACCGGCGTCCGCCTGATCCATTGCGTCACCGACGTCGAGGTCATTGGTCACGCCACTACGATCAGCAAGCTGCGCGCGAAGTAAAAGCGACAGGCGAAAGCCGCGTCCTGCCCGGCCTCAACGCGCCCCGCGCGCAAGCCGGTCATTGAGCCGGCGGACCAGGTTCGGGTCAGCCCGATGCATCTTGACCAGGCGCGCCGCCGACTGATCGTTCGTCCCGCACGCCATTGAACGCAGCGGTTCTTCCGGCTGGAACGCGGCGCATTGTTGCAAAGAGGAAATCACCAACTGGCCAATGGGATTGCCCCATTCGTCAGTGCAAAGATAATCCAGGGTGCGACGCGACAAGACCCTCTTCTCCCTCTTAGAACTGCATCGACTGATACCGGACGAAGGCCGACGACGCCCCATGGGATCGGGTCCAATCCGGACGGAACCAAGGTCAACGGACGCTTCACGGCGTTGGGACATCGTTAAGTGTCCCATGCTATCCGGGCGAACATGACGAAATTTGCCCTGTCCTTGTTCGCCGCGACCGCTGTATTCGCCGGCGATGCCTGCGCTTCGCCGGTTACCGCAAGGGGAGAGTGGACGACCGAAGGCGGCCTGTCGAGGGTTCGCATTGCGCCGTGCGCCGATGCGGCGAAACTGTGCGGTACGATCGTGTGGCTGAAGGATCCCCTGACGGATTCCGGAAAGCCCAAGACCGACAGCAAGAACCCCGACGCGAAGTTCAAATCGCGGTCGATCCTTGGACTTCAGTTCCTGTCGAACTTTTCTGCAGCGGGACCCGGCAAATGGGCCGGGGGGACGATTTACGACCCGCAGTCGGGCAAGACCTACAAGTCCCGGTTGAGCCTTAATCCCAACGGGTCGCTGAAGGTCGAGGGCTGCGTGCTGTTCATCTGCCGCGGCCAGACCTGGAACCGCGCAAGATAGCTCAGATCAACCCGGCCAACGGGCTTGATGGGTCGGCATAGCGCCGCTTGCCCATGCGCCCCGCCAGATAGGATAATCGCCCCGCCTCCACTGCGTGGCGCATCGCTGCGGCCATCATCACCGGGTTCTTGGCTTCGGCAATGGCGGTGTTCATCAATACCCCGTCACAACCCAGTTCCATCGCCACCGCCGCGTCGGATGCAGTGCCGACCCCGGCATCGACCAGCACTGGGACGTTGGCGCCTTCAACGATTAGTCGGATCGTGACCCGGTTCTGAATCCCCAGCCCGGAGCCGATGGGCGCTCCCAACGGCATGATCGCGACCGCGCCGGCTTCTTCCAGCTGCTTGGCGGCAATCGGATCGTCGACGCAATAGACCATCGGCTCGAAGCCTTCCCTGACCAGGACTTCGGTCGCCTTCAACGTCTCGCGCATGTCGGGGTAGAGGGTCTTTGCTTCTCCCAGCACCTCTAGCTTCACCAGCGTCCAGCCACCCGCCTCGCGCGCCAGGCGCAGCGTGCGGATCGCTTCGTCGGCGGTAAAGCAGCCTGCGGTGTTGGGAAGGTAGGTCACCTTCTTGGGGTCGATGAAGTCGGTCAGCATCGGTGCTGTCGGATCGCTGACGTTGACCCGGCGCACTGCGACGGTCACGATCTGCGCTCCTGAGGCTTCGAGTGCGGCGGCGTTTTCGGCGAAGTCCTTGTATTTGCCGGTGCCCACGATCAATCGCGAGGAAAAGGTCCGTCCTGCGACGGTCCAATTATCGAATTTCCCATGTTCCTGCGCGTTCAATTCAACCGCCTCCAACGAAATGCACGATTTCAAAATCATCGCCGTCCTCGACCATCACCGTCGCATGACACGAGCGCGCGACCACCTCGAGATTCCGTTCGACCGCGACGCGCGCCGGATTCAGCCCCAGCGACTGGACCAGCTCGCTTACCGTGATCCCGCCATGCACGCGGCGATGTTCGCCGTTCACGCGAACCGAGAGGCTGGTATCTTCAGACATTGACATTTGGCAGATAGGAAGCTCCTTGGCGCATCGCAAATGGCACAGACAATTTTCATCATCAGCGGGCCCAACCTCAACCTGCTCGGCACCCGCGAACCACGTCTTTACGGCACCCAGTCGCTGGGCGAGATCGAAAAGATGCTCGAGACCCGCGCCAAGGGCCACGACGTCAAGATCGACTTTCGCCAGTCCAACCATGAGGGCGAACTGATCGACTGGCTGAACGAGGCGATGGCCAAGGCCAGCGCGGTAGTGATCAACGGCGGCGGCTATGCCCATACCTCGATCGCACTTCGCGACGCGGTCGCTGCGCTCGCGGTTCCGGTGATCGAGGTCAACATGACCAACGTCCACGCGCGTGAGCATTTCCGCCGGTCCTCGATGATCGCGCAAGTCGCCAAGGGGTCGATCACCGGCTTTGGCGCGCTTTCCTATATCCTCGCACTGGACGCGGCGGCCACGCTCTGCAAGGGAGCGGCGCAAAGCCCGTCCAAGAACCAGATCCAGTAAGGACACAGCATGGCCGAAAAAGGCGGAAATGACCCGATGCGGATCGACACCAAGCTGGTGCGCGAACTCGCCAAATTGCTCGACACCAACAACCTCACTGAAATCGAGGTCGAAGACGGTGAGCGCAAGATCAAGGTCGCGCGCTCTTTCGACGGTGGTGGCGGCGCGCTTTCCCCAGCGCAGATCGCAGCCTTTTCGATGGGCCCGGCAATGGCGCAGTCGATGAACGCTTCGCCTGCTGCCGATTCCAAGCCAGCGTCGGCCTTGTCTGAAACGGCGGCGATCGAGGGCACGCTCGTCAAGTCGCCGATGGTCGGAACTGCCTATCTGTCCCCCGAACCCGGTGCCAAGCAGTTCGCCGGCGTCGGCGATAGCGTCAAGGCCGGCGACACGTTGCTGATCATCGAGGCGATGAAGGTGATGAACCCGATCACCGCCCCGTCCGCCGGAACGATCAAGCAATTGATGATCAGCGACGCGCAGCCGGTTGAATTCGACCAGCCGCTCGTCGTGATCGGCTAAGGGTCGGCACACACCCATGGCCATCAAGAAACTGCTGATCGCCAACCGCGGCGAAATTGCACTTCGCATTCACCGCGCTGCCCACGAAATGGGGATCAAGACGGTCGCGGTCCATTCGACCGCAGACGCGGATGCTATGCACGTGCGCCTGGCCGACGAAACGGTGTGCATCGGCCCGCCCAGCGCGGCCGACAGCTATCTTAACATTCCCAACATCATCTCTGCCGCCGAAGTGGTCCATGCCGATGCGATCCACCCGGGTTACGGCTTCCTGTCCGAGAATGCGCAGTTCGCGGAGATCGTCGAATCGCACAACATCATCTGGGTCGGTCCCAAGCCCGAGCATATCCGCACGATGGGCGATAAGATCGAAGCCAAGCGCACCGCGCAGAAGCTCGGCCTGCCCTTGGTCCCCGGGTCTGCGGGTGCGCTGGAAAGCATCGCGGACGCCAAGGCACTTGCGGCCGAGATTGGCTATCCGGTGCTGATCAAGGCTGCGTCTGGCGGCGGCGGGCGTGGTATGAAGGTGGTGCCGTCACAAGACCAGCTGGAAAGCCTGATGAGCCAGGCCGCATCCGAAGCGCGCGCCGCGTTTGGCGACGACACCGTTTACATGGAAAAATATCTTGCCGACCCGCGGCACATCGAATTCCAGGTTTTCGGCGACGGGCAAGGTGAGGCAATCCATCTTGGCGAGCGCGACTGTTCGCTTCAGCGGCGCCACCAGAAGGTGCTTGAGGAAGCCCCCTCGCCGGTCATCACCCCCGAAGAACGCGCTCGGATGGGCGAAGTCGTGCGCAAGGCGATGGCCGACATGGGCTATCGCGGCGCCGGAACCATCGAATTCCTATACGAAAATGGTGAGTTCTATTTCATCGAAATGAACACCCGGCTGCAGGTCGAGCACCCGGTAACCGAAATGATCAGCGGCATCGATCTGGTACGGGAGCAAATCCGCGTAGCGCAGGGCGACGGGCTGTCGGTACGCCAGGATGAGGTCCGCCTTCACGGCCATGCGATCGAGTGCCGGATCAACGCCGAGGACCCGGTGACGTTCGCACCATCCCCCGGGACGGTGAACGCCTATGTCGCGCCCGGCGGAATGCACGTGCGGGTCGATAGTGGGCTTTATACCGGCTACCGGGTGCCGCCTTATTACGACAGCATGATCGCAAAGCTGATCGTCTATGGATCGACCCGCGAGAAATGTATCCTGCGCCTCAAACGCGCGCTCGAGGAATTTGTCGTCGAGGGCATGAAAACGACCATTCCATTGCACCAGAAACTGGTCCGCGACCCTGAGTTCCTGGCGGGTGATTACACGATCAAATGGCTTGAGACGCTGGCTCGAGCGACAGCAGCAGTCCGGCACCGCGTAAACCAAGCGACCACTTGATGCGTTGGCCTCCGCGATGAGTAGCTTTAGCGGCAAGGAAAGTCCGAAACAAAAGGCCAAGGCGGTGACCTTGGTGATTCTGGTTCATATCCTGCTGGGCGCGGCGATCCTGAGCGGTCTCAACGTCGAAGTGGTTCGCAAGGCGGTGGAAAACTTGACGACCGTCGCGGTCATCGCACCGACCGAAACCGAGCCGGTGGTTGAAGCCAAGCCCAAGCCCGTCCCCGAGCGGGCGAAAGACCCGCAAGGCCGTGCTGGAAAGAAGGCCGAGCGGACCCCGGTGGTTGCCCCCCAAGCCCCTGCCCCGTCACCAGTGACCGCGGCGCAGGTTGCCGGGACGGGCGCAGCGCCAAGCGCGGGTGCGGCCCTGGCCGGAAGTGGGACCGGCGCCGGAGGATCGGGTAGCGGGAATGGCGGCGGCGGGCTTGGCGACACGTCGGGCTTCACCCCTGCGCGATTGATTCGCAACCTCGGCCCCGGTGATTATCGCGCGCTTACGGGAAATCGGATTCCGAAAGGGTCGGCGGACGCCCATATCGCAATCGACAAGCGCGGCCGGGTCGCAGGCTGCACGCTCATCACGTCAAGCGGCGATGTTGCGGTCGACGCGGCCTTATGCCCGCTGATTGCGCGCAGACTGCGGTTCGCGCCCGCGCGCGACGCGGCTGGAAACCCGATCGCTTTCAACACCAATTATCGCGCTAGCTGGCGGCTGGGTTACTGAACCCCGTCGGGTGATCCGACCGCGCTATCGGCGGCGTGGACCGGTTCGTCGGCGCGGCCCGCCAGGGCCTGGGAATCGCGGCCATAAGCATCGTCGAAGAACGCCAGCTTGCCGTCCCCGTCCGGCCGAGCGGTGAGATAGGTGATATAAACCGGCACCGGATCGTCCAGCATGACATGCGTTTCCGGCTCCTTGTCCTCCCATTGGAGGTCGCGCCCGAACATCCAGCGCCCAAGTCGCGCGGCATCGCTGAGGCGCACACAGCCGCCGGAGAAGAACCGCACGTCCTTTTGAAACAATTCCTTGCGGGGATTATCGTGAAGATAGACCCCCGCCTCGTTGGGGAACATGAATTTCATCCGACCCATGAAGTTGTTGGGTCCCGGTTTCTGACGGATCAGAACTTCGACACTGCCGTTCTTGACCCCCTGCCAATCGACCTTGAGCGGGTCGAGGACCTTGCCGTCCTTCCCCCAGTCGGTGACGATTTCATAGCCCATGCGGTCGAAATACTTCTGGCCGTAACGTTCCCGCGGCTCTCCAACGTCTTCCCACGCAAGGTCGGGCGGCACGTACCAATAAGGATTGAGCGCTGCATAGCGGACATAGGCGACGATCATCGGGGTTGGCCATTTCACCTGCCCGACGACGACATTCATGCTGTCGACCGTCCTGGAATCCTCGACCATGAACAGCTTCTGCTCCGCGGCATTGACGAGGATATAGCGCTTGGAATTGACTGGAAGCACGCGGGCGCGATCCATGTTGACCCTGATCTGGGCCTTTTGCGCGGGGGTGTAGGAATTGCTTGCCATTGCCCGGCGAAGCGCGACGTAGAGCGGGTTCATCCACGACCAGCTGTCGAGATAGGCGGAGGGCGAGGACGCGCGCGCGACATCGTTCAACAGATAGCGCGCACCCGGAACGCCTGGCTTGAGCTGCGGATCGACCCACAAGATGCCAAGATCCGGCACCCGGCGCACATCGCTGACATAAGCGACGAATGCCTGGCTGAGCAGGCGGTCGGCGCGCAACAGGTCGGAAGGCTTGCCGCTGGCGCGTGCCTTGGAAAGTGCATCGCGGATCGCGGGAATTCCATAATAAGCGGGATCAAGCCCATCGACCGGCGCGCTCAAAAGCAGCGCGATCAGCCGGTCCGCACTGTCGCCTGCAGTAGGGGCAAGCCACAGCGGATAATCCCGCCGCTCAGCGTAGAAAGCGGGAACGCCAGTGGCCGACATTGCCGCCTGCACGGGATGCGGCTTCTTGGCGGCACCGGTGGCAGGCGTCGAAAAGACAATAGCAAGCGGCGCCGCAACGAGGGCCAACCCCCGCACGACGCCACCGGCCTTGGAAAGAAGGTGCGCCGGTTTTGTACCGGCGCACCCGTCAGTCTTGAAAATCACTCAAACTCCGATGTTATCCGCGCTCACCGCTGCGGACCGGCGAAGGCGCCGCAGGCATCGGGGCCGAAGCCGGCGCGCCCTGGTAATATTGGCCGTTGTACATGTAGCCGTCGACAACGCCATCATTATTGCGGTCCGACCATACAGCGCCGGCGAGACCGCCGACTGCCGCACCGATCACGGCGCCCTGGAGAACCGAAACGCCTGGGATGATCGCCCCGGCGACACCGCCGAGAACCGCGCCACCGGCGGCACCGGTCAGCACCGAACGCGTGGTCGAATTATAGCCCTGCGGGGTGCCGGCATAATATTGGCCGTTATACATATAGCCGTCGACATAGCCGTCGTTGTTGCTGTCCGACCAGATCGCGCCCGAAAGGCCGCCGATCGCAGCGCCGACCGCGGCGCCTTCGATAACGCTGACACCCGGGATCACGGCGCCAACTGCAGCGCCACCGACGCCGCCGATGGCTGCGTTGCGGGCAACGTTAGGATTGTTGGCGCATGCGCCGAGCGTGACAGTGGTCGCAAGGGCGACTGCGAGGATTGATTTACGCATGATGATGCTTTCTCCCGTTTTCTATTCATGGATCACGCCCATGCCAGAGGCTGCCCCTCGGACGGAACATGGTCACAAGCGAGAAACGACGCATAACGGCCATCGTTCCGCGCCCGCACCGAGCGATTGCATTAATTTTCCTGAACCTCGCCTTGCAGCGGTCGTTGCGGTAACGCTGCATCGTTCGATTGGAGAGACAAACGGAAATGAAGGCGACGATCTACCACAACCCCCGGTGCGGGACTTCGCGAAAGACCCTCGCAATCCTCGAGCAGGCGGGCGCTGACGTCACCGTTGTGGAGTATCTGGTAAACCCGCCAAGCCGCGCCCGTCTCGCCCAGTTGTTCGATCGGGCGGAAATAAGCGCGCGTGACGCCTTGCGTGCAAAAGAATCGCTGGCCGAAGACCTTGGACTGCGCGATCCCACGGTCAGCGATGAGCAGATCCTGGACGCCATGACCAGCCACCCGATCCTTATCAACCGTCCGCTGGTCGAGACCGAAAAAGGCGTTCGCCTGTGCCGCCCGCCCGAGGTCGTTACCGGCATCCTGTGAATAGGCTTTTGGCAGGGCCCGCGTCATAATCGCTAGCGATATGAGCGAAATCGACCCACGGCTGCTGCTTCAGGGCTATGCGACGGGCATCTTCCCGATGGCCGATAGCCGCGACGCCGACGACCTGTTCTGGGTTGAGCCGAGGGAGCGGGCGATTCTCCCGCTAGAGCGGTTCAATTGCTCACGCTCACTCAGGCGGACGATCCGCAAGGGCCTGTTCACCGTCACCCTGGACCGCGACTTCCAAGGCGTCATCGCAGCCTGCGCCAACCGTGAGGAAACCTGGATCAGCGGCCCAATCGAGCGCGCGATGCTAGCCCTTCACTCCGCCGGTTTCGCCCACAGCATCGAAGTTTGGATCCAGGGAAAGCTGGTCGGCGGCCTGTACGGGGTTCGCCTGGGCCGCGCATTTTTCGGCGAAAGCATGTTCAGCGGCATGACCGATGCCTCCAAGGTTGCGCTGGCATGGCTGGTGGCGCGGTTGAAAGCCGGGAATTTCCTGCTTCTCGATTGCCAGTTCATGACCGATCACCTCGCCTCGTTGGGCGCGGTGAACATCAGCCGCGATTCCTATGTCGGGTTGCTAGGCGGGGCATTGTCCGGCGCTGGCGCCGGTGCGGGAGCCGGTGCCTCAGCAGTCGGTGAATCGCTTCCTGAGCCAGCGGGGGAAGGCGATTTCTGGGCACTCGACCGATTGCTTGAACTGACCGGTGCAGCGGGCGCTGACGGACCGGCCGGATATGTCATTTCACAGCTCTTGGGCCAGACGTCATAGACTGGGTGCTCAACCACGTTGAGCGAGGGCGATTCCTTGTACACCCAGCCGGAGAAGATCCGCTGAATCTTCTTGTCGGGCTGGCGCACGTCGACCTGAATGAAGGCGCCGGTCAGTTGCTCCTCCTCCCACGGGGCGGTCTTGTCGCAGGCACTCAGGCGGACCGTCAGCTCCTTCCACTTCGCGGCCTGGCCGGGACGAAGTGCGACGTCGCGGACGATCCCGTTGCGCTTGTTGAGAATCCCGAGCACCGCGACCCGCTCAGCCATCGGGGTCACGCCCGCTCCGTCGACCCGGCCGACTGCATCGCCTGAAGCGGAAGCCTTAGCGGACTTGGAATCGTTTGTACCACCGCGCGGCCCACATCCCGCAAGCAGCGCGCAACCGGCAAGCAAGAGCATTGTCGAAACGCGCACTTATTCGGGAATCCAGGGTTCGTAATCGCCGGTCGCGGCGGGGCGAATCTTGCCGCTTCCAAGCGCGCCGTCGGGGCGAAACGCGGCCATCGTTCCAGTAAGATTGGGGGTCGGCGCTTGCTGGAACCGACGGACCGGAGGAAGTGCCACCTGCGGCACGTCGTCGATGGTTCCGCGAAGCCACGCCTGCCATTCGGGCGGCACTCGGCTGGCGTCATTGTCGCCAGCGTAGATCACCCAGCGCCGGTTGGCGTCTTTCTTGTGCTGGTAATAAATGTTGCCAGAGGAGTCGGTGCCGACCTTTGAACCATGGCGGCGCGAAAACAGGCTGGTGCCCCAGCTAGCCCCGTTCCACCAGGTGAATGCATTTGCGAACCATCCCATGATGGCTAGCGCCTTTGCCGGACTAGCGCGGCCCTTGCAAGCGATGGAGGGCGGACCGACCTGGCCACGTCAATAATCGACCTTGTCGCCGGCCTTGATACCAAGCGCGCTTGCCCGCCCGCCGGCAATTTCCAGAACCATTGCGGCATCGCCCGCACTCGGTCGCGGCGACAGCGACAATGGAGCGGCATTTTCGATAATGTTGAGCACTCGGCCATCGGCGCCGATGAACAGCATGTCGAGCGGGATCAGGGTGTTCTTCATCCAGAAGGCAATCGATTGCGGTGGGTCGAACAGGAAGATCATTCCGCGGTCCGGGCCGAGCGACTGGCGGAACATCAATCCCCGTTCCCGCTCAAGGGAAGTCTTAGCCACTTCGACAATGAAGCGGTGCTTCGTCCCAGTAGCGCCGGTAATCGTCAGCGGTATCGTGCGCAGTCCTAGCTGACCGACGTCCTCGAACGCGCCGTTGGTGGCTGCCTGGGCGCTTGGGGAGGGAGCAGTGCAGGCTGCAAGCACCATCGCTCCAGCCGCTAGAAAACTCAGCTTCCCTTGGGCCGCCTGAGGTCGACTGCCGTCAGGCCCTTGCCGCTGGTTGCGATCCGCGCCTCGAGCTGTTCGCCCGGGTCCAGGTCGCCCACTTCCGACAGACGCACTGTTTCCATGTGGACGAAAATATCGTCGCTGCGCGGATCGCCAACTCGAGTCACGAAGCCGTATCCACGCACCCTGTTGAACCATTTCACCTCCACCGGCTCGAACTCGCCGGCGTCCCTGATCAGGGCCTGGCGGTCCGCGCGTTCGGCAGCAGAGATGGTCCCCCGCACTGCCGAGGGCAAGGCAGTACTGACATCGATGCTCAGGATTTTCTCAACCTGGAAGCCGCGTCCCGACTTAAAGGGGATGCACGTGATGACCGCGCCTTCGGGCAGACTGCGGCGCTGGTGATCCCGCAACGCAGAAAAATGAATCAGCACGTCGCCGTCGATTTCCTCGGACACCAAAAAACCGAAACCGCGGGTCGAATCGAACCATTTGACCGTCCCGCTGATCGGCGCGAGCGCTTCGCTCGGCGGATCGGAATCGAGCGGAACATTCGGCTCGATCCCCTCTTCTGTCTGTCCAACATGACGGCCGGTACGCATGGTCAAAGACCATAACACGCACTTGTGTGTCGGGAAACCGACATTGAGAAAGCGCTAATATTTTCGCTCGGCTTCGTCTTCGCTCGGAATTTCGCCCGGCCCCTTGCCGGCTATCGTGAGCGCAAGACCCAGCGAATGGCCGGCGCGAACCATTGCTGCAATTGCCTTTTCACGCGCCTTGATGTCGCCCGCGGCGGTTGCGAAGGGCCCGATCCGGCGCCGCCTTGCAAATCGCAGCGCCGCTGCAAAAGCTTCGCGGTCCGCTTCGGCAAGCGCGTCTGCCCCGTCCTCGTCGGCGACTCCAGCCTGGCGCAGCGCGCTTGCAACGCGCCGCGCTCCATAGCCGCGCCGGGTAAGCGATTCCGCCTTGGCCCCGGCATAGGCACGGTCATCGACCAGGCCACTCGCCGCGAACCGCTCGGCAATTTCGGCAATTCCGGGATCGCCCTCTGCAAAACCGCGCTCTCGAACCTTCCGGGCAAGGTAGGCGACCAGCTTTGCACGGGTGGTGGCGAAGCGCCCGACGTAGGCAAGGGCAAGTTCGTGCAGGCGTTCGCGGTCAAGGGGCGGGCGGGCGCGGCGGGGACGAAAAGGAGGCATACGCCACTTTTGTGCCACGTTTTGCCGTCACCGGGAATGAGGCCCGACGTCCTGCCCGCGGCATGTGGACGTGGGCGGGCCGGTAGGACCAAGAATGAAGGAACGAAACGGGTGTCCAAGCCGAGCCTCGCGCTGACCAAAGAGATGACGCCAGCTGGCGCCACCCCCACCACCGACCGGCTTGAGCGGCGCTTGGCCGAGTTCGCAACCCTGGGCGAAGCGCTGGACTATGCCGCGACCGGCGCACGCGGACTTAATTTCCACGATGCCCGCGGAACGCTTTCTCGCGCCTATCGCTATGCCGAGTTGCGAGACGACGCGCTGGCCACTGCTCGCCGGCTGGTGAGCCTTGGGGTTGTTCCGGGCGACCGCTTGGCGCTGATCGCCGAGACTGCACCCGAGTTCGCTGCTGCGTTTTTCGGTGCAATCTACTGCGGTGCATGGCCGGTCCCGTTGCCGCTTCCCACCAGCTTTGGTGGCCGCGACGCCTATGTCGAGCAGCTTGGCGTGCAGCTCAACAGCGCCGATCCGAAACTCCTTCTCTACCCGCCTGAGCTTGCCGAATATTGCGGGGCCGCAGCTGACCGGCATGGCGTCGAGCACCGCTGCTGGGACAAGCTCGCGGACGTAGCCGAGGCGCCGGGTCCGCTCCACGCTGCAGGCCCCGATGATGTCGCCTATTTGCAATATTCGAGTGGCTCGACCCGCTTTCCACACGGCGTGGTGATTACGCACCGCCAGCTATTGTCGAACCTTAATGCGCATGGTCGCGGTCTCAAGGTCGAGGACAATGACCGGGTCATTTCCTGGCTTCCTTGGTATCATGACATGGGGCTTGTCGGCTGCCTGTTGTCGCCGATCGCGATGCAGATGACAGTCGATTATCTGAAGACCGAGGATTTCGCCCGCCGTCCGCTGGCATGGCTTGACCTCATTAGCCGCAATCCGGGCACCAGCGTGAGCTATTCACCGACCTTCGGCTATGACATCTGCGCGCGCCGGATGAGCAGCCAGACCCGCGCCGAGGACCGCTTCGACCTGTCCCGCTGGCGGGTTGCCGGCAATGGCGCGGACATGATCCGCCCCGACGTCATGCAAGAATTCGTCGACTGCTTCGCCCCCGCCGGATTCAAGGCTGGCGCCTTTTGCCCGTCCTACGGGCTGGCCGAAGCGACCCTTGCGGTTTCGCTGATGCCGCCGGGCGAAGGAATTCGCCTCGAACTGGTCGAAGAGAGCGAACTGTCGGGCACCGAAGTCAATGACGAGAAACGCCCCAAGCGTTATCGGGCGATCGTCAATTGCGGAAAGCCGGTGCACGGCATGGAAATCGAGATCCGCGGACCCGGCGACGAAATACTTCCCGACCGTTCGATCGGCCGGGTGATGACCCGCGGCGAAAGCGTGATGGTGGGCTATTTCCGAGACGAGGAATCGACCGCCGCTTGCCTGTCCGAGGATGCCTGGCTCGATACCGGCGACATGGGCTACATGTCGAACGGCTACATCTTCATAGTCGGCCGCGCCAAGGACATGATCATCATCAACGGCAAGAACCACTGGCCGCAAGACATTGAATGGGCGGTCGAACAGATGCCCGGCTTCAAGTCGGGCGACATCGCGGCCTTCGCGATCACTGGTCCTAGTGGCGAAGAGACTCCAGCGGTTCTTGTCCACTGCCGGGTCAGCGACCCTGGCGAGCGCGGCCGACTTCGTGACAACATCAAGGAACGGATCAAGTCGATTACCGGTCTTAGCCCGGTGGTCGAACTGGTGCCCCCGCGCACCTTGCCCCGCACCAGTTCGGGAAAACTTGCGCGGACCAAGGCGCGCAACCTGTATCTGTCGGGGGAAATCCAGCCATTCGACGTCGCTGCCTGAAGCGGTCGGAAAAGGCGCATTGGACTAAGACGGGCGAAGCTGGCAGGGCGACGACTGCGATGGTGCGGCGTTTCATCTTTGCCTGTTTGCTGGTTTTGGCCGTCCCGGCACTCGCCCGGGTCGAGCCGATGGTGCTTCCCGGCGGCGACATTCCCCGTTCCGCGCCCACGGTCCGCGCGCCGCGCCTTGTCCACGACCTTGCACCCAGCCGCGCCAGCCAGCGCGCAGTGCGCGGCGACTATGTCCGCCGCGAGGTCGAAATCCCGATGCGCGACGGCACCCTGCTGCACACCGTCCTGGTGCTTCCGGCGGGCAAATCGGGCGTTTCGATCATCCTCGACCGGACGCCATATTCGGCAGACCTGGAAACGCGGCTGGGGGTCGGGCCCAAGCCCGAAAATATCCTCAACACCCAAAACGCCGAGTTCATCCGGGCCGGTTATGGGATCGCGATCCAGGATATTCGGGGCAAGTTCCGGTCGGGCGGGGATTTCGTAATGAACCGGCCGCTGGAGGGCGACCTCAACCTTAGCGGCGTGGACGAATCGACCGACGCTTTCGATACCATCGACTGGCTGGTGAAGAACGTCCCCGAAAGCAACGGCAGGTTGGCGGTCATGGGGACCAGCTACAATGGCTGGGCCGCGCTGATGGCGCTGATCAACCCGCACCCGGCGCTTAAGGCGGTGGTCGCAATCCACCCGATGGTCGACGTGTGGAAGGGGGACGACTGGTTCCACAACGGCGCCTTCCGCCAGGAAATGATGAGCTATTTCTATAATCAGACCGCCAGCCGCGACAGCTCCCGGCGTTGGCTGGCCGGGCGCGGCGACGACTATCTGGCCTTCCTCCAGGCCGGGTCGGCAGATGACTTCGCAAGGGCCCATGCCATTGCCGATCTGCCGCTGTGGAAGCGGATCAGCACGCACCCCGATTATGATCCTTATTGGCAGGCCCAGGCGGTGGACAAAATCCTGCCCGCGCACGGTGTATCCGTTCCCTTGCTGCTGGTCGGGGGCCTGTGGGACCAGGAAGACATTTATGGTGCGCCCGCACTGTTCAAGGCGCTTGAGCCGAACGAAAAAACCCGGCTGGTCCTTGGCCCCTGGTTTCACGGCGCCACCCTTGGTTCGGCCACCGCCTTCGGTCCGCTCGAATTCGGAGGCGACACCGGCCGCTATTTCCGCAAGAACCTGCTTGGACCCTTCCTTGCGCAGCACCTGCGCGGCGGCCCCAGCGCCGGTCTTGCCCCAGTCACCACCTTCGAGGCCGGCGGCAATCGCTGGGAGCGGCTTGCGACCTGGCCGAGTGCCTGCGCCGCGCGATGCGCCAAACCGCTTTCCCCGCTTTACCTGGTTGCCGACCGCGGGCTTGGGTTCGTGCCACCGGCCAAGGGGTCGCTAAGCTATGTCGCCAACCCCGCCGACCCGGTGCCGTACCGCCAGCGCCCAATGACCTCTCCGTGGGCGTTGGGCTCGACGTGGCGGACATGGCTTGGCGACGACCAGCGCTTTGCAGCCAAGCGCAGCGACGTCCTTACGTTCACCGGCAAGGTGCTTTCCCGGCCCCTGTCGCTGGAAGGCCAGCCGATGGTCCATCTTGTTGCATCGACTAGCGGGACCGACAGCGACTGGGTGGTCAAGCTGATCGACGTTTTCCCGGCCGACGACCCGGTCTACCCCGGCTACCAATTCCCGATCGCGATGGAGATTTTGCGCGGACGTTACGCGAAGGACCCGACCAAGCCCGAAGCGCTCAAGCCCGATGTGCCGCAAGCCTATGACCTTGCGCTTCCGGCGGTCAATTACCTCGTCAAGCCCGGTCACCGGCTGATGGTGCAGGTCCAGTCAAGCTGGTTTCCGCTCTATGACCGCAATCCGCAGACCTACGTTCCCAATATCTTTTTCGCGCGTGCTGGCGACTATCGCAAGGCGACGCAGCGGGTTTTCACCGGCCCGCAGGGAAGCTGGATCGGGCTGCCGGTGGTCCAATGAAGCGCTTGCATGCGCGCTCCGGCATGGCTACCTCGCGCGCCACGGACTAGGGGTATAGCTCAGTTGGTAGAGCATCGGTCTCCAAAACCGAGGGTCGTGGGTTCGAGTCCCCCTGCCCCTGCCAGTCCCTTGAAGAACCGGGCGACCAGCGCTAAGTGACAATCCGCTCCGCCGGACCGCTGGTCCCGCGGAGCCTTTTTCTATCTGCAAGAGAGTTTTCAGTTCGGTGGCCAAGACTTCCCCAGGCGAATTCATCCGGCAGGTCCGCAGTGAAGCAAGCAAGGTTCACTGGCCGACTCGCAAGGAAACCGTGTCGACCGCGATCATGGTGCTGATCATGACGCTCTTGCTGGCAATTTTCTTTTTCGGCGTCGACGCCTTCTTCTCGACGGTTGTCCAGGCGCTTTTGAAGCTGATCGGCTAACGCCGCGCGGCCCCAATTTTTACAAAGGTCAGTTGAATGTCCCGCTGGTACATCATCCACGCTTATTCCGGGTTCGAGAACAAGGTCCGCGAAGCGATCCAGTCGGAGGCCAAGCGCCTCGGGCTTGAGCCGCACGTCGAGCAGATCGAAGTCCCGACCGAGACGATCACCGAGATCAAGCGCGGCAAGAAGGTCCAGTCGGAACGCAAGTTCATGCCCGGCTACGTGCTTGCCAAGCTGACCATGACCGACGACGTCTACCACCTCGTCAAGAACACCCCGAAGGTCACCGGCTTCCTTGGCCTGGGCGGCAAACCCCAGCCGATTCCCGACGCTCAGGCGATCCGGATGCTCGATTCAAGCGATGAATCGGCCGCCGCAGCGCCCAAGCAAAAGATCAACGTCGACTATGAGATCGGCGATTCGGTCAAGGTCCTCGACGGCCCGTTCGCAAGCTTCAATGGCCTGGTCGAGGAACTCGACTTCGACCGCGGGCGGGTGAAAGTTTCGGTGTCGATCTTCGGTCGTCCGACCCCGGTCGAGCTGGAGTTCGAGCAGGTCGAGTTGGTCAAGTAAGGGCGCTTTGCCCGGCACCAGTCGGCCCCTTGCTCGTTAACCTGCAATGGCGAGCAAATCCGCGACTGCGATAAATCCGCCTCCGGTTACCAATAGCGAGCGCTGGCGCGCCGTGATTGGCATGGAGCGCTGGCTGTCGACCCCAATGGCACTGCTGAGCGCGGTGTGGCTGGTCATCGCGGTGATGGACCTGACCGGCAATTCCAACCCACTCCTCGACACCATCGCGATCGTCATCTGGGTAATCTTCATCGCCGATTACCTTATTCGCCTGGTAATCGCGCCGGACAAGTCGCGCTTTTTCAAGCGCAACGTCCTGACCCTAGTCGCACTGGTTGTGCCGGCGCTTCGCCTGCTTCGCGCCTTTGCCGCGTTCCGCGCGCTGTCGCTGGTCCGCGGCGCCAGCGTGGTTCGGGTGGTCGGGGTAATCAACCGCTCGATGTATGCGCTCAAGCGGACCTTGCGCCGTCATGCATTTCATTACGTCGTTGCATTGACCATGGTCGTCGCGCTGGTCGGGGCGGCTGGCATGTACTTCCTGGAGCCTGCTTCGCAAGTCCCGGGCGGGTTCGAAAGTTACTGGGATGCACTTTGGTGGACCGCGATGCTGCTTACCAGCATCGGAAGCCAGTATTGGCCGCAAAGCCAGGAAGCACGGGTGCTGACCATCCTTCTTTCGATCTACGGCCTGGCGATCCTGGGCTATCTGACTGCCACCATCGCCAGCTTCTTTATTGGGCGCGATGCCGCCGATCCGGGCAGCGAAGTCGCAAGTTCCAAGGACATCGCGGGACTGCGGCGGGAAATTGCCGCACTGCGTTCAATGCTGGCGCACCCCCCCGCCAACACTAACCGGGGCGACTAGGCGAAGGCGCGCCAGATCCCGAACAGGCTGGTTGCGACGAGGATCGTTCCCACCGCCACCAGCAGCGCCTTGGGATTGGCGCGTTCGGCAATGATCGCACCAAGCGGCGCTGCCAGCAGCCCTCCGATCAAAAGCCCGACCATCGCCTTGCTGAATGATTCCCAGCCAAGTGCCGACAGGAACGTGATCGAAACCGCGAGCGTGAGTAGGAACTCGGTGGTGTTGACGGTGCCGATCACGCGCCGCGGCTCGGCACCTTGAGCAAGCAGGTTGCCGGTAACGATCGGGCCCCAGCCGCCGCCGCCCGCGGCGTCGAGAAACCCGCCGACAAGACCAAGCGGACCGACCACCTTGGCGGGCTTGTGCCGCGGCGGATAGCGCCATCCGCGATACACCAGCATCACCCCGATTATCGCCAGATATGCAAGGATGAACGGTTTGATCACGCTGGCATCGACCTGGGTCAGGAAATAGGCGCCGATTATCCCGCCGGCGATCCCGGGAAGCGCGAGGCGCCGGAACAAGGACCAGTCGATATTCTTGCGCAGGATATGGCTTATCCCGGAAAGTCCGGTGGTAAAGGTTTCCACGATGTGGACACTGGCAGACGCCGCGGCCGGCGGTGTTCCAAGGGTAATCAGCAAGGTCGTCGAAATGACTCCGAAAGCCATGCCCAGCGCGCCGTCGATGATCTGCGCGACGAACCCTGCGGCGATGAACGGAAGAATGTCTTCCAGCAGTTTGAGCCAGTCCATCGAGACCCCTTTATTTGCCTATGCTTCAAGCGTGAGACATAGGCAATGACATATTCCCTAGTGAAAGACTAGGGTATATTTTATCAGGTCGTTGGGATGCACGAAAAAGGGCCGGGAGCGAACTCCCGACCCATAGTTTTTCAGCCAAACAGGCTAGTTAGTCGACCTGCGCTTCCAGGCGGTCGGCCAGAGCTGCGCCTTCCAAAGCTTCGGCATGGCCACGCACGATAATCGGCCGGGCCTGCGGGTCGATGTCGGCATGCTCGAGCGATTCCTCGAACTTCTTGGCCAGATACTTCTCGCCTTCCTCGACGCGTTCGATCGCCGCTTCGTCTTCGTTCGCGAACAGGTCGGCAATTTCCATCCAGGTGCGATGAAGCGCACCCGTCATCGTACCCTTGGTGACCAATTCCTCGCCGCAGCGCTGTAATTCCTGGTTCATCGTTTCGAGCAGTTGTTCGCGGCGCGAAAGCTGCTGCGTAAGCGCCTGCTTGATCGACGGGTTGGTGACCTTTTCGATCGCCTTTTTATACCCTTCGACCGAGTCATAGACGGTGTCTGTCAGGCTTTTGAAAATTGTACTCATGAAGTTACTCCCTTGCTGAATGCGGTGTATATTTTTCCAACGGACAGGGACGGCGAAGTATCCGCCAATTCCCGGCCTGTTCGATGAGGCGTTCCAAGGTGCGGACGGATCACTCCAAAGCAATGAAACCAGCCAATTTTTCCAGCTTTGGAAAAGCGCTGTTGCGCCCCGATTAGGGCGTTGCGCGATTAGCCCGGATCGGCTAGGGGCGCGGGCGTCTTTCCATATATGGTCAGGCATTCGCGCGGGAGGCGGCCCATCAGGGTTCGCCGCTAGCACCGCTTAATCGGAGGCGATGGCCCGGACGGGCATTCGCCGACAGGATGAAAGAAAGGACCTTCTGGCCATGGCCAAGAAGATTACCGGCTATATCAAGCTGCAGGTGCCCTCGGGCGTCGCCAACCCCTCGCCGCCGCTCGGGCCTGCGCTCGGCCAGCGCGGTGTCAACATCATGGAATTCTGCAAGGCCTTCAATGCGGCCACCGATGGCATGGAAAAGAATATGCCGATCCCGACCGTCATCACGGTCTATGCGGATCGCAGCTTTTCCTTTGTCACCAAGTCGCCAACCGCCGCCTTCCTGCTGAAGCGTGCTGCCAAGCTGAAGTCGGGCTCAAAGGAGCCGGGCAAGGTCAGTGCGGGCACGATCAAGCGTTCGCAGGTAGCGGAAATCGCCGAAGCGAAAATGAAGGACCTCAATGCCAACGACATCGAGGCCGCGACCAAGATCATTGAAGGCTCCGCTCGCGCGATGGGCCTCCAGGTTGTGGAGGGCTAAGCCATGAAGATGACCAAGAAGCAAAAGGCGCTGGTTGGAGCGGTTGATCGCGACAAGCTGTATGGCGTCGATGAGGCGATCAGCATCGTCAAGAAGAACGCTACCTCCAAGTTCGACGAGACTGTCGAAATTGCAATGAACCTGGGCGTTGATCCGCGTCACGCCGACCAGATGGTACGTGGCGTCGTCAACCTTCCCAACGGCACCGGCAAAAGCGTCAAGGTTGCCGTGTTCGCCAAGGGCGCCAAGGCCGACGAGGCCAAGGAAGCCGGGGCGGACATCGTCGGCGCCGAAGACCTGATGGAAGCCATGCAGGGCGGCGACACCAATTATGACCGTGTCATCGCAACCCCGGACATGATGGGTGTGGTCGGCCGTCTGGGTAAGGTTCTGGGTCCCAAGGGCCTGATGCCGAACCCCAAGCTTGGCACCGTCACCATGGACGTCACCAAGGCGGTCACCGACGCCAAGGCCGGCCAGATCGAGTTCCGCGTCGAAAAGGCCGGGATCATCCATGCCGGCATCGGCAAGGCGAGCTTCACCGAAAGTGCACTGAAGGACAACTTCACCGCGTTCGTCGACGCCATCGTCAAGGCCAAGCCGTCCGGCACCAAGGGCAAATATCTGAAGAAAGTGTCCGTGAGCAGTTCGATGGGTCCGGGCGTCAAGATCGACCTTGCCGAAGTCGGCGCCTAAGCGCACCAATACTCCTTCGTGGAAAACGAAAAAAAGGTCGGGGCGCACGTCGCTCCGGCCTTTTTTCGTTTGCTGGCCGAATTGCGCTTGTTGCATCCCGGCAACACTTCGCAACTATCGCCGCTCAACCATGAAACCCTAGCGCCAGGTAGGGGTTTAGGCCTCGTTCCCACAACAACGCAAAAGAGGTTTTTACATGCGTAAGCTATTCCTTGCCGCAGCCGCCACCTTGGCGATTGCCGCACCGGCCCAGGCCCGCGACAATTCGGCCTACATCGGCATCGAAGGGGGCGCGTTGTTCCCCAATGACACGAACATCGACGGTTCGGTCGACTTTACCGACCCGACTGTTGCCGACATTTCGAAGCGCCGCGTCGCCGACGTCAACTACAAGACCGGCTACGATGTCGATGCCCTGTTCGGCTATGACTTCGGCATGTTCCGTCTCGAAGGTGAGCTTGGTTACAAGCGCGCCAAGAACGACAAACTCGAAATCGACCCGGCATTCATCACTGCGCTGAACGCAGGTTCGGGCGGTGCGTTCGTTGCTTCCGACTTTGACCTGTCTGGTCACACCAGCGTGCTTTCCGGGATGATCAACGGCCTGGTCGACTTCGGCCCCGATAATGGCATCAACGGTTTCGTTGGCGCCGGTGTCGGTCGCGCCCGGGTCAAGCAGTTCGGCGAAAGCGACAACGCATGGGCGTATCAGCTCATCGCCGGCGCGCGCATGCCGATCAGCAGCAGCGTCGATGTTGGCCTGAAGTACCGCTACTTCCGCACCGGCAAGCTCAACTATGGCGACAGCTTCGGCTTCGCTGGCGTTGCCCCGGGCAGCGGCGGAACGGTGTTCCTGGATAACAACAGCAAGTTCAGCTCGCACAGCATCCTCGCAAGCCTGATCTTCAACTTGGGCGCGCCCGCTGCAGAACCGGTTTACACCCCGGCCGCCGCACCGGTCGCACCGCCGCCGCCCGCGACGGTAACCTGCCCCGACGGAACGGTCGTCATGTCGACCTCGCCGTGCCCGGTTCCCCCGCCTCCGCCGCCGCCGCCGGCGCCGGTTGAGCGTGGTGAGCGCGGCCAGTAAGGCCCGTTCCAAGCGAACGAAGAAGAGGCCGGGGCGCATGCCGCTCCGGCCTTTTTTTAGATCTGACGCCGGGGTTGCAGTTCAGGCCAAGGGCCGCTCACGGCTCCACAAGGCGCCCAGCGCAAGGTCCAGCGCGTCGGGCGTAAACGGGTCGAGTCCAGAGCCCGGAAACAGGCAATATTCCCCGAACCACAAGCGGCCGTCTACCTCGTAGAAATCGACCCGCAGGAAGTCGTGGCCAGCGGCGAGCGCCTCTGCCCGTTCCAGCATGATCGCGAGGGTCGCGGGTGCTTTTTGGTCGCTGGGCGCACCGCCGACCATGCGCCATTCGCGGTCGAACTGGGTCCAGCGATGGTCGCCGCCCCGCCCGCGATGATGCTGGATCAGTGCGGCCTGCCCACCGAACACATAGACCTTGAAATCCTCTGGCACCGGTGCCCCCGCCCCGCCCAGGAACGGCTCGACCAGAATTGCCCGGCGGGCCGCGCGATAATGATGTTCATCGAGCCACGAGCCATAGCTGCTGCGCATCCACCGCCGCGATGCAACGCATGCCGCAGACCATTCCGCCTGGGTGGTGCAAACGCGATACTGGTTACAGCCGTGATTGGCCTTGACCACCAGGGGCAGCGGAGCGACCGGTTGGGCGGGCAGAACGCCGCCTTCCCACAAGGTCGGGACGGCAAGCCCGGCGCCGACCAGCGCAGTGACATGCGCCTTGGCGTATGCCTTGTCGGTGAGCATCGAAAGGGACGCGCGTTGATCATGCAGCTTGCGCCATTGCACCCATTCGGTGAACCGGGTCGGGGCATCGAGCGCTGGCCACCGCCCGTGGCGCCACCAATAGATGACCTTGGTCCGCAACCGCCGCCACCGTCGATCCAGTGTCAGCGCGCCTGCGCCGGCGACACCAAGCGCGTGGCTATTCAATCAAGGGTCCAGTGAATTGGCTTGAAGCTTCCGCCATTGCTGTCGAACGCGGAGCAAGCGGTAAGGCCGATAACCAGGTCCATCTTCGCTTCGAACACGATGCGGTCCCCGGCCTTGCTCAAGGGAGGCAGGACCTTGAGCGCGCCACTTGAGCCGTCGACCGGGACGTTCATGAAACAATTGAACGCGCTTGGGATCATGTCGTCAGTAACGCCGTAGGGTTCCAACGCCTCGGCAAGATTGCCGAAGCAGCCGCGATGTTCGGGATGGCCGGGATAGAAATGCCGGAAGGTCGCCCGGGAACAGGGCGTAAGCAGGAAATCGTGGATCCCGACATCGTCCGCAACAATTTCGAACATAGGGTTCGAACGATTGGAATAGAGCATGTGCCCGGTGGTCAGCCGGATACTCTCGGCATAGTCGAAGGTGCGCCCGGCAGAGACGACTTCGCGCACGTCACGGCGATTGAATGCAAGAAGGTCGGCGACCTGCGACCCCTGGGGATCGATGACGCTCAGCCGTTGTCCCGAGTTGACGGGGAATGCGGTGCCGGATCGCGGCGGAATTTCGTGAACCAATCGTCGGCCCCTTCTATCGCGGGTTCGGCAGTAGAACGTCCTGAAAACGGACAAGCCCAGTCTTCACCGACCGCCCTGCCGCTATACTGGCGAGCAGCAGAAACGGTTCCGTGCTTGGCCAGCATGGGATTGGGAGTGCCGGCCAGATCGACATCGCGCGCGATGATCGTTTCGCGCAGCGTTTCGTAGCGCCCTTCTTCGCGCAGCCGTTCAAACTGGTCGTGAAGGTTGAACACCATTGCCGGGGTCGCAAAGCGCCGCGCCGGTCGGCTTGAAGCCGGGTGCAGGCCGACCACGAAAAACGCTTCACCGCCAAAGCTCATCGCGAAATGCGGGTCCGAGGGATCGTGCCCCACCCGCGGGTCGGGCTTTTGGCCCAGCCAGTCATCCTTGTCCGACAGCGATTGCAGGCGCTCCCACAGCAAGCGCTCATAGTCGGCCTCGCTTTCCGGAACGCCTTGCTCGAACAGGACGACGAGCGACTGGAACGGTTCCGGGTCGCGGGCATAATCCCGGGCGATCGCGTGAAGGCTGGGCAGGATTCGCAAGTCGTCCCAGGCCGAACGGAAGTCGCGCGCAACAACGAACCGCATCCCGCCGCGGTTCAGCGCGGCCTTTGCGCCGACGCACGGGAAACCCTTGTCCGCGACGAAGGTGCGGAAGGTTTCGGCTAGCGGATGATTGGTGTCATTCGAAGGACGCAACATGATGGTCTGAACGGGCATTGCGAAAGTTGGTTGCATATCGCGACCTAAATCGCGCCCGTGCCTTCGCGGATGCAGCAAACCGCTTGAACCTGCGGGATAATCGGCTATAGGGCGCGCATCGCAGCGTGCCTTTACCGGTGCCCTGTGCTCGTCCGAGACAGTCGCTGAGGGTTTCCCTCTTAATCCGCGGCCTAGACGGGGAAACGGAATTTTCGCGCTGGCCGGACAGCCATTTGCCTTGTCCTCCCGTGCGTCGATCCCTTGGCCCCACGGACAATCGTGCTGGTTTCGGCTTTGGCCGAGGGCAGCTTTTGTTGAACCCGGCCGTGGGCTTGCCTTCGGCCGATACGTTTGGAGTTGGCATGGATCGTTCGCAAAAAGCCGATCTGGTCGCCGAGATGAAGAGCGTCTTCGCCGAAACGGGCGTCGTTGTGGTTACCCGCAACCTCGGTCTTTCGGTGTCGCAGTCGTCTGAACTGCGCGCGAAGATGCGCGACGCCGGTGCCCAGTTCAAGGTTGCGAAGAACCGGCTGGCCAAGATTGCACTCGAAGGCTCGCAGTACAGCCCGATCGGTGAGTTCCTCACGGGACCGACCGCTCTGGCGACCTCTGCGGACCCGGTTGCAGCCGCCAAGGTGGCTGTCGAGTTCGCGAAGTCGAACGAAAAGTTCGAAATCGTGGGCGGTGCGATGGGTGAAACGTTGCTCGACGTTGCAGGGGTCAAGGCGCTTGCCGAACTTCCCAGCCTCGACGAACTTCGCGGCACCATCATTGGCCTCCTCCAGGCTCCGGCGACGAAGATCGCACGGACGCTCATGGAGCCGGGCGGCCAGCTGGCGCGCATTTTTGCCGCCAAGGCCGCAGCCTGACCTTTTTACCACGGAAATTTGCGGGCCTTGTGGGGCCCCTATTGGAGACTGAAAATGGCTGACCTTAAGAAGATTGTTGAAGAGCTTTCGAAGCTCACCGTCATGGAAGCTGCTGAGCTTGCCAAGATGCTTGAAGAAGAGTGGGGCGTTTCGGCCGCTGCTGCGGTTGCGGTTGCCGGTCCGGCTGCTGCTGCTGCCCCGGCTGCTGAAGAGCAGACCGAATTCGACGTTATCCTGACCGGCGACGGCGGCAAGAAGATCAACGTGATCAAGGAAGTTCGCGCGATCACCGGCCTGGGTCTTGGCGAAGCCAAGACGCTGGTTGAATCGGCTCCCAAGGCGGTCAAGGAAGGCGTCAACAAGGACGAAGCCGAGAAGATCAAGAAGCAGATCGAAGAAGCCGGCGGCACCGTCGAGCTCAAGTAAGCTTCGATACAGTTTCGCGGGTGTCTTGAAGCGCCCGTGGATGGGAAGGGCGGCTCCGCAAGGGGTCGCCCTTTTTCGTGTTTCGCCACTTCGGCCCCGGCGCTATCCGCTTGATCTTGAAGGCCCGGCGGGCCATTCATCGCGGCGAGATCACCGATGACAATTAAATTGAACCAGCCCTTTGTTCGCCTTCCTGTCCAGTTCGACGGCGATGCCCTAGTCGCGGAGGTCAAGGCGCTTCCCCAAAGCGCGTGGGTACCCCATCCCGACGGCTTTCCGGGCAACAACGCGGTGCGGCTGATTTCCCCCAAGGGGGAGGAAACGGACGCCAGTGCGGGGCAGATGATGCCAACCGCCAACCTTGAAGCCTGCCCTTACATACAGGAAATCATGGGCTGGATCGGAAGTGTCTGGGGGCGCAGCCGGTTGATGGGACTTGCCGCCGGCGCACAAGTCCCGCCGCATATCGACAGCCATTATTACTGGCGCACCCACATTCGCATCCACGTGCCGATCATCACCAATCCCGGAGTGCTGTTCAGCTGCGGCGAAGAAACCGTCCACATGGCACCGGGCGAATGCTGGGTGTTCGACAGTTTCCTTCCGCACAACGTCCAGAACACCGGCGATGCGCACCGCACCCACTTGGTCGTCGACACAGTCGGCGGCGGCCGCCTGTACGACCTGATCGAAGCCGGGCGCCAGCGCCCCGACATGGCACCGGTACGGATTGGACCGGGCGATGGCGGCAACCAGCCGCTGCGCCTTGAACAATATAATTCACCCGACGTGATGAGCCCGTGGGAGGTGCGCAACCATTTGGCTTTCCTGTGGGAAGAGGTCCAACCCCATCCCGCGCTAGCCCAGGTCCGGGCCAAGCTCGACCGGTTCGTTCACGAATGGGGCGCGGTATGGGCGGCCCATGGGCCGGCACCCGAGGCGGTGCCGACCTACCGCCAACTCCTCCAGCTATTGTGGCACGACCTCAGCCGGGTCGATGGTATGGGAATCGTGTTGAAAAACGGGGTCCAGCTGTACCAGATGGTGCACCGGCTGATCGTCCAGCAGGCGGTCGCGATCCCCGACCCACGCGAACAACGGCTAGCTTCCTAGTTTCCTAGTCGACGGTGGCAAGGAATGCCCGGATCGCGGCAATCGCTTCCGGCTCCACCAGGTCCGGCGCATGGCCCACCCCGGGCACGGTAACGCTTTGCATGTTGGGCGCACGGGCGTGCATTCGCTCCAGCGCGGAAGCGCTGAACAGGTCGCTCAACCCGCCCCTGACCACCAAAAGCGGGTGCACTGCAAGCGCATCGAACAACGGCCACATGTCGACCTGTTCGCTGGGCCCGTCGCGATTGAACGGCTCGGCGATCGCCATGTCATAGTCGAAGCAGATGGTCCCGTCGGCTTCCTCGCGGCACAGGCGCCGGGCCATCCCATCCCAATCTTCGGGACTATAAGACGCCGGGATATCCTCGTTGAACGCGGCAATCGCGGCGGCGGCCTGTTGCCAGGTGGCGAAGCGCGATTGCTTGCCGACATAGCCGCGGATCCGCTCTAGCCCGGCTTCTTCCAGTTCAGGGCCAACATCGTTGAGCACCGCGGCGGCGATCCGGTGTCCCGCGATTACTGCGGTCAGCATCGTCACGATTCCACCTAGCGAGGTGCCGACGAAAACCGCCTTGCCAATCCCCAGATGGTCGAGCAGTTGGAGCAAATCCTGGACATATGTCACGGGCTTGTAGCGATCCCCCTGCAAGTCGTGTTCGCTTTCGCCCCGGCCGCGAAATTCCAGCACGATGACCTGCCGCTGGCCCGCCATCGCGGCCGCGAAGTCAGCGAAGTCCCGCACATTGCGGGTCAGGCCCGGAAGGCACAGCAGCGGCGCGTGGCCGGCGGGTCCCGGATAATTGCGAAAATGGAGCTTCAGTCCGTCGGCGACCGTGAAATAGCCGTCGGTAAACGCGCTCATGCGCCAAGTCCCCGGCGCAAAAGACGTTCTGTGGCCGCCGCGATCACATCGGAATCGACCGCGTCCCAGACCGCAAAACGTAGCCCCAGGAAGACGTTGGCACCCATCATTGCCCAGGCCACGATTTCCAAATCCGAATCCGACAGCTTGCGGTCTATTTCGCCCCTGTCGCGTCCGGCGCACAGGCGCGCTGCGATGCGCGAGGCCGTGGTTTCATAATGTTCCCGATAGGACTGCGGATCGACGAATTCGGCTTCGTCGATAATCCGGTAAACATCGCGATGGGTGCGCGCAAAGTCGAGGAACGCGGCAAGCGCCCGGCGTTCCCCGTCAAGCAGGTCGCTGGCCTGGGGGAGGACTGGCGCAACATGGTCCCGGACCTGACCCGACATGTCGCTGACCAGCGCCTTGAACACCGCCTCTTTACTGTCGAAATAGGTGTAGAACGTGCCAAGCGCCACACCCGCGCGCTGGGTAATTGCGACGATTGAGCTGTCGGCAAAGCCGCATTCGCCGAATTCGTCGCGCGCGGCATCCAGGATTTTGCGCATCGTTCGAACACCGCGCGCGGTGCGGGGCGCCTTGCCGCTACCCGCCGTGTCGGCAATCTCCTGATGCGCGTTGCTGAGCCCCATTCAATCCCCCTACAACCCCCCAAAATAATCTCAAGTTGAAAGGCGGTTCAAGTTTCAGTATGACCGTTATCAGCTTTCGGCGCAACGGCATCTGTTGAGGGGTTCTGGCGCCGCCAAAGGGGGAGAATGATTATGCGTATTTTGCCTTGCCGCGCCGCCCTGTTCGGAACCGTCGCGCTGTCTGCCTTGATTGCCGCTCCGGCATTTGCGCAGGACGCGCCACCTCCCAATCCCGACACCACGGTGGAGCAGGATGCCGGAACCACGGTTCAGACCGAAAATGCTCAGGCGACCGAGCAGGATGCCGCTCAGGCCAGCGACGCTGACATCGTCGTCACCGCACGGCGCCGCAACGAATTGCTGCTCAATGTGCCGGTCGCGGTCAGCGCCTATACCGGCGAACAGCTTAGTCGCCAGGGCGCACTCGATATCACCGACATCGCCGACACCACCCCGAACGTGACCCTGGAAGTGTCGCGCGGCACCAACACCACGCTGACTGCCTTCATCCGCGGTGTCGGCCAGCAGGACCCGGTCGCCGGCTACGAACAAGGTGTCGGCCTCTATCTCGACGACGTCTATCTCAACCGTCCGCAGGCCGCGGTGCTCGACATCTATGATGTTGAACAAATCGAAATCCTGCGCGGGCCGCAGGGCACGCTTTACGGCCGCAACACGGTTGGCGGCGCGATCAAGTACGTCACCCGCAAGATCCCGTCCGATGGTCCGCACGTGCGCGGGCGGATGAATGTCGGGACCCATGGCCAGATCGACGTGATCGCCTCAGCCTCGGCTCCGCTCGGCCAGGCATTCCGGGCCGGGATCGCCGCGGCGCGCCTTTCGAACAGCGGCTTTGGCAAGAACCTCACCACCGGGGCAAAGAACTACAACAAGGACTTGTGGGCAGCGCGCGGGACACTCGAGCTTGAGCCCAGCGATACCGCCTTCTTCCGCTTCTCGGGGGACTATACTTGGGATGACAGCAACCCGCGCGGCGGCAACCGGTTGATCGAGACCTTGTGCACTACCGCGTGCGGGCTGAACGGAAGCCAGCTTACCGACACTTACGACACGCGCGGCGCGCTGAACTTCCCCAAACAACGGGTGCGGTCGGGTGGCTGGTCTCTTCCACGGCGAAATCGGCCTTAACGACTGGCTCAAGTTCCGTTCGATTACGGCGTACCGGAAGGACAATACGCGCACGCCGATCGACTTCGACGCAACCGCTGCGGTCGATGTCGACGTTCCGGCAATCTACAAGAACAAGCAATTCAGCCAGGAATTCCAGGTCGTCGCCGACAATGGGCCGCTGCAGGGGGTCGCGGGCGTCTACTATCTGAACGCCACGGCCTACGATATTTTCGACGTTCTTTTGTATACCACCCTACCCACCGTGTTGCCGGGCCTGACTGCCGCCACCACCGGCGACGTCAAGACCAAGACCTGGGCAGCGTTCGGCGATTTCACGTATGACCTGTCGGACCAGTGGGCGGTTTCGATTGGTGGTCGCTATACCAACGACAAGCGCAGTGCGACCGTACTTCGGCAAACGCTGATCCTTGGCGGATCGCCAGCAATCGGCGGCGCACCGCCCTATGGCGTCGGGACGGTCATCGCGACGACGTCCAATTTCCAAGGCAAGCGCAAGGATACTGCGTTCACCCCGCGCGCATCGGTCCAGTTCAAGCCGAACGAAAACCACAACCTGTACCTAAGCTATTCGAAGGGCTTCAAGGGCGGCGGGTTCGACCCGCGCGGCCAGTCGACGCAGGCGCCCAGCCAGTCTTACCAGGACATCTACGACTTCATGGCGTTCGACCCGGAAAAGGTCGACAGCTACGAACTGGGCTGGAAGGCGGCGCTTGCTGACCGTCGCTTGCAGATTGCGACCGCGTTGTTCCAGGCCAATTACAAGGACGTCCAGGTGCCGGGTTCGGCGGGCTGTGTCGTCGGCGGAGTGTCGAGCTTCTGCGGGATCACCACCAACGCCGGCAAGGCCCGCTTCCGCGGGCTTGAAGTCGAAGCCAATTGGCGGGTGGCGCAGGACATGATGCGCGTCGGCGACCGGCTGAACTTCGCGGCGTCGCTGGGCTATCTCGATGCCAAATATCTTGAATTCATTACCAACATCGCCGGGGTCGGGCCGGTCGATGTCGCCGACAATCGCAAGATCCAGAACACCCCCAAGTGGACCTGGTCGGGAAGCCTCGATTACATGACCCCGGTGGGCGCGGGTATGCTCGATGCCAACACCACCCTCTCCTACCGTTCGAGCAGCCAGCAGTTCGAACTTCGCTCGCCGATGCTCGACCAGAAGGGCTATTCTTTGTGGGACGCGAACCTGGTGTGGCGCAGTGAAGGCAATCGCTACGAATTCGGACTCCACGCGCAAGAACATCCTCAACAAGAAATATATCGTCGCCGGCTATAATTTCCTCAGCCAGAATCCGTACACCGGCGATTATAATTTGACCGGCGCGGGGGCGTATATCCCAACACTTGGCAAGACTGGTGTCCTGACTGCCTATTACGGCAATCCGCGCCAGATCTTCGTGTCTGCGGCAATCAACTTTTAACGGCTTTCCTTCTCCCCAATCGTTGGAAAGCCCAAGGGCGTCGCGAGCAACCGCGGCGCCCTTTTTTTGCGCGTCCCGTGGCGCTTTAGGTCCGGGCAAGGGTCAATCGCATTGACCCAAGGCCAACTTCGACGGTTGGGCGTTGCCAACCCCTTGCATGAAGGGAAAAAGAGCGTATATCGGGTTCATCCAGAAATAACGGCTCCGCCGCACCCTGACGTGCGCCCGGGGCCTTTCCTGTCTCTCGCCGGGACACGGGCCGAACGCGCAGCGGCCCGAACGTATGGCGGAAGATCAGCAGGAACCCGCGCCAGCATTAACAATCGGGGCGATGCGATGTCGCGCGCCCTCTAAACCGCGCGAAGGACGAATATCCGACCATGGCGACCAAGGCGATCGACAAGCCCAAGAAGAAGCAGACCAAGGGCACCAGCCCGAAGTCGCGCCGGATCCGCAAGATTTTCGGCAACATCCACGAAATCAGCGATATGCCGAACCTCATCGAGGTTCAGCGCGAGAGCTATGAGCAATTCCTGCGCTCCGACCCGGCGACGGGCTATGTTTCGGGCCTTGAGAAAACGCTTCGTTCGGTGTTCCCGATCCAGGATTTCGCGGGCACTGCGCACCTCGACTTCGATCACTATGTCCTTGAAGAGCCCAAGTACGACACCGACGAGTGTCGCCAGCGCGGACTGACCTTTGCCGCGCCGATGCGCGTGACGCTGCGCCTGACCACCTTCGAGATTGATCCCGAAACCGAAGCCAAGTCGGTGATCGATATCAAGGAGCAGGACGTTTACATGGGCGACATGCCGCTCATGACCAAGAACGGCACCTTCATCGTCAATGGCACTGAGCGCGTGATCGTTTCACAGATGCACCGCTCGCCGGGCGTCCTGTTCGACCACGACCGTGGCAAGACCCACGCGTCGGGCAAGTTCCTGTTCGCCGCCCGGGTCATTCCCTATCGTGGCAGCTGGCTCGATTTCGAGTTTGATGCCAAGGATATCGTCAACGTCCGCATTGACCGCAAGCGCAAGCTTCCGGTTACCGCGTTGCTTCATGCGCTTGGCCTGACCAGCGAGGAAATCCTCAACACCTTCTACAAGACGGTCATCTATGTCCGCGGCAAGAACGGCTGGCAGGTTCCCTTTGCGCCCGAGAACTGGCGCGGCGTGAAGCCGACTTATGACGTCGCTGACGGCAAGACCGGCGAGATCGTGTTCAAGGCGGGCGAGAAGATCACTCCGCGCAAGGCCAATGGCGCTGCCAAGGACGGGCTCAAGAGCCTGTTGATCCCGACCGAGGAAATCTATGGCCGCTTTTCGGCCTATGATCTTGTCAACGACAAGACCGGTGAGATCTACATCGAGGCCGGCGACGAAGTGGACGCCGAGAACCTCGAAAAGCTGGACAAGGCGGGTGTCAAGGAACTCCAGCTCCTCGACATCGACTTCATCAATACCGGCCCGTGGATCCGTAACACCCTGAAAGCCGACAAGTCGGAAGACGGCGACAGCGCGCTGGCCGACATCTACCGCGTCATGCGCCCGGGCGAGCCGCCCACGCGCGAGACTGCCGATGCCCTGTTCTACGGCCTGTTCTTCGATCCGGACCGTTACGACCTGTCGGCGGTCGGCCGGGTCAAGCTCAATATGCGCCTTGGCCTGGATGCCGAGGACACCGTCACCACCCTTCGCCGCGAAGACATTCTTGCGGTCGTCCAGGAGCTGGTGAACCTGAAGGACGGCAAGGGCGAGATCGACGATATCGACAACCTTGCCAACCGCCGGGTCCGCTCAGTCGGCGAACTGCTGGAAAACCAGTATCGCGTCGGGCTGTTGCGCATGGAGCGCGCGGTCAAGGAGCGCATGAGCAGCGTCGATGTCTCGACTGTCATGCCCAATGATCTGATCAACGCGAAGCCGGCGGTTGCAGCGGTCCGCGAGTTCTTCGGCTCATCGCAGCTGTCGCAGTTCATGGATCAGACCAATCCCCTGTCGGAAGTGACCCACAAGCGCCGCGTGTCGGCGCTCGGGCCCGGTGGTCTAACCCGTGAGCGCGCCGGCTTTGAAGTCCGCGACGTCCACCCGACGCATTATGGCCGTATCTGCCCGATCGAAACGCCGGAAGGCCCGAACATCGGCCTGATCAACAGCCTTGCCAGCTTCAGCCGGGTCAACAAGTACGGCTTCATCGAAACCCCGTACCGCAAGGTCGTCGACCACAAGGTGACCGACGACGTGGTCTATCTGTCCGCAATGGAAGAGGCCAAGCACACCATCGCCCAGGCCAACGCCGAGATTGACAGCAAGGGCGGCTTCGTTGAGGAAATCGTGTCCAGCCGTCGCGCCGGGGACTTCCTGATGGCGCCGCGCGACCAGATCACGCTGATGGACGTATCGCCCAAGCAGCTGGTTTCGGTTGCCGCCTCGCTCATTCCGTTCCTGGAAAACGATGACGCCAACCGCGCGCTGATGGGCTCGAACATGCAGCGCCAGGCGGTGCCGTTGCTCCAGGCCGATGCACCGCTCGTCGGCACCGGCATGGAAGAGACCGTTGCCCGTGACAGCGGCGCCGCGATCGGTGCGCGCCGCAGCGGCATCGTCGACCAGGTCGATGCGACCCGTATCGTGGTTCGCGTGACCGAAGAGCTGCACGCCGGCGAAAGCGGTGTCGACATCTACACGCTGATGAAGTTCCAGCGGTCGAACCAGAACACCTGCATCAACCAGCGCCCGCTGGTGAAGGTCGGCGAACTGGTCGAAGCCGGACAGATCATCGCTGACGGTCCCTCGACCCAGTTCGGTGAGCTTGCCCTTGGCCGCAACGTGCTGGTCGCGTTCATGCCGTGGAATGGCTACAACTACGAGGATTCGATCCTCATTTCAGAGCGCATCGTGAAGGACGACGTCTTCACCTCGATCCACATCGAGGAATTCGAAGTCATGGCGCGCGACACCAAGTTGGGCCCCGAAGATATTACCCGCGATATTCCGAACGTCGGCGAGGAAGCACTTCGCAACCTCGACGAGGCGGGCATTGTCTACATCGGTGCCGAGGTCGAGCCGGGCGACATCCTGTGCGGCAAGATCACGCCCAAGGGCGAAAGTCCGATGACCCCGGAGGAAAAGCTCCTTCGCGCGATCTTCGGTGAAAAGGCCAGCGACGTCCGCGATACCTCGCTTCGCCTGCCTCCGGGGGTTGCCGGAACGGTGGTCGAAGTGCGTGTGTTCAACCGCCACGGCATCGACATTGACGATCGTACCCGTGCCATCCAGACCGAGGAGAAAGAACGCCTCAAGAAGGATGCCGACGATGAACGCGGAATCCTCAATCGTGCGACCTTCTCGCGCTTGAAGGAAATGTTGCTCGGCCAGGTTGCTACCGCTGTGCCCAAGGGCATCAAGAAGGGGGCAACGCTTGACGAGGAAACCATCGAGGGTGCCGAAAAGCACGACTGGTGGAAGATCGCGGTCAAGGACGACAAGCGCCAGGCCAACCTGGAAGCCCTGAAGGGCCAGTATGACGAGGCCCTGGGCGCGATCAATCGCCGCTTCGAGGACCGCGTCGCCAAGCTCGAGGCCGGTGACGAACTGCCGCCGGGCGTCTTGAAGATGGTCAAGGTGTTCGTGGCGGTGAAGCGCAAGCTGCAGCCGGGCGACAAGATGGCCGGCCGTCACGGCAACAAGGGTGTCATCAGCCGGATCCTCCCGGTCGAGGACATGCCGTTCCTGGAAGACGGCACCCATGCCGACATCGTGCTGAACCCGCTGGGCGTGCCATCGCGCATGAACGTCGGGCAAATCTTCGAAACGCATCTGGGCTGGGCCGCGCGCGGTCTTGGCAAGCAGATCGGCGAAATGCTCGAGGGCATGCACGAGCGGGGCAAGGACGTCGCTGCCAAGGACGTCAAGGACATCCGCACCAAGCTGAAGGACATCTACGGCCCGGATTATGACGGCGACATCGATGCCCGCAACGACGCGGACGTCATGGACCTCGCGCAGAACCTGGTCGGCGGTATCCCGATGGGCACGCCGGTGTTTGACGGTGCCCGCGAAGCCGATGTTACGGATATGCTCATCAAGGCCGGGCTCAACAGCTCGGGCCAGGTCACGCTGTACGACGGGCGCACCGGCGATCCGTTCGACCGCCAGGTCACCGTGGGCTACATCTACATGCTCAAGCTGCACCACTTGGTCGACGACAAGATCCACGCGCGCTCGATCGGGCCGTACAGCCTCGTCACCCAGCAGCCGCTGGGCGGTAAGGCGCAGTTCGGCGGCCAGCGCTTCGGTGAAATGGAGGTGTGGGCGCTCCAGGCCTATGGCGCTGCCTACACCCTGCAGGAAATGCTCACCGTCAAGTCGGATGACGTGGTCGGCCGCACCAAGGTCTACGAAGCGATCGTCAAGGGCGACGACACGTTCGAAGCCGGAATTCCCGAAAGCTTCAACGTGCTGGTCAAGGAAATGCGCTCGCTCGGCCTCAACGTCGAACTCGACAGCACCGCCGATCCCGACGACGAGCAGCAGCAGATCGCCGCGCAATAAGCTTGCCTCATATTCCTCAAACCCCCTGGCCCAATGCGCCGGGGGGAGTTGGAGAGACTGAAAAAATGAACGAACTGACCAACTTCGCGAACCCGGTGGCCAAGCCGGAGACCTTCGACCAGATCAAGATCGGTATCGCCTCGCCGGAGAAGATCCGCTCGTGGTCGTTCGGCGAGATCAAGAAGCCGGAAACCATCAACTATCGCACGTTCAAGCCCGAGCGTGACGGCTTGTTCTGTGCCCGCATCTTTGGTCCGATCAAGGACTACGAATGCCTGTGCGGCAAGTACAAGCGCATGAAATACAAGGGCATCGTGTGCGAAAAGTGCGGTGTCGAAGTCACTGTCTCGAAGGTCCGCCGCGAACGCATGGGCCATATCGAGCTGGCCGCGCCGGTCGCGCACATCTGGTTCCTCAAGAGCCTTCCCAGCCGCATCGGCCTGCTGCTCGACATGCAGTTGAAGCAGCTTGAGCGCGTGCTGTATTTCGAAAGCTATGTCGTGATCGAGCCGGGCCTTACCCCGCTCGAGAAGTTCCAGCTTTTGACCGAGGACGAACTCCTCGCCGCGCAGGACGAATATGGCGAAGACGCCTTCTCCGCGGGAATCGGCGCGGAAGCAGTCAAGCACATGCTGATGGACCTCGACCTTGAGGGCGAGAAGAAGATCCTCCTCGAGGAACTCGCGACCACCAAGTCGGAATTGAAGCCGAAGAAGATCATCAAGCGCCTGAAGGTCGTTGAGAGCTTCCTAGAATCGGGCAACCGTCCCGAGTGGATGATCCTTGAAGTCATCCCGGTCATCCCGCCCGAGCTTCGCCCGCTGGTTCCGCTTGATGGTGGCCGCTTCGCGACCTCCGACTTGAACGACCTTTACCGCCGCGTGATCAACCGGAACAACCGCCTGAAGCGCCTGATGGAGCTGCGCGCGCCGGACATCATCGTGCGCAACGAAAAGCGCATGCTTCAGGAAGCTGTCGACGCCTTGTTCGATAACGGCCGCCGCGGTCGCACCATCACCGGTGCCAACAAGCGTCCGCTCAAGTCGCTGTCCGACATGCTCAAGGGCAAGCAGGGCCGATTCCGCCAGAACCTGCTCGGCAAGCGCGTCGATTATTCGGGCCGCTCGGTCATCGTGACCGGTCCCGAGCTCAAGCTTCACCAGTGCGGCTTGCCCAAGAAAATGGCCTTGGAACTGTTCAAGCCGTTCATTTACTCGCGCCTTGACGCCAAGGGTCTCTCGATGACCCTCAAGCAGGCCAAGAAATGGGTCGAGAAAGAGCGCAAGGAAGTCTGGGACATCCTCGACGAGGTGATCCGCGAGCATCCGGTCCTGCTGAACCGCGCGCCGACGCTTCACCGCCTGGGCATCCAGGCGTTCGAGCCGGTGCTGATCGAGGGCAAGGCGATCCAGCTTCACCCGCTGGTCTGCGCCGCCTTCAACGCCGACTTCGACGGCGACCAGATGGCGGTCCACGTGCCGCTTAGCCTGGAGGCGCAGCTTGAAGCACGCGTGCTGATGATGAGCACCAACAACATCCTCTCGCCCGCGCACGGCAAGCCGATCATCGTTCCCTCGCAGGACATGGTGCTGGGCCTTTATTACCTGTCCTTGATGAAGGAAGGTGAGCCGGGCGAAGGCGCGATGCTGTCCGACATGTCGGAGGTTCACCAGGCGATTGCGGCGGGGGCGGTCACGCTCCACACCAAGATCATCAGCCGGGTCCCGCAGACCGACGAAGATGGCAAGCCATACATGAAGCGGTTCGAAACGACTCCGGGCCGGATGCTGTTGGGCGAGACCTTGCCCAAGAGCCACAAGGTGCCGTTCGAAACCGTCAACAAGGTTCTGACCAAGAAGGAAATCGGCGACGTCATCGACATCGTCTATCGCCACACCGGCCAGAAGGAGACCGTGCTGTTTGCCGACGCGATCATGGGTCTTGGCTTCCGGCACGCTTTCAAGGCGGGCATTTCCTTCGGCAAGGACGACATGGTCATCCCGGCCGCCAAGGAAGCGTTGGTCGACGAGACCCGCGCGCTGGTGAAGGATTACGAGCAGCAGTATCAGGACGGCCTGATCACCCAGCAGGAAAAGTACAACAAGGTGATCGACGCCTGGTCGCGTTGCGGTGATCGCGTCGCGCAGGAGATGATGAAGGAGATTCAGGCGGTCAAGAAGAACCCCGACGGGCGCGAGACCGACCTCAATTCCATCTACATGATGGCCCATTCGGGCGCTCGTGGTAGCCAGGCGCAGATCAAGCAGCTGGCCGGCATGCGCGGCCTTATGGCCAAGCCGTCGGGTGAGATCATCGAAACCCCGATCATCTCGAACTTCAAGGAAGGCCTGACCGTCCTTGAATACTTCAACTCAACCCACGGCGCCCGCAAGGGCCTTGCGGATACCGCACTCAAGACCGCCAACTCGGGCTATCTCACCCGCCGCCTCGTCGACGTTTCGCAGGATTGCGTGATCGTCGAGGAAGATTGCGGCACCGATACCGCGCTCGAAATGCGGGCGATCGTCCAGGGCGGCGCAGTCATCGCCAGCCTTGCCGACCGCGTTCTGGGACGCACCGTCGCCGAGGACATCGTCGATTCCAAGACCGACAAGGTCGTGATCAAGGAAGGCACATTGCTCGACGAGCCGATGGTCGCCGAAATTGAGGAGCTTGGCCTGCAGGCCCTGAAGATCCGCTCGCCGTTGGTGTGCGCGTCCAAGCAGGGCGTGTGCGGCAAGTGCTACGGACGCGACCTTGCCCGCGGTACCCCGGTCAACATCGGTGAAGCGGTCGGTGTTATCGCCGCCCAGTCAATCGGTGAGCCGGGCACTCAGCTGACGATGCGGACCTTCCACATCGGCGGCGCAGCGCAGCTCAATGAGCAGTCGAACCTCGAGGCGCCGGTCGACGGCACCCTTGAGTTCCGCGACATGCCGACGATCATCGATGCCAACGGCCGTCACGTCTCGATGTCCCGTTCGGGCGAGATCGCGATCCTCGACATGGATGGTCGCGAACTGTCAACGCACCGCGTTCCGTTCGGCGCGCACCTGATCTTCGAGAGCGGACATATCGTCAGCCGCGGCGATCGCATCGCTGAATGGGACCCCTCGTTCAGCCCGGTGATCACCGAAAAGGCCGGTACCGTGAAGTACCAGGACCTGATCGAGATGCGCACGATGACCGAGCAGGTCGACGAATCGACCGGTATCACCCAGCGCGTGGTGACCGACGATGCTGCCAAGTCGAAGAAGGAATCGCTCCAGCCGCGCCTGACGCTTACCGGCAAGAAGAAGGGCGAAGACGGCGTCTATCGCCTCGCGCCCGGTGCCATTGTCGCGGTTGAGGACGGTGCCGAAGTTCGCGCCGGTGACGTGCTTGCACGTATGCCGCGTGAAGCTGCCCGTACCCGCGACATCACCGGCGGTTTGCCGCGCGTCGCCGAGTTGTTCGAAGCCCGCAAGCCCAAGGAAAATGCGATCATCGCAAAGGCCTCGGGCAAGGTCTCGTTCCTCCGCGACTACAAGGCCAAGCGCAAGATCGCGATCATCCCCGAAGATGGGTCGGATCCGGTCGAATATCTGGTCCCCAAGTCGAAGATGATCGAGGTCCAGGAAGGCGATTATGTGAAGCGCGGCGACAACCTCGTCGGCGGTTCACCCGATCCGCACGACATCTTGGAAGTTCTGGGTGTCGAGCCCCTGGCCGAGTATCTCGTCGCCGAGATTCAGGAGGTCTATCGACTGCAGGGCGTGAAGATCAACGACAAGCACATCGAGGTGATCGTTCGCCAGATGCTGCAAAAGGTCGAGATCACCTTTGGCGGCGATACCGTCCTTCTTCCGGGCGAACAGGTCGACCGCGAGGAAATGGACGAGATCAACGCCAAGCTTGAGAAGAAGCAGAAGAAAGCCGAAGGCAAGCCGGTCCTGTTGGGCATCACCAAGGCGTCGCTGCAGACCCGCAGCTTCATCTCGGCCGCCTCGTTCCAGGAAACCACCCGGGTCCTCACCGAGGCTTCGGTGCAGGGCAAGATCGATACGCTCAACGGCCTCAAGGAAAACGTCATCGTCGGCCGGCTCATTCCAGCTGGCACCGGTGCGGGCATGAACCGCCTTCGGGTTGCGGCATCGAGCCGGGATACTGCCTTGCGCGCGCAGCAAAAGAAGCTCGCCGATGCGGTAATCGCAGCCAATAGCGCAGCCGAAGAGCATGCTGCCGAACTCGCCCGCAGCCCGCGCGACAGCGCCGGCATCGGCGACGATCCGCTCGGAAAGGTCGTCGCTTCGGGCGATGGCTCGGACGCTGCGGCGGGCGATTATCTGACCGATGAGGTAAAGGAAGCCGACGCCAAGACCGAGGAATAAGCTCCTCGCCTTTGGCTGAAACGATCAGGCCGTCGCCCCCGTCCGGGCGGCGGCCTTTTTTTTCGAGCGCCGCGCGAGCGTGCTTTGAGCCCGCTGATGAGCGCTGGCAGGGGCCAAAATCCAAGAGCGTCGCAGGACGAAATAGCATCCTTTGGGACGAAAATGCCCGATGACATAGGTGTATTATTCGATTAATGCAGTGGGCCGTGCGTATGAGGACGAAAACAATGGGTGTCGCGAAAAAGATAGTATTGGGTGCACTCGTCATAGTCCTCGGGATTATTCTGATCGGATTGGCGGCTGTCGCCCACAACGCCTATGCCCCGCCGCGTTCCGTCGGCGTGCAGCAGGTTCTGGTGCAGTCTCCCGGACTGGCGCCGATCCCGACCACGATCTTCTATCCCAGCAATGGCTCGCCGCGGTGGAAGTGGGCCGGTCTATGGGCTGCGAAGCTGGCCCCTGATGGCTCGGTTGAGGGGGCAAAACTGCCATTGATCGTGCTATCGCATGGCACTGGCGGAACGTCTTTCAGCCATCTCGATACCGCGCTGGCCCTTGCACAGGCCGGATATGTCGTCGCAGCTCCACTGCATTCTGGCGACAATTATCTGGATGACGCGATTGTTGGGCGGCCAGAATGGTTTCAATCGCGCTCAAAGGATGTGCAGCGAGTTGACGACTACATGCTCGGCCAATGGCCGGACCGGACCCACCTCGATCCCGACAAGCTTGGATTCTTCGGGTTTTCAGCGGGTGCAACCACCGGACTAATTGCGATTGGCGGCGAGCCCGACCTTGGACTGATCAGGACCCATTGTGCAACGGATCCCGAATTTGTCTGCACACTGCTGAAGCAATCAGGCGATGCTCGTCCTGGAAAGCCAGCGACTTGGTCGCACGATCCGCGACTTAGGGCAGCGGTAATCGTCGCTCCCGGGCTTGGCTTCGCTTTCCCGCGGTCCGGTCTCAAAAATGTCCGTGCGCCGGTTCAGCTTTGGCAGGGAGACCAAGACAAACAAGTTCCACCGGCAAGTAACGCGGCGGCAATTGAGGCGAACCTTCCTGCTCGACCCGAAATGCATGTCGTCACCGGCGCTGGGCATTCATCATTCCTGCCGCCGTGCGGAGCGCTGTCGATCGCGCTTCCCAAATTGCTTTGCGCCGATCAGGCGGATTTCGATCGCAAGGCGTTCCACCGCTCATTCAACGCGGCCGTGGTGCGATTTTTCAATCAGAAACTTGATCATCGCTGAGGCCTGCTTTTGCCTCAACTACTGCGAGCAATCAGCATTGTTTCTTACTGCGGTCGGGACGATCATTCAGCGTCACGCGGCGAAAACCCCGCCGGATCGCGTCCAGCAGGGTCCCAAGCTTAAGCGGGTGCGCAGCAATGCATGCTTAACAGCGGCCCTGCTTCATCAGGTCCTCGGTGCAGTCGGCGACCGATTGCACGTCCTTGCCCGCGCCGCGCACGGTGTTGCAACCCGCTGCGACCAATCCGGCCCCGATCAAGGCCATGGTGACGAACTTGCGCATTTCTGTTCCCTCCGACGTTATGGTGTCGCAACGATATCGCGCCCTGCGCGCCTGTCCAGCACGCAAAAAAAGGCCCCGCGAAATACTTCCGCGGGGCCGTTGAAAAACCTTGAGGAATGATCGGGCTTAGCAGTTGCCGCCGTTCATCGTATTTTCGGTGCAATTGGCAACCGACTGGACGTCCTTGCCGGCGCCGCGAACGGTGTTGCAGGCCGAAATCGCGAGGGCGGCGCCGATAAGCGCGACGGTGGTGAGCTTCTGAAACATTGGTTTTCCTCCTTAAATCGATAGCTGTGCAACGCGGACTGGAGCGACAAGTTCATTTCGGCAACGAAATTCGTCCAATGCGCAGGGGTTACACCGCAACCGGCGCCTTGATGTGCGGATGCGGATCATAATTCTCGAAGCTGAAATCCTCCGCCTCATAGTCGAACAGGCCCTGCCCACGGTCCTTGACGATCAGAGTCGGCAAGGCGCGCGGTTCGCGTTCCAGTTGCGTGCGCGCTTGTTCAAGATGGTTCGAATAAAGGTGCACGTCGCCACCGGTCCACACGAACGTTCCAGGTTCAAGGCCACAGGTCCGGGCGAGCAAGTGGGTGAGCAGCGCATAGGAGGCGATATTGAACGGAACGCCGAGAAAGAAATCCGCGCTGCGCTGGTACAGCTGAAGATTCAAACGACCCGCCGCGACCTGAGTCTGGAAAAGGCAGTGACACGGGGCGAGTGCCATTTGCCCGATTTCACCCGGATTCCACGCCGTAACGATCTGACGGCGCGAACTGGGATCGCCGCGAATGAGGTCGACCAGGTTGGCGATCTGGTCGATGTGACGCCCGTCGGCCGTCTCCCAGTCGCGCCACTGCTTGCCGTACACCGGTCCAAGGTCACCCGCCTCGTCCGCCCATTCGTCCCAGATGCTGACCTTTCGGTCCTGCAGCCAGCGCACGTTGGTGTCGCCATTGAGGAACCACAGCAGCTCGACGATGATCGAGCGTAGGTGAAGTTTCTTGGTCGTAAGAAGTGGGAAACCCTGTGCAAGGTCGAAGCGCATCTGCGCGCCGAAAATGCTCAAGGTACCGGTGCCGGTGCGATCGTCTTGCGCGACCCCCTCGTCGAGGATTCGCTGCATCAGCGAAAGATATTGCTGCATCGCCCTACCCTAGCCCAATGGCGGGGCAGGGCCAGTCCGAAATGGACGAAAAACGGATTCAGTTGCGCTGGAGTTGGACGACAGCCCAAGCCATGTCTGGGCAATGCTCCACCAGCGTGTCGAATCCCCGCTAAAACTTGACGGCCTCGGGGCCGCAAGACGCTTCTTCGCCGGCTGTCTGGCCGAAGGCGATCCACTGCTTGAATGCTTGTGGGTCGCGCATGTCGACGAAGAAGCAAACTGCCTTCAATACTCCAGCTACGGGGGCGATCGGGATGGGGTGCGGATGCCAATCCGTACCATCCTTCGCGACGCGCTGCTCCAGAACAGCAAAGGCATCATTCTTGCGCATAACCACCCCAGTGGTGACGCGCAGCCGAGTGAGGCCGACCTGCGCATGACCCGCAGCCTGGGGGAGCTTGCGGCGATGATCGACGTGACCGTGCTCGATCACCTCATCTTCGGGGGGTGCTCGTGCACCAGTATGCGGCAAATGGGGTTTCTTTAAACACGCCCGGATTCGCGTGGGGAACGCACGACCGCCCGCCTTTCAGCGCTCCAACGCTAAAAAGGCAGTGCGGTTGTCGTGACCGATTAGCGGCCTTGGCGAGCGGGACCGCCAGCGCCGCGGGGACGCTGGCCGAACGGCCGCGCCGAACTACCCTCACGCGGGCCTGAACGGGGCGAGTCAGCGCGCAGCGCCGGTCGCTGTCCGCCATTGCGGGTACGATCGCCGCCGGCGCGCTCGCCGCTCCGCTCACCACCATGACGATCGGAATGCCGGTCAGGGTGACGGTCGGACTGACGATGACCCTCGGGACGCGGGCTGCGGCGGACTCCGTCGACGCGCGGAGTGCGGTCGCCGAACGCCTGTGCAGCGCGCGGTTGGCGGTCGTCACGGCGCTCGACCGGCGCCCGATCGGAACGATTATCACGAACCTGGTTCGGCTGACGGCCATCGCGGCGTTCGCTGTTCTGGCCGCGCTCCGGACGGGCATCGGTGCGCTCTGCGCCATAAGCCGGTCGCGCCGTCTTGGGGCGGAACACCTGCTCGCCATTGCGGAATTCGCGCGGCTCGCGCGGCGTGGTCCGCTCGTTGCGGCCCTTGCGCCGCTGGCCCGAGGCGCGGCGATCCGACTTGGTCTCGTCGCGGCGGCCGCCCTTGGCGAACGGTGAACGCTCGACCTGTTTGGGCGCTGGCTTCAAGGCCTTGACCGCAGCAACAACGCTGGCGAAATTTTCGGGCAGCGGAACGACGTCCACCTTCTGGCGAGTGAGCTTCTCGATATCCTTCAGATAAGCGCGCTCGTCAGGCGCACAGAAAGCCACGGCGATTCCGTCGGCACCTGCACGCGCGGTACGCCCGATGCGGTGGACATATTGGTCGGGGACGTTGGGAAGGTCGAAGTTGAGCACGTGGCTGACTCCGCGAACGTCGATCCCGCGCGCGGCGATGTCGGTCGCCACCAGCACGGTCACCTTGCCCGAACGGAACAGCTCGAGCGCGCGCTCGCGCTGCGCCTGGCTCTTGTTGCCGTGGATCGCACTCGACTGAATGTCCGCCGCAGCAAGGAAGCGCACGATCTTGTCGGCGCCATGCTTGGTGCGCGAAAAGACCAGCGCCCGCTCGATTTCGGTCGACTGGAAGAAATGGGTCAGCAACGCCTGCTTTTCGGCCTGGTTGACGAACGTCACCTGCTGCTCGACCCGTTCAGCGGTCGTTGCAACCGGGGTCACTGCGACCTGAACCGGCCTTGTGAGGTAGGCATCTGCAAGCTGGCGAATGGTCTTGGGCATGGTCGCCGAGAAGAACAGGGTCTGGCGCTTGGCCGGAATGATCTTCACGATCCGCTTCAAGGCATGGATGAAGCCGAGATCGAGCATCTGGTCGGCCTCGTCGAGAACGAGGATTTCAAGCGCCGACAAATCGACTGCGCGCTGGTCGACCAGGTCGAGCAGGCGGCCCGGGGTTGCAACCAGGACGTCAAGGCCGCGCGAAACTTCGCGGATCGAGCGGGGAACCGGCGTGCCGCCGAAAATCACCCCAACGCTGGTGCGCGTGTTGGCGGAATAGGTGCGCGCACTTTCCGCGATTTGCGCGGCAAGCTCGCGGGTCGGCGCAAGCACCAGCATGCGGATACGGCCCGGGATCGGACGACCCTGGTTCGCCGCGGCGAGGCGGTCGATCGAGGGCAGCATGAAAGCTGCGGTTTTGCCGGTGCCGGTCTGGGCGATGCCGCACAAATCGCGCCCTTCGAGCACGTGCGGAATGGCATCGCGCTGGATTGGCGTCGGCTGAGTGTAATTGGCCGACGCAAGCGCATCGGTTAGGCCCTTGGAAAGGCCAAGTGATTCAAAAGTCATGATTTTCCGTTCAAAAAAGATGCCGGCCCCGCGCAAACGAAAGCGCGTGGCTTGGGCGGGGGTTTAAAAGGCACCCCGCGTGAAATGGAGAGCATCGTTGCTAGAGTAGAGGCTGCCTAGGGCCGGTCCTTCATGGGACCGATCACGCCGCTCTTGAGGGCGCCTCATGTTGCGGTGCGATATAAGGGGGAAAAGCGCGATTGTCCACTGCGTTCGGTCAAATGCCCTTGCACGGCTTGATCTTGGCCGGCTCGGGACGCGGCCCGGCGATCCGGAAGGCCATGAAATAGGAACTGCTGCCGGACAGGCTGACGTAGCCGGCCGGTGCCAGGCCAAGCGCTTCAAATTCGCACTTCAATTGGTGTGGCGGCATACCATGGTGCGGGACCGGCCGGTCGGCGTCCACGACAATGATCTTGCCGTCCTTCTTCAGTCCTTCGCGAAGATGCCACAGGAAGGCATATGGCTCAGCGACCTCGTGATAGACATGGACGAGGAAGATCCGGTCAAAGCTGGCATGCGGAAGCATCGGATTATCCGGCGTCCCTAGCTTTACCGCGACATTGTTAAGCTGTTCGCGCTGCACTCGCTCAGATAGGGAATCGCGGGTCTGGGGCTCGATGTCTTCGGCAAGAACGCGTCCCTTGGAGCCGACCACCGGGGCAAGGCGGACGGTATAATAACCCTCGCCGGCGCCGACGTCGGCGACGCTCATTCCGGGCGCAATCCCGGCCAGTTCCATGACCTGTTCCGCCTCGCCCATCCGATCGCGCGCATCCTCTGTCGAAAAGCGATCCGCGACGATTGGCGCAACCGGACGGTCGGCCTTGGGAAAGCGGGTTTCTTCCGGCCCCTGGCGGCACGCCGCAAGCGCAAAGGCCGCAAGCAGGAACGTAGCCCTAGTCGACATCCTCGACGTCCACCTTTTCGCCTGTCACGCGTTGCGACAGCGCAGCGGCCATGAAGCGATCAAGGTCGCCATCCAGCACATCGCCCGGCGCAGTCGAAGTCACGCCGGTGCGAAGATCCTTCACCAACTGATAGGGCTGCAGGACATAGGATCGGATTTGGTGACCCCAGCCAATATCCGTCTTGCTGGCATTGGCGGCACTGGCCTCTTCCTCGCGCTTCTGCAGCTCGGCCTCATAGAGCCGCGCCTTCAGCTGCTTCATCGCTTCGGCCTTGTTCTTATGTTGTGAACGCTGGTTCTGGCAGGCGACCACGATCCCGGTCGGCACGTGGGTTATGCGTACCGCGCTGTCGGTGGTGTTGACGTGCTGTCCGCCCGCTCCGCTGGCTCGGTAGGTATCGATTCGAAGCTCGCTCTCATTGACCTCGATGTCGATATCGTCGTCGACTTCGGGATAGACCCAAACGCTTGCAAAGCTGGTGTGACGGCGTGCCGAACTGTCATAGGGCGATATCCGGACCAGGCGGTGAACCCCGCCCTCGACCTTGAGGTTGCCGTAGGCGTTCTCGCCCCGGATAAGGATCGTTGCCGACTTGATTCCGGCCTGTTCGCCCGAATGGTGGTCGATCATCTCGACCTTCATGCCGTGCCGCTCTCCCCAGCGCGAATACATCCGCATCAGCATTGAGGCCCAGTCGTTGCTTTCGGTGCCGCCGGCCCCGGCGTTGATCTCGACATAGCTGTTATTGGCGTCGGCTTCCCCGGCAAGCAGCGCCGCGACCTTGTCGCGTTCGGCCCGCTCCGCAAGCTGGGCGAGCGCGACCACTCCGTCATCGACAAGACCTGAATCACCTTCCGCCTCGGCCATTTCAATCAGCTCGACGGTGTCGGCAAGCTCGGTCTCGATTTTCTGGGTCGCGCCGATCGCCTCTTCCAGCCGGCGACGTTCGCGCATGACGTCCTGCGCCGCCTTGGGATCGTCCCAAAGCGTCGAATCCTCGACCTTGGCGTTCAGTTCGACGAGCCGCTGGTTCGCCTTGTCCCAGTCGAGGAAGCGGCGAAGCAGCTGGGTCGCCGCCTTGATCTGGTCGATATGGGCCTGCGCTTCGGCGCGCATCGTGAAACAGTCCTCAGTTCTGGCCCGGAACGGGCGCGGGTTGGGGCGCAGTCACCGGTGGCGGTGCCGCTTGCGGCTGGACCGCGGGCGTTGATGGACTTGCCGACGGGGCAGCCTTTCGGCTTGCCGCCGCAGCGCGCGGGCGCGGCTGGCCTGCCGCTGCCGCAAGATCCGGTTCATCCTCGTCACCGCCCCCTGCCCCGCGGCGTGAACGATAGGCGCGCGGCTCGGTCTTGGGCTGGAACGCTTCCCAGATGACCTGGCTCTTGGGATCTTCGGTTACCGGGAAGGTGCCGAAGACGCGCTTGCCGCTGCCGCGATCGATTCGCACCCAGCGGATGCCGGCCGGTGCCACGAACGGGGTCTTGGGTTGGTCCTTGAGTGCAGATTGCGCCCATTGCTTGAAGATCGGAGCGGCAATCCGGCCACCTTGGGCGCCGTGGCCCATCGGGCGCGGCTGGTCATAGCCAAGATACACGCCGGCAACGATGTCGGGGGTGCCGCCGACGAACCACACGTTGGTCGGGCCACTGGTTGTCCCGGTCTTGCCGAACAGCGGCCGGTCAAGGTCGCGAAGGACCGTGGCGGTACCGCGCTCGACCACGCCTTCCATGATATGAACCATCTGGAATGCCGCCATCGGGTCGAGCAACTGCTTGGTCCGGCTGGGCGGGCGGGGCATCGCCTTACCGTCCCACTGGGGCGCATTGCAATTGCCCATTACCGCACAGCGATTGTCGGTACGGTAGATTAGCTTGCCCTGGCGGTCCTGGACATAATCGATCAGGCTCGGCTTTACCGACCGTCCGTGGTTGGCAAGGATTGCATAGGCGTTCACCAACCGTGACACGGTGGTGTCGCCAGCGCCGAGCGCAATCGACAGATAATCCTCGAAATCGCCCACTCCCAGCTTCTTGGCGTTGGCGGTGATCTTGGCCATTCCGGTTTCTGACGCGGCGCGCACGGTCATCAGGTTGCGCGACTGCTCGACCCCCCAGCGCATGGTCTTGGGGCCGGAATATTTCCTGTCGAAGTTGACGAAGCATTTGTCCCCCAGCCCTGCGCCCTGCCATACGCAGAACGGCGCATCGACAATGATCGTCGCCGGGGTAAAGCCGTTTTCCAGCGCGGTGACATAGACGATCGGCTTGAACGATGAGCCGGGCTGGCGAAGTGCCTGGGTCGCCCGGTTGTAGGACGAGCCGATGACATCAAACCCGCCCTGCATCGCGAGCACGCGGCCAGTGTGCACTTCCTCGGCGACAAAGCCGCCGCCGACTTCTGGGATCGAGCGCAGTTCATAATCGTCCGGTGCGTTCCGCTTGACGATGATGATCATTCCGGGCTTGAAATTGGCGAAGGCGCTTCCGCCTACACCGCGAACGGGCATTGATGCGCGGCCCCGCGGAAGAGAGGCGGTTGACCCGTCGGCAAAACCGATCTTCGCAGCATTGCCATCCAGCTTCAGGATTACCGCCTTGCGCCAATCGGCAAAACCGACCCCGACCGGCGTGCGGTCAAGCAGCGCAGCCCAGTCGCCACTGGTTTCGATCGTCAGCCCAAGGTCGCGCCAGCCGCGATTGCCGTCGAACCGGGCAAGGCCTTCACGGACCGCTTCGGCGGCGGCATCCTGCATCGCAGGGTCCATCGAACTTCGCACCCACAGCCCGCCGGCATACAGGCTGTTGGGGCCGTCTTCGGCCTTTTCCCCGAATTTCTTGAGGATGATCCGGCGCACTTCTTCCATGAAATAGCCGCCCGACTGGCGGAACTTGTCGCCGCTGCCGTAGCGAATCGTGCCGAGCGGTTCGGCTGACGCGGAGTCCCGCTGGGCGGCAGTGATATAGTCGTTATTCGCCATCTCCCTGAGGACATAGTTCCGGCGATTGAGTGCCTTTTGCGTTGCCCGGACGGGATCGTAATTGCTCGGCGCCTTGGGAAGCACCGCAAGATACGCGGCCTCAGCCAAGGTCAATTCATCGACGTCCTTGTCGAAATAGGCCCGGCTCGCGGCCTGAATCCCATAGGCATTGCGGCCAAGGAAGATCGAATTGAGGTAAATTTCGAGAATCTGTTCCTTGGACAGGGTCGATTCGAGGCGGAATGCAAGGATCGCTTCCTTGGCCTTGCGACCGATAGAATAGCTATTGTCCTGGAGCAGGTACTTGGCAACCTGCTGGGTGATCGTCGAGCCACCCTTGGCGCGCCCTCCGGTTACCGACTTGGTGGTGTAATCGAACACCGCACCAGCAAGCCCGGGATAATCGAGGCCGCCGTGGCTGAAAAAGGTCTTGTCCTCCGCAGAGATGAAGGCGTGGACGACCAGCGGCGGGATCTCGTCATAGGCAAGCTCGACCCGCCGTTCGCGGGCAAAGGTCTGGACCGGCATACCGTTATAACCGCGCACATTGGTCGGCAGCGGTGCCTGGTAGGCAAGCAGGGTTTCGCTGCTGGGCAGACCGCGCGCAAAGTAGATCCACATCGCAGAGAACAGGACAAACCCAGCAAGCCCCGCCCAGGCAAGGCGTCGGAACCAGTTCTTCGCCCAATAGCGGTTCCAGATGGGATCGACACGCGCGTGCACCCGGTTGTTGAACGCGACGAGGTCGGGAAGCTTGAAACCCGGGGGGAGCGAAATCTTGGCGTGCATCGGCTCAAGCCTCTAGCGGCTAAACGCGGAGGCGTGAAGCGGGCCTAGCGCGCCTTTCTGGCGGCGACGTCGGTTTCTATTCCCGCGGCCAGCGCCCGAACCAAAGCCTGGCGCGCAACCGGGTCGCGAAGGCGCGCCTCGTCTGCGCTGTTGGAAAGGTAGCCTGCCTCTACCAGCACGGCCGGCATTCCAGCCCGGCGAAGGACGTGGAAGGCGGCAAAGCGATGGGGCTGCGGCCGAAGCGCGACCTTGCCCTGGGCGGCCCTGACGATGCGCAAGGCGAGTTCTGCCGAGGCGTTCATCTGAGAGCGCATCGCAAGGTCCGCAAGCAACGACCGAACCGATCCGTCGCCGGTCGTGGTAACCGGCATACCGCTGTTTTGGCTTGCGGCGAGTTTCGCGGCCTCGGCATCTGAGGCGACGTCGGACAGCGAATAGACGCTTGCCCCGCTGGCGGCGGCGTTGGCGGCGCTGTCGCCGTGGAGCGAGACGAACAGTGCCGCATCAAGGCTTCGCGCGATTGCGGCGCGTTCTTCAAGCCCGACATAATGGTCGTCGCTGCGGGTCATTGCGACACGCACCCGCCCGCGCCGGACCAATTCGTCCTTGAGCTCGCTCGCAAGCATCAGGGTCAGGTCCTTTTCCGCCGACTGGCCGGAAACACCGCGCGCACCGGGGTCGGTCCCGCCATGGCCAGCGTCGAGCACCACGATCGGTCGGCCACGCGCCCGCGGGGCGGCGAAAATCGTGACCCTTGCGGGCCCCGGCAAGGCAACCGAGGTCGCGGCAGGTGCCGGGCTGGAATCCGCACCGGCAAGCATCCGCATCGCGAACAATGCGCCGATCCCAAGGACCGCGAGTGCTGCAATGGGAAGCGCCACCGCGCGCACCAGCGAACCGTGCTGCTGCGGTTGGTTCCGTTCGTGACGCTCATGTTTGTCCATGCCCGACTTTCTTGGCGGCCCACGCCCGCCGCAACAAGGCGAATCCGGGGCGATTTCGTTTCCTGCCTGTCACGATATTCAAAAGCGGCGGATTTCCGCCGTGATTTTATTTGCCCCCTTGGCGTGCCGATGCTAACCGGCACAACGATCTTCCGTCCAAGGTGACGGGAGTCTCTAGAGCGGGCGGTGTGAACGCCTTAGCTTCCCAACCCGAGGTTGACGCTCGCATGACGCCACAAACATCCCACCGCCGCGCTTTTGTGCCGGCCCTGGGCATGGTTTGCGCGGACCACCGCGCAATGGCTTATGCGGCAGCAGCATTTTTCAATCATTCCGCCGCCCCTGTGACACGTGTTTGCGGGCCGGCACTTAATTTCGCGCCCCTCGGCCTCAGCAAGCCGGGGCGCCGCGACCGGAGAATATTCAATGTCAATGCGCATGCTAATCGATGCGCGCCACCCGGAGGAAACCCGGGTCGCCGTCGTCAAGGGAAATCGGATCGAGGAGTTTGATTTCGAATCCGCCGAGCACAAGCAGCTCAAGGGTAATATCTATCTAGCCAAGGTCACTCGGGTCGAACCGTCGCTCCAGGCGGCGTTTATCGATTATGGCGGCAATCGCCACGGGTTCCTGGCGTTCAGTGAAATTCACCCCGACTATTACCAGATCCCCAAGGCCGACCGTGAAGCGTTGCTTCGCGAAGAAGCTGAACACGCCGCCGAAGAAGAGCGGCTGCGCGCCGCTGCCGACGACGACATGGATGGTTATGACGACCACCATGACGACGACGATGCCGACGATCGTCGGGACGAACACTTTGGCAGCGAAAACGATCATGCCACCGGCACCACCACTGAGGCGGGCACCGGCAGCGATGCATCGCCGGTCGACGAAAGCGCGGTCGAACAGGTGCGCAAGAAGCGCCAGGCGCTGCGCCGTCGCTACAAGATCCAGGACGTCGTCCAACGCCGCCAGGTGCTGCTTGTCCAGGTGGTCAAGGAAGAACGCGGCAACAAGGGCGCTGCGCTCACCACCTATCTCAGCCTCGCCGGCCGCTATTGCGTGTTGATGCCCAACACCAGCCACGGCGGTGGCATTTCACGCAAGATTTCGAACAGCGGCGACCGCAAACGCCTTAAGTCGATCATGTCCGACCTCAAGCTTCCGCAGTCGATGGGGCTTATCGTCCGTACCGCGGGCCTTGAGCGCACCAAGACCGAGATCAAGCGCGACTTCGACTACCTTGCCCGACTGTGGGACGAGATTCGCGAAAAGACCCTCTCAAGCAGCGCTCCGGCGCTGATCTACCGCGACAGCGACCTCGTCAAACGCGCGATCCGCGACCTCTACCACCGAGAGATCGACGAAGTGCTGGTCGAGGGCGAAGACGGTTACAAGCAGGCGCGCAACTTCATGAAGCTGCTGATGCCAAGCCACGTCAAACGGGTCCGCCAGCACAGCGAATCGACGCCCCTGTTCCAGCGCTATGGGGCCGAGGATCAGTTGTCGGCGATGTACCAGCCGATCGTCCAGCTGAAGAGCGGCGGCTATCTGGTCATCAACCCGACCGAGGCGCTGGTCTCGATCGACATCAACTCGGGCCGTTCGACGCGCGAGCACAATATCGAGCAGACGGCGTTCATGACCAACCTTGAAGCGGCGCAGGAAATCGCCCGCCAGCTTCGCCTCCGCGACATGGCCGGACTGGTCGTGATCGATTTTATCGACATGGAACAGCACAGCCACAACCGGAAGGTTGAAAAGGCCATGAAGGAGGCGCTCAAGAACGACCGCGCCCGAATCCAGGTCGGCCGCATAAGTTCGTTCGGCCTGATGGAAATGAGCCGCCAGCGCCTTCGCACCGGCGTGCTGGAGGCTTCGACCAAGGCGTGCCCGCATTGTGAGGGCACCGGTCTCATGCGGACCGCGTCTTCGGCGGGCCTGTCCGCGCTTCGAATGATCGAAGACGAAGCCGCGCGCGGCAAGGGCAGCCTCATCACCCTTCGCGCCGGCCGCGAGGCTGCAGTTTACGTGCTCAACAAAAAGCGCTCGGAATTGGCGGAGATCGAACTGCGTTACGGCGTGTCGATCGACATCCTGATCGACGAGCAGTTTGAAGGCGCCAAGATGACCGTCGACAGCGCCGGACCGCGTCCGGCCACCGACTATCGCGCGCCCACTGCGATTGCACCGGTCGAAGACGATGACGACATGGTCGAAATCAGCCTCGACGACGACGAGGACGAGGACGAGGACTCCGACGAGCGGGATCGCGATGGCGATAGTGAAGGCTCGTTCGCTCACGACGACAAGTCACGCCGCCGACGCCGCCGCCGTGGCGGACGCGGACGGGGTCGCCGGACCGGCACCGATCGTCATGACGAGGATGGTGATGAACCGCTGGAGGCCACCGAAAAGGCCGAGGAAAGCGAAACCGACGAGCGCAGAGATGAGCGCCCGGGCGAGGACGATCGTCCCCGGCGCGGACGGCGCGGTCGCCGCGGCGGTCGGGGCCGCCGTCCGCGCGGTGATGCGGTTGAAGGCGAAGTTCGCCCCGACAGCGCGCCGATGATCGACACCCCGGTCGAAGCCGAAGCGCCGCTGGAATCCGCAGGGGCAACCGAGGAACAGGAAAAACCCAAGCGCAAGAGCCGCTCGAAGAAAGCCGACGTGACGAGCGAACCCGAAGCGCCCGCCGCCGACGAAAAGCCCAAGCGCAAGCCACGGGCGAAGAAGGCTGATGCCGGGCTTGAGCCGGAAGCCGACAGTGGCCTTCCTGCTGCGCCTGCAGCTGAGGAAAAGCCCAAGCGCAAGAGCCGCGCCAAGAAGGCCGAGCCGGCGTCAGAAGCAGTGCAAGGGGCGGCAGAACCTGTTGCACAGGCCGACAAGGAGACGGCGGCGGACGCCAAGCCCAAACGCGCGTCGCGCGCCAAAAAGGCCGACGCGTCTGCCGAGTCGCGGGTCGCGCAATCCGCGAACGACGGTTCCGCCGACGACGGGGATGAGCCGCGACGCGGCGGCTGGTGGCAGCGGACCTTCGGCTGATAGCCAATCGGGCGATGACCGGCAGCGCGCTGGTCATCGCCCATTCAGCGCGGAATGTGATACCCACGCGGTCATGAGAGCTTTCACTCGCGCCGTGCGCATGTTCATGCTTGCGCTGATACTCTCGCTTGGACTGGTCCAGCCAGCTTTGGCCGCAGACGGGGAAATCCTGCGAGACACTGAGACAGAGGCGCTGTTCCGCGACATTGCCCGTCCATTGATCATTGCTGCCAAGCTCGACCCCAAGAGCACAGACGTCGTGCTGTTGAACGACACCGAGATCAACGCCTTCGTTGCGACCGGCCAGCGGGTCTACATCCACTCGGGCCTGTTGCTCGCGGCGGACAACGTCAACCAGCTTCAGGGCGTCATCGCCCACGAATTAGGCCATGTCGCCGGTGGGCACTCGATCCGTCTTCAGCAGGGCGCAAAGGGGGCCGCTGGCCTTACGCTTGCGACCATGATCCTGGGCGCGATAGCGCTTGCCGCGGGCGCGGGCGAAGCCGGCATGGGGATCATCGCAGCGGGCCAGCAGGCGGCGATGGGCCAGTTTTTGGCCTTTACGCGCGGCGAGGAATCATCCGCCGACCAAGCCGCCCGCGTCTATCTCTCGACTGCCGGGATCAGCGGAAAGGGAATGCTCGACTTTTTCGGCAAGTTGCAGGACGAGGAATATCGCCTCGCGATCTATTCCAAGGATAGCTACGGGCGCACCCACCCCCTGTCGCGGGAGCGGATCGATTCGCTCCGCGAAGGCTTCAAGGCCGATCCGGCCTGGAACAAGCCGGTCGATCCCGCGCTTGAGAGCCGCTTCCAGTTGGTCAAGGCCAAGCTGATGGGGTTCACCTCCCCCAACAAGGCGACCCAGAAATACGGTCCTGACGATAAAAGCCTTCAGGCGCATTATGCCCGCGCTTATGCCTATCATGTCGGGGGCTATCCCCAGCAGGCTGAACTTGAAGCGCGCGCGCTTCTGGCAGCCGAGCCGCAAAATCCCTATTTTCTTGAGCTTCTGGGCCAAATCCTGCTTGAGACCGGAAAGCCGAAGGACGCCCTCGACCCGCTGCGCGAAGCGACGGAGCGATCCAATCACGCGCCGCTGATCGCATCGATGCTTGGCCACGCCCTGGTCGCCACCGAAGACCGCAGCAATTTCGCCGAAGCCAAGCAAGTGCTCAAGGAATCGATCGGCCTCGATAACCAGAACCCCTTTGCCTGGTACCAATTGGGCATTGTCTACGAGAGTGAGGGCGATATCGGGCGGGCCGCGCTTGCCACCGCCGAGCGGAGCAACCTTGAAGGCGAAAACCGGCGGGCGCTGGCGAGTGCCGAGGCGGCGTTGAAGAACATTCCCGAAAACACGCCGGACTGGCTAAGGGCGCAGGATATTGCCATGGTGTCCAAGGCCGAATTGGAAAAGAACAAGAAAGACCGCCGCGAACGTGACTGATCTACCGCCCGCGCAACCGGGGCACAAAAGCGGCGGTGGCAGTTTCGGCTGGGCGCTGGTGGGCGCAATCCTTGGTTCTGCACTGACCTTGGTGTTCCTGTTCGCACTTGCCCCGCAGCTGATCAGCGGACGGATCGTGCGCGACGGGCTGATGCACGACCCGCAAGTCCTCAATGACGCCGTCGCCGCCCTCCAGGACGCGCAATACAAGCCGGTTCTCGATACTGAGCGTGCCAAGATCGAAAAGCCGTTCGCAGCCCACTGGCGCGGCGCTGCCGACGGCGATGTGACCCTGGTGGAATTTTTCGATTACGCCTGCCCGTATTGCAAGTCGAGCAACGCCGCGATCGACAAGCTTATCGCCGAGGATCCGCGGCTGAAAGTCGTCTATCGCGAACTCCCGATCCTTGGCCCGCAAAGTGCGACCGCGGCGCGCCTGTCACTGCAGGCGTCCAGGATTGGCCGCTTTGGCCAGTTCCATGACACCTTGTGGGAAGCGGGCAAGCCGACCGCCGCGACCCTTGCGCGCGCGGCTGCTGCCGCCGGCATTCCCGCCGAACCCAAGCCCGACCGCGAAATCGAGGCCGAGCTGCAAAGCAATTACAAGTTGGCGAGCGCGCTTGGCGCAACCGGCACGCCCTTGTTCGTAATCGGCGACAAGGTGATGAACGGCGCAGTCGGCTATGATGCGCTGAAGGACGCGATTGCGGCGGCGCGCAAGGCGAACAAGGGCTAGTCCCAGCCCTTAGTCCCGGCGCCCATCATCCGTTTCCTAGCGCATCCCGTCGCCGACGCGCCCAGCGGCCTGCTGGGCTGCGACCTGGGTCTTGACCGGTTCAAGCCAATCGGGGGCTGGCTGATCGAGATCGAACATTTCGAAAATCAGGTGGATGCGGTCTTCATCGCCCAGATTCTCGACCCCGTGGACGCCCATGTTGTTAACCTCGGCCGCCTCACCCACCGGCAAGTGGAAGGACTGACCGTCGATGAAGAAGGCGCATCGCGGGTTGGTGGTCAGCGGGACGTGAATCTTGTGCGGCCACTTGGCGGCAGCATTGGAATCCTTGTGCGGCTGGATCACCGCCCCCGCCCTTAGGCGCGCGAGCATCACCCGCGGGTAATCAACCGCGCGATAGCCATAGGGCGCAGTCGCCTGAGCCATGACCGGCAGCAGCACATCCTTCCATTCCTCCCACAACGGCCGGTCATAGGGTTCGCGCCAATCGACCATGGTGGGTAGGAAACGGAACACGATGTGGCGGGCAGCGCCCAGCGCTTCGAAACGGTTCGGCTTGTCGGCATTCTCTGCATCCCAGAGGGCCTCGGGGATGTCCGCGACCCTTTGCGCCAGTGCAGTGACATCGACCGGCCCCAGGCGGCGAATGCTGTGCGTTTTGCGGGGATTGGGGGCGATCATCATGCCGGCATATTAGAACTGGTAGCCGAACAGGTCGAGATCGCGCCCGTAACGCGCCGCCACCCCGTCGATCAATTGCTGGTCGTAATATTGACGATAGTCGCCGCGTTTCGAGGAATTGGCGCGGCCAAGTTCGGCGTGGGGAATGCCGATCCGGTCGCAGATCCGGTCGAAACTGGCCTGCATCTCCTCTACCCGGCCGATATCGTCCGCAATCAGCGCTCCTTCGGCATCGGTGACGAAGATGTGCTGCGGCGCGAACAGCACGTGCTGTTCTGGCGGCCGGTCGAACAGGATCTGCTTCATCACCGCCTTGGGATCGCGGTCAAATGCGTCGGTAGTGCGGGTCATGAATGCGCAGAAGGACACGAACCGGTCGAACGGATTGCGGACGAACGCGAACTTGGTGAACTCCGCGAAGCGTTCGGGCTTCATGAAGGGCTTGAGTTGCAGGAGCGAGATATGCCCGTGGCCGAGCTGCGCGAGTTGCGGGATCGGGAACGCCTTGTCGACGAACAGCTTCACCTGCTCGATGTCGTTGGGTCCCATGTACGGCCGCAGCGCCTGGCGGACGGAATGCGTGCCGGTCTTGGGAATGGCGACGAAAATGAACCGATGGGCGTCGGAGATGATCATTCCGCCTCGGCCCCTTGTTCATGCCTAAGGCCCTTGAAGCCCTGGGCAACGACGTACCATTCGCTTGAACCCTTGCGGCTTGCCGGCGGCTTGGCGTGCTTGACCGCTGTATAATCGCGCTTGAGAGCGGCAACCAGGCCGTGGTCGGCCCCGCCGGCTAGCACCTTGGCAACGAATGCGCCGCCTGGGCGAAGCACCTCGCGGGCAAAATCCATCCCCGCTTCGACCAGCCCCATGGTGCGCAAATGGTCGGTCTGGGGATGACCAACGGTGTTGGCGGCCATGTCGCTCATCACCAGGTCGGCCTCACCGCCCAGCGCGGCACGCAGCTTGTCAGGCGCGTCGTCGGCCATGAAATCCATCTCGAAAATCGTCACTCCCTCGATCGGGTCGGTGGGCAGAAGGTCGATCCCGACGATATGCGCGGCCGGGTGATGACGGCGCACGACCTGGCTCCATCCGCCCGGCGCGATTCCAAGGTCCACCACTCGCTTGACGCCCTTTAACAGTGCGAAACGCTCGTCCAGCTCGAGCAGTTTATACGCTGCTCGGCTGCGGTAATTTTCCGCCTTTGCGCGCTTGACATACGGGTCGTTCAATTGCCGTTCGAGCCATTTCGTCGAGCTGACCTTGCGCCCCTTGGCGGTTCGGATTCGTTTCATTGCGTCGGGGTCTTGGACGTCACAGCGGCCAGCCGTCGCGCGCCATCAGCGAACGAAGAATGCCTTCACGAATGCCGCGGTCGGCGATCCCAAGGTTGCGCGCCGGCCAGATTTCCATGATCGCTTCAAGGATCGCGCAGCCCGCAACCACCAGATCGGCACGGTCGGCACCGATGCACGGCAGGGTCGAACGTTCGGCATAGTCCATCCCGGCGATCATCCCGGACACGTTCTGCATCGCCTCAATCGGAACGTGCAGCCCGTCGACCGCCCGGCGGTCATAGCTGGGAAGCGCAAGGTGGACGCTGGCAAGCGTTGTTACTGTCCCACTGGTCCCGAGCAGGCGAATTCCCTCATGGTCGTCGGGAAGGGTATCGGCAAAGCGCGCAAAGCTTTGGCGGACCCGCTGGCGCATGCGTTCATAGGCCTTGATCCGGTCGGGACCTTCCAGCGCCTCGTGGCCCTCGCTCTCGGTCAGCGAGACTACCCCCCACGGCGCACTCCACCAGCTTCGGATCTTGGGTTGGCCGTCGGCCTGGTCGACCAGCACCAACTCTGTCGAACCGCCGCCGATGTCGAAGATCAGCGCCGGGCCGTCCCCCGGTTCAAGCAACTTGTGGCATCCCAAAACGGCAAGCCGCGCTTCTTCCGCAGGCTCGATGATGTCGAGCAGGATTCCGGTCTCGTTTCGAACGCGTTCGGCGAATTCCTCACCATTGTCGGCGCGCCGGCACGCTTCGGTTGCGACCGAACGCGAAAGTGAGACATTGCGGCGGCGAAGTTTGTCGGCGCAAACGCCAAGCGCGGCAACTGCGCGGTCCATTGCTTCCTGGCTTAGGGCGCCGGTCTGCGCCAGTCCTTCGCCGAGCCGCACGATGCGCGAGAAAGCGTCGATGACTTGCAGGCCGTGCCCGGTTGGCCGAGCGACCAGCAAGCGACAATTGTTGGTTCCAAGGTCAATCGCGCCATAGGTGTGGCGATTGTTGTGATAGTGCGGATGATCGCGCCCGTTCGGCGCTTCCCGTGAATGCCGAACCTCCCCCTTTTCGACCTGGCGGGCGGCCGGCGCATTGGCGGCACCTGGTGCCATAACCCACGCCCGTTTCTATTCCTGCACCGCTCCCTTGGCGGCTGACTTGGAACGGGTTTAACCACAGATTACCGGACTTAAGCAAGGCGAAGGCGCAAATTGGCACGCTTTTCAGACGATTGCAGGCGTTGACAGCCGAAGCGCCCCTTTCTATCGAGCCGCCCGTCGGTGCGCGTCATTCCCGCGCCCGCCGTTGCCCCGTCGTCTAAAGGTAAGACTACGGACTCTGACTCCGTCAATTGAGGTTCGAATCCTCACGGGGCATCCATTTCCTTACGATCTAGACGAGGCCCGTCAGCCGCCATGCGACGGTCGCGCCCAGCACCAATGTGCTGACACCAAGCCCGGCCAGCGCGACACGCCCCCGGCTTCGCGCATAAGCTGCCGCGATACCCAATTTGAACAGCATGTTAGCGACCACTGTCCCGGCCAGCACGACCCCGGCGAGTGCTTGGTTTATCCCGTTGCCGCCAAGTGAGGACAAGGTGATGATTGCAGCATCGACATCGAACGTGCCGGTAATGAACAACGACCCGGCGAAACCCGATTCCCCATAGGTCAGCGATGCCCAGCGGGTGGCGAGCGCGCCGACCGCTACGATCGCCAGGAAGCCGAGTGCCGGGACAATTTCGATGGGGTTGCCGGTCGGGTTGCCAGCGGCGCCCTTGCCGTTGGCGCCCGAGCGCATCCACGCGACGAAAGCTGCAATCCAGCCGGTCAGAACTGCCGGTGCAAGCGTAGTTGCGAACGGCACCAGCGTGGCCGGTGTCAGTAAGGCAACAAGGACCAGGACCCTGACGTACATCACCGCCGTTGCAAGGACGATCCCGGCTTCAAGCCTGCCGGTTTCGCCGCGCGCCAGGCGCTGCGCGAACGACGCGGTCACCGCGGTCGAGGAATAGGCCCCGCCGATCAGCGCCATCACAAGCGTACCGCGCTTTTCGCCTACGGTCCGGTTGGCGATATAGCCCAGAAACGAGAAACCGGTGACCAGCACCACCACCAGCCACAGCTTGAATGGGTTCCACGCCAAAAGCGGCCCGATCTGTCGGTTGGGAAGAAATGGAAGCACCGCGGCTGCAATCACCGCGTAGCGTGCGAATGCCTTCACATCCATCGTGTCGAGGCGCGCGACGAGGTGGTGAAGTTCGACCCGCATGGCCAGGATGAAGGTTGCCACTGCCGCCGCCGCGATTGCCAGATCAGGCCGCCCCGACCCTGCAAGCAGGCCAAGGCCAAGGGTCAGCAAAGTGGCAAGCGTGTTGGTCGCACTGATTTCCTCATCGGCGCGGAAGTGGCTGATCAGCAAGGCTCCCGCCGCAGCGAGTGCAAGGAGCATCGCGAGACCGGTGCCAAGCGTCGTGGCGGCCAGCGCGATCACGGCGCCGACCAAGCCGGTCAAAGCGAAGGTTCGAATTCCCGCCACACGGGTGCCATCTTTGCGTTTTCGCAGCCGCCAGCCGCGCTCAATCCCGATCATCAACCCTGCAGCTAGGCCCGCCCCGAGTTGGAGATAGTCGGCGATCGGCGAAAAAGCGGCCATGACCCATGCTTAGCGCGCCTATTCGGCCGCGCCCATCCTTCGTTACTGACTTCAGGGTCTGGAGACAGGCGGACGCGCTAATTGGCTACATTGTACCCCGAGATCCAATGTTCGAGGCGGGTCCGGAACGTCCGCCGCGAAGGGATGAACCCATCCGCTTCCGCTTCCTGCAACGCTTCCGGTTCGGGCGCGCAGGAAGGATTGTCGTACAGCAACAGGTTATCGGGGAGCCTTGGGCGAAGAGTCTCGCGGCCGCGCAACACGTCCTCTGCGGTGGCGAGGCTGCGATGCACGTCTTCGCAGGTGAACGGCTTCATCAGGCACCCAAGCGCCAGGTCGGGCATCGGAAAGGTCGGCGCCTTGCCCGAAACGAACAGGCACGCGATCCCCATTTGCGCAAGGCGAACCGCGACCGGAAAGCCAGTGCTGGCGTTGGCAAGATGGAGGTCGAGAAGCGCAAGGTCCGGCAGGTGGGCTTCGGCGGCAGCGATTGCCCCGTCTGCGTCCTGCGCCATCGCGACTACTGAATAGCGCGGGTTTTCCTCGACTAGATATTTGAGCGTCTCGGCAAGTTGCCGGTCATCCTCGACAATCAGGATCCGAAGCATCGGGACTGGCCCTCCTCCCTGATGCGTCGGCAAAAGCGGCGCATCTTCAAGGCCCTAGCCTGACGCGACTTCGGCGCGGTGCGAATCCCCGGTAACCGTGATTTACGGCAGGTGGACTCGTCGCCGCGCCGAAGCGAGGGCAATGGACGCTTGTTTACGCCCGGTAAAAGATATGAGCGCCGATTTTCGACACTTTGTGAAGGCGCGGTCCCCATGCCGGGGCGACATAATCCGCATGATACCACAGCACATCGTCCTGAAGCGTCGGGATCGCGCCGCTGGCTGCAAGAAGGGCAACGGACTGCGCCTTAGCCCAGGAATAGGAATTGATGTCGACCCGCGGGAACTGGCCTTTCTGGACGAAGCTGAACTGCCACGGCTGCTTGACCGTCTCGCACCAGCTGTCGGGATATTTGGTCGATGCCGTACGGTTCATGACGACCTTGGCAACTGCAATCTGCCCCTCAAGGCTCTCGCCGCGCGCCTCGAAAAATACCGCGGTGGCGAGGCAGGTCATCTGCTCGTCAAGCTGCGCGTTGGTCGCATAGCGATCGACCAACGCATAAAGCGGCCAGCCGCCTTGATACAGCCACGCGGCCTCAATCCCGATCGACGAATTGCGCACCAGCGAACCGCCGACGGTCTGGACCGCGCTCATCGCGGCGGTCATCGGCGCCGCAGTGGCAAGCGCCGAGGTCTGGGCCGAATTCAGCGAATAGCTGACCGCCGGAACCTTGAGGTCACCCGCGGCCTGTGCCGGCGCGCTGGTGGCTGACTGCGCCGAAGCGCCGGTCGCACTGATCGAAAACGCGAAAATCCCCATCGCCGCGGCAAGGCCGCGACGCCCCAGAAACTTCATCATTGATATTTGCCCTAAATGGCGGGCCGTTCGGCGGGGACATCGGCAGCGCTATGGCGCTTTTGTTCGTTGATATCCCCGGACCGTCTGGCCCGTCTTGCCAAGGAACCGCCCGACCCTCCCCGGGTCGCCTTGTCGCGGCTCACTGCTCTCGTTTCGTTGAATGATCATTTAGGGGGTTTGGCGCTTGCTTCAAACCTCTCAGCGGTGAACCGTTCATAGTCTGCGATAAGAGAGGGAAACCTTTGGATTTCAACGGTTTTTTCAAGCTGACGAGGAAAAATCGGCTCCATTCACCCGCTCTAGCCTTCCACTCACCGCAGGACCCGATTAGAGCTTTTGCGACAATGGCAAAATGGCTGATGAAATCGGAACCTGCGAGCTACGCTTGGGACGACCTGGTCCGGGACGGCGGGACGGAGTGGGATGGCGTGCGCAATTACGCCGCGCGCCTTAACCTTCGCGCGATGAAGGTCGGCGACCTCGCCTTCTTCTATCGTTCGCTAAAGGATCCATCGGTCGTCGGGATCATGAAAGTCGTGCGCGGCCCGGCGCCCGATCCCAAGGATAACGAATGGACTTCGGTGCGGGTTGAGCCGGTTAAGGCGCTTGGCCCGGTATCGTTGAAGGCAATCAAGCGCGAAGTGCGCCTCAAAGACATGGAGTTGATCCGCCAATCGCGGCTGTCGGTCGCGCCGGTCCGAGAGGAAGAGTGGGCATTGATCGAGACAATGGGGCGATAATCGCCGGTTCGGAACACAAGGGGGAATAATGATGGTTCGTTGGCTCGTTTCCGCCGCTGCTGCGGCATTGCTACTGTCGGCACAACCCAGCTTCGCCCAGGGCGCGGCAAATTCGTCCAGCGTCGACCTTGCAAGAAAGGCCGAGAGCCTGAAGCCGGGCCAGTGGGTATGGGCGCCGGAAATTGCCCCGGCCGGTCCGGTGCTGGTCTATGTCGACCTCAGCGACCAGACCGCGACGGTCTATCGCAACGGAATCCGGATCGCGGTCTCGACCGTGTCATCGGGAAAGCCGGGTCACGAGACCCCGACCGGCGTATTCTCGATCCTCCAGAAGGACGCCGACCATCACAGCTCAACCTATAATAACGCGCCGATGCCGTTCCAGGAGCGGCTGACCTGGGGCGGGGTTGCGCTTCATGCCGGCGGGCTTCCGGGTTATCCGATGAGCCACGGCTGCATTCACTTGCCCTATGATTTCGCAAAGCTTTTGTTCGGGATCACGCACATGGGCGGAACGGTGATCGTGTCGGGCGACGCGGGCACCCCGATGCCAAGCGAAACCGCGGACCTGCTGGAGCCCGGCCTGACCGGCCAGGTCGCTCCATTGGCGCCCGGCCAGGATTATGTCTGGAACCCGGCGGCTTCGCCCACCGGCCCACTGACGCTGGTGGTGTCGCGCGGCAGCCAGCGCCTGTTGGTACTACGCGACGGGGTCGAGATCGGCCGTTCGAAAGTCGCCATGGCGGAGTCGGACAATGCGACCAAGGTCGTCACCTACGCCGGGATACAGGACGGTAAGCCCAAGTGGGTGTACGTCGATGTACCGGGCAATTCCAGCGAGGCCGGCAAGAGCTTCGACATCGGCATCCTTGGAAGGATCGGAATCGATCCTGCGTTTCTTGCCGCCCTGCGTGCAGAAATCGTTCCGGGAACGACGATGCTGGTGACCGACGCGGCGATGACCGAAACCACCACCGGTCAGCAACTCACCGTGATGGATTCTGCCGGACCGACCGCTGCGAACTAGGCGTTTTCCATCTTGCGCAATTCGCGCTTACGCTCGTGCGGGTCGAGATGGCGCTTGCGGATGCGGATCGCCTTGGGGGTGACTTCGACCAACTCGTCGTCCTGGATATAGGCGATTGCCTGTTCCAGGCTCATCCGCTTGGGCGGGGTCAAGCGAATGCCTTCGTCCTTGGGCCCGGAGGCGCGGAAGTTGGTCAGCTGCTTGGACTTTAGCGGATTGACCTCAAGGTCCTGCGGCTTGGCGTTTTCACCAATCACCATGCCTTCGTAGAGCATTTCGCCGGGCGAGATGAACAGGATTCCGCGGTCTTCCAGCGCGCTTAGCGCGTAAGCGACCGCCGGCCCTTTTTCCATCGAGATCAGGACTCCGTTCTGGCGGCCCTCGATCCGGCCCTTGTGGGGGCCGTATTTCTCGAACAGGCGGTTCATGATGCCGGTACCGCGCGTGTCCGACAGGAATTCGCCGTGATAGCCGATCAGCCCGCGCGACGGCGCGGAAAACATCAGCCGGGTCTTGCCGCCGCCCGACGGGCGCATGTCGGTCATCTCGGCCTTGCGCATCGCCATCTTGTCGATGACGGTGCCTGAAAACTCATCGTCGACGTCGACGACCACGGTCTCATAAGGTTCTTCGCGGCCATCGGGGCCATCGCGGAACAGGACTCGCGGTCGCGAAATGCCAAGCTCGAAGCCTTCGCGCCGAAGGGTCTCGATCACCACCCCCAGCTGAAGTTCGCCGCGACCGGCAACCTCGAACGCTTCACCGCCAGGGGTTTCCGAGACGCGGATTGCGACATTACCCTCGGCCTCGCGTTCAAGGCGTTCGCGGATCACGCGGCTCTGCACCTTGTCGCCGTCCTTGCCGGCAAATGGGCTGTCGTTGACCGCGAAGGTCATCGAAAGCGTCGGTGGATCGATTTCGCGCGCCGTCAACGGCTCACTGATCTGGGTAGTGCCGATGGTGTTCGACACGGTCGCCTTGACCAGGCCGGCGATGGCCACAATGTCCCCGGCCCTGGCGCTTTCGACCGGAACCCGTTCAAGGCCCTCGAAGGCGAACAGCTTGCTCACTCGGCCGTCCTCGACAACCTTGCCGTTGACGTCCATCGCGCGGATCGGATCGTTGACGTTCAGAGTCCCGCTTTCGATCCGGCCGGTAAGAATACGACCAAGGAAATTGTCACGATCGAGCAGGGTGGTGAGCATCTTGAACTCGGCCGACGGGTCAAGGCCCGGTTCGGGAACATGGCTGACGATGGTTTCGAACAATGGCGTCAAATTGCCATCACGAACCGTGTCTTGCGTGCCCGCATAGCCTGCACGGCCCGAAGCGTAGAGCACCGGAAAGTCGAGCTGCTCGTCACTGGCTTCCAGGTTGAGGAACAATTCGAACACCTCGTCGAGCACTTCGGCTGGACGCGCGTCGGGACGATCGATCTTGTTGACGACGACGATCGGCCTTAGGCCAAGGCCGAGTGCCTTGCCGGTAACAAACTTGGTCTGCGGCATAGGCCCTTCGGCGGCGTCGACCAGCAGGATCACGCCATCGACCATCGACAGGATACGCTCAACCTCGGCGCCGAAATCGGCGTGGCCGGGGGTGTCGACGATATTGATGTGGGTGCCGTTCCATTCGACCGAGGTGCACTTGGCGAGAATGGTGATGCCCCGCTCTTTCTCAAGGTCGCTGGAATCCATGGCGCGTTCTTCCACGCGCTGGTTGTCGCGGAAGGTGCCGGATTGGCGAAACAGCTGGTCGACGAGCGTTGTCTTGCCATGGTCGACGTGGGCGATGATCGCCACGTTGCGAAGGGACATCGAATTTTCCGTAAAAATGGGGTTGGCGCGCCCCTAGCCGATACGCGCCCATGTTGCAACGCAACAACGCGAATTTCGGCGCGTCAGTGCTTCGCTTCGAGGATTTCGATCGCCCGCTCTATCGCACGAAGCTCGCTCTGCGCGAACCGCGCAAGCCGGTCGGCGATTGCGCCATGATGACCCGGCTGGGCCAGCCGCTTCTTACCCGCATCGGTCAGGGTGAGAGAGAGGCGTCGGCGGTTACGCGGGTCCTGCGCGCGATTGACCAGGCCCGCACGCACCAGCGTATCGACCCCGCGGCTGACCGAGGGGGCTCCACGTTTCAGATGGTGCGCGACTTCATTAAGCGTTGCAGGCCCTTGTTCGGCAATGACCGATAAAAGTCGCCGCTGCGCGCGATCGGCCCGGGCTGCAGGCTCGTCTGCAATCCAGCCCTGGGCAAGCACCGACAGCCGTTCTGAAAGATCGTCCGGGCGGAGATTCCCTAGCATGAATTTATGCTATCAAATCTTTCGCGTCTGTCAATTGTTGCGCGGGCGTGACGACGTTGCGGCTTGCACCTCCAGCTATAATTGGCATGGCTGTCATTCGTGAAACCGGCACGCACTCCACTTCCTCGCAATGTCTGGATCCTGGGCTTCGTCAGCATGCTGATGGACCTGTCGAGCGAGATTTTTCACGCGCTTCTACCGGCGTTCGTGACCATCGTTCTTGGCCTTCCAGCGACCGCGCTGGGGGCCATTGACGGGATCGCGGAATCGACCGCGAATTTCGCCAAGCTGGGTTCGGGGCGGATTTCCGACCGCACCAACCGGCGCAAGCCATTGATCCTGCTCGGCTATGGAATGGCGGCCCTGGCCAAGCCCTTATTCCCGATCGCTGCAAGTGCGCCGGCGCTGATGGCAGCGCGGTTCGCCGACCGTATCGGCAAGGGCATTCGGGGAAGCCCGCGCGACGCGATGATCGCCGACGAAGTCGCCCAGCAGGATCGCGGGCGGGCGTATGGCTTGCGGCAGTCGCTCGACACCCTCGGCGCGCTGGTTGCGCCGGTCGTGGCGATAGCACTGATGGTGCTGCTGTCGGGCGATATCCGCGCGGTATATTGGATCGCGGTCATTCCCGCAGTCCTGTCGCTGGCACTGGCCTGGATCGCGCTACGTGAGCCGGCCCGCCATCGCGATGCCGATGCACAGGGAAAACCGGTCCTTGCGGGATTTCGCGACATCACCCCCGACACCCGGAGGCTGCTTGCAGTTGGATTCCTGTTCGGCCTTGCCCGTTTTTCGGAGGCCTTCCTGATCCTCAAGGGGATCGAAGTGGGCCTGAGTGAAAATTGGTCACCGCTGACCCTGGTGGTCTTCAACCTTGCGTTCGTCATTCTCGCTTACCCGGCCGGCACCTTGAGCGACCGGGTCGCGCCCCGGACCATCCTGCTTGCCGGGATCGCGCTGCTGATTGCGGGCAATCTTGTTCTTGCGCACAGCGCGACGCTGCTCGGCGTGCTTGGCGGGACCGCCTTGTGGGGTGCGCACATGGCGCTGACGCAAGGCATCTTCAGCCGAATGATTGCGGACGGCGCGCCCGATACCCTTCGCGCGACCAGCTTTGGCGCGTTCTGGTTCGTCAGCGGAATTGCAGCCCTTGCCGCAAGCTTAGGCGCGGGAATGCTGTGGGACCGCTACGGCAGCAGCACGACCTTCCTCACCAGCGCAGCGGTGGCCGCTGCGGCGATGGCGATGCTCGCGCTTCTCGACGCGGGGACAAAGAAGCGTCCTGCCTGATCTAGTCGGTGAGAAGCAGGCTCGTTTCGGGACGCCTTGTCGCCGCGCGCTCAAATCAAATCCAGTCGCCGAACAGGGTGAGCGATAATTGCGGCTCGAATCCCAGTCCGCCATGGACAGGTGGCCGGTGGACCAGGCCGATGCGCCGACCGTCGGGAAAAGCGAGTTCCGTTGTGCACCCGCGACGTTGGTCGAAGCGCAACAGCGCCCCAAGCGCTGCCTGGAAACGCAGATCCTCCTCGGGATCGACCAGGCTGAGCGAGGAAAAACGCATCCGGGCAACCCGGCCGCTGATCACCACCGCCTCTGCGGCCGGGCTCATCGCCTGGACAATTCCGTGACCGTCGGTGAGCATGGTCGGCACACAGAGCCTATCGAGTTGCCCGCTTGCGAGTTCTGCCGCTTCGCCGCCAAGCGCACGCTCGGCGCGGACCGCGCGCTCGGCGGTTACAACCAGGCGCTTGAAGGTTGCGACGGCGTCGGGGTTGCACCGTCCCTCCCGCCGTCCACGGATGATTGCCAAGCCGACGAACCCTGCCCCGTCTTCGGCGAGGACCGCCTGGCACCCAAACTCCATGTCGAGATCCAAGGCGGCGTCATCATAGGTCGAAGTGGCAATCGCTGCGCGATACGACTGATAGTGGCTGTCGAAACTTACCGCCATTGCCTGCTGGGCAGAACCGACCCGCCAGTTCTCCGGCCCCCACAGATCTGGGCATGCCAAATAGCGGTGCGCACGGTCCGCATCTTGGCCGGTGATGATGTTCAACGTAGGCAGGCTGCCGCCCAACCGGACAAGATTGGCGCCGCGCCCGCCACAGGCAATGGCCGCAGCATGGATCGCCTCGTCCCAGCCGCCCGGACCAAACGGAGCGTTGAGCAAGGCAAGCTCAGCCGCGCGAACTTGCGACTCGGTTCCCGTGCGACAACGATTGACCAGCATTAACGCCCGAACTTCTCACCCTTGCCGGCCTTGTCAATAAGGAGTTTCGAGAAGCTGAATTCAGGCTTCATCCGCTGTTCTTGCCGCTTTAGACCGTCAACGATCTTGCCCGGTCCTTCGCTGTCGGCCCAGTGCATCGGGCCGCCGCGATAAACCGGCCAGCCATAGCCATAGACCCACACGACATCGATATCGGATGCGCGCTGGGCAATCCCTTCCTCAAGGATCTTGGCGCCCTCGTTGACCATTGGGTAGAGGGTGCGCTCGACGATTTCCTGATCGGTGATGTCGCGCCGTTCCACCCCTTGCGCGCGGGCGAAGTCCGAAATCACCTCGGCCACAACAGGCGACGGGCTGGGTCGACGCTTGTCGTCATAATCGTAGAAGCCCGCGCCCTTCTTCTGCCCCCAGCGTTCCATCGCGCACAACTTGTCGCGAATATTCTCGATCCGGTTGGGGTCGCGGTGCCAGCCGATGTCGACCCCCGCCAGGTCAGCCATCTGGAACGGCCCCATCGGCATCCCGAACTCGACATGGACCCGGTCGACCTGTTCCGGGCTCGCGCCTTCCAAAAGCAGCTTGGTCGCCTCGATCTGGCGCGGCATGAGCATCCGGTTTCCAATGAAGCCGTGGCACACGCCCGCGATCACCGGCACCTTCCTGATCTTCTTGGCCAGTTGCATGGCGGTCAGCAGCACGTCGGGCGCAGTCTTGTCGCCGCGCACCACTTCCAGAAGTTTCATGATGTTGGCGGGGGAGAAGAAATGAAGGCCAAGCACATCCTGCGGACGGCTGATCGAGGCGGCAATCTCGTTGACGTCGAGGTACGACGTGTTCGACGCCAGGATCGCGCCCTTCTTGGCGATCTTGTCGAGCCGTCCGAACACGTCCTTCTTGACGTCCATGTTTTCGTAGACCGCCTCGATGATCAGGTCACAGTCTTTGAGTGCGTCGAAGTCGAGCGTTGGGGTGAGCAATCCCATCGCCTGCTCGACCTGCTCGGACGTCATCCGCCCCTTGGCTGCGGTCGCCTCGTAATTCTTGCGCATCAGCAAGGTTCCGCGGTCGAGTGCCTCTTGACCCATTTCGACGATCGTCACCGGGATTCCGGCCGACAGGAAATTCATCGAAATGCCGCCACCCATGGTGCCTGCGCCAATGACGCCGACCTTGCGGATGTCGCGCGGCTTGGTGTCTTCGGGAAGGCCATCGATCTTGTTCGACTTGCGTTCGGCGAAGAAGAAATATTGCTGCGCCTTGGCCTGGTCGCTGGCCATCAGTTCCATGAACAATTTGCGCTCGTCCAGAACGCCTTCGGAATAAGGCTTCTGGGTCGCGATCCGCACCGCCTCGATGTTCTTGGCCGGTGCCTCGAAGCCCTTGAGCTTGCGGCCATTGGCCTTGAGGAATTCATCGAAGATCGCCGGATCGACATTGTCGACCTTGTCCTGCCGCTCAGAGGATTTGGGCAAGGGCCGAATGTCCTTCACCTCGTCCGCATAAGCGACTGCGTGCTGCAGCAAATCGCCTTCGACTATGCGGTCGACCAGGCCGACCTCACATGCCTCCGTGGCGGAGATCGGCGCTCCGAGTGCGGCAAGCTTGAGCGCGGTCGCGACCCCCGCGACCCGCGGCAGACGCTGGGTTCCGCCAGCACCGGGCAACAGGCCCAGCTTGACTTCGGGCGTGCCAAGCTTGGCAGTGGGAAGCGCGACCCGGTAGTGGCAGGCCAGCGCGACTTCCAGGCCGCCGCCCAACGCGGTGCCGTGGATCGCCGCCACCACCGGCTTCGAAGAATTTTCGATGATGTCGACGACATTGGGAAGCATTGGCTGCGCGAACGCCTTTGGAGTGCCGAATTCGCTGACATCGGCACCGGCGAAGAAGGTCTGTCCTTCGCACGCGATTACCACCGCCTTGACGCTGTCGTCGGCCTGCGCTTGCTCGATCCCCGCGACCAGTCCTTCGCGCACCGCATGACCAAGGGCGTTCACCGGCGGGTTGTTCGAAGTGATGATAAGAATATCGCCGTGCTTGCGGGTCGAAATCGGGCTGGTCATGCAAATCCTCCTGGGGCTTGGAAGGTTCGCTAGGACTTTTGCCCCTGCCCTTGCAAGGGTGACGCTACGTCAGCAATGGTACATTGCGCGGTCGCGAAAATCAGGCGTGAACCTTGTACCCGCTGACGATCCCCAGGATAAAACTCACCGCAAGGGCGAACTGCACTTTCTGGTGCGGGTCGCTCCACCCGAAATATTGGCCGCCGAATGCGAACAGGCCGATGAACATGGCGCTTGATAGGCCGACCATGGTCTTTCCTCCTCCAGCGCGGACGAAACACAACCACACCCGCTTGGACTAGATTCTGCTCTTGAGATGGTAAACAAAGGGTAAATCCTTGCCCGCAAAGCCCATGCCGGGCATAGGGCGCCCAGTTTCATAACCAGCGATCGGCAGGCCCCATGAAAGCGCGCGTTTTCGTCACCTTGAAGAACGGGGTCCTAGACCCGCAGGGCAAGGCCATTCATCACGCCCTCGAAGGGCTTGGGTTCAAGGGCGTCAACGAAGTGCGCCAGGGCAAGCTGATCGAACTCGACCTTGCCGAGGGCACCGACGATGCCGCGATCGAGGCAATGTGCAAGCAATTGCTCGCCAACACGGTGATCGAGAATTTCCGGATCGAAAAGCTGCACGACGCCTGACATCAAAGCAGGTCTTCCGAAATGCCAAATTTCCCGCACAATTCGTGATTATTTGAGGGCCCGATACGGGTCAGGAGCCTTAGAAGATGAACAGCGCGGTCATCGTTTTCCCCGGGTCCAATTGCGACCGCGACTTGGCGGTGGCGCTGACCAAGGTCACGGGCAAGACGCCGGCGATGGTCTGGCACCGGGACACCGACCTTCCCGAAGGGACCGATTTCATCGCCATTCCAGGCGGCTTTTCCTATGGCGACTATCTGCGTTCCGGGGCAATGGCGGCGCGTTCCCCGATCATGGGCGCGGTCAAGCAGGCGGCAGCGCGCGGGGTTCCGGTGATCGGTATTTGCAACGGTTTCCAGATTCTGACCGAGGCCGGGCTGTTGCCCGGCGCGCTGATGCGCAACGCGGGCCTGCACTTCGTCTGCCGTGAGGTGGCCCTAAAGGTGGAAAACGCCCAGAGCCTGTTCACCACGCGCTACGACCAGGGCGAGGAAATCATCGTCCCGGTCGCCCACCACGACGGCAATTACCAGGCCGACAGCGCGACTCTCGACCGGCTAGAGGGCGAAGGCCGCGTCGCCTTTCGCTATGGCGGCGAGGTCAACGGCTCTGCCCGCTCAATCGCCGGGATCCTGAACGAAAGCGGCAATGTGCTGGGCATGATGCCGCACCCCGAACGGGTGATCGAAGACGCTCATGGCAGCACCGACGGAAGACGCCTGTTCGAAGGTTTGCTGGAAACGGTCGCCTGACCAGGCCCAGTCGGCTTGCGGGGACCCGGCTCCGCCCTCATAAATACCCAAGTGCGCGCCCGTAGCTCAGCTGGATAGAGCACGTGCCTTCTAAGCTCGTGGTCGCAGGTTCGAGTCCTGCCGGGCGCGCCAATATTCCTCCGCTCTGGAAAAGCGATGGGCGCTGAGGCGGCTTGGTGGGTCGTTGCACATCCCCCGCGTGATGTGCACTGACAGCAAATGCGCGTAGCCCTCTTCGAACCTGAGATTGCTGGAAACGTCGGCGCCGTCTTGCGGCTGGGGGCGTGCCTCGGCGCGGCAGTGGACCTGATCGAGCCGATGGGGTTCAGATGGGATGATCGACGAGTCCGCCGAACCGCGATGGATTACATCGACCATGTCGCGGTCACGCGTCATGCCGACTTTGAAAGCTTTCGGGAAAGCATCGGGTCGCACCGGCTGGTCCTGTTCACGACGAAAAGCGAGGTTTCAGCTTACGAGTTCCCGTTCATGCGGGACGACGTTCTGCTGTTTGGTAAGGAGAGCGCGGGCGTGCCTCCGGAGGTGGTGGAGGTCTGCAATTCTCGCATTCGACTTCCGTTACGACCACAAGTGCGCTCGATGAACGTCGCAACCGCCGTCGCGCTCGGCCTTGGCGAAGCCCTGCGGCAGACGGGCTCGCTCCCATCCAGTTAGAGCCGTGATTGCCAGCGGACTGAACGCTTCCATCTTGCAGGGTGGCCGCGTTCATGCTCTCATTCTTTCTGGGGTAAGCGTGGGTAAAACAGGGGGGAGCATCGAAACATGGCGAAAAGCGCACGCGAACGGGCCAAGGACTATGAGCGCGAGCTTGAGGACGATGTTCGTGCGCGCCAGCCAGCACTGCTCAAGCTTGGTGCCGCGATCGCCATCTTCCTGCTTGGAGCAGTGATAACCGCGGTCGCGCTGATGAGCATCAAGACCGAACGCAACCTGCCCGGCGGATGGAGCACCGGCGGCGGCGGCGGCGGCAGCACCGATGCCAGTTTCGTCCCCCCGACCCTGGCCCAGCTTGAAGATGGCCCCGAAGCCGATGCGATCCGCCGCGGAATGCAGATCTTCAACATGACCTATGCCGCCGAGGAATCGAAGCAGTTCGTCGGCAATGGCCTTGCCTGCACCAATTGCCATATCGACACCGGCCGCAAGGCGGGCAGCGCGCCGATGTGGGGCGCCTGGCCAATGTTCCCGCAATATCGCAAGAAGACCGATGCCATCTCGACCATGGCCGACCGCATCGAAGGCTGTTTCAACCATTCGATGAACGCCCAGGCCAGCCCCGCGGGCAAGGCACCGCCTCAGGGGTCGGATGTGTACAAGGACCTGGAAATCTATTTCGCCTGGGTATCCAAGGGCGCGGCTCAATATACCGCGCTGGAAGGGCGCGGATATCCCGACCTCGCCAAGCCCGCCGATGGCTATGACCCGGCGCGCGGCAAGATCGTCTACAACAATGTCTGCGCTGCTTGCCACGGGCCCGATGGCGCAGGGGCGCAGAATCCCAATGACGGTTCGGTGGTCTATCCCGCGCTGTGGGGTGCGCACAGCTATAACTGGGGCGCAGGAATGGCCGTCATCAGCACCGCAGCCTCGTTCATCAAGGCCAATATGCCATTCGACAAGCCAGGCAGCCTGACCGAACAACAAGCGTGGGACGTCGCCGCCTTCATGAACAGCCGGCCCCGGCCTAAGGACGTTCGGCAGACCGGCACCGTGGCCGAGAATGCGAAGAAGAACTTCCAGGGTTTCGCGACCTATTACGGAACGGAAATGGACGGGCGACTGCTTGGCACCGGAGTGCCCGGAAAGCCCTTTGCCAAGGTCCCGACGGTGAAGAAGGACGGTTCCCTTGCCGACCCGGCAGTCGCGGCTATGGCACCAGCTTCCCCGGGTTCATGAGCCCGTCGGGATCAAGCCCTTGCTTGATCGCGCGCAACGCCTGAACGCGCCCCGGCGGAGCAAGCCGTTCAAGCTCTGCGCGCTTCATCTGGCCGATGCCGTGCTCGGCGCTGATCGAGCCGCCTGCGGCGGTGACGAGATCATCGACCAGCCGGGTGATCACTTGTCCTTCAACGTCATACCAGTCGGGGCCGCCGCGGATGCCCGCGCGGACATGGAAATGGACATTGCCGTCGCCAAGGTGGCCAAAAGCGCTTGCGATCGCGCCCGGAAAAGCGTGTTCGAGTTTGCGCGAGGCATCCCGGATGAAGCCAGGCATCGCCTCGACCGGAACGGAGATGTCATGCGCAAGTGTCTGACCTTCCGCGCGCTCGGCCTCCGAAATGCTGTCGCGCAATTTCCATAACGCCTCGGCCTGCGTGTCATTCGCAGCGATCGTCGCGTCGGCGATCAGGCCTATCTCCATCGCGCCGTCCAGCAGCGCCGCGATCTGTGCGTCCAGAGGTTGCTGCGGGTCATCACTCGTTGCTTCGACCAGGACGTTCCAGTCATGTGCCTCGCCGAGCGGCGCGCGGGTGTCCGGGATATGCCGAAGCACCAATCCCAAGCTGTCGCCGGGGACCAGTTCGAATCCTTCCACGTTATCGGTGCGCGCTTCAAGGAAGCGCAGCAGCGAAAGGGCCTTGTCCGGGTCGTCGGTACCGACCCACGCGACAGTGCGGCGGGCGATTGCCGGAACCAGGCGAAGCGCCGCCGCGGTAATGATCCCCAACGTCCCTTCGGCGCCCAACAGCAATTGGTCGAGGTTGTATCCGCGATTGTCCTTCTTGAGCGCACCCAGGCCATCGTGGATTGAACCGTCGGGAAGTACCGCCTCGACCCCCGCAACCAGCGCCCGCATCGTTCCGAACCGAAGCACCTGCGTGCCCCCGGCATTGGTCGAACACAGCCCCCCGATGGTCGCGCTTCCCTTGGCACCGAGCGTCAGGGGAAAGCGCATTGCGTTCTCGGCCACGCGGCGATGGAGGGTCTCAAGCACTACGCCCGCTTCGGCAATCGCCAGGCGCGCTTCGGGATCGACGCTGCGGACCGCGTTCATCCGTCGTAGCGACAGGATCAACGCTGAGCCGTCGGCAGGCGGGGTTGCGCCCGCGCACATGCCGGTATTGCCGCCTTGGGGAACCAGCGGCACCTTGTGCTGCGCTGCAAGCCGAACGATCGCCGCAACTTCCTTGGTGTCGAGGGGGGCAAGGATCGCCGCGCTTTTGCCCGTAAAACGCCCGCGCCAGTCGGTCAGCCACGGAGCGATGTCATCCGCGTTTGTGATTACGCCCTTCGAGCCAAGGAGCGTTGCCGCCTCGCCGATCATTTTGTGGATATGGTCCATGGACCGGCTTTAGCAATCAACCTAAGGTCGGGCCATGCCAAGCGAAGTCTTCATGGTCGTTGCGCGCGCGCAAAACGGGACGATCGGCAAGGACAACAGCCTGCCGTGGCATCTTCCGGCGGACCTCAAGCATTTCAAGTCGCTGACCATGGGCAGCGCGATGGTGATGGGACGCAAGACATTCGACAGCCTGCCCGGGCTTCTACCCGGACGGCGCCACCTAATTCTGACCCGCAACCGTGATTTCACCGCGCCGGGGGCCGAGGTCGTCCACAGCATAACCGAGGCGCTAAGCGCGGTTTCCGATGGCCCCTTGTCGGTGATCGGCGGGGCGGAAGTCTTCGCCTTGTTCATGGACCATGCGCGCAGGATCGAGCTGACCGAGGTGCTTGAGGATTATGATGGCGATGTCGCAATGCCCGACCCGCGCTTGACCGGTCCGTGGCTGGAAACCCACCGCGAGAATTTCACGGCTGCGGACGGCAAGCCCGCCTATCGCTTCATTACCTTGAAACGCGCTGCAATCTAGCGATCGAGAATGGAGTCGATCGCTTCGGCGACGACATCGACATTGGCCATTCCATCAACTTGTTCAAGCACGCCCTTGGCTTCGTAAAACGGCAGGATCGGGCGGGTCTTGGCGCGATATTCTTCCATGCGGGTACGCACGGTCGCTTCATTGTCGTCGGGACGGCGCCTGAACTCCCCCGACCCGCACACGTCGCAAGTGCCTTCGACCTTCGGCCGTTTGAAGCGGTCGTGGTAGCCGGCGCCGCACTGGGCGCAACTGAAGCGGCCGGTAATCCGTTCGACCAAGGCCTCAACGTCGACGGTCAGTTCGATGACATAGTCGAGTTTCCGGCCCCGTTCGGAGAGCAGCTTGTCGAGCGCTTCTGCCTGGGCCTGGGTGCGCGGATAGCCGTCGAAGATGGCACCCTTGTCTCCGATCGCATCCAGTCGCTCACCGATCAGCGCGGAAACGATCGTGTCGCTGACCAATTCACCCCGGTCCATCACTTCCTTCGCCTTGCGACCGGTCGGCGTTCCAAGCGCAACCGCTTCGCGAAGCATGTCACCGGTCGACAGCTGAACCATGTCACGGGTCGCCACCAGTCGTGTGGCCTGGGTGCCTTTGCCCGCCCCAGGCGGTCCCAACAGGATGATGTTCATCGCTTATCCGCCCCTGTCATCATTACGGCCCCTAGCGGCGGCGCGTGGTCTTCAGCTTGGCCTTCTTGATCAGGTCGCCATATTGGTGCGCGATCAGCTGGCTCTGGATCTGGCTTACCGTATCCATCGTGACATTGACGACGATCAGCAGGCTGGTGCCGCCAAGCGTGAACGCAAGCGCGGTCTGCGAAGCGACGATCTCGGGCACGATGCAGATCAGCACCAGATACGCCGCACCGACCACCGTCAGGCGATTGAGCAGGTAATCGAAGAAATTCTCGGTCGCCTTGCCCGGCCTGATGCCGGGGATGAAGCCGCCATGACGCTTAAGGTTCTCGGCGGTTTCCTCGCTGTTGAACTGCACCGCAGTGTAAAAGAAACAGAAGAAGGCGATGCCGATCGCATAGAGCAGGAGATAGGCCGCGCTGCCGTGCTGGAGCCAGGTCGACAAGGTGATTAACCAGTCCGATGAAGCGGCGTCGGGATTGGCGCCCTTGCCGGCCCACTGGATCACGGTCAGCGGCATCAGCAAAAGCGAGCTTGCGAAAATCGGCGGAATGACGCCCGCGGTGTTGATCTTGATCGGAAGGTGGCTGCGTTCCTGCTGCATTCCGCGCGCGGTTTGGCGCTTGGGATATTGGATCAGCACCCGGCGCTGGGCCCGCTCCATGAAGCAGATGAACAACACCAGCACGGTGACCAGTGCAATCACGCCGATCACCAGCGACGCGCTCATCGAACCGGTTCGCGTACCTTCCAGCAATTGCGCGATCGCGGTCGGGATTCGGGCAACGATACCCGCCATGATGATCAGGCTGACACCATTACCGATGCCGCGGCTGGTGATCTGTTCACCGATCCACATCAGGAACAAGGTCCCGCCGACCAGGCTGACGGTGCCGGTGACTTCAAACAACAGTCCCGGCTCTACTACCGCGCCTATGCCCTGCTTGAGCGATTGCGATTCCAGGCCTCGAATAGCGAGGAAACCCTGGATCAAAGTGATCAGCACGGTCAGGTAACGGGTGTATTGGTTGAGCTTTTTGCGCCCGGCCTCACCCTCTTTCTTCATCGCTTTCCACGGCTCGTACAGCGTACCGCCAAGCTGAACGACAATCGAGGCCGTGATGTACGGCATGATTCCAAGAGCGACGATCGAGAAGCGTTCCAGTGCGCCACCTGAAAAGGTGTTGAACACGTCGAGGATGCCGCCCGACTGCGTGGCGTAAAGGTCCTTCATCGCCCCCGGGTCGATGCCGGGAACCGGCACGAATGAGAGCAATCGGAACAGGATCAGCGCCCCAAGCGTGAACCACAAGCGCTTCTTGAGCTCGGTCGCCTTGGAGAAATTGCCAAGGCTGATGCTGGAAGCGAGGCGTTCGGCGGTCGATGCCATAAGAAACCTTGATACCCCTGGAAAAAACAAACGGCGGCGAAGAGCCTGGATGGGCCCCCGCCGCCGATATAGTCACATAACCGCTATTGTCGAAGGTCCGTGGCGATAAATGTTACGCCTTGGCCTTCTCTGCAGCGGCTTTTTTGGCGCTGCCCTTCTTGGCGGCTGCAAGCGCCGCCGAATCCCGCGCCGCGATTAGCTCGATCTTGCCGCCGGCCTTTTCAATCGCTTCACGCGCGCCCTTGGTGATACCTGCGACCTTCAGGTCGAGCTTCGCCTTGAGGTCGCCCTTGCCAAGGATCCGGACACCGTCCGTGCCGCCACGGGCAAGGCCTGCGGCCTTAAGCGCGTCATGATCGAGGGTCTTCTTGGCGTCGAGTTTTCCGGCGTCGATCACCTTCTGGATCGCGCCGATGTTCACGGTCGCATAATCCTTGGCGAAGATGTTGTTGAAGCCGCGTTTGGGAAGACGCATGTGGAGCGGCATCTGGCCGCCTTCGAAGCCCTTGATCGAGACGCCGGAGCGGCTCTTCTGGCCCTTCTGGCCGCGACCCGCGGTCTTGCCCTTGCCCGACCCGATTCCGCGTCCAACGCGCATCCGGCCCTTGCGGGCGCCTTCATTATCCTTGATTTCGTTCAGTTTCATCGGTGCACTCGCTTTCGCTTTTTTCGCGCTCGGTCACCGCGACACGCGGCGACCGCAATATTGGATTAGTCCTCGACCTTGACCAGGTGCTGGACCTTCTTGACCTGACCCATCACGTCCGGGGTCGCTTCGACCTCGACCGTGCGGTTCATCTTGTTGAGGCCGAGACCGACGAGGGTCGCGCGCTGGGTCTTGTCGCGACGGATCGGCGAACCGGTCTGGGTGATCTTGATCTTCGCCATGTCGATTACTCCGTGATCGCCGCAGCTTCGGCTTCCGCCTCGGCCTCGCTTGCGCCGCCACGGCCCAGCAGATCGGCAACCTTCTTGCCGCGACGCTGAGCGACGCTGCGGGGGCTGGTCTGATCCTTCAACGCCTCGAAGGTCGCGCGGATCATGTTGTAGGGATTCGAAGTGCCGACCGACTTGGTCACCACGTCGGCTACGCCAAGGCTTTCGAACACGGCACGCATCGGACCGCCGGCGATGATGCCAGTACCCGACGGAGCAGTGCGAATGGTCACCTTGCCGGCGCCAAAGTGGCCCTTGCCGTCATGGTGCAGCGTGCGGCCGTCCTTCAACGGAACGCGAACCATCGCCTTCTTCGCGGCGGCAGTCGCCTTGGAGATGGCTTCCGGCACTTCGCGCGCCTTGCCGTGCCCGAAACCGGCGCGGCCCTTGCCGTCACCGACCACGACCAACGCAGCAAAGCCGAAGCGCTTGCCGCCCTTCACGGTCTTGGACACGCGGTTGATGTGGACGAGCTTTTCGATCAGCTCCTCGCCGCCATCGTCGTCGCCGCCACGACCGCGGCGGTTATTGTCGCGTCCGCCACGGCCACGACCGCGATCGCCGCCTTGGCGTCCGCCGCCACGACCGCCGCGCGGACCACGACCGTCACGCGCCGGGGGCGCTTCTTCGGTCTTGGTCTCCGCAACCGCCTGGGTTTCGGGTGTGCCCTGGGCTTCGCCACCGGCCATGGTCCCGGTGTCGGCCGCCGGAGTGACCTCTACCTTGGCATCCGCAGTCGTTTCGACCGGGGTTTCGTTGTTGTTTTCGTCAGCCATTTAGAACTCCAGTCCGCCTTCGCGGGCAGCGTCGGCGAGCGCTTTCACGCGGCCGTGGAACAGGAAACCGCCGCGGTCGAACACGACGCTCGAGACGCCGGCCTTCTTGGCCCGCTCGGCAAGCGCCTTGCCGACGGCAGCAGCGCTGTCCCGGGTGGCGCCGGTCTTGGCCTTGAGGTCCTTGTCGAGGGTTGATGCGGCGGCGAGCGTAACGCCCGCGGCATCGTCGATGACCTGCGCGTAAATGTGCTTGCCCGAGCGATGAACGCTGAGGCGCGGCTTGCCAGCCGAACGGGCGCGGAGCGCGGAGCGCACACGCCGACGGCGACGATCGAAGAGAGACAGTTTCGCCATGGCTTACTTCTTCTTGCCTTCTTTGCGGAAGATGAACTCGCCGCGGTACTTGATACCCTTGCCCTTGTAGGGTTCGGGCTTGCGCCAACGGCGGATCTCGGCCGCAACCTGACCGACCTGTTGCTTGTCGATGCCGCTGATCTCGACCGTGTTCTGGTCGGGAGTTCTTGACGTCGACGCCCTCAGGGACGGCAAAATTGATGTCGTGCGAATAACCCAGCTGCAGCTTCAAGGTGCGGCCCTGCGCATTGGCGCGGTAGCCGACACCCGAAATCTCGAGCACCTTGGAGAAGCCCTCGGTCACGCCGGTGACCAGGTTCTGGATGTTGGTGCGCTGCATCCCCCACGCCGCGCGGTTGCGCTGCGCCGGAGTGACCGGGGTCACGCTGATTGCCTCGTCCTCGACCTTATAGGCAACGAGGTCGTCCATCAGCGGCATGCTGAGCGAGCCTTTGGGGCCCTTGACGGTGAGCGTCGTACCCTCGATCGACGCGCTAACGCCTGAGGGAAGCGCCACCGGCTTTTTACCGATGCGGCTCATCAGAACACCTCCGCGAGGACTTCGCCGCCGACATTGTGCTCGCGCGCTTCGGAATCGCTGAGCACGCCGCGCGGGGTCGACACGATGATCGTGCCAAGACCGTTGCGGATGCGCGGCAGCTCCCGGGACGCTGAGTACACCCGGCGACCGGGCTTCGACACGCGCGCCAGGTGCTGGATGGCCGGCTGGCCTTCGAAATACTTTAGCTCGATGCGCAGGCCCTTGTGGCCGGCAAGTTCTTCCTCGCTGTAGCCACGGATGTAGCCTTCGCGCTGGAGAACATCGAGAACATGCGCACGCAGCTTGCTGGCGGGCGTTAGGACGGAATCCTTGCGCGCCTGCTGGCCGTTGCGGATGCGGGTGAGCATATCACCCAGGGGATCGGTCATTGCCATATCGGGACCTTACCAGCTCGACTTGGTGACGCCCGGGATCAGGCCCTTGTTGGCCAGCTCCCGGAGCATGATCCGCGACAAGCGGAATTTGCGGTAATACGCGCGGCTACGGCCGGTCAGCTCGCAACGGTTACGAATCCGGGTCGGATTGCCGTTACGGGGAAGCTCGGCCATTTTCAGGCGCGCGATGAGGCGCTCGGTCTCGTCCTTCGACTCGTCGTTCGCGATTGCCTTGAGCTTCGCGAGCTTGGGAGCCGTCTTTGCGACGAGCTTTTTGCGCTTCTCGTTCTTGTTGATCGAACTCAGTTTCGCCATGACTTAAGTTCTACTCCTCTTCAGGGGAAGACCGCTCACGCGGCCTCCCGCTGCTCCTCTTGCGGGAACGGGAAATTGAACAGGCGGAGCAATTCGCGCGCCTCTTCGTCCGTCTTCGCGGTGGTGGTGATGATGATGTCCATGCCCCGGACCGTGTCGATTTGATCGTAATTGATCTCGGGGAAGACAATCTGTTCCTTCAGACCCAAGGCATAATTGCCTCGGCCATCGAACGACTTGGGGTTGAGCCCGCGAAAGTCGCGAACCCGCGGAAGCGCGATGGTGACCAAGCGATCGAGGAACTCGAACATGCGCTCGCGGCGGAGGGTAACCTTCGCACCGATCGGCATGCCCTCACGCAGCTTGAACTGCGCGATCGACTTCTTCGCCTTGGTGATCACCGGCTTCTGGCCAGCAATCTTTTCCATCTCTGCGGCCGCAGTCTCGACCTTTTTCTTGTCCTGGGTCGCTTCGCCAACGCCCATGTTGATGACAATCTTGTCGAGCTTGGGAACCTCGAGGCGGTTCTTGTAGCCGAACTTTTCCGTCATCGCCTTGACGATGCGGTCTTCGTAGTCCGACTTAAGCCGCGGAGTATAATCCTGCTTAGCCATTGATCAGTTCTCCCGACTTCACGGCGACGCGGACCTTCTTGCCGTCCTTGTTCGTCTCGAACCGGACTCGCGTCGGCTTGCCAGATTTAGGATCGGCGAGCGCAACCTTGGAGGCATGCATCGGCGCTTCGACGCGCTCGATCCCGCCCTGCGGGTTTTCCTGACTCGCCTTGCGGTGACGGGCGTGAACGTTGACGCCCGATACAACCACCTTGCCGTCCTTGGGCATCGCCTTGACGACTTCGCCGGTCTTGCCCTTGTCCTTGCCGGACAGGACGACGACCGTGTCACCCTTGCGGATCTTCTGCGATGCCATGGTTACAGCACCTCCGGCGCAAGGCTGATGATCTTCATGTGCTTGCGCGCACGAAGTTCACGAACGACCGGGCCAAAGATACGAGTGCCGATCGGCTCCTCGTTCTTGTTGACCAGCACCGCGGCGTTGCTGTCGAAGCGGATCACCGACCCGTCGGGACGGCGGATGTCCTTGGCGGTACGAACGATCACCGCGCGGTGAACGTCGCCCTTTTTCACGCGGCCACGCGGCTGCGCTTCCTTGACTGACACCACGATGATGTCGCCGACGCCTGCAACCCGCCGCTTCGAGCCGCCCAGCACCTTGATGCACTGGACGCGCTTGGCGCCGGAGTTATCCGCAACGTCGAGGTTCGATTGCATCTGGATCATAGCTAGACCCTACCTTCTTCCTTGCTTCGTCTTACGCGTCGGCCAAGTCTTCGGCTTTCGCCTTGGACTTGGGACCCGAAGACTTGGCGGCCTCGACAGCCGCGGCTTCATCAATCTCGACTGCCTGCGCCTTGGCGGCGCCGATGCGGTCGAGCACTTTCCACGTCTTAAGCTTCGAGATCGGCTTGCATTCCTCGATACGGATCTGCTCGCCAGTCTTGAACTCATTGCCCTCGTCGTGGGCGTGGTACTTCTTCGACAGCTTGATGATCTTGCCGTACAGCGGGTGCTTCACCCGCCGCTCGACACGAACGACCACCGTCTTGTCGGTCTTGTCCGACACGATCGTGCCGGTGAGAACGCGCTTAGGCATCTATAAGTCTCCTCAGCCCTTGGCCTGCGCCTTGGAGCGCTCGTTCTGGAGGGTCATGATCCGGGCAATCGCGCGGCGCACTTCGCGCACGCGGGCCGGCTTCTCCAGCTGGTTGGTGGCCGACTGGAAGCGCAGGTTGAACTGCTCGCGCTTAAGCTCGAGCAGGTTGTCCTGCAGCTGGTCATCGGTCTTCTGCTTCATGTCGTCGATCGCGGCCATGACTTTACTTCTCCTCGATCAAGGTTTCACCCAGGCGGGCAACGACCTTGGTCTTGATCGGCAGCTTCTCAGCGGCGCGCTCGAACGCAGTCTTGGCGAGCGGGCCGGGGACGCCGTCCAGTTCGAACAGGATCCGGCCGGGCTTTACGCGAGCGACCCAGAATTCGGGGTTGCCCTTGCCCGAGCCCATGCGGACTTCGGCCGGCTTCGATGACACCGGAAGATCCGGGAAAATACGTATCCACAAGCGGCCCTGGCGGCGGATATGACGCGTGATCGCGCGGCGGGCCGCCTCGATCTGACGCGCGGTGATCCGCTCGGGTTCCATCGCCTTGAGGCCGAACGAGCCGAAGTTCAGCTCGGTCCCACCCTTGGCATTGCCATGGATCCGGCCCTTGAAGGCCTTGCGGAACTTGGTGCGCTTTGGTTGCAGCATGGTTCTCTCAGTCCTTCAAAAATTAACGACGATCGTCGCGCGCCGGGCGAACGCCCGAAGTCTGCGCTTCCATCATCAGGCGGTCCTGCGCCATCGGGTCATGACCAAGGATTTCGCCCTTGAAGACCCAGACCTTGACCCCGCACACGCCATAAGCGGTGTGGGCTTCAGCCTCGGCATAATCGACGTTACCGCGCAGCGTGTGGAGCGGAACGCGGCCTTCGCGGTACCATTCGGTGCGCGCGATTTCCGCGCCGCCGAGACGGCCGGCGCAGGTAATACGAATGCCTTCCGCACCCAAGCGAAGGGCCGACTGGACCGCGCGCTTCATTGCGCGGCGGAACGCGATACGGCGCTCGAGCTGGTCAGCGACGCCCTGGGCGACAAGCTTGGCGTCAATCTCCGGCTTGCGGATTTCGACGATATTGAGGCTGACTTCCGACCCGGTCATCTTCTGAAGCTCTTTCTTGAGCTTTTCGATGTCCGCGCCCTTCTTGCCGATGATCACGCCCGGGCGCGCGGCATAGATGGAGATGCGGCAGGTCTTGGCCGGACGCTCGATCACCACCTTCGAGATCGCCGCCTGGGGCAGCTTCTTGATGATGAACTTGCGGATCTTGAGATCCTCGAGCAGCTGCTTGCCGTAATCCTGGCCTTCCGCGAACCAGCGCGAATCCCAGGTACGGTTGATCTGAAGGCGCAGGCCGACGGGAGAGGTTTTCTGACCCATTATGCTTCTTCCTGCTCGCGGACGACCACGCGAAGGCGGCTGAACGGCTTGATGATCCGGGTCGAGCGGCCACGCGCACGGGTCGCGAAGCGCTTCATCGAGATCGACTTGCCGACACTCGCCTCGGCAACGACTAGTGCGTCGACGTCGAGGTTGTGGTTATTCTCGGCATTGGCAACCGCCGATGCGAGGACCTTGTAGACATCCTCGCTCATCCCCTTGGGGCTGAACTTGAGGATGTTGAGCGCTTCCTCGACCTTGCGGCCGCGAATGAGCTGCGCAACGAGGTTGAGCTTTTGCGCCGAACCACGGATCGTGGTCCCGACTGCAAGCGCTTCCTTGTCGCCGACCCGACGGGGGGACTTAGGCTTGCTCATTAGCGCTTGCCCTTCTTGTCAGCGGCGTGCCCCGGGAAGCTGCGCGTGGGCGCGAACTCGCCGAGCTTCATGCCGACCATTTCTTCGTTGACCGACACCGGCACGAACTTGCGGCCGTTGTAGACATTGAAGGTGAGCCCGACGAACTGGGGCAGGATGGTCGAACGACGCGACCAGGTCTTGATCGGCGTACGGCCACCCTTGTCCTGCGAGGCTTCAGCCTTCTTCAGGAGCGAGAGTTCGACGAACGGACCTTTCCAGACGGAACGAGCCATGTCTGTTAGCCCTTCTTCTTGGCGTGACGGCTACGGATAATGAACTTGTCCGTTGCCTTGTTGTGACGAGTGCGAGCACCCTTGGTCGGCTTGCCCCAAGGGGTAACCGGGTGACGGCCGCCCGAGGTGCGGCCTTCACCACCACCGTGCGGGTGGTCGACCGGGTTCTTGGCGACACCGCGGGTCAGCGGGCGCTTGCCCATCCAGCGCGTGCGGCCGGCCTTGGCCAGGGTCTGGTTCGAATTGTCCGGGTTCGAGACCGCACCGACCGAAGCCATGCAGTCCGAGCGGATATAGCGCTGCTCACCCGAATTCAGGCGAACGATCACCATGCCCTTGTCGCGGCCGACGACCTGCGCATAGGTGCCTGCGGCACGCGAGATCTGGCCACCCTTGCCGGGCTTCAACTCAACATTGTGGACGATGGTACCAATCGGCATCTGGCCGATTTCCATCGCATTGCCCGGCTTCACGTCGGCCTTCTTGGCCGCAATCACCTGGTCGCCCGGCGCAAGGCGCTGGGGAGCAAGGATATAGGCCTGCTCACCGCCTTCGTAGGTGATGAGTGCGATGAACGCCGAACGATTGGGGTCATATTCCAGGCGCTCGACGGTCGCGACCTTGTCCCAGGTGCGACGCTTGAAGTCGACCACGCGATACTTCTGCTTGTGACCGCCGCCGATCCCACGCGAGGTGACATGGCCCTTGTTGTTGCGGCCACCGGACTTGGTCTTGCCTTCGGTCAAGGCCTTGACTGGCTTGCCCTTCCACAGTTGGCTGCGGTCGACCAGGATCAGCCCGCGGCGGGCCGGTGAGGTCGGCTTATATTGCTTGAGAGCCATGGCTTAGATCCCGCTCGTCACGTCGATGGTGTCGCCGGCTTTCAGCGTCACGATCGCTTTCTTGAAATCCGAACGCTGGTAGGAGCGACCCTTCCAGCGCTTGCTTTTGCCCTTGGTGACCAGCGTGTTGACGCCGGTCACGGTCACGCCAAACAGTGCTTCCACTGCGGCCTTGATTTCGGGCTTGGACGCGTCATTCGCGACCTTGAACACCACCGCATTATGTTCCGACGCCATGGTCGACTTTTCGGTGATGTGCGGAGCCAGGACGACGTCGTAGTGACGCGCCTCGACCGCATTTTCCTGCTTCTTAGCCATTGAAACGGGCCTCCAGCTTCTCGACCGCGGCGCGGGTCAGGACCAGCGTCTCGTGGCGCATGATGTCATAAACGTTGGCGCCCATCGCCGGCATCAGGTTGACGTCGCCAAGGTTTGAACTGGCGCGAGCGAAGCCGACGTTGATCGCGTCGCCGTCGATCACCAGCGCAGTTTTGCCGAAGCCCATCTTGCCCAGCTGATCGCGAAGCGCCTTGGTCTTCGCTTCCTTCACGTCGAGGCTGTCGACGACAATCAGGTTGCCGTCCTTGGCCTTGGCACTCAGCGCCATCTTGAGGCCGAGCACGCGGATCTTCTTGTTGAGCGAACTCGAGAAGATGCGGGCACGCGGGCCGTGCGCCTTGCCGCCGCCGATGAAGATCGGCGCCTTGCGGTCGCCGTGACGAGCGGTACCGCCGCCCTTCTGCTTGCCGAACTTCTTGCCGGTCCGGGCAACGTCGCTGCGCTCGCGCGCGGCGCGTGCCGGGGCACGGCGGTTGGTCAGCTGCCAGGTGACGACACGGTGAAGGATGTCGGCACGCGGCTCGACACCGAAGATGTCGTCGTTGAGCTCGAGATCACCGCTCTTGCCGGCGCTACCGCCCAGGGTCTGAACCTTGACCTTCATCGCTTAGCCTTCCTTGCCTTCGTCGGCCGAGCCGGAGTCATCCGACTTGGGCTCGTCCGCGGAAGCGGTGGTTTCGTTACTGTCAGTCGCGGCATCTGCCTCGACCGCGCCGGCTTCCTGCTCGGCGGCGATCGCTGCGACTTCCTCGTCGCTCGGCATGGCCGGGATTTCGTGCACTGCCGCATCGTCGACCAGGCCTGCGGGGGCTTCCTCGACAGCAGCGTTCTTAATGTCCTCGAGAAGGCCGGCCGGATACGGCGCATCGTCGTTGCGCGGCAGTTTGATCGCGTCGGCGACGGTCAGCCAACTGCCCTTGTGGCCCGGAACCGAACCCTTGACGAACAGCAGCCCGCGCGCAGCATCGGTGCGGACGATCTCAAGGTTCTGCTGGGTGCGATTGCGCGCGCCCATGTGGCCGGCCATCTTCTTGTTCTTGAACACGCGGCCCGGATCCTGGCGGTTGCCGGTCGAACCGTGCGAACGGTGCGACACGGAAACGCCGTGAGTGGCGCGAAGACCAGCGAAGCCCCAGCGCTTCATCGCGCCGGCAAAGCCCTTGCCCTGGGTGATGCCCGAAACGTCGACCATCTGGCCGGCGACAAAATGCGATGCGCTGATTTCAGCGCCGACGTCGAGGAGTGCATCCTCGGCGACGCGGAATTCAACGATTTTCGCTTTGGGTTCGACCTTCGCCTTGGCGAAGGCGCCACGCTGCGGCTTGGCGACATTCTTCGCCTTTGCCGTGCCGGCCCCAAGGGCGACGGCGGTATAGCCGTCCTTTTCAAGTTCGCGACGGCCAACGACCTGCACACCGTCCAGCTGCAGGACGGTAACCGGCACGTGCCGACCGTCTGCCTGGAACAGGCGGGTCATCCCGACTTTCTTCGCGATCACGCCAGTGCGCATGATGCAAGACTCCTAAACAGAGGCCCCTGGACCCATTCCAGGGGCGTGTAGCCCATCGAATTTTATGCGTGCCCCGCCTGGGCTAATGTCCAACGTCCCTTCGAGAAGGAACAGGACGGCGGGGACGCAGCCCGGACGTAATGTCCGGCGGTATCCACCGATGTCAGTGCGATTCGCGTCCCGTCTTAGGGAGCGTGTCGCGCTCGCCCTTAGGCGAGTTTGATCTCGACGTCCACACCCGCGGCAAGATCGAGCTTCATCAAAGCATCGACCGTCTGCGGGGTCGGCTGCACGATATCGAGCAGCCTTTTGTAGGTGCGCACCTCGAACTGCTCACGCGACTTCTTGTCGACGTGCGGCGAGCGGTTGACGGTGAACTTCTCAATCCGCGTCGGGAGGGGGATCGGACCGCGAATAAGTGCACCTGTACGACGAGCCGTATCGGCGATGTCGCCAGTTGCCTGATCGAGCACTCGATGATCGAACGCCTTCAGGCGAATGCGAATATTCTGCGTTTCCATGTCCCTACCGATGCGAAAGAGCCTGCGAACCGAAGCATCGTGCTGCGGCCCGCGATTGTACCAAAACTAAAAAGCGAGCCGCGCGAAACCGTTACCGAGAATCGCGCGGCTTGCGCCCTATATTACTTAGAGATCGATCCGACAACCCCGGCGCCGACGGTACGACCGCCTTCGCGGATCGCGAAGCGCAGGCCGGTGTCCATGGCGATCGGAGCGATCAGCTTGACCGTCAGCGACACGTTGTCGCCCGGCATGACCATCTCGGTGCCTTCCGGCAGAACGACTTCGCCCGTCACGTCCGTGGTGCGGAAGTAGAACTGCGGACGATAGTTGGCAAAGAACGGCGTGTGACGGCCACCCTCGTCCTTGGACAGGACATAGACTTCCGCCTGGAAGTCGGTGTGCGGGGTGATCGAACCCGGCTTGGCCAGAACCTGGCCGCGCTCGACATCCTCACGGCCGACGCCGCGAAGCAGCGCGCCGATGTTATCGCCAGCCTGGCCCTGGTCGAGCAGCTTGCGGAACATTTCGACGCCCGTGACGGTGGTCTTCGAGGTGTCCTTGATGCCGACGATTTCGACTTCTTCGCCAACCTTGACGATGCCCTGTTCGACACGGCCGGTGACGACGGTGCCGCGACCCGAGATCGAGAACACGTCTTCGATCGGCATCAGGAACGGCTTGTCGAGCGGACGATCCGGCTCGGGGATCCACTCGTCGACCGCAGCCATCAGCTTGAGGATCGCGTCGTGGCCGATTTCCTTGTTCTTGTCTTCCAGAACCGCGAGCGCCGAACCCGAGATGATCGGGATATTGTCGCCGTCGAAGTCGCGCTTCGAAAGCTCTTCGCGGATTTCCAGCTCGACCAGCTCGAGAAGCTCGGGGTCGTCGACCTGGTCGACCTTGTTAAGGAAGACCACCATGGTCGGAACGCCGACCTGCTTGGCGAGCAGGATGTGCTCCTTGGTCTGCGGCATCGGACCATCAGCGGCCGACACCACGAGGATCGCGCCGTCCATCTGGGCGGCACCGGTGATCATGTTCTTCACATAGTCGGCGTGGCCCGGGCAATCGACGTGCGCATAGTGACGCTTTTCGGTCTCATACTCGACGTGCGCGGTCGAGATGGTGATCCCACGCTCGCGCTCTTCCGGCGCCTTGTCGATGTTCGCGAAATCGACCGCGGTGCCGCCGCCGGTTTCCGCGAGAACCTTGGTGATCGCTGCAGTGAGCGAGGTCTTGCCATGGTCAACGTGACCGATGGTGCCGATGTTCACGTGCGGCTTGTTCCGCTCGAATTTAGCCTTAGCCATTTGTTACGCCTCTTCTTCTTCTAGGTGTTTAACCGGGCGAACCGCCGGGTAAGCGGTCGCGCCCATAGCTACTATTTTGCGCTTACGCCAGCTTCGCCTTCACTTCGTCGGCGACGTTCTGCGGGACTTCATCGTAGTGCGAGAACTGCATCGAGTAGCTTGCGCGCCCTTGCGTGAACGAACGCAGTGAGTTCACATAGCCGAACATGTTGGCCAGCGGTACTATTGCTTCGACCGTCTGGGCGTTGCCGCGGCTGTCGGTGCCTTGGATTTGCCCACGGCGGCTGTTCAAGTCGCCGATCACGTCACCCAGATAATCCTCGGGCGTGACGACCTCGACCTTCATGACCGGCTCAAGCAGCGTGATACCCGATCTTTGCGCCACTTCACGCATTGCGCCGCGCGCACAGATTTCGAATGCAAGCGCAGATGAATCGACGTCATGGTAGGCGCCGTCGTAAAGCAGAATCTCGAAATCGATGATCGGGAAGCCGACCAGGGAGCCCGTCGCTGCCGTTTCGCGGAAGCCCTTCTCGATCGCCGGAATATATTCCTTGGGAATATTGCCGCCCTTGATCTCGTCCTTGAAGACGATGCCCGTACCGCGTTCGCCCGGCGAAACTTTCACCTTCACTCGGCCGAACTGGCCGGTGCCGCCCGACTGCTTCTTGTGGGTGTAATCGATGTCGACCGGCTTCTTGAGATATTCGCGATACGCCACCTGAGGCGCACCGACATTGGCTTCGACCTTGAATTCGCGCTTCATGCGATCGACCAGGATGTCGAGGTGAAGCTCACCCATGCCCTTGATGATCGTCTGGCCCGATTCGTGATCGGTCGAGACGCGGAATGAGGGGTCCTCTGCCGACAGCCGGTTGAGGGCGACGCCCATTTTTTCCTGGTCGGCCTTGGTCTTGGGCTCGACGCTAAGCTCGATCACCGGCTCGGGGAATTCCATGCGCTCGAGGATGATCGGCGCACGCTCGGCGCACAACGTGTCGCCGGTGGTCGTTTCCTTCATTCCGGCAAGCGCGATGATGTCGCCAGCGAACGCTTCCTCGATGTCCTTGCGGTCGTTGGCGTGCATTTCCAGCATGCGCCCGACCTTTTCCTTCTTGTCCTTGACCGAGTTCAGATACGTGCCCTTGGTCAGGGTTCCGGAATAGATGCGGATGAACGTCAGCGAGCCCACGAACGGATCGTTCATGACCTTGAAGGCGAGCGCGCTGAACGGCGCATCGTCGGTCGCAGGGCGGCTGTCGGGCTGGTCGCTGTCCATCTTCACGCCCTGCACGTCGGGAATGTCGAGCGGGCTGGGCATGTAATCGACCACCGCGTCGAGCAGCGGCTGAACGCCCTTGTTCTTGAACGCCGAACCGCACAGCACCGGAACGAACGCACGAGCGAGCGTACCCTTGCGGATCAGCTTCTTGAGCGTGGCGGTGTCGGGCTGCGTACCTTCAAGGTAAGCGGTCATCACGTCGTCGTCCTGCTCGACGGCAAGTTCGACCAGCTTTTCGCGATATTCCGCGGCCTTGTCGGCAAGGTCAGCGGGAATGTCGACATAATTGAACTTCGCGCCCAGCGCTTCGTCTTCCCACACGACGCCGCGCATCTCGACCAGGTCGACGATGCCCTTGAGATCGCTTTCGGCGCCGATCGGCAGCGCGAGGACCAGCGGGGTCGCCCCAAGCCGATCAATGATCGACTGGACGCAGAAGTAGAAATCGGCACCCGTGCGGTCGAGCTTGTTGATGAAACACATCCGCGGAACACCGTATTTGTCGGCCTGACGCCAAACGGTTTCCGACTGCGGCTCAACCCCGGCAACGCCGTCGAACACCGCGACTGCGCCGTCGAGGACTCGAAGCGAGCGTTCGACTTCGATCGTGAAGTCGACGTGGCCCGGGGTGTCGATGATGTTGATGCGATGTTCGGGACCGTTGCCGTCCTCCGCCTTCCAGAAGGTCGTGGTCGCAGCCGAAGTAATGGTGATCCCGCGCTCCTGCTCCTGCTCCATCCAGTCCATCGTCGCCGAGCCTTCGTGGACTTCGCCGATCTTGTAGGATTTGCCGGTGTAATAGAGGATGCGCTCGGTAGTCGTCGTCTTGCCGGCGTCGATGTGCGCCATGATGCCGATATTGCGATAACGTTCGAGCGGATGGCTGCGGGCCATTTTGCGTGCTTCCTTAGCTTGTCAGGGGGATCGGATGAACGCCCGATCCCCTTGAATATAGTGACGAATGTCGCGGGTTTAAGACTACCAGCGGTAATGCGAGAAGGCGCGGTTCGCTTCCGCCATGCGGTGCGTATCCTCACGCTTCTTGACGGCGTTGCCGCGGTTCTGCGCAGCGTCCATCAGTTCACCCGAAAGGCGCGCCGACATGGTCTTCTCGCTGCGCGCACGGGCGGCATTGATCAGCCAACGGATCGCAAGCGCCTGGGCGCGCTCGGTGCGGACTTCGACCGGGACCTGGTAGGTTGCACCACCGACGCGGCGGCTGCGGACTTCGATGCCCGGCTTGATGTTGTTGAGCGCTTCATGGAACACCGCAATTGGTTCGCGCTTGAGGCGGGTCTCGACGGTCTCGAGCGCACCGTAAACGATGCTTTCGGCAACCGACTTCTTCCCGTCGAGCATGACCGAGTTCATGAACTTCGAGAGCACCTGATCACCGAACTTGGGATCAGGAAGGATTTCGCGCTTTTCTGGACGGCGACGACGAGCCATGGGATAATTCCTTTAGTAGAGCGGCGCGCCCGGTTCTGCGGGCGGCGGCCGAACGATCAATTACTTCGGACGCTTGGCGCCGTACTTGGAGCGGGACTGCCTGCGGTCCTTGACACCCTGGGTGTCGAGCACGCCGCGAAGCACGTGGTAACGCACACCCGGAAGGTCGCGCACACGGCCGCCACGGATCAGGACGACACTATGCTCCTGGAGGTTGTGTCCCTCGCCCGGAATGTACGAGATGACTTCGCGCTGGTTGGTCAGGCGAACCTTGGCAACCTTGCGCAATGCCGAGTTCGGCTTCTTCGGGGTCGTGGTATAGACACGGGTGCAGACGCCGCGCTTTTGCGGGTTCTGCTCCATCGCCGGGACCTTGGACTTGGTCTTCTGCGGCGTGCGACCCTTGCGGATCAGCTGGTTGATCGTCGGCATGAAGCCTTCACCTTTCTGTGCCGGGCATACCCCGGCGGTTACTTTTGCCCACGCAAAAGCGCGAATTCCGGACAACCTTTCGGTCACCGGCCTTCGCGTCGTTGAGCAATGTTCAGCTCTTGTCCGTTTCGATTGCGAAGAATCGCAGACGGTGCGGACAGGCGGCCCATTACGGGGGATCGGCGAATACGTCAACGGGATCGATGACTCCAAATTGCGCCCGTTTTCATGACGGCGGGCCAAAATGCCCAACGCAATCAAGGTCGCTCGCGGCTTGCGTCGTCCGGCGACCCGAGTGCCAAAGGTCGTCCGGCGCGGTCCCGGCACCGGCAGTATAAGGCGGAATTCTTTAGAGTGCGTGGACCTTCATATGTGCGTAGTCTTGGCCCAGCGCATCGGCGATCCGGCCAAGCTCTGCGCTAAGCGCCGCAGGCCCATCTCTTTCGGGCGGCGCAAAGCCGGTCGAGGCTTCGACCCGATTGTACCAGTGCGGCGCCCAAACGCCGTCCTGTGGATGCCGTCCGGTGGGCCATTCCAGCATCGCCGGATCGAACGCCAACCCCAGCGCTTCGCATAATGCGGTCAACGTCCGACGCGGGTTGGCAAGAACGTCAGAGGTGTCGATCACCGGCGGCGCTCTGCCCAGCCGATCCGCTTCCCTGTCGAAGAAGCGACGCTGTTCGGCAAGGCCGAAGCCTTTGGCGTCGATGTTCTCCATCTTTTGCGCATAGCTGGCGACGATCCGCCGCGGATCGCGGATCAGGAAAGCGTGGGTAACACCTTGCAGGTCGTCCGGGGCCAGTGGGCCGACCATGTGGTGAACCATCTGCTTCTGGTACCACACCGGCGCTCCATCAGGTGCCGGACCGGAAAGGCTTTTTGCGACACTCGCCCAGTCGCAATCCATCGCCGCGATAATCTCGTCGGCCATCGGGTGGTCGAACCCCGTCTCCTTCAAAAACGCGCCGTAAAATGGCTCGTCGGACACGAAAGTATCGCCGCGCGAGGAAAAGCTGCGCATCATCGCGGTCGAGATATTCCTTGGCCCCGACCACATGGCGATGCGGAAGGTCACCGCGCCGCGACGTCCCGCGCCAGCCGTTCAAGATACAGTTCCTGCAGCAGCTCGACCATTGGTCCGCGCTCGATCCCGATCACCCGGCCGTCGATTGTGCCGACAGGTGCGACCCCGGCGAAGGTGCCCGTGGTAAACGCTTCGTCCGCGCCATAGACATCCGTCAGAGAAAAGTTCTTTTCGTAAACCGGGATACCGGCCTCGCGCGCGATCTCGATCACCAGCCCGCGCGTGATCCCGTCGAGGCAATAGTCGCCGCTCGAGGTCCAGATATCTCCGTCTCGAACGATGAAAAAATGGGTCGAATTGCAGGTCGCGACAAAACCGTGCGGGTCCAGCATCAAGGCCTCGTCCGCGCCAGCTTCGGTGGCTTGAATACAGGCGGTGATGCAATTGAGCTTGCTGTGCGAATTGAGCTTGGGATCCTGCACCGCCGGGTCGCCGCGCCGGACGTGGACAGTGAACAGCTTGAGCATCCGGCTGGCGGTCTGCGCCACCGGCTCCTTGTATTCCGGGATGATCACGATGGTCGCCGGGCTGATCACCACACGCGGGTCCTGATAGGGCGTGGACCGAACGCCGCGCGTGACCATCAGACGGATATGCACGCCATCGCCGTCCATCCCGTTTGCGCCAAGCGCACGATAAAGCCTTTGCTCCATCTCCTCGCGGCCGATGCCGATATCGATCGCGATTGCCTTGGCGCCGCGATACAGGCGCTTCAGGTGACGGTCGAGGAAGGCGATCCGGCCGCGATGGACGCGAAGGCCCTCCCACACCCCGTCTCCAAGCATGAAGCCGCTGTCGAACACGCTGACCATCGCTTTAGATCGGGGGAGCAGCTCTCCATTTACGTCGATCAGGATGGCGTCGTTGCGCTTGTCGGGGGTGAAGTGGTGGGTACCGGTTGCGTGGTCATTATTTCCCGCCATCGCTCAGGCCCCCTCTTTCCGCTCCGCCGCCGCATTCTCCATCGGTCGGATGAACAGCCGCCGTAATATCGGAAAGCGGCGATGCGCTTCCTGCTCTACGTCGCGAACGATCCGTTCCACCTCGCCGGCGGTGATCGCATTGTCGAAATCGACGCTGATCATCGCGGTGATCTGGTCGGGCGCACTGTGGACGGTGAGGACATGGCCGACCCCGACCACCCCGGGCTGCTCGGCGGTAAGGTGGCGCAGCGCGCTGACCATTTCAGGGTCCGCAGCTTCGCCGATCAATAGACCCTTGCTTTCATAGGCAAGCAGCGCCGCGGTCAGGCCAAGGATAATCCCGATGATGACCGAGGCAAGCCCGTCCCAAAACGGATTGCCAAGGTAATGCGACAGCCACACGCCGGCCGCTGCAACCACGATCCCCGCCATTGCCGCCCCGTTCTCGAGCAGCACGATGAAGGTCGGCGGGTCCTTGGAATGGCGGATCGCGGCGAACCAGCCCATCGCCCCCTTGGCGACCTTGAATTCATTGAAGGCCTCCCGCGTCGACCAGCCTTCAAGCACGAAGGCAACTCCAAGCACGACATAAGCGATGATCGGCGACACCGCCTTTTCGGGGTGTCGGATATGAATGATTCCTTCGTAGATCGACACGCCCGAGCCAAGCGCGAACACCAGCACCGCGACGACGAAACTCCAGAAATAGAGTTCCCGCCCATAGCCCAATGGATGATCGCGATCGGGTAGCTTCCGCGACTGCTTGCGCCCCCACATCAACAGCAGCTGATTGGTCGAATCCACCAGCGAGTGGATGCCCTCGGTCAGCATCGCGGACGAACCGGTAAATGCCGAGGCCACGAACTTGGCAACCGCGATGCCAAGGTTCGCAAGCAGCGCGACGACCAGCGTGCGATTACTCGCGGTGGGCGAGCTCATGGGTGCGTCAGTCCGCCTTCTTGACCAGCACGCCGCCCTTGATCACGGCGTCGGGCTTTTCCAGCAACCGGACGTTGGCGGTGGGGTCGCCCTTGACCGCGACGATATCGCCGTACCTGCCGACCTGGATCATTCCGACGTCGTTGCGGCCCAGCGCTTCGGCCCCGTTCCTGGTCGCCGCCTGGATCGCTTCCAGGGGGGTCATTCCATATTCGACCATCGTCGCGAATTGCTGGCCGACCATCCAATGCGGCATCACCCCGGCGTCAGAACCGAATACCATCCGGACCCCGGCCTTGTGGGCCTTGCGGAAATTGTCGCGCTGGGTCTGCCCAATCTCGAAATCCTTGCGGATATTCGCTTCCAGCTCTCCGTTTTTGCGCCCTTCGGCCTGGGTGTAGTCGGTGTTCTTGATATCCATCGAGAACCACACCGGCCGGGCGCGCTGAAGCGCCATCTTGATGCCTTCGTCATCGACCAGGCTGACATGTTCGATGGTATCGATCCCGGCGGCGATTGCAGCCTTGATCCCGCTTGCGCCATGGGCATGGGCAGCAACCCGCATCCCGGCCATATGCGCTTCATCGGCAATGGCTTTGAGTTCATCGACCGTAAGCTGCTGCTGCCCCGGCGTATCCCCGCGCGAGAATACCCCGCCGGTCGCGCACACCTTGATCACCTCGGCACCGAACTTGCGCTGGCGGCGGACCTGGTATTTCAACTCGTCCGGGGTATCGCCAATCCCCTCTTCCTTGACCTTTTTCTGAAGCGAAGGCGGAAGGTAGGTGTCGTCGCAATGCCCGCCGGTCGCGCCCAGCGCATGACCCGCGGGGACGATCCTGGGACCGACCGCATAGCCCGCTTCGATCGCCTGCTTAAGCCCGACGTCGACCCAGTCGCCCGAACCCACCACGCGGATGGTGGTAAAGCCCCCGTCGAGCATCTGCCGCCCCGAGCCGACTGCCGTGATCGGCCAGAAACTGTCGGTGTATTCAAGGAAGCGATAGCCCCCGATATCTGCCGGCCCAAGGTGGGTATGCATGTCGATCAAGCCGGGAAGAAGGGTCTCTCCGGCAAGGTCGATGTGTTTGGTATCGGCACCCCAGCGCACGGTCCGGGCATCGGAAATCGCGGTGATCCGGCCATTATCGTCGATGAAGATCGCGGGGTTGGCGACATACTTGCCGGTCGCCACATCCAGATAACGATCAGCGGTGACAACGGTTTTGCCAATCGCCGGGGCCGCCACAGACAAAGCGAGCGCAGCGCCCGCAAACAAGACCGAACGCATGGACTTCACTCCCCTTTAGATATGTACTGCCCGTCCATAGGCCGAAAGCACCGCTTCATGCATCATTTCACTTAAAGTGGGATGCGGGAAGACGGTCTGGATGAAATCGGCCTCGACCAGCTCGGCCTGCTTGCCGACGGTATAGCCCTGGATCAACTCGGTCACCTCGGCGCCGATCATGTGCGCGCCCAGCAATTCGCCGGTCTTGGCGTCGAAAACCGTCTTCACAAAGCCCTGCGCTTCGCCCAGCGCGATTGCCTTGCCATTGCCGATGAACGGAAATTTCCCGACCTTGAGGTCGTAACCGACTTCCTTGGCCTTTGCTTCGGTCAGGCCGACGCTGGCAATTTGCGGGTGGCAATAGGTGCAGCCCGGGATATTGGCCTTGTCCATCGCGTGCGGGTGCACGTCCTTGTTGCCCAGTGCCTGCGCAATCGCCTCTGCGGCGATCACACCTTCGTGGCTCGCCTTGTGCGCAAGCCACGGGCCGGGGGTGACATCGCCGATTGCCCAGATTCCATCGACATTGGTTCGGCACATGCCGTCCGCAGCGATGATCCCGCGCTCCATCTTCACGCCCAGCTTTTCAAGCCCGATATTCTCGGTGTTGGGAACGATTCCGATGGCGACGATAACGTGGCTGAACTGGCGTTCGCTCGTCTTGCCGTCCTTTCCCTTGATCTTGGCGGTGATGCCCTTGGCGCTGGTCTTGATATCCTCGACCCCGGCGGAGGTAAGGATTTCCATTCCCTGCTTGGTGAGGCTCTGCTGAAGGAAGGCGGAAACCTCGGCATCCTCGACTGGCACGATGCGGTCCATCATCTCGACCACCGTAACCTTGGACCCCATGTCGTTATAGAAAGACGCGAACTCGATCCCGATCGCGCCCGAACCGATCACCAGAAGCTCGCTCGGCAATTCCTTCGGGGTCATCGCGTGGCGGTAGGTCCACACCCTCTCGCCGTCGGCCTTGGCGAACGGCAGGTCGCGCGCGCGGGCCCCGGTGGCGACGATGATGTGCTTGGCGGACAAGGTCTCGCTGCCCTTCTCGCCCTTCACTTCCAACTTGCCTTTGCCGGTGATCGTCCCGCTGCCCATGTGGACCGCGATCTTGTTCTTCTTCATCAGGTGCGTGACGCCCTGGTTCAACTGCTTGGCGACCCCGCGGCTGCGCTTGACCACCGCGCCCAGATCCGCCTCGATCTTTTCCGCCTTCAAGCCGTAATCGGCGGCGTGCTTCATGTTATGCAGCACCTCGGCGGAGCGGAGCAGCGCCTTGGTCGGAATGCACCCCCAGTTGAGGCAGATGCCGCCCAGATTTTCACGCTCGACGATCGCGGTGTTCAGCCCCAGCTGCGCGCAACGGATCGCCGCGACATAGCCGCCCGGCCCACTGCCCAGCACGATGACGTCATAGGATGTGTCAGCCATTCTTCTCTTTCCCGATTTCCCGCGGCTTGTCCGAGGCGTCCAGCGCGACAAAGGTGAACTCGCCCTCCGCGACGATTGTTTCTTGTCTCGCCGTCGCGTTCCCGCGCGACGCCCTGCGCCTTTAAGCAGCATCGACGAGCGGCCCTGTTTGACCAGGTCGACATAGATCGACAATTCGTCCCCAACCGCCATCGCGCCGGGGAATTTGAGGTCGGTCGCGCCCACCAGGATCGCCTTGCCGCCCGAATGGCGCGAGGCGAACGACCCGCAGGCGAGCCCCATCTGCCCCATCAGCCACCCCCCGAACACCCCGCCATAAGGGTTGGTGTCCGCTGGCATCGCGGTCACGCGGATGATGGGGGTGCGGTCCGCTGTCAACCAAAACTAGTTCTTCAACTGTTAAACCCAGTCCTGCTGCTATTCGGCTTACCAATCCTCAGTTAGTGGGCGCTGACCTCGCTCCAGCAGAGATTAAGAAGCACCTTCTGTCGGTTCCAATTTGTTCGAGCCAGCGCACCTAGCGTTACGCTCCCTCGCACATTCTCGCTCGTCCGAATTTTCCCGCCAAAAGCCGTCACTTAGGCCAGCATCCCCAGCGGGTTCTCGACCAGCGCCTTGAACGCCTTCATCAGGCGCGCTCCGTCCGCGCCGTCGATGGCGCGGTGGTCGAAGCTGCCGGTGGCACTCATCACGGTCGCGATCTGCAGAGCGTCATTAACGACATAGGGGCGCTTCTCGCCCGCGCCGATCGCCATGATCATGCCTTGGGGCGGATTGATCACCGCCTCGAACTGCTTGATCCCGTACATGCCCATGTTCGACAGGCTTGCGGTGCCGCCCTGATATTCCTCCGGCGCCAGTTTGCCTTCCTTGGCGCGGCCCGCGAGGTCCTTCATGTCGGCGGAAATGCGCGACAGGCTCTTGTCATTCGCGCCGGTGATGATCGGGGTAATGAGGCCGCCCGGAATGCTCACCGCGACCGAGATATCGGCGCGCTGGTACTGGATCAGTTCGCCATCGCCGAACGCGACATTGCATTCGGGCACTTCGATCAGCGCGACACCCAAAGCCTTGATCAGCAAATCGTTGACGCTCAGCTTGATGCCGCGGCCTTCCAGCCCCTTGTTCAATTCGCCGCGCAATTTCAAAAGCGCGTCGAGGTTGATGTCGACGGTCAAATAGATGTGCGGGACCTGCTGCTTCAATTCGGTCAGGCGCCGCGCGATGGTCTTGCGCATATTGGACAGCTTGACCCGTTCGTGCGGGATTTCGCCCGGCTCTACCGGTGCGGCTTTTGGCGCGGGCGCGTGCGCAGAGGCCTGCGGGCTGGCAGCAGCCCCGCCGGCCCCTTCGCCAAGGTCGGCGCGAACGATCCGCCCGCCCGGTCCGCTTCCGGTCAGGCTGGCAAGGTCGATGCCCTGCGCTTCGGCCAGGCGGCGGGCAAGCGGGCTCGCCTTGATACGGTCATCGGATTTCTTCGGCGCTGCCGCAGCGGGCGCCGGCTTGGGCTGAGCGACTTCGGGTTCCGGTTTCGGCTGGCTTTGGGGTTCAGCCTTGGGTTCGGGTGCCTTGGCCTCTTCCTTCTTGGGTTGGGGCTTTTTTCTTTTGCGCGGGCTCGGCGGATACGTCCTCGCCCTCCTCGCCCATGATCGCGATGACTTCGCCCACCTTGACCCCGTCGGACCCTTCGGGAACCAGGATCTTGGCGATCACGCCTTCATCGACCGCTTCGAACTCCATCGTCGCCTTGTCGGTCTCGATCTCGGCCAGGATATCGCCTGAGCTAACGGTATCGCCTTCCTTGACCAGCCACTTGGCCAGGGTCCCCTCCTCCATGGTCGGCGACAAAGCGGGCATTTTCAGTTCGATCGACATTAAAAGTCCCTTGGGTCTGGCTATGCTCCGGCACAAAGCGGTTGCGACCGCCCGGGTCAAGTGTCAGGCGGAATGCAAGCGCCCGCTTGCACTTGGCCGCGACTTGACGCAGCACGCATGACATGGGGGCAAAGAAATTCCAGCGCACGTATCTGGTCGTCGTCGACGATAGCGAGGAAGCGCGCGTCGCGTTGCGCTTTGCCGCCCGCCGCGCCGGCAAGACCAAGGGCCGGGTCGAGATTATCGGGATCATCGACACGCAGGACTTCGTCCAATGGGGCGGGGTGCAAAGCGCGATGGAGGAAGAACAGAAGCTTCGGATCCAGGGCGTGGTCAGCGCCGCGGTCGGCGACCTGCTCGACGAAAGCGGCATTGAAAGCACGATCATCGTCGTCCAGGGGGAACCTTCGCGCACGCTTCGTGACTATATTGCTCAGCGGCACGACATCAGCGCGCTTGTGCTGGGCGCAGCGCCGTCGGGCCATCCCGGCCCGCTGGTCGCAAGCTTTTGCGGCGGGGACGCGGGCAAGCTTAGTGTCCCGGTGATGGTCATTCCCGGCTCGATGAGCGACGAGCGCCTTGAGGAATTAAGCTAAAGCACTTTCTCGAGAATCGCGCAGAACGCGACGAACCCGGCTTCATCCTCGGCATCGAAACGCGCATGCTCTGGACTGTCGAGATCAAGCACCGCGACCAACGTGCCGTTCTTTACGATCGGGACTACCAATTCGCTGTTCGATGCCGCGTCGCAGGCAATGTGACCGGGAAAGGCATGGACATCGTCGACCCGCTGGACTTGCAACGTCTGCGCAGCTGCGCCGCACACGCCCTTGCCGAACGGAATGCGGATGCACGCGGCGCGCCCCTGGAACGGCCCCAGCACCAGTTCGTCTTCCACATTGCGATAGAATCCCGCCCAGTTCAGCCGCGGAACACTTTCCCAGATCAAGGCCGCGGCATTGGCCATGTTGGCGATTGCGTCGCTTTCGCCCGCCACCAATGCATCCAGCGCAGCGCACAGGTCGCGGTACAGCGTCGCCTTGTCTGCTGAGGCAATCCTGAAATCGTACATCAGTCCAAACTCACCTTCCCACGTCCCGCCTTGACGACACTGCGGCTTTTCTTGGCGTCGACCCGTTTGGCCTTGGCCGCACGGCTGGGCCGCGTCGCCTTGCGCTTGCGCGGCGCCCTATGCGCCTCGGCGATCATTTGCGCCAGCCTGGCGCGTGCGTCGCTGCGATTGGCATCCTGGGTGCGGTATCGCCGCGCGGTGACCACCAGTTCCCCGCCCGCAGTCATCCGGCTTCCCGCGATGGTCTTCAAACGCTGGTAGACGTCGGGGTGAAGACCAAGGCCAAAGACGTTCAGCCGAAGCTGGCATGCGGTTGCAACCTTGTTGACGTTCTGGCCGCCGGGACCCGAAGCGGCGAGAAAGCTTTCGCTAAGCAGGTGTTCGGGCAGGACGATGTCGTCAGGCTGCACGGCTTTTCTCAAGGAGGTCGGCAAAATCGGCGAAACTGTCGGGCAATGGGGCGGTGACGTCGATCGCCGGCTTGCCTTTGCGAGGCATGACCAGCCGGTGCGCGTGAAGGCGCATTGGCTCGCCGGTTCCAGCGCCATAGACCGGATCGCCACAAATCGGCGCGTTGAGACCGTGAGCCGCGTGAACCCTGATCTGGTGCGTGCGGCCAGTTTCCGGGACGAACTGCACCAGTGCTTTACCGTCCTTTGCACCAATCAGGACCCAGCGCGTAATCGCGCTCTTGCCCTTGCTGTCGGGGACCATTCGCCAGCCTTCTTCCTTGCTCGAGACCTTGCCCAGCGAAAGGTTGATCTTGCCCTCGGTCGCAAGCGGCATGCCCTCCAGCACCGCAAGATATTCCTTGCGCACCTGGCGCGCCTCGAACGCCTGCTGGAAAGCGGCGCGGGCACGAGCATTGCGTGCAAACAGCAGGCACCCCGAAGTGTCGGTGTCGAGCCGGTGCATGGCCACCGGCGCAGTCTTGAAGCCGAGTTTCAGCTCTTCAAGGTAATTGGCGAGCGACAGGCCGCCGTTGCGCGGCGGATCGACCGGGAGCCCGGTCGGCTTGTCCAGCACCAGCGCTTCGGCATCTACGAAAAGGATCCGGTCTTCCAGCATGGCCCCCCTCTAACCAACTGATGCAACAGGGCAACGCGAAAAAGTTGAACGTCACGGTTACACGATATTAACCTTTTCTCTTCAGAACTCGAATGGTTAATAAGGCTTCAAGTGTTTCCGTCATTGCGGCTGGCGCACTTGAGGGGGGAATTTTCAGGGGACTGAGCCCATGCGTGTGCTGCTGATCGAAGACGAGCCGACCACCGCCAAGAGCATCGAGCTGATGCTTGGGACGGAAGGGTTCAACGTCTATACCACCGACCTGGGCGAAGAGGGCTTGGACCTCGGCAAGCTCTACGATTACGACATCATCCTGCTCGACCTTAATTTGCCGGACATGCACGGCTATGACGTGCTCAAGAAACTCCGGACCTCCAAGGTCCAGACGCCGGTCCTGATCCTGTCGGGCGTCGGCGAAATGGATTCCAAGGTCCGTGCGCTGGGCTTCGGTGCCGATGATTATGTCACCAAGCCGTTCCACCGCGACGAACTGGTCGCCCGCATTCACGCCATCGTCCGCCGTTCGAAGGGCCATTCGCAATCGGTCATTCGTACCGGCAAGCTGGCGGTCAATCTCGACGCCAAAACGGTCGAGGTGGATGGCAACCGCGTGCACCTGACCGGCAAGGAATATGCGATGCTCGAGCTGCTCTCGCTTCGCAAGGGCACCACGCTGACCAAGGAAATGTTCCTAAACCACCTGTATGGCGGGATGGACGAGCCGGAACTCAAGATTATCGACGTGTTCATCTGCAAGCTGCGCAAGAAACTCGCGCTGGCGTGCGGCGGTGAAAATTACATCGAGACCGTATGGGGTCGCGGCTATGTCCTCCGGGACGTCGAGAGCGATGAAGGCGGCGCGCAGGACGACGAGGCACAAGCCGCGGTCGCCTGACCATTTACCGATTAACGAGCGGGGAGCTCACGAGACGGCGGAGCGGTGACGCTCCGCCGTTTTCATGTCTGGCGTGAAACCGGGCCGGCTATTTGCCCAGTATCTCGAAGATCCGACGCGCCAAATCGCCGTACGAAAATGGCTTCGCGAGCAAGTTGATGCCCTCGTCCAGGCGGCCGTGGTGAACGATGACGTCGCGCGCATAGCCGGTAGTGAACAGCACTTTTAGGCCGGGTTGGATCTTCAGGGCCTCCTCTGCCACGCCCGCCCCGGTAAGACCGTTGGGCAGGATGACATCGGTGAATAGCAGGTCAATTTCGCCCTTGCGGCGTTCCAACAGGCGAAGCGCCGACGGCCCGTCGTGGGCTTCGAGGACGACGTAGCCCAACTCACGCAGCAGATCGACCGAATAAGCGCGAACGTCATCATCGTCCTCGCATACCAGGATCGTCCCCTGGCCCTGGATTATTTGCTCGCTTTCTGTCTCCTCGCCTTCGCCAGCTGCGCGCTTTACCTTGGTTCGCGGCAGATACAGCTTGATCGTCGTGCCCTTGCCCTCGGTGGAATAGATCTTGATCTGCCCGCCCGACTGCTTGACGAAGCCGTACACCATCGACAGGCCAAGTCCGGTCCCCTTGCCCACCTCTTTGGTCGTGAAAAACGGTTCGAACGCGCGGGCGCGGGTTTCCTCGTCCATTCCGCTGCCGTTATCGGACACGCAGATGGCGACATATTCACCGCTCTCCATATCCACTTCATCCAGCACCTGCTGCCGCCCGATCCGGACATTGGCGGTCTCGATGGTCAGCTTCCCGGCTGCACCCTCGTCATTCGCGCCGATCGCGTCACGGGCATTGACCGCCAGGTTGATCAGCGCGCTTTCCAGCTGGTTGGGGTCGACCTCGACCACCCAGATGTCGGGGGCAAGGGTCGTTTCGATCTCAATCGTCTCGCCCAGCGTGCGATGCAGCAGCACGGTCATGTCGCTGACCAGTCGATTGGCATCAACCGGTTTCGGGTCAAGTGGCTGGCGCCGCGAAAAGGCGAGAAGGCGCTGGGTCAACGTCGCCGCCCGTTCAACTCCCGTCATCGCGTTGGTAAGGGCGCGCGAAACGCGCGGTTCGACGCCATCCTCCAGCCGCCGTCGGACGGTGTCGACATTGCCGCCGATGATTGTGAGTAGATTGTTGAAGTCGTGGGCGATGCCGCCCGTCAACTGGCCAACCGCTTCCATCTTCTGCGCCTGGCGAAGCGCTTCCTCGGTCTTTTCGCGCGCCGCGATTTGTTCAGCGACCCGTTCTTCAAGCGTCGCGTTGATGTCGCGGATCGCTGCCTCGGTCTTCGCACGCTCGGCAATCTCACTCTGGGCAGATTCGAACAGCCGGGCGTTGTCGATCGCGATCGCGGCTTGCCCCGAAACCCCGACCATGATCCGTTCGTGCCGCTCACTGAAACGCCCGGCCTCGGGATGGCCGAAGAACAACCCGCCCAGGACTTCGCCAGATCGTGCGATAACCGGCACCGCCAGGTAACTCTTCACCGGCAGATGGCCCTTGGGCATGCCCTTGTTGGGGGCGTTCTTGCCATAGCGCGGATCGCTGGTGATGTCGTCGGACCGGACCACGCCTTCCCCTTTGAACGTGGGCGCGAAAATTTCTGTCGCGCGGGGCATCGGGAAGTGGGAGAACCTATCTGGGTCAACCCCCGAGATAGTGTAGAGCATATAGCTCTCACCCGCGGTCATCACATTGTAGAAGAACGCGCCGAACTCGGCCCCGGTAAGTTCAACCGAGCGGTCGGTGACGAATTGAACCAGCTTTTTGAGGTTGAGTTCGCCGGCAAGAGTCTTGCCAAGCTGGTTGAGCGTCTGGAGAACCTTGCGCTCTTCCTTCAGTTCAATTTCAGTCCTTGCGCGCTCGATTACCAGCGATGCGGATCGCGTGACGAATTCGACCAGATGAAGATCATCGGGTTCGGCGTTGCGCGGGACGTCATAATACATTGCGAACGTGCCCAGCACCTCGCCACTGCCCGACAGGATCGGGGTCGACCAGCAGGCCGCAAGGTCATGGGCCAGTGCAAGGTCCTTGAAGTTGGCCCACAAAGGATCGTTCGCAATATCGCTGACGTGGACCACCTGTTTGCTGTAGGCTGCGGTGCCACAGGAACCGACCGCAGGTCCGATTTCGATCCCGTCGATCGCTTCGTTATAGGCGGTCGGAAGGCTGGGTGCGGCGCCGTGCGTCAGGTGCTGGCCGTCGGCGCTCAATACAAGGATCGAACCTTTCATGCCGGACTGAGAAATTTGCTCAACGGCCGTCAGCAAGGCTCCGAGTGTCTCTTCAACGTCGCAATTCTTCATCGCTAGCTGGAGGACATTATTCTGTGCTTCGCGAAGTACGGCGGCGCGATGTGTCTCGGTCACATCGGTAACGCCGCCAACCAATCTGGTTAATTTCCCCGCCTTGAATATTGGTCGCGACTGGCTTGAGAGCCAGCGGATTTCTCCATCGTTGGGGCGGATGATGCGGTAGCGTTGATCGAGTCCTTGACCGTTCGCCAGTGCTTCGTCGACCTCGGCCAGGATCTCGTCCCGGTCGTCGGGGTGAAGAATGGTCGCCAAAGTCCCAATGGTAATCGATTCCGAGCGGGGCACGCCGAATATCTCGTACAGCTCGTCAGTGCAGGTCGCGAGATCGGCTTCGACCGCGTAATCAAACCCGCCGATACGCCCGATCTGCTGGATCAGCATCAGGCGATGCTCATTCTCCCGAAGCGCTGTTTCGGCCTCGATCTGCGCAGCAATTCCGGCGTTGAGCCCATACCAACGCTTGATTTTCCCCTGGGCATCGCGAACTGGGCGCACCCGGGTAAGGAAGGGCCGGAACGTGCCGTCCTTACCCCTTAAAGGAAAAATCATTTCGAACGGATGGCCGGTCTCGATCGAAACGCGCCACCGCTCCATCACTTCGGGGAGCAAGGCAGGGTCATGCACCGACTGCCAGCCCCAACCTTCCATCTCTTCCGGAGTGGTGCCGGTGTAATCGTGCCACCCCTGGTTATACCAGACGATATAGCCGTCGGAATTGGCGATCCAGCACAGCGTTGGAATGAAAGTTGCAAGCCTTGCAAACTCGCCATCGGCAATCTCGCCGGGAGCAAGGTCGTCAAGCACCTCGTCGACGCGTTCGTCGGAACCGAACGTCGATCGGAAAAAGTCTACGTCGTGGCCAGCCTGGATTACCATCTATTCGCCTCGGTGAACGCAACAGTGCGAACGTTGTGCCGGTGTTACGAAATAAATTTGTGGAAACCTAGATGGGTTGCGCGGCGTAATAAGTGCGCGCCCGATGACACCGTACCAAAGCGGGTCAGGCGATCCTGCTGCGACTGGGCAGCTTGATGGTCGGCGCCACCTCGACCTCTTCGCGATCGATCCGCCGCCAACCGTCACGGCCGAGACGTTCCAGGGGACGGAAGGCGGTTTTGTACTTCATCCGCTCCGAACCCTTCACCCAATAGCCAAGATAGACATAGGGCAGGTGCGCGGTTGCAGCGCGGGTTATGTGGTCGAGGATGATGGTCGTCCCCAGTCCCTTGCGGGCGTCAGGCGACACGTCGAAAAAGCTGTAGATCATCGACAGGCCATCGTCCTGCCGGTCGGACAGGCAACAGCCCACCAGCTTGCCCGGCCGGCCGTTCGCGGATGGTTCGCGATATTCGACAAGATAGGTCTGGACCGGGGTTTGCTCGACCATGTCGGCAAAGTCGCGCTCGTCCATTTCGGCCATTCCACCGCCCGGATGGCGCGCGGCAAGGTACTGGCGAAGCAAGTCATATTGCTCCTCCGTCGTCCATGGCTTGCAAGCCGTGACCTCAAGGTCGCCGTTGCGGCGCAACAACTTGCGTTGTGTCGCGCTGGGCTCGAATTCCTGGGCAAGCACACGGACCGACACGCACGCCGAGCAATCGATGCAGCTGGGGCGATAGGCGACCGATTGCGAACGGCGAAAGCCGATTCGACCCAGCGCCTCGTTGAGTTCGCCTGCCTGCCGGCCGGAAAGCTCGGTGAACACCTTGCGTTCCACCTTGCCCGGCAAATAGGGGCAAGGTGCCGGGTTGGTCACGAAGAACCGGGGAAATCGGAAGGGTGCGCTCACCCGCTCAAGCCTCGCTATCCATTGTGGGACACAGTTTAGCGCCAGGGTAAACGCACCCGCAACGTCTTTGGCAGTACTCCAGGGGCGCGGAAGGGCAAAACTGTCCCGCTAAGGGACGGCTGGTGGTTAATCCAGGCTCGCGCGTTCGACGGAGAATCCGGCGTCCTCGAGCGACCGGACCACGGCGTCAATCGCCGCCGCGTCCCGCGCCTCGCACTCCACCTCGATCAGCGTGTCCTTGGCGGGAAGCCGGGTGAAGATACGGCTGTGATTGATCTCGATGATGTTCACGCCGGTCTCGGTGAAACAGGCGGTGATCGCGGAAAGCGCGCCCGGCCGGTCCTCGGCGGCGATCTTCAGCCGGGCGATCCGACCGCACCGGACGAGGTCGCGAACCAGGACATTGGCCAGCAGATGGGTGTCGATATTGCCGCCGCACAAGATCGTGCCGACAGTCTTTCCTGCGAACCGCGCCGGGTTCGCAAGGATCGCAGCAAGGCCCGCGGCCCCGGCGCCCTCGACCACGGTTTTTTCCACGCCGACCAGCATTGCAACCGCGCGTTCGATGTCCTTTTCCTCGACCAGCAGGATCGCGTCGGCGAGCTTGGTGAGGATCGCTGCGGTCAACGCACCGGGCTGCTTGACCGCGATTCCCTCAGCCAGCGTGTCCCCGCCGGACGGAAGCGTGCAACCTTCGACTGCACATTTCATCGCCGGGTACAGTTCCGCCTCGACCCCGATCATTTCGATCCCCGGTTTCAGTGCCTTGGCCGCAGTCGCGACGCCGCTCATCAACCCGCCGCCGCCGATCGGCACGACGATGCAATCGAGGTCGGGCGCATCCTCCAGCATTTCGACCCCGACCGTCCCCGCGCCAGCGATAATGTCGACGTCGTCGAACGGATGGACGAAGACAAAGCCCTGCGCGGCCTCAAGCTCGCGGGCTTTCTCATAAGCCTCGTCGAACCCGCGCCCATGAAGCACGACATTGGCGCCATGACCTTCGGTCTGGGTGACCTTTATGGTCGGCGTTGGCTTGGGCATGACGATCGTAGCCGGAATCCCTAGCCGCTTTGAATGATAGGCGACCGCCTGGCTGTGATTGCCGGCCGAGGCAGCAATGACCCCGCGAGTTGCTTCTTCCTCCGACAGTTGGAGCAGCTTGTTCAGCGCGCCACGTTCCTTGTAGGCGGCGGTGAACTGGAGGTTCTCGAACTTCAGCCACAGCTCGCAGCCGGTAATCTCAGACAGCGTCTGGCTCTTGAGCATCGGGGTGCGGACAATCGCCGCCGCGATGCGCCGGTGTGCCGCGCGAATATCTTCGAGAGTGGGAAAAGTGTCAGGGTCGATCATTCTGGGCGGGAGGCGTAGCGCTTCCTTTGCCGGTGAACAATGCTATCCGTTGTCGCCATGCAACTTACCCTGATCCGCGCCGCCATCGCAGCGGCCCTCGCCTCCACCGCCTGTCCGGCGCTGGCCGAAACCCTGGTCCGCAACGTCAATGGCATACAGTCCGACTCGAACGGCGAAATCGCGCATTTCAGCGCGTTCTTGATCGGCGATGACGGAAAGGTCAGCGCGGTTTTCCGCCCGGGAGAGGTCCAGCCGCAAAGCGGCTCGATGGTCGACCTGGGCGGCAAGACCGTGCTTCCCGGTCTGATCGACGCTCATGGCCACATCATGGGCCTGGGTGAAGCGATCCTTGGCCTTGACCTTAGCGGCGCGACGTCGCTTGCCGACATGCAGGCGCGGCTTGCCGCTTATGCTTCCGCCAATCCCGATCTGCCGTGGATCGTGGGGCGCGGCTGGAACCAGGAATCTTTGGCCAGTCAAAACCTTTCCCAAGGCATCCGATCTAAATTCGGTGATTGCCGATCGCCCGGTTGTCCTGACCCGGGTCGACGGCCACGCCCTGGTCGCCAATTCCAAGGCCATGGCGCTGGCGGGCTATAGCGCCGCAACGCCGGTCCCTTCGGGCGGGGCGATCGACAACGGATTGTTCGTCGATTCTGCCCAAGGCCTGATCGATAAGGCGATCCCCGCAGCGTCCGAGGCGCTGAACGACAAGGCGCTGGCCGCAGCGCAAGGGGCGATGCTGTCGGTCGGCCTGGTCGGCGCGGCGGACATGGGTAGCGACATCGACGACTGGAATACCTTCCGCCGTGCCGGGCGCGCGGGTACGCTGAAAGTTCGTATTTTCAGCTATGCCGCGGGCCCCGACAGTTGGCGCGTAATCAATGATGGCAAACCCAGCGGCTGGGAATTCGGCGATCGGCTGGCGCTGCTCGGGACCAAGCTTTACGCCGACGGCGCGCTGGGATCGCGCGGTGCCTATTTGAAGGCACCCTATGCCGACGCACCGGGCAACAGCGGGCTTCGCTTCCATTCGCCCGAAGAACTTCTGGCGATGGCGGTCGATACTGCCGAAGACCAGGGCCAAGTCGCGGTCCATGCCATTGGCGATGGCGCGAATGCCGAAGTGATCGATGTGCTGGAAAAGGTGAGTGCGCGCTTCGGCAAGTGGAACCGCCCGCGAATCGAGCATTTCCAGATTGTCGATCCCAAGGACATTCCGCGCCTGAAATCCGCGGGAATCATCGCTTCGATGCAGCCGACCCACCAGACCAGCGATCGGCTGATGGCCGAAACGCGGCTGGGCCAGGACCGGCTGGCCGGCGCCTATGCGTGGCAGACCGTCGAGAAACTCGGCATTCCGCTCGCCTTCGGGTCGGATTTCCCGGTCGAAAGCCCGAACCCGTTTCCGGGGTTGATGGCCGCGATTAGCCGCGAGGACATCAATGGCCAGCCCAAGGGCGGGTGGCGCGCGTCGGAAAAGATTTCGCTCGGCCAGGCGCTTCACGCATTTACCCGCGGCGCCGCTTATGCGGGGTTCACCGAAGCGACGATGGGCGCGATCGAGCCCGGACACTGGGCCGATTTCATCGTCCTTGACCGCGATCCGACCAAGGTCGACCCGCAATCCTTGGGCAAGGCCAAGGTGCTGGAAACCTGGATCGCGGGCGAAAAAGTGTTCAGCGCCGCGCCGTAGCTCGACTGGTCAGCATCGACGGGGTCAGGATCTGCGGCAGTTCTTCCGGCGCAGCGGCGCCCGGCGCGTACCATAAGTAAAGCGGGACACCCGCCCGACCATTAGCTTCAAGGAAACGGCCGATCTGGGGATCACCGTTGGTCCAGTCGCCCGCCATGACCACCACGCCAGCCCGTGCGAATGCGTCGCGTACCGCCGCACGGTCAATCGCGCTTGCCTCATTGGCCTTGCACGTCAGGCACCAGTCCGCGGTGAAATAGAGGAACACAGGCTTGCCGCTCGCCCGTGCTGTGGCAAGGGCTTGCGGCGACCAGCGAACGACATCGTCGGGAATGTTCTGAGCCCGCGCATCGGCCTTTGGCATAGCCACAAGGCTTGCCCCATAAATCCCCCCGGCAAGCGCAACGACCAGCAAGACCGGGACTGAACGGCGCTTTTCCAACCGGCCATAAGCGGCAAGCAGGATGACAAGCGCAGCCGCGGCCCCGATACCGATCAGCAGTGCAGTCGTGCCCGCCTGCCGATACAGCAACCACAGACACGCCAGCACGGTCGCCCCCATCGGGACTGCCAGGAAGGTCTGAAGGCGGTCCATCCATCGCCCGGGCTTCGGCATCCTGCCCCGCAGCCACGGGATAAAGGCGATCGCAATGAACGGCAGTGCAAGACCAAGGCCCAAAGCGGCGAACACCAGCACCGCACCCCACAAGGGCAAAAGCAAGGCAGCGCCCAGGGCCACGCCCATGAACGGGCCCGAACAGGGGGTCGCGACGAACGCTGCAAGCGCGCCGGCTCCAAGGCTTCCGACCCGGCTTTCCCCGCCCAGAACCGGGAGGGTGAACAGCTTTAAAAGGTTCAGCGTGATCGCCACGGCCAGGAGCAGCAGCAACAGGGTCGTTCGCGGGTCCTGCAACTGGAATGCCCAGCCTGCCGCTTCACCCGCTGCGCGAACCGCCATCAGCACGCCGCCAAGCGCTGCAGTGCCAAGCACCGCGCCCGCGGCATATTGCACCGCATCGCGCCGCGCCTCGGCTTCGTTCCCGCCGGCGCGCGCGAGGTGCAGCGCCTTCATCGCCAGGATCGGGAAAACACATGGCATCAAATTGAGCAGAAACCCACCCGCCAGCGCCCCGAGTAGGGCAGCCAGCAACCCCGGGGTCACGGCGGACCCAATGGCACCATTCGTGCCCTTGGGCACCGGGCCTGGTGTGGCGGTGAATTCCAGCCCCTGTCCCGGCCCGTATGACAAGACACCGGAGATCTGGTCCGGAACCTCATCGCCCGCCGCCAAATGCGCGATCAGTCGGTCCCCGTCGCGGCTGAAAGATTGCGGCGCATCATAATCGACCGCGCCTTCGGTCGCCGGATATACATAGGGATCATCAAGCGCGACGGTTGCCGGAAGTGGAATTGCCAGGCGAATGGTTTTGCCCTCGCGCGCGAAATGTGCTGGGCTTGCCAGGGGACGGGGAAGCGCCTGTCGCCAGTCGTCAAAGCGCGGATCGGGTGCGCTTGGTCCACCGGCCGCGATGGCAAGACGCGCTTCGCCCTGTTCGGGAACGCAGACCTTATCGGTACAGGCAAGCCAGCGCATCTTGGCGCGGATTTCCCCGCCGCTGGTCGCACCGGTATCCACGCTTATCGTGGTCATCAACGCATAGTCATGCTCATAGACATAATTCATGATCCCAGCGACCATCAGGCGCCGGGGAACGGGATAGCGAAGCGCGCCTACGCTCCAACCCGGCGGAAGCGTCCAATCGACGCTCATCGGCAAGCCCGCTGCGCCCGGATTGAGCCAATAGCCGTGCCAGCCGGGCTTGACGCGCATCAGGATCGCGAGCTCGGTTTTCTTGCCGGGCTCGATCGTGCCGTCCACCACCAATTGCGGGGTTATGGCATTGTCGCGCGCCGGCGCGGTCCCGCGCTGGGTGAATTGTGCCGCTGCGGGCGAAGCGAACAGGAAAGTGAGGACGAGAAGCAGGCGGATCATGGTGCCATGCGCTAGCCGTCGCGAACGGACTAGTCGAGGTTGGGCCGAAGCCATTTTTGCGCTTCGGCGATGCTCACCGAGCGACGCTTGGCGTAATCTTCCAGCTGATCGCTCCCGATCCGGGCGACCCCGAAGTAAGCGCTTTTGGAATGACCGAAGTAGAAACCCGAAACCGCGCTCGATGGCCACATCGCGAAACTCTCCGTCAACGTCACCCCGCCCGGCTCGCGGCCCAGCATGTCGAACAGGATTGGCTTCATGCTGTGGTCGGGACAGGCCGGATAGCCGGGTGCCGGGCGAATTCCGCGATATTCTTCCCGGATCAGGTCGGCGTTGGAAAAATGCTCGTCGGCATAACCCCACAAGCGGCTTCGAACCTCTGCGTGCAGGACCTCCGCGAAACTTTCCGCCAGGCGGTCGGAAAGCGCCTTCAGGAGGATGTCCGAATAATCGTCATGGTCGGCGCGGAACCGCTCCAGGTGCGGCTCGATCCCGTGAATCCCGACCGCGAACCCGCCGATCCAGTCTTCGCCATCGGGGTCGATGAAGTCGGCCAGGCACATGTTGAACCGGCCTTCGCGCTTGATCACCTGCTGGCGCAGGAAGGACAGGCGCACCCAGTCGTTGCCGGCCAGCACAAGCACGTCGTCGCCCTCGCGGCGGCAGCGCCACAAGCCGACGGTGCCGCGCGCGGTCAGCCAGCGCTCGGCGATGATCGTGTCGAGCATTTTCTGCGCATCTTCGAACAGACTTTGCGCGCTTGCACCCACGATCGGGTCCTGAAGGATTCCCGGATAGTTTCCGGCCAGTTCCCAGGCACGAAAGAAGGGCGTCCAGTCGATCGAGGCGCGAAGGTCGCGAAGCGGCCATTCACCAAATTGATGGAGGCCCGGAAGCTTTGGCGGCGGGGCCTTGCCCAAAGGATCGAAGGGCAAGGAATTGGCACGCGCCTCGGCAAGTGTTGCAAGCGCGCTGTGCCCCGAAGCCCGGCTTGCGCGAAGCTTGTCGTAATCGGCGGCGGTCGCGGTAACCAACGGCTGCTTTTGCGTGTCCGAAACCAGCGCCGACGCGACCCCGACCGCGCGGCTGGCATCAAGCACGTGGATCACCGGCCCCGAATAAGCCGGGTCGATCCGCAGGGCGGTGTGGGCCCGGCTGGTGGTCGCGCCACCGATCAGCAACGGCATGGTCATTCCGGCGCGTTCCATCTCGCTTGCCGCGGTCACCATCTCATCCAGTGACGGTGTGATCAGCCCCGACAGGCCGATCATGTCGGCATCATTGTCCACAGCGCATTTCAAGATGTCCTGCCACGGCACCATCACTCCAAGGTCGACTATTTCAAAGCCGTTGCACTGGAGCACGACCCCGACGATGTTCTTGCCGATGTCGTGGACATCGCCCTTGACGGTGGCCATCACGATCCGGCCCTTGCCGCGGGTATCGCCGCGTTCTTCCTTCTCGGCCTCGATGAACGGGACAAGGTGGGCCACAGCGCGTTTCATCACCCGCGCCGACTTGACCACCTGGGGAAGAAACATCTTGCCCGACCCGAACAGGTCGCCGACGACGTTCATGCCGTCCATCAGCGGGCCTTCGATAACGTGGATCGGCCGATCCGCCGAAGCGCGCGCTTCCTCGGTATCGTCAAGGATGTGCGCGTCGATGCCCTTGACCAGGGCATGGGACAGCCGTTCCGCGACCGGCCAGCTGCGCCATTCGGCAGCCTTCGCTTCAGCCTTGGGATCACTGTCGCGGAAGCGCTCGGCAAGCGCGATCAGCCGTTCGGTGGCATCGCCCCCGCCAGAAGGTTCGCGATTGAGGACGACGTCCTCGCACGCCTCGCGAAGTTCGGGGTCGATCGCGTCATAAACGTCGAGTTGGCCGGCATTGACGATGCCCATGTCCATGCCCGCGGGGATGGCGTGAAACAGGAACACGCTGTGCATCGCGCGCCGCACCGGTTCGTTGCCGCGAAAGCTGAACGATAGGTTGGAAAGCCCGCCCGACACATGCGTGCCGGGACAGCGGTCACGGATCTCGCGCGTCGCCTCGATGAAGTCGACTGCGTAATTCTTGTGTTCATCGATGCCCGTTGCAACTGCGAAGATGTTGGGGTCGAAGATGATGTCGTTGGGGTCGGTTCCCGCGCCGGTCAGAAGGCCATAAGCGCGCTGGCAGATTTCGATCTTGCGCTGGGCGGTGTCGGCCTGCCCCTTTTCGTCGAAAGCCATGACGACCATTGCAGCGCCGTACATGCGACACTTGGCGGCCAGTTCGAGGAATGGCTTTTCACCTTCCTTAAGGCTGATCGAATTGACGATCGGCTTGCCCGAAACGCACTTCAGCCCAGCCTCGATCACACTCCATTTCGAAGAATCGATCATTACCGGCAAGCGCGCGATGTCGGGTTCTGCGGCAATACGCTTGAGGAACCTGGTCATGGCTTGCTCACTGTCGAGCAGCGCTTCGTCCATGTTGACGTCGATGACCTGCGCGCCGTTTTCAACTTGCGCCCGCGCGACCTCGACCGCGGCTTCATAGTCGTCCGCAAGCACCAGCTTCTTGAATTTGGCCGATCCGGTGACATTGCACCGTTCACCGATATTGACGAAGCGCGCACCCGCGCCGGGGGTTTGGGTCACGCGGCGATCACCAGCGTTTCAAGGCCCGCGATCACCGTCGCATCAACCGGATCGGGAACAATTCGCGGCGCTGCGCCCTGCGCGACTGCGGACATCGCTGCAATATGGGCGGGCGTTGTTCCGCAGCAGCCGCCGACGGCGTTGACCAGGCCGTCCTTGAACCATTCGGCGACCTGGCGCGCAGTTTCTTCGGCCGCCTCATCATATTCGCCAAGTTCGTTGGGAAGCCCGGCGTTGGGATAGGCCATGACCAGCGTATCGGCGACCCGCGACAGCGCAGTCAGGTGCGGGCGAAGCTGGGCCGCGCCGAACGAGCAATTCAGCCCGATCGTGATCGGTCGCGCGTGCGCGACGCTGGCCCAGAAGGCTTCAACGGTATGGCCCGAAAGGTTACGGCCCGACAAATCGGTAAGAGTCATCGAAATCATCATCGGCAGGTCGCGTCCAAGCGCTGCCTGCGCCTCGACCACCGCGGCAATGGCTGCCTTGCAATTAAGCGTATCGAACACGGTCTCGATGAGGATGAAGTCGACCCCACCTTCGACCAGCGCCTCCACCTGCGCGCGGTAGACGGCCTTGACCGTGTCGAAATCGACCTCGCGGAAGCCCGGGTCGTTGACGTCGGGCGACAGCGACAGTGTCTTGTTGGTCGGACCGACCGCGCCGGCGACCCAGCGCGGGCGACCGTCGCGTGCGGCGAATTCGTCGGCGACCTTACGCACGATCTGGGCCGAAGCCCGGTTCATTTCGTCGGCCAGCTCCTGGGCCCCGTAATCGGCCTGACTGATCGCGTTGGCGTTGAAGGTGTTGGTCGCCAAGATGTCTGCTCCCGCGTCGGCGAAACTGCGGCAAATCTTTGCGATCACGTCCGGTTGGGTCAGGTTGATGAGGTCATTATTGCCCTTCTGGTCCTTGGCCAGGTCATAGCTTCCGCGATATTCGTCGGCGCCCAGCTTTTCCGCCTGGATCAGCGTTCCGTACGCACCGTCCTTGATCAGAATGCGCCTGCTGGCCTCGGCGCGCAGGCTGTCGGCGGCATTCATTTCGGGCGAACTCCAAGAAGGTGGCAGATGGCGTAGCTCAGCTCGGCGCGGTTGAGCGTGTAAAAGTGGAAATGCCGAACCCCGCCGGCGTACAGCTGGCCGGCCAGTTCGGCGGCAACCGTCGCGGCCACCAGCTGGCGCGCCGCCGGCAATTGGTCCAGTCCTTCGAACAAGCCGTCCATCCAGTCGGGGATGCTGGTTCCACAGGCAGCGGCAAACCGCCGGGTCGTGGCGACATTCGAAACGGGCAAGATCCCGGGCACTAGTTCGATGTCCATGCCCGCCGCCGCGACCGCGTCCTGAAAGCGGAAAAAACAGTCGGGCGAAAAGAAAAACTGGGTGATGGCCCGGTTGGCACCGGAATCGACCTTGCGCTTAAGGTTCTCGATGTCGGCGGCCTGGTTGCCCGATTCCGGGTGGCATTCGGGATAGGCGGCGACCGAGATATCGAAGTCACCGATCGCCCTTAGTCCCGCGACCAGTTCGGCGGCATTGGCATAGCCCTGCGGATGGGGTGAATAGGGTTGGCCCGCCTCTGCGGGGTCGCCGCGAAGCGCGACGATATGGCGCACGCCCATGTCCCAATAGCCCCGTGCCACTTCATCGACCTCGGCCCGGCTTGCACCGACACAGGTTAGGTGCGCGGCGGGAGTCAGGCCCGTTTCGCGAACAATCCGTTCAACCGTGGCATGGGTCCGCTCCCGGGTTGAGCCCCCGGCGCCGTAAGTGACCGAGACAAAGCGGGGGTTGAGCGGCTCAAGAGTCTGGACCGACGACCACAAGGTCTCTGCCATCTTGTCGGTCTTGGGCGGGAAGAATTCGAAGCTCAAGGCGATATCGCCGCGCGAATGCTCGAATAGCGGCTGGTGATGGTCGAGCCCTTCGGCGGCCTGCCGGTTCATGCGGCGCGGCGCGCTTTCGCGCCTGTCTTTGCGCCGCGCCACAGCGTGACTGTCAACTCGCCGCCCTCCAGATGCTCGACCAGGTCGGTCGCAAGCCCGGCCGAGGCAAACCATCCCGCCATCATCGAATCTTCGAACCCAAGCCGGATGTGGGCATCGCGCTGGCGCAGTTCCTCGCGGTCGTGCGCTGCAAAATCGACCACCAGCAAGGTCCCGCCGGGTGCCAGCACGCGCGCTGCCTCAGCAATCGCGGCAGAAGGCGAATGCGCATAATGGAGCACCTGGTGGATGACGATCGTCTCGGCCGCGCAATCGCCCAGCGGAAGCGCGTACATGTCGCCTTGGCGAAGGCTGCTGTCGATCCCCGCGGCTTCAAGCTTGACTCGTGCCAGCCGAAGCATTTCGGACGAGCGGTCAATTCCGATCGCCTCAGCGGCGCGCGGACCAAACAGCTCGATCATCCGCCCGGTGCCGGTGCCGATGTCGACCAGTCGGCCAAGGTGCCGCTTGCCCAATGCCCGTCCGATGGCGCTTTCGACATTGCTTTCGGCGACATGGAGTGAACGGATCTGGTCCCACACCTGGGCTTGCGCAGCGAAATAGCGATTGGCCGCTTCGGCCCGTTCCGTGCGAACTGCAGAGGTGCGCTGCGCATCGGCGGCGAACTGCCCCCGGGTAGTTGCGTCGGCCCACGCGTCCACCAGGCGAAACACCGGCTCAAGCGCGGCATTGGCGGTCAACGAAAGGAACACCCAGCTGCCTTCCTTGCGCCGCTCCACCATGCCGGCGTCGGCAAGGATCTTGAGATGACGTGACACTCGGGGCTGACTCTGGCCCAGCACCTGGGCAAGCTCACCCACCGACAATTCCATGCCGCGAAGCAGCGAAAGGATGCGCAGCCGGGTCGGGTCCGCAAGCGACTGGAAGCGATCGGCAAGCGGAAGGGTCGTACTCATGAATTAACGATATAAAGATATCCTTATGTCGTCAAACATTGCGTCTCCGAAAAAGATATTGTTGCAGCCGGGTCAAACCCGCTATCCCTTCGCGCTGGCCCGACTTGATTCGTTGAAGACGGCCAAGACCACCCGCCCGGCAACGGACGGGCAATGGAAAGGATGGAACGATCATGAAGAAAATTGCAATGACCGCTCTGGTCCTCGCTCTTGGCCTCGCTGGCTGCACCAAGAACGACGCCACCACCGACGTCAATGAAACCGCAGTCGAAGCGGCCACCGAAAATGACGCAGCCGCCGCAGCTGACAGCGCCGACAACGCGCTGGACGCCGCTGGCAATGCCGTCGAAAATGGTGTGGATGCAACCGGCAATGCCGCTGGTAACGCAGCCGACGCCGCCGAAGATGCAGCGCGCAACGCTACCTAGAAGCCTCGCGCAGTTTTTCGCCATAGCGAACAGCAAGGGTCGCCCGTCACCGGGCGGCCCTTTTTGTTTGGCGGCGCGGCGACTAGGCTAGGTCGCATGAGCCGACTTCACCCCCTGATAATGATGATGTTGCTGCTTGGTGGGCTGGCAGCGTGTGGGGAGCGCGATCCCGCTGCCCCGGACGCCGCGCAAAACGCCCAGCTCGACGATGCCGCAGCGATGCTCGACGACATGGGCAAAGACGACAGTTGGGAATTCGCCGCCGCAAACGAAACAGGGGCGGCACCCGAAGGCACCGCCCCTGTCGCAAATACAATTACTGACGAATAGCGAGCCGCCATTCCGGCCGAACTTCGTTTAGAAGTCCATGCCGCCCATTCCGCCCATGCCGCCGGGCATTCCGCCGGCAGCCGGCTTGTCGTCCGGCAATTCGGCGATGGTTGCCTCGGTGGTGATCAGCAGGCCCGCGACCGACGCCGCGTCCTGAAGCGCAGTACGCACGACCTTGGTCGGGTCGATGACACCGGCAGCAACCAGGTTCTCGTAAGTATCGGTAGCTGCGTTGAAGCCCTGCGTTACGTCACCTTCGCGAAGCAGGTTTCCGGCAACGACCGCGCCATCGACGCCAGCATTTTCGGCGATCTGACGGAGCGGGGATTCGATTGCCTTCCGGATGATGTCGACGCCGCGGGTCTGGTCGTCATTTTCACCCTTGAGGCCGTCGAGCGCCTTGGTGGCATAAAGCAGCGCGGTACCGCCGCCCGGGACAATCCCTTCCTCGACCGCAGCGCGGGTCGCGTGAAGCGCGTCGTCGACGCGGTCCTTGCGCTCCTTGACTTCGATCTCGGTTGCGCCGCCGACCTTGATCACTGCAACGCCGCCCGCCAGCTTGGCGAGGCGTTCCTGGAGCTTTTCGCGGTCATAGTCGCTGGTGGTGGTCTCGATCTGCTGCTTGATCGCGGCGACCCGGCCCTTGATTCCGTCCTTGGCACCATGGCCGTCGACAATCGTGGTGTTGTCCTTGTCGATGGTCACGCGCTTTGCCTGGCCAAGCATGTTGAGCGTGACGCTCTCGAGCTTGATGCCCAGGTCTTCGCTGATCATCTCACCGCCGGTCAGGATCGCGATATCCTCGAGCATCGCCTTGCGGCGATCACCAAAGCCGGGAGCCTTGACCGCTGCGACCTTGAGGCCGCCGCGCAGCTTGTTGACCACCAGCGTGGCAAGCGCCTCGCCCTCGATATCTTCGGCGATGATCAGGAGCGGACGGCCCGACTGGACGACCGCTTCCAGGATCGGAAGCATCGCCTGGAGGTTCGAAAGCTTCTTCTCATGGATCAGGATATACGGCTCGTTAAGTTCAACCGACATCTTTTCCGGGTTGGTGATGAAATAGGGCGAGAGATAGCCGCGATCGAACTGCATGCCTTCGACAACGTCGAGTTCGAAATCGAGCCCGCGCGCTTCCTCGACCGTGATCACGCCTTCCTTGCCGACCTTTTCCATCGCCTCGGCGATCTTTTCACCGACTTCCTTGTCGCCATTGGCCGAAATGATTCCGACCTGCGCGATTTCGGACGAGCCGGAAACCGGCTTCGAGCGGCCCTTGAGGTCTTCGACGACCTTGAGGACGGCCATATCGATGCCGCGCTTGAGGTCCATCGGGTTCATGCCTGCGGCAACCGACTTCATGCCTTCACGAACGATCGCCTGGGCAAGAACAGTGGCGGTGGTGGTGCCATCGCCAGCAATGTCGTTGGTCTTGGAAGCGACTTCGCGCACCATCTGCGCGCCCATGTTTTCGAACTTGTCCTTAAGCTCGATTTCCTTGGCGACGGTAACGCCGTCCTTGGTGATGCGCGGTGCGCCGAAGCTCTTGTCGATGACGACGTTGCGGCCCTTCGGCCCCAGGGTCACCTTGACGGCGTCGGCTAGGATGTCGACGCCCTTCATGATGCGCTCACGCGCGTCGCGGCTGAATTTTACTTCCTTGGCAGCCATGTAGCTATCCTTTCAAAATTCGAATGTGCGTTGGAACAAGCGATCGTGGTCGTCAGCCGACGATTCCCAGGATGTCGCTTTCTTTCATGATGATGAGGTCTTCACCGTCGATCTTGATCTCGGTGCCAGACCACTTGCCGAACAGGATCTTGTCGCCCGCCTTGACGTCGAGCGGCGTCACCTTGCCGTCTTCGGCCTTGGCACCCGAACCCACGGAAATCACTTCGCCTTCCTGCGGCTTTTCCTTCGCCAAATCGGGAATGATGATCCCGCCAGCGGTTTTTTCCTCTGCCTCGACGCGGCGGACGAGAACTCGGTCATGAAGTGGCCTGAAGCCCATAATACAGCCCCTATGTTGCTATGGTTGAACTGTGCTGGCACTCCCCTACTAAGAGTGCCAGTGAGCCCGCCATGTGGGACGCGCCCGTCAGGCCGTCAAGGGGGGAACGGCAAGACTTTTTGCAGGTGGGGTTTGAACCAGCCCAAGCGCGTTGCGCCGGCTCCAGCGCCACAGCATCAGAACTGCGACCGAAGCAAGCCCGGCGGCAAGCCCGGCCCAGATGCCAACACCCTTCCAGCCGGCCGGAAACGCAAGAACAACCCCGACCCCGATTCCGATTGCCCAATAGCCAAATAGCGCGAAAACCATCGGCACACGGGTGTCGTGAAGCCCGCGAAGCATTCCTGCCCCGACCACCTGCGCTCCATCCACAACCTGGAAAATCGCCGCGACCAGCAGGAACTGGACGCCCAGCGCAATGACCCGGGCGTTGGCCGGCGTGTCGGCCAGGAAGATCGTTACCAGCGGGCGCGGGAAAGCGAAGATCAACGCCGCCATGCTTGCCATGAACAGGGTCGACAGGAAAAAGGCGGTCCAGCCGGCGCGAGTCACTGCGTCCGGGTCGCGGCGTCCAACTGCAAGCCCGACCCGCACTGTCGCCGCCTGCCCCAGCGCCAGCGGGACCATGAATGTCGTTGCCGCGACTTGAAGCGCGATCTGGTGCGCAGCGACGGACGGCGCGTCGATAAAGCCCATGAGATAGGCGGCGGCGCTGAATACCCCGCCTTCGAACCCCATGGTCAGCGCGATCGGCGTGCCAAGCTTCATCAACTTTTTCATCCGGCCCCAGTCGGGGCGATGGAAATTACCGAACAGGTGAAAGCGGCGGAACTGGCGGTCGGTGAGCAAGACCAATGCCAAGGCCAGGGCCATCGCCGCCCACACGATCGAGCTTCCCAGTCCGCCACCGAAAATGCCGAGCGCTGGGAGTCCGAAATGACCGAAGATCAAGGACCAACTGACTAGCGCATTGAGGACAATGCCGCTGGCCGAAATCGCCAGCACCCACGCCGGTCGTTCCAGCGCGGCCATGAAATTGCGCATCACCTGGAACGCCATCCACGCCGGGATCGACCACATGTATCCGCGCAGGAACGTTCCGCCCTGCATCGCCAATTGGGGCGATTGGCCAAGCGCCTTGATTACCGCTTCCCCGTTCCACAGCACGACGAGGATCGGGATCGCCATCGCCGCCGCTGCCCACAAGGTCTGGCGGAACGTCCGCCGCACGTCGCGCACCGCGTTAGAGCGCTGGCCCAGCGCGGTCGCCATCAGCGGTGAGCAGGCGGTCAGGATGCCGAACGCGAACAGCACCATTCCGAACGACAGCGACAGGCTTAGCGCGCTTGCCGCCAGCGCGCTTGGCCCAAGCCAACCCATCAGCACCACGTCAGTGGCCTGGATGACCTGGACGGTTAGGTTGGAGAGTATCAGCGGCCAGGCAAGCGACAACGTGGCGCCCAACTCGCGCATCCAGGGGCCGTTTCGGCTTCGTGTGCGCGCAGCGCTCATCGCTTCGCTTGCGCCTAGCCGTCTGCCGGTTGAACGAAAAGCCTTGGGATTGTCCCCATCCCTCGGCTAGCCTTGGGGCAACAGGCATGAGTTGAGGAAATTCGGACCATGAAATTTGTTCGGGCAATGTGGAAATTGCTGGTTGGCGTGAAGGACGCGCTGGTCCTCATCGTCATGCTGATGTTCTTCGGGGTGATTTTCGCGGCCCTTTCGGCCAAGCCCAAGCCGCTGGGTGAGGGCGTGCTTGACGTGGCGCTTGCAGGAACGGTGGTCGAACAGCCGCAACGCATGCGCCTGGCAGATGCGCTTGGCGATCAGCAGGTCGAACAATTTGCGCTGCCCGATGTGGTCGCGGCCCTGGCGGCGGCAAAGAGCGACGGCAAGGTGAAAGCCGTAGCGCTCGACCTCGACGGATTCATGGGCGGCGGCCAGTCGGCGATGATCCAGCTTGCCGACGCGGTGCGCGATGTCCGCCAGTCTGGCAAGCCGGTCCTGGCCTATGCCACGGTCTACACCGACGACAGCTACATGGTCGCCTCTGCGGCAAGCGAAATCTGGCTTAACCCGATGGGCGGCGTAGGGGTCGCCGGCCCCGGTGGCACGCAACTGTTCTACAAGGGGCTGCTCGACAAACTAGGAGTGACTGCGAACGTCTATCGGGTCGGCACCTACAAGAGCGCGGTCGAGCCTTTTATCCGCAACGACATGTCGCCGGAAGCGAAGGAAAATATGCAGTCGCTGGCCGACGCGCTGCTGGCGGACTGGCAAAGCAATATCCAGCGCCTGCGTCCCAAGGCCAAGATCGACGCTGCGCTCAATGACCTCAATGGGCTGGTGGCGGCTGCCGATGGCGATCTTGCCAAGGCGTCGTTGAACGCAGGCCTTGTCGACAAACTTGCCCCGCGCGACCAATGGCAGGCGCGGCTGGCGGAAATCGGCGGGGAAGGCGATGACGCCACCACACCCTACAAGGCGATCGATCTTGGCCGCTACATGAAGGCGCACAAGCCGGGCGACAGGGCCGCCAAAGTCGGGGTGGTCACGGTTGCCGGAATGATCATCGACGGCGACGCAGGGCCGGGAACGGCGGGCGGGGATACCATCGCTGACCTGATTGACACTGCGGTCGACGACGGAATGGAGGCGCTGGTGCTGCGCGTCGACAGTCCCGGCGGATCGGTCACCGCATCGGAGCGGATCCGGCAGGCTCTCCTGTCCGCAAAGAAGAAGGATATCCCGATCGTCGTCTCGATGGGCAATGTCGCGGCATCGGGCGGTTACTGGGTCTCGACCCCGGCGAATTTCATTTACGCCGAACCGTCCACGCTGACCGGCTCGATCGGTGTGTTCATGGTCTTACCCAGTTTCAAGGGTACGCTCGACAAGCTGGGAATTGGAACGGACACGGTAAAGACTACTCCCTTGTCCGCCGAACCCAACCTTCTCGATGGTCCGTCGGCTCAGTTCAGCCAATTACTCCAGGCCAACACGGAAAGCATCTATCGCCACTTCCTGGCGATCGTCGCCGCGTCACGCCACAGGACCCCGGCCCAGATTGACCAGGTCGCGCAGGGGCGCGTTTGGGCAGGCGGTGCAGCGCGGCAACTGGGCCTTGTCGACGGCTTCGGCAATCTGGGCGATGCGATTGCCAAGGCGGCCGATCTCGCCAAGCTCGACGACAAGAAGGCGGCGCGCTTCTATTCCCCCGAACGCAGCTTCGAAGAAGAACTGGTCGACATGCTGGTCGGCGGTGACCGTGGCGATGGCGGCGGCAAGGACGCTTATTCGGCACTTGCCGTGCGCCAGGAACGGCAGATGATCGCGGCACTTGGCGATGCCCAGGCTATCTTGTCGGGCCCGGCAATCCAGGCGCGGTGCCTTGAATGCGGGGCGCTTGCATCGGCAGCGGCGCCCACCGCGGGCCGCGAGACCCGTTTGCTGGACGTGTTGAAAGCGCTAGTCCTCGGCTGACTTTCGGCCCCTGCGCGGCGGAATTGCCAGCGGCAGCAGGATCAGGCCAAGGATCAGCATCCCAAGGCTGATGAACCCGAAGCCAAGGGTCAGCGGGTTGTGCGGTTCTTCGCGGGTTTGGCTGTCCATGATGTGCAGCCCCCACATGAAGTCATAGACGCGCCAGAACGGCGTGCGCGTGGCGATGATCGCTCCGTTGTTCCGGTCGACGAAGAAGCGCGTTCCGTCAGCCATCGAAACTGCCCATGTCGCCTGGGGACGGCGCAGCTCGAGCGGGGGATTATCCGCGTCGGTCGCGCTTACCGACGCGATCCGCGACTTGCCCGCATAGCGCGCCTCGACTTCGGCCGCCGCGTCACGCGCCGACAGCGGCGGCAGCCACTGCCCGGTTGCCGGATCGGCAAGCCGCGAGTGGCCATCGTCCAGGCCGACCACCCAGCGCGGTCCAGATGCCCGGCTTTCCAGCTTCAACCCGGACAGCGGAACTCCCGCGACCACCGGAGTGACCGGCGGCGCTGACATTCGAACCGGCGCTTCGGGCCTGAGCAAGTCGCGCCCGCGCACCTCGTCGATCGGCTTCCACACCATGAGGATGCCCGAGACGATCCAGAAGAGCATTGGAATGGCGACCATCCACCCAAGGTAGATATGCCATTTGCGAAGCTTTTTGCGGGTAATCATCGCGGCAATCTAACGCGGACTCCCGCGCATTCCAGTAGCTAAATGTGGATTGGCTTACCGGTCACCGCCATCGCCGCTTCCTTCATCGCCTCGCTGTGCGTGGGATGGGCATGACAGGTGTAGGCAATATCCTCGCTGGTTGCGCCGAATTCCATCGCCAGCGCGGCTTCGGCGATCATCGTCCCGGCAACGCTGGCGATCGCCCATACGCCAAGCACCCGGTCGGTCTTGGAATCGGATATAACCTTCACGAAGCCATCGGGTTCATGGTTGGTCTTGGCGCGGCTGTTGGCCATCATTGGGAACTTGCCGACCTTGATCTCGCCGGCTTCCTTGGCCTGCTCCTCGGTAAGGCCGACGCCCGCGATTTCAGGCATGGTGTAAACGACCGAAGGGATGACATCGTGGTTCACGATCCCAGTCTGGCCGGCGATATTCTCGGCGCAGGCAATGCCCTCGTCCTCGGCCTTGTGAGCTAGCATCGGGCCTGGCGCGACGTCACCGATCGCCCAAATGCCCTTTACCTTGGTGCGAAAATCATGGTCGACCTCGACCTGCCCGCGCTGGTTGACGGCAAGCCCGGCCTTGTCGAGCGCGAGGCCATCGGTGTTGGGTTTGCGCCCAATTGCGACCAGGACGACATCGGCCTCCATTTCTTCGGCAGCGCCGCCCTTGGCGGGTTCCAGCGCAAGCTTGACGCCCTTGCCGCTGGCGGTGGCCGAAGTGACCTTGGTGCCCAGCTTGAAGGCAATGCCCTGCTTCTTGAAGATCTTGTTCGATTCCTTGCGAACGTCGCCATCGAAACCCGGAAGGATCTGGTCGAGATATTCGACCACGGTGACCTGGGAACCCAGACGCCGCCACACGCTTCCAAGTTCCAACCCGATCACGCCGCCGCCAATGACCACCATCGTGCCCGGCACCTCTGCCAGCTCGAGCGCGCCGGTCGAATCGACGATCCGGCCCTTGGCATTGTCGACCTCTACCCCGGGAAGCGGAGTAACCGACGAGCCGGTGGCGATGATGATGTTCTTGGCCCGGACCGTCGCGTCCCCGACCTTGACGGTATCGGCGCTTTCGAAGGCAGCATGACCCTTCAGCCAGGTGACCTTGTTCTTCTTGAACAGGAATTCGATGCCTTGCGTCAGGCCCTTGACCGCATCGACCCGCTGGTCCTGCATCGCGGGAAGGTCGAGCACTGGGTCGACCTTGATCCCCATTTTGGCCATCGCGCCATTTTTCGCAGCGTCATAAAATTCCGACGCGTGGAGAAGAGCCTTTGACGGAATGCAGCCGACGTTAAGGCAAGTCCCGCCAAGCGTTTCACGGCTTTCGGCGCAAGCAGTCTTAAGACCCAGCTGGGCGGCGCGGATCGCGGCGACATAGCCGCCGGGGCCGGCACCGATGACAAGAACGTCGTAATCGTAATCAGCCATGAAAAACTCGATTCCCTTATAGGTCGATCAGCAGGCGGGTCGGGTCCTCGATCGCTTCCTTGATCCGGACCAGGAAGGTTACTGCCTCGCGGCCGTCGATCAGCCGGTGATCGTAAGACAAGGCCAGGTACATCATCGGGCGGATCACGACCTGCCCGTCCTTTGCGACCGGCCTCTCCTCGATCCGGTGGAGGCCCAGCACCGCCGATTGGGGCGGGTTGATGATCGGCGTGGAAAGCAGGCTGCCGAACACGCCGCCGTTGGAAATTGTGAAGGTGCCGCCCTGCATCTCGTCCATCGACAGCGTGCCTTCCTTGGCGCGCTTGCCGTAATCGGCGATGGTCTTCTCGATCTCGGCAAAGCTCATCGCTTGCGCATCGCGGACCACCGGGACGACCAGGCCCTTGGGCGCCGACACCGCGACCGACACGTCGAGATAGTCGTGGTAGACAATCTCGTCGCCCTCGATCGAGGCATTGACCGACGGCACGTCCTTGGCGGCCAGCGCCGCGGCCTTGATAAAGAAACTCATGAAGCCAAGGCGGATGCCGTGCTTCTTTTCGAACATTTCCTTGTAGCGGCTGCGCGCGTCGATCACCGCGGTCATGTCGACGTCGTTGAACGTGGTGAGCAGCGCGGCGGTTTCCTGCGCTTCCTTGAGGCGTTTGGCGATGGTCTGGCGAAGGCGGCTCATCTTGACCCGTTCTTCGCGGCGTTCGCCCGGGGCCGCTGATGCGCGCACCGGGGCGGGTGCTGAGGACTTGGCGGCGGGCGCGGGCGCTGGCGCAGCCTTGGCTTCGGTCTTTTGCGCCTGGGCGGCGGCGACGACATCGTCCTTGGTCAGGCGCCCATCCTTGCCCGTGCCCTTGATCCGTGAAGGGTCGACCCCGTGTTCCAGCACGGCCCGGCGGACCGCTGGCGACATGGTCGTGATATGGTCCTCATCCTCACCCGCCTCGTCCGGCGACGACTTGTCTTGGGCCTGCGCTGGCGGACTGTCGCTATCGCTGGTCGGGGTTTCCTGTTTCCCCGCATCGGCGGCGGGCGCGGGAGTGGACGTGGGCGTGGGTGCAGGCGTGGGCGTGGCGGTCGAACCCGCTGCATCGATCACCGCGATGTCCGCACCGACCGCGACCGTGTCGCCTTCGGCGACCAATTGCTCGGTCAGTACTCCGGCGGTGGGCGCAGGGACCTCGACCGTCACCTTGTCGGTCTCGATACTCGCGATCGGTTCATCCTGCGCCACGGCATCGCCGGGCTGCTTGAGCCATTCGGCCAGCGTTCCTTCGGTAATCGATTCGCCGAGCGCGGGCAGTTGGACCTTCGTCGCCATGTTACTTCCTTATTTCGCCGCGAGCGGGGCGTCTTGAGTGCGGGCCGTATGGCCCAGCGCCGCTTCGATCAAGGCTTGCTGTTGGGTTGCGTGCCGCTTGGCCAAGCCAGTGGCGGGCGAAGCGGAGGATGCGCGGCCTGCATAAAGCGGGCGCATCCCGGTATGGCCAGCCTCGTTCAGACACTGCTCGATCAGCGGCTGTACGAAGAACCACGCACCATTGTTGGCCGGTTCTTCTTGCGCCCACACCACCGCTTCCAACTTCGGCATGGCCTTGAGCCGCTTGACCAGGGGTTCTGAGGGGAATGGATAGATTTGCTCGATCCGCATAATCTCGACCCCCAGGTCGCCGGCCGCATCGCGCGCTTCCATCAACTCGTAGGCGAGCTTGCCCGAACATAGCACTAGTCTCCGGGTTTCGCCTTCCACCGGGCCGTTAAGGTCGGACAAGATGCGCATGAAGTGCGACTGGCCGGTAAATTCGGCGACGCCCGATACCGCCACCTTGTGACGCAGCAGGGACTTGGGAGTCATGATCACCAATGGCTTGCGGAACGTACGCATCATCTGGCGGCGAAGGATGTGAAAATAATTTGCCGGAGTGGTGCAATTGGCAACCTGGATATTATCGTCGGCGCACAACTGCAGGTAGCGTTCGAGCCTTGCCGAGCTATGCTCGGGCCCCTGCCCTTCGTAACCGTGCGGCAAAAGCATCACGAGCCCAGAGGCGCGAAGCCACTTGGATTCGCCGCTTGCGATGAACTGGTCGATGATGGTCTGCGCGCCGTTGGCAAAATCGCCAAACTGCGCTTCCCACAGCACCAGCGCCTGCGGATCGGCGAGCGAATAGCCATATTCGAAGCCGAGCACGCCAAATTCGGACAGCGGGCTGTCGCGTACTTCGAACCGCGGACTCGACTTGCCTTCGTTGATCGTCCTCAGCGGAATATATTTCTCGCCCGTTTTCTGGTCGACCCACATGGCGTGGCGCTGGCTGAACGTACCGCGGCCACTGTCCTGCCCGGAAAGGCGCACCGAATAGCCTTGGTCGACCAGGCTTCCGAGCGCCATCGCTTCGGCGGTCGCCCAGTCGAAACCCTGGCCGCTGTCGAACATCTTCTTCTTGGCATCAAGAATTCGCTGAAGCGTCTTGTGAATGGTGATTTCCGGCGGGACGGTGGTCAGCAGCTTGCCCAGCCGATCGACTTCCTCCTCGGTGATCGCGGTTTCGACGTTGCGACGCGCGGTATCGGGCTCCGCAGGGGCGCTAAGACCCGCCCAGCGGCCACCAAACCAGTCGGCGGTTGACGGCTTGTAGTTCTTTCCAGCCTCGAACTCCTCGTCGAGGTGACGGGTGAAATCCGCGATCTCGCGTTCGATCCAGGCTTGGTCGACGACCCCTTCCTTGATCAGTTTTTGGCCGTAAATCTCACTGATCGGGGGATGCTGGCGGATTTCCGCGTACATCACCGGCTGTGTGAAGCTTGGTTCGTCGCCCTCGTTGTGGCCGAACCGGCGATAGCACCACATGTCGATCACCACGTCGCGCCCGAACTCCATTCGGAACTCGGTCGCCAGCTTGCACGCGAACGTGACTGCCTCGGGATCATCGCCGTTGACGTGCAGGATCGGCGCTTGGACGCCCTTTGCCACGTCCGACGGATAGGGCGATGAGCGCGCGAACTGCGGGCTGGTGGTAAAGCCGATCTGGTTGTTGACGATGAAGTGGATGGTGCCGCCGGTGCCATAGCCCGGAAGCCCGCCGAACGTGAGGCATTCCCATACCACGCCCTGCCCTGCGAACGCCGCATCGCCGTGCAGCAGGATAGGAAGCACGCGCTTGGCATGCTTGTCGTCATTGGTGGTCATGACCCCGCGGGTCTTGCCCAAGACGACCGGGTCAACCGCCTCGAGATGCGATGGATTGGGAAGCAGCGACAGATGCACCTTTACATTGTCGAATTCCCGGTCGGACGAAGTGCCGAGGTGATATTTGACATCGCCGGAGCCGCCGACTTCGTCGGGGTTGGCACTTCCACCCGAAAATTCGTTGAACAAGGCACGGTAGGGCTTGCCCATGACGTTGGTCAGCACGTTTAGGCGCCCGCGGTGCGCCATGCCGAAGACCATGTCATTTACCCCGGCAAGACCGCCATATTTGATCACCGCCTCCAGCGCCGGGACCGCGCTCTCTCCCCCATCAAGCCCGAAGCGCTTGGTGCCGACGTACTTCTTGGCGAGGTATTTTTCCCATTGTTCGGCCTGGATAACCTTCGACAGGATCGCCTTCTTGCCCTCGGGCGTGAAATGGATTTCGGCATCCTTGCCTTCCATCCGATCCTGAAGGAAACGGCGCTCGTCGATCTCGTTGATATGCATGTATTCGAGGCCAACGTGCCCGCAATAATTGGCGCGCAACACGGCCACGATCTCGCGCACGCTGGCCTGCTCGAAGCCCAGTGCTCCGCCGATCCATATCTTGCGATCAAGATCGCCCGGTCCAAAGCCATGATATTCGGGCGTGAGGTCGGCCGGAACATCCATCCGCGCCAGCCCCAAGGGGTCGAGGTCGGCGGCAAGATGCCCGCGCACCCGATAGGTGCGGATCAGCATCATCGCCCGGATGCTGTCATCGGCGGCTTTCCGGATCGCTTGCGGATCGCTGCTCGCCTCAGCGGCCTTTGCCGAAGCCGCCGTGCGCAAATTCTCGATCGTCGCCTCGGTCGGATCAAGCCCGAGATTGACATCGTCGAGTATCGACACGGGCCAGTTAGGCCGCGCCCAGCTGGGTCCCGCTTCGCGGTCAATAGATCCGTTCGTATCGTCCACCGGGGTGCGTCTCCGACCCTATCAAGGGATTAGGCGTTCAACAGTTCCTTGAGGGTCTTGCCTAGAAGCGAGGGGCTGGGCGAAACCCGGATGCCCGCGGCCTCCATCGCAGCAATCTTGCTTTCGGCGTCGCCCTTGCCGCCCGACACGATTGCCCCGGCGTGGCCCATCCGGCGACCCGGCGGCGCGGTGCGCCCGGCGATGAAGCCTACGGTCGGCTTCTTGCGCCCACGCCTGGCTTCGTCGGCTAGGAATTGCGCGGCATCTTCCTCCGCGCTGCCGCCGATTTCACCGATCATGATGATCGATTCGGTCTTGTCGTCGGCAAGGAACATCTCAAGCATGTCGATGAATTCCGTGCCCTTGACGGGATCGCCGCCGATGCCGACCGCAGTCGACTGGCCCAAGCCCTCGTTCGAGGTCTGGAACACCGCTTCGTAAGTCAGCGTGCCGGAGCGCGAAACCACGCCGACACTGCCTTTCTTGAAAATGTTTCCGGGCATGATCCCGATCTTGCACTCACCCGGCGTCAGAACGCCCGGGCAGTTGGGACCGATCAGCCGCGACTTGGAGCCGTCGAGCGCGCGCTTGACCTTGACCATGTCAAGTACCGGAACGCCCTCCGTGATTGCGACGATGAGCGGGATCTGCGCGTCGATCGCTTCGAGGATCGAAGTCGGCGGCAAATGGCGGCGGGACGTAAATAACGCTGGCAGTCGCGCCGGTCGCTTCACGCGCTTCGGCCACGGTATCGAACACCGGCAAGCCGATGTGGGTCGAACCGCCCTTTCCCGGAGTGACGCCCGCGACCATCTTGGTCCCGTACGCAAGCGCCTGTTCGGTGTGGAAAGTGCCGGTTTCGCCGGTCATCCCCTGGGTGATGACCTTGGTGTTCTGGTCGACCAGAATGCTCATGCGCCCAAGTTCCCGTCGATCGCCTTGCACGCGTCGAGCAATTCCTTGACCGCATCGACGCTGGTCTTGAAATTGGCCTTGGCTTCGGCGTCGAGGTCGATTTCGACGATATCCTCTACCCCGTTCGCGCCCAGCACCGCCGGAACCCCGACGTACAGCCCGTCAAGGCCGTACTTCCCATCGACATAGACGGCGCACGGAAGAATGCGCTTTTGGTCGCCAAGATAAGCCTCGGCCATCGCGATCGCGGATGTCGCCGGAGCGTAATAAGCCGATCCGGTCTTCAGCAGGCCGACAATCTCTCCGCCGCCGCCGCGCGTGCGCTTCACGATGTCATCGATCCTGTCCTTCGAGCTCTTGCCCATCTTGACCAGGTCGTCGACCGGGATTCCCGACACGGTGGTGTATTTGGTCACCGGAACCATAGTGTCACCGTGGCCGCCCAGCACGAACGCGTTGACGTCCTTGACGCTGACTCCGAATTCCCACGCCAAGAAGGTCGCGAAGCGCGCGCTGTCGAGCACCCCGGCCATGCCGACCACCTTGTTGTGCGGAAGGCCGGAATATTCGCGCAAGGCCCAGACCATCGCGTCGAGGGGGTTTGTGATACAAATGACAAAGGCGTCCGGGGCATATTGCTTAATGCCCGCGCCGACCGACTGCATGACCTTGAGATTGATGCCCACCAGGTCGTCGCGGCTCATTCCGGGCTTGCGCGGGACGCCGGCGGTGACGATGACGACGTCCGCCCCGGCAATATCCTGATAGTCGTTGCTGCCGGTGATGTTCGCGTCGAACCCCTCGATCGGGCCGCACTGGCTAAGGTCCAGCGCCTTGCCCTGGGGAATGCCCTCCGCGATGTCGAACAGGACGATGTCGCCCATTTCCTTTTTCGCCGCGAGATGGGCGAGGGTACCGCCGATCATGCCTGAGCCGATGAGCGCGATTTTCTTGCGAGCCATGGGGCTTTGAAACCTTTCCGTCAGTGTCGAGCAGCGGGCGGAATTGTGTCGAGCAGAGTCGCCGCCGCCGGGGATGCGGCGCCCGCTTAGCGGGGTGCGCCGGATGGGGCAACCGGCTCAAATGCGCCAAGGCCGGTCGGACAGCTTGGAAAATGCCTCCGAGCCGTGCTAGCGGCGGGCCCAACGTCTGGTTTGAGGAGCGTCGCCCTGTGGCCGAATTCACTTTGCCCAAGAACAGCAAGATCGGGAAGGGCAAGACTTATCCCGGACCCGAGGGCAAGAACCTCAAGACGTTCAAGGTCTATCGTTACGATCCCGACAGCGGCGCCAATCCGCGCTACGACAGATACACCATCGACCTCGACAAGACCGGGCCGATGGTTCTCGATGCAATCATCAAGATCAAGAACGAGATCGACCCGACGCTGACTTTCCGCCGCTCGTGCCGCGAAGGGATTTGCGGCTCTTGCTCGATGAACATGAACGGCAAGAACGGTCTCGCCTGCACTACTGCAATCGAGGATTTGCGGGGCGAGATTCGGATTACCCCGCTCCCGCACATGGAAGTGGTCAAGGACCTCGTCCCCGACCTCACTCACTCTTATGCCCAATATGCCTCGATCCAGCCGTGGCTCAAGACCAGCTCGCCGGTTCCCTCGCGGGAGCGGCTGCAGAGCCCCGAGGACCGGGCGAAGCTCGACGGCCTGTACGAGTGCATCCTGTGCTTTTGCTGTTCGACCAGCTGCCCCAGCTACTGGTGGAATTCCGACCGTTTCCTGGGTCCGGCGATCCTGCTTGCAGCCTATCGCTGGATCGCCGACAGCCGTGACGAAGCGACCGGTGAGCGCCTGAACGAGCTTGAGGATCCTTATCGCCTTTATCGCTGCCACACGATCATGAATTGCGCCAACGTCTGCCCCAAGGGACTCAATCCTGCCGAAGCGATTGCAGAGACCAAGAAGCTGATCGCCGAGCGGGTCGGCTAAAAGCGTTGCATTGTGCAACCAGTCTCGCGTAGCGCCGCCGCCATGACTTCTCAACTCGACGACCTCGGCCCGGTCCCGCAGGGCGCGCGCGAAGACCCCGATAACCCCGGCTGGTTCAGCTGGGGGGATTTCCCGCGCGGCAGTTTCGCTGCCGCGACCGGCCGCCTTTTATTCCGCCCGAATGGTGAGAAACGCGCGCAGACCCGCATCCTGCCGACCGAATATATGCTCAATAATGGCGGATCGATCCACGGCGGCGCGATCATGAGCTTTATCGACATGTCGATGTTCGCCGGGGGCCATTGCGCGGGAATCGTCCCGGGTCATTACGTGACGCTTGATCTTCACGTGCATTTTGCCAATCGCACCAGGGTGGGAAGCCCGCTGACCTGCGACATCCAGCTGGTTCGCCAGACTCCGGGGGGAATTGCCTTTTTCACCGGGACTTGCGTGCAGGACGGGGAGAATACCCACGGTTTCTCCGGCACGTTAAAGCGCATCAAGTCGCGGAGCGAGCGGAGCGAAAAGGGCGACTCCGGCGCGTGAGCGCGATTTCGTGACCGGGGCGGTTCGCGCCGCCTATGACGCGCTGATCGCGGCGGGCGAGCTTCGCCCCGACCCCGACCAGGCGCGCGCCGCCGATGCGCTGGACCAGCTAAGGTTGCCACGCACCGGCTTTTTCGCTCGCCTGACCGGGGGCCAAGATCGCGGACCCTGCGGGGTTTACCTGTGGGGCGGGGTCGGTCGCGGCAAGACGATGCTGATGGATCTTGCAGTCGCGCATTTGCCAATCAGTCCCAAGCGCCGGGTCCACTTCCACGAATTCATGATCGACGTCCACGCCCGGCTTCGCGAGGCGCGAAAAGCGAAGGAATCCGATCCGATCGAACCGGTCGCCCAGAGTATCGCGCACGAAGCCCGCCTGCTGTGTTTTGATGAAATGCAGGTGACCAATCCCGCCGACGCGATGATCCTGTCGCGCCTTTTCACCCGCTTGCTGGAAGAAGGTGTGCGGATCGTCACCACCTCGAACCGCGTTCCGAACGACCTCTACAAGGACGGCCTCAACCGCCAATTATTCGTTCCCTTCATCCACCTGATCGAGCAGCAGATGACCGTCGTTCCGGTCGATGGGTCGACCGATTACCGCCTCCAACGCCTGTCCGGGGTCGAGACCTGGCATGTTCCCAACGGACCTGAAGCGACCGCGGCGCTTGCCAATGCTTTCTTCCGCCTAACCGACTATCCGGTTGAAGATCGCACCAAGGTGCCGTCCGAGGAGATCGAGGTGGGCGGTGGGCGCACACTCCACGTGCCCAAGAGCTTGAAAGGCGTCGCGGTCTTTTCATTCAAGCGCCTGTGTGGAGAACCGCGCGGAGCCGCCGATTACCTCGCCATCGCGCGGCGCTTCCACACCGTGGTCATCGTCGGCATCCCCAAAATGAGCCGCGAGATGCGCAACGAGGCAAGCCGTTTCGTCACCCTGATCGACGCGCTCTACGACCACAAGGTGAAGTTGCTCGCCAGCGCCGATGCCGAGCCGAATGACCTTTATCCCAGCGGCGACGGCAGCTTCGAATTCCAGCGCACCGTGTCACCGGCTCGAGGAAATGCAGAGCGCCGGCTATCTTGCCGAGGGACATGGACTGACCTAGCCTCGCGCTCCTGTAGGGGAGATATTCATGCGCAAATTCGTTCTGTTGCTGCTTGCGGCCTGCTCAACCTCCGCCACGGCCCAGGCCCCGGACACTCGGCGCGCCGCGGAAAGGGCGTTGTTCGAGAAGATCGTCGAAATTCCCACGATCTCCGGTCGCACAGCGGAATTCCGCCGCATGACCGCCCTGCTCAAAAACGAGTTCGCAAGAGCCGGAATCACCAATGTCGTCATCAAAGATCATGACAACACTCAGACCTTGATCGCGCGCTGGCCAGCGTCGAAGCCTAGCGGCAAGAAGCCGATACTGCTGATGGCGCATATGGACGTCGTCGAAGCCAAGACCGAGGACTGGCAGAACCCGCCTTTCGAATTTCGGGAGAAGGACGGTTATTATCTGGGCCGGGGTTCCAGCGACAACAAGGCGGCGTTGACCGGCATCGTGCTTGCGCTGCAGAACCTTCGCCAATCCGGTTTTCAGCCGACCCGCGATATCATCATCCTGTTTACCGGCGACGAGGAATCCAGCGGTAATGGTGCACGCCGCGCAGCGAGTGAATGGCGGAACCTGATCGACGCCGAATATGCGCTTAACGGCGATGCCGGCGGTGGCGGGGTTTTCGCCGACGGCCGGGTCGAAGGCTTTTATATGCAAATCGCCGAAAAGACCTACGCCGACTACAAATTGGTGGCAACAAACCGAGGAGGACACAGTTCGGCCCCCCGCCCTGACAACGCGATCACCGCTTTGGCTTATGCATTGACCGCAATTGATCGCCATCGCTTCCCGCCGATGATCAACGACGCTTCGCGCGCGGCCTACGAGATGGCCGCGCAGAACGATGGCGGCCTCTACGGCGAACTGGTTAAAAAGTGGCTGAAGGATCCGACCGATCGGGAAACCGCGGATCTGCTCGAAGCGAATGACCCCGGCTATACCCGAACCCGCTGTGTCACCACGATGCTATCGGGCGGCCATGCGCCTAACGCGCTTCCCCAGCGCGCCGAAGCGAACGTGAATTGCCGCATCTTCCCAGGCACTACGGTGGAGAAGGTGCGTGACGAGCTTCAGCTGTTGTCAGGCGAGGACGTCAAAGTCAGCATCGGCGAACATAGCCAAGCGTCCGGGCCATCGCCGCTGCGCGCCGACGTCACCGAGTCCTTCCGCGCGGCGGTTGGCACGCGTTTCAAGGATTTTACCATTATTCCGTTCATGTCAGCAGGTGCCACCGACGGATCGTACCTGCGCAACGCGGGTATCCCGGTCTACGGCTTCGGCGGTTACTGGGGAATTGTCGGCGAGGAAAACGGTGTCCACGGCCTCAACGAGCGGGTGTTGATCGAGGGTTTCCACGGTCAGGTGCCGATCTGGGAAGAGATGATCCGCCGGGTCGCCGGATAAGGGTGAAGGCCACGGTAGGGCATCTGGCTCCTTCGGCATTCAGCAAAGGGACCATATCCAGGAACCGCCATCAATACGATGACCGGCAAAGATGGTTGAGCATTCGAACGAAGGCAAAGTCGATCACGACTAGGTCTTGGCCAAGCAAGGAATGAATATGGGCAACCCGAAACGGCAGAACGGTTTGGACCTTCTTTCCAAGGTTCCCGAAGTCACTCTGTGGTTTTGGATCGCCAAGATCTTCGCCACCACGCTGGGCGAAACCGGCGGCGATGCGGTGAGCATGTCGTGGCTAGGCGAGACCACCGCGCAGGCGGGACAGAGCGGCTATAACGGCTATCTCGTCGGCACCGCGATTTTCGGGGTCGCGCTTGGGGTCATGGTCGCGCTTCAGATGCGCGCCAAGGGCTATCACCCGGCCCTCTATTGGCTGACGATCATCGCCTCGACCACAGCGGGAACGACGCTGGCCGACTTTGCCACCCGCTCAATGGGTATCGGATATATCGGCGGATCCACGTTGCTGTTCGGGCTCGTTCTGCTGTCGCTCGCTGCGTGGAAGGCGGTCGTCGGGCAGGTGTCATCAAGCCACGTGGTGAGCGGGCGCGAAGAATTGTTCTACTGGCTCACGATCACCTTTTCGCAGACGCTCGGTACCGCGTTGGGCGACTGGGCAGCAGATACCGGCGGCCTGGGCTACCTGGGCGGCGCGGCTCTGTTCGGGGGTCTGATCGCGATTGTGGCGCTGGCCTATTATGCCACCCGCATCAACCGCACCTTGCTGTTCTGGGCGGCGTTCATCCTTACTCGGCCGCTTGGCGCGACGGTCGGCGATTTCCTGGACAAGCCATTGGCCAAGGGCGGCCTTGCGATGTCGCGGCCGGTCGCGACTATCGTGCTTGCGCTGGCGATTGCGGCGATCGTCTGGCTGACCCCGCGACGCGGCGCGCAACCCCCCGAAGCTTGACCCACGCCCCAAGCGGCCTAGCGTTCCGCCTTGCCATCGATTCGGGGAGAAGTTTTCATGCGCAATCTGTTGCTCGCGCTCGCGCTTACCACCGCGACGCCCGCCCTCGCCGCCGACAATCCGGTGTTCGGGCCCACCGCTCTATCCCCCGCATGGCAGACCAAGGCCAAGGCGATGTTCAAGACCGCGATTGAAATCCCGACTGTCACGCAGCGCGGCAACCATCGCAAGATGGCGCAATGGCTGGCCGGCGAATACCGCGCCAACGGCTGGGCGACGAAAGACATCAAGCTGGTCGATTATGCCGGCGACAAGGAAGACAAGGCGGTTGCGTTCTTTGCCAAGTGGCCCGCAGCCAAGCCTTCGGGCAAAAAGCCGATCCTGATCATCGCGCACATGGACGTGGTTGAAGCCAAGCGTTCGGACTGGGTTCTGGACCCGTTTCAATTCGTCGAAAAGGACGGCTATTTCTACGGGCGCGGAACCAGCGACGACAAGATCGGCGTGATCGCTACCTCGATGGCCTTGTTCAAGATGCGCTCCGAAGGGTTCAAGCCCGACCGCGACATCCTGGTCTTTTTCACAAGCGACGAGGAAACCGCTGGCAACGGTGCCCGGCTGGGCGCGACCAAGCTGCGCGACCTGCTGGATTCCGAATATGCCTTGAATGCGGATGCCGGGGGCGGCGCCTATCTTGCCGATGGCAGCAACCTGGGTTTTGGAATCCAGACCGCGGAGAAAATTTACCAGGACTTCGCCTTTACCGCGACCAACAGGGGCGGCCACAGTTCGCGGCCCCGCCCCGACAATGCGATTTACGACCTTTCGGCAGCGCTGACCCGCCTGTCCCAGCATCGCTTCACGCCCCAGCTTACCGAAACGACGCCGCGCTTATTACCAGGCGCGCGCCAAGCAGGATCCGGGCGAGCTTGGGCAGGCGATGCTGGCGTGGATCGCCGACAGCAAGAATGACGCCGCGGCGGACCGGATTGAGAACGACCCGCTAGAAGTCGGAACCACCCGCACCCGCTGCGTCGCGACGATGATCACCGCCGGGCACGCGCCCAATGCCCTGCCCCAAAAGGCGGAGGCGAACGTCAATTGTCGCGCCATGCCGGGCAGCGACGTCGAAAGCCTGACCGCGGAACTGCAAGCAATCGCCGGGCCCAATGTAAAGGTCACAACGGTCGGCGACTTCAAGCCTAGCCCGCCATCGCCGCTACGCGACGACGTGGTCGGCGCCTATACCCGTTCGATCTACGCACTTTATGGGCCGAACACGCCGATCATCCCGCACATGTCGACCGGCGCCACCGACGGCCTGTTCTTTCGCCAGGTCGGAATCCCGGTTTACGGGGTAGAGGGAAGCTGGGGCATCAGCCCCGACGATGAACGCGCCCACGGCCTTGATGAGCGCATGCCGGTGCGTTCGTTCTACAACGACATCGTCCACTGGCAGAACATGCTGACCGACCTGGCCGGCTAAAGCGCGCTTACCGCCTCCAGCACCTCGTGCGCGTGGCCCTTGACCTTGACCTTGGGCCAGGCGCGCAGGATCCGGCCGTCGGCGCCGACCAGGAAGGTGCTACGGATCATGCCCATGAACTTGCGGCCCATAAACGACTTCAGGCCCCAGGTGCCAAAGGCATCGCTGATCGCGCCATCGTGGTCGGAGGCAAGCGGAACCTTGAGGTCGTGCCGGGCGATGAACTTCGTCGTGCCGGTCCATGGCATCGCGCGACACGCCGACGACTCTCGCCCCTGCCGCCGCAAAGCGATCAGCCAAGGCAGTAAAGTCATCGCTTCGGTGGTGCAGCCCGGCGTCATGTCCTTGGGATAGAAGAACAGGACCAACGGCTGTCCCGGTGCGCCGATGTCGAGGCTAGACCCGTCGCTTAGCGTCGCCATTAACGCCGGTGCCTGATCGCCTTCGCTTAACATGCCGCATCTCCTTCCCTCACTCGCGCCCAGCGCGCCGCGATCCTTAGGCGCGCTTCCTCGACCGCCGCAACCAGGCTGTCCCATTGTTCATGGCCGCACAGCCGTGCCACCAGCGGCTGCGAAGCCGCGGCCGGTTCCATCTGTTTCGGAGCGACTAGGCGCATCACCACCAGGATCGCCGACAGCAGGCGAAGGTCCGAGTCGGCTTGATCATCGATCAGCCCCGCCGCGACCAGTTTTTCAAGCGCGTCCTCAAGCTTCGGCGTGATCCCCACGCGGCGCGAAAGCTGCAAGGTGTGAACCACGAATTCCAGGTCGACCAGCCCACCCGGTCCAAGCTTGATATCGAACGGCCCGGTCGGCGGCTTGTGCGCTGCCATCTCACCGCGCATCTTGGCGGCATCGGCAATGATTTCGCGCTTGTCGGACGGCTGGATCAGGACGTCGCAGATCAGCGCCTCGGTCTTTTTCCGGATCGCAGCGCTTCCGGTTAGGGGGCGCGCGCGGCACAGCGCCATATGTTCCCACGTCCACGCTTCCTCGCGCTGATAGCGCTCGAACGCGGCAATCGACACCGCGAGCATGCCCTGCTCTCCCTGCGGACGAAGCCTGGTGTCGACCTCGTATAGCGGCCCCGCGACGGTCGGGATCGACAAGGCGGCGGTCACCCTGCTCGCCAGCCGGTTGTAATAATCTGTTGCCGACAAGCTTTCGCACCATCGGAAACCGCGCCATCCGGCGCGTCATACAAATAAACCAGGTCGAGATCGCTGGCATTGGTCAGCGCCCGGCCGCCCAGCCGTCCAAGCGCGAGAATCACCAATTCGCCGTCCGCGATGTGGCCATGGGTCTTTGCGAACTCATCCTCGGTAAGGCGGGTCATCGTCGCGACCGCGCCTTCGGCCAGATCGCTATAAGCTTCGGCAATGGTGATCGGGTCGCGATGGCCCGAAAGCAGTTGCACGCCAAGCGCAAAGCGCCGCTCGCCGATCTTGCGCCGCACCCGGTCGATCGCTTCGCCATATTCGCCCGCGCCCTGCGCCGCAGCGAGCAAGCGCTGCGCACTGGTTGGCGCGTCCGGCGGTTCGGCAAAGCTGCTTTCGTCGATAAGCCCGTCGAGCAGGATCGGCCTCCGGGCGATCTGTTCCGCCAATGCCGGGGCGTGCGCCAGGACGAGCGCAAATGTTTCGGCCAGCCGGGGCCGCGCCTCCAGCAGTCGAAAAAGATTCACTCCGCTCGGCAATTTATCCAGGATGTCGGCAAAGCGGTTCAACGCACGTCCCTGGTCGGGGCTTCCAACGATCGCCGTCAACAGCGTCGGCAGCATCGCTTCGAACGCGTCCTTGGCAGCGGTGGAGCGCAGCGCGCGCGCCTTGCCCGAGCGCCATTCGCCGACCAGACGGACGACCTGCGCGACATCGCCAAACCCCATCGCCTCGGCCGCCTCGGCAAAACGATCAGACGCCATCGGCAATCGCTCGCCCTGCTCGGTCAGCAGCGCGGTGAATTCCTCCGCGACGAAATCGACGTGCGGCTTCAAGGCCGCAATCAGCGCCGCGCCGTCATCATAGCCTGACAAGGCTGCAAGATTGTCGAGCGCCTCGGCGTTTGCGGGCAGGCGATGGTCCTGTTTGTCCGCGACCATCTGGACTCGATGCTCGATGGTCCTGAGCAGTCGATAGGCCTCGCCGATCCTGGCCGCGGTTTCCGGCGCCATCCGATCCGAAGCCGAAAGCGCTTTCAACGCATCGAGCGTCGCAGGCACGCGAAGCGCGGGCTCACGACCGGCGTGAACAAGCTGCTGGACCTGGGTGAAGAATTCAGCCTCACGAATCCCGCCCTGCCCGCGCTTGAGGTCGTAACCCGGGCCAAGCAACCGGCCCGCCGAATAATGGTCGCGAACCATCGAACTAATCGCTCGAATTTCCTCGATCGCCTGGAAATCGAGCGCCCGGCGCCAGATGAATGGCCTTATCTCGGACAGGAATTCGCGGCCCATCGCCGTGTCCCCGGCACAGGCCCGCGCCCGGATGAACGCGGCGCGTTCCCACGACAGCGCCTGGCTTTCGTAATAGCTGATCGCCGCACCCATCGACAGGACGATCGGAGTTGCCTCGGGCGAAGGTCGAAGGCGCAGGTCAACCCGCGCCACATAGCCGTCGGAGGTGCGCTCCTGCAGAAGATCGACCATGCGCTGGGCAATCCGCACTGCGCCTTGTGCAGGGTCATCACGCTCTCTCCGTGCCAGGCGCTGCGGATCGAACAGGAGAATGAGGTCGACGTCGCTACTGTAATTGAGTTCGCGGCTGCCCAGCTTGCCGAGCGCCAGGACTGCAAAGCCATCGGTCGGAGCGCCGTCCACCCGCTCATCGATCGCCTGGGCAAGCGCGGCGTCGATCGCCTGGTCCGCAAAGTCGGACAGGATCTGCGTGACCCGTTCAAGATTGAGTTCGCCGGCAAGATCCCCAAGCGCGACCGCCAAAGCCAGGGCATCGCGCCGCCGCCGCCACAGCGCGCCCGTTTCACCGGAACCCACCCGCATCGCATGCTCGACCGCCTTTTCGGCACCGTCCGAAAGAAATCCTTTGACGATGTCGGGATTGCGCGCAGCCGCCGCCCTTAGGAACGGACTATGGTCCAGCGCGCGTCGGTACGCCGACTGCCGCTCGGGTGAGGGTTGGGATGCCACGTTTCGCCCTTTTTCGGGGGCGAACCGTCCAATGCAAGAAACTTGTTCGCCCGATTGTCGTTTAGATCACCATGGAAAGCGAATTCCTCTGTTCGGGCGACAAGGGCCACGACCCTGACCGGCGGGTGATCCGCGTCGACTTTCCCTCGTCGACGGCCGGGATTACCGCCGCGCTTCGCCGTGCCTTCAAGGAGGCTGCGGAAGAGCCGAGCGCCCACGACTTCGAGGCGCTTCTCCAGCGATTGCAATAGCCGGCGGGTCTAACCCGACCTATGGTCAGCCGATGTCGCGGCTCAGTTCGTCGACCTCAGCCATGATTTCCTGAAGTGTCGACATATTGGGGTCGGACTTGTGCTGGCGACGCGACGCAAGCTTGCCGCTGGTCAGCAGATTCTCAAGCGCAACGCGCCCGCGCGCTACCCGGCTTTTGATCGTGCCCACCGCGCATCCGCAAATCTGGGCAGCTTCCTCATAGGCAAAACCGCCCGCGCCAACCAGGATAAGCGCTTCGCGCTGGGGCTGGGGAAGATGAAGCAGCGCGCGCTGCATATCCGTCAGCTCAATCTGCTTGTCCTGGCTTGCCGGCGCACTGAGGATCTTGGCGGCCGTGATCTCATCCCATTCGCCCTTGAAGCGCGCCCGGCGCATCTGGCTGAGGAACAGGTTGCGCAGGATGATGAAGGTCCACGCGCGCATGTTGGTGCCGGCCTGGAAGCGCTTGCGCGCCGCCCATGCCTTGAGAAGGGTTTCCTGCACCAGATCGTCGGCAAGGTCACGGCTACCCGAAAGCGAACGGCCGAATGCACGCAGGTGCGGGATGACCGCAGCCAGTTGGTCCTTGAACTCGGGGTCGGACAGCGGCACGGTTTCGCCTTCGATGAAGGTCGGCCGATCCTCTTCCTTTGAATTTGCCAATTCGTTCCCCACTCACACAGGCGCGGCGCATGAAAACGACGCGCGTTTCGGCCCGATAATGAACCTCATACCCCACATAAGATAGGGGCTAAGGACGCAAGCCCAATACGATCGCGATAAAAACGATCACTACCAGTAGCGTCCCGATGACAAGTACGTTGCGCGCTACGTTCGGAGTCGACCCCGCGCGCGCCTCGGTTGTGGTCTCGTGAATACGTCCGTCCTCATCGCGATGACCTGCCATCGTCCATCCTCAATCGTTTCGGTTTCGGCATGGAACGCCTTTCGATCAGACGCGGTTCCCCGACGATGTCCGATAATTCAGGCAGCAGGGGCAGTCGCGGCGTCGAAGAACAGCGCCTGGGCAATTGCAGCCTTCACCGTCGAGCGCTGGAACGGCTTGGTGATGAGGAAGGTCGGCTCAGGGCGGGTTCCGGTCAACAGGCGTTCCGGGAAGGCGGTGATGAAGATCACCGGAACCGAGAATTCGCTGAGAATGTCCTTGACCGCGTCGATCCCGCTGGAATCGTCGGCAAGCTGGATATCGGCCAGCACCAGGCCCGGTTGCTGCTTGCGGGCCAGCGCTACTGCCTCGTCGCGGGTAACCGCAACGCCGGTGACATTGTGTCCCAAATCGCGAACGATGGTTTCGATGTCCATCGCGATGATCGGCTCGTCCTCGATGATGAGCACGTCGGCATGGGTCTGACGCTCAATCTCGGTCATCGCCTCGGCTACCAGCGAATCGACGTCGCTTGCGCTGGCGTCGATCAAGTAAGCGGTGTCCTCAGACGAAAACCCTTCCAGGCTGGTCAGCAGCAGGGCCTGGCGCGATAGCGGCGTGATGCGGGCGAGGCGCGCGTGGGCGATCCCTTCATGGCCGGTCGGAGTCGCGGGCGGCTCGTCACCTTCGTCGATATTGGCGGTCGACCAGATGGCGTGGAACGTGCGGTACAGCCCAAGGCGCGGATCAACGTCGCGCGGAAACTCGTCCGGCTCCGCGACAATCGTCTCAAGCGTTGCGCGGACGAATGCGTCACCGTGGGCCTGGGTGCCGGTTAAGGCACGAGCGTAACGGCGAAGAAAGGGAAGGTGCGGGGCGAGTTCCTGACCAAGGGACATGAAAGCGAGACTTCCGTGACAAATGAATTTGGCTCGTCTTTGAAGGTCGCGGGGGATGCTTGCAAGACTGTGGGCCAAAACTGTTGCCCCGATCCCACCATCGACCAAATGATTCACCTGAAGCCGGAACAAAGCAGTTCGCATTTGGTTTCCCCGCGTGAGCGCGCAGGCCTAACCACCTATTGGTACGGCGATTATCGTCGGCCTGTTTGCGCGGGTAAATGGCCGGTTGCGCGGCAAGTGTGCTTCTATATGAAGTCGCTGCAGTGCCCACCCTGGGGGACGAAAGAGTTGAGTGCCAAGAAAAACGCCAAGGCCGCGAAGGACCAAGAAAACGCCCGTGAAATGGCCAAGGCTTCACCCGGAACCAAGGGCAAGAGCGGCGCTAGCGGTAAAGACGTCTCACGCGCGCTTCGTTCGGTTTATGACGACACGCTTCGCGAAGATGTTCCGGACGATTTCATGGATCTCCTCGGCAAGCTTAAATAGCTCTCCCCTCTTCGGAGGCCGTGGATGAGTGAGGATTTGCGATTCAATCGGCTTTCCACCGCCGTTAAACTCCTCCTTATTCTGACAATCGCGCTGCTTCCGATGGGGCTTGCGCTTTCTTGGTTGTCCTATGACGCGCTGCGCGCCGCCAACCAGACCAATCGCGATTCCGCCCGCGACCAGGCGGAAATCTCGGCCCAGGCAATCCAGGGCCTCATTGCCCGCAACGTCTTGTCGCTCCGGATCGCCGCAAACGGCGCCATGGTGACGGGAAAGAACGGCGTGTGTCAGCGAACCGAGGCGTCGCTGGCGATCGCTCCCGCACTGGCCCGCAATTTCGAGATCGAGGATGTCGATGGCAAGCCCATCTGCTCGGTGGGTGAGCAATCAGCGATGAACGGCCTGCCAATCGTCGCACCAGGCGATTTCGCGATGCGAGTCGACCCGGGTTCGGGCGTTCTTGCGGTCCGCGCCGGAATTGTTGGCGGGATGGCCACCGACTTGATCCCGCTCGAGGAACTAAAGGCCGCGGCACGCGACGCGGGCACCGACATCCGCTCCCTCGTACTGCGCGACGAACGCGGCGCGCTGGCGGTAATCGGCGGCACTGCCCATGATCCCCGCCTGAGCTATAACGAAATACCGATCGTGCGAGACGAGCTGGTGATTGAAATCGGGTCCTACGTCGGACCGCTGACCCCTAGCGACCGCCTGATCCTGTTTCTTCCGGTGGTAATGTGGCTGGGTGCTGCATTGATCGGCTTTTTCGTGGTCACCCGGATCCTGATCCGCCCGTTGAAGAAACTCGAGCGCGCGATTGGCGCTTTCCAGCCGGGCGAAACCGAACTCGATCTGCCGTCGCAGCTGGGGCCCTCGCAGGAAATACAGCAGCTGCGTAACGCCTTTGGGCGAGCGATAACCCGAATCGACGAGTCAGAACGCGACATGGCCAATGCACTTGACGGCCAGCGCCGCCTGGTGCGCGAAGTCCACCACCGGGTGAAGAATAACCTCCAGGTCGTTGCCTCGCTGCTTTCGATCCACGGGCGCAGCGCGGAAGGTCCGGAAGCCAAGGCCGCCTATGCGTCGATCGGAAGGCGCGTCGGGGCACTGTCCGTCGTTCACCGCAATCACTTCGCGGAAATGGAAGAAAGCCGGGGAATCTCGCTGCGCCCACTGATCGCAGAACTGGCAGCCGAATTGCGGGCCAGCGCTCCGGCTGATGCGCGGCAACTCTCGATCGAACTCGCCATCGATGCAGTATTCACAACGCAGGACGTCGCAGTTGCAATCGCCTTCCTGATTACCGAAATAGTGGAATTTTCCATGATCCGCTGCCCGTCCGAGCCGATCGAGATCGAGCTTCGCCGATCGAGCGAGTTGACCGCTCGGCTGGCGGTCACCGGCAAGGTCCTCGACCCCGAGGACAAGGAGGACGTCGAAAAGGTGCAGTTCGAGCGCATCGTCAGCGGACTTTCGCGGCAATTACGGTCTCAACTCGAGCGCAAGCTTGGTCGCTATTCGGTCGAGTTACCGGTTTTCCCCCACGCTTGATCGCTCAAAATCTGCCAATTCCGGTTTTTTCGCAAAAATATTCATTCGGGCGGGAACCGGGGGAAAGAGCGCGCGTTTTGAAATCAGGATAGTGACCTTTTGCCCCCCCGCTCTCGCTATCCGGTTAAATGGGCCCGGAACCGCCAAACCTCCCCCCCCGGTGGCGCTTCCGGGCCCCTCATTTTTTCAGCCAGCCTAAATACCTTCGGGCGTTGAGTCCTGTGCGGCCTGCCGCGCGCGGCGGCGGCGCGTAATGCGAATCGCGATGATCGCGAATTCGTACAGCGAATAAAGCGGCACCAGCATCATCAGCATCGAGACTGCATCCGGCGGGGTCAGCACCGCAGCGACCCCGGCACACACCACGATCGCATAGCGGCGCGAACGCGTCAGTTGTTCAAGGGTGATGATCCCCGCACGTTCAAGCACCATCAGCAGGATGGGCATTAGGAAGGCGGCGCCAAAGCCGAACAGGAAGCGCGTGACGAAAGTCAGGTAATTGCCGAACTCCAGGCAGCGCTTCTTGGGTAACTCCACCGACATTTCCCTGGAAACTGAGCAGGAAGTGCAGCGCCCAGGGCATGGCGATGAAATAGGCAAAACTGGCTCCGGCCGCGAAGAACAACGGGGTAACGAGGAGGAATGGCAGGAATGCCTTCTTCTCTTTGGCGTACAGGCCCGGTGCGATGAACCGCCACAGCTGCGTTGCGATCACCGGAAAACTGAGCATCAGCGCTGCGAACAAGGCGACTTTCACTTCGACGAAAAATGCCTCGAACACATCAGTGAAAATAAGCTTGCCCTGTCCGGCCTTGAGCAACGGCTGGACCAGGATCGCGAAAATCGACTTGGCGTAGGCAAGGCAGATGAAGAAACCCACCGCGATCGTTGCCAGGCTCCACAGCAAGCGTTTGCGCAGCTCAACCAGGTGATCGATCAGCGGGGCTTTGCTGTCGTCGATGTCCTTCATGGCAATTCACGCTCTTCCGGCGGGCGCGGATCGTCGTCGTCGATTGCAAAGCCGGGACGCGGGTGCGGATCGTCCGGAAGCGGTGGCGGTGGCGGCGGCGGCGGTGGCGGCGCCGGCTCCTCCTCCGCACCACCGGGGGTCGGGCCGGTCATCGGCGGATGGTCATCGTCCGGGGCCGGGTTCGATGACGGCTCGGGATAGTCGGCATTCGGCGGATAGAGCTTCATGATCCGCTCGTTTTCCTCGCGCCACTTCTTCTCCATTTCCTCCAGTTCGGCCTCGCGCATCATGGTTTCGATGCCGGCGGTGAAATGGCGCGCCATACCGCGCACCCGGCCAATCCACTGGCCAAGCGTGCGCATCACCCGGGGCAAGTCCTTGGGACCGATGAACACCAGCGCGAGGACCGCGACGATGACGAATTCGGTACTGTCGACGCCGAACATGGCGCGGCTATCTTACGCTTCTACCGGGAACGCTCAGCGGCGTTCGTCGGTGTCGCGCGGGGTGACGTCGATCGGCTCACCGCGCTGCGGCGGCGGAACGGGCTTGTCACGCGGGATCTGGCGCTGGGCCTCGCGGCTGCGCCGATCTTCCTCCTCGTCGTCGGCCATGCCCTGCTTGAAGCTTTTAAGGCCCTTGGCGACATCACCCATCATGCTCGAAAAACGATTGCCGCCGAACAACAGCAGCAGGATGACCGCGAGGATCAGAATATGCCAGAAACTGAAAGCACCCATTGGAAACTCCTTTGTCGGAGGGCCTTCTAGTCCTCCTCGCTCTCGCTTTCCAGATGAAGCTGGCCAAGACTTTCAATTACGCTCTCTTCCAGCGGATCAAGAAGCCCTGCCGCGCGCAGGTCGTCGATGCCCGGAAGGTCCCTTCGGCTGCCAAGCCCAAAATGGGTGAGGAACTCCTCGCTCGTCGCGTACAGCAATGGTCGACCGGGGGTTTCACGCCGTCCGGCGGTCCGTACCCAGCCCGCGTCCATCAACACGTCGAGCGTTCCCTTGGACAGCTGAACCCCACGAATCGCCTCGATCTCGGCCCGACTGACCGGCTCATGGTAAGCGATGATCGCAAGGCATTCGGTCGCCGCCCGCGACAGGCGACGGGGTTCCTCGCGGGTGCGGCGGAGCAAGTGGGCGAGGTCCGGCGCGGTCTGGAAATGCCATTTGCCGCCCCGGGTCACGACTTCGATACCGTGCCCGGCATACATCGCCTGCAACTGGTCCAGTGCAGTGCCGACATCGCCTTCGCCGACATGCTCGGTGATTTCATCCTCGCTCAGCGGTTCGGCGCTTGCGAACAGGGTTGCTTCGACCGACCGGGTGAATTCGTCCATCACGCGACCTTCAGGCGTAGCGGCGCAAACGGTTCGTCCTGCGCGATTTCCAACCGGCCGCGCCGCGCCAGTTCCAGCGCTGCCAGGAAGGACGAAGCAAGACACGACTTGCGAAACGCCGGGTCGTCGGTGTTGGGCAGGAAATCCTGCAGGCTGGTCCATTGCACCGCCATGCCGATCATCCGCGACACGCGGTCGATTGCTTCTTCCAGCGTCATCACCGCGCGGGCGTGGACGACGTGCATTGCCGGCTGGGTGCGCGCGCGAACGATCCCGTAAGCCGCATACAGGTCGAACGCGCGGACCTGCCACTGCGCCTTGCGCACCAGCCTCAAGCCTTCAGGCGCGCCGCGCAGGAAGACGTCGCGGCCAAGCCGGTCGCGGCCCATCAATCGCGCACCTGCCTCACGCATTGCATCGAGACGCTGGAGACGCATCTGCAGGCGAAGTGCAATTTCCTCCGGTGACGGGTCCTGTTCGGGGTCCTTGGGAAGCAGTAGGCACGATTTTAGATAGGCAAGCCAAGCCGCCATGACGAGATAGTCCGCGGCGACCTCGAGTTTCAGCGCCCGCGCCTCGGTGATGAACGTCAAATATTGCTCGACCAGCTCCAGGATCGAGATCTGCGCCAGGTCCACCTTCTGGCTGCGCGCCAGCGTGAGCAACAGGTCGAGCGGGCCTTCCCAGCCATCGATATTGAGGTTGAGCGCATCTTGCGCCTCGGCCGGCCGATCCTCGAAGGACAAGTCGAACGGCGCTTGCGCCATCACGCCAGTGCCAGCAACTGGTCGCGGTTGGCGATAGCCGCGGCAAAATCCATCCCGCCATCGTCCGCATTGACCGAAGCGAGGGCACGCTGCAGCCGCTCTACGCCCTTGGCGGTCATCGCGGGCACAACGGCAGCGATCGCTTCCATCTCGTCCATTTTGCCCGAACAGTGGAGCGCAGCATCGCATCCGGCCCCGACTACGCCCAGCGCCCGCTGTCCAAAATCGCCCGACAGCGCGTCCATTCCCAGGTCGTCGCTCATCAGCCAGCCGTCAAATCCGATCCGCCCGCGAACGATGTCGTGAATGATCGTCGATGACATCGAACTGGGATGGTCGCCGTCCCACGCGGTGAAAACGACATGAGCCATCATACCCATCGGCGCCCAGTTCAGGCGCTCGAACGGCTCAAGATCCACCTCAAGCTGTTCCTCGCTGGCTGTGACCACTGGAAGTTCTTTGTGGCTGTCGACCAGCGCCCGGCCGTGGCCCGGGATATGCTTGACGACCCCGACCACACCAGCGCCGGACAGGCCATCGAGCACCGCCCTGCCCAGCGCCGCGACCTGCATCGGTTCCTCGCCCAGTGCGCGGTCGCCGATGATGTCGCTTGCGCCCGGTTGGCGAACGTCAAGCAAGGGCAGGCAATCGACATTGACCCCCGCCTCTGCAAGCATCAGCCCGAGCGCTCGGCTGTTTGAGCGGACTGCTTCGATCGCAGAGGCGGGCGCGACTTGGTACAAAGCGGAAAACCGCTCGGCAGCAGGAAACAGCGGCCAATTGGGAGAGCGCATCCGCGCTACCCGCCCGCCTTCTTGGTCGATCAGCACCGCTAGATCGTCGCGGCCCAAAAGGGTGCGCAGCTCGTCGGTCAGTGCGCGGACCTGTGCCGGGGTTTCGCAATTGCGCGCGAACAGGATGATCCCGGCCGGATCGGCTTCCCGCAGGAATCCGCGCTCGGCCTGGCTTAGGACTGGTCCTTCAAGTCCGTAGATTACAGCGCGCATCGTCATTGCCGGACCTAGCCCGCCACGAAACAATTTTCGCCCGCGGCCTTTAGCGCGTTGCAGGCCCGCGTGGCTTCCTGCGGACTAGCGGCCGATGCGCGCAGGCGAATACCGCCCGAGAAGGGAACGATCATCTTGGACAGCCCGCCCACGACCGGGAAACGACCAGACAGCGATTCCCACGCCCGCTCGGCCTGGGCGCGATTGGCGAATGCCCCCAGCTGGATCACCGTGCCTTTCGCGCCGCTGGGTTGAGGCACGGGCTTCGGTTCGGCCTTGGTGGCAGGCTTGGCGGCTTCAACCTTGCCGGTTTCCGCTACCGGCGGGGGTGGCGCGGCCGGGGCCGGCCTGGCCTTTTCCACCGGCGTTTCGGGTAGCTTGCTGAGGTCAAGCGCACTGTCCGGGTCTTCCCCTGCGCTGGTCTTGAAGGCGGTTTCGCTTTCGCCAGCGACATCGAGGCCGCCGGGATCGCTCGGCCTGATCTTGTAAGGGGCTTCGGGGGCGCGGATCAGTTCGGGCGCGCCGCTTGATGGCCCCTGCGCGCGGCCGAGCACGAAGAACGCCGCCGCAAGAATTCCGATCGCCAGTACAGCTACGGTCAAGGCGGCAAGCATCTTGCGGGCCGAAAGACCACGCGGCTGGTCCTCGTCTTCGACTGCCTGAAGCCAGGGCAGCTGGCCCTCGTCATAAGCTGCGCGTTGGTCGCTCATTGCTTGTCAGCGCAATTCCTCGGTCGCGGTGACCCCCATGAGGTCGAGCCCTCCCTTGATGACTTGCCCGATGGCGAGCGCCAATTCCAGCCGCGCCCGAGAAAGTTGTGGATTATCCTCGATCAGGAATCGCCGTCCCGGATCGTCGTTTCCGCGGTTCCACAACGCGTGGAATTCGGCTGCGAGGTCATAAAGGTAAAAGGCGATCCGGTGCGGCTCGTGGCTGGTGGCCGCGGCTTCGACCACGCGTGGATATTGGGCGGCGACCTTGATTAGCGCCAGTTCCTCATCATCGAGGAGCGCAAGGTCCGCGGGCAAGGCAAGGTCGATGCCCGCATCCGCCGCCTTTCGCTTCAGGCTCGATACCCGGGCGTGGGCATATTGGACGTAGAAAACGGGGTTATCCTTCGAGGCTTCGACGACCTTTGCGAAGTCGAATTCCAGCATCGTGTCGCTGCGTTTGGTCAGCATGATGAAGCGAACGACATCCTTGCCGACTTCCTCGACCACGTCCGCTAGAGTCACGAAATTGCCCGATCGCTTGCTCATCTTGACCGGCTCGCCAGCGCGCAGCAGCTTGACCATCTGCACCAGCTTGACGTCCAGATCGACGCGCCCGCCGGTCAGCGCGGTTACCGCCGACTGGACCCGCTTGACCGTTCCGGCATGGTCAGCGCCCCAGATGTTGACGAGGTGGTCGGCGTTCTGGGCTTTTTGCAGGTGGTAGGCGGCATCGGCCCCGAAATAGGTCCAGCTGCCGTCCGATTTTTTCATCGGCCGGTCCTGGTCGTCACCGAACTGGGTCGACTTGAACAAGGTCAGTTCTACCGGCTCCCACTCATCGTGGGGATCAAGGCTCTTGGGCCTTTCCAACGCGCCTTGGTAGACCAGCCCCTTTTCGCGCAAGGTCTCCATCGCCGCATCAACCCTGCCAGATGCCTGAAGCTCGGCCTCGGAGGCGAAGATGTCGTGGTAGATATCAAGCAGCGCGAGATCGTGGCGGATCAGTGCGATCATCGCTTCCACGGTTTTGCGCTTGAACAGGGCAAGCCATTGGTCTTCGGGCTTGCCGACCCAGGCGTCGCCGAACTCCGTTGCAAGCGCCTGGCCGACGGGAACCAGATAATCACCCGGGTAAAGGCCTTCGGGAATTTCGCCGATGTCCTCGCCCAGCGCCTGACGATAGCGCAGGTGCACCGACCGGGCGAGCGTATCGACCTGGCTTCCCGCGTCGTTGACGTAATATTCCTTGGTCACTCGGAAGCCCGCGGCTTCCAGGATCCGCGACAGAGCGTCGCCCACCACCGCGCCGCGACAATGGCCCATGTGCATCGGCCCGGTCGGGTTGGCTGAGACATATTCGACATTGACCCGCTCGTTCTTGCCGATGTTCGAGCGACCGTAATTGCCGCCCTCGCGAAGGATGGTGGCAAGCTCGTCGCGCCAGACGCTGGGCGACAGGCGCAGGTTGATGAACCCGGGTCCAGCGACCTCTACGGCCTCTACCCCGGGCATCGCTTCAAGCTTGGGAGCGATGAGATGGGCCAGCTGGCGCGGGATCGTGCCCGCGCCCTTGGCAAGAACCATTGCAGCATTGGTCGCAAGGTCGCCATGGGTGGGGTCGCGCGGCGGCTCTACCGTCACCGGCTTGCGGTTGGCCTCTGCCGGAAGCACGCCTTCGGCAACGAGGTCGTCGAGGACCTGTTCAAGAAGCACGGCATAGCGGGAATAAAGGTTCATCTCGTCTCTTGGCTGGAAGAATGCGGTGTCGCGCAGCCTCTAGCGCAGGCGCCCCCCGTCGTCACCAGTGGAGCGCGGGCAAATTGCTTAAAATCGATCGGGCAAATCGACCGGGCCAATCAGTTCCTCGTGACGGGCGATTGCAAAGCGGTCGGTCATCCCGGCGATGAAGTCGCCGATGCTGCGCACGTGCGCGCTATCGTCACCCTCAATATGCCAGTCGCTGGGAAGCAGCCCGGGCGCAGCGCGATAGGCCGCGACAAGGTTCGATACGACCTTGGCGGTCTGGAGACGGATTTCCTCAAGCTCCGCTGAGCCATAGAGATTGGCATACAGGAACCGCTTCAATTCCTGCTCCTCTGCGAACATGGCATCCGAGAAAGTGGCGAGGACCGTGTCCGCGTTGCGTACATCCTGCGCGGTCCCAATGCCGGCTTCGGCAACCCGCCGACTGGTTTCGGCAAGAACGTCGCCGACCATCGAGCCGATCATGTCACGCACCAGCGCGCTGGCATGACGCGACCGATCGAGCCCGGGATGCCGTGCGGCAATCGAGTCCCAGTGACGCTGGACGATCGGCACCGCCATCAGCTGGTCAAGGCCGATAATCCCGGCACGCAGCCCGTCGTCAATGTCGTGATTGTCATAGGCGATGTCATCGGCAATCGCGGCCACCTGCGCCTCCAGGCTGGGCCAGCTGCCAAGATCGAGCGGAAACGCCGCGTTGGCCGCGCTGAGCGCCCACTTCGGGCTTGCGACCGGGCCATTGTGCTTGGCCAGCCCCTCAAGCGCTTCCCAGCTGAGATTGAGGCCGTCGAACCCCGGATAGGGCCGCTCAAGCGCGGTGACGAGGCGCAACGTGTGCTCATTATGGTCGAACCCGCCATGGTCGGCGATAGCCTCGTTGAGCGCGTCTTCGCCGCCGTGGCCAAAAGGAGGGTGGCCAAGGTCATGGGCAAGGCACAGGGCCTCGGTCAGGTCCTCGTTAAGGCCCAGGGCACGCGCTATTGCGCGGCCAATTTGCGCGACTTCCAGGCTGTGGGTCAGTCGAACCCGGTAATGGTCGCCGTCCGGTGCGACGAACACCTGCGTCTTTTGCCGTAGGCGGCGAAAGCTGACCGAATGGATGATCCGGTCGCGGTCACGCTGATAGATGTCGCGCGGGCCGCGAGGGCCGATATCGGGCTGGCAATGCAGGCGCCCGCGCGACGTCGCTTCGCGCGCGGCGATCGCGTCGGGAAGTCTCAGAGCCCGATGGGCGTGATGAGGTCGCTGTCCGAATTCCGCCACTTGAAGCTGCCGATCCTTACCGATTCGAGGTCGGCAGCGAAGGTATCGGCATCAGCGGCATTACGGAATGGACCAATCAAAAGGCGCGACCGATCACCATCGGGCGCAACATAGCCGCGGATTCCATCGAACATGCGCGAATATCGCGACTTCATGTTCTCGAACTTCCGCTCGACCGACGGGCGATCGCTGGCGGTTGCAAGCTGGAGCCAGAACTTTGGCGGACCGGCATAGCTGGTCTGGGGGTCGGGAAGCTGGCGACTGGCCTGGACCATCGGAGCTTGCACTATGGCCGAGGCGGCAGGAAGCGTGGTCGTCGCGGATTCGGCAACCTGTGCCTGTGCGACCTCGCCTAGGCGGTCGGCAGAAGCGATCTGCTGGCTGGTATAAGGCGCGGCATTATCGACCGGGAAAATGCCGAGATTTACTGCGGCGGCCTTTTGCCCCGCATTCAACCCGGCAAGGCGCGACAGGAACGGGGCTATGGTCGCCGAGCTTCCGGGCATCGACAGTTCGATCGCGCGCACTGCGCCTGGAACATCGCCAGTCAGTGCTAGAACAAAGGCGCGGGCGCGCGCACCGGCAGGGTCGCCCTTCGCCTGGAGCGGGGCGAGCGCGGCCATCGCTTCGGCGCGGTTGCCCGAAATCGCAAGGCTGAGCGCAAGGCGGGCACGTGCGCTATCGCGGTCGGCACCGCCCATTGCGCTGCGATAATCGGCCTGCGCCTGGGCCTGCATCCCCATCAGGTCATAAGCCAGCCCGCGGTCGGCACCGAACTCGCTGACCTTTGCGCCCAATTGCATCGCGCGTGTAAAATAGGGGATTGCGGCATTGGGCTCGTTATTGGCCGCAGCAACCGCGCCCATCCCGGCGTGCGGCTGGGGGTTGCTGGGGTCAAGTTCGTCAGCGCGGGCGAAGAAACCCGCGGCCGCCGATGTATCGCCCACCCCAAGCGCAGCGCGACCGGCGTTGACCAGGGTCGCAAAGTCCTTCGGATTTTCGGTAAGGTCGCGAACATAGCGCGCCAGTGCGGCCGTCGCAGTCTCGTTATAGGGCGAATAGCTGCCAAGCGCAGCCGCCGGAACGGCCGGAAGCGCGATTGCGCCCGCGCATGCACACGCCATGGCCTTGCGCCAAAAAGTCATTGATCCCCGCATAATCCTCCCAATGACCAAGAGAATCTTACGCTAGGCTTTCGCGCCACCCCCCAAGCGGCGAGGCGTGCGGCATGCGCGGTGAAACGGTTAGCTTTTGATTCAACCACTTACGGTGAATGCCTTCCGTCGCCCCTTTAATCGCCAATCCGCCGGGATTGTGGCCCCTTACTGGTTGGACTGGCGGCCAAGGAAGCGCGGGATATTGATCGTCCCCTCGTCCTCGTCATCGCTGTCTAGGCGGGCCTTGGGTGCCCCCCGGGCGATGCTGCTCATCCGCTCGAACAGGGTTCCGCCGCCAGCACCGCCGGGGGCGGTCGGGGTGGCGGGAGCGGTAGCAATCGGATCATCGTCGCCGGCGAACGCGCTATCGTCCTCATCATCAGGGGGCGCGATCGGGGGAATGCCGACCGGGCTGGTCAGGATGTCGTCGTTGCCGAGCAACAGTTCATCACCCTCGTCCGTCGGCTCATCCAGTAGCGGTGCCTGGCCGGTCGGTTCATCCTTGGCCTGGGTGTCGGAAGGCGAAGTGCCCGACGGGCCCGTTGGCGGGGTCCGGCTCGGGAAGGTGAACACCTTGCCCGGCTGTGGCTGAGCGCCGACCTCGGACTCAATTCCTGTGGCGACGACCGACACGCGGATCTTGCCCGCCAGGTCGTTGTTGAACGCGCTGCCCCAGATGATGTTGGCGTCTTCGTCGACCAGTTCCTTGATGTGGCTGGCCGCCTCGTCGACTTCCATCAGGCGCATGTCTTCGCCGCCCACGATGGACACGATGACACCCTTCGCGCCCTTCATGCTGACCCCATCGAGCAGCGGGTTCGAGATCGCCTTTTCAGCGGCCTCAATGGCGCGGTTGTCGCCCTCGGCCTCGCCGGTGCCCATCATCGCCTTGCCCATCTCACTCATTACTGAGCGGACGTCGGCGAAGTCGAGGTTGATGAGACCGGGCATGACCATCAGGTCGGTAATCCCGCGGACACCCTGCTGCAGCACCTCGTCGGCCATTTCAAAGGCCTCTTTGAAGGTGGTGTCCGAGTTGGCCAGCCTGAACAGGTTCTGGTTGGGAATGACAATCAGCGTGTCGACGTGCTGCTGCAACTCCGAGATCCCGGATTCAGCCGAGCGCGAGCGACGCGCGCCTTCGAATGCGAACGGCTTGGTGACCACGCCAACCGTCAGGATGCCGCGATCGCGGGCGGCCTTGGCGATGACCGGCGCAGCGCCGGTCCCGGTCCCGCCGCCCATTCCGGCGGCGATGAAGCACATATGCGCCCCGTCGAGTGCGCGTTCGATGTCGTCGATGGTTTCTTCCGCGGCAGCGCGACCGATTTCGGGGCGCGATCCGGCACCCAGGCCCTGGGTAATCCGCAGGCCAAGCTGGATACGGCGATCCGCAGCCGACGCATTCAAGGCCTGGGCATCGGTATTGGCGACGATGAAGTCCACGCCCTGGACGTCTGCGCGCATCATGTTGGCGACTGCATTTCCGCCTGCCCCGCCAACGCCAATGACGCTGATCCGGGGACGCAGTTCGTCAACTTCCGGCCGGATGAAATCGATGCTCATGTCCCTACCTCCCGTTCGACGTTCCGCCCACCACGGCAACATCTTGAGTCCGTGGAATGAATCTTTGAATCATCGCGAGTCGCAAGCCAAGCGAAAACGTTAACGCGGGCGAAATTTTTACATCTAATCGTGCCGTTTCGAATCAAATCGCGATGAGACGAGTCCTTTCATCGTTCAATCGAATCGTTGCTCGACGATCGCTGGAACCAGAAACAGCCACACTGCTGCGCCGCCCGCTGCGACCGCAGCGGCCAAAATAAACGCTCCATTGAACGATCCGGTGACATCGATAATCAACCCAGTGGCGATCGGACCGACGATTCCGCTCATGTTTCCAAGGCCGTTCTGAAACCCGATGAAGCCACCTGCAGCGCGCTTGCCGCCGAACATCTGTCCGACCGCGTAATTGTGGATCGTGCTTCCGGCCGCGGCGATCCCTAGGACGATCATCCACAGCCAGACATCGCCGATGCCCGCGACCGTCGCCACCCCCAGGATTCCAGCGGCAACTGCAAGCTGGCACAGGATCATCGACCAGCGGCGGTACTGGCCTTCATCGCCGCCCCGAGCGCTCCAGCGGTCCGAATGCCAGCCCATCGCCAGCGTCGCCAGCCCCTGAACCCCCAGCAATGCGGTAACGATCAAGGTCATGGTCTCGAACGGATAACCACGCTGCTGGACGAAATAGAGCGGTAGCCAAGCGATCACGAAATAATGGCCCCAGGTGGCCGTGAAATGCGCAATTCCCATCGACCATGCGGCGCGGTTGCGCGCGAAAGCGCCGAATGGCGGCGGCGGTGCGCTTGCGCGGCTTTCCCCTCCCCGCCCGCTCGAAAAGGTCAGCCACGGAAGCAGCCACAGCAAGGTCACTGCGCCGAACACGACGAACATCGCGCGCCAACCATAGTGAAGCGCGATCAGCCCGCCGGCCAGCGTACCGATTGCCGGACCAAAGCTGATCCCCATACCAACCGCGGCATTGGCCATTCCTCGCCGGGCGTCGGGGACATGATTCGCGATGACCTTGGAAGCGGCTGGAAAGGTGAACGCTTCGCCCAGCCCCAATAGCGCCCGAAGCGCGACCAGCAGCACAATTCCGTGGGCCAGGCCGGTCGCCATGGTCGCAAGCGCCCACAGCAGCACGCCCAGGCCGAGCAGTCGGCCCACGCTCCAGCGGTCGACCGCCCAGCCGACCGCGAACTGCGCCGGAGCGTAGACCCAGAAAAAAGCCGAGACCGCCAGTCCGAACTGGGTCGCGCTGAGGCCCAGTTCGGTCTTGAGGAAGGGAGCGGCGATTCCGATTGCACCGCGATCGACGTAATTGAGCAGGACGACGGCGAAAATGAGCATGGCGAGGAGCACCCAGCCGCGTCGTGCAAGCCCTTGGTCCGTCATTCCCGCCCCCCCGTGCAAATCCCCGCTCAATAGTTCGAGCGCAATACCCCGATCAGCCGCGACAGCAGCCCGCCCGTGTTGCGCGCCTGGCTGCCGGTCTTGATCGCGATATCGCGCAAGTCCCCGCTTCCGCTCGCGGCTAGCATGGTCAGCCCGACCAGTGTCGAGAAAGCTGGCCCGCTATGGGCATCGGGAAGCCCGGAAAGTTGGCGCGGGCGGCCGATACGGACCGACCGCCCGAGGATGCCCTGCATGTAATCCGCGAGGTTCTTGAGTTCCGCGCCGCCGCCGGTCAGCACCACTTGCCGTCCGGCCGAGCCGGTGAAGCCGAAATCCTTCAGTGCATCGTCGATCTTGCCGGTAAGTTCCTCGATCCGGTTGCGGATGACCATCATCAACTGGGCTCGGGTCAACTTGATCGGCTCAGCGCCCGGATCGCCGGCAATCTGCGCCGCTTCGATCATTTCGTGATTGTCGCGCGGACTGGTCATTGCCGAGCCGTAGAAGCATTTCAGGCGTTCGGCATCGCGCGGCCTGACCGCGAACGCTCCGGCGATGTCGTTTGTGATGTCGTTGGCACCCAGGGGGATCGAGCGCAGCCCGATCAACATTCCTCCGATATGCACTGACACGTTGGTGATTTCGGCGCCAAGCTCGACCAGCGCGACACCAAGTTCGCGCTCTTCGTCGGAAAGGCAGGCGCGCGCCGCAGCAATCGGTGAAGCGACGATCGCTGCGACGCCAAGGTGCGCTGAGCGAATGACCTTGTCGACATTGGCAAGCGGCGCCGGGTCGGCGGAAATGACGTGAATGTCGACTCCAAGGCGGTGGGCGTAAAGCCCGATCGGGTTCTGCACCCCTTCTGCACGGTCAATCGTGTAATAGGCCGGGTGGGCATGCAGCACGACCTCCCCGGGGCGATCGATCGCGACCCGCGCCGAAGTCAGCAGGTGGTTGATGTCGGCCTGCTCGACCTCGTGCCCGCCTAGTTCCACCTCGACATTGGCAACTTCGCTCTTCAGCCCGTCGGCGCCATAGCCTGCCCAGACATCGTCGACCGTCTGGCCGCTCATCCGTTCGGCAAGCTCGACCGCTTCGCGCACTGCGAATTCGCTCTTGCCCATGTCGGTGATGTAGCCGCGCTTGACCCCGCGGGATTCGCGCTGGCCGGTCCCGAGCACCCTGATCGAGCTGTCGTCGACGTCGACCTCGGCGATCATCGCGCTGACCTTGGACGAGCCGATGTCGAGTGCGGCGACGAGGCGGTGTTCGTTCGGCGCGGCCATATCGGTCGAATCAGCTTTCCTGTGCGGGCGGCAAGAGCGGTTCCCCCGGGGCGCGGGGGAGACGGACGGTCATCTTGCCCGGGATCCGCAGGTCGAAACGAACGATTCCGCGGCCAAGCAAGCCTGTGCTCTTGTCGAGCCGGGCGAATTTGGCAAGCGCGATCCGCGCCGCATTTTCGCCTTCGGGTAAGGCGAGGGTCTCGCCCGACTGGAATTTAAGGTCCCAGCGGCGTTCGCCAACCCAGGTCGCACTGGCAAGTTGCGGGGCAAGTGTTGGTACTGCCGCCATCAAGCGCTTAAGGCCGGGCTCCTGCAAATTTGCGCCGGTACCAATCAATAGCGGCAGGTCGGGCATGGCGTGGACCGGGACCCGGTCGAGGACTATTCCTTCGGCGTCGATCAGGCTGAGCTCGCCCTGGTTTTGCCACAAGGCAGCGGGCCGCCGCTCGACGATGTCGATGACCAGCGTATCGGGAAGGCGGCGCGAAATCCGCGCGTCCTTAACCCAGCCATAGCGAAGCAATCGCGCGCGGATCGCCGCGACGTCGACCAGGGCCTGGGGTGCCTTGGGTTCGGCGGCATCGCCCGCGGCCCGGTCCAATTCGGCGGTAACCACCTTGTCGACCATCGCTCGGTCCATCCGGTTCAGCCCGACAATTTCATAGCCGTTGACGGTAAAGCCCGCTCGCCCGGCCGCAGCGCCGGCGGCACGCCCCGCCCTGGCCGGAACATCGAGCGCGAACAGGACGACAATGCCGATCGCCAAAAGGAACAGGCCGAACGCCCATCCGGCGAGGCGGTTGGCGCCTTCCTGATCGACCGGCAACTTGGCCGTGATCCGGCTTGGCACCTTGACCTTGGACGTCGGCCGCCGCGCCGGCTTGGTGCGCGCCGAAGCGCCGCGACGGACCCGCGAGATACTCACCTCAACGCCTCGGCGATCAGTTTCTCGACCAGCTCGCCGTATGAGATGCCGCGATAGCGCGCCTGCTCCGGAACCAGGCTCAAGGGGGTCATCCCCGGCTGGGTATTGGTCTCGAGGAGATAAATTCCTTTTTCGCCCTGCTCGTCATCCCAGCGAAAGTCAGAGCGCGAGGCACCCTTGCAGCCAAGCAATTGGTGCGCCTTCAAGGCCATTGCCATCATCGCAGCGGCAATCGGCTCCGGCACCTCGGCCGGGCACACGTGGACCGTCCGCCCATCGGTATATTTATGCTCGTAATCGTAAAACCCGCTGTCGATCTTGAGCTCGGTCACCGCCAGTGGCGCGCCGTCCAGAACTGCGACGGTCAATTCGCGCCCCTTAATGAACGGTTCGGCAAGCAGCTCGTCGAAATCGTGCCACGGACCCGGCGCGTCGCGGCTGATCGGATTGCCCATATTGCCGCCATCGGTGACGATCGCGACACCGACGCTTGAGCCTTCGTTGCACGGCTTCAACACATAGGGGCGCGCAAGCGGATCGCCCTCGAACAGGCTCTCGCTATCGACCATCACGCCTTTGGGCATGCGCACGCCGCCGGGCACCAGCAGCAGCTTGGTCAATTCCTTGTCGATCGCGATCGCGGAGGTGGTGAGGCCCGAATGGGTGTAACGGATACCCATCAGGTCCATCAGGCCCTGGACCGTCCCGTCCTCGCCCGGCGTCCCGTGGAGCGCGTTGATAACCACGTCGGGTTTCAGCTCCTCAAGCCGGTGCGCGACGTCACGGCCCATGTCGAGCGGGGTGACGTTGCTCCAGCCGCGCTCCCGCAGCGCCTCGACCATGCCGGCACCACTCGACAGCGACACTTCGCGCTCGCTCGACCAGCCGCCCATCAGCACCACCACGTGCATCGTTTTGTCGAGCATGCTCACGGGCGGCCCACCCGCTGAATCTCCCATTCAAGCTCTATCCCGCTCTTGTCTTTTACGCGGCTTCGCACGTCTTCTCCCAGTTGTTCGATGTCTGCGCTGTTGGCATCACCAAGGTTGAGCAGGAAATTGCAGTGTTTCTCTGACACTTGCGCACCACCAAGGGTCAAGCCCCGGCATCCGGCGTCGTCGATCAGCCGCCACGCTTTATCGTTCGGCGGGTTTTTGAAGGTCGAACCGCCGGTACGACTGCGCAACGGCTGGGAGGCTTCGCGGCTGGCCGCAATGCGGTCCATTTCGGCCTGGATTGCGGTCGCCTCGCCGGGCGTTCCTGCGAACGTGGCGGAAACGACGATCGCGCCCTCGGGCAATTCGCTGTGACGATAGGAATAGCCAAGCTCGGAATTGGAAAAGGTGCGAAAAGTTCCGTCGCGAAGAACGACTTCGGCGTCGACCAGGACGTCGCATGTTTCAGCGCCATAGGCTCCGCCGTTCATCCGGACATAGCCGCCCACCGTTCCGGGTATCGAGCGCATGAATTCGAGACCGGCCACGCCCGCATCGCGCGCCGAGGAGGAGACGAGAATGCCGTGCGCCGCGCCGCCGCAGAAGAGGCGATGGTCGCCCAGCGCCTCGACCGTCGCGAACGACTTGCCCAATTTGACCACCACGCCCGGAACCCCGCCGTCGCGCACGATCATGTTGGAGCCTAGGCCAAGCCCCATCACCGGCACCTCTGGATCGAGCGCCCCCAGGAACTCGGCAAGGTCATCTTTGTCGGCTGGCTCAAACAGCCAGTCGGCCGCGCCGCCGGTTTTGAACCAGGTCAGCTTGGCAAGCGGCGCTTCGCGCGTCAGCTTGCCGCGGACTCCGGGCATAGTGATTGCTTCGCTCACCGGCTCTGCCTGGCCTTGAGCAAAGCGTCGGGAAGCCGTGCTGCCCATTTTGTGATGTCGCCCGCGCCCATGCAGATGATCATGTCGCCGTGTGCGGCGAGATCGCGAAGCTTGGCGCACAGGTCGTCGAAATCCTCGACCGCTTCCGCCAGCCGGTGGCCGCGCGCGCGCAGCCCTTCGGCCAGCGCCTGTGCGTCGACCCCCTCGATCGGCTCTTCGCCGGCGGCATAGACGGGCGTCACGAACACCACGTCGGCATCGTTGAACGCAGCTTGGAAGTCGTCCATCAGATCGTGGAGGCGCGAATAGCGATGCGGCTGAACGACTGCGATGACCCGCTCCTCGGCACCTTCGCGCGCGGCCGCAAGCACGGCTTTGATTTCAGTCGGATGGTGGGCGTAATCATCGATCACGGTCGCGCCGTGAATGGTGCCGACATTGGTGAAGCGGCGCTTGACGCCGTCGAACTTGGCAAAGCCGGCGATCATGTCGGCTTCGCTTATCCCCATTTCACGCCCCACCGCGATCGCTGCCAGCGCGTTCAGCACATTGTGCTTGCCGGGGATCGGAACGACCATTGCGCTAATGACGTGCCGTTCATCGTTGCTATCGCGGATCGAGATGTCGAACCGCGAACCGCCGGGGACCGGCTCGACGTTTTCAGCGCGCACGTCGGCAAGTGCGGACAAGCCATAAGTGACGATCCGCCGGTCGCGAATACGGCCCAGCACGCTTTGCACTTCCGGGTGGTCGACGCACATCACCGCGAGCCCGTAAAAGGGCACGTTCTCGACGAACTCGACGAACGCGTCCTTGACCGCATCGAAGCTGCCGTAATGCTCAAGGTGTTCGGGATCGATATTGGTGACGACCGCGATATCGCCATCGAGACGAAGGAAGCTGCCGTCGCTTTCGTCGGCCTCGATCACCCACCAGTCCGATTTGCCCAGCCGGGCGTTCGAGCCATAGCGGTTGATGATCCCGCCGTTGATCACCGTCGGGTCTAGCCCGCCCGCATCAAGCATCGCCGCGACCATCGAGGTCGTCGTGGTCTTGCCGTGGGTGCCGGCGACCGCGACGGTTTTTTGCATCCGCATCAGTTCGGCCAGCATTTCGGCGCGGCGCACCCGCGGGATTCGGCGCCGCGCGGCTTCCTCGACCTCGGGATTATCGTCACGGATCGCGGTCGAACAGACGACCACCGCGGCATCGCCGAGATTGTCGGCACCCTGGCCGACCGAGACCTTGATGCCTTTTTTGCGCAAATTCTCGACGACCGCGCTTTCGGCCATATCGGAACCCTGCACCTGATAGCCAAGCTGGTGCATGACCTCGGCAATTCCACTCATGCCGATGCCGCCGATGCCGACGAAATGGATCGTCCCGATGTCCGTGCCCAGGGCTTTCATCATGTCGCGGGCACTCCCATGGCCGGCGCTGTCGCCGGTCGCGCGTTTCGTCGCGCGGGTCCGACCTCAAGAGGCACGAACCCGCCGCCAACCCGTTCGACCAGGTCGGCAAGATCGCGCGTGGCATGGGGACGCCCGACGCTCAAGGCCCGCCCCGCCGCATTGGCGAGTTTTTCGCCGTCAAGCGCCATCGCCTCGATCTGCCGGGCGAGGATTTCGGGGGTGAAATCGACCTCCTGGATCGCACGCGCACCACCTGCCCTCACCATTTCGCCGGCATTGGCAGTCTGGTGATCGTCGGTCGCCGCCGCGAACGGGACCAGGATTGCGGGCCGCCCGGCGACCGCCAGTTCGGACACGGTCGAGGCGCCCGACCGCGCGATCACGATATGCGCATCCCCGATCTTGCTTTCCATGTCCTCAATGTAGGTCAAAAGCTCGGCCGGGATATTAAGCGATACATAGCTTTCACGCACCCGCTTAAGGTCGTCGGCCCGGCATTGCTGGACGACCTGAAGACGGTGACGAAGCGAAGGGTCAAGTAGGCCTAGCCCGTCGGGAACGACCCGCGACAGGATCGCGGCGCCCTGGCTTCCCCCGGTGACGAGGATTCGCAAGGGCCCGGTCGCGTCAAGCTCCGGGTAGGGAAGCTCGCCCAGTCGTGCGATCCCGGTCCGCACCGGGTTGCCCACCAGGACGGTTTTTCGCTTGTAGCGCGGCGCCAGGCGCCCGATCTCGGTAAACGCGGTGGCAATCGCGGTCGCGCTGCGCGCGAGCAGGCGGTTGACCCGGCCCATCACCGCATTCTGTTCATGAAGGACGGTCGGGAGGCCCAGCGCATTTGCCGCAAGAAGGGCGGGAAAGGCCGGATAACCGCCAAATCCAACCACCGCGTCCGGCGGATGCGCGCGATAAAGCCGGAGCGCCTCGGAACGCCCGCGCACCACCGACCAAATTGCCTTGGCGACCGACAAGGGGCTTTTTCCAAGCCGCCCGGCAGGCAGGATGTGGACGGGAATGTTCTCGAACAATCCCGGGAAACGCGCGCCGCGCGCGTCGGTGATCAGCAGTACGCCGTGCCCGCGCGCTTTTAGTTCGGCGGCAAGGGCGGATGCTGGGACCATGTGACCACCGGTTCCACCGGCGGCAAGAACGACATTCATGTGCGTTACGCTTCCCCGCTCCACTTCACGACGTAGGGTGAACGCGCAAGGTAGGGGTTTCTCCGCGTGAAGGCGAGCAGCAAGCCCATGCCGATCGACAGCGCAAGCATCGAGGAACCGCCGTAACTGATGAACGGCAAGGTCATCCCCTTTGAGGGCGCAAGTTGGACATTGACCATCATGTTGATCAGCGCCTGGACTCCGAACTGGACCGCAAGGCCAGCAGCAGCGAGGATCGCAAACGGACTGTCTTCGTCGAGCAGCTTGATAAAGACCCGCGCGACGATGGCGAGGTAGACGACGGCGATGGCGAGGCAGGCGATCAGGCCGAATTCCTCACCAATCACCGAGAAGATATAGTCGGTGTGCGGTTCGGGCAGGCCGAACTTGCGCGTGCCCCCGCCCGGCCCCATTCCAAACAGCCCGCCAGCGGTCAGCGTGCGCATCGCGTTCATGGTCTGGAAGTTGTCGCCTTCGCCAAACAGGAATTCGTTGATCCGCGCGGTCGCGACATCATAGAAAAAATAGGCCGCCACCACTGCGGCCACGCCGGCAATTCCAAGGCCGACCAGGATTCGCATGTTGAGGCCGGCAATCGCAAGCATCGCCAGCCACATGCACACGAAAATGACGGTCGAACCGAAGTCCGGCTGTTTCATCAAGAGTACCGCGATCAGCCCGATAACCGCCGCCGAAACAGTGAAAATCGGCAGGCTCTTGTCCTTTTCCTTGAGCGACAACAGCCATGCCATCGACACGGCGAAGAACGGCTTCAGGAATTCCGACGGCTGGATCTGGCCAAGGCCGAACTCGAGCCAGCGGCGCGCGCCGTTATGTTCGGGACCGAATACCGGAACCAGCAGCATCATCCCGAAGAAGATCGCCGCACCGACCACGGATATGCGCTTGGCGCGTTCGCGCGGAAGCATGGAGATGAAGATCATCAGCGGGACGCCCATCGCGATCCAAGCCGCCTGGCGCCAGAAATAATAGAGTTCGTTGAAGCGGACGCTGCCCCCCGAATAGCGGTGTGCAGCCGCCGGGCTTGCTGCTGCAACGGCGATCAGCCCCATTCCGATCAGCACCGCGATCAGCGCCAGCAGGACCTTGTCGATTTCCCAGAACCAGCGCGCGATCGGCGAAGTGTCCGATCGGCCATAACTGTTCGGGTCCGCCCAGGCGGCCTTTGCCCTGATCCTGCCCGAAAGACTGCCGATCATAATTTCCCCACCAGCGCGCGGAACGCATCACCCCGCGCCTCGAAGTCGCGGAACTGGTCGAACGATGCCGCAGCGGGGGAGAGTAATATGGTCTCGCCGCTTTGGGAATCCTTGGCCGCCTGCCTAACCGCATTTTCCAGCGTTTCGCTGGGGATAACTGTCACGCCTTGGGCCGCCAACAGTCGCGCGAACATCGGCCCTGCTTCGCCGATGGTATAAGCGGCCCGAACGTGCTCGAGGTACTGCGCCATGTCCCCAAGGCTTTCCGATTTCGCCTGGCCGCCGAGTATCCACCGGATATTGGTGAACGCGGCAAGTGCTGGGGCGGCGGCCTCAGGGTTGGTCGCCTTGCTGTCGTTGACGTAGAGGACGCCGTCCTTTTCGGCGATCCGTTCCATCCGGTGCGCGAGCCCGGGAAAGCTGCGCAATCCTTCCTCGATTTCCCCGAGCCCGAGCCCAAGGGCCTTTGCTGCGGCGATTGCGGCGGCTGCGTTCTGGGCGTTGTGCGGTCCCTGCAGCGCGGGCCAGTGCGACTGGTCCAATCCCTCCCCGCCCGACCCGCGCAGATGGAGGCCCGACGACATGGCGAACAATCTTTCCTTGGCCGCGGCATAGGCCGTGAAGTCGGCGTATCGGTCTAGGTGGTCGGGCGTGACGTTGAGCAGCACCGCCACCTCACAGTCGAGGCCCTGGGTCAGGTCGATCTGGTAGCTCGACAGTTCAAGGATATAGACCCCGCCGTCGGGAAGCGGGTCCTGAGACAGGATCGGAAGGCCGATATTGCCGCCCATCGTCGTCGCCACGCCCGCACTATTGAGAATGTGGTGGACCAGAGCGGTGGTGGTCGACTTGCCGTTGGTACCGGTGATGCCGACCACCTTGTGCGCCGGAAGCTCAGGCCGTGCGCGGGCGAAAAGTTCGATGTCGCCAATGATCTCCAGGCCTGCGTCTGCAGCACGCTGAGCGATGGGGTGACGATTGAGCGGCAGGCCGGGGGTGACGACGAGGCTGTCGAACCCGGATAGGTGGATCGCGTCGAGATCCGCGATTTCGCAGCCCTCCGGCGCCTTGGACCGCGCCTCCGCCTTGCTGTCCCAAGCGGTAACCCTTGCCCCGCTCGCAAGCAGCGCGTCGACAGTTGCAAGACCGGAACGCGCGAGGCCGTAAACCGCGTAATGCTTGCCCGCGAATGCGCGTGCCGTGATCACCTGAGCTTGAGGGTCGAGAGCCCCGCAAGCGCGAGGACGAAGGCGACGATCCAAAAGCGGATCACGACGGTCGGCTCGGACCAGCCCTTATGCTCGAAATGGTGGTGGATCGGGGCCATCAGGAATACCCGCTTACCGGTACGCTTGTAGACCGCGACCTGGATCACCACCGACAATGCTTCGATCACGAACAGCCCGCCGATAATCGCAAGTACGAATTCGTGGTGGGTCGCAACTGCAATGCCGCCTAGCGCGCCGCCTAGGGCAAGGCTTCCGGTATCGCCCATGAACACCGCTGCCGGCGGTGCATTGAACCACAGAAACGCCAGTCCGGCGCCAACGATGGCAAGGCAGAAAACGGTCAGGTCCCCTACCCCCGGCACGTGCGGGATGCCCAGATATTCGGCATAGTTGGCGTTACCGACGAGATAGGCGATGAGCAGGAACGCAAGGCTGGCGATGATCACCGGCATGGTCGCAAGCCCGTCGAGCCCGTCGGTAAGGTTCACCGCATTTCCGAATGCGACGATCACGAACGCTCCAAACGGGATGTACCACCAGCCAAGGTCCATCACCGGTCCCTGGACGAAGGGCAAGTACAACTGGGTCCCCGAACTGCGCGTGATGAGGTAGGTGGCACCCCCGGCGAGGGCGAATTCCAGCAGCAGGCGGACCCGCCCCGAAAGGCCTGCGTGGTGCGCCTTTTTGACCTTGTCATAATCGTCAAGGAAGCCGATCGCTCCGAACCCGCCGGTTACCGCCAACACCGCCCAGACATAGACATTGTCGAATTGCATCCACAACACGATCGCGGCGCTCATTGCGATCAAAATCAACAGTCCGCCCATGGTCGGTGTGCCGCGCTTGGCAAGATGGCTTTGCGGACCATCGGCACGGATCGGCTGACCCTTGCCCTGGCTCTTGCGCAACCAGGTGATGAACCACGGGCCCATCATCAGGCCGATGGCAAGCGCGGTAAAACTCGCCGCACCGGCGCGAAAGCTGATGTAGCGAATGAGGTTGAGTATGCCGGGAAAACCCAGCTGCTCGGCAATCCAGTAGAGCATGTTCCCCCGTTACCCCTTCGTCAGCCGCTCGACCAGCTTGGCCAGCCCGATGCTGTTCGATGCTTTGACCAGGACCGCATCCCCATCATAAATTATTCCCAGGAGCGCGTCGGTAGCGGCAGCCGCGTCCGCCACCCGGATGACCGGGATCGCGCCTCCCAGCTTTTCGACCATGGTATCGAACTCGTGCCCGATAAGGATCAACTGGTCGATCCCGGCCTCGCCTATCGGTTCGGCAAGGGCTTCGTGCAGCGCATCGCTTTGCTCGCCAAGCTCGCGCATTGGCCCAAGCACAGCGATCCGGCGGCGGACGTCCTTCTCGGCGCCAAGCGCCTTTAAGGTGGCGGCCATCGAAGCCGAATTGGCGTTATAGCTTTCATCGACCAGCAGCGCGCTTCCGTTGCCGGCTTTCACCCGGTGGCGCTTGCCGCGACCCACAAGGTCGCCAAGTTCAGCCAGCGCGACACCGGCGCGCGCAACATCACCATTTACCGCCTCGACCGTTGCGAGCACCGCGAGTGCATTGGACACCCAATGGTCGCCGGGCTGGCTGACGGTAAAAGTCAGTTCGCGTTCGCGAAGCACTGCAGTGATCAGGCTTCCACCACCCGGAACTGGCACCGCGTGGACGACATGAACGTCGGCGTCCTCGTCAGGGCCGAAGGTGACGAGGATTGAGGCATGTTTTTTCGCCGCCTTGAGCAACCGGTCACGATGCGGCGTCGCATCGGGCACGATCGCGATCCCCTGTCCTTCCAGGCCTTCGAATATCTCGGCTTTCGCGTCCGCGATCGCTTCGATCGTGCCCAGGTTTTCAATGTGCGCGGGCGCGATTGCAGTGATCAGCGCGGCGTGCGGCCGGACCAGCGTGGTCAGCGCGCGGATTTCGCCTTCGTGGTTCATCCCCATCTCAAGGATCGCGTAGCGCGTGTCGCGGGGCATCCGCGCAAGGCTCAAGGGAACGCCGGTATGGTTGTTGTAGCTTTTGACCGACCAGTGGGTCTTGCCAGGCGCAGTTCGGTCAAGCGCTGCGGCAAGGGCTTCCTTGGTGCTGGTCTTGCCGACAGAGCCGGTGACCCCGATGATGCACGCATCGACCCGACCGCGCGCGGCGCGGCCGAGTGCCTGAAGTGCCTGGAACGTGTCGTCGACCAGCACGTGCGGCCCGTCGACCGCCTGGGAAACCAAGCACCCTGCGGCCCCCGCCTCGAATGCGCCGGCGACGTAACGATGGCCGTCCTGGTTTTCACCGACCATCGCGATGAACAGGTCGCCTTTCGTCACTTCGCGGCTGTCGAAGGTCACGCCTTCTGCGACGAAGTCGCCGTGAAGCGTTCCCCCCGTCGCCTGCGCGATTTCCTGGCCGGTCCACAGCGCCGTCACGACGCGCATTCCCGGGCGACAAGCGCGTCGTCGAATGCAAACACTTTGTCCCCGATGATCTGCCCCGTCTCGTGTCCCTTGCCGGCAAGCAGGATGATGTCGTGCGCGCCGGCAATCGCGATTGCCTCAGCAATCGCCTCACGGCGTCCGCCAACCTCGATTGCACTTGGCGCCGCAGCCAGGATCTCGGCCCGGATCGCCGCCGGATCCTCGCCGCGCGGATTGTCGTCGGTGACGATTGTCACGTCGCTCAGCGTCGCTGCAACCCGCCCCATGTCCCCGCGCTTTCCCTTGTCGCGGTCCCCGCCAGCGCCGAACACGGTAATAAGCCTGCCGCCCTGGTCGGTGGCGACGTGCGGGCGAAGCGCCGCGATCGCCGCCTCCAGCGCATCGGCGGTATGCGCGTAATCGACATAGACCGGCGCGCCCGCAGGAGTGATCACCGCGCGCTCCAGTCGGCCTCGCACCGGGGCAACCCTTCCCATTGCGGAGATCACCTTGCCCCAGTCGCCGCCGACCGCGAGGGCAAGCCCCGCAGCAGTAAGGACGTTGGCGGCCTGGTAGGCGCCGATCAGCGGAAGTTTGAGCTGGAATGCCGCACCGTCATATTCAAGGCCCAGTTCCTGCCCCAGCGCGCTTGCCTGCTGGCTAGTCAGTCGGATCGCCGTGCCGCGCTTGCCGACACTAAGGACCCGGTGCCCGCAGGCGCGTCCGATATCCATGACCTCGTCGGACCGGGCGTCGTCGGTCCACACCACCATCGGCGAACCCTTTGCTAACAGCCTTGTGAACAGGGTCATCTTGACCGCAAAATATTCTTCCATCGAGGAATGATAATCGAGGTGGTCGCGGGAAAAGTTGGTGAACGCCGCGGCGGACAGCGCCACCCCTTCGCATCGATGCTGGTCAAGGCCATGGCTTGAGGCTTCGTAGGCGACATGGTCGATCCCCATCCGCTTCAGACCCGCCATATTGTGGAGGAACGTGACGATGTCCGGGGTGGTCAGTCCGGTCTTCACCTGGTCGTCGCTGGTGGTCACTCCAAGTGTCCCGATCGAGGCCGAACGCAGTCCGCACATGCGCCAGATCTGTCGGGTCATTTCGACCGTGGAGGTCTTGCCGTTGGTGCCCGTAACCGCGACCACGGTGCCCGGGTAAGGACCGTAAAACCTTGCCGCCAGCCGCGCGAATTCGGCGCGCGGATCGGGGGCAACGATGACCGGTACACCGGCATCTTGCGCAGCGGATGCGGCGACCACTGCTACCGCGCCGCGTCCGACTGCTTCCGGGATGAAATCCTCGCCATTGAATTTCTCGCCTTTGAAGGCGCCGAACACGTTGCCCGGTGCGACCTTGCGATGGTCGAGCGCAAAGCCGGTGACGGCCGAATCGCTATCGATGGCGCAAAGATCGCGAAGGGTCATGAAAAGGGCCCTTAATCCTTCGATTTAGTTTCGTGAACGAACGGAAGCACTTCAGCCATGTTCGGCTCACGCTTCTTGTCCGGCTGGACCCCCAGCATCGGCGCGATCCGGCTGACCGTGCGGCTAATCACCGGAGCGACGTTCCAACCTGCGGTGTGGAAGCCGTAGGTTTCCTTGGTCGGCTTGGGATCGTCGAGCATGGCGACCACCACGTAGCGCGGCTCGTCGATCGGGAACACGCCGGCAAAGGTAGTTACCACGGCAGCCGAGGAATAGCGGCCGTTGATGAGTTTCTCGGCGGTCCCGGTCTTGCCTCCGACTCGATAGCCAGGCGCATCCGCTTTCTTGCCGGTGCCCTGGAGAACCACGAGGCGGAGCAGCGCGCGCATTCGGTAGCTGGTTTCCTCGCTGAACACCCGGCGGCCCTTTGCGACCGGGTGGCTGGGATCGGCCTTGATGAGCGTTGCGGGTCGATAAAGGCCGCCGTTGAACAGGGTCGCGTAACCCGTCGCAAGGTGCAGCGGGGTGACCGCGATGCCGTGCCCATAGCCCACCGTCAGGGTCTCAATCGGGCCCCAGTTCTTGCCCGGGGTCAGCGTTCGCCCACGCTCAGGGGTTTCGATTTCCAGCTTGTCGAGGAAGCCCATCCGCTTGAGGAACGCCCGTTGGCGCTGAGCACCGAGTTGCTGCGCGATCTGCGCAGTCCCGATGTTCGAGCTTTCCTTCATAATCTCCGCGACTGAGCACATCCGCCCATAGGGATGGGTGTCATGGATCGTCCGACCGTAAACCTTGAGCTCACGCGGGCAGTCGTACATCTGGCCGAAGCTCTTGATCAGGCCGCTGTCCATCGCCATCGCGACCGTGAACGGCTTGAAGGTCGACCCGAGCTCATAGACACCTAGCGTCGCGCGGTTGAACCGCGCATCGTCGCTGCCCTCCCCCGCGGCATTGGGATTGAGCGCCGGAAGCGAGGTCATCGCGAGCACTTCGCCGGTCTTCATGTCGAGGACGATGCCCGCCGCACCAATCGCCGAAAAAGTCGTCAGCGCATCGTTAAGCTCATGCTCCAGCGCCTGCTGCAGGCGGCTGTCGATCGACAAGGTCACGGGCTTGCCGCGGGTTGCCGGGTTGGACAGTTGCTCGTCGAACGCGCGCTCGATGCCTGCAACCCCGTGGCCGTCGACGTCTGTATAGCCGATGATGTGCGCAGCCAGGCTGGTCTGCGGATACAGTCGGTCCGGCTCACGCTGGATGGCAAGCCCCGGTTCGCCCAGCGCATTGACCGCCGCCACCAGGTCAGGCGCGGCGCGGCGGCGCAGGTAAACGAAACTCCGCTTCGACCTCAAAAGCTGGAAATATTCGGCCTCGTCCTTTTCCGGCATCAACACAGCAAGCTTGCGCGCGATGTCCAGTTTGTCGCCGATGATCTTGGTCGGATGGACGGCGATCGTCCAGGCGTCGATCGTGCGTGCCAGGGGGTCGCCATTTCGGTCGACGATGTCGCCGCGATCGGGCACCAGGCTGGTCATGCCTTCCTTTCGCCCGGCATGATCGCCGAACGCGGCGAGGTAGAGAATTCTGACCGCGACCAGCGCGACGATCGCCGCGAATACCAGCATTCCGACCATCAGGCGCTGGTGCATGACGGCAAGCGTCTGCCGTCGCTGCCCGACCAGTCGGAGCCGCTCGGGCCGGGATGCGACGAGAGCGGGCGACGGGGCGTTCATCGCTTGGCTATCGGATCCTTCTGGGTTGCAGACCGCGCTTTCTCCGGCAGCGGAGCAAGCGGATCCGCTTTCGCAAGGCGCGGCGCCTTTGTCATCGGTTTCGATCCGCTTTGCGTGGTCTTATCCACGGTTTTTTTCGGGTCCTTTGCGGCCCGATCTCCAGAATTGGACGCGGCCGGTTTGGCGGCCCGATCTCCAGAATTAGACGCGGCCGGTTTGGCGGCCCGATCTCCAGAATTAGACGCGGCCGGTTTGGCGGCCGCGAGGCCCGGACTATCCTTGGATCCCTTGTGCACCGACGACGCCGCCGTGGTCGGTCGATCCATGGACTTCTTCGCATCATCCAGCGGTTCGCGGGATGATGCTTGTGCCGGGACCTCGCGCGTCCCCGATTTTTTCCCCACGTCCTTGGCGCCGGTGGAAAGACTGGCCTGACTAATGTTCGCGCCAACGGTACGGGCCGATTGTGAAACAGGCTTGGCAATCGCCGCCTCATCGATCGCTACAGCATCATTGAGGTCGGGCTTCTCTGGCGTTTCGGCACGGGCGAAGACTATCGGCGCGTCGATCGCGACGTGATCCTCGGGCCGCGCCAGCCGGGCAAGCTCGAACCCGCCCTTCAGAAACTGGTCGGCGCTGGGCGCAGAAAGGGCCAGCACCTTGACGTTCCAGCGCTCAAGCTGGGACAGTCTGCCCCGGGTGCCGATTTCAGTCTGGAGCAGCCGGACTTCGCGCTGCGCCATGACGATCTGGTGCTCGACCGCCTCAAGCTTGGCGCGCTCTGAAGCAACATTGAGCGAGACGAGGTAGCATGCCAGCGCTCCGGCAGCGCACAGCGAGGCCATGTAAAGCGGCTTGAACGAGCGTGCAGCAGTGCTCATGCCGCTGTTCCCGTTCGAGCAGGCGCACTGGTGCGCACTGCGCTTCGCAACTTGGCAGAGCGGGCGCGCGGATTGCTTGCGACTTCCGCTTCGCTCGGTGCAACCGGCTTGGCGACCTTCTCGAAGGTCGGCGCGAAAGCAGCCTTGATTTCGGGACGGTGGCGCGAACCGGTCGGGGTGGCACCGCTGCGGTCACGGAAAAAGCGCTTTACGATCCGGTCCTCAAGACTGTGGAAGGTCACGACTGCAAGCCGCCCCCCGGGCTTCAGGACGCGCTCTGCCGCTTCAAGTCCCTGTTCTAGTTCGCCAAGCTCATCGTTCAGGTAAATCCGGATCGCCTGGAAGGTGCGCGTCGCGGGGTCGCTTTTCTGGCCGGCACGATAGCCCAAAGCCTTGCGGACGATCGCTGCCAACTCGCTGGTTCGCGTTACCGGCCGCGCTGCGCAGATAGCACGAGCGATCGCCCGGGCGCGCGGTTCCTCCCCATAGTCGCGCAAAACCCGGGCGATCTCGGCCTCGTCCGCCTCGTTCACGAAGTCCGCGGCGGAGGGGCCGGCTTGATCCATTCGCATGTCGAGCGGGCCGTCGGCCTGGAAGGAAAAGCCCCGCTCGGGCTGGTCGATCTGCATCGAGGAAATCCCGATATCGAGTGCAATCGCGTCGACCGCGTCAATGCCGCGTTCGGCAAGTACCCGGTCCATCTGGGAAAAGCGTTCCTCGATCAGCGTCAGTCGGTCATCCGACACGCGTTCCGGCCCGGCCGCGATGGCATCGGGATCGCGATCGAAACCGTACACCTTGGCGACCGCAGCAGCGAGGATTGCGCGGGTGTAGCCGCCCGCGCCAAAGGTCGCGTCCACCACGGTGTCGCCGGATTGAAGGCGAAGCGCCTCCACCACAGGGTCGACCAGCACCGGTACATGGGGGGCCATCCGGGTATCGGTGCCGGTCATCGCGCAACTCCCCGCTCGTCGAGCCGGAAGCGTGCGATATCTTTGAGATCGTCGGGGATCCGGTCGTCCGCGAGCAACAGCTCAGGGTTCCAGATCTGGAATGTCTCGCCAGTGCCAAGGAACAGGGCCAGTTCAGCGATCTTGCCCTTCATCCGCATCATCGGCGGGAACAGGATTCGCCCCGAACTGTCGTAGGGCACTTCTTCGGTCGCTGCGAACGCCATCAGGTTGCGTTGCTGATAATCTAGCGCGCCTTCGGGGCTGGTCTCTTCCTTTTCCAGGAGCCGTTCCAGCTTGCCATGTTTCACCGCGGCATAGGCGGGGTCATAGGCGGTGAGGCACGGAAAGACTTCGTGCTTGGCAAGGGTGATGGTGCGCGCATCGCCGCGCCGTTCAATCACGTTGCGCAGGAAAGCGGGAATGGAGACGCGACCCTTGGCGTCTACAGCGTTCAGCGCGCTTCCCTGGAACAGATGTTCGACCGCCACTTCGCTCCCCGTTCGAAGCGCATGCGGTCCCGATCGCGGGTGCGTGCCATCGCACGCGCCGCGCCTGTCCGACGTCGTTGGGAAACCCCTGCGCTACAGCCTATGTTGGTAACTCAAAAGGGTTGGGGATACAATGGGTTTTCGTGGGATTTGATGGGCAAGTGTGGAGTTCGCGCGGAAAACCGCGGTTTCCACCGGGCTCAAATAGGCGCCGTTCGTGCTTCGTTCCCGGCCTTAAGCCATGTGGATAAGTCTGTGATTAGGTGCGCTTTTCAGGCCGAGGCGCGAATCAGTCAGCCGCTGCCCGGGCAAGTTCGCCGGTAAGATAGGCAACCCCGGCCGCGCTTGGTTCACCGGGCATTGCGCCGTCCAGGAAGTCGGCATCGGCGACGACGATCGCGCGGCCCTTGCCAAGCCTGCAATCGGCGCTGATTTCGTTCCAGGCGACGATACAGTCCCCGCCGGTCGCCACCAGGTGACCGGGTGAGTTGTAAGACACGCCGTCATGGCTCACCGGTCCCCGCTTGTCTGGCGCGTCGAGCCTAAGGCCCCAATGGTCAAGCAGGCCGGTGTCGGCGAACATCGGCATTGCCCGAGCAGGGTCGCCAAGCGGAAGGTCGCTGTGCCGCTCGAGCAGGGGGTCGGCAAGCAGGACCATGCGCCCGCCGGCCCGCACCCAATGGTCGAGCGCGACGAGGTTCTGGGCCGTTTGAGCGCGCGGCTGTGCGGCAAGCATTACTCCCCCTCGGGCAAGCGAAGCAGGGTCGCTTACGTCGATCGGAACGACGGTATATTTCTTCTCTATTGCAGTGAGCAGCGGAGAACCGGCATCTGCAATTGAAAAGCCCTCTCCGAACGTGATCGGAAGCGAGGTCAGCAAGAGCAGGGTCGGCTTGTCGGCAGTGTTCTTGGCCGGTTTGGGCGCAGTCGCTTTCCCGCAGCCCACGACCGCCACTGCAAGGCTCAATGCGATTGCCGTGCACCTTGCCCAGCGACCACTTTGGCTCATTGGGTGTTGGTGCCGAGTGCTGGCGGTGCGGTCGCGTCTTGCGCAGCGTTGCGTTCCGCTTCGGCCTTTGCCTCGGCGGTTGCTTCGGCTTCACGCGCCTCGCCGGCGCCCGGCGCGACCCCGAGTTCGGCAAGTGCCTCATTGGGCTCCGCAGCGACCGCATTTTCGATCGCGTTGGTGGTTTCTTCCTCGCGGCTCGAATTGCTGATCACGGAACCCAGGAGGATGAACAGGAATGCGAAGGCGAGGCCGGTTAGGCCAATGCGTATGCGCCGTGCGCTCGATCCGGGATTAGACATGACAATCGACGAAGCTATGGGTGGGATCGACAATATGCAAGTTTGTCGGCTTGACGGGGGCGCACTGCTCTTGCAGTGGGCGACGATGAGCAAGAAACTCCTCCCGCTGGTCCTCGTTGTCGGCCTTGCTGCCTGCAACCAGGAAGACCACACCATCGTCGCCGGTCCCGATTTTGACCGTGAAGTCAATGCCGCCGCAGAAGCCAATATCGTGCTTCCGCCGTCAATCACGGCAAGCGCGTCGTTCCGCTGCGCCGACAACACGATTGTCTATGTCGACTGGCTGTCGGACGGCAAATCGGCGAACCTGCGTACCGATAAGGGGGCATCGCCGACGGTTGTCACCGCCGCCGAAGCCGGCAAGCCGCTAACCGCAGAGGGCGGTTATTCGCTCGACGGCGCGCAGAATGCCAAGTCGGTCAAGATCGCACTTCCGGGCAAGTCGGCCCAGACTTGCAACGGCTGAATATTCCTCAACCCGAAGGCTCCGCGTCCACCCGGGCGCGGGGCCTTTCCTTTGCCCTGATTAACCGCCGCGGTTTTACCCTTGGCGGGCTTGGACTTGCAGCTTGTGCCGCAGTCCCGGCCCCGGCGCTTGCCGACCCCTTGCCCAAACGCAGCGCACCGGCACTGACCGCAGCATTTGCAGCGATCGATGCCTTCGCCCGCGCCAACATGAGCGCGTGGCAACTTCCCGCGCTGACCATGTCTGCGACTACCGCCAGCGGGCTGAGGCTGGTGCGTCACTATGGCTTCGCCAACCGCGAGGCAGCGACTCCCGTCACGGATGAGACGCGGTTCCAGATCGGCTCCATTTCCAAGCTGTTCGCAGGCGCGCTGGTGTTCCAGTTCGTCGCAGAGGGCAAGGTCAGGCTTGACGACCTGGTCTCACGCCACCTCCCCACCATAGCTTTCCCCAAGAACAGCGGGATTACGGTCCAGCACCTGCTTGACCATGTGTCGGGACTGCCGGCCAATGCGCCGATCTTCCCCGAAGGCGGGTTGTGGCAGGGATACCGGCCCGGCGCGCACTGGAATTATTCCAACACCGGCTATGCGATCCTTGGAAAGCTGATCCAGCATCTGGGCGGCAAGCCCTATCCGGCGCTGGTCGAAGAGCGCATCCTGAAACCGCTTGGAATGACCCGGTCGAAGGGTGCGATAACCAGCGCTGAACGCAGCTTGAGCGCGCAGGGCTATGACGCCATCGACCTTAGCCTGCCGATCATCCGCGGCGCGCCGCTTGGAACCGCGAGCTGGGTCGATTTCGCGGAAGCCGGTGGCTCGGTGGTGTCGACCGCGGGCGACATGATCGCCATTGTCCGCACCCTTGCTGATGCAGCGTCGGGTCGCGGCGCGTTGGGGCTGCCGCCTGAACTTGCCCGCCGGTTCGTCACCCATGCCGTCGATACCGGCACCGACGAGATGCGCTACGGCAACGGGTTGATGCACGTCGGCCCCGGCAAGCGCTTCCTCCACCACACCGGTGGGATGGTCAGTTTCACGTCCTCGTTCCACCTCGACACAGCTTCAGGAACCGGGGCCTTTGCAAGTTCCAGCCTTGGCTATCCCACTGGCTTCCGGCCCAAAGCGCTGACTTTGTTCGCAGTAGAGGCGATCGATGCCGCGCTTAGTGGGCGTCCCCTGCCCCCGGCCCCGGGCCTGGTCTTTGCACTGGTCGATGCGAAAAGTTTCAATGGTACCTTTCGCGCCGCCGATGGCACCGCGATCATTATCGCCGGGACCAGCACGATGACGGTCAGCGCCGGCGGGCAGACCCAATTGCTTCAGCCTTGGGGGACGCGAAGTTTCCGGACACTCCACCCGGCCCTGCGCGACTTCGAGCTGGTCGGAGTCCTGGAAAATGAGCGGATTGTCGCCTTTAACTGGGGTCCAAAGGCCTTCGTTCGAGAGGGTGCGGACGTTAAGGTCGCCCCGTCCGACCCCGATCTTGCCAGGCTTGCCGGGACCTACACCAACCCCAGTCCGTGGACGACCCCGGTCATCATCGTAGAGCGCGGCGGAAAACTTTATCTGGGAACCGATTATCCGTTGACCCGCACTGACCAGGGTTATTGGCGGATCGGGCCAGAGGACTGGAGTCCGGAGCGCGGCGTGTTTGCTGACTATATCGACGAAAGACCCCAGACCTTCTTCCTGTCGGGTGAGAAATTCTCCCGCTTCGAAGCTTGATTCCGCCTGCCCACTAGGCGTGGAGACAGGAGGGCGCTAGGGAGCGCGCCATGTCCAAAACCGATGTGATCACCGACGCTCTGGTTGCCGAGCACGGCCTCTCCCCCGACGAATACCAGCGCATCCTCGATGCGATGGGCCGCGAGCCAAACCTGGTCGAGCTCGGGATATTCTCCGTCATGTGGTCCGAGCATTGCAGCTATAAAAGCTCACGCTTCCATTTGAAAAAGCTGCCGACCGAGGCGCCGTGGGTGATCTGCGGCCCGGGCGAGAATGCCGGCGTGATCGACATCGGCGATGGCGATGCCGCGATCTTCAAGATGGAGAGCCACAACCACCCCAGCTATATCGAACCCTATCAAGGCGCAGCAACCGGGGTCGGCGGGATTCTGCGCGACGTCTTCACTATGGGCGCGCGCCCGGTCGCCAACCTCAACGCCCTGCGCTTCGGACGGCCCGACCACCCCAAGATGCGCCACCTGATTTCGGGCGTGGTCAGCGGGATCGGCGGATATGGCAATTGCGTCGGCGTTCCGACCGTCGGCGGAGAGGTGAATTTCGATTCGGCCTACGACGGCAATATTCTCGTCAACGCAATGACCGTCGGGGTCGCAAGGACCGACAAGATTTTCTATTCGGCCGCGACCGGAATTGGCAATTCGATTGTCTATGTCGGGTCGAAAACCGGACGCGATGGAATTCACGGCGCGACCATGGCCAGCGCCGACTTCGATGAAAATAGCGACGAGAAGCGTCCCACCGTCCAAGTCGGCGACCCGTTTACCGAGAAATTGCTGATCGAGGCCTGCCTCGAACTGATGGCGACCGACGCGATCGTCGCAATCCAGGACATGGGCGCTGCCGGACTGACCTCCTCGTCGGTCGAAATGGCCTCAAAGGGCGGCGCCGGAATCCGCCTCGACATGGACAAGGTGCCGTGCCGCGAAGAGGGCATGACACCCTATGAAATGATGCTGTCCGAAAGCCAGGAACGCATGCTGATGGTGCTGAAGCCCGGCCGCGAAGCCGAGGCCGAAGCGATCTTCAAAAAGTGGGAGCTGGATTTCGCGGTAATCGGCGAAGTCACCGATACCGGCCACATGGTCCTTGAGTTCGGCGGCGCGGTGGTGTGCGACATTCCCCTTGGGCCACTGGCCGACGATGCGCCCGAATATGACCGGGCGCACCTCGACCTTGCGGGCTATAAGAAGTGGGCCAAGGTCAAGCCGCTGAGCAAGCGCCCGAAAAGCGATGACATCGGCCGTGACCTTGTCACGCTGATGGGCTCGCCCAACCTTGCATCGCGCCGCTGGGTCTATGAACAATATGACCAGTCGGTCGGAGGCAACACGGTCCAGCGTCCGGGCGGCGATGCCGCGCTGGTCCGGGTGCACGGCAGCGACAAGGCGCTTGCGCTGACCACCGATTGCACTCCGCGCTATGTCTATGCCGACCCCTATGAAGGCGGCAAACAGGCGATTGCGGAAGCCTATCGCAACCTCTCCGCGGTCGGCGCAACTCCACTGGCTGTGACCAACTGCCTCAACTTCGGAAATCCACAGCGGCCCGAGATCATGGCCCAGTTCGTCGAGGCACTGCGCGGAATGGGCGACGCCTGCCGCGCGCTCGACTTCCCGATCGTCTCGGGCAATGTCTCGCTCTACAACGAAAGCAAGGCGACCGGCGGCGGCTCGGCAATCCTTCCCACTCCGGCGATCGGCGGCGTCGGCTTGATCGACGACTGGAAGAAAAGCCAGACGATCGCGTTCAAGGCTGCGGCTGAGCGAATCCTTCTGATCGGCGCCGACCCCAAGGCACAGCCCGAGGTCGGTCGCTCGTTGTGGCTTGAGGTATGCCAGGGACTGAAGGACGGCATCCCGCCTCAGGTCGACCTGGCGTTTGAAAAAGCCAATGCCGACTTCGTCCGCCGCCTCGTCAACGAGGGCCTGGTAACGGCCGCGCACGACGTGTCCGACGGCGGAATCCTGGTGGCGGTCGCTGAAATGGCGCTTGCCGGAAATGTCGGCGCGCGACTGGTGGTCGAGACCTTCGAAACACAGGTCGACGCAGAAATTGAGAATCACGCTTGGTCGATGTTCGGCGAAACCCAGGGCCGCTTCGTCGTTACCGAACCGACCACCCAGCACGTGATCGAACGTATGGCCAAGGAAGCCGGCGTTGGTTGCTGCTTCATCGGCTGGACCGGTGGCGACAGTCTGTTTGTCGGCGATGCCGAGGAACCGACGTGCTGCGACGTCCCGCTGGACGACTTGCGCGCAGCCCACGAAGGCTTTTTCCCGGCGCTGATGACGAACGAGTTGTGAGCGACGCCTATTCCGCGACGCCGCTGGCGAAGAAGCTTAATCTGCGCGACGGCCAACGCGTCTGGTTCCATGCCATGCCCGAGCATGTCGAGGACGAAATTGGCGACTATGCGCTTGCGTTGGTTCCGGTTTCCGGGCCCGAAGAAAGTCCCGACGCCGCGCACCTTTTCGTTACCGATCGCGCTGACCTTGTGCGCCATCTCGTTTCCTTGCGCGACACGATGGCGCGCGACGGGCATGTCTGGGTCAGTTGGCCCAAGAAGGGCTCGCTGGTGCCGACCGACATCACTGAGGACGTAATCCGCGAGTTGGGCTTGCCGATGGGCTATGTCGATACCAAGGTGTGCGCCATCGACGACATCTGGTCGGGCTTGAAACTGGTAATCCGCAAGGAACTGCGATGAAGGACGTCCCGCACCAACCCTATACGGCGCTGCTGCCGATGTCCGATCCCGAACGCTTGCGCGCGGCGAAGGGGTTCCACGAGACGATGGTGCGGCGCCGCACCTGCCGGATGTTTTCCGACGCTCCGGTCCCGCGCGAAGTGATCGAACAGGCGATCCTGACTGCTGGAACCGCTCCGTCGGGCGCCAATCATCAGCCGTGGCATTTCGCGGTGGTGGAAAGCGCCGACCTGAAACACCGCATCCGGGTCGAGGCCGAGCGCGAAGAAGAAGCGTTTTACCAAGGCAAGGCGGGCAATGCGTGGCTTGAGGCGCTTGCCCCGCTCGGCACTGATTCCGACAAGGGCTTCCTTGAGGTTGCGCCCTACCTGATCGTCGTCTTTGGCCAGCGTCGGGGTGGCCTTGCTGAAGGCGATAAAAAGCAGAATTACTACGTCACCGAAAGCGTGGGCATTGCCTGTGGACTGATGCTTTCAAGCCTTCATCTGGCCGGCCTTGCGACCCTTACACATACCCCCTCGCCGATGGGCTTCCTGCGCGAGATTTGCGGCCGCCCGGAGGACGAAAAGCCGGTGATGATCATCGTCACCGGCCTTCCTGCCCAGGGCGCGACGGTGCCGCATTACGCGACGATCAAGAAACCGTTGGGGCAAATTTCGAGCTGGCTGTGAACCGGCATTGGACAATAATCCTGGCGCTTGCGCTGTCAGCTTGCGCGGCAGCATCCCCGACGTTTCGACTGGTGCCGGATGGGGCATGGGACCCGGCCAACCCATTTGCGAAGATTCAGGCCGGCACGCTTCCCGCGGCGATCGTCTTTCAGGACCGGGAATTGCTGGTGATCATGGACCATGCGCCGGTGTCACCCGGCCATGTGCTGGTGCTCAGCAAGACCGCGCATGCCCGCGACCTCACCGACGTACCGCCCGGCGACCTGGCTCGGATGATGGCGATGGTACGGCGATTGATCGCCGCCCAGGCAAGTGGCCTTGGAGCGGTCGGCTCTGCGGTGCTGATCAACAACGGCGCGACGCAAAGCGTTCACTCGCTCCACATCCACGTGGTTCCGAAATATGCCGGAAAGCCGATCGACTGGGCGCATCCCGCGCCGGTGCAGACGCCCCAGGCGCTTGAACCGGAAGCGGCCAGGCTGCGCGCGGCATTAGCGGCGCAGCGCCCCTAGCTTCGCCTAGATTCGGCCGAAGTCCTGGTTGGTCGATGCGCGGCGGCCAAACCCGCCCTGCGGGGGACGGCGCTGCAGCAACGGGCTGGTTTCCTTGTCGAACGCGGCCACGGTCTCGTTGAACAACTTGCGAATTGCGACCACCTTGGGAACCAGTTCGTCGGGGAAACGGTGGGTCTCGATGCAAAAGCGCGCGGTGCTTTCGATCAGTTCGGCGATGTCCCCCAGCGGCTTGGCACCAAGCTGGCGCAACTCGCCCTTAAGCGTATGGGCAGGAACGACGAGCCCGGCAGTATCCTGAGCGCGCATCGCGTCCTCGATCCGGGTGATCGACTTCACGCCGTCTTCCTTGAAATAGCCAAGGATCTTGATGAAGCTGATTCCCATTTCCTTTCGACACTGGTCGAAATGGGTCCAGTCGATGATATCCGGACGTGCCTCGCCCATCATTTGCAATCCCTAGTCATCCCGGTTGTCCGACCGGGGCGTGGTCCACCCTCACTGGGCTATCCCTAATATCTTAAGCTAGGGTTATCGACGCTTGTCCTTGTCGAACGGATTGCGCGACGAACGCAGGTTCAGGCGCACCGGCACCGCGCCCAGGTCGAACGCCTTGCGCAGCGCGTTGACAAGGTAGCGGCGGTAACTTTCCGGAATGTCGTCGGTCTTGTTACCAAACACCACGAACGTCGGCGGCCGCGTCTTGGCCTGCGTGATATAGCGAAGCTTGATCCGGATTCCGCCGGGGGCGGGAGGCGGGTTGGTTTCTACCGCGTCTTCGAACCATCGGTTGAGCTCGCCGGTCGCGATCCGCCGGCTCCATTGTTCGCGCGTGTCGAACGCGACCTTGATCAGCGTGTCGATGCCCTTCCCGGTCTTGGCCGACACGGTCAGCAGCGGAATGTCCTTGATCTGGGCCAGGCCCTCGACCAGCGCCCCCTTGACCCCGTTGAACAGGCTGGATGCGTGTTCGGCAACGTCCCACTTGTTGAGCGCAAGGACGAGCGCGCGGCCTTCCTCGATCACCTGGGACGCGATCTTGAGGTCCTGCACCTCAAGCCCGCGGGTCGCGTCGAGCAGCAGGACCACGACTTCCGCCATGTCGATCGACCGGCGGGTGTCCATCACTGACAGCTTTTCCAGCTTGTCCTCGACCTTGGCGCGCTTGCGCAGGCCCGCGGTGTCGACCAGCTTGACCTTGCGCCCCTCCCACAGCCAGTCGATCGAGATGCTATCCCGGGTGATCCCCGCTTCGGGGCCGGTGATCATCCGGTCTTCGCCCAGCATCTTGTTGACCAGGGTCGACTTGCCCGCATTGGGTCGACCGACGATCGCCAGCTTCAGCGGTGCGTCGGGCGAGAAATCATCTTCCTCTTGGTCGTCCAGCGCGTCTTCGCGCTCGATGTGCGGACGCAACGCGCCGAACAGGTCTGCGACCCCTTCGCCATGTTCGGCGCTGATCATGATCGGTTCGCCAAAGCCCAGGCGGTAGCCTTCGATTGCGCCTTCCTGGCCGGTCCGGCCCTCTGCCTTGTTGGCAACCACGATTACCGGCGTGTCCTCGGCGCGCAGCCAGCGGGCAATTTCCTCGTCGAGCGGGGTCAGGCCTTCGCGCCCGTCGAACATGAACAGGGCGGCATCGGCTTCGCGCACCGCGGCCTCGGTCTGCTTGCGCATCCGGCCCGGCAAGGACTGGGCGTCCTCATCCTCGAAGCCTGCAGTGTCGATAATCCGGAAGTCGAGCCCCAGCAGGTGCGCTTCGCCCTCGCGGCGATCGCGGGTCACCCCGGGCCGATCATCGACCAGCGCGACGCGCTTGCCGACCAGACGGTTGAACAGGGTCGATTTGCCGACATTGGGTCGGCCCACGATGGCAACGATTGGGCTGGGCATGGCGCGCCGCTTAGCAGCGTTAAGCCGCCAGCGGAACGCCTGTTGTCGATCGCCTAGCGGAAGGCGAGGAGCCGTCCCCGGTCATCAAGCACGAAGAGCATGCCGTTGGCGACGATCGGCGGTACCGAAATCTCCGCTTTGATATCGGTCTGGCTCTGGAAGCCGCCGGTCGCGGGATCGATGTTGATCAGCGCGCCGCCAGCGCTTGCGACGATCAATCGCCCACCCGCGAGCACGGGACCGCGATAGTCGATCTGGCCGGCCTTTTTCTTCATGTTTGCAAACGCCGGAAGCTGGTTGATCCAGCGCACCTTGCCAGTCGCCCGGGCAAAGCAGATCAGCCGCGCGTCGGCGGTCACCACGAACAGCCAGTCACCCGCCACCCACGGGGTCGCGATTCCCGCAATGTTGCTTTCCCACAGGCGCTGCCCGGTATTGAGGTCGAGGGCGACCATGCGTCCGCCCTGCCCCACCGCGAACACCTGGCCCGAAATCGATCACCGGGTCGGCATCGATGTCGGAGATGCTCGACACGCTGGTCGAAATGCTCGTGCGCTGAAGCGCGTCCGACCACACGTTGCGGCCGTTTTCGTAACGATAGGCGTTGAGTTCGCCGGACGAGAAACCGGCAACCACCGTGCCGTTGGCATAAGCCGGAGAAGCCGAACCGAACACGCCGGCGATCTCAAGTGCGGCGGCCTGGTTCCAGTTGACCGTGCCATCGGCCTGCTTGAGCGAGAATATCTGGTTGTCCTGGCTCATGACGTAGAGCGCGTCACCGGCGACGCTGGGGGCGCCGCGCAGCGGGCCGCCCGGTCGCGCCTGCCAGATCATGCTGCCGGTCGCTGAATCCAGCGCGGCAACGAACCCAAGGCCATTGGTCGCGTAAATGCGCCCGCCCGAATAAGCGACGCCGCCGCCATAGAGCGAACTCATATTGCCCTTTTCGGTCGGGGTCTGGCTGGTCCAGACCGCGCCGCCGGTCGCGGCGTCAAAGGCGCGGACCGTTCCCATGGTGTCGATGGTATAAACCCGACCGTCGGCAACGACCGGGGAGCTTGCTAGCCGCTCGGTCGCCGAGGCGCCGCGACCAGCGTTGACCGAATAGGCAAGGCCAAGCTGGGTGCCGAGCGAAAGCTGACCCATTGAGTGCGCGGCATTGCCCCCCGACTGGTCCCACTGGGCATTGGTCACGGGCACCGGAAGTACCATCGGGGTTGCCGCCGTAGGAAGGTCGATCGAGACTTCGTTCTCACTGGTCAGGACGGGAATCCGTTCACCCACGGTGGGCGTAACCGGCTTTTTCTTCTTGAAGGTGTCACAACCGCTCGCGCCAAGCGCGAGTGCGGCGAGAACCGCGAAGCGAAGGGTCTTGGACATCATTCCTAAATTCTTCCTATCGGACCTGGTCGAGCGAGTCGCTGGCGTCAGCGCCGAGACTGCCGGCAATCTGGACGGCACGCGCCCTCAGGCTTTGGGGGACATTGTCATTGGCGGCGATGGCGGCGAAGATCCGCCCGGCCTCCTTGGTCTTGCCTTGCTTGATCAATGCAACCGCGGTCATTTCACCAGCGCTCCCGTAGAACGCGTTCCCGGGGGTCGCCAGCGGCTTGAGCCGGGCGATCACGTCGTCAGGCTTGAGGCTGTCGAATTCCATCGCCGTCTGGCGGATGAGCGCGGCGTCGCGATCCGGCTTGGGAAGCGCGCTGTCGGCCAGGATTTCCTTGTATTTGGCAAGCGCCAGGTCCCGGTCATTCTTCTCTAGTGCGATCGCTGCACGGGTGAACAAGGCCGACGCACGAATTGCCGGGCTTGAGGACTTGGCGAGCGCGTCGAGTTGGGCTGGTGCCTTGTCGAACTTGCCTGTTCCAAGCTCACGATAGACGTCGGCAAGCTGTTCGCTCTCCCGCTCGCTCGTCGCCTTCTGGCGTTCCTGCCAGAAGATGGCACCGCCGGCAGCGGCAAGGAACAGGACGATGGCGAGGATGAACCAGCGCGCATTCTTGCGCGCGAACTCACTCGTCCGGTCGCGGCGCAAATTCTCATCGACTTCCTTGAGGAAAGTCTCGTTGATCTCGTTTGAGGGAGGAAGTGCCAAGAATGCCTCGAAAAATAGCCCAGTCGAATGCTTTGCCCGCAGCGATCCTTGAGTTTCAAGGATGAACGCAAGCTGGCGCGGCCTCGTCTAGCGGGTGGCGCGGCAAAGGCAAAGCCCGAAGGGCGCGATTGCCATTCGCCGCGCCCCAACAATCACTCGGCGGTCAGCCCGCTTTGGGGCGATAAACCTGTTCGTCGGTGGGAAAGGCGCGGCTGCGCACTTCTTCGCGATATTGTGCGGCCGCGGCGCTGATCTCGCCGGCAAGGTCGGCATAGCGTTTGACGAACCGCGGGGTGCGCTCGAACAATCCCATCATGTCATCGGTGACCAGCACCTGGCCGTCGCACGAATTGGACGCGCCGATGCCGATCGTTGGAACGGCAATTGCCTTGGTGACGGCATCGCCAATCGGCTCCATCACCCCCTCGACCACCACGCAAAACGCACCCGCTTCTGCGATTGCCCGCGCGTCCCCGACGATTTTCGCGGCCTCCGCCTCGTTCTTGCCGCGCGCACCGTAGCCGCCAAGGACGTTGACCGCCTGCGGCGTCAGGCCGACGTGACCGATGACGGGAATTCCGCGCTGGACAAGAAATTCGATTGTGGGGGCCATGGCCTCGCCACCTTCAAGCTTGACTGCCGCGCAGCCGGTTTCCTTGAGGATCCGGGCCGCCGAGGCGAAGGCGGCATCGGCCGAGCCCTCATAGCTTCCGAATGGCATGTCGACCGCGACCAGCGCGTGCCAGCTGCCGCGCACCACAGCGGCACCATGCGCGCACATCATCTCCATCGTCACCGGAACGGTCGAAGGAAGGCCGTAGATGACCTGGCCCAAACTGTCGCCGACCAGCAGCATTTCGCAGTGCGGGTCCAGCAATTGCGCCTGACGCATCGTATAGGCGGTCAGCATCACCAGTGGTTCGGCGGTTACCCCGTCGATCTTGCGGGCGCGGATCGACGGCACGGTCATGCGCTTGCCCGGCACCGGCGAGGGAGTGGCGCGACTGGTGTCGGTTTCAAGGACGATCTTGCTCATAGGGCGCGCTTTTAGACGCACTCTTTACCCGAAGCCACTGTGACGGAGGCGTTTTGCAAGGAACCGAAGGCTCCGTCGGGATTTTTGCTTTCAAGTGCGCCGGACCTGTATCCGCAAAACGCGGGAAACAGGGGCGTGGATTGGAATTGGAGTTACCCTGATGAACCGCTTTCGCCTGCGGGATATTGCGCTTGCAATCGTTCTTGCGCTCCCGACCCTTGCGCTAACCCATCCGATGTCCAGTGAAGCCTTGACCGGGACCCGGGTCGGCAATGTCACGGTCAATCACACGCAGATCGTGGCCAATGCCGAAGAACGGCGGATGGATATCGCCGCCCGCTAGTTCACCCAGCCCGCCAGCCGCGCCTTTCGGCTGAGCGAATAGATGCTGAAGGTGATGATCGCGACCACGATTGCGACGATCAGGTCGTTGGCGCTCATCGCATCACGCAGCGGCGCAATGATTAGCAATCCGCCCAGCCAAACCAGCACCGCCGCAAACGCGACGAGAAGGAATATTTCGCCGGCCCGCTTCTTCAGTGCCAGAAGAACCGTTCCAAGCAGTCCCAGCCAAACCGCGACCGCATTCGCCCCCAACACCCACCCCGGTTCGGCTTCATAGGCATAGCGCTGGTCAAGGCTGAGCGTCGCCGGGTCGGTCATGACGTGGCCCAGGTAAACGAAGCATCCAGCAGCCATGAATGCGACCGAAGCCCAGGCCATGGCCCCGAACCACATCGGTACGCCGTCGGGCGCAGTTCCAGGCACTGAATCCGCTTGCGGTGTTTCGTCCTCGATCATCAACCTCTCCCCCTGTTGGCTAGTCCTCGCGAATTGCCATCCGCTCTTCCCATCCCGCGGCCTGGGCAAGCGAAATCGAGTTTAACACGTCCGTGCTCTGGTCGCGAAGAACCGTGAAGGCGCGGCGAATGGCGCAGGTCGCCTCGTCATGACAATCGCCGCACGGCGCATAATGATTGACCGACGCGCACGGCACCAGCGCGATCGGCCCCTCCATCGTGCGCACGATCTGGCCAAAGCTGATGTCTGCGGGCGGTTGGGCGAGGATATAGCCGCCCTTGGGGCCGCGCGTGCTCGTCACCAGGCCAGCCTTCTTGAGATCGAGCATGATGAGCTCGAGATATTTGGGCGGGACCCTTTGGGTCTCTGCAATCCGCGCCAGCTGGACCGGCGCGCGATCGGACTGCTCGGCAAGGAACAACAAGGAGCGGAGGGCATAGCGGGTTTTTTGCGCGATCATTCGCGTGCTACGCTAGCGGCAGTTTTCCGCCATCGCCATACCCTGCGTCGCAGCTAGACTTTTAACCTTCTGCCCAGCCGGACATTTTCTCATAGGCGGTGGAGTCGTATCCAATCACCAATTCACCGTCGAACGCGACGATCGGGCGCTTGATCATGCTGGGATGCGCCTGCATCAGCATCATTGCCTTGTCCCCGTCGAGGTCCTGCTTGAGGACGTCGGGAAGCTGGCGGAAGGTCGTCCCGCTTTTGTTGAGGATCGGTTCCCAGCCATGCTCGAGGACCCACATTTCGAGCGTGTCCTTGTCGATCCCGGAACGCTTGTAGTCGTGGAACGCGTAATTGATTCCGCGCTTCTCGAACCACAAACGGGCCTTTTTGACCGTGTCGCAATTGGAAATGCCGTAGAGGGTGATATCGCCCGCCACCGTGATGCTCCTGTCGAAATCTGCTTGGTCGCGGTCGCAACCGCGGCGAATTGCGTTCCCTCTGCCCCGTGCGCGCGGCGAAGTCCAGTCGCTAGGTGATGCCCGCTGCCAGCGCAGCCTGGGCCCGGTGAAACACCACGCTTATTCCCACTCGATCGTCCCCGGCGGCTTTGACGTAAAGTCATAGACCACGCGGTTGATGCCCTGCACTTCGTTGACGATCCGGGTCGCCACCCGCGACAGGAACGCCGGGTCGAACGGATAGACATCGGCAGTCATGCCATCGACGCTGGTCACCGCACGCAAGGCGCACACGCTGTCATAGGTGCGATAATCGCCCATCACGCCGACGGTCTTGACCGGAAGAAGCACTGCGAAGGCCTGCCAAATGGCGTCATACAGGCCGGCATTGCGGATTTCCTCAAGGTAGACGGAATCCGCCTTGCGCAGGATGTCGCAGCGCTCCTTGGTCACTTCGCCGGGGATTCGGATTGCAAGGCCCGGTCCGGGGAACGGGTGCCGACCGACAAACGCATCGGGCAAGCCCAGTTCGCGGCCCAGCTCGCGCACTTCGTCCTTGAACAGTTCACGTAGCGGTTCGACCAATTGCATGTTCATGCGTTCGGGCAGGCCACCGACATTATGGTGGCTCTTGATCGTTACCGACGGGCCGCCGGTGAACGACACGCTTTCGATCACGTCGGGATAGAGCGTTCCCTGGGCAAGGAAATCCGCGCCGCCGATCTTCGCTGCCTCAGCCTCGAATACGTCGATGAAGGTCTTGCCGATGAACTTGCGCTTGGCCTCGGGGTCGGTGAGCCCGGCAAGGCCTGTCAGGAACATCTCCTCGGCATCAACGTGGACCAGCGGGATATTATAATGGTTTCGGAACAGCGCCACGACCTGCTCGGCCTCGGCCATGCGCATCAGCCCGTGATCGACGAACACGCAGGTCAGCTGGTCGCCGATCGCTTCGTGAATCAGCACTGCGGCGACCGCGCTGTCGACCCCGCCGGAAAGCCCGCAGATTACCTTGCCGCTGCCGACTTGGGCGCGGATGTCGGCGATTTTCTGGTCGCGATATGCGGCCATGGTCCAGTCACCCGCGCAGCCGCACACGTGGCGCACGAAATTGGCGATTAGCTTGCCGCCATCGGGCGTATGCACGACCTCCGGGTGGAACTGGGTTCCGAAATAGTTCTTTTCGCGATTGGCAATGATCGCGAACGGCGCGCCGTCCGAAACCGCGACGATCCGAAAGCCGGGAGCGAATTCGGTGACCTTGTCGCCATGGCTCATCCAGACCTGGTGGCGGTCGCCGACCTTCCACAGGCCGTCGAACAGGGCACAGTCTTCGGTGATGGTGATAAAGGCGCGGCCAAACTCCCCGTCCCACTCGCCGTCCTTGCCCGGTTCGACGCGGCCGCCGAGTTGGTGGCTCATGACCTGTTGGCCATAACAGATGCCAAGGATCGGCAGTCCGCTGTCGAACACCGATTGCGGCGCGCGCGGGCTGCCTTCCTCCGGCACTCCAGCGGGCGATCCCGACAGGATGATGCCCTTGGGCTTCATGCGCTGGAGCGCGGCCTCGGCCATGGAGAACGGCGCTATCTCGCTATAGACGCCCGCCTCGCGCACGCGGCGCGCGATTAACTGGGTGACCTGGCTTCCAAAGTCGATGATGAGGATGGAATCGGGGGCGCTGGAGGGGGAATCCGTCATGGCCGCGCCGTAATGCGCGGCGCACCGCCACGCAACCGCCGCATACGTAAACGCGCGCCCTTCACCGGGAAGGACGCGCGCTTTACGAAACCACTATTTGGTGGGCTTAGCCGCGACGGCGATCGATATCGACGTCATAGACCCGGCCCGAACGGTCCGCCTTGCAGCTGAACCTTAGGTCAGGGACACCATATTGCTGGTTATAGCGATACTGGCCGTAGCCATAAGGCGTCGAATAGTTGCGGCCAGAAGTCGCAACGCCGGTAACCTTCAGGCGACCTTGCTTCTTGATTTGGACGTTATCGATGCCAAGCACCCGGGCACGGCCGGCCGTGGCATAACCGCTGTAGGGATTGCGCTGGTTATAACCGTACGGATTGTACCGGTTATAGCCCTGGCTATAGGCGGTATTGTTGAGGCGCGCCTCGACCATGCGGGCGCACTGGTCAACCGCGACCTGAGACTGGTTGTAGCTTTGCTGGCCATAACCGTAATTGCCATAGGGATACTGGCCGTAACCAAGCACCGAATTGATGATCGAGCCGATCACGTTCGATCCGCTATTGGGGTTCGAAGGGTAATATTGGGCCGATGCCGGCGTGGCTGCGAGCGCAAGCCCGGTGGCAGCGGCAGTGCCCAGCAAGAAAGTGTTTAGCTTCGTCATAAAATGTCTCCTCGACATGTGATGTTCGCATTTGTCATGTCCGCGACTTGCGGCCTTGCTTGGAAAGTTAAACGCGCGGATCGCGGTTCGGGTGCGTTGGTTGAACGACGGACCGAACGGTTGGCGGGACGAATGGTTATGGACCCGTCACGACCCGGCTTTTTCGTTCCGCCCGTCGTCCTTTTCCAGACTCGGCCGCAAGATCTGAGCACTTAGTAGCGGCGATACCCATAGGCCGAGTAATCGGGCTGGCCCGGCTGCTGGCCGACTGGAACCTGGTTGTACCCATAGGCCCCGTTGATCTGCGCCGCCGCCTCGATATCGACATCGACGATCCGTCCACGGGTATCGGTCTTGCACTTGAAGGTCAGGTCAACCGGCGGCTGGCCACCGTTATAAGCCAATGCACGGCCCGAATTGGCGACTCCGCGAACGAGCAGGCCCTGGCCGTTAGTGCGCGGCTCAATCTCGCTCACGCCCAGAACGCGCGGCCCGCCCTGGCCATAGCCGTAGGATGCGGGCGTCCCATAGCTCTGGTTGAGCCTGACCTGGACTGCGCCCATGCACTGCTGCATCGCGGCCTGGCTCATCGGATCCTGCGCCATTCGGTTGTTGGAATAGCCATATTGATTCCCGTAGGGCGAACCATAGCCATAAGGACTGCCGGAGCCGTAGGGACTGCCGTAACCGTAAGGCGCGCCAGAGCCGTAGCCGTTAGGCGACCCATAGCCATAAGGGGAAGTGGACCCATAGGGGCTGCCGTAACCATAGCCAGCGCCCGCTCCGCCGCCCAACACCGTACCGATGACGGTCGAGATAATGTCGCCCGACCCATAGCCGTAGCCGTAGCCGGGCATGCCCTGCGCTGACGCCGGGGCCGCGATCGCGAACGCGCCGAGCGCCGCTCCACTGCAAAGCAACTTCGTGACTGCCTTCATGGCTGAACTCCTGAATCAAACGTCATCCGCCACTGACAAAGTTCGGGCGGGTCGATTCGCTTTTTACCCCTCGGCCAGTGCATCGAAGGTGAATGGCGACGTTGGCGAATATTCATGAAAGTCGTAGAATTTTCATGTGCTTAGCATGGCGCGCAGATAAGATGGGACGCTGAAGTAGCGCCGTGACGGCACCGCAACTAACCAACCACCCAGCTACAACGAAAAAGGGCGCCGGCATTGCTGCCAGCGCCCCTTCTCATGATCGTCGTTGAAGGCGCCCTAGGCGGCGTCGACTTCCTCATCGAACATTACCGGACCCGAATCCTGGCCTTTGGCCTCGAGATCGCGATCGACGAACTCGATAATCGCCATCTGGGCGCAATCCGACATCCGGATCCCGGCCTTGACGACACGAGTGTAGCCGCCGTTACGGCCTTCGTAGCGCTTGGCCAGTGTGTCGAACAGCTTGCTGAGCTGGGCGTCGTCCATCAGGCGCGCAGCAGCAAGGCGGCGGTTCGAAAGCCCGCCCTTCTTGGCGAGCGTGATGAGCTTTTCCACATACGGGCGAAGTTCTTTCGCCTTGGCGACGGTAGTGGTGATCTGCTCGTGCTTGATCAGCGCGGCCGACATGTTGCGGAACAAGGCCGCACGGTGGCTCGAGGTACGCTGAAGTTTACGGTGGCCAACACGATGGCGCATGGTCATTTCCTTTTCGTTCGTCGGGGCCCCGTATCAGGTAAGCCCAGCCACGCGGTCTTTTGGGGCGACCGCGCAAAGCCCAAATTCAAACGGCGAGCAATAGGCCCGCCGGTCGCGGGCCCCTCAAGCCGATTGGGTTCCCGAAGTCAAGCCTTTGGTTCCCCGGCGCAAGGTGCTCCGTCCCAGCCGGACGACCAGGGGGCCAAGCGAACGGTGGCTGGCGCCATGGTAGGCGCTGGCCGGTTCCAGCTTAGCGGCGATGCGGCGATGGGCCTCCGCAAGATTGTGATAGGGAAGGCCGGGAAGCAAGTGGTGAAGCGCGTGATAACGCAGGCCAACCGGTGCCCACAAAGCGGGCAAATAACCCGGCGGCGGCACGTTGACACTGTCCAGATATTGCGCGGTCACGCTCATCGGCTCGCCCTCGTTTTCCCACAAGTGCGCGACCAAGGTGCGCACCTGGTTGAGGAACATCGTGCCAGAAGCAACGCCCAAGAAGATCAGGAATGTACGCAGCGGGATTACGCCCGTCGCGACCAGTGCAAGCAAGCTTATCGCCCAGATTGAACAGGCAATCTCCATCGCCTTCCAGTCGCGCGCGAACTGGCCCACCGGGAAAGGCCGGGTGAATTGCGGGTTGATCTGCAGGCCCGACAAGCGCCCCACGACATATGCCCGCAATCGCTTGGACAAGAGGGACAAGGGCGCAAGCAGCGCAAAGCGGATGAACAGGCCCAATGGCGCAAGCAGTGCGGCCAGCAGGAACAGCGGCAGGGTCCACGGCTTCATCAATGCCAGCGGCAGGTATTCGGGATCGTTGATAGTCCCGTAATACGTCTTGCCATGATGCTGGTTGTGGACGCCTTCGTACATGAAACTGGGAATTAGCATCGGCACGCCCACGAGCGCGTTCCAGAACAGGCGAAAACCCCGAACCGCCCCTTTGCGAATGTGGGTGAGTTCATGGATGAAGCTGCCCGCCCGGTACAGCGCCAGGATCGACAGCAGTCCGGCGACCAGGGCCATCCACGGCCTTGGCGCTACAATTGCCATTGCCAGCATCCCGTAACCGGCAATCGCCGAGGCAGTAAGGTCGGCCCAGTAGATTCGGCTGTCCGGCTGGTTCAGGTCACGGGTCAGCGCCGCTGCGGCCTTGAGCATGACCGCATCGTCGCTTCGCGCCTTGGAAGGGCGTTCGATACTTGTCTGCTGGTCCATGATTTCCTTTGCCACTGGCCAATAATAGTGGCGCGAATAGGGCGCTTCAATGAACTGCTGGCGTGGCCCATCGAACAGCGCTAGCGCTTGGCGATGATCCAACCGCTGACGATTCACCCTGTCATGACCAAGGCCGACAAGAAGGCCTTCGTCGATTTTGCTTGGGATGTTTACAAGGACGATCCGGCCTGGGTTCCGCCCCTGAAGGACGAAGTGATGGGGCTCATCACTGCGGGCAAGAACCCGTGGTTCGATCATGGCGAAGCGGCGTTCTGGGTGGCGAGGCGCGGCGATAAGATCGTCGGGCGCATTTCTGCCCAGGTCGATGAACTGGTGCAGAAACATTGGGAACAGGGCCTTGGCCATTGGGGAATGTTCGAGGCGCTGGACGAAGCGGCCGCCCATGCCCTGATCGCGACCGCCGAAGACTGGCTTCGTGGCAAATCCATGGTGAAATCGATGGGACCGATAAGCCTGTCGATCTGGGACGAACCGGGACTGGAGATCGAGGGCTTCGACGAACCGCCGACCGCGATGATGGGCCATCATCGCCCCGCCTATCAGGGCTGGGTCGAAGGCGCAGGCTACGCCAAGGCCAAGGACCTGCTGACTTACGGTCTGGATATTCGCAACTGGGAAGACCCGCTGATCACCCGGTTGATCGCAATGGGCGAGAAAAACCCCAAGCTCGTGATCCGCAAGGTCGACAAGTCGAACTTCGGCGCGGAGGCAGAGATCATCCTCAATCTGCTCAATGACGCATGGTCGGACAATTGGGGGTTCGTGCCCCTGACCGACAAGGAAATCGCTTATGCTGGCAAGAAGCTGAAGCCGATCATTTTCGAAGACCTCGTGCGCATCGCCGAATATGACGACGGGACGGGAATGAAGCCGGTCGCCTTCATGCTCACCATCCCCGACATCAATGAGTTGACCAAGGATTTGAACGGGGAGCTGTTTCCATTCAACTGGATCAAGTTGCTGTGGCGCCTGCGCAAGCCCCGTGCGCGGCGGCTGCGCGTTCCCTTGATGGGGGTCGCAAAGGCCTATCATGGCAGCCGGCTGGCGACCCAATTGGCGTTCATGATGATCGAATATATCCGGCGCGACGGCACTCAGAAATATGGCGCCACCCACGGGGAATTCGGTTGGATCCTGGAAGATAACAAGGGGATGCTGTCGATCGCCCAATTACCCGGCGCGGTCATCAATCATCGCTTCCGGATCTACGACAAGGCGCTGTAAAGGGCGGGCGCCTTGCGTCTGCGGCTCGGACCCGCCACCCTCCTGTCCTGGGCGAAGGGGGATAATGCCATGATGGCCGTGATTTTCGCACTGTTGCTTGCGACCATGCTGGTCGGCTGGTTCGGCTCGCGGCGGTTGGCGATCGTCCTCGTAATTCTCACCCTCGCGCTTTCGACCCACCTGTTCCTGTGGGAAATCCGCTCCAGCGACTATGGCTATGCCATGCCGTGGATCCGCACCTGATGGCACGCAACGTGCCAAGCCCGACGCGCCTTGCCCTGGCGCAGGCTTTCTACCTCGCGATGGCCGGGACTATCGCCGCGATCCTGACCATGGCGGCCTTCCTGCAATATTCAGCGGGGGAGACGCCCTGCCCGCTATGCCTTCTCCAGCGTGTCGGGATGTTCGGGGTAGCGTTTGCAGTGATGCTCAACTTTCGCCACGGCTTTTCCGATCGCAACAGCGGCATCGCCCTGATCTTCGCCAGCTTCCTGCTGGTTGTCGCAACGCGCCAGACCTTGCTCGATATCTATCCGCGGCCCGGCCATTCCTATGTCGGCACCGCGATCATGGGGCTTCACATGCCGGTGTGGTCGATCCTCATCGCGCTTGGTGTAATCGTCGCCTTCGCGGTCAAGCTGGCCGTGCTCGGCACTGAGGACGGACGTCCTGCACCCAAGTCGTCGACCTTCGCCGGTCGAGTTGCCACCCTTATCGGCTTTTACCTCTTGTTCTTGGCAGTGGTGAATTTTGGCTCTGTGGTCATCCAGTGCGGCCTCGATCAGTGCCACACCGAAGGCTACCGCCTGCTCGGCTGGAAGCCGCCGACCGGAAGTTAGTCGGCCAGCACCACCCAGGTCGGCGTATGATCTGACGCCTTCTCTTCCCCGCGCGGCCACTTGTCGACGCCGGCGCCAAGCAGCCGGTCGGTCACTTCGGGCGAGCACAGCAAATGATCGATCCGGAATCCCGCGTCGCGCTGCCAGCACCCCGCAGTATAGTCCCAGAAGGTATAAAGCCTGGGGTCCTGGGGGTGGAAAGCGCGCAGCGCGTCGGTCCATCCTTGCGCCAATATCCGCCGCCACATCGCGCGGCTCTCAGGCTGCACCAGCGCATCGTGCTTGACCGCCTTGATCGAGAACACGTCGCGGTCCTCGGGCACCACGTTCCAGTCGCCTGCAAGCACCACCGGCCGCTCAAGCGCCAATAGTTCCTGCGCATGGCCGCGCATCCGCTCCATCCACGCCAATTTGTAGGCGAACTTCTCGGTTCCCACCGGATTGCCGTTGGGAAGGTAGATCGAGGCGAGGATGATGCCGTCGACCTCGGCCTCGATATAGCGGCTGTGGCTGTCGTCGGGATCGCCGGGCAGGCCGACGTGGCGAAGCTCGGGCGTTTTTTCGCGCGCCAGCAAAGCGACGCCGTTGAAGCCCTTCTGGCCGTGCCACACTGCGCCATAGCCAGCGTCCTCAATATCACCGATCGGCAGGCTCTCGTCGGCGCACTTCAGTTCCTGCAGCGCGACCACGTCGGGTCTTTCCTTGGTCAGCCAGTCGATCAGACGGGGCAGGCGCGCGCGGATGCCGTTGACGTTGTAAGTTGCGATTTTCATGGGTCCCGCCTTAGCGGGATTGCCGCGCCAAGGGCTAGATGCTGAAACTCGATCCGCAGCCACATCCGCTTGCGGCATTGGGGTTGGTGACCTTGAAGCTGGCGCCCCCCAAATCTTCGACGAAATCGACCGCGCTTCCCCGCACAAGGTCGAGGCTGACCGGATCGACCACCAACTGGACGCCCTCGACTTCGGCGATTGAATCGCCGTCGGCGGCCTGGTCTGCAAGTTCGAACTTGTAGGTGAACCCCGCGCAGCCGCCCCCGTCGACGGCAAGGCGAAGGATCGCGGGCTTGCCTTGACGCTGGGCGATCCACGCCACGCGGCGCGCCGCTGCTGGCGTCAGGAGGATGGTGGCTTGGGTCACAATGGGTAAATAAGAGCCCCGAGACAGGGCTTCAATGTCAGCGCTTGCCGCCAGGGCCGCCGAGCGCCACCGATTCCATCGCCGGCGCGCCGGCGCGGCGCTGCATGGCAAGGACATAATCGGTCGACTTCATGAACGGGATTGGATTGACCGCGCGCCCGTCGATCCGGACTTCGTAATGCAGGTGACTTCCAGTCGAACGCCCGGTCGAACCCATATTGCCGATTAGCTGGCCGCGACGGATTCGGTCGCCCTCGGAAACGATGACCTTCGAAAGGTGCGCGTAGCGGGTGGTGATGCCGCGCCCGTGATCGACTTCGATAAGGTTGCCGTATCCGCCGTTATTATAGCCCGAACGCTTCACCACGCCGTCGGCGGTGGCATAGATCGGGGTGCCGACCGGTCCGGCAAGGTCAATGCCCGGATGCATTGCGGCGCCGCGCTTGAACGGGTCGGTTCGAACGCCAAAGCCACTGGTGAAGCTGACATCGGTCGGGATCGGTTTGTCGCTTGGGATGGCGATGACACCGTCCTGAAGCTGGTCCAGCTTCTTCCAGCTGTTGAACATCGCCTTGAACGTCGGATTGGCGGCATCGGTGTCGCTGTCAGGACCGCCCACGCCGACATAGCCGCCAACGCGTGCCGGCTCGAGGCCGAGGCGCTTCAGTTCGGCGGCGGTGACTTTGTACCGCACGTCCAGCGCCTGGGCGATCAAGGCCGCTTGCTGAAGCTGCTGCGCTTCCAACTTGGCAAGCGGGCCGCTGACGGTCGCGCCATTGTCGAGAGCCACCGCCTCAACCAGCGCGGGATCGACATTGCCGCCGGCAAGGACCGCTTCCATCAACTGCTGGCGCTGCTCGATCTGGCGGGCGCGCGCTTCGGTTTCGGGGGACAGGCCGGAAAATTTGCTGTTGCCGCCGAACATCTGGACCGTCGCGAACGCGGCCCAGGCAATCAGGAACAAGGTAATGACGAACAGCACGGCTTGGATCGGGGCTGACAGGCGGAAGCGACGCAGGCGGGCACCGTCGTGAACAAACAGATCACGATCACGGAATAATGCCGAGCTTGCGGCCATAACCTGAGACATCAATTTCCCCGCTCTGTTCCCGACCTTCGCCCCGGAATGGGCGCTGCCGGTAATCCTTAACGGAAGCTCCCCAGCCTCCGCCCGAACCGCTGACGACTTCGCCAACCGACCCGGTACAACCACTCTCTCGTGGGATGGTTAAGAAATTCAACCTTTGGTTCCGCCCTGCGGGACGAAACGTCTGCACCATGCGATGAACCGTTGGCTTCCCCCGTCGAGCGGACAAGAAAACCAAATCAGATCAGGAATTTCAGGGCGACAATTTAGGTGCGACGTCGAAACGAATCGGTCGCGCAGCACACCCGGGCCAGGGGATGCCCCGATTCGCATAGCCCCGTTCTCACCATTGCGCCCAGCGCGCTCGCCGCTATGGGTGGCGACGGGCCACGCCGTCCCAACGCGGCGCGTGCTCTCTGTGAGGAGAGTTTTTTGTGACCAAACAACGACCTGCAGGGCGTCCTCAACGCCCGTATTTTTCTTCCGGTCCCTGTGCAAAGCCGCCGGGCTGGGCCCCTCAAAAGCTGTTTCTCGACGACCTTGGGCGTTCGCACCGCAGCGCCCTAGGCAAACAGCGCCTCAACTATTGCATCGACTTGATGCGCGCGATGCTGGCACTTCCCGAGACGCATCGAATTGGCATCGTACCGGGCTCGGACACCGGCGCATTTGAACTTGCGATGTGGACGATGCTGGGTGCCCGGCCGGTCACCGCGCTCGCCTGGGAAAGCTTTGGCGAAGGTTGGGTGACCGACGCGGTCAGGCAATTGAAGCTCGACCCCCAGGTTCTTCGCGCCGATTACGGCCAGCTTCCCGACCTGTCGCTCGTTGATTGGTCGAACGACGTTCTGTTCACCTGGAATGGCACCACGTCGGGCGTTCGCGTTCCCGATGGCGACTGGATACCGCACGACCGCGAAGGCCTTTGTTTCGCCGATGCGACCAGCGCGGTGTTCGCCCACGACTTGCCATGGGACAAGATCGACGTCGCGACCTTCAGCTGGCAAAAGGTGCTTGGCGGCGAAGGCGCGCATGGCGTGCTGGTCCTTGGCCCAAGGGCAGTCGAACGGCTTGAAGGCTTTACTCCCGACCGCCCGCTTCCCAAGCTCTTCCGCCTCGCCAAGGACGGCAAACTCAACGAGGGCATCTTCAAGGGCGAGACGATCAACACGCCCTCGATGCTCGCCGTCGAAGACGCGATTTTCGCGCTCGAATGGGCCAAGGGACTGGGCGGGTTGAACGGCCTGATCGCGCGTTCGGATGCCAATGCCGCAGCGCTTGGCAGGATCGTCGCTGATCGCGACTGGCTTGGTCATCTGGCGCAGGACCCGGCGACGCGCTCAACCACCAGTGTCTGCCTCACCGTCGATTGCGTCGATCCCAAAGTGCTCGCCAAGTTGCTGGAGTCGGAGGGCGTTGCATTTGATATCGGCGGCTATCGCGATGCCCCGCCCGGACTTCGAATCTGGTGCGGAGCGACCGTCGACACCGCCGATATCGAGGCCTTGGGGCCGTGGCTCGATTGGGCCTTTCTTGAGCTTCAGGGGAAGCAAGCATGACTGTGCGCGTACTCATTTCCGACCAGATGGACCCAAGGGCAGCGGCGATCTTCCGCGAGCGCGGCGTCGCGGTCGATGAAGTCACCGGCGAGACTCCCGACCAGTTGATCGCGCGGATCGGCGACTATGACGGGCTTGCCATTCGCTCCTCGACCAAGGTCACCCGCGCGGTGCTGGAAGCGGCGGAAAACCTCAAGGTCATCGGCCGCGCCGGGATTGGGGTCGATAATATCGACATCCCCGCCGCCACTCAGCGCGGCGTGGTGGTCATGAATACCCCGTTCGGCAATTCGATCACCACCGCCGAACACGCCATCGCCCTGATGTTCGCGCTTGCCCGCCAGCTTCCCGAGGCCGACTCCTCAACCCAGGCCGGCAAGTGGGAGAAGAACCGGTTCATGGGGATCGAGGTGACCGGCAAGACGCTGGGCCTGATCGGGGCCGGCAACATCGGGTCGATCGTCGCTTCGCGCGCGCTTGGGCTTAGGATGAAGGTGGTCGCGTTCGATCCGTTCTTAACCCCCGAACGCGCGGTCGAGCTGGGGATCGAGAAGGTCGAACTGGACGAATTATTGAAGCGCGCCGATTTCATCACCCTGCACACCCCGCTAACCGACCAGACCCGCGGCATCCTTTCACGAGAAAATCTGGGCAAGACCAAACCGGGCGTCCGGATCATCAATTGTGCGCGCGGTGGCCTGGTTGACGAGGCCGCGTTGAAGGACGGTCTCGACAGCGGCCATATCGCCGGCGCGGCCCTCGACGTGTTCGAAACCGAACCCGCCACGAACTCGCCCTTGTTCGGAACCCCGGGGTTCGTTTCGACCCCCCACCTGGGAGCTTCGACCAACGAGGCGCAGGTCAATGTCGCGATTCAGGTTGCCGAGCAGATGGCCGACTTCCTGCTGCTGGGTGGGGTCACCAACGCGATCAACATGCCCTCGTTGTCGGCGGAGGAAGCGCCGCGCCTCAAGCCCTACATGGCGATTGCCGAAAAGCTTGGGAAGCTGGTCGGCCAGGCGCTTGGCGAGGATATCAAGGCGGTCGCGATCGAAGTCGAAGGCGCTGCTGCCCAGCTTAATCAAAAGCCGATCACCGGGGCGGTTCTGGCCGGCCTGATGGGGACCTATTCGGACAGCGTGAACATGGTCAATGCGCCGGTATTGGCGCGCGAACGCGGGCTCGACGTCAAGGAAGTGCGGCATGATCGCGAGGGCGCCTATCACACCCTCGTCGCGGTCGAGGCGACGACTTCAAACGGGGTGCGAAGGGTTGCCGGGACCCTGTTCGGCAATGCCAATCCGCGCCTGGTCGAATTATTCGGGATTGAGATTGAGGCCGAACTCGAAGGGTCGATGCTGTACATCGTCAACTCCGACAGCCCGGGCTTCATCGGCAAGCTTGGTACCGCGCTGGGCGATGAAGGGATTAATGTCGCAACCTTCAACCTTGGCCGGCGCGCCGCGCGCGGCGACGCTGCCAGCCTGGTCGCGGTCGACGGCGATATAAGCGCCAAGGTGGTCGAGCGCCTGTGCGCCCTTGATGGCGTTCGAAAGGTCGTTCCACTGCGTTTTTGAGATCGCGCTGTGCTGGCGGCAAAAAAAGGGCGCCCCCGTTAAGGAGCGCCCTTCCATCCTTGCCGCGTGCGTGCGCGCGGCTGGAACACGAAGTCTTAGTTAGCGCTGTTGCCGTCGGCGTCGGCGCCGTCACGGACCGAATCAGCGGTCTTTTCGCCTTCCGCACGGACCGAATCGGCCGCGTTGTCGGCATTGGCTTCCATCGCGTCAGACGCAGTGTCAGCATTTTCTTCGATCGCGTCGGCAGTTGCTTCGGCGTTCGCTTCGATATTGTCGGCAACCTGCTCGTTCGGCGACTGATTGCAGGCCGAAAGAGCACCGACACCAATCGCAATAGCGAGAATGGTGGTGGTTTTCATGTAAGATTCCTTCGCAGGTGGACGATTGGCGGCCCCGTTTGGGACCGCCAATGTCTTAGTTAGCGCTGTTGCCGTCGGCGTCCGCGCCGTCGCGGACTGCATCGGCCTTGGCTTCGCCTTCGGCGCGAACTGCGTCAGCGGCAGCGTCGGCCTGATCGTTCATGGTCATGCCAGGAACGTCATCGGCATTGGCTTCGATCGCGTCGGCAGTGGCTTCGGCATTCGCTTCGATATTGTCAGCGGCCTCTTCCTTCGGCGACTGGTTGCACGCCGCAAGGGCGCCGACGCCGAGAGCGATCGCGAGAACGGTGGTGGTCTTCATAAGGTATCCCCTGTGTTTTGGCAGGTTGCCGCATGCGTCTCCGCAATAAGCTTCCAGCGCAGCAATACGCGTGACGAGCGCGTGCTGTTCCGGATAAACAACAAATTTCTTGCCTGCAACAACGCTGTTCGCTGGACGCTTGCCGCGCTTTGCGCCAAGGAGGCGCGCGATTCTTCTCTCGCGAAAAGGCAGCTTGGACCGTGCGCAACGTAACCGTCATCGGCGCCCAGTGGGGCGACGAGGGCAAGGGCAAGATCGTCGACTGGCTGGCAAGCCGCGCCGACATGGTCGTCCGTTTCCAGGGCGGACACAACGCCGGCCACACCCTTGTCGTGGGCGACAATGTCTACAAATTGTCGTTGCTTCCTTCGGGCATCGTGCGTGGAACCCCCTCGATCATCGGCAATGGGGTGGTCCTTGATCCGTGGGCGCTTAAGGCTGAGGTCGAGAAGATCGCCGGACAGGGCATCGCCATTACCCCGCAGGTGCTTCGGATCGCCGAAACCTGCCCCCTGATCCTTCCAATTCACCGCGATCTGGATGCGCTTCGCGAGGACGCCAGCGGTGCGGGCAAGATCGGCACCACCCGGCGCGGCATCGGCCCGGCCTATGAAGATAAGGTCGGCCGTCGCGCAATTCGGCTGTGCGACCTTGCGCGCCTCGACGATCTTGGCCCGCAGCTCGATCGGTTGTGTGCCCACCACGACGCGCTTCGTGCCGGCTTTGGAGAGCCGCCGGTCGACCGCCAACGCCTGCTCGATGACCTGGCGCAGATTGCCCCCTTCGTCCTGCCCTTCGCCAAGCCGGTGTGGCGCGACCTCGATTCGGCGGCGCGCGACGGCAAGAAGATATTGTTCGAAGGCGCGCAGGGCGTTCTGCTGGATGTCGACCACGGCACCTATCCGTTCGTGACCTCGTCGAACACCGTCGCCGGCCAGGTTGGGCCGGGTAGTGGCACCGGCCCGTCGACCGCAGGGTTCGTGCTCGGGATCGTCAAGGCTTACACGACCCGCGTCGGCTCGGGTCCGTTTCCGACCGAACAGGACAATGAAATTGGCGAGAAGCTGGGCACGCGCGGCCACGAATTCGGAACCGTCACCGGCCGCAAGCGCCGCTGCGGCTGGTTCGACGCGGTCCTTGTGCGCCAGGCCGTTGCGGTCAGCGGAGTCACCGGGATCGCGCTAACCAAGCTCGATGTCCTCGACACGTTTGAGACGATCCGCATCTGCACCGGCTACCGGATCGGCGAAAAAGTCTATGACTACCTACCGCCCTATGCCGCCGACCAGGAACAGGTGGAGCCGATTTACGAAGAAGTCGAAGGCTGGGACGGGACCACGGCAGGCGCGCGCAGCTGGGCCGAACTTCCCGCCCGGGCGATCAAATATGTCCGCCGGATCGAAGAGTTGGTGCGCTGCCCGGTGACCCTGGTGTCGACCAGCCCTCAGCGCGACGACACGATCCTGGTCCGCGACCCGTTCGAGGGCTGAACCGGGCGAGGGCTGCGATGCTTGTCGTGTGGCGGTTTCACGGTCACTGCGAACCGGCGGGAATCGCCAGCCGCTAGCGGTCGCCGCCGTTCCGCTTTCCGAAGATAACCCGCAGGGCCTGCGCCATCAGCCAACCCAATTTGTCCCACGCCAATACTGCCACCGCGAAGAACACGAAGATGGAAATCAGCAGTGCTGCCATGCCGTCCCCGGACAAGCGCAAAGTCACGACCCGCGCAGCATAGGCAAGGATTACCGCGGGGACCACGACCAGCGCCCCTTGCAACAGTTCAAGCCGTCTGCGCATCGCTTTTCGTCTCCCCCTCAGCCGGCCGTGATGTCGGGTGCGTCCTCGGCTTTCATGCCGACGACATGATAGCCCGAATCAACGTGATGGGTTTCGCCCGTCACCCCTGAAGCAAGGTCGCTCAAGAGATAGAGCCCAGCGCCGCCGACATCCTCGATCGTCACGTTGCGGCGAAGCGGCGCATTATATTCGTTCCACTTCATGATGTACCTAAAATCGCCGATTCCGCTTGCCGCCAGAGTCTTGATCGGTCCTGCACTGACGGCGTTCACCCGGATCCCTTCCGGGCCCAGGTCCGCAGCGAGATATTTCACACTCGCCTCGAGTGCAGCCTTGGCGACCCCCATGACATTGTAATGCGGGATGACCTTTTCGGCGCCGTAATAGGTCAGGGTAAGCATTGCCCCGCCATCCTTCATCATCGCCTTGGCGCGGCGCGCGGCGGCGACGAACGAATAGACCGAGATGTTCATGGTCATGAGGAAATTGTCGAGGCTGGTGTCGACGAACTGGCCGCGCAGCTCATTCTTGTCGGAAAAGCCGATGGCGTGAACCAGGAAGTCCAGCCCGCCCCAGGTTTTCTTGAGGTCGGCAAAGGCGCGATCAAGCGCTGCTTCGTTGGAAACGTCGCATTCGATCAAAAGGTCGCTGCCCAATTGCGCCGCAAGCGGACGAACGCGTTTTGCAAGCGCTTCGCCCTGATAGGAAAAAGCCAATTCGGCGCCCTGGTCGGCAAGTGCCTTGGCAATGCCCCAAGCCAGCGACTTGTCGTTGGCAAGGCCCATGATGAGGCCCCTCTTCCCCTTCATCAATTCGGTCACCGCTTGTCGTCCCCCGTAGTTACCAAGATAAGATCCACGTCCTCGCCGGGCGCCGGCTCCTCGAATTCGAGCGCTTCGCTATACGGTCCGATATAGGTTTCCCCCTTAAGACCGGTTGCCCCGGACTCCGCCAGCGCGGCATTCAGTTCCGCCCCGATAACCACCCCGAGGCCAACGAGGAAGAAAAAGATGAGCGAGATCATGACCCCGGCAAGGTTGCCGTAAGTGAGGTCATAGCCGCCGAATGCCTGGATCGCATTGGGGAGCACTGCTGCTGTCGTCAGCCACCAGGCTGCAACGAACAACGCACCGGGCCATTTGTGGCACCCGCGCTTGCGGTAACGGCTGGGCGTGAGGACCGCGAACAAGGTGTAGATGGTCAGGAACAGCATCGCCCCGGGAATCGCGCGATAAAGGCCCAGGTCGGAAGCGAAACTACGCGCCATCGGAAACCACTCGACCACCGCGTGATGGACCGAGCTAAGGACCACGCTGACCGCGAAGGCGACCATCATCAGGAACACCGCGGCGATAATGATGAAGATCGAACCCAGCCGGTATTCCCAGAACGGAGCGCTGTATTTCACCCCGTAAGACCGGCGCAGGATGTCGCGGATAGTCTCGATGAAGCTGGCCGCGGTCCACAGCCCGACGAGTGCGCCGAACCACAACAGCGGCCCGGTGCGCGATGCCAGGACTTGCTCGATTGGATCGCGGAGCGTCGCAGCAACGCTGGGGGGTAGCCGGCGCAGGACGTTGAATACCGCCAACTGCGCGTCATGGCCTTTCCCGAGCAGGCCGGTGAGCGCGCTGGTCAGGATGAAAAAGGGGAAAAGCGCAAGCAGGGAAAGGAAGGCAAGATTGCCGGCATGGATAAAGCCGTCCGACCAGACGCCCGTTACCACGCGCTTCAAGACCACCATCAAGGTGTGGCGCGGGTGAACCTTCTTTTCTTCATCCGGACCGACGCTGGCCGCGATCCTTGCGCTGCGCCGACGGCGGGCCTCGGGACTTTCGGGGGAAACATCACGCATACTTTTCTAGACCCCAAGCCCGGCACGCGGATTGCCGCCGGGTTGCCATTCGCCCGCGAATTCAGCCAACTTTTCATCGTCGGCCGGGATATCAATCGCAACGCTGACCAGCTGGTCGCCCTTCTTGCCGTCTTTTCCGGAAAAGCCCTTGCCGGGGATTCGGAACACCTTGCCCGAACTGGTTCCCTTGGGGATCGTCAGCATCACCGGGCCCGCCGCGGTCGGGACCTTGACCTTGGCCCCAAGCACCGCTTCCTTGAGGCTGATCGGAAGGGTCAGTCGCACGTTCTTGCCTTCGCGGGTGAAGAATTTGTGCTTACCAATCGACAAGGTGACTATTCCGTCGCCCGCCCCGGCCGGGCCCTGCTGGCCTTTACCGGCAAGGCGGATCCTGGTGCCGTCCTCAACGCCCTTGGGAAGCTTGAGGTCGATCGTCTTTCCATCCGCAAGCGTGATCCGCTGGGGTTTCAACTCGACAGCGTCGACGAATGGAATGGTCAGCGAATAGGCGATGTCGGCGCCCTTGCGCGGCGGTGCGGCCCGCTGGCGAAAGCCGCCGCCGCCCATCCCGCCGGGCCGCCGGCCGCCGCCGAACAACCCTTCGAACAGGTCGGAAATGTCGCCCGGGTCGGTTCCGGAAAACTCGAAATTTTCGAACCCCGCGCCGCCCGGCCTTGCGCCCCCGCGCCCGAACGGACTGCCGCCAGCACCGCCGCCGAAACCGCCGCCGAACGGCATTTTTGGATTGCCGTCCTCGTCGATCTCTCCCCGGTCGTAGCGCGCCCGCTTGTCCTTGTCGGACAATAGATCATAGGCCTGGGTGATTTCCCCGAACCTTTTGGCCGCGTCGGGATTGTCCTTGTTGCGGTCGGGATGGAGCTGCTTGGCAAGGCTTCGATAGGCCTTCTTGATTTCTGCTTCGCTGGCGCCCTTGGCGACGCCCAGTCGTTGGTAAAGGTCCAAAGCCATGCTGCTCCATGCCGTAACGAAGTTGGAAACGCCAGATGGGTTGCCTGTGCGCGGCTTTGAAGCCTAAGCGCTGGGCCAATGATGATCGACCCCTTCGTATTGTTCGACAGCTGGTACGCCGAAGCGCGCGCAAGCGAGCCCAACGATCCCGAGGCAATGGCGCTTGCTACCGCCGATGGATCGGGCCAGCCGTCGGTCCGAATGGTCCTGTTGAAGGGGCATGGTCCGGCCGGCTTCACCTTTTACACCAACCGCCACAGCGACAAGGGGGAAGACCTTGCCGCCAATCCCCGCGCCGCGTTGCTGTTCCACTGGAAAAGCCTGCGCCGGCAAGTGCGCATCGAAGGCCCGGTAACGCCGGTCGGCGATGCCGAATCCGACGCCTATTTTGCGACCCGAAGCCGGGATAGCCAGCTTGGGGCCTGGGCGTCCGACCAGTCGCGCCCGCTGGATAGCCGCGTCACGTTCGAAGACCGATTTCGCGCCGCGGAGGAACGCTTTGCCGGAAACGATGTGCCGCGTCCGCCGCACTGGGGCGGCTTCCGAATTGATCCCCAACGGATCGAATTCTGGCTGGACCGCGCGCACCGCCTCCACGAGCGCCGCCTGTTCACGCGCGATGAGGGGGGCGATTGGAACGAAGGACTGCTTTACCCATGACCACTAAGCGCGCGTCCGTTTCCGCCCCTGCCGCACTTGATCCGGCGACCCGCGCCCGGCTGACGACCCGGGCAGCAGCTGCAAGCGTCACGATGGCGCTCCTGCTTCTTGGCGCCAAGGCGTGGGCGGTCGCTGCAACCGGGTCGGTCGCGATGCTCGGTAGTCTTGCCGATACCGCGCTCGACCTATTGGCCAGCATCATCACATTGCTGGGCGTGCGCTGGGCGGCGATGCCGGCCGATGATGAACATCGTTTCGGCCACGGCAAGGCCGAGGCGCTGGCGGCGCTGACCCAGGTCGTGATCATCAGCATCTCGGCGCTTGGGATTGCGTGGCGCGCGATCGACCGCTTTTCCTCCAACCAGGGAACCACCGGGTTCGAGAGCGGTGCCGCGGTGTCGCTTGCGGCGATGGGCGCGACCCTGTTCCTGCTGTGGTACCAGCGCATGGTCATTCGCCGCACCGCTTCGGTGGCGATCGAGACCGACCATGTCCATTACCAGTCGGACCTGTTGCTCAACCTTTCGGTGATCGTCGCGCTTGGACTCGACCAATTCCTGGGTTGGAAACTGGCCGACCCGATATTCGGACTGCTGATCGCCGCCTGGCTGCTGTATGGGGCGTGGAAAGCTGCGAGCCGGTCGGTAGATCAGCTGATGGACCGCGAATGGGACGACGAGCGACGCTCGATGCTGCTGCGCACCCTCGACCGCTTGAAGGCGGAAGGTGTCCACGAACTTCGCACCCGAACCTCTGGCGGGCACGATTTCCTCCAGTTCCACATGTGGGTCGATCCGACCATGAACATCCGCGATGCCCATCGAGAGATGGACCGGATTGAGGACGGCCTGCAAAAGGTGTTCCCGGGGACCGAAATCCTGATCCATCCCGACCCGACCGGGATGATGGAGCCAGGCCAGGATTATAAGCGATGAGCGAGGTGTTACCCTTCTTCCAGGTCGATGCCTTCGCCGATCGTCCGTTTGTCGGAAACCCTGCTGCGGTCATGCCTTTGACCCAGTGGCTGCCCGACGCGGTGATGCAGGCTATCGCGGCGGAAAATAACCTTGCCGAGACAGCATTTCTGGTCCCGTCCGACGAACCCGATACGGACTATGACCTGCGCTGGTTCACTCCGACCACCGAAGTTGATCTGTGCGGCCATGCCACCCTGGCCAGTGCGCATGTCGTGATGGAAGTGAACCGTGTTCGCTTCGCAACGCGCAGCGGGACCCTGACCGTAGAGCGCAGGGACGGCCTCTATTGGGTGGATCTGCCCGCCGGGACCGTTGAGCGCGGCGAGAACCCCGCGATGCTCGATGCGCTTGGCTTGCCCGCTGGAACGCCGCTGTTCCTCGGCAACGGCGGCAATGGCACCGCAATCGTCCTTCTCGCCGATGAAGCGCAGGTGCGGGCCTTGGACCCCGATTTCCGCAAACTCGCAAGGTTCGACGTGCTTTTCTCGGCGACCGCTCCGGGCAGTGACACCGACATCGTTAGCCGGGTGTTTGCTCCGTACCATGGCATCGATGAGGACCCGGTGACCGGATCGGCCCATGGTTCGCTGGTGCCGTTCTGGGCCAAGCGCCTCAACACGGATCGTTTTTCTGCCTTCCAGGCCAGTGCGCGCGGCGGACGGCTTGAGTGTCGGTTGAACGGCGAGAGGGTGATTCTGGGCGGCCCGTGCCGGACCGTCATCGAGGGCAAGTTCACGTTGTAGCGGCAAGGCCGAAACCTGGATTTTACACACTCACGCGACTGCTCGTGCCTCGGCAGCAACGGTCGATGCGATCGTCCCGCCGCCTAGCACTCGTTCACCCTCGTAGAACACCGCGTGCTGGCCGGGTGCTACTCCATATTCCGCCGCATCGAATGCCAGCCGTGCGCCGTCCCAGCAGGCGGCGACTGGCTGGGCCAGACTGCGCACCTTGGCACTGACATCCTGCTGGTCTTCGGCAAGCCAGTTGACATCCTCGATCAGCGCCGCTGACACCGCCAGTGCGCGGCGTGGGCCGACCACCACCCGCCGCTCCTCGGGCTCCAGGCGCACGACGTACAGCGGCTCGGCCTGCCCACCGATGTCGATTCCGCGCCGCTGGCCGACGGTGAAGTGGACCACGCCGCGATGCTCACCCAATATCGTGCCGCCAAGATCGACGATCTTGCCCGGGACGTCGGTGTCGGGGCGCAGCTTTTTCACCAGCGTCGCGTAATCGCCGTCGGGAACGAAGCAAATGTCCTGGCTGTCGGGCTTTGCCGCGACCTCGAGCCCCGCCTCGGCGGCGGCCTTGCGCACGTCCTCCTTGGGCAGGTCACCGAGCGGGAAGCGCAGGAAATCGAGTTGATCACGACTTGTCCCGTAGAGGAAATAACTCTGGTCGCGCCGGGGATCGCGGCCCCGGTGCAACTCGACCCGGCCTTCCTTGACCACCCGGCGCACATAATGGCCCGTCGCAAGGCAATCGGCCCCAAGCTCCCGCGCGAAGGCGATCAGGTCGACGAACTTGACGCTCTGGTTGCACGACGAACAGGGCACCGGGGTCCGGCCGCGTGCATAATCATCGACGAATCGCTCGATCACGCTGTCCTTGAAGCGGGTTTCGTAGTCGAGGACGTAATGGGCGATCCCCAGCCGGTCGGCGACCGTCTTTGCATCGTAGATGTCCTGCCCGGCACAACAGGCCCCGGTACGCCGCACCATCTCACCGTGATCATAAAGCTGCATGGTCACGCCGATGACCTCGGCGCCCGACGAAGCGGCCATTGCGGCCACAACCGATGAAGTCGACCCCGCCCGACATGGCGACGACAATTCGTGCCTGACCCGGCGGGCGGCATAGCTGGAAATCGGTTCGCATCGGTGGAATCTCGGGCCGATCTTTACTCGAAGTTCACTCTATCGCGCTAGTCCTTGGCCCAACGCATTAACCAGGGGGATTCAGTTGGCGCGTCACGACGGCGATTTAACCAAGGGCGACTTCCAGCCGCTCCCGCTTGAGGAGTTGCTGGAAATGATCGGTCGCCCGGCGCCTTCGTCCGACAGCAAGTCCCGGCAAGATGCGCGTGCCTGCTACCTCTCGTCGAGTGACGGGTGGGCGGAGGCAGCGCGGCACCTCGGAGGCGCCTTTGCCGAAGAGATTGCCGCATTAACCGTTCCGAAGGGGGAGTGAGCGTAACGTTAACCCTCACACTTCAGAAGGTCTTAAACTGCTCGGGGTTAAATGGTCGCCAGTAACAATGATTAAGCAAGTGAGATTCTAGATGCTCGAGAACCAGAAGATTCGTCCGGCGCAGGTCATTGGACCGCTTGGCGAGCCGCTGACGATCGACAGCTTGCCCCCGGCCAGTACGACCCGCTGGGTCGTGCGCCGCAAGGCAGAAGTCGTGGCAGCAGTTGCCGGCGGCCTGCTCAGCGTCGACGACGCGTGCAAGCGCTATTCGCTTAGCCTCGAGGAGTTCACGAGCTGGCAGCGCGCGGTCGACCGCAGCGGGATGCCGGGCCTCAGGGTTACGCGGATCAAGCAATACCGCGACCAGTATGAGCGCCAGCAGCGCTACTAAGGGGCTCAGCCGCTTCAATTATTCCCAGACCCAAGGCCGCAATCCTCCTCCGCTCGCGGCTTAGTTCGCCGGCCCGGCTCCAGTCGGGTCGGCGACACTTTTTTGGCACTTGCGCACCAAAAGCTGGACACTTCCTTGCGAATGCGGAACAACTCCGGTGTGTCACGCTTTGTGATGCACGAAGGCCGGCGCGGTTTGTTAGCGTCGGTCAGCGTTACAGGAGGGAATGCATTATGATGGGAATCATCATCTGGCTGGTGGTTGGCGGCGTTTGCGGTTGGCTTGCCAGCATGGTTATGCGCACGGACGCTCAGCAGGGGGTTCTGCTTAACATTGTCGTCGGCATCGTCGGTGCCGCGATCGCGGGTTTCCTTTTGGGGGGCGGCGCTTCGCTCAACAACGGAGTCACCGTTGAAAGCTTCCTTTATTCGCTGCTGGGCGCGGTCGTCCTGCTGGCGATCGTCAACCTGGTTCGCCGGGGCTCGGTCCGCTAAGCGCACCGAAGCAGACAAAAAGAAAGGGCCGTCCGGAGATTCCGGGCGGCCCTTTTTTATGTCCGTCGGACAGATGTTTCCCGTTATTGAAGTTCGAAGGTCATGGCCAAGTTCACGTTCAACTTCTGCTCGCCGGGATCGATCTTGGTCGACGAATCCATCTCTGCGGCGCGAGCCATCATCGGCATCGGCGGCGGCGCATAGTCACCGCCCAATTCGCTTACCGACACCACCCGCACAACGCGCAGGCCCAGCGCCCGGGCATAAAGGTCCGCCTGGGCACGACCCCGGGCAATCGCGCGGGTGCGCGCTTCGTCCAGCGCCGCAGCCGGATCTTCGATGCTGAAGCTGGGCCCGTTGATCTGGTTGGCGCCCGCAGCGACCAGGGCGTCGATTACCTTGCCGCTGTCGGCGACATTGCGAAAACGGACCGACAGCGTGTTGTTCGCCTCATAGCCGGTCAGCCGCGGCGCCTTTCCGTCGGCATAGATATATTGCGGGTTCAGGCGGATCGAACTGGTCTGGATGTCGCGATCGGCGACCCCGGCCTTCTTCAGTTCGGCGCGCATCGCGGCGACACGGCGCGCGGCCTCGGACAGCGCCGCCCCGGCACTGGCCGCCCTAGTCTCAACTCCGGTCGAGATGGTGGCAAGATCGGGAACCCTCGTGCTTTCCCCGCGCGCGACAATGTCCAGCCGGGTTCCGGCAATCGCCTGCGTGATGCTCGCCCCGTCGGCCAGCGCTGGCATCGGTGCTAAAGTTGCGCCGCATAGTGCGGCGGCGATGATTGCATGCCTCATCATGAATGAGCCTCCTGTCGTTGATTTCATGCCCGCAAGCTGGACCAGGCGGCATGGCGCGGCGATGAACGGGCGCGGCGATGAACAGGGCGCGCGCCGTTCGGTCATCACCGATTGCCAGAACGGCTCAGCGCCGCCGGCCCGCCACCATCCGGTAGATCAGCAATAGCAGGAACGCGCCGACGATTGCGGCAATAAACCCTGCGCCCTCACCCGCCTTGTACCAGCCGACCGCCTGGCCGAGCCAACCGGCGACCAGCGCGCCGGCGACGCCCAGCAAAATGGTGATGATGCACCCGCCCGGGTCCTTTCCGGGCATCAGCAATTTCGCGATCCCTCCGGCAAGGCCGCCGATCACGATCCATGCGAGAATACCGTAGATTTCGAGCATTTGCGCAAACTCCCCTTTTTTTCTCGACCCGCCGTACGGCGATCGAATCGCATACCATCGTTGCCGACCTACGCCCGGCGCACAAGTGCTGCCGTTGATCGAAAAGCCATGGCTGCAATAATCCGTTTCGCCTGTGTTGACGATTGGTGACTTATTCGGGTAATACAGTCGCCAGCGAAGCACCTTGGCGTGTCGCCGGATGCAGATGGACTACAGGCGAACAATGATGAACCGCGAAACCACGATCGTTCCGGCAAAACGCGATGGCTTGGTCGTCGTCGACAATAGTGCCAAGCGGCGCAAGACGATCATGGTCGTCGCGGCGGCAACGGTCGTCGTCCTGTTCGTTCTCGCCTTCCTGCTTGGTGGGGGACTGTCCAAGGACAAGGTCGAGGAAGCGCCGCAAAAGCCCGGCGTGTCCGTGATCGTCCCGGGCTCTGCACCTGTCGGGCGGATGATCTCTGCCAGCGGGCCAATCGCCGCGCGCCGCGACCAGCCGGTCGGAGTGGCGGGCCAAGGCGGAAAGGTCGTTCGGGTCTCGGTCGATGCCGGAAGCTGGGTCAAGGCCGGCCAGGTGCTGGCGGTGATCGACCGTTCGGTCCAGGCCCAGCAGGCGGCGCAATTATCCGCGGCGGTCGATGCCGCGCGTGCGCAGGCCGCACTTGCCCAGTCCAATTACGACCGCGCGCTTGCGCTCAAGGACCGGGGTTTCGTTTCAAGCGCCGAAATCGAATCGAAAAAGGCCGCTCGTGACGCCGCTTACGCACAGGTCCGCCTTGCCCAGGCGCAATTGGGTGCAACCCGCGCCCAGATCGGCCAGCTCAATATTACCGCGCCGACCAGCGGACTGGTACTCGAACGCAACGTCGAGGTCGGCCAGGTGGTCAGCCCGGGTTCGGGCGCGCTTTTCCGGATTGCCGAAGGCGGCCAGATGGAATTGAAGGCCCAGCTTTCACAGCAGGACCTGGCACTCGTTCATACCGGAATGGAGGCTTCGGTGACCCCGATCGGGTCGAACGAAAATGTTCGCGGCTCGATCTGGATGGTCGCTCCGACGATCGACCCACAGACGCGCCTGGGTGAAGTCCGGATCAGCGTCCCTTATTCGCGCACCATGCGCCCGGGTGGGTTCGCGGAGGCAAGCATCGCTGCAGGCCAGGCTAACGCGCCGGTCCTCCCGCAAAGCGCGGTGATGAGCGATGATCAGGGCAATTACGTGTTCATCATCGGCAAGGACGGCAAGATCGAACGCCGAGCGATCAAGATCGGAACGGTCGATGAAAACGGCGTGGTGGTCGCTTCGGGACTGTCGGGGATGGAGCAGGTCGTCGTTTCCGCCGGTCCTTTCCTGAATCCCGGACAGGAAGTCGCCGCCAAGCGCGTCGCCGCCCGCCGGTGATCCGCCAGCCAGTAATCCGCCCGCACGCGCGAATGAAAGCAGCCAATCGATGAATTTCCGCAATATCTCTTCGTGGTGCATCCAGAACCCGGTCGCTCCGATCGTGTTCTTCGTCGGGCTGCTGCTCGCCGGAATCGTTTCGTTCGCTCGGATGCAGGTCAACAACTCGCCCGACATTGATTTTCCCGCTGCCTATGTGTCGGTGACCCAGCCGGGCGCTGCGCCGGACGAAATCGAAACGCAGATTACCCAGCGCGTGGAAGCCGCAATTCGCTCGGTCGAGGGCGTCGACCAGATCAATTCGACCGTGACTGAGGGGAACAGCGGCACCTTCGTCCAGTTTGAGCTTGGAACCCCGCCCGACCGCGCAGTCAACGAAGTGCGCAACGCGGTCACCCAGGTTCGCTCCACTTTGCCCGACGGGATCCTGGAGCCCGAGGTGATCCGGATCGTCGCCAACGATGCGCCGATTACGGTGATCGGTGCAACGACCACGGACATGACGCCCGAACAGCTCAGCTGGTATATCGACAATGACGTGGCCAAGACCCTGCTTGGGGTCGAAGGAATTGCCAAGATCGAGCGCGGGGGCGGCGTTGACCGCGTGATCCGCGTGATCCTCGATCCCGCTGCGCTGCAGGCGCAAGGCATTACCGCTTCCCAGGTCAACACCCAGCTTCGCCAGAACAACCTCAACGCGCCGGGCGGACGGGCCGAGGTCGCGGGATCGGAACAGACCGTACGGGTGCTCGGCAATGCCGCTACGGCCTTTGAGCTTGGCAATAAGCTGATCAGCCTTCCGGGCGGGCGGACGGTCCGCCTTTCCGATCTCGCCCAAGTGATGGATTCGACCTCCGAGCAACGCTCGATCGCCAAGATGAACGGGCGGCAGGTCGCCACTTTCTCGGTCCAGCGCGCGAAGGGCTCTAGCGAAGTCAACGCCTATGATGAAACGTGGAAGGCGCTCAAGAAGCTAGAGGAGACCAATCCCAAGGTCCGCTTTGCGGAAATCTTCAACACCGTCGACGATACCAAGGCGCAATATGCCGCGGCGATGGAAGGGTTGGTCGAAGGCGCGATTCTGGCGGTGCTGGTGGTCCTGCTGTTCCTGCGCGATTTCCGCGCCACCATGATCAGCGCGCTGGCGATCCCATTGTCGGCAATCCCGGCTTTCTTCTTCATGCAGCAGATGGGAATTACCCTCAATTTCATGTCGACCATGGCAATGGGGCTGGTCGCGGGCGTGTTGGTCGATGACGCGATCGTTGAGATCGAAAACATCGTGCGCCACATGCGCATGGGCAAATCGGCCTATCAGGCCTCTTTGGACGCCGCCGACGAGATCGGGCTAGCCGTCCTTGCAACCACCATGGCGATTGTCGCGGTGTTCTTTCCGGTTGCATTGATGCCCGGCATTGCAGGCCAATATTTCAAGGCGTTCGGCTTTACCGTTGTCCTGGCGGTGCTGATGAGCCTGTTGGTTGCACGCATGATCACGCCGTTGATGGCGGCCTATTTCCTGCGCAGCCAGGGCGCCCAGCCGCACGCCAACTGGAAGTGGATGGACAAGTATCTGGCGATCCTCAAGTGGAGCCTCGACACGCGCGAAGCCGACGCGATGCTGAAAAGCCTGCCCAAGTCCGAACGCAAGTTTGGTTATACCGCGCTTGGCGGCCTGTTCCTGATCCTCATGGGCCTGGCATTCGTCGTCGGGCTGATGATGGCGCTCAAGCTTTTCGCAGCGACGGGCATGCCCGGCCTTGCCGCGTTCGTGCTTGCGCTGGTCGCCGGGGCTGCAGCGTCGTGGGCGGCGATGCGCCTGATCCGCTTCCTTGCAACTCGCGGGGGCGAGGGTGGATTTTCGCAATGGTACCGGATCAAGACCGCGCGCTGGAATGCCCGGCTGCGCGACCATCGGCTTTCGGCGGTCGCCGCTGGTGTCGCAATCATGGTCGCTTCGGTGGTCCTGTTCGGGACTTTGTCGATGTCCTTCTTCCCGCCGCAAGACAACAGCTATTCGCGCGCCAACGTCACCATGCCCCCCGGCACCACCCTGGAACAGACAGAGGCGGTGGTCGACGATGTTGCAAGGATCATTGCCAAGGACCCCAATGTCGATCGCGTGTTCGAGCGGATTTCGGTCGGCAACGGGCGCGTTAACATTGTCCTCAAGGAGGATCGGGAGCTCAAGAGCACGGAGTTCGAACGCAAGCTTGCACCGACCCTTGCCGCGATCGCCGACGCACGGGTCAGTTTCCAGACGCAGGGCGGCGGCGGTCCGGATTCCGATTCGCGCGATATCATGCTCTACCTCGGCGGCGATGACCCGGTCGCGCTGACTGCGACCGCCAACCAGATCGCGCGTGAAATGCAGACCCTTCCCGACCTCGTCGCACCGCGCATTTCGGGCGATCTTCCGCAGCCGGAAATCACCATCCGCCCGCGCTTCGATTTGGCCGCCGACCTTGGCGTATCGACCGCTGCCCTAAGCCAGACGATCCGCATCGCCACGCTTGGCGATATCGAGCAGAACAGCGCCAAATTCTCGCTCTCGGACCGGCAGGTGCCAATCAAGGTCTCGCTGTCGCAGGATTCGCGGCGCGACCTTGCGACTCTCGAAAATCTTCCGGTCCCAACCGCGTCGGGCGGCTCGGTGCCCTTGAAAAGCGTTGCCGAGATCGGCTTTGGCTCCGGTCCGACCACGATCAAGCGTTCGAACCAGACGCGCCGGATCGCGGTCGGGGCCGACCTTGCCAACGGGGTCGTTCAGGGCGACGCCTTCGCCAAGGTCAACAAGCTGCCGACGGTCAAGAACCTTCCCGCAGGGATCGAGAAACTCAATCTCGGCGACCAGAAATGGCAGAGCGAATTGCTGTTCAATTTCGCCATCGCCCTGATGTCCGGCGTGTTGCTGGTGTTCGCGGTGCTGGTGCTGCTCTATCGCCGCTTCCTTGCCCCGTTCGTCAACATGGGCTCGCTACTGCTTGCCCCTCTTGGTGCCGCGATCGCCCTGCATCTCGCGGGGCAGCCGATCAGCCTGTTCGTGCTGATCGGGATCCTCATGCTGTTCGGGATCGTTGCCAAGAATTCGATTCTGCTGGTCGATTTCGCGGTCGAGATGATCAACCACGGAATGCCCAAGAACGAGGCGATCTGGGAAGCCGGGCACAAGCGCGCGCAACCGATCGTGATGACTACCATCGCGATGGCCGCGGGCATGCTTCCAACCGCGATGTCGCTGTCGGGCGACAACAGCTGGCGCGCGCCGATGGGGATCACCGTCATCGGCGGCCTGATCTTCTCTACCGTGCTGACCCTGCTGCTGGTCCCGGCCTATTTCTCGATTGCGCTTAGCGCGGAGGCAAGGATCGGAAAGCTGTTCCACAAGTTCGTCGGTGGCGGCGCGCATGCCACCCCCACGGCCGCGCTCCCGGCGGAGTGAACTTAACCGCTCGCTCGGCTATTGAGGGGTGATGACCCCCACCGCGCCCAGTCGATTATCGCGTTTTAACCCCGCCCAGCCCGGCGCCCGCGGGATGAAGGTTGCTGCCACTGGCCTGCTGGTCGTCATGGCTGCGGTGTTCTTCGCCGCGCGCCATTTCGAAGGTGCAGCGCCGGGGCTGTCCTACCTCAAGGCGTTCGCCGAGGCAGCGATGGTCGGCGGGCTGGCCGACTGGTTCGCGGTCACCGCCTTGTTTCGACATCCCCTTGGCCTTCCGATCCCGCACACCGCGATCATTCCTCGCAACAAGAACCGGATCGGTGAGGCGCTTGCCAATTTCCTGAAGGAGAATTTCCTCGTCCCTGCGGTGGTCGCGCGGCGGATGCAGGGCATTGACGTCGCCGGTGCCGCAGGCCGCTTCCTCAAGGCCCCTTCGGGTGAGGGGACCCGGATCCGCGCCGGCGCAAGCCGCCTGATCGCCGACCTGTTCGAGAGCCTTGACGACGAACGCCTGGGCGGGATCGTCAAGACCGCAGTGTCGACGCGCCTCAGGAAGATGGAAGTATCTCCGCTGATCGGCCACGCGCTTGCAAGCGCGATCAACGAGGACCGCCATGTCCCGATGCTGGAAGCAGCGATCGGCTGGACCGCGCGGGCGCTCGACGCCAACGAACCGCTAATCCGCGAAATGGTCCGCAAGAAAGCCAATTGGATACTGAAACTTGCCGGGCTCGACAGCAAGATCGCGGATGCCATCATCGATGGCCTGAAGAAACTCACCAGCGAAATGAGCGATGACCCTGCGCACCCGGTGCGGCTGAAGATAGAGGAAGCGCTGGCAAAGCTCGCCAACGACCTCCAGACCCGCCCCGAAACCCAGGTCCGGGTGGAAAAGATCAAGGATCAGCTGCTCGACAATAAATCGGTCGGCCTGTGGATCGATACCTTGTGGCAAAAAGGCCGCGAAGCGGTGATCGCGGCGGCCCGCAATCCCGATGCGGCGATGGCCGGCAAGCTGGGCGAAGTGCTCAGGACGATGGGCTCGACCCTCGAAAGCGATCCGCGACTAAAGCGCGCGATCAACCAGTTCGCACGCCGCTCGACGGTGGGATTCGCGGCCAGCTACGGCGGCTCGATCGTCAAGCTGGTCAGCGACACGATCCGGTCGTGGGATGCGCAGACCGTTACCGATCGCCTGGAAAGCGCGGTCGGCCGCGACCTTCAGTATATCCGCATCAACGGAACGCTGGTCGGCGGCACCGTCGGCGTGGTCCTCCACGCACTCGACGCGCTGTGAGCGTCGCAATTCGCCCAGCCGTAACTGAAGATTCAGCTGCAATCGCCGAACTCGTCGCCGGGCTCGGCCACCTGATCACTAGAAATGACGTGCGCGTAAATCTCGACCAGCTCGCGCGCGAAGGCCTTCCGCAATTGGTCGCCGAAAAGGACGGGATGGTCATCGGTCTCGTCGGCCTCGACCGAATGACTCCGGTCTATCGGCCAAAGCCAGTCGCGCGGCTCACCATCCTCATCGTCGCTGACGATTTTCGCGGCAAGGGAATTGGCCGCGCGCTCCTCGATCGCGCGATCGAGGTGGCGCGCGAATGGGGATGCGGGATGATCGAGGTGACCAGCAACGAGCGCCTCGCCGACGCCCATGCTTATTACCGGCAAATGGGATTCGAACAGACCAGCCGACGCTTCGCCCTCAGACTCGATTGACGATCACCCCCCGCTGCGCCGCTCGATCGTCGCGCCGACGGCGCTGAGCTTGTCCTCCAACCGCTCATAGCCGCGGTCGAGGTGATAGACCCGAAGCACCTCGGTCTCGCCTTGTGCTGCAAGCCCGGCAAGGACGAGGCTCATCGATGCACGAAGGTCAGTCGCCATGACCTGGGCACCGGTCATCTGGCGCGGTCCATGGACGATCGCGCTGCGCCCGTGGACCTCGATTTCCGCGCCCATCCGGCGCAATTCGGGAACGTGCATGTAGCGGTTCTCAAAGATCGTTTCCTCAAGAAAACTTTGACCTTCGGCGACGCACAGCATCGCCATCAGCTGCGCCTGCATATCGGTTGCAAAGCCGGGGTAAGGCGCGGTCGACACCGCGACCGGCTTCAACGGCTGGTCGGCGGTGACGCGGATACCTTCGGAAGTGAATTCGATGCTCAAGCCCGCCTGCGCAAGCACGTTGGTGGTCGCAAGCATCTCCTCAGGCCGGGCGCCGATCAGGTGAAGCGAACCGCCGGTAATCCCCGCGGCGCAGGCATAGCTGCCCGCCTCGATGCGGTCGGGCATTACGTCATAGCTGCAGCCGGACAGCGCCTCGACCCCGGTAATCGTCAGGTGGCTGCTTCCGATGCCCTGGATGTCGGCGCCCATCGCGACCAAGAGGTTGCACAAATCGACGATCTCGGGCTCGCGCGCCGCGTTGAACAATTGGGTGACGCCGGTGGTCAATACCGCGGCCATGACCGCGTTTTCGGTCGCTCCGACCGAGACTACGGGAAAGCTATAGTCGCCGCCGGGCAGCCGGCCCTTGGGCGCGCTCGCCTTTACATAGCCGGCAGCAAGCTCGATCTCCGCACCCATCGCCTCCAGCGCTTTGAGGTGGAGGTCGATTGGTCGGTCGCCGATCGCGCATCCGCCGGGCAGCGACACGGTTGCCTCTCCCATCCGAGCGAGCATCGGCCCGAGGACCAGGATCGACGCGCGCATCTTGCGCACCATGTCGTAGGGCGCGACGGTCGATACAACATGGTCGGCGTGGAGGGTCATCTTGCGGTTGACGTCGCCCTTGCGCGCGCCCGCGACCTTTGTGGTCACGCCCAGTTCGTTCATCAAATGCCCGAAACTGTCGACGTCGGCGAGGCGCGGGAGATTTCCCAGCGTCAACTCGTCCTCAGTCAGCAACGCGCAGGGAATCAAGGTCAGCGCGCTGTTTTTCGCGCCCGAGATTTGAATATTGCCGTGCAGGCGCTTGCCGCCCTCGATCCAGATACTGTCCATGGGGGCTGGGGTTTAGCGGTCCGCCACCCCCGCGCAAGGCTTCAGCTCATGCTTTCTCTAGCGTGCACTGCAAGGGGTGCTGGTTTTCGCGGGCGAAGTCGATGACCTGGCTGACCTTGGTCTCGGCAACCTCGTAGGTGAATACCCCACACACCGCGACCCCGCGCTGGTGGACCTGCAGCATGACCCGGGTCGCATCTTCGATTCCCATCGAGAAATAGCGCTGCAGGACAAGCACGACGAATTCCATCGGCGTGTAATCGTCGTTGAGCATCAAGACCTTGTAGTTGGAGGGCTTCTTGGTTTTGGGGCGGGTACGCGTGACGACACCGGTCTCGCCCTCGTCGTCGAGCCCGTCGCCGCCTGGTCCGGCCATCATGATGGTGAAGTCGATCATGCGACTGTCAGATATGGCATCACCGCGCTTGGCGGCAAGGTGAAGCCCCGCAAGTGGAGATAAAAAAATGGCGGCTGCCCCGTTGAGGAGGGCAGCCGCCGGTCTGGTCGCCTGAAATTCAGGAGGGGAGAGAGGTTCAAGCGACGAGAGTGTTGAACTTTTCCGCATTCTTCGAAGCGCGGTTCTGGATCGGCTGGAACGCCTCGCCAGCAAGCTTCACGAACGCTTCGGTCATCTTCGAGCTGTCGGTGACCATGCGGTCGAACTGGGCGCGAGCGAACTCGGCCTGGCTCTGCATGAACTCGGTCGGCGACTTGGTCTCGGCGAGGGTGCGGACATGGTCGGCAGCCTTTTCGACACCGTCACGGCCGTTGGCGATGACGTCCTGGCCAAGGGTCTTGGCGCCTTCGACGGCGACTCGGCCGGCTTCGATCGCGGCTTCGACGTTGGCGCGCGTCAGGTCGGCCATTTCCTCGGCGACCTTCTGGCTCTTCTTGACCATGTCCTGGCCGCGGCCATTGACGTCGGCAAACATGGTCTGGAACGGCTTCATGGCCGGAATGGCGTCGAAGTTGAACAGGTTCTTGTCGGTGTTGAACATGGTTTTAGTCCTCTCGTTGATGGGGCTTGCGGCCTTGCGCACAGCCTTCTTGATCTTGGGGGCGACCTTGGCCGAAGCCTTGGACGTCGCCTTCTTGGCGATTTTCTTGGCCTTGGCCGGGGCGGCCTTAACCGCCTTCTTGGCCTTGGCTGCGACCGGCTTGGCCGATTTGGCCACAGCCTTCACCGCCGCGACCGACTTGGCCGGTGCCGGATCGAGCGTCGCGTCCACCGCCTTGGCATAGGCCTCTGCGCTGTCCTTGAGTTCGATGGTGATATTGTCAGCCATTGCTTCCTCGTTTTCTTGATAGCTTATGTTGCAATGCAATATAAATGATGCGCTGCACCATTTCAAGGGTTTTATTGTGCGCTGCACAAAAGAATTTTTCGGCATCGGTTGACGCACCGGCGAAGGGTGCGCAGAAGCGCCTATGGCCCTTGACCCCGACAGTCCGCGCGCGCGCCGCGGCCTCCTCATCGTCCTCTCCAGCCCGTCCGGTGCGGGCAAGACCACCATCTCGCGCATGCTGATGGAAGCGGATTCCTCGATCACCATGTCGGTCAGTGCAACGACCCGGCCAATGCGGCCCGGCGAGACCCCGGACGTCGACTATCACTTCGTCGACGATTCCGAATTCCAGCGCATGGTCGACTTCGGGGAATTCGCCGAGTGGGCCTATGTCTTCGACCATCGCTACGGAAGCCCGAAGGAGCCGATCAAGGATGCCTTGAAGAAGGGCCATGACATCCTGTTCGACATCGACTGGCAGGGGACCCAGCAATTGAAGACCGCGTTCGGCAACGACCTGGTGTCGATCTTCATCCTGCCGCCCTCGATGGATGAGCTTGAGCGGCGGCTTAGCGCGCGCAAGACCGACAGTGACGATGTCATCCAGGGTCGCATGCGCCGCGCCGCGGGTGAGATCGGCCACTGGGGCGAATATGATTATGTGCTGATCAACAAGGATCTTGGCGACTGCCTTGGCGAGGTCAAGGCGATCATCGCGGCCGAACGCCTGCGTCGCAATCGCCGCCCCTATCTGTCCGATTTTACCCGCAAGCTGGTTGAGCGGCCCAACAACTAGGCGGCGAGCAATTCCAGAAAGCGTGCCGCGGCCATGAAATCGGCGCGGCGAAGCGCAAGCGCTGCCTCGGCCTCGCTGTCCGCTCCCCATTGCTGTGCCTGCCAGCGTTCATCCAGAGTGACTGCCTCGAACGCCGCCTCGGGGGTCGCCGCATGGTCGAGCACCGCAAGCCCGGCGACCAGCGACCCGCCAATCGTCACCAACGGCGCAAGCCCGGCAAGCGCGAATTCGCCCAGCGCGTGCACTTCGTGCGCCAACCGCTCAAGGCTCGCCCCGGGCTGGGCGACATGGACGATCCCGTGGGTCACATGAAAGTCCGCATCGTAGCGCCGCCGCGCCCAGGCGATCAGCGGTCCCCACGCCTCCTCCTGCGCGTCGGCAAGCGGCTTGGGCGCTTGCGCGCGATAGCAAAAAAGGTCGCTTTCCCCATAAGCGGCAATCCCCTTGGCAAAGCCTTCTTTGTCTGCGGCGATCCGGTCGATCGCGGCATTGGCGAGGCCGGTCAGCGGCATCGCTGCGGGATTGATATCGCCCTCAATCGCATTCCATTCGGCAACGATCGCCTCGGCCAGGGCTCGCGTGGGAACGACCAGTTCGGCGCGCCCTGGGGTACTCACCGGCTTGCCGTCCACTCGGATCGCATAGCCATTCAAGTCGGCTACCGAAGTGGCGGCAGTCCAGAACCGTTTCACCGCTTGTCGGCCTCGTCCCAGTGGCGCTTGAGAAGGCGCGGCGCAAAGGTCGCGTCGATCGCCCCCATTGCCGCGATAATTGCTCCCACCACCGGCCAGCCGCCGTGGCGCAGCACGTCGGTATAGATAATCGCCACGCCGGCGAAAAAGGTCAGCACTCCAAGCAGCCGGATGGCATAGAAAATCAGGAACCGCTTGCGCCATTTCAGTTCGTCGCGTTCAGTCAATCGCCCGCTCCCGCGCCAATGCGAAGACTTGCGCCGCTTCATCCGCGACCCCCACTGCGCCCGCAGCAATCAGGTCTTCGCGTTCATGATAGCCCCACGCCACACCGATCGGCAGCGCACCGGCATTGACCGCCATTGCCATGTCGAAACTGGTATCGCCGATCATAACCGTGGTGTCAGGCCGCGCATCGGCATCCGCCATCGCGGTCTCGATCATCGAAGGGTGCGGCTTGGAAGGATGACGGTCGCCAGTCTGGAGCGAGATGAAGCGCCCGTGGAGGCCGTGGACATCGAGGCAATGCCGAAGCCCGCGGTCGGACTTGCCGGTGGCAACCCCAAGCACCCAGCCGTCCCCCTCGAGCCGGTCGAGCAATTCGACGATCCCGGGGTACAATGGCTCGGCGACATGACCGGCTGAGCGCATCCCTGCGAAATGGACCTTATAGGCCTCGGCAAGCGCGACATGGTCACTGTCGTCAGCATCCGGGACCAGCCCGGCCATGGCCTCGATAAGGGACAATCCGATCACCCGGCGACCCGTCTGTTGGCACGGGACCGCCAATCCGAATTGTGCGAAGGTCCGCGACAGCGCTTCGTAAATCGCCGCGCCTGAATCGACCAGAGTCCCATCGCAGTCGAAGATCGCTAGCCGGTTCACGCCCGCGCCTCCTCCAGCGCTTCGGCGACCGCGCCAAGTCCGGCGCCGCGCAATCCGGCGAGCGAAGCCAGATGGTCCGCCGAGTCCTTGTGCTGGTTGAACTTGCGGGTCCCGCGCATCGCCGCGATCGGGACCGCAAAGCCGATAATCGCTTTAACCATTGCCTCAAAGCCGCCCTCCTTCATCTTGTCACGGCTCCAGGGAGAGGTCGGCTGGTAACGCGTTTCCATCATCTCGGTGAGGGCGTCGACCTGGGCGACCAGCTCCTCTTCCGCAAGGCGCCGAGCCGTGCCCTCGATCTCGACCGCTTCGTAGTGCCAGGTCGGCACCTGGTCCTCACTGACGTACCAATTGGCGCTCTGGTAGCCATGGCGACCAAGGATACTCGCGACGACCGGCTTTCCTTCGATCTCCCCGATCATCCGGTTGCGCCGAGCAAGGTGGAACTGCAGTTCGCCCCCGATGACTGCGACTGGGGCATGAACAATGCCGGGCGCCGGAAGGGCGATGGTCGCGAACGGGTGGAGCGCGATGAAGTCGAAAAGTGCCGCCTCGTCGTCCCACGCGAACGTCGGGTGCGGGTGCATCAGCGGCGGCCCCGCGGAGCGCCGCCCTTCGGCGGGCCCTTGGTCGGACCCTTGGTCGGACCCTTGGAAGATGTCTTGCGCGTTGCAGGTTTGCCGCCCGACCGCCCTCCGCCGCTTCGTCCGCGCCGTTCGCCACGCCGCTCCTTGCGTACAGCCTTGGCGTGGGCGGTGGCCTTTTTCTTGGGGTTGGGCGGGTTTTGCGGCGCCGATAAGGGCATCATGTCGCCGCTCATCTCGGTAAAGCCGAGCATCTCCAGGCTTTCGGCGAAGTGGGGCGGAAGCTCGGCCTTGACGTCGATCTTTTTTCCACCCGGCGCATCGATCTTGAGGCGACGGGCGTGGAGGTGGAGCTTGCGGCTTACCCCGCCGGTAAGAAAGGCTTCGGCCCCGCCATATTTGGCGTCGCCGACGATCGGGTGGCCGATTGCCGCCATGTGGGCGCGAAGCTGGTAAGTCCGGCCGGTAAGCGGCTGCAGTTCGACGAACGCGGCGCGATTGCCGGCCCGATCGATAACTCGGAACCGGGTCTTGGCGCTTTGCCCATTGTCCTCGTCGATGTGCATCTTTTCGCCGCCCGAACCCGGCTGCTTGGCGAGCGGTGCGTCGATCATTCCTTCGTCGGCATCGGGAATTCCGATCACCAGCGCCCAATAGACCTTCTTGGCGGTGCGACCGGCAAAGGCCTTGGAAAACAGCCCGGCAGCGCGTGCCGAGCGGGCGATCAGGATTACACCGCTGGTATCCTTGTCCAGCCGGTGAACCAGCTTGGGCCTTTGGTCGTCGTCGCCGGCCAGCCCGTCGAGCAAGCGGTCGAGATGGCGGGTGGTCTTTGTCCCCCCCTGCGAAGCAAGGCCCGGCGGCTTGTTGAGGACGAACGCATCGGCGCTGCTCTCTATGACCATGTCGCGCACTTCGGCGATCTCGTCATCGCTCAGCGGTGTCCGCGGACGCGGCGGCTTGGCGGCAGCGGCGAGCTGCGCAAGATCAACCGGCGGAATGCGGATTTCCTGCCCCGCTGCGACGCGGTCGCCAGGGTCGGCGCGCGCACCATCGACGCGCAGCTGCCCGGTGCGTGCCCAGCGGCTGACCACATTGAAGCTCGCTTCTGGCAGGTTACGTTTGAACCACCGGTCGAGACGGATGCCGTCATCCTCAGCATCGACGATATAGGACTTGTCTTCACTCACGCCGCGCGCCCTATCACCGAGTGCGCCGGAACGCGAGCGTGCGCGGCGATCACCTTTTATCGGTCCGCCCAAAAGTCGAACGCTGCTTGCTGGACGCGGGCGATCAACGCCGCGGCCTTGGGCCCGTCCCACGGCCCCTCGTGGCAGTGCGCTTGCGCGCCGGTGATCCACCAACCTTGCCCGGGAAGCCCGTCGGACGCGCGCACCACCAGTACCGCCAGTTCCGGCTCGCCAAGCGCCTCGGCCTCATCGTCGATCACGCCAAGCACTGTGCACAAGGCGCGCATTTTCGGTCGGGTGAAGCGGTGGCCAAGCAGGTGCAGCAGTTCCGAATAGCTGATCGGCTCACCCGCCTTCGCGCTTGCCACCAGTATCGCGCGCACCTCGGCGGGGTCGGCAAGCAGTCCCGCACTGTCCCGGTCGCCGGCCATCACTTGGGCTGGTCGGGCACCGGTGTCAGTTCGTAAATCGCGATCTTGGCATCGTCTTGCGGCCACGGAATCACAAGCCGCCACCGGAACGGGGCAACGCGTTCGAACACACCGGCAAGATCGCGCTTCGGGTCAGAACTGTAGGGCAAGGTCTGGTCCTTTTCGCCGCGCGCCATCGACCCCAGGAAAATCAAGCGATTGGGATCATCGTCGGAATAAAGGATACCGGCGGGCCGCTGACTTCCGGTTTGCTTGACGACCGTCAGGTCCCCGCCGTCGAGCAGAACATAGCAGAAGAACGGCTTGAAGGCCTGGAACGGCTTGTCCTTCTTGCCCACCGTTCCAAGCTCAACCAGTCGGCAGTGATAGCTTCCCGGCGTGGGATCGGGCCGGGGCAGGCCCGCGCGCGGTTGCAGCAGCGCCCCCTCGTTCTTGATCGCGCTTCCATAGGACTTCTGCGCGTCGGCAAGACCCTGCGACCAGGCGAGGCCAAGCCGGTCGATGCGGTCTTCGTCGGGTGCGGTCGCAAGCGCTCGCCATGCCTTTGAAGGTGTTATCTTGCCCGCACCGACAGCCGCGACCGGCTGCTTGGCTCCCATCGTGTCGCAGGAAGTCACTCCAAGGCCCGCAAGAAGTGCCAGCAAATGCCGATATTTCAAGGTCCGTTCCCCCAATCCTCTTGCCAGGGACAATGGCGATAAGCGCAACATCAATCAACCACACGCCCGCTAACGATAGTCTTTGACTTATCCTTCACCCCCGCTAGGCGCGGCCCGATGAACGCCGGCGACGATCTCCATCAGGCAGCCGCCGCGACTTCGCGCCCGGCGCGGTTTCACCTTCGGTATCGCGGCCTATCTGATGTGGGGCGTGATGCCGGTCTACTTCAAACAGCTTACCGGGGTCAGCGCGTTCGACATCGTCGCGCACCGGGTGGTCTGGTCGATCCCGTTCCTTGCGCTGTTAATCACACTGACCGGCGGATGGCGCGAGATCCGGCGCCTGATCGGCCAGCGCAAAGTGATGGCGCTGCTTGCACTGAGCGCGGTTTTGATCGGCGCCAATTGGGTGTTGTTCGTGTACGCAGTGACCAGCGGGTTCATTCTTGCCGCATCGCTCGGCTATTATCTCAACCCGCTTGCCAACGTGCTGATGGGCCGCTTCATCCTGGGCGAGAAATTGTCGCGCCTGCAGTGGGGGGCGGTTGCACTGGCCGCTGCCGGGATCGCGGTTCTTGCCGCAGAAGAGCCGGGCCATTTGTGGATCAGCCTTATCCTTGCGATCACGTTCGCGACCTATGGCCTCATTCGCAAGACCGTCGCCGCAGACGCGGTGCCCGGCCTGTTCTTCGAAACCGGCTGGATGTTCCCGCTTGCGATATTGTGGCTTGTTGTCGGGGGGCTGGCGGGACAACCCGTGCTCGGCACGTCGAGCATGGAGACCAGCCTGCTATTGGCCGCGGGTGTCGTTTCGACTGTTCCTTTGCTGCTGTTCACCGGGGCCGCTCGGCGGCTTCGCTATTCGACCATCGGCATGTTGCAGTTCATCGCGCCCTCGCTCCAGTTCGCGCTTGCAGTGGCGATTTACGGGGAACCGCTGGGGCTTGCCAAGACGATCACGTTCGTCACGATCTGGACCGCGCTTGCGCTGTACGTGGCAGCGCTCGCGCACCAGAGCCGCGGCGCACGCCTCCCCCCGCCGCCCGAATGATGCTAGGGCCTTAACCCATGCTCAATATCGTCTCGGTCATCATTGGCCTCGTTGCCTTCGTTTTTGCGCTCGTCGCCTTCCTGCCCTTGCTGGGCTGGGCGAACTGGCTGATCATTCCGCTGGCTATCATCGGCGCGGGCCTTGGCACCCTCTCGCCTTCCAATACCGGCCGCAACCTCAACCTCGTCGTGATCGTCCTCGGCGCGTTTCGGCTGATGTTGGGCGGCGGCTTCTTCTAGGCCGGTGCAGCGCTCCTAGCGCGCCTTCACGTAGCGCCCGGGCGCATCTTCGATCGCCTTTAAACTGCCATTGCCGGGAATCCGCGCGTCCTTGGCATCGACCATTGCGCCATCCTGCCGTTCCAGCCACGCGCGCCAGTCAGGCCACCAGCTTCCCTTGTGCTCGGCTGCGCCAGCGATGAATTCCTCCAACGAGCCGGGGTCCTTGTCGTTGGTCCAATATTGATACTTGCCGGCTGACGGCGGATTGACGACCCCGGCGATATGACCCGACCCGGCAAGCACGAAGCGCTTTTCGCCGGCGAAATGGTCCATCACCTTCCACACGCTTTCGGGCGGCGCGATATGATCTTCGCGCCCGGCCTGGATATAGGCGGGGGTCCTCACCAGCCCCAGGTCAATTTCCACCCCGGCGACCGTGATTCCCCCTCTCTCAACCAGCTTGTTCTGGCGGTACAGGGTTTCGAGGTAATTCTGGTGCCACCCGGCCGGCAGGTTGGTCGTGTCGCTGTTCCAGTGCAGCAGGTCGAAGGGCGGCGGCTCCTCGCCCAACAGATAGTTGTTGACGACATAATTCCAGATCAGGTCGCGGCCACGCAGCAGGTTGAACGTCGCCGCCATGTATCGCCCGTCGAGATAGCCTTTCTCGGCAGTCAGCTGGGCTAGCAAGCCCATCGTCTCGTCGCCCAGGAACAGCTTGAGGTCCCCGGCCTCGGAAAAATCGACCTGCGCGGTGAAAAATGTCGCGCTTTTGACCTTTGCGGCCTCACCCTTTGCGGCGAGGTAGGCAAGCGTCGCTGCAAGCGTGGTCCCGGCAACGCAATAGCCGATGGCGTGAACCGCATCTACGCCCAGTGCCGCCCGGACCGTATCGATCGCGTCGACCTGCCCGCTGACCACATAGTCGTCCAGACCGACATCGGCGATACTCTCATCTGCCGATTTCCAGCTTACCATGAACAAGGTGATGCCTTGGTCGACGCACCATTTGACGAAGCTTTTTTCCGCCGTCAGGTCGAGGATGTAGAAGCGGTTGATCCATGGCGGGAAGACGATCAGCGGGGTCTTCAGCACCTTGTCCGTGGTCGGGGTGTACTGGATCAACTGGTATAGCGGCGTTTCGTGCACCACCTTGCCCGGCGTGGTGGCAAGGTCGTCACCGACCTTGAACGCGCCTTCCTTGGTCTGGGTCACCTGCCCGGCGGCGATGTCCTTGAGCATGTTTGACAGGCCCTTGAGCAAATTCTCGCCGCGGGTGTCCAAAGTGCGCTTCAACACCTGCGGATTGGTCAGCGCGAAATTGGACGGGCTCATCGCATCGACAAAGCCGCGCGTCGCGAAGCGCAGTTTCTGCCGCTCCTTTTCGTCCAACCCCTCGATTTTCTCGACCTGGCCCAGCAATTGGTCGGAAATCCGCAAATAGGTGGTGCGGATGGTATCGAAGATCGGGTTCTCGCTCCATTCGGGCGCCGCAAAACGGCGGTCTCGAACGGGCGCTGCGGCGGAGGGCGGCGGCACCAGGCCGACCCCGCCCATCATCTTGCCCCAAGTCTCAAGCCCCTTGGCCCAGGCATCAGCGCCCGCGCTCATCAGGCTCATCGGGTCACTGGTCGCCTCCAACCCCGGCCAAGCGATTGCAGGCGCGTCCTTGCCCGCCTGCTCCGCCCAATATTCCATCATCATCTGCTGCGCACGGCCCATCACGTAGGTCCAGTGCTGCCAGTCCTCGAGACTGGGAAAGGGCGAGGGATCGCTGGGCTTTTTGGTCATGGCTTGCCCCCTACACGCAATTTTGCGCCTGGGCATCACTCGACGCTTGCCTGGCTTGCATGGATCCGCGATTTGCCGAGCTGAGGTGATTGCCTAACTTGCAAACTCGCCGCACAAGCCGCTGGTCATGCCGGTAGACCCCCTTCCCCAAGCCCTCGTCGCGCTCGATTATTTCGGGATTGCCGTGTTCGCGGTGACCGGCGCCCTGGTTGCGGCCGAAAAGCGCCAGACGCTGGTTACGTTCCTGTTCTTCGCGGTGGTCACCGGCGTCGGCGGCGGAACGCTTCGCGATCTCCTCATCGAAGCCCCGGTGTTCTGGATGAACCACAACAGCATCCTGCTGATCTGCATTCTTGCGGCGCTCGGCGTGTGGCTTCCCGGCCGGCACTGGCTCAAGGGCGATGCGCTGGCCTGGTTCGATGCCTTGGGGCTTGCCGCTTATTCCACCTTCGGCGCGGCCAAGGCACTCAGTTTTGGAGTTGCTCCGGTTCCAGCCTTTGCGATGGGGGTGCTGACCGCTTGTGCCGGCGGGATTATCCGCGACGTTCTGGCCGGCGAACCCTCGATTCTGATGCGGCCCGAGCTTTACGTTACCGCTGCGGCGCTGTCGTCGGGCCTATTCGTAATGCTCAGCCTGGTTGGCCTTGCCACCTGGCCGGCGGCAATTGTCGCGGCACTGGCCGGTTTCGCGCTACGTGGGCTGGCGATTGCGCGCGGATGGTCGCTCCCCGCCTTTGACGAGCGCGCTTGATGCGCCGCAGCATCGCCGTCATGAGGCGGTGATGGACGATCAATTCTACCGGATTCGGCGCCTGCCGCCCTACGTGTTTGCCGAAGTCAACGCGATGAAGGCCGCAGCGCGCGCCAATGGTGAGGACATCATCGACCTTGGCATGGGCAATCCCGACGGCATGCCCCCCAAGCATGTGATCGACAAATTGTGCGAGGTCGCAAACAAGCCCACCGCGCACCGCTATTCGGCGTCCAAGGGCATCCCGGGTCTGCGCAAAGCCCAGGCTGGATATTACAAGCGCCGCTTCGGGGTCGACCTCGATCCCGAAACCGAAGTGATCGTTACGCTCGGCTCGAAGGAAGGTCTCGCCAACCTCGCGCAGGCGATTACAGCGCCCGGCGACGTCGTCCTTGCGCCTAACCCTTCCTATCCGATCCACACATTCGGCTTCATTATCGCTGGTGCCGCGATCCGTTCGATCCCGGCCGCGCCGGGCGAGGACTTTTTCGCCCGCCTCGACATGTCGATGCGTTACTCGGTGCCCCGACCCAAGGTGCTGGTGGTGGGCTATCCCAGCAATCCTACCGCTTATGTCGCGGACCTCGCTTTCTACCAGCGTCTGGTGAAATTCGCCCACGAGCACGACCTGATTGTCATTTCCGACCTTGCCTATGCAGAGATTTATTATGGCGACACGCCGACCCCATCGATCCTGCAAGTCGACGGCGCAAAGGACATCGCGGTGGAGTTCACTTCGCTGTCGAAAACCTATTCGATGGCCGGCTGGCGAATGGGTTTCGCGGTCGGCAATGCCAAGCTGATTTCGGCACTGACACGGGTCAAGTCCTACCTCGATTATGGCGCCTTCACCCCGATCCAGGCCGCCGCCTGCGCGGCGTTGAACGGTCCGCAGGACATCATCGATGACAACCGAGCCTTGTATAAGAAGCGCCGCGACGTGCTGGTCGAGAGTTTCGGCCGGGCGGGCTGGACCATCCCAGTGCCGCAAGCCAGCATGTTCGCCTGGGCGCCGCTTCCCGAACGGTTCAGGGACATGGGCAGCATGGAGTTCGCCAAGAAACTGATCGCCGAAGCGGGCGTGGCGGTCGCGCCGGGCGTCGGCTTTGGCGAGGAAGGCGAAGGCTTCGTCCGCCTGGCGCTGGTTGAAAACGAACAGCGCATCCGCCAGGCCGCGCGCAACATCAAGAAGATGCTCGGGTCCTGATCGGCCGCATGTGCGACGCGCAAGTCGGCGCTAGAACCGCACTGATACGCCGCCCTGCAATTCGATGTCGGCGGTGTTCTTGTTGAGCCCGAACGTCGCGCTTCCGTCGATCATCACGTCCTTTGTGATCGCGTAGGAGAAATTGGGCTCGATCAATTCCTCGACTTTGGTCTTGGGTTCCTCGAACGCCCACTTGCGATAATATTCCAGCCCCAGGTTGAGCGGCTTGGTCGCCTGCAATCCCACCGATGCAGTCTGGACATAAGCCCAATGATAGCCGCTGCTGGATGGCGACCGGCTGATCTTGGGCTCGGCACTCAGGCTCCACTGGCTGTTCGGGAACGAATAACTAAGCGGCAAACCAAGTGAATATTGTGCCTTCTTGACCCCAAATTCGCGTTTCTGGGTGGGCAATTCAACGCTTGGCGCAATCGCGGCGGAAAAGGCCGCCGACTTCTCCGTCATGCGGTATTTATAGTTGAGCGAGACGTTGCCGATGCCCGACTGGCTGGTGCGCCCGGTGCCGTCCCGGCTGCGGTTGTGCTGCCACGCGGTCCAGCTGACCGACACGTGCGAAGCATCGGTCAAGCCATAGATCAGCTCGATCTCGCCCAGGTCCAGGTCGGAATAGGACGAACTGCCCTGCTTGTCGTGCGTCCAGTCGGCGACCCCGACCTCCAGCTGCCAGTGGCCATTCTGGACGGTGCACGGCGGTTCGCCCTGCCCCGGCCGCTTGGCGCACATCGGCTCTTCGCCCGATCCATCGGCGGCCTTCGCCGGGGCAGCGCCAACAAGCATCGCACCGGCTGCAACCACCAACGCCGCGCCTGGCCACACCTTGAAATTCCGCATTGAAAGTCTCCCCCCGCCCAGACTTACGCTTTTTCACGTCATCGTCCGCTCGTAAATGCCTGTTCTACCGCGTTGCGGCTAGGCTTGATGCGTTCCGCCAGCCAGCGCCAATGATCCGCGCATCGCCCGCAATCCACAGGAAAAAATGCGTTAATGTGCATTTAAACTCTTGCATCCGTGACGCGTTAAGGCACAATAGGTAGTAGCGAGGTAGGGGGAACACTCAACCACTGGTGTTCGACGTCGGAATTACTATATTCCGGTGAGGGCCTTGCTCGTCCCCGCTTTCCACAGGGCAGGGGAACGAGAAAAAGCCCTTCCACCTGCGAAATTCGGCTAGGATGCCTCCAAGGCACCGAGTCGAACGTTTGGGGAACATGGCGCCTTATAAGCGCGCCGCAGGTACGGGGACAGGATATGGATTTTTCAACTGGCAGCGACGTCACTTCGGACGATGTCACGACCATCGCCCGTACCAGCAAGACTGTCGACGTCCGCGCATTCGACATCTCGACCGACGAAACCCGCGATTCCTTGCTGACCGAATTCGGCAAGGAAACCCTCAAGGACCGCTACCTTCTTCCGGGCGAAAATTACCAGGACCTGTTTGCGCGGGTCGCCTCGGCCTATGCCGACGACCAGGATCATGCGCAGCGCATCTACGACTATATTTCGCGCCTGTGGTTCATGCCCGCGACACCGGTATTGTCAAACGGCGGTACCGGCCGCGGCCTGCCGATTTCCTGCTATCTGAACAGCGTCGACGACAGCCTTGAAGGCATCGTCAACACATGGAACGAAAACGTCTGGCTTGCGTCCAAGGGCGGCGGCATCGGCACCTATTGGGGCAGTGTCCGGGGGATCGGGGAGCCGGTCGGCCTTAATGGCAAGACCAGCGGGATCATCCCGTTCGTGCGCGTGATGGACAGCCTGACGCTGGCCATTTCGCAAGGCTCGCTGCGCCGCGGCTCAGCCGCCTGCTACCTCGACGTCTCGCACCCAGAGATCGAGGAATTCCTTGAGATCCGCAAACCCTCAGGCGACTTCAACCGCAAGGCGCTGAACCTGCATCACGGCGTGCTGGTGACCGACGAATTCATGGAAGCGGTGCGCGCCGGCGAATCGTTCGAACTCAAGTCACCCAAGACCGGCGAAGTGCGCGGCAAGGTCGATGCGCGCTCCTTGTTCCAGAAACTGGTCGAAACCCGGCTTGCGACCGGCGAACCCTATATCGTTTTCAGCGACACGGTGAACCGGCAGATGCCCAAGCATCACCGCGACCTGGGCCTGAAGGTTTCGACGTCGAACCTGTGTTCGGAAATCACGCTTCCTACTGGCAAGGACCATCTTGGAGCAGACCGCACCGCCGTGTGCTGCCTGTCCTCGCTTAACCTTGAAACCTGGGACCAGTGGTCGACGGACAAGATGTTCATCGAGGACATCATGCGCTTCCTCGACAATGTCCTGTCCGACTATATCGCCCGCGCCCCCGATGAAATGGCGCGCGCCAAGTACAGCGCAGAACGGGAACGCTCGGTCGGCCTTGGAGTGATGGGCTTCCACAGCTTCCTCCAGGCGCGCGGGATCCCGTTCGAAGGCGCGATGGCCAAAAGCTGGAACCTCAAGATCTTCAAGCACGTCCGCGCGCAGGTCGACGAAGCCTCGATGATGCTGGGCAAGGAACGCGGTCCCTGCCCCGATGCGGCCGACATGGGCGCGATGGAGCGCTTTTCGTGCAAGATGGCGATCGCTCCGACCGCGTCGATCTCGATCATCTGCGGCGGCACCTCGGCATGCATTGAGCCGATCCCAGCCAACATCTACACCCACAAGACCCTGTCCGGCAGCTTCGTGGTCAAGAACCCGCACCTCCACAAACTGCTGGAGGAAAAGGCCAAGGACGCCGACAAGGTATGGAATTCGATCCTTGAAAAGGGCGGCAGCGTCCAGCACCTCGACTTCCTCACCACCGAGGAAAAGGACGCGTTCAAGACCAGCTTCGAGATTGACCAGCGCTGGCTGCTCGAACTCGCCGCCGACCGCACGCCCTATATCGACCAGGCGCAGTCGCTGAACCTGTTCATCCCGGCCGATGTCGACAAGTGGGACCTACTCATGCTCCACTTCCGCGCGTGGGAACTGGGCATCAAGTCGCTCTATTACCTGCGCTCCAAGTCGATCCAGCGCGCCGGTTTCGCCGGCGGGGTAGAGGCCGACAATACGCCCGAAGCCGCGAAGTACGAGCTTCCGACCACCGACTATGACGAGTGCCTGGCCTGTCAGTGAGATGATGCGAGCCGTCCTCTTCTTCATGATGGCGACCAGCTTCGCTGCGCTTGCATCGGTATATGGTGCGCGCTCCAAAAAGCCCGACGCCGGGGCCAGCGCGCGCAATGCGCGGACCGCCTCTATCCTGTTCCTAATCGCCGCCGGCCTGTTCATGGTCGCCGGCATCGGCGTCCTGATCAGGGGGAATTAGCTTATGCCCACCCGAGTCATCATCGAACTTGCAATCGCAGCAATCGTCTTCGGGATCGGAATCTGGATGTACCGCAAGCGCAGCGTCGGGGCAGGTGCCCCCGACGGCGGCTACGGCAGCCAGGGTGCGGTCCTGTTGTTCGTCATTGGGCTGATCATCGCGGTCCACGCCTTCGGCCTGATGAACTATCGCCCCACCGCCGATGAACAGAACGCGATGATCGAGGGCAGCCGATGACCACCACCCAGATCGTCATCCTCGTCGCGGTCGTCGCGGTGCTCGCAATCATCCTCGTCGCCCGCACCAGCGGACCGCGCATCACCACGATCGAAACCCGCCGCGACCACAGCGGTGAGAACGGAGAGTAAGAATGTCCCTCCTCGAAGCCCGCAAGCAGTACAAGCCGTTCGAATACCCGTGGGCGTTCGACTTCTGGAAGCGCCAGCAGCAGATCCACTGGATGCCCGAGGAAGTGCCGCTGGGCGAGGATTGCCGCGACTGGGCGCAAAAGCTTACCGACCACGAACGCAATCTGCTGACCCAGATCTTCCGCTTTTTCACCCAGGCCGATGTCGAGGTGCAGGATTGCTACCATGAGAAATACGGCCGCGTGTTCAAGCCGACCGAGGTCAAGATGATGCTTGCCGCCTTCTCCAACATGGAGACGGTGCATATCGCCGCTTACTCGCACTTGCTCGACACGATCGGAATGCCCGAAAGCGAATATGGCATGTTCCTCCAGTATAAGGAGATGAAGGACAAGCACGACTATCTGCATCAGTTCACCGTCGACACCGATGAGGATATCGCCAAGACGCTGGCGATGTTCGGCGGCTTCACGGAGGGGCTGCAATTGTTCGCCAGCTTCGCGATGCTGATGAACTTCCCGCGCTTCAACAAGATGAAGGGCATGGGCCAGATCGTCAGCTGGTCGGTGCGCGATGAAAGCCTGCATTGCGAAGGCATCATCAAGCTGTTCCACGCCTTCGTGAAGGAACGCGACTGCTATACCCGCGCCGTCAAGGACGACATCATGGACCAGTGCTTCAAGACCGTCCGTCTTGAAGACGCGTTCATCGACCTGGCGTTCGAACAGGGCCCGGTCGAAGGCATGACCGCCGACGATATCAAGTCGTACATCCGCTACATCGCCGACTGGCGGCTGGGCCAGCTGCACCTGCCGCCGATCTTCCGGGTCAAGGAACACCCGCTCCCCTGGCTCGCCCCGCTATTGAACGGGGTGGAACACGCCAACTTCTTCGAAACCCGCGCCACCGAATATTCCAAGGCCGCGACCAAGGGCGACTGGAACAGCGTCTGGGAAAGCTTCGACCGCCGCCGCAAGGCCAATGCGTCGAACGACAGCGACGGGGTCGAGGTTGAGGAAGCCGGGTTGTTTGGCGATGCTGGGGTGGCGGCGGAGTGAAGGTCGAAACGGATTGAGTTGGAAACCGTAAGATTGACGAAGAATTCTCTGCGAACGGATAGAGAACGTCTCGAAGGGGAAGCAAGGCAATGTTACGACCCGTTCCCGAGCCCGGTCTCGATCACTAAACTGCGCTGGCGAGCAGAAGTTCGGTACCATTTTGGCGGACCCGCCGTGGCAATTCCAGAACCGGACTGAATGTCGCGCCGGAGCACAAACGACTTAACGGTACGGCAGAGATGCTTGAAGAAATATGCTCTCTTCCGGTCGACGACATCGCCGCCGATCCCTCGCATCTCTATTTGTGGGTGCCCAATGCGCTGTTGCCTGATGGCCTAAAGGCGATGAAAGCTTGGGGTTTCCGCTAAATTTCAAAATCGTTTGGCACAAGGTGCGTAAGGACGGCGGGTCGGACGGGCGCGGCGTCGGCTTTTATTTCCGTAATGTCACCGAGCTGCTGTTCGGCGTAAGGCAAGAATGCCCGCACGCTCCCCCGGTCGCAGTCAGGTAAACATGATCGCCAACTGCAAGCGGGAACACAGCCGGAAGCGACGAGCCAGACAAGTCCCAACCGAAGGTCAAGAGGGTGATTGGACAGCGTGTATGGCGCTGGTTTGAATTTCACGGCAGGGATCGTGTCGAGCGAAGCGAACCGTCGACATTGAGCGAGATGTATATCCCCGAAAGTTTACGCCTCGCCAGGTTTGGACATGTCTGTACTTAGTGTTTCCGGAGACATGCGAGCTTGCAACCAACATCGGGAAGAATGCTACCGATGCCGATAACTCAGCGCTGTAAATCTTTACCTTGAGTTTTTCGGCGAATGTCATTGACCGACGATCCGACACAAGCGGTTCTGAGTCGTCTACAAGGTAGCCTTTTTGATAAATGGGCGGCAATTCTTCTATTTTTTTGCCGTCCTTTCCAAACAAGAGGCCCTTCGTTTCCAAGTCGAGACGAGCTTCTCGCCATCCTCGCTTGGCAAATGCGTGACGATAGCCACCTCTATAATCCTCGATCCCGCAGTTTGTTTACTAGCTAAACCCCATGAAGTCTATGTAGTGAGGACATGGACGAGGTCATTCCACTCTACGGGGCTAGACTGCCTATATGACCGCAGCAGCGGAATTCGACTCAAAAACAACGAATATTGTCGTGTGTTCTGGAAATAACAAGCGGCAAGTCATAAGAAAATGTTTCGAACATCAAAGAATTGGCCGTAGAAGTCTGAAAAGGTCCACTCCGAGCAATTTTCGCCGCCAGAAGCAAATGCGACAGATACTTGGTTGGCAACGCTTTCGACAGGAGCGGCTTCTCCATGCCACTGGTTGGAAGGCACGATTGAAAGGCGCTGTTTAGGTCGGCGGCTTCGTTAGCACCATCCCATCTTGAAACCACGATAGGGCCGCGCCAGACCTTCGCTGACCAGCACGTCGCCGACATCCCGCCCGTCCACCGCGACGTTGCGCAGCTTGCGGCCGTACACGTCCTCGTCTCGGTCGATTGGCGACAGGCTCACCGTCCCGCCGCTGAGCAATTGCTGCAATCGCACCGTCGCTTTCCGGCCCAGCGCCAGTTCCTCGGGGCATTGGTAAAGGTCGTGAGTCTCCGGCGCGTCGATCCCCGCGATCCTGATCTTGACGCCATTGAGGTAGATGGTGTCGCCGTCGACCACGCAATTCCTGCCTCCGCCCCACTCACACAGCCCGAACGCGTTGCGCTCGCCAGTCGGTGCGGTGTCGCCCTGCGTCATTTCGGTCCGTGACGGGCTGGATTGCAAACCGAAATCCAAAACCCGGTCGAGCAGCCCCGATGCTCCCACGGCGAATCCGCCGATCAGCACTGCCGCCATCCAGGTCGTCCGCCGACGCCCGTGATAGCCTCTTTCGAACTTTCTCCCTCGAAACCGGGAGATCGAGCGATCCTCTTGTCGCTCGATCCACAATCGCCTCCGCTCGCTCGGCGTCAGCCGCGCATAATCTTCAGGCCTCAGCCATCGGACATCGGATTCCGGACGCCAATGCTTGCTCATGCCGACGAGAATAAGTCGGCAGGGGTAATCATTTAGTTAGCGTGAGGCGGCCTTCTATCCGCTCAGAAATAGCGGTTCAGATAGTCGCTGAAATTGACGATGATGATGAACATCGCGAGGGCGAAGAACACCACCCCCGCGATCACGGTCACTTGTTCGTGCTCGCTTCGGAAGCGCACGATGGTGTCCTTGGACGGCGGCGGCGGCGGGTCGCGACGGATTCGTGAGCCCTTGGGCGCGTCCGGTCCCAGGTCGACCGTCGGTTTCGCGTTATTGTTCATCGCTTCACCGTTAACGGCAATTCCTTATCAGCCGGTTTATGCTTTGTTGCGCCAGTCGCGCGCCGGCCAGATCGCAGATTCCGCTCGCCCGCCGCTGCGCCCCACTCGCCGTAAACTGAACGAACTGGTTCATCTTCGCGTCGTCCATCCCCGCCCATAATCGCCCCAGTCCCTGTTGTGTAAGGAGATTGACGATGGACAAGTGGATGACCAGCGCCGCGATCGCTCTTGCTGCGCTTGCTGCAACCCCGGCCCAGGCCCAGCTCGGCGGTGTGCTGGGCGGTGGCGGTAATGTCGGCGGCAATGTCGGCGGAAGCGTCGGCGGTGCGATCGGCGGAGTGCTCGGCGGCGGTGCTGGCGGCAATGTCGGCGGAAGCGTCGGCGGGAATGTCGGGGTCGGCGGTAACGTCGGTGTCGGCCAGGTCGTGGACCGCGTCGGCAATATCGCCGGCAATGTTGCGGGACGCGCGGATTCGACCGTCAACGGCGCCCTTAATGCCGGCGTGCGCGCTGCGACCAGCGCCGACCTTCGCGCCGGTGCATCGGTTCGCGATAGTGAAGGCCGCAAGATAGGGACCGTCCAGTCGGTCCATGGCAATGCCGCGATCATCCTTGCCAAGGGCCAGGCGGTCCACGTTCCGATCACTGCTCTGTATCAAAGCGCTGGCGGCTTGGTTTCGACGCTGAGCAAAGCCCAGATCCGCGCCATGGCGCAGGCTTCGGCCGATGCCGGGGGACAAGCGTCCATTCGTCGCTGACACCCGGCGGGCGGCGGAGCTGCCTCTCCCCCCTTTCCCTCGTCTCCCCGAGGGACTGCTCCGCCGCCCATCCTAACCCCCGACCCGCCGCCCGGCGATTAGGTGCTTTCCTATCGCCGGGCGGCGGGTTAGCTTTCGCGGTGATCCGGGGCTTGGGGGGAACAGGGCATGGCGGGCTTGATAGAATTCGTACTGGGTAATTTCACACTCACGTTTCTGGTCATCGCGGCAATCTGTACCGCGGTCGGCTATGCCCGCCGCCAGCCGGACGACCCGGTGCGCTTTTCCGAACCGGCACTGCGCTATTATTGCCTCGTCGTGATCGGCTTTACCTTCATCTACAATTTCGTGTTCCATGTCTTTCTGGGCAAGGAAGCGGCCTATTACATCGGCTGGGCCGACAGCCCGTTCCAGGCTGAGGTCGGCTGGGCCAGCCTGGGCTTTGCGGTGGTCGGATTGCTTGGGTTCAAGGCCAGCCGCGACCTCCGTCTGGCGGCGATCATTGGCCCCTCCTGCTTCTTGTTGGGCGCGGCCTCGGGCCACATCATCCAGATGGTCACCGTCCACAATTTCGCGCCCGGCAACGCGGGCATCATCTTTTGGACCGACATCATCGTTCCGGTCCTTGGCTTCGTGCTGTTTCGACTGCGCTACGGGCCATTCCGGCGCTCGGACCGATTGTCCGAAGGCTGAAGCGATTAACGCTGCAGACGATAACCGATTGTTAATCGAATTGCGCGAAACATCATCGCATTATGGACTGGCTAAAAATTTTCTGGATGCTCGTCGCGGTAATCGGGATCCTAGGGCTCGGCGCGTTCCTGTCGAATCCGGCGGACCTCATTTCCAAGGCGTTGCGCGACGACGACGCGGCCTAAGGGCTAGGGCTTTCGCGTCCCGTCCGTCCCGGCCGCCCTTGTGGGAGGGCGGTCGGGACCCCTTCGCGCTGCCCGCGGCCGCCTAGTCCGGCTCGGGACCGACATAGGCGATCGGATAACCGTGTTCCTGGACATGGCCGACCGCAACAATTCCCGACGGCATGAGATGCGCATTGGGGATTAGGTTGGCGGCCAGTTCCTTGTAAATCGCGTCCCGGTCGCCGTCCTTGCCGGCAAGTTGCATGGCGATCGCCTGGGTCGCCAGCCCGCACACCGCGAACTGGACGCCCATCGCGGTCATCTTGTCGATGTACATGTCGTTGACGAAGCTCATCCCTGGCGGCGGTGGCGGCGCATCGGACGCGATGGTGTACAGCGGGTTGGAGCCTGCGGCGCGAATTGCCTCATCACCTTGAAGCTTGAGCATCGCGGCGAATTTCCTGCCGTGCTTGGCCCACATCCCGTCAGTATAAGCAAACGGCGTCGCCATGTGGCGAAAGATCAGGATCACTCCCAATTGTCCGGGCTTCAGGCCATATCCGGTGCCGCTGGTGTAAATATAATTGTTAGCGAACCCCAGCCCGGCCTGGGCGGCTTCGGCAGTGGTGCAATCAAACGCGATCCGATGGAGCGTTCCGGGCTTGTCCATCCACGACCCGCCCTCCTGCATCGCCGGGGTCCATTTACCCGTTTGCGCGCCAGCCGGGGCTGCCGCGATTACCGCGCCCAACCCAGCGCCCGCGATCATTGCGCCGCCTCCAAGCATCGAACGACGGTCGGTCAGAAAGTCCTTCATTGCGATTCCCCTGCAGTCCTGCCGGCGAATGTTACGCTTCCGGATCGTCATCCCCAAGCCCCCACGTCACTGCCGGGACATTTCCCTTTCGCTAACCAACGCCTACTCTTGCCAGTTCATCCCAACAGGAGCCTTGCCCGCCATGACCCGTTCCGCCTTCGCCTTGTGCCTTGCCGTAGTCTCGCTTGTCGCCACTCCAGCCATCGCTGGCCCGGCCGATTTTACCAAGGGCCCGGTGATCACCCAACACGGCGGCGCGATCGCCAGCGTGGCGGTCGACGTCCCGTTGGACACGACGATAGATTACAAGGTGATATTCGATGTCGATTCAAGCGAGGCCGGCAAGCTCAATCGGAACATCGACAGCGCGGCACGCCTGATCAACATGCTGGCCGCAAACGGCGTGCCGATTTCGCGAATTCACCCGGTTCTGGTCGTGCACGGACCGGGCATCGGTGACATTTTGAACGACCAAACCTACGCCACCACTTACCCTGGCAAGACCAACCCGAACGCCGCGTTGGTCCGCGAATTGATGGCCAATGGAGTCAGCGTCTACGTCTGCGGCCAGACTGCAGCGCTGTATGACGCAAAGAAGGATAACCTCATTCCTGGGGTCAAGATGACACTATCTGCGATGACGACCATCGCCGCTTTGCAGCGCCAGGGATATACGCAGAATTTCTGAATCTTGGGGCTAGTCGCCGATCGGCTCGCCGCTTTTTTCTTCCTCGAACAAGGCTGCCACGACTGCTCCGGTGGCCGACAAGCGAACCTTGTCGCCCTCGATGTCCGCGAACAGGCCCTTGGAAATGTAGTGGTGGTGGTCGTGATGGGCGACGCCGCTGTCTTCGCGGGTCAGCTTGATCCGGTCGCCTTCGATGTGATCGACGGTCCCGATATGCACACCATCCGCACCAATGACTTCCATGTGATCGCGAATGTCGGTGAAGCTGGCCATGCTCATTTCTCCTTGAATTGCTCTCTCTGCCCCCAACGTCCCACTAGACGATTAGTGCCGTATGGCCTGTCCGCGCGAAGAGCGGGATGAAACGCCCGCTTGAAGGCTTGGCCGCGCAGCCTTACTTGCCGGTGATGGCTGATATGACCCCCGACATCGCGACCCTCGACCCCAATGCCGAAGCCCCGGTTTCGCCGACCCACACAACCATTCGCCGCGAAGATTACCGTCCGCCCGACTGGCTGGTCGACACGGTCGAACTGGACTTCGACCTCGATCCTGACCGCACCGGCGTGCGCTCGACGCTGAAAGTCAGGCGCAACGGCGACCACGATCGTCCGCTCCGGCTCGATGGGGACGAAATCGTCGCCGACCGGGTCACGGTCGACGGAGCCGACGTGCCCGTGGCCATGAACGGGCCGACGTTGGTGGTCCCGGTCGAAGGCGATTGCGCGACTGTCGCGGTTGCAACGGTCATTAAGCCTTCGGCCAACAGCAAGCTGATGGGACTCTATGCCTCGGGCGGGAACCTTGCGACGCAGTGCGAAGCCGAGGGCTTTCGCCGAATAACCTTTTACCCCGACCGTCCCGACGTGCTGGCCAAGTTCACCGTCCGGATGGAGGCCGACAAGGCGCGCTTCCCGGTGCTGCTGTCAAACGGCAACCGCATTGACCATGGGGATTGCGGCACGGGTCGTCACTTCGCGCTGTGGAAAGATCCCTTCCCCAAGCCAAGTTATTTGTTCGCGCTGGTCGCCGGCGACCTGTCGGCCAATCGCGATCGCTTCACCACGATGAGCGGGCGCACCGTCGACCTTGCTATCTGGGTGCGCGAAGATGACCTGCCCCGCACCGCCCACGCGATGGAGGCGCTCAAGGCGTCGATGAAGTGGGATGAGGAAGTCTATGGTCGCGAATACGACCTCGACCAGTTCAACATCGTCGCGGTCAGCGATTTCAACATGGGGGCGATGGAGAACAAGAGCCTTAATATCTTCAACACCGCTTATGTTCTTGCCGACCGCGAAACCGCGACCGATGGCGATTTCGACAATATCGCGCGGGTCGTCGCACACGAATATTTCCACAATTGGTCGGGCAATCGCGTGACCTGCCGCGACTGGTTCCAGTTGTCCCTGAAGGAAGGCTTCACCGTCTTCCGCGACCAGAGCTTTGGTGCCGACATGGGTAGCCCCGCGGTCAAGCGCATCGAAGATGTGCGCGTGCTTCGCGCGGCGCAATTCCCCGAGGACGCGGGCCCGCTCGCCCATCCGGTGCGCCCCGACAGCTTCATCGAGATTTCGAACTTCTACACGGCGACCATCTACAACAAGGGCGCCGAGTTGATCCGGATGATGCACACGGTCCTTGGCGCGGACAAGTTCCGCAAGGGAACCGACCTGTATTTCGACCGGCACGACGGGGAAGCTGCGACCTGCGACGATTTCGTCAAAGCGCTTGAAGACGGCAGCGGCGAAGATTTGTCGGCGTTCAAGATCTGGTACAGCCAGGCTGGCACTCCAAAGCTTGAGGCGTGGCTGGACCACGATGCGCAGGCGAAGACCGCGACCCTGCACCTCAAGCAGCATGTCGATGCGACTCCGGGACAGCCGACCAAACAGATCATGCCGCTGCCCCTGAAGACCGCGTTGATCGGCCTCGACAGCGGCAAGGAAATCGCCGCGGAACGGCTGATCTTGTTCGACAAGGCTGCCGATCACGTCGTTTTCGAGGGAATCGATGAGATTCCGCTACTGTCGATCAACCGCCATTTCTCTGCGCCGATCATCGTCGATGCAAAGCGCGGCGCTGGCGAACTTGAGGCATTGGCGCGCACCGACAGCGATCCGTTCGCGCGTTTCGAGGCGATCCAGGAACTGATGAGCAAGGCGCTTTTGTCCGGCGCGATCGACGGGTCGCGCGACTGGCAGCCAGTGATCGAGGCGATGCGCGCGACCCTGACCAGCAACGCACTCGACCCCGCGTTCAAGGGTGAGGCGCTGATCCTGCCGAGCGAAGCCCTGATTGCAGAGCGAATGCAAGTGATCGACCCCGACGCGATCCACGACGCGCGTGAGGACTTGCGCCGGACGATCGGGCGCGCACTAAGTCGGGAGCTTGCCGAAACCTACCATGCATCGGTCAGCGACGGCGGTGACCTGTCGCCCGATGCCAAGGGAACACGGCGGCTGAAAACGGTTTCCCTTACCCTGCTCGCCGCAGGAAGTGCCGCGGACGGGGCGGCGCTTGCCAAGGCGCAGTTCGATTGCGCCGACAACATGACCGACCGGATGGGAGCGCTCGGCGCGCTCATTTCGCTCGACGTTCCCGAGCGGGTGCAGTCGCTCGACGCATTCTACGATCGCTTCCGCGACAACCCGCTGGTGATCGACAAGTGGTTCGCGCTGCAAGCCGCCTCGCAATTGCCCGGCACGGTCGCGGCGGTTGAGCAGCTTGCCGCCCATAGCGATTTCAACGCCGCCAATCCCAATCGGCTGCGCGCGCTGGCCGGGTCACTGGGGGTCAATCACTGGGCGTTCAACGAGAAGTCGGGCGAAGGCTATCGCCTGCTCGCCGACATGATCATCGGGGCTGACAAGCTGAACCCGCAGGTCGCTGCGCGGCTGGTCCCGGCATTCGGTCGCTGGCGCAAGATGGAGCCCGGCCGCCAGGCGATGATGCGCCAAGCGCTGGAGCGGATCGCGGCGGCGCCGGGACTATCGAAGGACGTCTACGAACAGGCCAGCCGAACGCTGGCGTAAGGTCCGCAATGGGTGGAAAGCGGACATTGGCCACAAGCTTTTTTAGGAGGCCATGCGGTGCCAATTCAGCCAAATACCGACACCGTGAACAATCGCGAACACCAGTACTACTACGGAGCTCCAGTAGAGGAATGTTGGGCTTCGATCCGACATGTGCGTGAGCATCAGCGGCAGGGCGGCGGCTCGCAGAGCGAAAATCCCGCAGATTGTCAGAAGTGCTGGTATCAGTAGCGGCAGCCGGGGTAGGATGCCCGCTCCGGAGAACGCGTAGGCCGCAGCCGCGCTCAGAGCAGAGGCGATACCCAACGTAATCAGCGCTGGCTGTGGTGAGCCGATCTCAGCGAGGCGCACCATGCGTTCCCCAGCACCCATGAAACGATACCACTCCGGCCCCCCGAATATGCATGCCAAGTGGAGCAAGGCCGCAGCTATGTTCATCGAACCTGCCGCAAGTAGCCATTCCTTTTCCACGCCTCACTCCCTCAAGCGGCCTCAGCTTTGATCAGAGCACATACCGTTATAGTGTGCATGTCCGAAGCGGATCGGAAACGGACGTTCACGTTTCGAACAGATCGGCGATATCGTTAATGGCCCTCGTTGTGATTGTTGAATGCCGAGCATCCATCACGAAAGCCTGACCCAGGTAAGCCCAATATATGAAAGCTGCCCGAAGGAGTGCCTGTTGGGCGCTCACACCGGCCGCAACCAGCAATTTTGCCACGTAGGCAACTCTACTCGCATCGACGGCCGCGACCATCGCGGCAACATCTGTATCTGCCGCAGCCCAGGACCTTATGCCTCGCTCTGCGGACCATTCATCAAGCCTAATGGCTTTGTCCGAGTTTCGCTCGACGTTGAACGCTCGCTTCAATAGCTGCTTCAAACGGTCTGGCTCGTCCTCGGCATCGATGTCCTGAATTACTTGATCGGTTGTACGCTCTTGCCAGCTTCGCAGTATCTCACATCGAAAATCGGCAACGTTGCGGAAGTGCCAATAGAAACTACCGCGGGACACCTCTAGCTTGGTTGACATCGGACCGACCTTTAGAGCGTTGGGTCCGTCATTTGCCAGCGTCCACAAGCCGTGCCTTACCCAATCGGTCTTGGTCAAACGGCCTTTCATCCCGCCTCCATACACAAGTGTATTGACTTGTGCCAAATTCTGTTTCACGTTCCATACAGAGGTGTATGGTCATGGATTGGCAAGACGGAGTTCTGTGCACGGCCGGGGTCATTGGAAGCGGCGTAGCGGTTGCGCACGGCATCCTCATGCAACGGTTTATGATCGCGCCTCTTGGGCCGCTCCTTCGCGCGGACGATCGCATGACCCCTCCTATCAGACGGCTAGTTCCGCTGCTCCTGCACTTCAGCACGTTCAACTGGTTCCTCGGTGGACTCGCCTTGATCGTCGCTGCAATCTGGTTCGACCAGGAGGCAAGACTTGCTACGGGCGTGTTAGTTGGCAGTTCTTACCTATTCGGCGCACTCGGGAACCTTTGGGGGACGCGAGACCTTCATCCCGGCTGGGTGCTCTACGCGCTCGCGCTCGGTCTTATCGTTTTAGGACTCAGGTAATCCGGCGGCTATTACGCCGTCCACATGTTCGCTTTGGGTCGAAAGCGTAAGTTCGCGTTGGTCGGAAGAGGACGCTGCAGTTCTGCTAATTTGATACCGCGATTTCGAAGTGCAGTACCGCCTCTCGCTTGCCGAGCTTTTCATAAAGGCCGATCGCAGGAGGATCGACGTAATCCGCTTGAACATACATGACCCAGGCTTTGCGCTCAGCGGCAATCTCTCGAAGCTGGCCAATCAAGGATGTAGCGATGCCCTTTCGTCGATGCTTCGCGTCTACTGCGAGGTCATAAATATAGACCTCCGAACGAGCCTGTTCGAGCTTCTCCAATTCATAAGCCAGCAAGCCGCCAACGACCGAGTTGTTAGAAAGTGCAACAAGGACGATCACATGTTCCTTTGCTAAGAGATCGCGCAAATATTGGTCGCTTGGCGGATGCTCGGCGTATGTTTCAATATCTGTGAATGCACGTCCAAATAGGGAATTGAGATGGCGCGCCAGATGACCATCCAAGGAGCCCAACTGGTGAATCTCTAAGTTAGGTACAGGCATTAGGCCACGACCTCCTGTGTCAGATGCGGTCAAAAAGATACCGCGTACCCCACGGAGCCACAACATCTACAGGCATGCCCTGCCTCCCACGACGCGCGCGATAAACCAAGCTCAGTAGCTCTAATGTCCGTAGTGGGTCGTTAGCGGTCGTCTACCCGCCGATCCACCCCGCGACGTCCATCGCGACCTTGTTGGCGGCTTCGTTGAGCGCGTAACCGGTCGTCGCGCTGGTGCCGTCGGCGGGCGCGGTCGCGGTGAAGCGGCGGGCTTCGACGTGGCTCCCGCCCTGCGTCGACAGCGCGGCATCATATTGCACGACCGCCATTCCGGTCGCGGCGTCATAACCGAATTTCTGCAGCTTGCCGGTGACGACCAGGCCTGGATCGAGCGCCGTCTGCGACGGGTCGAGAACCACGCGCCGGGTCGACCGGCGAACCGTTTCACTGACTAGTTCGCGGAACAGCTTGTCGGGGGTGTCGGCCAGCGTCAGGCCGGTGACATATTGCACGACCTGCCCATTGCTGACCGCGATCCGATTGGCACGAAGCTCCTTGTCGATATTCGGCACGTCGATGGTAACTGCCTGCCCAGCCGCCGCGCTGCGCGACAGCGTATCGACTTGCGGTGCGGTCGAGGTGAGCGTGAACAGGGCACTCGGCGGCTTTGCACCACCGCCCAAGAGCGCGCAGCCCGAAAGCGCAAAAGCGAGGGCAAGGACGGAGGCGTTACGACTGATGCTCATTGCTTCTTCCCCGGATTATAGTCGGGCAGTTTCTGTGGGCCCAAGGCCCCGCCAATACCTTCCTGGTCGACCCGTTCGGTGACGGATTTGAGCGATTTGGAAAGTTCGCGAAGGTCGCGCACCAGGCGGTTGGCCTCGGGCAGGGTGGACTTGCTCAAATTCTGGATGCCCGGACGCGCGTCAGAGATCATCGCGTCGAGATTCTCGGCCGCCTGCTGGGCAGCGGCGACCGCCTTGCGCAGGTCTTGCGCAGCAGGGCGGCCTTCTTCGTTGACCAGCCTATTCGTGCTGTCCGACAATTCGGCGACCCGGTTGGCAGCGAGTGCCGCATTGCGTGCCGCAGCCTGAAGCTCAACGATGGTCTGGGCCATTTGCGGCGCATTGTCCTTGAGGACCACGCTGGTTGCCCGGACATTGTCGAGGATATCGGCGATCGCATTCTGGTTCTGGTCGCTCAGCAATTCGGTCAACCGTTCGGTCAGCCGCTGGATGCGGTCGATCAGTTCCGGCGCGGAATTTAGGAGTGCGCCAAGTCCGCCCTGGCTGGACGGGATGACGGGGCAGCCCTGCGGACCCATCTGGGTCAGCGGCGGAGTGCCTTTGACCGCACCGTCGAGCTGGATTTCGGAAACGCCGGTAAAACCAACGCCCTTGATCTGCGCGCTGGTGCCCTGAAGCACGGGGGTCTGCTGGTCGACCTCGATCCGCACCCACACGAATTCGGGACGGTTGGGAAGCAGCGAAATCTTCTGGATCTGCCCCACCGGAACGCCGGAAAAGGTCACCGCGCTGCCCTTGGCGAGCCCGCCGACGGCCTGGGTGAAATAGACGTCGAAGCATTTCGTTTGCTTGTGCGACAGGCCAGTGAGCCAGACGACGAACAGCAACAGCCCGGCAAGCAAGCTCGCCGTTACCGCGCCGACCATCACATAATTGGACCGCGTCTCCATTTAGGCGACGTCCCCCTCTCCATAGCTCGCCGCGGCGGTTCGGCCGCGTGGCCCGTTAAAATACTCTTGTATCCAAGGATGGTCCAAAGCCAAGAGGTTGGGGATCGTATCGATCGCCACCACCTTCTTGTCGGCAAGGACCGCCACCCGGTCGCAGATTGCGTGCAGCGTATCGAGATCGTGGGTGATCAGGAACACCGTCAGCCCCAATTGCTTCTGCAGGCTGAGGATCAGCTGGTCAAACGCGGCCGCCGAGATCGGGTCCAGGCCCGCGGTCGGCTCATCGAGAAACAACAGCTCAGGGTCGAGCGCCAGTGCCCGCGACAGGCCCGCACGCTTGACCATGCCGCCGGACAATTCGCTGGGATATTTGGGGCCCGCGTCGGGCGGAAGGCCGCCCATCGCGATCTTGTAACTGGCGATTTCATCGAGCAGCGGCGGCTTGATGAACGGGAAATATTCCCGCAGCGGAACCTCGACATTTTCCGCCACCGTCAGCGTCGAGAACAAAGCGCCATTCTGGAACAGGACGCCCCAGCGTCGGCGAATATTCTTCGCCTCGTCCTCACTACGATCGGTCATGTCCTCACCCAGCACGCGGATTTCGCCTTGCTCGGGATGCTGCAGGCCGATGATTGAGCGCAGCAACACAGACTTGCCGGTACCCGACCCACCGACCACGCCGACGATTTCGCCCTTGCAAATGGTGAGGTCGAGGTCGTCGTGTATGACCTGATCGCCAAAGGCATTGTGAAGCCCGCGCACCTCGATCACCGGAACGCCGTCCTTGATCGGCGGATGATCGACGCTCTTGTCTGTGGGCCAGGGAATATCTTCCTTGGCCGCCGCTTCCTGTTCCGTGTTGGCGATCGCAGTCGGCGACTTGGGCTCGGGGGCCGCCTTGTCCGGACTCTTGCCGGTTGGTGCGCCCGATGGCTTCTTGATGTCGCTCATTTCCAGCCGATCCCGGAAAAGAACACTGCGAACACCGAATCCAGCACGATCACCAGGAAGATCGACTGGACCACCGCGGTGGTGGTGCGAATCCCGACCTGCTCACTATCGCCTTCAACCAGCATCCCCTGGAAGCAGCCGGCAAGGGCGATGATGAAGCCGAACACAGGGGCCTTGATCAGCGCGATCCACATGTCGGTAATCGGGATGACTTCCTGCAGGCGCTGGACGTAGGTCACGGGCGGAATTCCAAGCGCGATCCACACAAGCACCCCGCCGCCAAGCAAGGTCATCACGATCGCCCAGAAACCCAGCAGCCACATCATGATCACCGAAGCGGTCATTCGCGGTAGAACCAACGCTTCGATCGGCGACACGCCGATGGTCCGCATTGCGGCGATTTCCTCGGTGATCTGCATCGTCCCGATCTGCGCTGCGAACGCCGAGCCCGAGCGGCCCGCAACCATGATCGCGGTCATTAGGATTCCAAGCTCACGCACCGTGATCCGGCCGATCAGGTTGATGGTGTATATCTCAGCCCCGAATTGTTCGAGCTGGACCGCGCCTTGTTGGCCGATGACGATGCCGATGAGGAAACTCATCAGGCCGATAATCCCAAGCGCACGCACGCCGACCATGTCAAAGCGCTGGACCACCGCGTTGAACCGGAATTTCTTGGGCCGCTTGATGACCTGGGCATAGGCCACCAGCACCGCGCCAAAGAACCCGAGCAAGCCGACCAAGGTCCGCCCGCTTTCAACCACCCATTCGCCAAGCTCGGAAAGCGCAGCCTTCAGCCCCTTTTCATCAGGCGGATGAACCTGTGCGGGATGATCGTAATCGGCAACTTCGCTAAGCAGGCTGCATTCCTGCTTGCTGGCGTTGATCACCTTGGCGCCGCGGTCCCGAACAGTACGATGGATGATGTAGGCGCCGACCGTATCCATGCGGTCGACATGTTCAAGGTCGATGGTGATGGGGTCGGCAAGCGCGTCCAGTTCGCGCTGCGTGGTCGCCGCGCGCGTGATGGTCAGCGCACCGGCAACGCGATACACCGATCCGTTAGTTTGAGCCCCCGCCCTTTGGTCGTGTTCGGCCATTACCCGCCCAGCATTGCGCGAAATGCATGACGGCGGCAAGCCGCTTTAATCCCGGTTAAGCCGAGTGCGAGCAATTCGCCCCTTTCCCGCTGCGTACCGCTTGCCTATGCCTGTGGCTGATGACTGTCCCACCTTCGTTCGTCACTATTGGCGCTAATCCGGCCCGGCCATTCGGGATGAATGCAGCGGACCGGCTTGAGCGGATCGCGGCCAACGCTGGCCTAAGTCTCAGCGATACCGGGTCCGCAGATGGCAACATCGTTGCCGCGAACCTGGCGTTCGCGTTTGATCCCGCGTGGCTCAAGGCGATCGCCAAGGCACCCGATACCGTGCTGGTCCACGAGGGTGCAACGGTGCTGGTTCACGCCGCTGCTGGAAAGGGCCAGGCCAAGGCGCTGAAGGACTTCGCCTCCGGCAAAGTGCCGGCGGGCTTTACCACTTGGGATTCCAGGGAGACGGAGCTCAGCTATGCCGAGCTTCGCAAACGCGAACGCCCGTTCGTCCTTGCGCTTGATGCTGACGACCCGGAACCGGTCGAACGCGCAAGTTATGACGCAGCCTACAAGGGCGTAACCGACATCCTGACGCTGTACCTTTGGCGCAGGCCCGCGTTCTACCTGACGCGCTGGGCGGCGCGCGCCGGACTGACCCCCAACATGATCACCTTGGTCGGTGCAATCTTCTGCGTGCTGGCCTTTTATTTTTTCTGGATCGGCCATTATTGGACCGGGATTGCCACTGGCTTCGTGTTCATGGTGCTGGACACGGTCGACGGAAAACTTGCCCGCTGCACGGGGGCGTCGTCCAAGTGGGGCAATGTCTTCGATCACGGGATTGACCTTGTTCACCCGCCCTTCTGGTGGTGGGCATGGGCGCACGGCCTTGGCGCTTTTGGAACGCCGCTTGAACCGATCAAGCTGACCATGGCTTTGTGGGTGATTGTTGGCGGCTATGTCCTCCAACGAGTGATCGAGGGTTATTTCATGCGCCGGTTTTCAGGCATGCACATCCACGTATGGAAGCGCTTTGACAGTCGCTTCCGGCTAGTGACCGCGCGGCGCAATCCCAACATGGTGATCCTTTTCGCCGCAATGCTGTTCGGACGGCCCGACGTGGGCCTGTTGCTGGTCGCGGCGTGGACCCTTATCAGTCTGATCGTTCACGCGGTTCGCCTGGCCCAAGCCGAAGGCGCTGCAGCGCGCGGCCAGAAAATCACCAGCTGGCTGGCATGACCGGGAAATGGAGCGCTGTGCTCCTCGCGGGATCGCGCCCGAAGCATGCAGTCGACGGCTCGTTGATCATGAGCGACAAGGCGTTGTTGCCCGTGTCGGGGGTGCCGATGCTGCTTCGGCCGCTCGCTGCGCTGCTCGAGAGTGATCGCATCGACGACGTGCTGGTCGTGGGCCAAGAGCCGGAGCGGCTGCGCGCGATACTGCCCGCCAATGACCGGGTTCGCGCCGCACAATCGCAGCGCACGATCGCCGACACCCTTGTCCACCTTATCGCTACTGACGAAGTCCGGTTTCCCGTTCTGGTGACAACTGCCGACCACGCGCTTCTAAGCGTCGAGATGATATCGCAATTCTGCGACCAGGCCGCCGGGGCCGATGTCGCTATCGGCGTAGTTGAGGAACGCGTGATGGTAGAGCGCTTCCCGCAATCGAAGCGGACCTGGGTTGGATTCAAGGGCGGGCGCTATTCGGGTGCCAACCTGTTCGCCTTTGGCTCGGTCAAGGCCCTCGGCGCGGTCGATCGATGGCGAAGCGTCGAACAGGACCGCAAGAAGGGCTGGAAAGTGCTTGCGGCACTCGGGCCTGCGCTCTTGATGGGGGCGGTTCTAAAATTGCGCACGCTCGCGCAAAGCCTTGACTCGGTCGCGGCCAAACTGGGCATGACCATTCGCGCAGTCGAGATGAGCGACGCCCGCGCGGCGATCGACGTCGACAAGCCCAGCGACCTTGCCCTGGTCGAGGCAATCCTTGAGGGGCGGGCGTAATGGACCTGGCAATTTACGACATGGATCGCACCATCACCCGCCGCGCGACCTACACGCCGTTCCTGATCCATTGCGCGATTTACCGCGCGCCGTGGCGCCTCATTCTCATCCCCTTGGTGATCGGGTCGATGCTTGCGTATGTGTTCAAGCTGATCGACCGCGCGAAATTGAAGGAGGTCAATCACCGCCTCTTGCTGGGCAAAGCAATCCACCCCAACCAATTGCGACCGCTGGTCGACGGTTTTGCCGAGCGGCAGGTGCGCATCAATATTCGGCCTGGCGCGCGCGACGCGATTGCTCGCGACAAGGCCGACGGGCGCCGCTTGGTGATGGCGACCGCCAGCTACCGGCTGTATTCGCAGGCGATCGCCGACCGGTTGGGCTTCGACGACTGCATCGGCACCGGCTCGATTATCGGGCTGGACGAAAAGGTCCACGCCAAGATCGACGGCGAGAATTGCTACGGCCCCGCCAAAAAGCGCATGATCGCCAAGTGGGTCGAAGCGTCGGGCCTTCTGGGCAAGCATGGCCACGTGCGCTTCTACAGCGACCATGTGTCGGACGCACCGGTGTTCGAATGGGCGGACGAGCCGGTCGCGGTGAACCCGCACCGCAAGCTGCGTCGGATGGCCAAGGCGCGGGGTTGGACGGTCGAGGATTGGGGCTGACCCCAATTGCGCCGGCAAAGACGCCGTTGAGCTTGACCGCCACAAACGTTACGGCAGCGGAAAAGACCAAGGAAAATATCGCTGTCCATGCCGCTCCATGCCTCTCTCAAGGCCCTTCTCGATAATGTACTCGACGCGGTCGTCGTGGTCGATCGCAGCGGCGTGGTCCGCGGCTGGAACCGGATCGCCGAAGAGGTTTTCGGCTGGTCCCGGGACGAAGCAATCGGGCAATCGCTGGGTGAGTTGATCGTCCCGCCGGAGCACCGCGAAGGGCATCGCAGCGGGATGGAACGGTTCAGCCGAACGGGCGAAGCCCACGTTCTCGACACCCGGCTGAAGCTCACCGCGCTGACCCGGGATCGGGGAAAAATCCCGGTGGAATTGACGATTACCCTGGTCGACACCCCGACCGGCGGGGCTTTTGTCGGGTTCCTTCGCGACCTCACCGACGCCGAGCGCGCGGAGGCCAAGACCCGCCAGTTGGCGCTGGAAAGCCGGCTGATGTACGAACTCAGCGCGCTTGCCGCCGAAAGCCCGACCCTGGAAGAGGCGTTCGAAGCAGCGCTCGACGCGATATGCGAATTGACCGAATGGCCGCTTGGCCATTGCTACATCGTCAGCGACGACGGACAGGCGCTAAGTTCCTATGCGTGGAGCAAACGAGCCTCCGACATAGCCCCGGAATTCTATGCCAAAACGGAAAACACGACCTTCTTGATCGGGCAGGGTTTCCCGGGACTGATCCTGCAAAGTTCACAACCTTTGTGGGTCGAGCGAACAAGTGAGTTCAAGGATTTCACGCGCAAGGGCCTGGGGATCGAAAGCGCGTTCGGATTCCCCGTGATCAGCCGCCGGCGGTGTGTCGCAATTTTCGAATTCTTTTCGATGGAACGCCGCGGACCGGACGAACATGTGCTGAAGCTGGTGCAGTCGCTTGGCGCCCAGGTAGGCCGCGTGTTCGAACAGCGACGCACCGAGGAACGCCGCCAGGTGCTGATGAGCGAAATGGCGCATCGCACCAAGAACTTATTGTCGGTGATCCAGGGCATCGCTTACCAGACCTTTGGCAAATCGCAGTCCCTGAGCCGCGAGGAAGCACTCGGGTTGTTCAGCGAGCGGCTGGCCGCGCTGGCGCAGGCTCAGACGGTACTGTTTGGCGGCGACCTGGGCGAAATCACGCTGACCGAATTGATCGAGCGTTCGATCATGGGCTGCGGGGTTGACCCAAAGCGCGTGGGATACGGGGGGCCGGACTTGCACCTTCCCCCTGCGTCCAGCGTGATGCTGTCGCTGGCGATCCACGAACTGTGCACCAACAGTTTCAAATATGGCGCCTTGTCGGTGCCGGAAGGCAATGTCGCGATTACTTGGGAATTATGCGGCGACTTGCCCAACCGCTTTCGTATGCGCTGGGAGGAATTGGGTGGTCCCCCGGTTTCAGCGCCGACGAGCAAGGGCTTCGGTCACACGATTCTCAATCGTGCGATCGAAAGCGAAAGCGGCGGCCGGGCCAAGCTGACGTTCGCCAAGGCAGGCCTTATTTTTGAACTTGAAGAGGCCACGCACATCTAGCGCTGGATTGCGTCCCGCCGCGCTGTCTGTTTCGTTACACCTGCCCCAAGGCATTGGCGAAGTCGGCGATGAGGTCGTCGGCGTCCTCGACCCCGATCGAAATCCGGACCAGGTTCGGGGTGATTTCGAGCGCGGCCTTGCGCTCGTCCGGAACCGACAAGTGGGTCATGGCCGCTGGCGCGCTGGCCAGGGTTTCCGTCCCGCCCAGGCTGACCGCGAGCTTGGCAATCTTCAAAGCGTCGAGGAATTTAAATGCCTCGTCCTCACCGCCCTTGAGGTACAGGGAAAAGGTCGAGCCAGCACCAAGCCCGTGGCGGTCGTAGATGTCGCGCTGACGCGAACCGGGCTCCAGGAAGCCGAGGTATCCCACCTTCTCGACCTTGGGATGGTCGCGAAGAAACGCGCACACCTTTTCGGCGTTCTCGCCCGCCCGGGTCATGCGCAGTTCGAGGGTCTCGAGGCTGCGCATCAAAAGCCAGGCCGTATGGGGGTCGCAGATGCCGCCCATCGTGTTTCGGATCATCCGGACCTTGTCGAGCAGGTCTTTGCGACCGGTCAGCCCGCCGGCAACCAGATCGGAATGTCCGCCGGCATATTTGGTCAGGCTGTAGACTGAGATATCCGCGCCGTGGTCGAGAGGTTTGGACCACAAGGGGCCAAGAAACGTGTTGTCGATGGCGATCGGCGGCAATTCCGCCTCTCCCTCGAACGCCGCGGCGCGCGAAGCGGCAACCGCCTGCACGTCAACCAGGGCATTGGTCGGGTTCCCCGGGCTTTCCAGGTAGATCATCTTGACCGGCCCCTTGGCCTTTGCAGCAGCAATCGCTGCATCGATGTCGGCGCGCGTCGCGCTTGCCGGGAAATCGACATAATGAATCCCGAACTGCGACAGGATCTTGTGAATGACGCTCTCGGTCGCGGCGTAAAGCGGGCCCGAATGGACCACCACGTCGCCGGGACGAAGGAAGGCGAGGAACAGGCACGAGATCGCGGTCATCCCGGAGGAGAAGACCAACGCTTCCTCGGCATCTTCCCACAGCGCCAGCCGATCCTCGAGGATTTCCTGGTCGGGCGCGTTGAAACGCGAATAAACCAGGCCGTCGGTGCCACCCGTACGCTTGCCCGTGATGCTTTCGAAAAAGCGCTTACCGTCGGCCGCTTTATCGAACACGAAGGTCGAGGTGAGGAACACCGGGGCCTTGAGCGAGCCTTCCGAGAGCGCCGGGTCGAAGCCATAACCCATCATCAGGGTCGAGGGCTTGATCCGGTGGTTGCCGATCATCGTTACGGGCGTCTTGGGGCTTCGCTTGCTGCTGGGATTGGACACGTCTGGGATTCTCCTGTTCGGGAGCGCCCTTAGCGCTAAATCACCGTGCTTCGCTAGGGCAGAGCTATTCCCGAAAGCTGGCGCCCATACGTCTCCTCGTCGCGGTGGGTCGAACGGCGGTAGGAATAAAACCGGTCGGCGTGCGCGTACGTGTCCAACCGTACCGCATCGGCCGCGCTGATGCCCGCCCGAATGAGCCGAGCAATTATATAGGCTGGAAGGTCGAAGTGCGGCTTTCCGGAGGGTCCATCGGCGAAAAAACGATCATTGTCGGAATTCTCGTCCAGCACCGCGCTGCGAAAATCTTCTGACACCTCGTAACTTTGCTGCGCGATGCACGGACCAACCACTGCCTGGATGTCGTCGCGTGCCGCCCCCAGTGCAAGCATCGCGGCTATCGTTCGATCCGTGACCCCGCCGACCGCGCCGCGCCAACCAGCGTGGGCCGCGCCGATAACTCCAGCTTTCTCGTCGGCCAGCAACACCGGCGCGCAATCGGCGGTGATGATCCCGAGCAATAGGCCGGGCCGGTCGGTGACCATCGCATCAGCCTCGGGCCGACGATCATCAGGCCAAGGCTGTTCGACCACCACGCAGGTCGGTGAATGGACCTGGTATGCAGTCACCAGGCGCGCGTCGGGGGCAATCGCGTCGGCCGCAAGTCGGCGATTGACCAACACCGCCTCGCGATCGTCGGTTGCGCCAAATCCGACATTCAGGCTTGCGACAATGCCCTCTGAAACCCCGCCGGCGCGGCCCAGAAAGCCGTGCTGTACCCCGCCCAGCAAGGGCGAGCGGATCACCTCGATGCTCAAAGCTGTACCCGCAAGATGCGGTCATCGTCCGCATGGTTTCCAACCATGAAGACGTAATGACCGACCTCCACGAAGCCGTACTTCTGGTAAAATCGGCGGGCACGGTGATTGTCGACATAAACGCTGAGCTGGAGATGGGTTGCGCCGCGCCGCCGCGCCTCATTGATTGTCCAGTCCATCAGCGCTGGTGCGATCCCCCGGCCATGCCAGGCCCCAAGGACGTAAAATTGCTGGATGCACACGGTGGTCGACGGAGAATCGATCGGCAGGTCGTTGGGCCCTAGCTTGACGAACGCGGCAAGATCATCGCCGACCTCGGCCAGCCTGAATGCGTAATCGCGATCCGCAAGGTCGCGCTCATATACGGCCTCCTCTTTCTCGCACAGGAACGCAGCAAGGTCCTCGCGCGCATAAAGGTGGCCAAAGGTTGCAGCGAAACTCTCGCAGAACAGCCCGGACAATGCCGCCCCGTCGCCCGACCGACCATCGCGATAGCTGACGTTCATGCCCCAAAGCCCACGGGCGCCGGCCAGTCGGGCGCGTGGACCGCCAGCACTTTGAACAAGCTTCCCATCGCCTCTGGGTGCGACAATCGCCGGGCGGCGGCAAGTATCTCGTCGGCGCGCGCGGGATTGGCTGCCGCAAGCGCCGCAGCACGCGCTTCGAGGCCCAGTCGCGAAAGCCAGTCACCTTGAGTCGCAAGCTCAGTGACACGCGCACCGCCGCGAACTGCCGCTTCGGCCAGCCCTTCGAAATCGACGTGCGCCGTCAAGTCCTGCTCACCGGGGTCGGCAAGAACCGCAGCAAAGCGATGACTCTTGACCGCCTGCAGCGTGTCGCCGGGAGCGCTTCGGGTATGGCCATAGTCGATGACAATCCCGACCCCGCCATGCGTTGCCAGGTGGCGGGCGAGGTGCTCCATAACGCCCTCACGGACAGGAGATAGTTCGACAGTCGTTCCGTCGCGATCGAATGCCAGTTCGCCGCCGGTCAGCACGACGTGGCGTTCGAACCCGTCAACCATCTGGCGAATGGGCAGCGCGTCGAAAAATTCGTTGGCAAGACACAGCAAAGGCACCTTGGGCAGGTCCGCAATCTGTTGATGATGAACCGCGTCCGGCACCGCTTGCAATTGGGCTGCCCGTAACGTTTCGCTGGTTTCCACCAAATGAGCCTTGGCGCCGAAGCCTGTCTTTCGCATCACCCGCAGCGCGTCGGCGGCAAGTGTTCCGCGGCCAGGACCCAGTTCGGCATAGATTGCAGTATCGGGCCCGCCGCTGCGTTTCCAGCAATCGGCCAGTGCGGCGCCGCACAATTCCCCGAACATCTGGCAGATTTCGGGCGCTGTCGTGAAATCCCCGTCGGCGCCCAACGGGTCGCGGGTCGCGTAATAATAAGCGTTGCACATTTCCATGAACGCCTCGAGCGGCACTCGCCCCTCGCGCCGCAAGCGGTCGCGAAGCGCGCGCTCAAGCGGGGTCACGAAATGCTGGAAGAGCCGAAGGTCGGCTCAACCCGTAACCGACGCCGCTTTGCGGTCGCCATCAGGAACAGCCCGCCAAGGATCATCGGCACGCTCAGCCATTGGCCCATATGAAGCCCGGTGGCCTGCGCAAATCCGGTAAGCTGGCTGTCGGGTTCCCGGATGAACTCGATCAGGAAGCGGAAGGCCCCGTAGAAAAAGATAAAGGTGCCGACCAGAAAGCCCGGCCAGTAGCGGGCCTTGGTCTTCCAGAACAGGAAGGCAAGGATTGCGAACAGGACAAGGCCTTCAAGCACCGCCTCGTAAAGCTGGCTGGGATGGCGCGGCGGGCCTAATGCCGGCCCGAACGGGGTCATTTCGACAAAGCGGATGGCCCACGGCACCGTTGTCGGAGCGCCCCACAATTCCTGGTTCACGAAATTGGCCAGCCGCCCAAAGAACAGGCCCGACGGGACACAGCAGGCAACATAATCGTGGACCCGCAGCCAATCGAGCTGGTTGCGGCGCGCAAAAATAATGATCGCAAGCGAGGTGCCGATGACGCCGCCGTGGAAGCTCATCCCCCCGTCCCATAACTTCACGATTTCGAGCGGGTTATGGAGGTAGTAACTGAAATTATAGAATAGCACGTAGCCCAGCCGCCCCCCCAGCACGACGCCCGCGAACGCGTAGTTGATGAGATCGTCAGCATGGCGCCGACCCATCGGCGAGCCCGGCTGGGCGACCAGCTTGAGCAGGTACCAATAGCCGACCACGATGCCCGCGAAATAGGCGATCGAATACCAGCGCAAGTCGAACGAACCGATCGAAAGCAGCACCGGCGACAGGCCAAGGTCGGGAAAGGACGTAAAATTCTGGAAAGGATCGGTCTGCATGTCGTTCCGCAAAAAACTTTCCCCAAAGGGTACACGCCCCCATAAGATGACTGAGGCCAAAGGGCAAAGGAGCATGAATGCCGAGCGAACTTGACCTTCGATACAATGCGATCATCGGCCAATTGACGTCGAGCGACGGCATGCTTGCACTAGAACGGGATGAACAGGGCCGCGTCTATCCGAAAAATTTCCCGGGCACGCTTCCCGGCATGTTCAAGTTCTTCGCCGCCGCCAATGCCGAGCATGAGGCATTGGTCGCGGGCGATGAACGCTTCGATTTTCCTGACCTTGACACCCTGTCCGACAAGGTGGCGCTGGGGCTTGTTGCGCGCGGCATCGCAAAGGGCGACCGCGTCGGGATCGCGATGCGCAACTGCCCGTCGTGGATCATCGCCTACATGGGGGTGATCAAGGCGGGCGCCGTCGCAACCCTTCTCAATGGCTGGTGGCGCGAACATGAACTCAAGCACGCCCTCGACCTGACGCAGCCGGTACTGGTGATTGCCGATGCGCCGCGCGCCAAGATGATCGCTGCAACCTGCCCGGAATGTCGATTGGAAACGATCGACATCAAGCGTCGTGCAAGCGAAGCCCTAGCTTGCCTGATCGAAGGCGGCGAAGGCGCAAGCCTTCCCGACATTGCCCCGGAAGACGATGCCACGATCCTTTTCACCTCTGGATCGACTGGTGAGGCCAAGGGAGCGCTTTCGACCCACCGCGCAGTGACAACCGCGGCTTATACCTACGCCGCGGGCTTGCTGACGATGCTTGGGCTGTTGACCCAGGACGGACGTGCGCCGGCAGAAAAGCCCCGTGTCCTGCTTGCAGTTCCATTGTTTCACGTCACCGGCGAAGTGCCGGTGTTCCTCACTTCGTTCGTGGTCGGGCGGTGCCTGGTGATGATGCACAAGTGGGACGCGCTGGAAGCGCTCAAGCTGATCGAGAAGGAACGGGTCACCTATTTCGTCGGCGTACCGACTATGAGCCTTGAGTTGATGAGCCATCCCGACCATTCAAAATATGATTTGTCCTCGATGACCGACGTCGCCGCTGGCGGTGCGCCGCGTCCGGTCGCGCATGTCGAGCGGCTACAACAGGAATTCCCGCTGGCTAAGCCCGCCCTGGGGTACGGACTGACCGAGACCAATGCGGTCGGTGCGCATAACTTCTGGGGCAATTACGCGGCCAAGCCCGAATCAACCGGCCGGGCGCACTTCCCGTTCGTCGAACTGGCGATCCTGGGCCCGGGGGACCGCCACCTGCCAAGCGGCGAGACCGGGGAAATCGCAATTCGCAGCGCGGCCAATATCCGGGGCTATTGGAATGCCCCCGAAGCGACCGAGGCGCTGTTCACCGGCGATGGATATGTGCGTACCGGCGACATCGGGTATCTCGACGAAGACGGCTATTTGTTCATCGTCGATCGCAAGAAGGAAATCGTGATCCGCGGCGGAGAGAATATCTCGACTGCAGAAGTCGAAGCAGCGATTTACGCCTATCCCAATGTCGCCGAGGTGAGCGTATTCGGCGCCCCCGACGAACGACTGGGCGAAGTTCCGGTGGCGGTCGTACATCCTAGCCAGGACGGCGTTACCGAAGCGGCCTTGCGGACCTTCCTCGAAGGCCAGGTCGCCAAGTTCAAGGTGCCCGAGCGGTTCTATTTCGTAACCGCTGAACTGCCCAAGCTGGGCACTGGCAAGATCGACCGCCAGGCGCTCAAGGCCCGATACCGCTAGTCGCAAATGCGCATCGCCCGGCGTACCCTGCTGATTGGCGGCTCTGCTGCAGCCGGGCTGGTGGTTGCGGTCGCGCTGTGGCCCGAGAGCGCGAACGAGCCCGGGCCCAATGGCGACTATGCGTTCAACTCTTACATCAGGATTGCGCCGACTGGAGCGGTGACTGTCGCGGTTCCGCAAGTCGAAACCGGCCAAGGAATCTGGACCGCGCTTCCGATGATCGTCGCCGAGGAACTGGGCGCGGCCTGGCGCGATATTGCGGTCGAGCCGGCACCGCTGGAAGGCGGCTTTGACAATTCGCTGGCCGGTAACGAAGGCTGGCTGGACCACTTAGGCGCCTTTCGCCGCTGGAGTGTTGGAGGTGAAGCGGCCCGAATCACCGCGGGTGCCACCTCGATCCGGGCATTTGGCGCGCCGATGACTGCAGCAGCACGCGCGGCGCGCGGAATGCTGGTCGCTGCCGCTGCCCGCCGAACCGACTTTAACGCCACCGATTTCGACTGCGCCGACAGCTTCGTGCTTGCGCCCGGGCGCGCCTTGTCATTCGCAGAGCTTGCGGGCGAAGCCTCTACCCTGTCACCGGCCAATGTCGGTCCGCGAAAGGCCCGGGCGCGTGCACAAGCGGTCGCGCGCACGCGGCTGGATGGCCCGGCAAAAACCGACGGAAGCTTCCGCCTTGGACCAGATGTCCGCCTGCCCGACTTGCTCCACGCTTCGGTGCGACTGGCGCCCACTGGTGGCCGTATCGCCGGCTTCGATCGCACCCGGATTGGGGGCATGCTGGGAATCCGCCATGTCGGCACCGGAGAAGGCTGGGTAGCGGTGGTTGCCGATGATTGGTCGAAGGCCGAACGGGCGATCAGCGCACTCGAAGTCCGCCTCGATGGACCGGCGTTCACTGGTGATGCCCGGCCCTGGTTCGATGCCGCCCTGGATGCCGGAGATTGGCACGACCTGATGGAGGTTGGCGAAGATCCCGGTCCGATCGCTGGTGCAGCGGCGCTTGCTGCGACTTACTATGTCGCACCGTCACAACATCTTGCGCTTGAGCCGGAAAGCGCAACCGCGCGGATCGTCCACGACCGCCTGGAATGCTGGGCAGGAAGCCAGGCACCCGGGTTCGCGTCGGACTTGGGTGCCCGGGCGCTTTACCCGATGCCGGTCGGCGAACCGGCCGGGCGCGCACTGGAAAATCGCGCCTTGCCGATTGCGATCGACCTTGCCCAAAAGCTGCGACGGCCGGTGCAGGTCACCCTTCCGCACAAGGTCAGCCAGAATTTGGCCCCCTTGTCGACTGGCGCGCTTGCGCGGTGCAAGGCGCGGATTGGTCGCGGCGGCTTGCCGACCAGCATCTCGATCGACTGGGTAAGTGCCGATGGCATGGCCGCGACCATGCAGCGCCTGTCGGGTGCTGAACCGCAAACGCGCCTGGCCGAGCGGTTCGACGGGCGCGCGGTGCCTTATTCGCTGCCCCATGTCAGGATCCGGGGCGCGACACCCGACCTTCCCTATGCCATCGGCTACATGCGCGGATCGCCCCAGCGCGAAATGGCGTTCGTTGTCGAAAGCTTTATCGGCGAACTTGCCCGGTACCTGGGTAAAGAGCCATTGTCCTACCGAATGGCGCTGCTCGGCGGCAATCCGCGCCTCGCACACTGTTTCCAGCGCGTCGCCACCCTTTCCGAATGGGACGGAGGGCAGGACGGAAGCACGATGGGCCTTGCCGGTGCGTCGGCGTTTGGATCGCACATCGCGGTCATTGCTTCTGCTAGCATCGACCCGGTGCGCGGACTGAAGGTCCACCGACTGGTAGCCGCCGTCGATGCGGGGCAAGTCGTCGACCGCCGACTTGCCACGAGCCAGGTCGAAGCTGCACTGATCTGGGGGCTGGCCCAGGCCCGGATAGCGGAGCCGGAATTTAGCGGCGGCGTGGCCCGTTCGCGCTCGCTTGGAAGTGCCGGACTGCAGGGCATTGCAGATACGCCCGAAATCATCGTGGAGTTCATGCCAGGAAGCGATCCGCCGGGGGGTCTTTCCGGCCTTGGCGCCGTCCCGGTCGCTGCTGCCATCGCCGACGCGGTGCAATCGGGAAGCGGGAGAAGGATGCGCAACCTGCCCTTCGTGCCTATGGGTTGATCATGAGCCGACCGCAAAAATCCCATCCCGATATTCCGCGCCCAAGGATCGGCATAATGCTGACCAATCTCGGGACTCCCGATGCACCCGACGCCAAGGCGGTGCGAACCTACTTGAAGGAGTTCCTGAGCGATCCCCGCGTGGTCGAAATCCCGCCCTTGTTGTGGCAGCCGATCCTGCGCGGAATCATCCTCAACGTGCGCCCCAGGAAGAGCGCCCATGCCTATTCCCAGGTGTGGACCGACCAGGGGTCGCCGCTGGCCGCGATAACCCGCGCCCAGGCCGAGGCGCTGCAAGAGCGGCTGGGGTGGGAAGTAAGGGTGGAATGGGCGATGCGCTACGGTAATCCGTCGATCGACAAGGTCATTACCGCGATGAAGGACCAGGGCTGCGACAGGATCCTGGTCGCGCCGCTTTATCCGCAATATTGCGCGGCGACGACCGCGACCGCCAACGATGCCGCGTTTGCTGCGCTGGCCAGAATGCGCTGGCAGCCCGCGTTGCGCACGCTTCCGCCTTATTACGACGATCCGGCCTATATCGGCGCGCTCGTGGCGGATCTTGGCCGGCAGATCGGGGCGCTCGATTTCACGCCCGACCGGCTGTTATTGAGCTTTCATGGAATGCCGGAACGGACGCTCCAACTCGGCGATCCCTATCATTGCCACTGCCGCAAGACCGCGCGACTGGTGGCAGAGGCAATGGGGATCGAGGTCGATACCGCCTTCCAGTCACGATTCGGACGCGCCAAGTGGCTTGAGCCGGCGACCGATGCACTGCTCAAGGCCTATCCGGGCCAGGGCGTGACCAAGCTGGCGATTGCCGCGCCGGGCTTTTCCGCCGACTGTCTGGAAACGATCGAAGAGCTTGGAATTCGCGGGCGCGCGGATTTCCTCGCTGCTGGCGGGACCCATTTCGCGCGCCTCGACTGCCTCAATGCTGGCCAAGCGGGCATGGACATGCTCGAGGCGCTGGTCCGGCGCGAACTTGCCGGGTGGCAACCTGCGGCCTAATCGCCCGTTGGGAGATCATCGATAGAGGAGACAGGATATGGGTCGAGTGGCAATCGTCACTGGCGGTACGCGTGGCATAGGTGAGGCGATCAGCGTCGCGTTGAAAGACATGGGAATGACCGTCGCAGCCAATTACGCGGGGAATGATGAGCGGGCGCGTGAATTTTCCGACCGCACTGGGATTACTGCCTTCAAGTGGGATGTCAGCGATTTCGAAGCGTGCCAGAAAGGCGTTGCCGAAGTCGAAACCCAACTCGGCCCGGTCGATGTCCTCGTCAACAACGCCGGGATTACCCGCGACGCGACGATGAAAAAGCAAAGCCAGCAGCAATGGCAGGACGTTATCGACACCAACCTTGGCGGGTGTTTCAACATGGCCAAGGCGGTGTTCGAAGGCATGGCCAGCCGCGGCTACGGACGGATCGTCAACATCGGCTCGATCAACGGCCAGGCCGGCCAATATGGCCAGGTCAATTATGCCGCTGCCAAGTCCGGCATCCACGGCTTTACCAAGGCCCTGGCGCAGGAAGGCGCACGCGCCGGCGTGACCGTCAACGCGATCGCCCCGGGCTATATCGATACCGACATGGTTGCCGCAGTGCCGCCGGAGGTGCTTGGCAAGATCATCGCCAAGATCCCGGTCAACCGGCTGGGACAGGCAAGTGAAATCGCGCGCGGCGTGGCGTTCCTGGTTGCCGAGGACGCGGGCTTCGTGACTGGCTCGACCTTGTCCATCAACGGCGGCCAGCACATGTATTGACGGGCTGATCCGTGCGCCCTTCCTACGCCCCGCCCAAAAAGCGTTCAGTGTTGATTGCCGGGCATCAGACTTCGATCAGCCTCGAGCCGATGTTCTGGGCCGCGCTTGAAGCTGCGGCACGGAGCGAAAATTGTCCGATCAATGCGCTGGTCGCCCGGATCGATGCGGAGCGTTTGGAGTGCCCTGCTCCACCCAACCTCACCAGCGCGCTGCGCCAGTGGCTATTGCTGAATTGCGCCGAGCACCGCTGATGCGAACGCGCGCGGTGCCTCATCGCAGCACTCCAGCCACAATGCGGGCTCGATCAGTTCAAGTTCGATTACCCTGAGCGCATTGTCGGGCCCGCGAAGTAGGTCGACGCGCGCGTATGTGCAGCGGCCCGGCGCAACGTCGAGCGCGGCCTGGGCAATTTCGACTGCCCCTTCGGGCGGATCGCACGGCACTTCCGACCCGCCGAGGTGCTGTTGGACCCGATAGTCGCCATTCCTGGGCCGCTTGACGAGACAGTGGCTGTAGACGTGCCCGAAGAACAGCAACGAATATTCGCCTTCGTCCATCACCGCCGGACAAAATGGCTGAGCGAGCATTGGGCGACCGCGCGCAGGTTCGGGAAGCGGGTCGCTGCTCGCCAGACGATAGGTGCCGTAAGCCGAAGCGGAAACCGGCGGCTTGATCACGATTTCTTCCCCGAACCTGTCGTGAGCCGCAGCTCGGCCCGTCTCGTCGAACGCTGCAAAGCGCAGGGTCGGGATCGTCGCCACGCGCGCGACCGCAAGATCGTCGAGATAGGACTTGTCACTGTTCCAACGAAGCACGGTAACCGGATTAAGGACCGAGCGCGCCTGTTCCTCTAGCAGGTCAAGGCAGCCGTTCCAGCGTGACGGGTCCGACTGGTATCCCCAGGCGACCAGCGGCAACACCGCGTCGAACGATGCGAAATTGGCCGCCTCGGTCCAGGCTATCGGTTCGACCTTCATCCCGGCGCGCTCCAGCGCCTGCGCTTCGACCCGATATGCCCAGTCCCATTCCAGCGGATAGCCGGGCGCAGGGACCAGCACCGCAACCCTGGTCATCGACCGAGCAGGATCCTTGCCTGTCCGGCAAGCTGTGCGAGCATTGCCGCGCTTACATTGCCACCCGCTCGCGCTCGCTCGACTAGGGCGCGATACTGGTCGATCCGAGCGCGGTTGCGGTTGATCCAACCATCGACCACCGCGCTTAGGTCGCTCGAACGTGAGCGGCTCAGGAACTCGATCCGCAACTGCTCGAAATCGCGCGCAAGGCCGGCCACCAGCAGCCGCTCCCACTGGTCGGTAGGAACAAACATCGCAACCTGCTGCTGCGCCCAGTCGAGCCCCATTTCCTCACCCAATTTGGTGTACGCGCGCGTCAGCTCAAGCTCATCCTGCTTCTTGTGCGCGGCAAGTGCGGCGAGACCGAACACACCGTCGAGCTCGTAAAGCCGCACGAGGCCCTTCACGATGTCATCACCCGCTCCGATCGCGAGCAATCGATCGCGCCGCGACGCCGCCTCATTCTTGACCTCCGAGCGGATGAGCTTCGTCGCCTGCGCCGCGATCTTGTTGAAACCGGGACCCAACATGTCGGCCAGTTTGGCGACATTGGTTTCCCCACTTGCAGCGCGAATGATGTCGCTCATGTGGGCGCGGATCGATTGGGCCGCGATCGCGAACAATTCAATCCGCACGCTTTCGGGAAGAACTGAATTCTCTATCTTCGCCCACAGGTCAGGCAGGCCAAGCAGCCGCTCTGCAACAAGGAACGCGGTCACGACCTGCCCAAGCGACGACCCTTCTTCCTCCATCAGGTCGAAAGCGACGCCAGGGCCAAGGCGATTGACCAGGCGATTGGCGACCTTGGTGCCAAGAATCTCATTACGCAGTCGGTGATGGCGGATTGAGTCCGCGTGCGCCTTTTGCATCGGCTTGGGGAATGCATCGAACAATTGCGGCCCGACCAGCGGATCGTCGGCAAGCTCCAGCTCTTCCGCTGCGTCCTGTAGCGCGATCTTCGACACCGACAGGACGACGGCGAGCTCGGGCCGGGTAAGGCCGCGGTTCTCCTGCGCGCGGCGAAGCAGCTCGTCGCTCGACTTTAGGCCCTCGACCCGGCGGTCAAGGCGGCTTGATGCCTCCAGCAGCTCCATTGTCCGGACATAACCCGGAAGGGCCGTCGCGCCGCCGCTTTCGGCGATCGAAAGCGCCAAGGTTTGCAGCCGGTTATCCTCCAGCACGAGATCGGAAACTTCGTCAGTCATCCGGGCCAAGAGCTTGTTGCGCTTGTCGAGCTGCAGCTTTCCTTCAAGCATTTCGCGGTTGAGCGGAATCTTGATGTTGACCTCGTTGTCCGAACAATCGACGCCCGCCGAATTGTCGATGAAGTCGGTGTTGATGCGACCGCCATGCTCCGCGAACTCAATCCGGCCGGCTTGCGTAATCGCAAGGTTGGCGCCTTCGCCGATGACCTTCACGCGTACTTCGGCAGCATTGGCACGAAGCGCGTCATTGCCGGGATCGCCGACCTGCGCGTCGGTCTGTGCCAGCGACTTGATGTAGGTGCCGATGCCGCCGAACCACAACAAATCGACCGGGGCCTTGAGGATGATGTTTATGAGGCTGGTGGGATCAAGTTCCACTTGGTCGGTATCAAGCGCGGCTCGGGCTTCGGGTGACAGCTTGATGATCTTATCGGCGCGCGAATAGATCCCGCCGCCTTTCGACAGTCGCGAACGGTCGTAATCGTCCCAGCTTGAGCGCGGCAGGTCGAACATCCGCTTGCGCTCGGCCCAGCTGGTGTGCGGGTTGGGATCGGGATCGATGAAAATGTGGCGATGGTCGAACGCAGCGACGAGTTTCAACTCGTTCGACAGCAACATGCCGTTGCCAAACACGTCGCCCGACATGTCGCCGACCCCGGCGACGGTGATCAATTCCTTCTGGACGTCGATCCCCATCTCGAGGAAGTGGCGCTGGACCGAAATCCACGCGCCCTTGGCGGTGATGCCCATCGCCTTGTGGTCGTAGCCGTTCGAGCCTCCCGACGCGAACGCGTCACCAAGCCAGAAACCGCGTTCCAGCGCGATTGCGTTGGCGATGTCCGAAAAGGTTGCGGTTCCCTTGTCGGCAGCGACGACGAAATAAGGATCGTCGCCATCGTGGATTACCACGCGCTCCGGGTGGACGACCTTGTTTTCCACCAGGTTGTCGGTGATCGAGAGGAGCGAGCGAATGAACACCCGGTAGCTTTCAGTGCCTTCGGCAATCCAGGCGTCGCGATCCTGCGCCGGATTGGGCAGGTGCTTGGGATAAAACCCACCCTTGGCGCCGGTCGGAACGATCACTGCGTTCTTGACCAGCTGCGCTTTCATCAGGCCCAGGATTTCGGTTCGGAAGTCGTCGCGGCGGTCGGACCAGCGAAGTCCGCCGCGGGCGACCGGCCCACCGCGCAAGTGAATCCCCTCGACGCGCGGACTGTACACCCAGATTTCGCGCCACGGGACCGGGGCGGGAAGCCCGGGGACCAGTGCCGAATTAATCTTGAATGCAAGCGCTTCGTCGGCGGCCGGCGCGAACGCGTTGGTGCGAACGATCGCTTCCACCAGCGAATATAATTGACGAAGGATTCGATCATGGTCGATCGAGCCGACCTGGGCCAGCGCAGCGCTCATCGCCTTGCGAATCTTTTCCGCCTCGGCTTCGTCGGCTGAATCGGGATCGTGGAGCGCGGTGAACAGCGCGACCAGCGTCCTGGTCGCATAAGGCGAGCCGCGAAGCGCATCGACGATTGTCAGCAGGCCAAAGCTGGAGCCGGTCTGTCGCAGGTAGCGGAACCAGGCACGCAACCAGACGACCGCCCTGGTGTCGAGCCCGGCATAGAGGACCAGCTGGTTAAACTCGTCATCTTCGGCCTGGCCGCACAGCACGTGGGCGATGGCGCGCTCGATCTCCCCGATCCGGGCGAAAATCGCGTCAGTATCCGTGCCTTCGACGACTTCGACGGTAAAGTCATGGATATAGCCCTTGGAATTGCCGAGTTCGGTCGGCAGTTCTTCCAGCACCCGGAGCCCGAAATTCTCGAGCACCGGAACTACTTCGCTGAGCGCCATGATGTCGCCCGAACGGTAGGTCTTGAGCTTGAGCTTGTTCGCGCCTTCTTCTTCGGACCGGCTGAGGCGGACATCGCGGTCCTTGTCGCCGCTCAATGCACACAAGCGCAGGATGTCGGCGGCACCTTCGGCCGGGCTGGTGCGGGCGCGGTAGTCGTCGGGGAAGCTGTGGATGTACGTCAGAGCAAGCCTGGTCGCGCGCGATGCACCGGCGACTCGGATTAACTCACCCTCGACCGCTGGGGCCCAGCCGCGGACCATTTCGACGATCTGGTCATCGAGCCGCGCAGTGTCCGGCATGGGCGCATCGTTATCGATGAACTGCGAATAGCGGATGAGCGCGAGATCGCCCTCCCCAAGCTCGACCGACCAATTGGTCACCGGTGAACCGACCGCGCGTTCCAGAAGAGCCGCGATCGCAATCCGGCGTTGGGTGGTCAGGTCTTCGCGGGGAAGCCACACGAAGTTGAACAAATGCCCCCGCAGGATCGAGCGAACCTGCATCAGTGCGGGGCGCGGGCGGTCGGCAAGCGACATCGCCATCGCCGCAAGCTGCCGCACGCTGTCAAAATTGAGATTGATCAGAAGGTCGCGCGGAAGGGAGCTGACCGCATGCCTTAGCGCCTTGCCCGAATGCCCCTTGGGATCGAACCCGAAGTCCTTGTCGAGATGCTCAAGACGGCGACGTAATACTGGCACCTGCTCGGGCGGAACCCGAAGCGCCTCGCTGGTCCACAGGCCTGCGTGAACCCCGATCCCGGTGACCTTGTCCTTCTCAAGGATCGGGACGACGACCAGGTCCAGCGGGACCCGGCGGTGCACGGTCGAGCGCAATTCCGCCTTGGCCAGAAGAGGCACTTCGCCGCCACTTGTGAAATAGCGCATCGCCTCGGCGCAACCGCCGCTGTCGGTAGGGTCGCCGGGACGGGCGAAAATACCCAGGCCCTCGCTCGGAGCTTCCCCGGGGCGTTCGACATGATAGCCAAGCAGGGTCATCGCGCCGTCGGCAAACCAGTTGAGAAGCGCGCCGGCTTCCGGATCAGGCACCTTGCCCGCGTCCTCATGCATCTTGGACTGAAGCAATTTCCAGTCGCGAACTGCGGTCCTGACGTCGGTCAATACCCGGCGTAGCTCGGCGGCCACTTCCTGGCGGATTTTGGCATCTGCCCGATCGAGCTCGAGGTAGATCATCGACTCGCGGCGGGTGCGATCTTCGCACATCGGTTCGATCGCAACGAGTTCGCCCTCGTCGTCACGTTCGACGCACACCACGGGATGCAGCAGGCTGTAGATGGCAAGGCCCCGACCGGCGATCGAATTGGCGACCGAATCGACCAGGAACGGCATGTCGTCGTTGACGATCCCGATGCGCATGCGCCGCCTTCCCGCCTCACCGCCGAGCGATTCGATTTTCAAGGCGACTTCGCCCGGCCTGCGCACCGCGCCAACTTCCGCGAGGAATTGGGCGGCGGCCTCTTCGGCGTCCTTCGAAAGCGCGACGATCTCGTCGGGCAGAGCATTCTTGGTAAGCGCCTTGCGGATGAGCTCGACCAGCGGACGGGCGAGGCGCGTGGGGGCGTTCATGCAGGCAGGGCTCCGGAAAGCGGGTGGCGCTAGAGGCGTGCGCCTATAGACCCCGCTCCAGTGAACCGACAAGGGGAAAGGGGCATTTCGACCGCCAATGTTGCATTCCAACCGGCTGGCTCAAGCACCTTCGCAGGGACTTGGTGGTGGCCCTAACCCGCGACCTTGCGGATCACTTTCTCGCTCAATCCCTCGTCGATCAGCATTGCGACCGGCTCAAGGCTGCCGTCGAGAGCGCGGCGTACCACCAGCACGGTAAGCTCACCGGCCTTCGCCAGTTGTGCCTCGGACAATGTCGGCGCCTGCATCAACTGTGCGGCCGCCTTGGCGAACTTGTCATCGCCCTTGCTTCCTTCGGGCTTGCGCGCCTTGCGTTCGGCAGCGACCAGCGCCTTTAGGCCGCCGGTCTGACCGGCGATGAAATCTTCGAAGTCACCGGCGGACACGGCCTTGCGATCCGCAAAGGACAAGGCAGCCGAGAATTCCGTCACCCGGGCCTTGTCGTAGTCGATCCCGAAGACCAGCTTGACCACGGGGGTCATGGGCGCACGATCCTGGACCTTGAGACCCGATTGCTCGAGCAACCGCCCATAATCACTGGGGTTATCACGTCCCGCGAGCGCGAAGTCGTAGGCTAGGGCAAGCGCCTTGTACAATGCGGCGCGGGTGCGCCCTTCCCCGGCCTTGGCCAGTTCGGCGGTTTCCCGCGCTGCGATCAACCGGTCGACTAGGCCTGCGTCGACGGCGGCAGGCGAAGGTACAAGGGCTAGCGCATCCGGCAGCGTTTCGGGAAGCCCTGCCACCGGGGCGGGCGGAAGCACGCTTGCCGGCGCCAGGAAAGCCGCCTCCGGGTCTTCGACCATGGAGCGTAACGCCTGGTCGAGGATGAGTGTGCCGTCGCTAGTTTCCGCTTCGTCGTTCGATGCTGCCGGAGCGGTCACGGCGAGCGCTTGGGCGACCGCCGTCAGGTCCAGCATGTCATCGTCTGTGTACGACACCTCAGATTGTTCGGCGCTTGGTCCATTTGTCGCAGTCGGGTTGTCCGGGAGCACAGAGAGAGCCTCCTCCTCCTCGAGCTTGTCCGCGGTCGCGAACGGCACGTAGGTCGCCGCAGGCGCGCGCTTGGGAAGGTCTTCCTCGTCCTCGAAATCGTAGAAGATGATTGGCGGTGGGGCGATTGGCGCCGGCGCGACATAGTCTTCCTCGTCCCAGATCGACGTCGTTGACGGCGTAGTCCGCTCGGCACGCTCGATTACCGGCTCCAGGCCAGGCTTTTCAGCACTTTCCAGCTCGACAGATTCAACGGGGTTGTTGCTGCCGGGAAGAGCCGCGCGGATCGGTTCTTGCGCCGCCTGCCGGCGCGCTTCCACCACCTCCGGGTCCTGGGTCTTCCAGTTGATCACCCCGTAGATGAAGTCGATGGTGTCGCCGTCCGACGAGAAAGGGAGGAGTATTCCGCGATAGCAGATGTGCTCGCCACGCTGGTTGACGAACTCCGCCTCAAAGCCGACCGGCGCGCGGTTGGCGATGATCTGCATATAATGATCGGTCAGGCGTGACAGTAGCGAGCGACTGGGAACGTCGCGAATTTCCTGGACGCCCTCATCGAGGCCGCATTCGGCGAGGATCGCGGCGCCGACGAACGGCAGCGCCGGGTTGTCATGCCCGCTGGTGAAATCGAGCAAAACGCTGTTGCCGGAAAAATCGTCGAGGTCTTCGGTCTTGAGATCCTCGACCGACGGAAAGTCGCGGTCATCGAGCAACGAGACCCAGAAGTTATACGCGCGAACGTGCATGCGCCGCTCGTCGGTGCCGATGGATAGCGAATGACTCTTGGTGGCCGAGCCGGCCGAAACCGTATCCGCATCGTCAAGGTCGCTCGGGAATGAGCTGTAACCGTCCATCAACCTATGGGCCCCACTGCCTCCAGTTCGGAGCGAAATTGGACAAACACGGTGAAGAAACCGTTAAGAAGTTGAAGCGGCTTGCCTTTTTTCGGCAATTTTGTGCGCGCAAGTAATGCCCTGCGAGCCAGCCTATCTGCCCTTGCCGATCAAGGGTCGCGCTGTTAGTGGCAGCCGCTGCCTATTCCCAAGGCCGTGCCGCTTTAGCTCAGTTGGTAGAGCATCGCATTCGTAATGCGGGGGTCACAGGTTCGAGTCCTGTAAGCGGCACCACTCCACTACGTCCCGACATGGTAAGCCATTGCAGGGCCACGCGGCCTCGACGATAGTCGAGCCGATGAACGCATCTCGCAACATTTCAATCATCGGTGCCGGAGCAATTGGCGGCTGGCTGGCGGCGCGGCTGGCGCTGGACGGACACCGGGTCGAGGCGATCGGAAGCCGCGGGCCTGTGGATCGTCTCACCGTAGTCGAGCGCGATGAGCGCGTGGAGGCTAGATTTGCAGCGCTAGGCGCGGCGCCCGACATCCTCATCATCGCGGTCAAGACGACCGCGCTTGCCGCCGCCCTGCCCACGATTGCCGGCCGCATCGGCCCGCAAACGCTGGTTATCCCGGCAATCAACGGCGTGCCCTGGTGGTTCACCGACGAGCCGCTGGACGCGGTCGATCCCGGCGGTGCCGTTGCCGCTGCGGTCCCACCCGCCCAGGTCATCGGCTGTGTCGTCCACGCGTCGGCGACCCGCGACGAGGACGCCACGGTTCGTGTCAATCACGTCGATCGGCTGATCCTTGGCGAGCCGCGCGGCGGACCAAGCGGGAGGGTCACGCACCTTTGCGGGCTATTTGAAAGTGCCGGCGTTGCGGCCGCTCCAAGCGATCAGATCCGCGCTGACTGCTGGTACAAATTGTGGGGCAATGCGACCACCAACCCGATCTCCGCGCTGACTCGGGCGACGTGCGACCAGATCCTTGCAAGTGCAGGCTGCCGTGCAATCCAGCGCGACGGGATGACCGAATTGGCGCTTATCGGCACTGCCATCGGCTGCGCGATCAGCGAAACTCCGGACGAGCGGATGGACGTCACCGCGCGGCTTGGCGCGTTCAAGACCTCGATGCTCCAGGACCTTGAGGCGCGCCGGCCGCTAGAACTTGATGCCCTGCTCGGCGCACCAATAGAAATTGCGCGGCGCGAAGGGATCGCAACCCCGACCCTCGACCGCCTCTATGCGCTTGCGGATTTGCTGCGTCGCAACGCCTAGATCACGGGTGCAGCCTCGACCCGGCCCGAACATTCGCCAAAGCCGATCCGATTCGCGCCGTCACGCTCGCACCAGGCGCGCAGCGTGACCTCATCGCCGTCCTCAAGGAAGCTGCGCGTTTCGCCGCTCGCTAGGGTGATCGGCTGTTTGCCGCCGCGACTGATTTCAAGCATCGAGCCGAGGCCATCGTCGCTGTCGGTCGACAAGGTGCCGGTGCCGATAAGGTCGCCGGGCTGGAGGTTGCAGCCGTTGGCGGTGTGATGGGTGACGATCTGCGCCGCTGACCAGTACATCGCAGCGCTCGCAGTCCCGCGCGACAGAACGTGGGGCGCGAGCCCGGCCTTGCGCATCTTCGCGGTCGTGAGGGTCACTTCAAGCTCGATTTCCAGTCCACCGGACTCGCGGTCGGCGGGATCGGTCAGGTACGGCAAGGGATCGGGGTCGCCCTCGGCCCGGCTTGGCATCGCTACGCGGAACGGCACCAGCGCCTGGGGTGCGATTACCCACGGGCTCAAGGTGGTGAGGAAACTCTTGCCGAGGAATGGACCCAAGGGTTGATATTCCCACGCCTGGATGTCGCGCGCCGACCAGTCGTTCAGCAGGCAATAGCCGGCGATATGATCACTCGCTTCACGCATCGGGATTGGTCGGCCAAGCTCATTGCCCTCCCCGATCCATATGCCCATCTCAAGCTCGTAATCGAGGCGGCGCGAGGGACCATATTCGGGCGTATCGGCATCGGGCGCCTTGCGCTGACCATTGGGGCGGATCACTGCCTCGCCGGTTGCCCGGATCGAGCTTGCACGCCCGTGATAGCCGATCGGCAGATGCTTGTAATTGGGCAGCAGCGGGTTGTCGGGCCGGAACTGCTTGCCGACGTTCATCGCGTGATGGATGCCGACATAAAAATCGGTGTAGTCGCCGACCACGCACGGCACGTGCATATGCACTTCGGACTGGCCGATGAGGTGCGGTTCGAGGTCGTCGCGATAGCGCTCGTCGCCAAGCATCTCCGACAACCGCTGGCGAAGCGAGTCCATCGCAATATGGCCGCGCGCAAGGAAAGCGTTGAGCACCGGCTGCGCTAGATCGCCCGCCCAATCCTCGTCTAGCAATCCTTCATTCGCGAGCGCTGGCAAGTCGAGGATGAAATCTCCGATCGCGACCCCGGGGCGGCGCAGGCCCTTCGCCTCGGAGAAAATGCCGAGTGGCAGGTTCTGGATCGGAAAGTCGCTTCCCTCCCCGCTTCCCGGTACCCAGGATTTAAGCTTCGGGTCGATCGTGGGGTCGGTCATTTACGTGGCACCCGTGCTTTGGGAAATCCGGTCCAGGCGAGGTCATAATCGTGCTGGGCGCGTTCCGCCGCGAACGCGGTCGGTTTGTAGGGCCAGCAGGTCTCGATCATGAACGCCAGGGTCGCTTCATATTTCTGCGGCTTAAGCTCAGCCTCGCTCGCCTTGCGCCAACTATCGATATCGGGGCCGTGACCCGCCATCGCGTTATGAAGGCTTAGTCCGAGCGGCCGGAAGCCATCGGCCTTGGCGTCATATTCGCCATGGATAAGTCCCATCGCCTCACTCATCACATTGCGGTGGAACCAGGGCGGACGGAAGGTATCTTCGGCGACCATCCAACGCGGCGGGAAGATCACGAAATCGGCATTAGCGCGACCGTTTACGTCGCTCGGGGAAGTCAGGACTGTGAAAATCGAGGGGTCGGGGTGGTCGAAGCTGACCGTCCCCATGGCGTTAAAGCGGGCCAACTCATAGCGGCTTGGGGCGTAATTGCCGTGCCATGCGACGACATCCAGCGGCGAATGATCAAGCGTCGTCGTCCACAGGTGCCCAAGCGACTTCTGGATCACCTCGCACGGTTCGTCGCGATCCTCGAACCAGGCGGTCGGGACCTCGAAATCGCGCGGATTGGCAAGTCCGTTTGAACCAATCGGCCCAAGGTCCGGAAGGCGAAAGGGGGCGCCGAAATTCTCCGCGACGTAGCCGGTCGACACGCCCTTCACTTCGACCCGGAAGCGAATGCCTCGCGGGATCAGCGCGACGAAGCCTGCCGGAACGTCCATCCGGCCCATTTCGGTCACGATATGAAGCGTGCCCTGTTGCGGCAGAATCAGAAGTTCACCGTCCGAGTCCATGAACACCCGGTTCGCCATGCTATTGGCGGCGCGATAGAGGTGGACCGCAACGCCTTCCAGGTCTTCGGGCGAGCGGGTCACCAGCATGGTTGCAAGCCCATCGACGAAATCGCCGTCATCGGGCAGGTCGGCGGGGGGATCCCAGCGTAGCCGGTTGGGCGCCATCGGGCCGTTCGCAGCCTTGCAGTCGACCAGCGCGGCTCCGTCATAAGCGACGAACGGATGATGGTCGGCGGTCGGGCGCAGGCGATACAACCAGCTTCGGCGGTTCTCGCTACGCGGCGCGGTAAAGGCGCTGCCCGACAATTGCTCGGCATAAAGACCGAAGGCAGGTTTCTGGGGACTGTTTCGCCCCTTCGGCAGGGCACCTCTCACCGCCTCGCTTTCGAAATGGCCGCCGAAACCGGTCATGTAGGAACGTTCGTTGCTCATGGAGGCAGATCGTTAGTCCGCCCAGCGCAGAAAAACAAACGGGCGCGGTGCCCCCCCGCGAAGGGAACACCGCGCCCGCGTGCGAGCGTTCTTGAATCGCCTCAGTTGGTGTTGACGTTGATATCGACCTTGTCGGGCACATCGACCGTGGTCTGGCTTGTGCCAAGGCCAAGTTGGCCGCGGAACAGGAACAACAGAACCAGAACGACGATGATCAGGATCACCACGGCAAGAACCCCGCCCGATCCGCCGCCACCAGTTTCGACGATCGTCGTCTTTTCACCATCATTGTCGACCATGATATTCTCCCTGTTGATATCGGTACGATTTAGCCTGTTATACTGGCGTAACGAACGAAGCGCCAACCGAGGGGTTCCCCCCCGCGCGCTGCAAGGGAGAGTTGACGTGAGATACTGCCTACTGACGATAGGGCTTGGGGCGATCGCACTCTTGGCGGCTTGCTCCAGGGAAAATCAGGACAAGCTTGGCAGCAACGCACTGATCGAGCAGCCGGCAAGCGACGACAATTTTTCCGGCTCGGACAATGCCGCCATTCCCGCGGCGACTCCGCCGGCCACAACGCCGGAAGCGGCGCGCAAGGTGATGACCGATTATGGCGCACTGGTAGCGCGTGGAAGCCTCGCCGAAGCGGCCAAATATTGGAGCGACCCGGCCAATGCGAAGGAATTTGCGGCAAGCCTTGAGGACTATCCGCAAGTCAAGGTCGCAGCCGGCAAGCCACGCGACGAAGAGGGCGCTGCGGGATCAATCTTTATCACTGTCCCGCTGACCCTCAACCTGACCTTGCGCAACGGTTCGCCATTCAAGATGCAGTGCGAGGGGCTGATGCGGCGAGTCAACGATGTCCCGGGCTCAAGCGAGGAGCAGCGGCGCTGGCGGATCGAGTCGATCGACTGCTGATCACATCCGGTCGAGGATCTGGCGGATTTCCCGTTCCTGTTCCGGAGTCACTTTTGCGCCGGTCGCGTCGGTCGGCTGGGAAGCGGCGGCCGAACTGTCATCGCCAGCCGGAGCTTGGCCGACGAAGTCGTAAGCGAAATAGAGGATTCCCGCCGCCCACAGCAGCGCCATCCACCGCGACTTGAAAATCGAGCTGTTGCGCATCGGGATCATCTGCCCCGATATGGCGCGCGATGCTTAAAATCTGGTGTCAGGCCGCATCGGGGGCCGCGATCCGGACTTTGTCGCGGCGCATCGCAATCGCCATTCCGCCAACCGCCAGGACGCCGCCGCTTATGGTCAGCGCGTTCCAATGATAATCTTCAAGCCAGGTTGAAAAGCCCATGGCGATGATCGGCACCAGCATTGAGGAATAAGCTGCCTTGCCCGGACCGATCGTGCGTACCACCGGATAGTACAGGCTGAAGGTAAGCACCGAAGCGAACAAGGCGAGGTAGACCAGGCCTGCCCAATAGCTGACCGAACTGACCCACACCGGCGGCCCCGCCATGACCAGCGCAATAAGCGTATCGAACAACGCGCCGAACAGCATCGACCAGCCCAGAAGCGCGAACAGCGGAAGATGGCGGATCTGGGATCGGGCCTGGAACACATTGGCGGCCGATGCCCCGACCATCCCCAAAAGGGTCCAGCCGATCCCGGCGGCCAGCGCCTCGGCGCTTTGCGCGCGATTACCAAGCTCGTTGGCGAACAGCAGCGCGATACCTGCAATCGCGACCAACGATCCCAGCAGGAATCGGGGCCCCGGCTTCTGGCCCAGCATTGCCCAGCCGAGCAAGCTGGAGGGGATGAGTAACAGCGCGAACACGGTCGCGACCACGCCTGAGGTGATGTGGCGCTCCGCCAAGTAGACAGCGTTGAAATTGACCGCGAACTGGAACAGCCCAAGAAAGGCTGCCGCGACCAGCATCGCGCGCGAGGGCTTGAGCGGCTCTCGCTTCCATAGCGCGACCCCCATCATCGCGATCGCCGCGATGACGAAGCGATAGGCGACCGACCATTGCGGGGGAACGCCGTCGATCTGGCCACGGATCACGATCCACGTCGACCCCCAGATGACGGTAAAGATGATGAACGGGATGACGATCTGCGGCGCGCGCGCCTGGGCGGTCATAAAGCGGCAATCGCGTCGGCCAGGCGGGCGACCGCGCCCATGTCCTGGTCCCATGAAGTAACGAGGCGGATTTCACCCGGGGCCCAATCATAAAAGTCAAAGCCAAGCGCACGCAGGCGTGATGCCTCGTCTGCGCTGACCCGGACGAACAGTTCATTGGCTTCCACGGGGTAAACAAGGCGCTTGCCCGCCGCACTGGCAAGGGCGGTCGCAGCAGCATTTGCGGCCCGCGCATTGTCGAGCCACAGTCCATCTTCGACCATCGCAAGCAATTGCGCGGCGAGCATCCGGCCCTTCGACAGCAAGTGCCCCGACCGCTTTCGGCGCACCGCGATTTCGTCGGCAAGGTCGAGGTCGAACAGGATCAGCGCCTCGGCCGACAGCCCGCCGTTCTTGACGAAGCCGAACGACAAGGCGTCGACCCCCGCCCGCCAACTGGTGTCGGCAAGACTTTCGCCGGTGAACGCCAAGGCGTTGCCAAGCCGTGCGCCGTCGACATGGAATTTCAGGCCGCGTGCCTTGGTTATATGTCCCAGCGCGGCAATCTCTGCGGCGCGATACGACAGGCCATATTCGGTCGCATTGGTAATGCTGAGCGCCTTGGGCTGGACCTGGTGGACGTCGGGCCGGATTCGCGCGCACGCGGCTTCAACCGCGTCCGGCGAGACCTTGGCGCCGTCCCCATCGAGAAGGTTGAGCTTTGACCCGCCGGAAAAGAACGCCGGCGCGCCTGCCTCGTCATTTTCGATATGCGCGTCGCGGTGGCACAGGATCGCGCCGTGGGACGGGCACAAGGCAGCGAGCGCAAGACAGTTCGCTGCGGTCCCTGTGGTCACCCAAAAGGCGCGCACCTCGCGCTCGAACAGGTCGGAGAATGCGCCGTCGAGGCGCTCAGAAAAAGCATCGCCATCATAAGCGGTGTCGAGCCGGTTGGCGGCGATGATCGCTTCGATCACCTTGGGGTGGGCGGCGGCGGCATTGTCGGAAAAGAAGCGCATTGCAAAGCGCTGTGACGCTGGCCTTCGGGCGCGTCAACGCCGCTGTCGATTTTCCGCCATCGATCCCGAAAGGGAAAATGGTGCTGCCGAAGGGGATCGAACCCTTGACCTCAGCCTTACCAAGGATGCGCTCTACCACTGAGCTACGGCAGCACGATGTCGGAAAAAGACGGCGGGCCTATGACCGCGCGAGGCCCAACCTGTCAACCCGCTTGCGCGGCACCAATGCGCTTGGCAGGAAGATTTCGATGCCGGAAAAGGATGATAAACGCCCAGGCGACCCCAAGGCCGAGCGCCTTGCCAAAGCGCTGCGGGAGAATTTGCGCCGCCGAAAAGCGCAGGCGCGCGCTTCCGGCGAAGACGAAGGCGAGGGCGCTAAAAACTAGCGCGGGCGGTGTTGAGTTCCCTCGCCCGCGGTGATGAACAAGACTAGCGCTTCGTCTTCGACATCGGCGGTATGCCATGTCCCAGGCGGGTTGATGGCATAGTCGCCGGGACCGATGGTAATGGCGGCGGTCGATCCGTCAGCGTGTTCCTGGTGCACCGTGATCCGGCCTTCAAGGCATATAACCACTTCGTCGCCGGCCGGATGCATCTCCCAGCTGTCCCAGCTTTCAGCGAAGCGATACAGGCTGACCAGCCGCCCTTCGATTCCGTCCGCCGCGTAGCGCGCAGAATAATCCGCATACCATTCCATGCCGGTGAACGCGGGCTGCGGCAACGCGCGAGCGCCCAGCCCGAGGTGGATCGGATGGGTGAACAGATTATTCGGCATCCGCACTTACGAACACGAAGGAGTTCAGCTTGTTGCCGTCGGGATCACGGAAATAGGCGGCGTAAAATCCGCCACCGCGGTCGCCCGGCGCACCCTCGTCGGTCCCACCATTGGCGAGCGCAATGGAATGGAGTTTGTCGACCTGTTCCTTGGACTTGGCTTCGAGCGCGACCATCACTCCATTGCCCACGGTGGCAGGCTGTCCATCATATGGCTTGGTGATGCCGATTCCCGGACCGCCGCCCTGTTCGCCCCAGGCAATGAAGGTGTCGGTATCGAACATCCGCCCCTGGCCAAGTTCGCCACAGATGGCGTCGTAGAATGGCGTGCTTTTTTCCCGGTCGTTGGTGCCGAGCGTAACGTAGCCGATCATCTGAACCTCCTCGATTCGTGACAAGAACATTACGCGAACATTATTGGCCGGTCAAAGCGGCGCGCAGGCATCCTTCAGCCATGCAAGATCATCGCCGGAAAGCTGCGGCGAAAGAATCTCGAAGGTCTTGGAGTGATAGGAATCGAACCAGGCGATTTCCTTCTCCGTGAGCATCGACTTGTCGATCAGGCGCTTGTCGATCGGCGCAAAGGTCAGCGTCTCGAAACCCAGCGTATCCTTGTCCGCGCCGGCAACCGGGCGGTCGACCACCAGCACCAGATTTTCGATCCGGATGCCATATTCGCCTTCCTTGTAATAACCGGGCTCATTCGACAGGATCATGCCTGCCTGCAAAGGCTCGTCCCCGCCCGACTGGCTGGAACCCGCTGGCGAAATCCGCTGGGGGCCTTCGTGGACCGCAAGGAAACTGCCGACGCCGTGGCCCGTGCCATGGGCATAATCGAGCCCCGCTTGCCACAGATATTGGCGCGCGAAACTGTCGAGCTGCGAGCCGCGCACGCCCTTGGGCCAGACCGCCGTTGCAATCGCGATATGGCCTTTCAGCACCCGCGTATTGCGATCGATCATTTCCGCCGTCGGCTGACCGATCGGAACGGTCCGGGTGATGTCGGTGGTGCCGTCCTGATACTGGCCGCCCGAATCGCACAGGAACAACGTGCCAGGCTTGAACGGCAGGTTCAATTCCTGCGTCCCCTTGTAGTGCGGAAGCGCGCCATTGGGGCCGTAGGCGCTGATCGTATCGAAGCTGAGGTCGCGCAGATCGCCATGCTCACGGCGCAAATTGTACAATTTCTCCGCCGCGATAATCTCATCAAGGTCGCCGCCGGGGGCTTGGTCCTCGATCCATTTGAAGAAGCGGGCAATCGCCGCGCCGTCGCGCGCCTGCGCGGCCTTGTGACCGGCGATTTCAGCCTCGTTCTTGATCGCCTTGGGAAGGACGGTCGGGTCGCGCCGCTTGAGGATTTTCGCTCCTCCCGCCTCAAGCGCCTGGCTGATCGCGGCGACCGAGCGTTCGGGATCGACCGCGATGGTCTTGCCATCCAGCGTCTTCAAAAAGCCTTCGAATTCGTGCCGTTCGTGAAGCCGAACGCCGTTGCCGAGGTGGCGGGCAACATCCTCGCCCACTTTTTCGCCGGCGACGAACAGGTCAGCAGTGCCGTCCTTGTTGACCAGCGCATAGGCGAGCGCGACCGGGGTATGGGTGACGTCGGTGCCGCGCACGTTCAGCGCCCAGGCAATCGAATCCAGCGCAGCGAGCACAGCCGCGTCGGCGCCTTCCTTGTCGAGCCAGTCGGCAATGTCCTGCCGCTTCTGGGCCGACGACTTGCCGGCAAATTTATCGGGCTGGACGGTAAGCCGGGCGCGCGACGGTTCGGGCCGGTCGGTCCACACCACGTCGATCGGGTTGCGCGATACCGCGACCAGCTGCGCGCCCTTGGCTTCCAGCTGGGCGGTCGCGGTCTTGACCCAGTCGGCAGTGTGCAGCCACGGGTCATAGCCGATGCGCGCGCCATCGGGCGCGTTTTCGCGCAGCCATTGGGCCGCGCTGGTTTCCGGCACCGACTGGTAGGACCAGGTGGCGCCATCGACCTGCTGGCGGACCTGGATCGTGTAGCGCCCGTCGGTGAAGATCGCCGCTTCCTCCGGAAGCACCGCGGCGCTTCCGGCCGAGCCCTGGAAGCCGGTAAGCCACGACAGGCGCTGAGCGTAGGAGCCGACATATTCGCTCATATGCTCATCGGTTAGAGGCACCACGAACCCGTCGAGGCGGTCGGCTTTTAGTTGCGCGCGCAGCGCGGCGAGACGGTCTTTGTAGCTGGACATGACCTCAATCTAGGCGCGGGGGTGAGCCGGGACAAGCTGTGCCAATCTTCCCAATGTTCGCAGTGACGCGGCCGAATGGGCTCTTTCATGACGGGCGGCGCGATTTGCCCTTCGACCCCACACAGCCACCTGTAGGACAGCGAAAAATGTCATGGGCGAATTCAGTGCTATCGGCCTATTGCGCACATTGCCCACCTCTATGGAACCTGAGGGTCGCTGCAACGCTGTTCAGTGCAGAAGGGAGAGCATGGTGAATTATTACATGGCAACGCAGCTTCCCGTCTCATTCGGTGAAGCGCTGGAGCGCACCGAGGAAGCACTAAAGCAAGAGGGCTTCGGCGTAATCAGCCGGATAGACATCCAGGACGCCTTAAAGTCCAAAATCAATGTGGATTTTCGCCCTTATACGATTTTGGGGGCCTGCAACCCTAAGTTGGCCTACGAGGCCCTACAGCTCGAGGACAAGGTCGGCACGATGTTGCCCTGCAACGTCGTCGTGCAGGAGTTGGGACCGCGACAGGTCGAGGTCGCGGCCATTGACCCGGTGGCATCGATGCAGGCGATCGAAAATGACGAGCTCTCCAAAGCAGCTCGAGAGGTGCGCACTCGACTTAGCCGAGTCATCGAGAATCTCGGAGCTTTGGTGGAGAGCGGATAACGGCCTGCCTATCTGTGACCCAGGCGGAATGAGTTGTTGAATTGGGCCCTCGTCGCCACGCGTTGTCTCCTCGGCGCGACAAGCGTTATCCGCTAACGTCCACTTCCCACTCCAATGGGCGCTTGAACTACCGCGCCTTTGGGGGTGGACTCTGCACGCCTGCAGCAGCATCTTGATGCTCGTACGGTAGGGAGAGAGATTATGCCTCAGTTCGTAATCGAGAGAGAAATGCCGGGCGTCGGCGGGCTTAACTCTGACGATCTCAAAGGAGCCTCTCAGAAATCATGCTCGGTGCTGCGAGATCTTGGGCCGGAGGTTCAATGGGTCCACAGTTATGTGACCGACGACAAGATTTACTGCATCTATCGGGCACCTAGTGAAGACCTTATTCGGCAACACGCTGAGACCGCAGGCTTCCCCGCCAACAGCATCGCGGAAGTGCGTGCCACCATCGATCCCACGACCGCCGAGTAAGCGCGTCTAATTCTGTCCGCTTTCCACCTATTGCGGACATTCCGCCTTCCCGTCGGGCGCTGACCCGCTAAAGGTCGGGCATGACCGACCTGACCCCACCGACCGCACCGCGAAAGCCACACACCCACTCCGCCCATGGCCAAAGCTGGAACGACGATTGGCACTGGCTGCGCGATCCCGGCTATCCCAAGGTCGAGGATGCCGAAGTGCTCGATTACCTCAAGGCTGAAAACACCTTTTTCGAAGGGTGGAAGGCCAAGCACCAAGGGCTGCTCGACCAGCTGTTCGAGGAGATGAAGGGCCGGATCAAGGAAGACGAGCGCTCGGTCCCGATCAAGGACGGCGACTGGCTGTACTGGTGGGCGTTCGCCAAGGGCGCGCAATATCGCACCTGGTACCGCAAGCCCGTTTCGGGCGGCGAGGATCAAATCATCTTCGACGAACCGGCCGAGGCCGAGGGCAAGGACTATTTCCGGCTTGGAGCGATGGAGGTCAGCCCCGACCACAAGCTGATGGCGACGCTGATCGACGATGACGGGTCGGAGCGCTTCACGCTGCGCATCCGCGACATCGCGACCGGCAAGGATATCGAGACCGTAACCAAGGTCGGCATCGGCAGCCCCGAATGGTCCAGCGACAGCAGGGGCGTGGTGTTCACCGAAGTGAACGACAATTGGCGCAGCTATCGTGCGCGCTATCACCGGCTGGGCGATAATCCCGAGGCCGCGGTGACCCTGTACGAGGAAAAAGACGACCTCGGCTTTTCGGTCGGGATCGGCAAGAGCCAGGACGAAAGCCTGATCTTCATCGCGACCGGCGATAATGCCACCAGCGAAGTGCGCTTCGTGCCCGCCGACGACCCCTTGCAGCCGCTGACCCTGATTTCGCCGCGCAAGGAAAACCGCGAATATGACTGTGATGCAGCGCACGGCAAATTGTGGATCCTGACCAACGACACCCACGTCAATTTCCGGCTTGCCGAGGCCGCAATTTCCGACCCGGGGAACTGGCGCACAATCATCGCTGGGTCGGACGAGCAATATCTGACCGACATCTGCGCCTACCGCGACTGGATCGCGGTGACGCGCCGCGTCGGCGGCCTCGACCAGCTTTGTCTTCGCACTTACGACGGCAAGGAAACCGCGCTCCCATTTGAGGAAGCAAGCTTCACCGCTTTCTTCGGCGGTAATCCCGAGTTTGCGCCCGAAACCTTGCGCGTTGGCTATACTTCGATGGTCACGCCGACAACGATCTACGATTACCACCCGGCGACCCGCGAGCTTGAGGTTCGCAAGGTCCAGGAAATCCCCTCGGGTTATGATCCGTCGCTTTATGCCACGGAACGGCTCGACATCGTCGCGCGCGACGGGGTCAAGGTGCCGGTTTCGATCGTCTATAAAAAGGGCTTTCCGCGCGATGGTTCGGGGCGCTTGTTCCTTTATGCCTATGGCGCTTACGGTCATGCCATCCCGCCCAGCTTCAATACCAACCGCCTGAGTTTGCTGGACCGCGGGTTCGCCTGCGCGATCGCCCATATCCGCGGCGGCGACGACCTTGGCTACAACTGGTTTCTCGACGGCAAGCTGACCAAGCGCACCAACACGTTCAACGATTTCGTCGACGTCGCGAAAGGACTGATCGCCCAAGGTTTTACAAGCGCTGGAAAGATCGGGATAAACGGCGGTTCGGCCGGCGGCGAGTTGATGGGCGCGGTGGCCAATTCCGATCCCGAACTGTGGGGCGCGGTGGTAGCCGACGTGCCGTTCGTCGACGTCCTTGCAACAATGCTTGACGACACGCTTCCGCTGACGCCCGGCGAATGGCCCGAATGGGGCAATCCGATCACCGACAAGGCGGCGTTCGACTATATTCGAAGTTACAGCCCCTATGACAATGTGCGCCCGCAGGACTACCCACCGATGCTGATTACCGGTGGCCTTACCGACCCGCGCGTGACCTACTGGGAGCCGGCCAAGTGGGCGGCCAAGCTGCGCGCGACCAAGACCGACACCAATGACCTGTTCCTCAAGATCAACATGGGGGCTGGCCACGGCGGCAAGTCGGGGCGCTGGGAAGGCCTGCACGAAGTCGCCGAAACCTATGCCTTCATCCTGACGCAGATCGCGGCGTGACGGTAATTTTCGAACAGACGAAGACCGCGACCGATGCCGACATCGACGAGCTTGGCCACGTCAACAATGCGGTGTGGGTGCAGTGGATTCAGGATGTCGCGGTGGCGCACTGGACGGCGCTTGCCGACCCGGCCCACCACGAAGCTTTTTTCTGGGTCGTGACCCGGCACGAGATCGATTACCTGCGCGCGGTGCATTCGGGCGAAACGGTGACCGCGCGGACCTGGATCGAGGAAGCGCGCGGCGCGCGTTCGATCCGCCACATGGAATTCGTTGGCGACGATGGCCGGTTGCGGGTCAAGGCGGCGACCCACTGGGCAATCATCGACAAGGCGGCGGGCCGGCCCGTGCGGGTGCCGCCGGAAGTAGTAGCGCCGTTTCTTGCGAGCGAATAAAGCTGGGCGATGAGCGACACGATCCTTTATGATTACTGGCGGTCCTCCGCTGCCTACCGGGTACGCATCGCGCTTAACCTCAAGGGCCTCACCTACGAACAGCGCAGCATCAACCTGGCCCGGGGTGAGCAACAGGCGCAGCAGTACCGCGACCTCAACCCGCAAGGCTTCGTTCCGATGCTGGTCATCGATGGCCACCATCTGACCCAGAGCCTGTCGATCATGGTCTACCTTGACCAGACCCGGCCCGAGCCGATGCTGTTGATGCCGCGCGACCCGGGCATCGGCGCGCATGTCCGGGCAATGGCGCTTACCATTGCCTGCGACATTCACCCGTTGAACAACCTTCGCGTGCTCAAATACCTCACCGGGCCGCTCGACGTCACCGACGCGCAGAAGGACGAGTGGTACGCACACTGGATCCGCGAAGGGTTTGAAGCGCTTGAGGCGATTGCCGCTCCGTCCGCGGGCAAGTTCCTGTACGGCGACGAGCCGACCATTGCCGATGTCTGCCTGGTCCCGCAGATGTACAATGCGCGGCGGATGAACGTGGACGTTTCGGATTTTCCGACCCTGATCCGTGCCGATACTTTCGCGCAGGAGCTGGAGGCGTTCGCAGCCGCGCATCCTGACAACAACAAGGAGGCTTGAGATGAGCCGGGTCGATACGATGAACCGGGGCCTTGAAGGAGTCTCGCCGCTGGCGTCGGTCGACATCCCCAGCCTCAAGGGCAAGGTAAGCGAGGAGGAATGGAAGGTAAGGGTCGATCTTGCCGCCGCCTATCGCCTGGTTGCCTATTACGGCTGGGACGACCTTATTTTCACCCATTTGTCGGCACGCATTCCCGGTCCCGACCATCACTTCCTCTTGAACCCCTATAATCTGATGTTCGAGGAAGTGACTGCAAGTTCGCTGGTCAAGGTCGACACCCACGGCAATGCCGTCGACCCAACGCCGTTCGTCACCAATCCGGCTGGCTTTACGATCCATTCCGCGATCCACATGGCGCGCGATGACGCGCAGGCGGTGATGCACCTTCATACGCCTGCGGGACAGGCGGTCAGCGCCCACGAAGATGGGCTGTTGCCGCTGACCCAGACCGCGATGCTGGTGCGCGGGGACCTGGGCTTTCACGATTATGAAGGGGTTGCCACCGACCTTAGCGAGCGCGAGCGGCTGGTCGCGGACCTTGGCGACAAGTCGGGGATGATCCTTCGCAACCACGGCACGCTGGCGGTTGGCGCAAGTGTCGGCGAATGCTTCGTGAAACTCTATTTCATCGAACGCGCTTGCCAGGCGCAGATCATGGCGCTGTCGGCCGGGGACAAGTGCAACAATCCGCCGCAGGGCACGCCCGAGCTTGCCGCCGAGCAGGGCGGCGCGGGGCTGAAGGTCGCCGCCAATTTGCTCGCCTGGCCAGCGTTGCTGCGCAAATGCTATCGCATGGATCCCGCCTTCGCGACCTGACCCGCGGCGGACCTTTCGGCGCCATCGTCGGTTCCTAAGTTGAGGATTCACGGGGGCAAGAAAGGACCAACGATCATGAAAATTCTGATGGTGCTCACCAGCCATGACCAACTTGGCAACACGGGCGAAAAGACCGGCTTCTGGCTGGAGGAGTTTGCAGCGCCTTATTATGCGTTCAAGGACCAGGGTGCCGATATCACGCTCGCCAGCCCCAAGGGCGGTCAGCCCCCACTCGACCCCAAGAGCGACGATCCCTCCTCACAAACCAAGGACACATTGCGCTTCAAGGAAGATGCCGACGCGCAAAAGCATCTCGCCTCGACGGAAAAGCTCGCCGAGGTTCGCGCCGAGGATTTCGATGCGATCTTCTACCCCGGCGGCCATGGCCCCCTTTGGGACCTTGCCGAAAGCGCTGATTCCAAGGCGCTGATCGAGACCGCGATTGCAGCCGGCAAGCCCGTTGCACTGGTCTGCCACGCGCCAGGCGTGCTCAAGCACGTCACCGGGCCCGACGGCGCACCGCTCGCCAAAGGCAAGCGAGTCACCGGCTTTACCAATGACGAGGAAGCGGCGGTCGGGTTGACCGACATCGTCCCGTTCCTGCTCGAAGACATGCTCAAGGACCAGGGCGCGCATTTCTCGTCCGGAGGGACGTTCAAGCCGCACGTTGCGGTCGATGGCCTTCTGATTACCGGGCAGAACCCGCCCTCAAGCGAGCCGACCGCCGAAGCGCTGATCGAAGCGCTGGCGACGGCGAAGATCAACGAGGACGCTTAAACGACCAGAACGGAGCGGCCTTGCCACCGGACCAATTGACGGCAAGACTTGCAGATGATGGGACGCAAGGCCGCCTCGATCCGGGATTTTCGGGCGCTTGCAAAGGCGCGGCTGCCGCATTTCCTGTTCGAATATATCGATGGCGGTTCCTACGACGAGGTCACGCTCGCCCGTAATATCGCCGATCTCCAGTCGATCGCCTTGCGCCAGCGCGTGCTTCGCAACGTATCCCAGATCGACACCTCGACCGAGCTGCTCGGGCGCCGCCGCGCGCTTCCGGTCGGACTCGGACCAGTCGGGCTGGCCGGCATGTACGCCCGTCGCGGCGAGGTGCAGGCGGCCCGTGTTGCTGGCAATGCCCAAATCCCGTTCGTGCTTTCGACCGTGTCGGCGTGCGGGCTTGAAGAAGTCGCGCGTGACGCGGCCCCGCCGTGGTTTCAGTTGTATTTCGTCAAGGATCGCGGGTTCGTTTCATCGATGATCGAACAGGCCAAGGCCGCGGGCTGCGAAGCGCTGGTGATGACCGTCGACCTTGCGGTCCCCGGATCGCGCTACCGCGACGCGCGCGCGGCAGGCGGTGGAATCAAGCGCTTTCTGCAATTGGTGGCACGACCGCGATGGGTTTGGGACGTCGGGTTGAACGGCAAGCCGCACAGTCTTGGAAACCTCGAGAGAATCGTCGGGAAGGACGCACATCTGACCGACTTCCAAAGCTGGATCCACGCCAATTTCGATGCGTCGGTGAGCTGGTCCGAGGTCGACTGGGTCCGTGCACGCTGGGACCGGGCGTTGATCATCAAGGGCGTGCTCGATCCCGACGACGCCCGCGAAGCGGTCAAGCGTGGGGCGGATGGGCTGGTGGTCTCGAACCACGGCGGCCGCCAATTGGACGGCGCGCTATCAAGTGCCAAGGCCCTACCCCGGGTGCGCGAGGCGGTTGGCGAAACCTTCCCCGTCCTAGCCGACGGCGGGGTGCGCACCGGACTCGATGTTGCCCGAATGCTCGCGCTGGGCGCCGACTTCGTACTGCTTGGCCGGGCCTGGGCCTACGCCCTTGCAGCAGGCGGCGGTGCAGGTGTCGCGCACATGCTCAGCCTGATCGAAGCTGAATTGCGGGTAGCGATGGCACTAACCGGGGTCACGTGCATCGCCGACATCGATCGCGGCCTGATCGACCGCGCCTGAAACAGCAACTTCCGGCCGATCGCAAAGAATCCCATCCCAAACGGAATCGCTGGCTGTCTTATTTTGCAAATTTATAGACTATAGCGTTCGTGCGCCCGCTTCAGCACGGCGCCGTTGAGGGGGGCCAAAGTAGTGCGTAGTCGACGTTCAGTTGTTATTGCTCTGATGGCGGCTATTCCCCTGTCACCGCTGATCGCCCAGTCGGCTTCGCTTGCTCCGTCTGCTTCGGCGCCATCCCCGATCGAGGCTGACGATCCTGCAGCGACCGGCCCCCAGCCCACTGTCTCACTGGCGATGATGGGAATGCCGGACGGGCTGGCATTCTCCGACCTCGACGGGCGCAGTGATTTGTCATTCCGGATTCCAGTTGGAAGTTGGTTCGGCAGCGCGCGCATCGTTCTGCCGTACAAGGCGTCGTCGATTGGATCGGCAACACGATCGATCTCGGTGCTGTCGCGCAACCAGGTCCTCGGCCAATTCCTTGTTACCGGCAATGGCACGATCAACGTCGACCTACCGAAGTCCGCCTTTGTCCAGGACATCGCCACCATCAGCCTGGTTTATACAGGTGGGGCTACTCCCAACCGCTGCCTCGACAAACGGGTCACCGCCGATCGCCTGGTTCTGTTACCGCAGGGCGGGTTGGTCGTGGAGCCTGTCCCGGGAATGGCTCCACCGGTTGGCGCGGTGGTTACCTTGATCGGCGATCGGCCGACGATCGTCATGCCACGCACGTTGATCACCGACCAGGCTGCAGCGATCCTCACCATCTTCGCGGCGCGCAGCGGCGCACGCCTTCTTCCCCCCGGCGCAACAAATGGCTCGATCGAGATGCTTGGCCCAGATGCTCCCGCCTTGAAGTCGCTTGGGCCGGTCCAACTGGGGATTGGCGGGTCCGATCCGGCTGGCGCTGCGCGCGCGGCATTCACCGGTGCCGCCATGCTGCCCACATCGACGGTCATTGACCGCATCGCGGCCTCGCGCCCCCGGCCCGTCGACCTCAATCTTGCGGACCTGGGGGCCAATTCCCAAACCGTTCGCGTCGGTCATGAATATGAATGGACAGTACCGCTTCCGGCATCACGTCTTCCGGGCGGCGCAAATATCGGCGGACTGTCGATTGACGTCGCGACTTTGCCGGGCGATTCAAAAACCAAAGTCTCGGCATGGCTGAATGGCACGATGCTCAAGGCGGTTTCACCCGGTGCAAACGGCATCGCCCAAATCAATGTCACCACCCCGCCCGGCCTGACCAATGCCTTGAACTGGGTGACCATCCGTCTCGACCGCGATGTCCAGGACACGTGCGATAGCCCAATCCACGAGATGCCAGCGCAGCTTTTGCCGTCGAGCAGGGTCATCCTTGGAAAGCCGGGCCACGGGGATGATTTCCACAATTTCTCAAGTGCCGCCAACGCGGGCGTCACGGTTGCGCTGGAAAATGCATCGGCCTTGCCGTTCGCCGCCAAGGCCACCTCGTCGCTGATTTCGGCGGACGTTCCGATCACGGTCACTTTTGCAAAGATGCCGGCAAATGGCCCGGTCATCTGGGTTTCGCGTCAACCGCCGCCAGGGACAAAGCTTCCCATGAACCTTGCCGATGGTCGGATGCGCGTGACGCAGGACAAAAGCGGGCTTCGGTTTGATATGCCCCAGTCGCGTGACGACACAATTGTCCAATTGGGCGTGCGCGGCGACGGCTCAGCCGTGCTGTGGGTCCGCCCCGCAGCGTCGGGATCGGTGCCCGTGACCATGTACCTCAGCCAGGGCGACATCGCGATCGTCAGTCCAACCGGCGATGTCCAGGCCCTGTCGACGGAGCGCCCGCGCTTGGCGGTTGCGAGCAGCCTGGAGCCGCCCAGCTGGTGGGACAGCAACAAGGCATGGGTTTTTCTTACCGTGGGCCTGTTCACCGCACTTGCCCTGACGATCTGGGCCCGACGGCCGTCGCGCAAGCGGCTGAAGCCCGGCCAGTCCGCTTAAGCCCAGCGCCAACCCTGTCTGGAATCAACCACCAAAAGCGCCATGCTCCACCAGCCCGATAGCCTAATGACCACGATCCTGGTGGCGCTGTTCATAGTCACCCAAGGCCTGTGGCTGCTTACCTTCCTGATCGATTTCTATATTTTCCGGCTGCCGATCAACAAGGTCGACATGCGCGAAGCGGAAACTTTGGCAGATGCGGACATCCCGCCGATCGTGTTGTTTTATCCCGTGCTTCGGGAACTGAAGGGCACGATGCGAACCACGATGTTGGCACTTGCCGAGACGCGTTACCCGCGCGGGAAGCTGACGGTCGTGGCGATCCCGAACCTGGACGATCATGAAACGATCGGTCATTTGCGCGAATTATGCCGCGAGTTTGCATTCCTCGAGTTGCTCTTGGTGCCGCCGACCAGCGACCCATCCTGGGCCGTGGTATGGAACGCGTGGACCGCCAATCGCAACGCCTATTGGTGGCACCGCGGTTTACGGGCGGGGAACAAGGACCTGCCGCCCAAGAAAACCAGGCAACTCATCTACGCCTTCTACCAGGTCGCCAGCCAGCGTGCCGGGGGGCCGGATTTCCTGGTCAATTACATCGACGCCAATTCATGCCCGCAACGCGACCATTTCATGGCAGCCGCAGTCGGAATGCGCCATTTCGACGTCCTCCAGGCGAGCAACATTGCAGGCAATCTCAACGATACCTTTGCCGCAAGCCTTCATGCCATGGACCACATGGCCTGGGACGGACGCAAGTTTCCCCACCTGACCGCTAATGGAACTCAGCCCTACTGGATGCTTGGCAAGGGGCTTTACTATCGCGCTTCGGACTTGATCGAGCTTGGCGGATGGCACCCGTGGATCACGATCGAGGATCCGGAGGTCGGGATGAGGTTCTGGGCCAACGGTCGGCGGTTAGGCTACATAGAAGAACCGCTGATCGAAGAGGTGCCGCGCACCTTCGCCCACGGAATAACCCAACGCAAACGCTGGGTCGCCGGTTTTTTCCAGACCCTCGACGTCCCAATGCGGGAGTTGGGGTATACCCCTATCGAACGGCTCAAGGCGTGGGCGATCTTCCTGCCCTGCCTCAGTTACTTGATTACGCCCATCGGTTTGCCGGTAGGCGGATGGGCGATCTACACGCTGATCGAGGGGGACAGCCCATTGCCGCCATGGACGATCACGCTCGCGATCGGCACGTCCTTCACTTACCTGCTCGCCTTGTCGGGGCTTTATCTTTCAATCTGGCGCCGTTCGGAAATCGTGCTTGAACGACGCGTCGACCGGTTGCGATACCTGGTGCGGGTGAACCCGCTGAGCCTCGTCTTGTGGAGCATGATCTGGGTCATTCCGATCATCATCGGGTGGTGGATGTATATTCGCGATACCGGGTTGGTGTGGGAACGCACCGTCAAAGTCGATGCCAATGCCGGGCTAATCCGGAGCAAGGTCAGGAACCCGCCGCAATGAGCCAACCCTTTGCCCTGATCACCGGCGGCGCCGGCTTCATCGGCTCGCACCTTGCGGACAGCCTGCTTGCACGCGGGTTCCGGGTGAGGATCTTCAATTCGCTGCTGGAGCAAGTGCACGGAAAGGCGGAACGCGATAGCGACGGCTGGCCGCTCTACCTTGATCCCAGGATTGAACGGGTCCGTGGCTCGGTTCTCGATCAGGCGGCATTTCGCGATGCCCTTGGCGGGATCACCCACCTGGCCCATCTGGCGGCATCGGTCGGTGTCGGTCAAAGCATGACGGACATCGAATATTATACCCGCAACAACGTGCTTGGCGCAGCCGCAATGCTTCAGGTGCTAAGAGATGGCGGACACCGGGTCGAGCGTATCGCAGTCGCCTCGTCGATGGCGATTTACGGCGAAGGCGCCTGCCGCGACCCGGCCGATGGCGCGATTGTCTTTCCCGGCCCGCGGCCGATCGAGCAATTGCGGGACAAGCGCTGGGAATATGAACGCGACGGTCGCCCGCTCGAACCGATCGGCACGGCCGAAGACAAGCCGCTCGACCCCGGGACGATCTACGCAATCGGCAAGCGCGACCATGAAGAAATGTTCCTGGTCATGGGCCGCGCCCTTGGAATTCCGACCATCGCCCTGCGCCTGTTCAACGTGTTCGGATCGCGCCAGGCATTGTCCAATCCTTATGCCGGATTTGCCGCGATCTGCATCGCCCGCTTGCTCAATTCCAATCGACCAGTCCTGTTCGAAGACGGAGCGATGCGGCGCGACTTCATCCACGTCACCGATGTCGCCAATGCCTTCGCGACAGTGCTGGAAAGTGATGCGGCGCTGTGGGAGAAATTCAATGTCGGCAATGGCAGCTGGGTGACGATCCGCGATGTGGCGGAACGGTTGATCGCGCTGTTGGGATCGCCGCTTGAACCGCTGGCGCTGGAACGCGCGCGGATTGGCGATGTCCGGCACTGTTTCGCGGATAGCAGCGCATTCTTCGAGCGCTTCGCCTTTCGTCCCTCCAAACCCTTCGACGAGGGCTTGGGCGAACTCGTTGAATGGGTAAGCCGGACTCGCAGCCCAGACGACCGGTTCGACGATACGATGGCGGCCCTGGAGCGGAGCGGGCTGCTGGTCTGAACCCGAGTGGCAAAGCGCCCGCCAAGGCTTCCCGGCCATGATGATGCATATTGCGTCCCGTCCAATTCCAGCAGGCGCGCGTTAGGGGCAGCGCCCTCTGCTCCGGCTAGGAGCGGGTCATGCGTGCGCGTTGGCGCAGGGTTGCCCGGATCGCCGCAAACATCGGTTTGGGACGGTAGCCATTGTCCAGCGGCAGGCCGCGATTCGTCGAATAGGGCTGGTTGAGCCATGAATAGCGGTCGGTGATGCCCCAGCAGCTGACACTTCCGACTGCGCGGTTCGCTAGTGCGGCCTCGAGGTATCGTTGCGTCGCATCGGCCACCGCCTTGTCGCGGCGCGCCACAGATTGGTGAGGATCGGCTTCCTTGACGTCCAGTTCGCTGATCCGGATCTGTAAGCCCAGCGCGCCGATTTCATTGAAGAACCGGGTCAGGACATCGGCACGAAAATGGTCCTGCTTGGCAAGATCGAGGTGCGCCTGGACCCCGACCCCCGCAAGTGGCACGCCGCGCGCCTTGAGGCGCTCGAGGAGCTTGAGCAGGGCGCGCCGCCGCGCATCTTCTTCCGGGGTGTCGTATTCGAGGCCATATTCGTTGACGAACAGCGCAGCATTCGGCGCGATTTCCCGCGCGGCGGTCAACGCGCGCTCTATATAATCGGGGCCAAAGGCGCTGACATAGGGCGATTGACGAAGGCCGTCAGCCCGCCCGTCCTTGGGTTCTATCGGTTCGTTCACCACGTCCCAGCTGGGCACCTTATTCCCATAGCGGCGCATCGTGCGCTCCATGTACCGGCGCACCAACCACCACCCCTCGCGAGTGGCCATGGCCTCCTTCGCCCAAGGCGGAATGGCCAAGTGCCACAGCAGCGAATGACCGTGGATGTTTTTCGATGTCGCCCGGGCAAAGCGCGCGATTGCATCAGCCCCGGAAAAGTCAAAGCGGTCCCGCGCAGGCTCGACCAACGCCCAGTTGAACTCGGCCTCGGGGGTCACCTGGCCGCATTGCCGCGCAATCGCCTTCCAGTAGTCGCGGTCGTCGGCAAGATGGCGCGACCATACCGAAGTCCCGAACAGCATTTCCGCCCGGCCGGCAATATCCTGCAGCGTATCGCCGGAAGTCGGGTCTCGCGGCGCTGCAGCCAAAAGCGGCAGCGAGGCAGCACAAAAGCCAAATTGGCGACGCGTAATAGGCAAGGACAAACCTGTGGATTGGCTTAGGTTGGAAGGAATTGGGTTTGCGCAATTGGCGCTTCGTGCCAATCGGGTATCGAAAAACCTTCAAGGGTCGGCAGCGTTAACAAGGGAACGAGGGGCATGAAGAAGTTGAGCAGACTGGTTTTCGCCGGTGCACTGGCGATCTCCGCCAGCCCGGCACATGCTGGACCGTGGACACTGGAGAAGGGGCAAGGGCAACTCATCACGAGCATCATCTATTCGCACGCCGGGCAGACGTTCGACAATGACGGAGATGCAGCGCCCGCGCCCGATTACGATCAGCTGATGGCATTTTTCCTGACTGAATATGGAATTACCGACGACTTGACCTTGGTCGCCAACCCGGGGGTCCGGCGGATCAAGATCGAGGGGGTAGGTACAAGCACCGGCCTTGCCCCAAGTGAGTTTGGCCTTCGTTACCGCCTGTTCCACGATGACCGCTCGGTCATTTCTGCCCAAGTGTCGGGATTTACCCCGGGAAGCACGCGGTCGGTCAAGATCGCCCAGATCGGGACCAACGACTGGCAGGCCGACGCAAGACTGGAAGCCGGGACCAGTTTCAAACTGGGCAAGGCCGATGCCTTTGCAAGCGCCGAAGCGGGCTATCGCTTGCGCACCGGCGCGCCGCCCAACGAGTTTCACCTCGACGGCGCGGTCGGCGTGCGTGCAAGCAAGCGCGTCCTGTTGATCGCCAACAGCTTCAACACCATCTCGAACGGCAGGGGTAGCGCGGGATATAGCGCCTATCGCTACAGCAACCTGTATGCAGGCACCGTCGTCGACCTCAACCCAGCCTTATCGCTACAGTTTGGCGGGCTGGCGACAGTCGCAGGACGCAACGCGCTGCGGGAACGCGGCCTCTACACCGGTTTCTGGCTCAAATTCTAGAGGTTGGTCGGTTCAGCCAAGCTGGAAGCACCGCCGAAACATCCTGTCTTGTATTGAGACACATCCCTCCATCGTGGAGGAAGCGCTATTTCTTTTTTAGCCAATTCGTGTTAATTCGAATACGAAGAACAAATAATTAATAGTGTGTTTACAATATTTTAGTCTTTGCGATAGGTTTTTCGAAGTCTGTCGGCGTTGTTTTATATCTGCTCGGAGCTTCACTTTTCATGTCGACCAGTCGGATCTTTATCTCCGGGGTTGCTGGCTTTCTTGGAAGTCACCTCGCCGACGCGTTCCTGGCCGACGGCCACGAAGTGGTCGGCAACGACAGCATGATCGGCGGTTATCTCGACAATGTTCCAGCCGGTGTCGAATTCCATCAATTCGACTGTAACGACCTCGATCGCTTGCGCGCGACTATGGCCGGATGTGACATCGTCTATCATTGCGCTGCGACTGCCTATGAAGGGCTGTCGGTGTTCTCGCCGCATTTGATCATGCAGAATATCGTCGGCGCATCGACCGCGATGGTCTCGGCGGCAATCGCCAACCAGTGCCGCCGTTTCGTGATGTGCTCGTCGATGGCGCGCTATGGCACCAACCCGGTGCCGTTCCGCGAGGACATGGTGCCCAAGCCCCAGGATCCCTATGGCATCGGCAAACTTGCCGCCGAAGATATCCTGCGCAACCTGGCGGAAACCCATGGCATGGAATGGGTGGTCGCCGTACCGCACAATATTATCGGCCCGCGCCAGAAATATGACGACCCGTATCGCAACGTGGCAAGCATTTTCATCAACCTGATGCTGCAGGGTCGCCAGCCCTATATCTACGGTGATGGCCAGCAGATGCGCTGCTTCAGCTTCGTGTCGGACGACGTCGAACCGTTAAAAGCGATGGCGTTCAACGCCAATGTCGTCGGCGAAATTATCAATATCGGCCCGGATGATGAATTCATCACGATTAACGAACTTGCTGCAACAATCGCCGACCTCATCGGCTTCGATTTAACCTATCGCTACACCTCGAGCCGCCCGCAGGAGGTCAAGCTGGCCAATTGCTCGGCAGACAAGCTGCGTCACTTGCTTGGCTTTGAACCGCGGGTGAAGTTGCGCGAAGGGCTGTCCGAAATGATCGACTATATCCGTGCCCGTGGACTGCGGCCGTTCGATTATCACTTGCCGCTGGAAATCATCACCGAGCGGACGCCCAAGACCTGGTCGCAGAAACTGTTCCTTGAGCGCGGCGCGAAGGAGCCGCGGCCGATCGAGGGCGTAACCCGCAACCAGTTGGTCGGAAGTAAGGTCGCCTGAGCGCATTCCTGCGCGCGGGCGACCTCCCTCAAGCGCTGGATCGGTCCGCCACCACCGACTAAGCGGCGGATGTCGTCACTTAGCGGCGGATGGGCGAATATTGGTCGGGGAGAGAGGATTCGAACCTCCGGCCCCTGCCTCCCGAAGACAGTGCTCTACCAGGCTGAGCTACTCCCCGACCGGGCTCCCGGACCCTCGCGGTGAGGCGAGACATCCGGTGCAGGGCGCGGGTTCACTAGCCGCGCTTGGGGAATAGCGCAAGCGAGTCCTGAACAAGGCCCTGCGGGCGCCGTTTCACCCGCGCGAGAGCGCGCCCAGCCAATGCTCGACGCGAACGAATTTCTCACGCGGGGAGCCGGGGCGGGCATTGGCAGCCTCGGCCTCCTCGATCATGCGCCAATCGGCATAATCGGTCGGCATCACCCCGCGTTCGCCGAGCAGCGACTTGAGTCCGGCCGACCCTGCCTTGCCGCCGTCCGAGCCGGGCGGCATTGCAGCAACGACCCGGTCGGCGACTTCATAGCCATCGGGGCGATTGGTTCCGATCGTGCCCGTTGGCCCGCGACGCGCCCAGCCGACGCAATAAAGGTTGTCCGCGATCCGCCCGTCATCGTTAGCAAAGCGGCCTGCGCGCTCGTCATAGGGCACGCCCTCGATCGGCGGGGTGGAATAGCCGATACAGCTGATGACCAGCGACGCCGGTACAATATAAGTTTCGCCCGTACCGACGGCCTTGCCGTCCTTGATCATGGTCCGCTCGACCACCAGCCGTTCCGCCTTGCCCTCGCCTTCAATCCGGAGCGGCTTGGCGAAAAAATCGAAATTGATCGATTTGGGTTTGGCCGAGCAGTCAAGCTCGGCAAACGAGCGCAGCAAGGTGATCGATTTGCGCAGACCAGGGTCCAGCGCCTCGTCCGCGGTCAAGGGCGGGAAATCGTCGAGGTCGACCTTCGGGCACGTTTCGGCAAGGTGCGCGAGTTCACCCAGTTCCTTTGGCGTCATCGCGATTTGGTGCGGGCCGCGACGGGCAAGGATTGTGACCGACAGCGCGGCGCACGAATCTAGAGCGGCAAGCGCGTGAGCAACGATGTCGGAGCCTTCGAACTCGGCCTCGTTCTTCGACAGGATCCGCGCGCAATCGAGCGCGACATTGCCAGCGCCGATGATCGCGACTTCGCAGCCCTGAAAGTCGGGGTCGAGCGCGGCGAACTCGGGATGCCCGTTATACCATCCGACGAACGCGCCAGAGCCGAAGACATTGGCGAGTTCTTCCCCCTCGATTCCGAGCTTTCGGTCGTTGGGGGCACCGGTTGCGAGCACAACCGCATCGTAAAGCTCAAGCATTTCGGCGATCGTTACGTCGCGGCCAAGCGTGACATTGCCGATGAACCCGGTGCCGTCGTCGACAACCTTGTCATAGCGGCGCGAAACGGCCTTGATCGATTGGTGGTCGGGAGCAACGCCGAAGCGGATCAGACCGTAAGGAACCGGGTAACGGTCGAGAATATCGACCCGGGCCGTGCCAGCATAGGCCTTGGCCAGCGCCTCAGCGGTATAAAAGCCCGCCGGTCCCGATCCCACAATTGCGAAATGCCGCATCGGCCGCCTCCCCTCGCCGCCGCGACTGTGTCATTGCGCGTGCAGCGAAGCAATCCATGGATTGCAATGGCGCCGCCCACTCCGACACGAACGCTCGCCGGTCAGCGCCCTGGCTTGCTGTGATCCTCAAGCAAGTGACCGCCCTGGCTCTTGAGCATGCCGGCGACGACGCCTGAGAACATGCCGAGCATGCCCGGAAGCGCGAGCTTCACGTTGACCAGGGCTTCCTGCACGTCGATCTGGCCGTGGACCTGTTCGCCCATTGCCTGGACCGACAGACTGAGTACATCGCCGTTCCAACTTGACTGGACATTCGCGCCGCCCGGAATGTGCCGTTCAAGGCTGCCGATATTGCCCGCGATCCGGCGCCGGGCTTCGTCTTTGCCCAATTGATGCGGAAGGTCGATGTCGATCGGTTTGCTCATTGCGCCAAGGTGAGGGGCCAAGCGTTGCTTTTCAACCGTGCACGCTCTCTGATGGGCAGGTGATCGATCCTGCCATCTTCCTCGCGTCCTTTTTCATGGCTACGCAACCAGTCGCAATCCCCCAGGCCAGACCGGCCAGCGAAGCGCCGGTGGTGATCCGCGGCGTCCGCCCATCCTATCTCTACGTCAAGCCGGGGCAGGATCTCCTTGGTTACCAGTCGTGGGTTCGCAACCCGGACAATGCAGCCGCGCTGGCCGCATATAGCGACTATCTGTATCGCGCCGGGGTCGGCGACGTGGTGCCGATCTGGCAGCTCGCTCGGACTGCGAGCCAATGGTCGGATTGCGGCCAGCCGCCCTACGAAGTGCCGCCCGTGGAAACCTGGCCGAACATCGTCAACACGCTGCGTTTCGTGCGCGACCAGGTGATCCCCGCGGTCGGCGAGGTCGAAGTCGTGTCTTCCTACCGAAACCCAGTGCTCAACAAGTGCGCCGGCGGAAGTTCGAAAAGCGTCCACATGCTCAACACTGCGGTCGATCTGACCCCGATTTATTTCTACAGCCGCAGTGACCTGATGAGCCGCCTTTGCACGATCCACGCGCGCGCCGGTCGCACTGCAAGCGCGGGGCTGGGCTTTTATGTCGGACTTCGCTTTCATATCGACACGTGGAAATACCGAGCATGGGGGATCAGCGCGGCAGAAGGCGGCAACCAGTGCGCGATCGCACTGGAACGGCGCGAAGAAGCGCGCGAAGCGGACTGATACCAAGCGGTTGATGACCCCTTGTGTTGCATTTACACAACACCATATCCGGGGCGACGAACTGAACAGGGGACGTGACCTACATGGATTTCGAAAAGCTGACTGACCGCGCCCGTGGCTTCCTCCAGGCCGCCCAGACCATCGCGGTGCGTGAACATCACCAGCGCATTGCGCCAGCCCACCTGTTCAAGGCGATACTCGATGATGATCAGGGCATGGCCGCGGGATTGATCGAGGCCGCTGGCGGGAACGCCAAGCTTGCCCGGCAGGAAGCCGACCTGCTGGTCGCCAGAGAGCCGGCGGTGACCGGAAGTGGCGCCAACCAGGCCCCGGGGATGGACGGCAACACCATCCGCCTTCTCGACCAGGCGCAGGCCATCGCAACCAAGTCGGGCGACAGCTATGTCACGGTCGAGCGTATCCTGCTGGCAATGACACTTTCCAAGGACAGCGAAGTTGGCAAGGCGCTCGCAAAGGCCGGCGTGACCCCCAATAACCTCAACGCCGCGATTGAGAAGCTGCGCGGCGGGCGAAGCGCGGACACCCAAGGCTCCGAAGACCGCTACGACGCGCTCAAGAAATATACCATCGACCTCACGGCGCGCGCGCGCGACGGAAAGCTCGACCCGGTCATCGGCCGTGACGAAGAAATTCGCCGCACCATCCAGGTGCTCGCGCGCCGCACCAAGAACAACCCGGTACTGATCGGAGAGCCGGGCGTGGGCAAGACCGCGATCGTCGAGGGCCTTGCGTTACGCATTGCAAACGGTGACGTGCCCGACGGAATCAAGGGCCGAAGTCTTCTCTCGCTCGACATGGGCTCGCTCATCGCCGGGGCCAAGTATCGCGGGGAGTTCGAAGAACGCCTCAAGGGCGTAATCGACGAGGTCAAGCAGTCGGCGGGCGACATCATCTTGTTCATCGATGAGATGCACATGCTGGTCGGGGCCGGCAAGACCGAAGGCGCGATGGACGCCGGCAACCTGCTCAAACCCGCGCTTTCCCGCGGCGAACTCCACGTCATTGGCGCGACCACGCTCGATGAATATCGGAAGCACGTCGAAAAGGACGCTGCGCTGGAACGCCGGTTCCAGCCGGTGTTTGTTGGCGAACCGAGTGTCGAAGACACCATTTCGATCCTGCGCGGGCTCAAGGAGAAATACGAGCTTCATCACGGGGTTCGAATCACCGACGGCGCGATCGTCGCTGCCGCAACGCTCAGCAATCGTTACATTTCCGACCGCTTCCTGCCCGACAAGGCGATCGACCTGATGGACGAGGCGGCAAGCCGAATTCGCATGGAAGTGGAATCCAAGCCGGAGGAGATCGAGAATCTCGACCGGCGGATCATGCAGTTGAAGATCGAGCGCGAGGCGCTGAAGAAAGAGCAGGACAAGGCGTCCAAGGATCGGCTTGCGAAGCTCGAGGACGAACTCGCCAATCTTGAGCAGCAGTCGAGCGAGCTCACGACCCGCTGGCAGGCGGAAAAGGAAAAGATCGCGGGCGAGGCAAAGATCAAGGAGCAGCTCGATGCGGCGCGCATCGAACTTGACCAGGCGCAGCGCGCAGGCGATCTCGCCAAGGCCGGCGAGCTTCAGTACGGGCGTATCCCCGAGCTTGAAAAACAGCTCGACGAGGCCAGCGCACACGCCAAGGGCGCGATGCTGCGCGAAGAGGTGACCAGCGAGGACATCGCCGGGGTAGTCAGCCGCTGGACCGGTGTTCCGGTCGAGCGGATGCTGGAGGGTGAGCGCGAAAAACTGCTTGGAATGGAGCAGGCGATCGGCGCCAAGGTGATTGGCCAGAACGAGGCGGTGAAAGCTGTTTCCGCCGCGGTCCGGCGTGCACGCGCTGGCCTTCAGGACCCCAACCGCCCGCTCGGCTCATTCCTGTTCCTGGGACCGACCGGAGTGGGCAAGACTGAACTCACCAAGGCGCTTGCCAGCTTCCTGTTCGACGATCCCACCGCGATGGTCCGGATCGACATGTCCGAGTTCATGGAAAAGCATGCGGTTGCGCGCCTGATCGGAGCGCCGCCCGGCTATGTCGGCTATGAAGAAGGCGGGGTGTTGACCGAAGCGGTTCGCCGCCGCCCCTATCAGGTTGTGCTATTCGACGAGGTCGAAAAGGCCCACGGCGATGTGTTCAACATCCTGCTCCAGGTTCTTGATGACGGGCGGTTGACCGACGGTCAGGGCCGAACGGTCGACTTCACCAACACGATCATCATCCTGACCAGCAACCTGGGGAGCCAGTACCTAACCCAGCTGGGCGAAGACGAAGCGGTGGAGAAGGTCGAACCGCAGGTCATGGAAGTCGTGCGCAGCCACTTTCGGCCCGAGTTTCTCAACCGGCTGGACGAGATCATCCTGTTCCACCGCCTGTCGGCAAGCCACATGGGGCCGATCGTCGATATCCAGGTCGAACGGTTGGGCAAGCTGCTCGAAGATCGCAAGATCAAGCTCGATCTGACTGACAAGGCGCGCGCTTGGCTAGGACGGGTCGGCTATGACCCGGTATATGGCGCACGACCGTTGAAGCGCGCGGTGCAGAAATATCTGCAGGATCCGCTAGCGGACAAGATTTTGGCGGGCGAGGTGCTGGACGGGGCGACGATCAAGGTCGACGAAGGCGACGGCGGACTGGTTCTGGTTCCCGAACAATAAGCTGCAGGTCGCCGTGCGGCTCAACCGCCGCCGGTCGGGTTCTGTTGGCCCCTCAATTGCAGGTCGCGGACCCCGTCCTGATTCTGTTCGCGCTGCTCCTGCCATTCACGGACGGAAGCGCAAACCTTGTGGCCCTTCAGCCTGCTGCCGACGGTTTCCTCATACCGGCATACGATTTTCTCAAGGGCGGGGTCGCCGCTCTTGTCGATCTTGGCCTTGCTGCTGTCGTCGAAAACAATCTGGGCGGAGGCAGGTCCAGCCATCGCCAGCGTGATGATCGGGATCCATTTGTGCATAATTCGCCCTCCTTTCACGGGACGAAGTATTTCACAAATTTCGAATTTGTCGAATCCAGAGTGATTGACGCAATCTCATGCTCAGGACGGTCGCGCGACGTCGAAGGCGACCGTCAGACGTTCGCCGGAACCGAACGGCCGGGTTCCGTGCCACACGTAGGACGGGAAAAGCGCGAGTTCGTCCCGGTTTGGGTTCGATCGTTCGGAACGGCGGCATGTCGACCGGGAAACAGGTCGATTGCGCTTCGCCCAAGGTCAGGATGCCATTGTCGCCTTCGCCAACGCTGGGCGGCAAGGAAATGTACAGCGCCGAACTGAACCAGCCCATGGGATGGACGTGGTTGGCGTGAAAACCGGCATCCTTCAGGCGCACCGACCATGCGCCGTTGAACCTTATCGGCCCGCGCGGCTCTATCCCAAGCAGGGGATGGCCAGCTTGGAACGGGGGGAGTTGCGCGACATGGTCTTCGACCGCGCCGCGTACTGCCTCCCGAAGCGCGACAAGGACTGGGTCGATCCGCATGAAGATATCGCCGTCAGTCTGGCTTCCACCGCGCAACGACTGCTCCAGTGGTTGGCCCGAAAGCTTGTGCAATTCCCGCAATTTTTGCGCCAGTTCGGCCAGCGGCGGTAACCGGTCCGCAAGGTCGTAACAGCCGATCAGCCGTTCATCCCCTTCAAGCCAGCGCCAGCGTTCGGGATCGGTCTTGCGCCAGGCCAGCGATGCGTAGGGCCAGAAAGCATAGGCTTCGTCAGTCGCCAGCCACGGTTCGATCACCGCCGCTGCTTCGGCAAAGCGGCCGGTACGAAGGAAATGCCGAACCCGCCGGATTTGAAGCGAACTGTCGGGCAAGTTGGCAAGTCGTTCGAACAGCTTTTCAGCCTTCGCCGAATCGCCCAGCTCGGCGTGGATCACCGCCTCGTTGATGTCGAACAATTCGTTGTCGCCAATAGCCTTTCGACCCTCATCGATGGCGCGAAGCCCAGCGTCCCAATGTTCGGCGTGGATAAGCGCGATGATTTGTTCGCGTCGCAGGTCCAAGGCCTGCGGGAACTCCGCCAATGCATCATCGAAGTTGCGCGTGAAACCCGCACGCTCCCCCTCCATCCAGCGGAACTGCGACAGCAACAGTTGCCCTTTGACCCAGGCCTTGGAACGCCCCGTGATGCTTTCGAGACCCTTGATCGCGGTCGCGATTTCGCCGTTGGCGACCAGGGCCATCGCAAGCTGTTCGACGACATCGGGATTACCCGGTGAAAGCTGAAGTGCCCGCCCCAGCGCCTCCAGCGCCTCCCCGGTCAGCCCGGCTTCGTAATAGGTCTGGCCAAGCGCGAACAGCTGCTTGAACCCCTGCGGGTTGAGTTCGACTGCGCGTTCAAGAGATGGAATTGCCGTTTCCCGACGCTCGGCGCGGCGTTCCATCAGCCCGTGGATGTGCCACAGTCGGTAATCGCGTGAGCGCGGCAGGGCCCGCTCGATCTCGTCCCGAACCTCGGCATCACGCCCCTCGGCCCAGGCCTCGGTTGCCCGCCGGAACAGGTCGTCGTCCTTGCCCGGCGGACCGCCGCCGACTGCGCCGAAACCGGAAGGAGGGAACGAGGTCTGGGTCAAGTTTATCATCCATGATGGCCAAGCGCTCCGGGTTGTCCGGGGCACGGGATTGCAGCCCGACTTGGCCGACGTCTATGAGGCAAGTCAAATGTCCACACCATCCCCAACCGCGCTTGAAGCGATCAGCCTGGCCCGGTCCGGGGACTTTGAAGCCGCGCTGTCCAAGGCGCGCGCAGCATTGGCCGGGAACCAGCGCGATGGCGGCCTGCACCTGTTCGTCGGGCTGCTTTTGAGCCGCCTGCTCAAAGTTGACGACGCGCTGGAGCATTTCCGCGCCGCGGTCGAGATTGAGCCGCGCGATCCGGCGGCACGCGTGGAACTGGCGCGGGCACTGCTTGCAACCGACAACATCCGTGAAGCCGAAGCGGTTCTTGCCCAAGGCGGCTTACCCCCGCGCGAAGAGGCAAAACTGCGGGGCGCACTGCTCTCCCAGAAAGGTGATCCGCAAGGTGCTGCCGCGATCTTTCGACAATTGGTCACGCACGATCCGAAGGACTTCGAAAGCTTCAACCAGCTTGGGGCGAGCCTGCTTTGCGCCAATCGGCCGGTTGAGGCTGCCGCTGCATTCGATGCCTCGCTTCGCCTTCGCGACGGCCAGAATGCTATCTGGGATAAGTGGGTTGACGCGATGATTGCCGCAGGCGCGGGCGAAGAAGCGCTCGCCGGCCTTGACGACCACCGCCACGGATCGGCCCTTCCGGCAGCTCGTTTGTTGGAAAAGCTGGAGCGACCAGACGAAGCGATTGCCGCCGTCGAACAATTCGCAAGTGACAATCCTTCGGCAATCGAAGGGATCGTCATGCTTGCCGACATGCTGGAGCGGCGCAACCGGTTAAGCGAGCTGACGAAGGTCATCGTCCGGATTACCGCGCTTGCTCCCGATCACCCCCGACTCTCGCTGCTCAGGGCCAAGCTTGCCCAGCGCGAAAAGCGATTTGCCGAAGCGCGGCGCTTCGCAACCGAATCGTCCGCGCTCGAAGACCCCGGCACCCGTTTCCAGTTGATCGGTGAGGCAAGCGACCGGCTAGGCGATTGCGACGCGGCGTGGGCCGCATTCGTGGCGATGAATGCACAGGACTGGCGAACCAACGCATCCGCCAGGGACGAGGCCGAAGCCTATCAATCGACGCTCGCCCAGGAAGCGGCGAAACTTACGGACCAGTGGGCCGGACAGTGGCGCGAAAGTGAAAAGGCGGCGACCACGCCTGTCGCGCTGATCGGTTTTCCGCGCTCCGGAACGACCCTGCTCGATACTTTTTTGAGCGCGCATCCCGGACTGTTCGTATCGGAAGAAAATCCGTTGATGCCGACGCTCGCCGAGTCCGCGGGGTCGGTCGCGGACCTCCCGGCAATGGCTGACGACCGGATCGCACAGCTGCGCGCCGTCTATTGGGCAGCGGCGGCACGGATGCTTCCCGAACGCGGGGACCGCAGGTTGGTCGACAAATATCCGTTCGGCCTGGTCGCCGCGCCCTATCTCCATCGGCTGTTTCCGGGAATGCCAATCCTGCTTGTCCTGCGCCACCCGCTCGATGTCGTACTAAGCGGGTTCATGACCCGCTTTCAGCCGACCGGGGCACCAGCCGGGTTCGGTGACCTGGAACTGACCGCCAGACTTTACGACCGGGTTATGGAATTCTGGGTGAAGAGCCGCGCCGTGCTTCCGCTCAATGTCCTCGACATTCGCTATGAAGACATGGTCGCCGACACCGAAGGCGAAATGCGGCGGGTCGCCGACTTCCTGGAATTGGAATGGGTCGAAGGAATGACTGAGAATCGCACCGCGGCACGCGACCGCGGCCTCATCAAGACCCCCAGCTACGCACAGGTTTCCGAGCCGGTGTATCATCGTTCGGTCGAGCGCTGGCGCAATTACCGCCAATGGTTGGAGCCGGTGATCCCGATCCTTAGGCCGTGGATCGATGCCTTTGGCTATACGCTCTAAGCGCCGCCGAAACTGACCCCGACCGCGCCGATGACTTCGGCCACGGCCTGGCGCTCGCTTTCGTTCAATGCGGGGTTCCAAAGGTCGATGATCAGCACGACGCGAAGTTCGTCGCCGTCGTTCCACGCTTCATGCTCGATCGTATCGTCAAACACGAATGCCTCTCCCATCGTCCATTCGCGAACGCTCTCCCCACATCGAAAACCGCATCCTTCGGGAATGATCAACGGCAAGTGGCAAACCAGGCGGACGTTGGTCACCCCGACGTGCGGCGGAATGCGCGTGTGCGGCGCGAGGAGGGAGAACATCGCATTGGGCGAGCCGCCCTTGATGTGCGGTTGGGCCATCGCCGCGATTGCAGCCATTGTCACCGGGCAGTGCCGCGCATTGGCTTCGATCCGCTCACCGTTTTGCAGCAGGTGAATGGCGGTCCATTCGCGGTTGTTATTAAGCGCCTTGAACTGGCGAAGGGGAACCCGCTCCGGGTACTGGATATAGGGGACCAATTCACCTTTCTCGGCAGCGATCAACGCCTCGAACTCGGCGCGAATTGCATCGGTCTTCGCTTCCAGTTGCTCAATCCCGGCAAAGGCCGATCGCGGGACAATCTCGATTTCGGGAAGTTCGGGATAATGGAAATCGGTTGGCTCAGAATGAAAGTGGCGCGTTCGGCGTGAGCGGTTGGTGATGAAGCGCTCGATCCGCCGCTGCTCGTTTGGGCCGAGCCCGGTCGGGACCGATGCATTCAGCCGCTCTTCAACCGACAGCTGGTGATTGCGCCACACATTCTTGGCGTGTTCGACCGCGGACCGCAGCGCCGCGGGTATTTCCGAGTCGGGGGGACCTGGGTCAGGGCATTGCCAAATTCGCTTGGTGCGCGCTTGTCGCCCGACCGTTCAAGCAGCAGCGCGCGCGACAGCAAGGAATGAAAGTCGAGCGGACTGAGCGCCAGTGCGCGGTCAAGCGCCTGGATCGCGCCCGACACATCGCCCGACGCCTTGCGCATTGCCGACAGTTTGGTGAGCAACGCGGGTCCGGCATCGGCGGCGGCGGCAGCGGTTTCGAGTAACGCACGGGCGCGCGGGAAATCGCCGCGCTGGGCTGCTTCGTCGGCTTGCGATTCAAGCTGTTTGAGGTCGGTCATGCCCCCTTCTTAGGCAGACCTGCACAAAAAGAAACGGCGGACCTCCATGGGAGGCCCGCCGTCGCTTTGACTAGTGACGTACGACTTAGAAGTCGACGGTCACGCCCGCGAAGATGTAACGACCCAGCGAATCGTAGATCTGCGGGTAGGTGTTGCCGCTACCAAAGACCGAAGTCAGCGTCTGCGAACCGATGATCGGCGGCGACTTGTCGAAGATGTTCTGAGCGCCGAAGCGAACATTGAACTTCGAGCTGATCCGACCGGTCAACGTCAGGTCGAAATAATCCTGAGCGTCGATCTTCTGGTTGGCCGGCTGAGTAATGCCCGGGTCAGCCTGCTTGGCACTCGAGAAGTGGCGCCACTGACCCGAGATGCCAAGGCCCATCGGGAGAGTGAAGCCAACGCGAGCCTTCGACCGGAACTTGTTGATCGGGATCGAGTTCGGCGAGAACTCACCGGTGCCCGAACCGCCCAGCGTCGCGGTATTGCCCTGAAGCGTACCGATGAAGCTGGCGTTCATGGTGCCAAGACCCTCGAACTTGCGGCTATAGCTGCTCGAGAAATCCCAGCCCTTGGTCGACAGAACGCTGTCCGCGAAGTTGCGGTTCGTGACGATGACATAACCGTCATTCGTCGCGAAGATCGTTCCGAACTGGTCACGGTGAACCAGGTTACAAGCCGTGGTGTCGCCGCCGAAGCAGTCATCGAACACGCTGCCGAACGACTGCGCACCGATGACGTTCTTGACCTTGATGTCAAAATAGTCGGCGGTGATCGCAAGACCCGGGATCCAGCGCGGCTGGAGGATGACACCAGCAGTCCACGAGTCAGCCTTTTCCGGCTCAAGGTTCGGGTTACCGCCGACCAGGCCGTTGTACTGGCTGGCAGGGTTGGCGCGAACAAAGCCGTATTGGGCTGCAGTGACACCGGTCGACTGGCACTGAGCCAGGGTCGCCGACGGGGTCGAACCGGCGCAGGGATCGGAGTTACCGGCCAACTGCACCTGCTGCGGGTAGAACAACTCGATGATGTTCGGAGCCCGGACCGCGCGGTTGTAGCTGGCGCGGAAGCGGATGTCCTTCACCGGGGCGAGTTCACCGGCAACCTTGTAGGTGTCGGTGTTAAAGCTGTTCGAACCAACCTTATAGTTCGAATAGCGATAACCAGCAGTGATCTGGAACAGCTCAATCCCGTTGTTTTCAACGATCGGGATCTGGGTTTCGATGAACGCTTCGCGAACGTCGAACTGGCCCTTGATGTTCGGCGTAGCGCCGCCCTGGCCGGCAAGGTCGCCGTTGATGAACGCCGCGTCGTTGCGACGGTTCAACTGTTCCTTGCGGTATTCGACACCCAGGTTGAAGCCGATGCCGTTGTCGGCATAGGGCGACTGGAGGCCATATTCACCACCAACCAGCGTGACGTCCGCGTGAGCGATCGACTGCTGGATGAGACCACGCTGGAACGCGGGGACCTGGAGGTAGTTAAGCGCTGCCGCCGTAACACCGCCCTGTGCGAAGATGTTGTACGGGATGCAGTTCGCATCCGAACCGTCGAGAACCGAACGGCAGACTGGAGCGCCGGTATCCGGATCGGCAACGACATCGAGTGCACGCTTCAGGTTGGTGACCGAGAAATCGTTCTGGTACGTTTCCTGACGAAGCACGCGACCGTACTGGTAGTAGGCATCGTAGCTGACACCACGGGTGACGTCGCCACGCATACCGCCAACAATACGGTAGTCGGTGTGCTGCAGATCGTCGTCGCGACCGCCGCCTTCGACGTTACGACGAAGGATCTGGACGAACGCTGTTTCGACACCGTTGCGGTCGAACGTGTTCGCGGGATCACCGCAAATCGTTGCGAACTGCTGCGCCGAAAGGAGCGGGTTGTCGCAGTTGAGGTACAGCGTGTTACCGAAGTCGCCCGACGGCCCGATCTGGGCGTCCGAACGATCGTCCATGAACATCGCTTCGAGGTACGGCTTGAACCCCGGGCTGATTTCATAGTCGGCGAACGCACCGAAGTTGTAGCGTTCGTCAGGGCGCTGGAAGTAGTTGTACGGTGCGAAGTTGAACAGCGTGTAGCCGCTGACGAACTTGTTGCCGATGACTTCGTAGGTGCCGATCGTGCGGAAGGTGTTCGGATCGTACTGCAGGAAGGTACCCGTCCCGGACGTGTACGAACCACCGCAGTTATAGAGACGTGCGGGGTTTGCAGCGACCTGCCCAGCCGAACGCGCACTGAGGGCGCAGAAGCTGTAATCGCGGGTAGCCTGCAGGACCGCACGCTGACGGCGATAGGTGGCATAGGCCTGGACGTGGCCGCGGCCATCGTCGAACGCCGCGCCAATCACGCCGGCAACGTCGAGGGCGCCGCCGTTGACGCTGAGACCCTTCGGAGCGCTGAAGCCGCGAAGCTCGTTCGCCAGACGGATCGGACCACCGGCACGGTTGTCGTGCATGAAGGCACTGGCCTGTGCGTCGAGACGCACGCCGGTGAAGGTGTTGTCCATGATGAAGTTGACAACACCGCCGACGGCGTCGGCACCGTAGACCGACGAAGCGCCGCCGGTCAGAAGGTCGACGCGCTTGATCATCTGCGACGGAATGAAGTTGATGTCCGGATAGGGCGAACCCGTGTCACCCGGCATCAGGCGGCGACCGTTGATCAGGACGACCGTACGCGAAGCGCCGAGGTTACGCAGGTTGACCGTTGCGGTACCCGATGCGCCGTTGGCGATGTTCGACCCCTGCGCAGCGAACGACTGCGGCAGCGAGTTGATCAGATCTTCGGTACGGCTGGTACCCTGAAGCTTGACTTCCTGGCTCGACAGCACGGTGACCGGGCTGGCCGAGGTAAGGTTCGGCTGCGGAATACGCGAACCGGTAATGACGATGTCGCGGGCCTGTTCGACCGGCTCACCGGTCGACGAGGTCGACGGAACGTCCGTTACCCCTTCGATCGGGGTCGTGGTCTCGGGCTGAGTGCCCGTGCCCATCGACGTGTCGGCCGGGTTGCAGACACCCGAATCACCCGGAACGGTGCCCTCAGGGCACTCAGGCGGCGTGCCTTCCTGCGCGAACGCGGGAGTGGCGATAACGCTGGCGCCGACCAACAATGTGGTCGTGAGCAGGCGTTGACGAAAATCGAGCTTCATAAAAAATGTCCCCTTCACTAGTCGTGCCTCAGCACGACTGCCGTGGAACGGCAAATGCGACTTTGCCGAACTGCCTTAGGTGATAGGTGATGCGGCGAGACACTGGCAACGCTCGGAAGTGCTCTCGCGGCAAGTTGTCCAAGCCCTGTATCAATTTTGCAACAGAGACTTAGGTGCTTGCCTTTGTGCTTCGGGACGCGATGATGGGCGTCCTTAGGAGACAGTGATGACGCATTTTCCGACCGTTTCGATCATTCTGGGCGCGAGCGCCCTCGCCGCTGTTTTTGCAGCGCCCGCCAATGCCAAGCGGCCGATCGAGACCAAGAACTCCGGCCGCAGTCGCCGACTTGCTCAAATGCCGCGACCTTGCCGATTCGGCCGCGCGGCTCACCTGCTACGACAGCCAGGCGCAGAAAATCGAAGAGCAGATCGCAAGCAAGGAACTGGTCGTCATCGACAAGGTCCGTGCCGACGAGGCGCGCAAGGGGATGTTCGGCTTTTCGGTTCCAAGCGTGTCGGCGCTGTTCGGGGTCGGCAGCGATGTCGACATCAACCAAAAGGAATTCACGATCGCGGGCGTCGGTTATGACAATATGGGCAAGGTGATCCTTCGCCTCGACGACGGATCGGTGTGGGTCCAGACGGATGATTGGGAAGTCGCTCAGAACCCCAAAAAGGGTGAGAAGGTCCTGATCAAGCGCGGAACGATGGGCAGCTATCACCTCGAATTCGCCAAGCAGCCGGGAATCAAGGTGAAGCGAATCAGTTAGTCGGGCGCGACTCCCGTCGGTTGCGTCAGGCCCGTCCGGCGGCTTTCTCTGCGGCCAGGCTGGCGGCGGCGTCGGCATAGGCTTCCTGCCGTGCAACGCTCCAATATGTCAGTTGATCGAGCGGGATCGCCTGTTTGGTGACCGCGCAAGTGACATAGTCGCCGTGGCTCAACAGCCGGAATGTCCCGGCAAGATAATGAATACGCGCTTCGCGGCCGCGCCCCTGCATCAGCATTCCCTAGTCCTTCCCATCGGGCGAATCGAATAGCCCGGGTTGCGGCGCGCTGTATCCACTGCCTCGCTTGCGCTCAACCTTGGGCGGTCGGCGCGAGGGAGCACCGTCACCGACCTGAGCGGGCACGTTTCCGTCCGCGAAGTGAAGGTCGACTGCGCCGGCCGCGCGCGCCGCCTTGCTGCTGGCGATGATCGTGCCATTACCATCGGTAACCCGTGCATAGCCCCGTTCAAGCGGCTTGTCGGGATGCGCCAGCATTGCCAGCCGCCACAGGCCAACCAGCTTGTCCCGCCCCTGCATAATCCGGGCGGTCACTAGTTCGGCTCGAAGCCGTGGCGCAATCGCGTTGAAATCGCCCCGTGCATGGGCGGCGCGCGCGCCAAGCGAGCGCGGCAACCGTTCCGCCACCTCATCGAGGCGTTGCGCAACCGGCGCGAACAAAGTGTCCGGACCGGGCCATCGGCAGGCGACCAACTCAAGCCGCTCGTGCCGCAACCCCGAAGCACGCTCCAGCGACCGGCGGGCACGGTGGCCAAGGTCCGCGAGTTGCAGGATGAGGTCGGCGCGCACCGGCACCGCCATCTCCGCAGCGGCGGTCGGGGTTGGCGCTCGGCGGTCGGCGACATGGTCGATCAAGGTGGTGTCGGTTTCATGTCCGACCGCGCTGATGAGCGGAATCGGGCATTCCGCCGCGGCGCGCACCACGACTTCCTCGTTGAATGCCCACAGGTCCTCGATCGACCCCCCGCCCCGAGCAATGATCAGGACGTCGGGACGACTGCCGGGCGGGAGCGCCGAAAAACCCCGGATTGCCGCAGCGATCTTGTCGGCGGCCCCTTCGCCCTGAACCGCCACCGGCCACAAAGTGACATGGGTCGGGCAGCGGTCGGCAAGGCGGTGGAGGATATCGCGAATCACTGCGCCGGTCGGCGAGGTGACAACCCCGATCGTGCGCGGCAAAAACGGAAGGGACTTCTTTCGGGCGGGGTCGAACAGTCCTTCGGCGGCGAGCATCTTCTTGCGCTTTTCCAGCAACGCAAGCAGCGCCCCTTCCCCGGCCAGCTCCATCTGGTCGATCACGACCTGGTATTTGGAGCGGCCCGGATAAGTGGTGAGCTTGCCGGTTGCGATGACATCGGCCCCGTCTTCCGGGTTGAACGCCAGCCGCCCGGCGCTGCCACGCCAGATTACCGCGTCGATGCACGCGTCCTCGTCCTTCAAGGTGAAATAGCAATGGCCCGAACCGACGCGCTTGAAGCCCGAGATTTCGCCGCGCACCCGAACCTGGCCAAACGCGTCTTCGACCGTGCGTTTCAAGGCGGCGGACAGCTGCGACACCGTTTGCGGCGGCGAATTGTCGCCTTCGGTGACCTTCGCTAACAGGCCGTGTGTCTTATCGTCGGGAGAATTCATGAATATCTTACTGCTGGGTTCGGGTGGGCGTGAAGATGCGCTGGCGTGGCGTCTTGCGCAATCGCCAAGCTGCGACAAGCTGATCGCGGCGCCCGGCAATCCCGGGATCGCGCGCTGGGCGGATTGCATTGCGTGCGCGATCGAGGATCCGGAGGCAGTGGTCGCGCTTGCCCGCGCGCAGGACATCGATTTGGTCGTGATCGGCCCCGAAGCCCCGCTGGTCGCCGGGGTCGCCGATGCCTGCCGCGCAGCGGACATCGCGGTATTCGGCCCTGACAAGGCCGCCGCCCAACTCGAAGGTTCCAAGGGCTTCACCAAGGATTTGTGCGCTCGCCACGCCATTCCTACCGCAGCGTTCGTGCGCACGACCAGCGAGGCCGAGGCAATGGCCGCTCTCAACCAGTTCGGGGCGCCAGTCGTGGTCAAGGCGGACGGGCTTGCGGCGGGCAAAGGGGTGACGGTCGCAACGACACTCGAAGACGCGCAGGCTGCGGTCCGCGAGGCGGGCGACACACCGCTTGTGATCGAGGAATTCCTTGAAGGCGAGGAAGCCAGCTTGTTCGCGCTATGCGATCGCGAAACGGTCCGATTCCTCGCCTCCGCGCAGGACCACAAGCGGGTTGGCGAAGGCGATACCGGTCCCAATACCGGCGGAATGGGCGCTTATTCGCCGGCTCCGGTGCTGACCGATGCCCTTCGCGACCGGGCAATGCGCGAAATCGTCGAGCCGACTGCAAGGGCAATGGCGGCCGAGGGAACACCGTTCAGCGGGGTGCTTTATGCCGGGCTGATGCTGACCGCCGATGGACCCAAGCTGATCGAATATAATGTCCGCTTCGGCGACCCCGAGTGCGAGGCGATCATGCCGCGCATCGACGAAGACTTCGCCGCCTTGCTTGCTATCGTCGCCAACGGCGGAACTGGCCGAAGTGCCCGAAATCGCGCTCGACGATGCGGTCACCATGACCGTAGTCGTCGCGGCCAAGGGCTATCCCGGTGCGCCCGCCAAGGAGGGCACGATTTCCGGAATCGACGATGCCGAGGAAGGTGGCGCGATCGTCTTTCACGCCGGGACGGAGTGGCGGGACGGGAAACTTGTCGCCAGCGGCGGACGGGTGCTTGCCGTCACCGCTGCCGGCGGCGACCTCGCCCAAGCCCGCGAAGCCGCGTATGCAGCGATCGGGAAAATTGACTTTGCCGATGGCTTTTGCCGCCGCGACATCGGCTGGCGCGAACTGGAGCGAGCAAGCTGATGACCGTCCTCACCGACTATTTCTGGCCGGGCGTAGCCATTGCCCTTGCCCTTGGTGCAATCGCCAACACGATCGTCTTTCGCAAGCCCGGAGCCGCAACCCGGCGATGGCGCTGGCTTGGCGGCTGCTATCTTTTTGCGTTGGCCGCAATGGCGATTTGGAGCGGGCCACTCGGCGCCGCCGACCGGCTCGCCAAAAGCATCGAGACCACCGCTCGAACGACCATGGACGACTTTGAAATGACCCAGGTCAGTGCAACCTTGCAGCGCGCACCCCTGACCCGGCGGCTGGTCCTGACGGGACCGGTCGACGATTTCCAGGCGCGCGAGCTGGTGCGGGTCATTTCCGCAGTCCCTGGCGCCCATGACGCGACCTGGATCAAGGGTCGCTACCTGCCGCTCCTGGCGGAGGCTGCACTACTCCAGCTGGTGGGCTTCCTATTGGGCATGTTGCTCGCTTATCTAGTCGAGGCGCATCGCCGCTATAACGCACAGTGGAACTGGTAATGACTGCACAAATGTTCTTTTCGAACCCGATCGTCATCGGCGCCATCCTGGCGCTTCTCGTAATCCTCGCATTCGTCTTCCTGCGCCCCAGGCAGCGGGTTCGGTTAAGCGAGGACGATCGTCCGGTGCGTCCGCACATGCATTTTTCGAACGAGGCCGAAGGGCGCGGGCTGGCCGGTGAAGCGGCGGCCGGAACCGCCGATGTCGCCGGCGACATCTTGCGCGCGCCGGTCCACGAAAAGCTCGCCAATCCCGATGGGCGCAATGATGACCTGCTGATGCTCAAGGGAATCGGGCCCAAGCTTGCAGCGACCCTTAGGACTATCGGAATCACCAGTTTTGCGCAGATTGCGAGCCTGTCCGACGACGAGGTTGATCGCCTCGACAGCCAGCTGGGTGCGTTTGCCGGTCGGCTCAAGCGCGACCGGGTGGTGGAACAGGCGGATTATCTGGCGCGCGGCGATACCGACGGCTTCGAACAGCGCTTCGGCAAGCTTTAGCCTTCCTCGTCGCCCCCTTTCGAGCGGGCTTTTTTGGGCGGAAAGGCGATCAACTTGTCGATCTTGCGTCCTTCAAGATCGACGATCTCGAAGGTCCACTTCTCGTAGGCAAACCGCTCCCCACATTCCGGAATGTGCTTGAGGATCGACAGTGCAAAGCCGGCCACCGTGGCATAGTCGCGGTGGACATGGAGGTTGAGCCCAAGGCGGTCGGCAAGCACATCCGCGCTGGCCGCCCCCGACAGCAGGAAGCTGCCGTCTTCGCGCTCCGTCACCGGCGGCTTGTCGCCGATTTCGACATCGTGGGCGAAGGTCCCGGCAAGCGCCGCAAGAATGCTGCCGGGCGTGACGATCCCTTCCAGGTGGCCGTATTCGTCGTGGACCAGAGCCAGGGGCACTTCGGCATTGCGAAGTACGACCAACGCATCCATCGCGTCCATCAAGTCGGGGATCACGGTCGGCTGGACACTTAGTGCCCGAAGGTCGATCGGCTTGCGGCGGAACTTGGCCGCAAGCACGTCGCGGGTCTGGATCACGCCAACGATATTGTCGATCGATCCGTCGGCCACCGGCAAGCGGCTATGGCCGCTGTCAAGGAAGGTATCGCGCACTTCCTGGGCGGACGCGTGAAGGTCGATCCAGTCGATCTCCGTCCGGGGAGTCATGACTTCGCGCACTGGACGATCGGCCAGCCTTACGATGCCGGATATGATCGCCCGCTCGCTTTCCTCCAGCACGCCCGCACTCTGCGCTTCGGCGACCACCAAATGAAGCTCTTCGGCGGTGACATGGCTCTTCGATTCGCGCGTCATTCCGAGGAGTCGGAATATTCCGCGACTGGTCTTGTCGAGCAGCCACACGAACGGCGCGGTAATCCGCGACAACCAGCTCATCGGACGTGCCACGACCGCCGCGATCGGCTCTGGCGCGCGAAGCGCAAACTGCTTGGGGACCAGCTCGCCGATGACTAGCGAGAAATAGGTCGTGAGGACGATCACCGCCCCAAAGCCAAGGTTCTGCGCAAGGTCATGCTCGACCCCCAGAAGCTCAATTCGCTCGGCCACCGGGCCGCCCAGGCTGGCGCCAGAATAGGCACCGGCCAGAATGCCAATTAACGTGATGCCGATTTGCACGGTCGACAGAAAGCGCCCCGGATCGGCCGACACCGCAAGCGCGCATTCGGCACCCTTGCTGCCGCCCTTCGCCATCGCTTTCAGCCGCGCCTCGCGCGACGAGACGATCGCCAGCTCGCTCATCGCGAGCAGGCCGTTCAGGGCAATCAGCGCCAGGATCAGCGCGACATCAAGCCATGGGATGGGGGTTAGTTGGTCGTTCATTTGTAAACGGCGGAAATCGGTGCTTAGCCGCACTTGGCCTTACACTACAAGCGGGGGATTGGACGGAACTATCCCCGCATGCCGCTGGTTGAGAGCGGCGCCAGTTGCATGAGGGGGTCCAAGGACAATGACCAAAGTAAAATTCACGCGCGCCATGTTGGTTGCGCTCAGCCTTTCCGGACTTGCCGCATGTTCGGTGATCCCGCGCTCTGCGCCGCCAATGCGGCCGGCTGCGTTCGTCCCGATGGGAGTCTCTGCGCCATATCTCAACGGCCAGCTTATTGGCGGCACGCAGGCCCGCGCCAAGAAAATGCGCGCGGCGGGAATCACCCCCTTGGGTGCCGGCATGGCCCCCGCCTACATGGCAGAGTTGGCGGGTGAGTTGCGGCGCCAGACAGCCGGCATGGGAATCGATGTTATCGACCTTTCCGGAAGGGGGGTCCTCGTGCGCATTCCCGCCGCCCTGTCTTTCGGTCAGGGCAGCGCCGAAGTGGCGCCGCAAATCCGCGGCGCGCTTCGCGAACTTGCGCGGACGCTGGATGACCGGCCCAAAGCCTATGTCGATGTCTACGCCCACTCGGACACGACGGGTGACGCCAAGTTGAACATGAACTTGTCGTCCAGGCGTGCTTCGGCGGTTGCCGCCGTATTGTCCGCAAACGGCGTGAAATCGGGCAGGATTGCCTCGCAGGGATTCGGTGAAAGCCAGCCGCTTGTCGTTCCCGACGATACCGAGGCCAAGCAGGGCCAGAACCGCCGGGTCGAAATCCGGCTTGTTCCGTTCGGTGGGTAAGCGCGGCTAACGCCGCTCGGCGAAAAACTGCTTAAGCAGGGCTGCGGCTTCCTCCTCGCCGATTCCGCCCAGTACGTCGGGACGATGGTGGCAGGTCGCCTGTTGGAATATTCGCGGGCCGTGGACCACCCCGCCCCCTTTGGGATCTTCGGCGGCAAAGCGAAGCGCACCGATTCGGGCGACGGCGATGGCGGCCGCGCACATCGCGCACGGCTCAAGACTGACCCACAAGGTGCAGTCATCAAGCCGCGAGGCTCCGAGTTTTTCCCCTGCAGCGCGGATGGCCACCATTTCCGCGTGCGCCGTCGGGTCGGTGGTGCCGCGCATTGCATTGCGCGCTTCGGCGACGATTTCCCCACCACGCGTGATCACCGCGCCGACCGGCACCTCTCCCGCCGCTGCGGCCTGGGCGGCAAGATCGAGCGCTCGGCGCATCGCTGGCGGAAGCGGGAAGCTCATGTGCAGGCCGCTAGACCAACAACGCTGCAAAGTCAGCGGCTGCGGATTCCTTATTGGGCGTTGGCGGCGATATTCTCTTCAGGCGGGACGACTTTCACCTCGGGCACCTTTACCGTGGTTTCCTTCGCACCGACCTTGACCGACCCGGTTTCCACTTCGAATGCCGGGGTCTGGCCTCCCTTGGCGACGACCCCGTTTTCCGTCTTGCTGACCTGGGGTGCCCTGACGCCGCGGGTCTGGTTGATGTCGATAAACCCGGTACCAACGCCGACCAACAGGACAATCACCGCCAGGATGATAATGAACAGAATTGTGCGCATCGCTCTAAATCCTTGCTTGTTGATTCGCCGGACCGGAAAGGCACCTGTTTGCCGCAGCCGTAACGGACAGTCGACAAATTAACGCGCACCGTCCAAAGGGGTTGCGCAAGGCGGGAATTCGCCGCCCAGCCGTTGACGAACCTGCCTCCAGCGGGTAACGGGGCGCGCTTTACCGGGCCTTGTAACCAGGGCCCGTCCGTCAAATTTAGGAAAAGAACCATGTCGCGCGTTTGCGAGCTGACCGGCAAGTCCCGTCAGGTGGGTAACAATGTTTCCCACGCCAACAACAAGACCAAGCGGGTGTTCCTGCCGAACCTGCAGAACGTCACGCTGATGTCCGAAGCGCTTGAGAAGAGCGTCAAGCTGAAGGTCTCGACCCACGGCCTGCGTTCGGTCGAACATGTCGGCGGTCTCGACAACTGGCTGATCAAGACCAGTGACGACAAGCTTTCCGACCGGGTTCGCAAGCTTAAGCGCGAACTCGTCAAGAAGCTCGCGACAGCCGCCTGACGAACGTCGGCGAGGCAACTCTTCGCCTCAATTAAGTTGTTGATAAAGCAAGTGTTTTGCTGAACGTTCGCTGCACGCGATGTTCAGTAATGGTTCGCTGCGAATCACTCATAAGGGGACCGTCCGGCGGGTTATCCCCTTTTCCCGCCCTGCCTGCGGTTCGGTCCAAGCCCCGACCGCAGCAATGGTTCCCTCGCGTCGCGTAACGAGGGGGGCCCGGTGCGGCGTAATTCGTGCCGGGCCCGTTTTTTACTAGCGGGCCCAAAATCTTCACATTCCTGATAGCTCGAACAGGTCGGCCAACTGGTCGACCATCGCACCGGCCAGTTGTTCGGCATCCATAATCGTCACCGCGCGCCGGTAATAGCGCGTGACATCGTGGCCGATCCCGATCGCCATCAGTTCGACACCTGAGCGCGTTTCGATCCATTCGATCACCTGCCGCAGGTGATTTTCGAGATACTGACCGCCGTTGGCAGACGCGGTAGAATCATCGACCGGTGCCCCGTCCGAAATTACCATCAGGATTCGCCGCTCTTCGGGCCGGGTCATCAGCCGCTGGTGCGCCCATAACAGCGCCTCGCCGTCGACATTTTCCTTGAGCAGCCCCTCGCGCATCATCAATCCCAGGTTGCGCCGCGAATGACGGTAGGGCTCGTCGCCCTTCTTGTAGATCACGTGGCGCAAGTCGTTGAGACGACCTGGGCGCTCAGGTCGGCCTTCGGCAAGCCACGCCTCGCGGCTTTGGCCGCCCTTCCATCCGCGCGTCGTGAAGCCCAGGATTTCGGTTTTCACTCCCACCCGCTCAAGGGTTCTTGCGAGAATGTCTGCGCAAATCGCCGCAATCGCGATCGGTCGTCCGCGCATCGAGCCACTATTGTCGATCAGGATTGAAACCACCGTGTCCTTGAACTCGGTCTCGCGCTCGATCTTGTACGACAGGCTGTGCGCCGGGCTGACCACTACCCGCGCCAGGCGCGCCGCGTCTAGCATGCCCTCCTCCTGGTCGAAATCCCAGCTGCGCGCCTGTTGCGCCATCAGCCGCCGCTGAAGACGATTGGCGAGGCGGGTGACGACGCTGTGCAGGCCAGCCATCTGCTGATCGAGATACGCGCGCAGGCGCCCCATCTCTTCCTCGTCGCATAGCTCGCTTGCGGCCACCGTCTCGTCGAACCGGATCGTGTACGGGCGATACTCGCTGGCCGGGGCAAGCTCCCAGTTTCGGCGTCCGGGATTGGCAGGCGCAGTCTTGTCCTCGTCTTCCCCCGAGGCGTCGTCGTCCCCCATTTCGTTGTCGTCACCCGATTGGTCGTCGCTCGATTGGTCGTCGCGCTCTTCGCCGCGGGCGTCGGCATCGCCGTCGTCGGGGGTTCCTTGTTCTCCGTCCTCGCCTTCATCGCCACCGTCATCGGGATTGGGGTCTTCATCGCCGCCCTCGTCTTCCGGTTCCTGCGGCAAATTATCGCGATCGACTACGAGGTCGAGATCCTCCAGCAACCGGCGCGAAAGGGTCGCGAACCCGGCCTGGTCGTCAATGGTCAGCGCAAGCGCGTCGAGCTCGGCCCCGGCCTTCTCCTCAATCCAGTCACGAACCAGCGCAAGTCCGCTTGTGGCATCGCGCGGGGGCTTGCGCCCGGTCAGTCGTTCGCGGGCGATGAGGCCGATCGCGCTTGCAAGCGGCACTTCGTCTTTCGATCGCGCCATGCGGATGGAATCGCCGCGCACCCGCGCCTCGGTCAGTCGATCGAGATTGTCTGCGACCCCGTCCAGGCCGCGTGCGCCTAGCGCCTCAATGCGCGCCGTTTCCAGCGCATCGAACACGGCCCGGGAATCGCTGTCCGCGGGGGCAAGGCTTGCGTTCAGCTTGCGGTCGTGGAGCCGCAAACGCAGTGCCAAGGCATCGGCTGCGCCGCGCGCCTCGGCGACCAGCCGCGGCTCAAGCGTTGGGCCGGGCGATTCGACCCGCGCGGTCTTTCCGGTGAGGGGCTTGTTGTCGCTGGAAAAGACGACCTCGACGTCGGCATCGCGCGCCAGGGCCCGTGCCGCGCTGGCGACCGCGCGGCGAAAATTGTCGAGAGTGGCGGGGCGTTTCACCGCCGACCTCAATCGGCCTTGTGAGCGATGCTCTCGGGCAAATCGGTGCCGAACACCCGCTGGTAATATTCGGCAATCAGCGGCCGCTCTGCCTCGTCGCACTTGTTCAGGAAGCTTGACTCGGAAAGCGTAGCCGATGTCGCCGAAGATATTGCCATTTTGCGCCCAGCTGATCACCGTGCGCGGGCTCATCACGGTCGAGATATCGCCATTCATAAATCCCTGGCGCGACAGGTCGGCGACGCGGATCATCTTTTCCACCGTCTCCTTGCCCTTGGGATCGTCATAGTCGCCGGACTTGGCGAGCACGATCCGCGCCTCAATCTCGGCGGGCAAATAGTTCAGCGTGGTGACGATGTTCCAACGGTCCATCTGCCCCTGGTTGATCGCCTGCGTGCCGTGATACAGTCCGGTAGTATCGCCAAGCCCCACGGTATTGGTGGTCGCGAACAAGCGGAACCACGGATTGGGACGGATCACCCGGTTCTGGTCGAGCAGCGTCAGCTTGCCTTCCGCTTCAAGCACCCGCTGAATGACAAACATCACGTCCGGCCGCCCGGCATCATATTCGTCGAACACCAGGGCAACGGGGTGCTGGAGAGCCCACGGGAGCAACCCTTCGCGAAACTCGGTCACCTGCTGTCCATCCTTGAGCACGATCGCGTCGCGCCCGACCAGGTCAATTCGGCTGATATGCGCGTCCAGGTTGATCCGCACCAGCGGCCAGTTCAGCCGAGCAGCGACCTGTTCGATGTGGGTCGATTTTCCGGTCCCGTGATAGCCCTGCACCATCACCCGACGGTTCTTCGCGAAGCCCGCGCAGATCGCCATCGTGGTGTCGGCATCGAACACGTAGGTTGGGTCAAGGTCAGGTACCCGTTCGTCGGCTTCGGTAAAGGCCGGGACTTCCATATCGGAATCCACTCCGAACGCCTCACGCACCTTCAACATCTTGTCGGGCGCTGCGAGTACGGTTTCAGAACGATTGTCGAGAGTGACGTTGGGAATGTCGGTCATGGCCCTAGCCTTAGGCGCGTCCTCGCCCTGCCTCAAGCAGCGGGATGCACTGCCTTGGGCGGCAAGTGAAACAGGTCGACGAACCGGTCTAGCAGTGCACGGTCACCTGACCAGTCGAGGAGGTCGTAGGGTGCCTTGCCGTAGAGTACTGCGGCAAGGTTCGCGGGCGGGTTGGCGGTGATCGACAAATCGGCCGCCGGATCGGTTCCGCGGACAATGTCGATCATGCCATCGTGCAGGTGCCCGGTATATTCATCCTCCTCGAACCGAAAGTTGAGCCGCGCATCAAGGCCGCTGGCGCGCTTGGCATCGATCATCGTTCGCAACGACAAAAGGATCGAAACGCCGCTGATCGGCAAAGTCGGATCGTGAGCGGGCGAACGTGCCGCCCAGCGGCCAAGCGCCTGGACGATCGGTTCCGCCTCTAGCCCCCATTCAGTGGCTTCATAGACCTGCACGTTGGCTGGCGGAGGTAGCTTCTTGCGCATAACCAGGCCCCGCTCCTCAAGCTCGCTGAGCCGCTGGGTCAAAACGTTCGCGCTGATCCCGGGAAGGTCGGCGCGAAGCTGCGAGAAGCGGCGCCCCCCAAGCATCAGTTCGCGCAACACCAGCATCGCCCATCGCTCACCCAAAAGCTCAAGGCCGTGCGCGGTCCCGCAAGCGTCATCATAGCGCCGCTTGACTTGCCCCGGAAAGCCATTGGTTAGTTTTTCTGACTGCATAGTTGCAATTTATAACCAGAAAGCGCAAAAATGCAACCGATTCAAGTCGCAAGAAGGAGACAAGCCGATGCCCGGACAGCCCATGATCTTCGTCAATCTGCCAGTCGCGGACCTAGCGAAGTCAAAGGCATTCTATGCCGCAATCGGGTTCAGGAACGAACCCAAGTTCAGTAACGACGCGGCGGCCATGATGGTCCTTTCCGACACAATCTCGGTCATGCTTCTCACGCACGAATTCTATTCAACCTTCACCCGCAAACCGATCGCGGACGCGCACCAGTCGAGCCAGGTAATGCTGTGCATTTCCTGCGACAGTCCAGCCCGGGTCGATGAGATTACCGAGGCCGCGCGCGCTGCGGGCGGCAAGACTGATGTCTCGCAAAAAGATCAGACCGGTGACGGCCTGATGTACGGTCGCGATTTTGAAGATCTCGACGGCCACCAATGGGAGCCGATGTGGATGGATCCGAAATTTGCCGAACAGGGCGCATGCGCGGTCGATAAGGTGGAGGCCTGAGATGCCGATCAACGACTCCGCAACAATCGAGATTACTGGCTTCGCCTGGGTGCCCGAATTTGCCCAGGGGGTCGTCCGCGACCTCCGCGCGCGCTGGATTCTCGAAGAAGCCAATCTCGACTACCGTGTCGACTTCCTCTCGCAGCAACGTCCACCCGACTATCTCAAGGAACAGCCGTTCGACCAGGTTCCGGTACTGCGCGACGGCGACATCAGAATCTTCGAAAGCGGCGCGATCGTCCAGTATATCGCGGAGAAGACCGGCGCGCTGTTGCCCGCGCAAACGCCGGCCCGCTATCGCGCGATCCAATGGACTTACGCGGCGCTCAACAGCGTCGAGCCGGCGATCAACAACCTGGTGCTGATCGACGTGTTCTACCGCGACGAAGAATGGGCCAAGTTGCGACGCCCGGGCGCCGCCGAATTTGCCACACTCAAGTTGAAGCGTGTGTCGGATTGGCTTGGCGCGAAGACCTGCCTCGAGGGCGACGACTTTACCATCGGTGATCTCATGATGGTCAGCGTGTTACGCGGCCCGCGCCACACCGATATCGTCCAGCAATTCGACAATCTCGCCGCTTATCTGGAACGAGGGGAAGCACGCCCTGCTTTCCGTCGTGCGCTCGACGCGCAACTCGCGGAATATGCCGCACATACCCCCGAAGGAGAATCAGCATGAGCTATCTCGACGGATTTATCCTGCCGCTGAACGATGACAAGCTCGGCGATTATAAGAAAATCGCTCAGATGTTTGCCGAAAAAGCCAAGGCGCAGGGCGCACTCGGCTCGATGGAAGCGCTCGGCGACGGGCTCGAACATGGCCACACCACCGACTTCTTTCGTGCGGTCAAGGCAGAGGACGGCGAAAATGTCGTCTTTTCCTTCATCCTGTGGCCCGACAAGGCGACCCGCGATGCGGGTTGGGAAAAGATCATGGCGGATCCGGAAATGCAGCCCGGCGCGATGCCCATGCCGTTCGATGGCAAGAGGATGTTCTGGGGTGGGTTCAAGCCGATCGTCAGTACGCTCGAGCATCTTGGGTCATGACCGCGAAGGGCGGCGCTGAATTCGCAGGCGACAAGCTGGTCACCTGCCTGTGGTTCGACAAGGGCCAGGCGCGCGAAGCGGCCGAGTTCTACGCTGCCACCTTTCCCGACAGCCATGTCGGAAAAGCCATGGCCGCGCCCGGGGACTTTCCGGACGGCGAGAAAGGCGACGAACTGACAGTCGAATTCACCGTTCTGGGACGGGCGTTCGTCGGCCTTAACGGCGGCCCCCATTTCAAGCCCAACGAAGCGGTCAGTTTCATGGTCGTGACTAAAAATCAGGACGAAACCGACCGCTACTGGAACGCGATCGTCGACAATGGCGGGTCACAAAGCGCGTGCGGCTGGTGCAAGGACCGCTGGGGATTTTCCTGGCAGATCACGCCGCGCGTCCTGCTCGAAGGCAATAGCGACCCCGACCCGGCCGTAGCCAAGCGCGTATTCGCAGCGATGATGACGATGGGCAAGATCGACGTCGCAGCAATCGAAGCCGCGCGGAGCGGAGACATGCGCGATGCGTAGGATCACTTACACCGCGTTCGTCACCCTGGGCGAAGCGATGAAGGCACCGGGCAAATCGATCGACTTCGGCACGCGTTCCGACCGCCAGTCCACGAACGTGCGCCAACTCGCGATTCAGGCGGGGACATAATGAGCCTGACACTCTACGCCCATCCCTTCAGTTCCTATTGCTGGAAGGTTCAGATCCCGCTCGACGCGGACGGAACCGAATACAATTATCGCAATGTCGATCAAGCCGACCCGAGTGCGATGGAGGAACTCAGGCGGTTATGGCCGCTGGGCAAGTTCCCGGTCCTAGTCGACAACGGGCAAGTGGTTGTGGAAACGACTTGCATCGTCGAGCATTTACAGGCCCGCCATCCCGGCCCGAATCGCTGGATTCCCAACGATGAGGAAGGTCGCCGCGTGAGATTCCTCGACCGGTTCTTTGACCTGCACATTCAAGGCAATATGCAGCCAGCGGTCAATCACGCGCTCCGTCCGGAAGGTGAAGGCGACGCTTTTGGAGCAGAACGGGGCCTTCGGAATTTGCGCATCGCTTACGACTGGCTCGAATCCTATCTTCCCGACAGTCAATGGGCAGCGGGGGACCGCTTTACGCTGGCCGATTGCGCGGCCGCGCCGGCCCTTTTCTATTCCGATTGGGTCGACGAGATCGGCGATAGCCGACCCCGACTAAAGGCGTATCGTGCGCGGCTGCTAGCCCATCCATCGGTGAGCAAATCGATCGAGCGAGCACGGCCCTATCGCCACTATTTCCCGCTCGGCGCGCCCGACCGCGACTAAGCGAACGCGGCAGCCTTTCGCAGCAACTGGTACGCCTCAATAACCTCGCCGAGCCGACGTTCATGGCTTCGGTCGCCGCCATTCTTGTCCGGATGAAATCGCCGGACGAGGTCCGAATAGCGCTTGCGCATCGCGTGACGGTCACAATCCCCGCCAAGACCGAGAACCGCGAGCGCGCGCCGTTCCTGGCTGGAAAAGCGCGGTGCGGCGCGGGCTGCTTTCCGGATATCGCCATATCGCGCATTGATGGCGTCTAGCGGATCGGTGAAATCGGCCCAGCTTGGCGGCGGGTCGGCGCCAATATCGGCGAACTTGCGGCTTGGGCGCTCCCACCCGGCATAGGGGGTTTGCGAACGGACGATTTCCTCGCTGCTCATGCCTTCGAAGAAATTGTAGTGTGCATTGTGCTCCCGGACATGGTCGAGGCACAGCAGGCGCCACGCTCCGGGACCGTCGAAATTGGCCGGCTGAAGCGGCGCTCGGAACTCACCCGCTTCACTACACCCCGGGTGGCTGCAGCGTGCTTCGACGCCTTCCACCCGGCCATGCCACCTGCTCGCCTTCGTTCCCATGCGCGCCTATATAGTAGCGATGAACGCAACCTCCACCACCGGCCCGGTCGCTGCTGAGATGATCCGCCGACTTAACCTGACCCTGGCCCCCACCGCGCTCTCGCTGGTCGACGACAGCGAGAAGCACCGCGGCCATGGCGGCTACAACCCGGAAGGCGAAAGCCATTTTTCACTCACCATCGTGAGCCCGGCCTTTGACGGCAAGTCGCGCATCGAGCGGCAGCGCTTGGTACACAAGGCGCTAGGTGATCTCCTCGATGAGCGGGTCCACGCGCTCTCGATCAAGGCGAAATCGGTCGGAGAGTGAAGCGCCAATGACCTTCCAAACCATTGCCCCGGTGACCCACGACCTAGGTGCGTTCAAGGTGCGCCGGGTTCTTCCAAGCCGGGGGCGGACGATGGTCGGCCCATTCATCTTTGTCGATGAGTTCGGGCCTGCGCGCCTCGATCCGGGGACCGGAATGGACGTGCGCCCGCACCCGCATATCAACCTTGCCACCGTAACCTACCTGTTCGACGGTGCGATCGAACATCGCGACAGCATCGGGTCGCACCAGGTAATCGAGCCCGGGGCAATCAATCTGATGACTGCCGGCAAGGGTATCGTCCATTCCGAACGCTCCCCCGCCGCGGCGCGCGCGGAAGGGGCCAGCCTGTACGGAATGCAGACTTGGCTTGCGCTTCCCGACGGCAAGGAAGAAATCGCCCCCGCTTTCGACCATGTTTCGGCGGATGGCCTTCCCATCGTCGAGACTGCCGGAGCCACCGCCCGGGTCTTGATGGGGACCCTGTGGGGCGCACAATCAGCAACTCCGCAGCACAGCCCGACGATCTATGCCGACATCATGCTGGACAAGGGTGGCTCAGTACCGGTCGATGCCGGGGCCGACGAACGCGCGCTGATGCTGGTCGGAGGCGAGGCGAGCCTGGACGGAACGCCCCTGGAACTCATTCTCCCTTTATGTCCTTGCGCCAGGACATCCGGCGACTTTACGCAGCAGCACCGGCGGCAGGGTCATGCTGCTTGGCGGCAGTGCTTTTGCGACCAAGCGGCACGTCTGGTGGAACTTCGTTTCATCATCGCAAGACCGGATCAACCAAGCCAAGGAAGACTGGAAATCCCACCGCTTTCCGCTTGTGCCCGGCGATAGCGAGGAACGCATTCCGATCCCCCAGGTGCCCACCACGGTCAGCTATCCCTGAACTGGACCGCCGCGCCACGTCGGAAGCGGCGCTTCTCCCAAGGCGACGTCAACCGCTCGTCGTGCAAGCAGGCGGGTCGAATCCAGCACCGGTAGCGCGCTGTTCGAATCGTTCAGGATCAACGGGATTTCGGTGCACACTAGGGCAGCGGCGTCGCAGCCTTGGTCCGCCAGGTCCGCGACTGCGTCCCGGAAAGTGTCGATCGATGAAGGCACGAACCGGGCCATGCACAATTCATCGAGGATGATCCTGTGAAGCTTGGCGCGAACGGCCTTTCCGGGCACCTTGATCGCCAGGCCATGGCGTTCCGCCGCCCGCGCATAGACCGGGCCCTCCATCGTCCATCTCGTCCCGAGCACCGCGATACTTTTGAATCCCCGTCGTGCTGCTTCGCCCATGACAACGTCGGCAATGTGAAGCCCGGGGAGTGCCAGTGGCGGCCCATCCTGTTCCAAGGCGATATGCGCGGTATTGTCCGGCATTGCGAAAAAGTCCGCGCCGGCGGCGGCAAGCCTTTCGACCACCTGCGCGGTCCCTGCGCGCAACTCATCAAGTTCGCCATTGTCCCACAGCGGCACCGTTTCCGCCATCGAGAGACCAGCCATGGTAATCAGCGGGTGACGATGTTCGCCCAGCCGCTGCATCGCTTCGCGCGCGGCGGTCGCGTAACACAGCACGGCGCCTTCGACGCTGTACTGGAGGATTCCGATGTGGCGCATTGCTGGAACTCTGCCCCAAGTAAGGCGACTAGCAAGGCATGACCGACGCGAAGCGCGTGAAACTTTCAACCGGCGTCACCCTCAATGTCGTCGAGGCGGGCCCGAAAACCGGCGAGCCGCTGATCCTTCTCCACGGATTTCCCGAATCGCACCGCACGTGGCGGGGAATTGCCCCGGCGCTGGCCGAAAAATTTCGCCTGATAATGCCCGACCAGCGCGGTTTTGGTGCTTCGGATCTTCCGCAGCAAGTCGCCGACTATCGCCCTGGCAAGCTGACCGCCGACATTGTCGCGCTTGCCGATGCGTTGGGCCTCAATCAGTTCGCGCTTGCCGGTCACGACTGGGGCGGCGCCATCGCCTGGGCTGCGGCACAGGCGCATTGCGACCGGATCAATCGGCTGATCGTGATCAATTCGCCGCACCCGTGGGTATTCCAGAAGACCTTGATCGACGACCCTGCGCAGCGCGCGGCATCGCAATATATGAACATCTTCCGGAAGGCCGAAACGGAGGCAATGATCGAGTGGAAAGGCTTTGACTGGTTTTTCGAGCGCAGCTTCGCGCCCCATGTCGACCTTGCCATCATCAGCGAAGACGAACGTGCTGGCTATATCAAGGACTGGTCGCGCAAGGGCGCGCTCACCGCGATGCTGAACTGGTATCGTGCCACCGGGCTCAAGGTACCCTTGCCCGATGCAGACATGACCGAACCAACATGGATGGCGGCGTTCCCCAAGTTGACCGTCCCGACACTGGTCATCTGGGGAATGCTCGACCCGGCTCTCCTTCCGATCCAGCTCGACGCGCTTGGCGACTGGGTCGATGACCTGACAATCGTCCGACTTGCCGATGCCGGGCATTTCGCGCCGTGGCAGGCCCCGGACGAGGTTGCCAAAGCCATGCTGGACTTTCTTTGCGCGTGAAGTGCGGCTAGGCGCTCGCCATCATGTCCACGCGCTCCCTTTCCCGTTCCGCCGCGCGGCTTGCAGCCGTCCAGGCCCTTTACCAGCAAGAGATGGAGGGCACGCCGACCCCGCGCCTGCTCAAGGAATTTCACGATCACCGCCTCGGTGCGACGATCGGTGAAGCGACGTTCCATCCCGCCGAGCAGGATTTTTTCGACGACCTGGTCAGCGGAAGCGAAGCGCGCCGCGAGGAAATCGACGCCCTGGTCGGCGCCAAGCTTGCCGAAGGATGGACGCTTGAGCGGCTAGACCGTCCGATGCGCGCGCTGCTTCGGGTTGGAACCTATGAACTGATCGCCCGACCCGACGTGCCGGTGGCAAGCGTAATCAGCGAATATGTCGACGTCGCCGACGCCTTTTATGACAAGCGAGAGAAAGGCTTCGTCAATGGCTTGCTGGACGGCATCGCCAAGCAGGTAAGGGCAAGCCAGGACTGATGCGGGAGCGCGAGATCATCGCCCGCCTAAGGCGCGTAGCGATTGATCCCGCCGCGCGCGGACTGATGGACGATGCAGCGGTCATGGACGGCCTTGTTCTCACCCACGACACGATGGTCGAGGGCAAGCATTATTTCCCCTTCGACCCACCCGCCAGCGTCGGCTGGAAACTCGTCGCGGTGAACCTGTCCGATCTCGCTGCCAAGGGCGCCACTCCCAAGGGCGCGCTGCTGTCCTTGTCGATCACCGGTGACGGAGCGTGGGAGCAGGGGTTCATCGCCGGGGTCGAAGCGGCATGCGAGAGTTATGGCTGTCCGCTGATCGGCGGGGACACGGTCGGCCTTCCCGCTGGCGCGCCACGCGTGCTGGGAATGACCGCGATCGGCGCAGGCGGCCCGAATATTCCATCGCGCGCGGGCGGAAAACCGGGCGATGGCTTGTGGCTCGCTGGTTTTGTCGGCGATTCCGCTGCCGGGCTGGCGCTGTTGAAGGCCAATCGTCACGCCAGCAGTCCACTGATCGAAACCTACCGCCGCCCCGTTCCCCAGATCGCTGCGGGACACGCGCTGGCGCCTGCGGCCCAAGCCATGATGGACGTCTCCGATGGCCTGCTAATCGACGCCCTAAGCCTGGCGAGTGCAAGCGGATGCGGTGCGTCGATTGATCTTGCCGCCGTTCCCCTTTCAGACGATTTCCTTGCCGAGCGCGGATCGGACCTGGACGCGCGGCTGTTCGCTGCGACCGGCGGCGATGACTATGCGTTGATCGTCGCGCTCCCCGACAGCTGTGGACCGTCGGCCCTTGGCCTTCCCGACGGGCTTCCATTCGTTCGCATCGGCGAGCTTGAGGAAGGCAGGGCTGCACTTCGCCTGGCGATGAACGGGCAACCGGTCGCGCTTCCCGACAGCCTTGGTTTCGAACATCACGGCTAGGGCCATGGACCATTGGTTCAAGGGCGGTTGCCAGCAGCCAATCCGCTTTCTAAACAACCCCGTCTTTCTTGGGGGCAATGGCCGAATGCGGCCGTTGGAAATTTCCTGAAATACAGGGGAAAACACACGTCATGAACTTGCTTTACATCGCCATCGCCTGCGGCATTGTTGCCGTACTCTATGGCCTGCTGACCAGCCGTCAGGTGCTTGCCAGCTCACCCGGCAACCAGCGCATGCAGGAGGTCGCTGCGGCGATCCAGGAAGGCGCGCGGGCCTATCTTCGCCGCCAGTACACGACGATCGGGATCGTCGGTGTCGTGGTCGCTGCGATCGTCTTTTACTTCCTCGGGCCGATTTCGGCGTCGGGATTCGTACTCGGCGCGATCCTGTCGGGCGTTGCGGGCTTTATCGGAATGAACATTTCCGTGCGCTCGAACGTGCGCACCGCGCAGGCCGCAAGCGAAGGCCTTCAGCAGGGTCTGACCCTCGCTTTTCGCGCCGGCGCAATCACCGGCCTGTTGGTTGCCGGACTCGCGCTGCTCGCGATCTCGGTATTCTATTGGTACCTCACGGGTCCCGGCGGCCATTCGATTGGCGGCGATGACCGCACCGTGGTCGATGGCCTGGTCGCGCTTGCGTTCGGTGCCTCGCTGATTTCGATCTTCGCGCGTCTTGGTGGCGGTATCTTCACCAAGGCTGCCGACGTCGGTGCCGACCTGGTCGGCAAGGTCGAGGCCGGAATCCCCGAGGATGACCCACGCAATCCCGCCGTGATTGCCGACAACGTCGGCGACAATGTCGGTGACTGCGCAGGCATGGCTGCCGACTTGTTCGAAACTTATGTCGTCACCGTCGGTGCAACCATGGTCCTGACCGTGCTTCTGATGAAGGGCATGGGCGACATGCTTGGCAATCTGATGGTCCTTCCGCTGCTGATCGGCGGCGTGTGCATCATCACCTCGATCATCGGCACCTATTTCGTCCGCCTTGGCGGCGGGACCAACGTGATGGGCGCGATGTACAAGGGCTTCCTGGTCAGCGCGGTCCTTGCGATCCCGGCGATCTATTATGCCACCAGCATCTCGCTCGGGAACATGGATTCCCAGCTTGCGGGCCAAGGCTTCACCGGCATGGACCTATTCTGGTGTGCGCTGCTTGGGCTGGTGATTACCGGCCTCATCATCTGGATCACCGAATATTACACCGGCACCAATTACCGCCCGGTCCGCTCGATCGCCAAGGCATCGGAAACGGGCCACGGCACGAACGTTATCCAGGGCCTGGCGATCAGCCTTGAATCAACCGCCTTGCCGACGATCGTGATCGTTGCCGGGATCATCATCGCCTACCAGCTCGCGGGCCTGATGGGCATTGCTTATGCCGCAACCGCGATGCTTGCGCTGGCTGGAATGGTCGTTGCGCTGGACGCTTATGGCCCGGTCACCGACAATGCCGGCGGGATCGCCGAAATGGCTGGTCTCGACGACAGCGTCCGGGAAAAGACCGACCTGCTCGACGCGGTCGGGAACACCACCAAGGCGGTGACCAAGGGCTATGCAATTGGTTCGGCCGGGCTTGCTGCGCTGGTGCTGTTTGCGGCCTATACCACCGACCTCAAGGAGTTCTTCCCGAACCTGACGGTCAATTTCAGCCTTGAAAACCCGTATGTCATCGTCGGCCTGCTGCTCGGCGCGTTGCTGCCGTATCTGTTCGGCGCGATGGGCATGACGGCGGTCGGCCGTGCTGCGGGCGACGTGGTCAAGGACGTTCGCGAACAGTTCGCAAACAATCCGGGCATCATGGATGGCAGCTCGCGTCCTGACTACGCGCGCACCGTCGATCTCGTCACCAAGGCGGCGATCAAGGAAATGATCATCCCTTCGCTGCTTCCGGTGCTTGCGCCGATCGTGGTCTATTTCGTGATCACTGCGGTGGCCGGACAGGCGCAGGGCTTTGCAGCCTTGGGCGCGCTGCTCCTCGGTGTGATCGTCAGCGGCCTGTTCGTTGCAATCTCGATGACTTCGGGCGGCGGCGCATGGGACAATGCCAAGAAGTTCATCGAAGACGGCAATCACGGCGGCAAGGGCTCCGAAGCCCACAAGGCCGCTGTGACCGGCGACACCGTTGGCGATCCGTACAAGGACACCGCGGGCCCGGCAGTCAATCCGATGATCAAGATCACCAACATCGTCGCGCTGCTTCTGCTTGCAGCGCTTGCATCAGGTTCGGCCGGCTAAGTATCGCTGGCTGCATCCAACACTAAGCCCCGTCCCGGCGCCGTTGCCGGGGCGGGGCTTTCCTTATCAGGCCGGTCCGGCTATCTGACCGCCCTCAAATTCAACCCCACACAAGGAACCAAGTTTGGCCAAAGAAGAACTTCTCGAGATGCGCGGCAAGGTGGTGGAGCTTCTCCCCAACGCGATGTTCCGCGTCGAGCTGGAGAACGGCCATGAGATCCTCGGCCACACCGCAGGCAAGATGCGCAAGAACCGCATCCGCGTGCTGACCGGCGACGAAGTGCTGGTCGAACTGACCCCTTACGACCTCACCAAGGGTCGCATCACGTATCGCTTCATGCCTGGGCGCGGGGGCCCCGGCCCGCAGGCTTGACCAAGATGAAGCTGGTCCTCGCCTCGGCGAGCCCGCGCCGTCTGGACCTGCTCGAGCGCATCGGCGTCGTGCCCGACGCGGTTATTCCTGCCGATATCGACGAAAGCGTCCCCAAAGGTGAGCTTCCCCGCGTCCATGCCGATCGGCTTGCGCGCGAAAAGGCCGCCGCAGTCGCCCTTGGTGAGGCTGACGCGTTGGTGCTCGCTGCCGACACGGTGGTTGCGGTCGGTCGGCGCATCCTTCCAAAGGTCGAGGACGAGGTGACGCTGCGCGCTTGCATGAAGCTTCTGTCCGGCCGTCGCCACCGGGTCTTGACCGGGGTCGCGCTTGCAGTCCCCGGTATGGGCATCCGAGCCCGGGTCGTCGAAACGATGATCGCAATGAAGCGGTTGAGCGATGAGGAGATCGATCATTATGCCGCCCATGGCGAGTGGCGCGGAAAGGCCGGCGGCTATGCCTTGCAAGGCTATGGCGAGGTCTATGTTCGCCGTCTTTCCGGAAGCTATTCCAATGTCGTTGGCCTGCCGCTCGCCGAAACCCGTTTGATGCTCAAGGGCGCGGGATATCCCATTGCCTGACTGGGTCCGCGAGGAAGGGATTGGTGAGATCCGGATGGCGCGGATCGTCGACCGGCGGATTGTCGAGGCGCGGATCCTGCTGCCCGGTCCTCAAGCCGGAGATGTCCTGCCTGCACGGTTGGTGTCGCGCGGCGAAGGAAGCCGCAATGCCGTGGCACGCGCCGCCGATGGCACTGACTATTTGTTGCCGTCCGGTGCCCGCGGGGTCGATGAAGGACGCGCGCTCAACATCGCTGTGACCCGCGCCGCGATCCCGGGAACCGAACCGTGGAAACGCCCGCTTGCCAAGGTCACCGACGAGGAACCGCAGGGCGCCGAGGAATATGACGCCACCGAACTGGCGTTCCCCGCACCCGCCGACCTGTTGCGAGAGGCGCATTGGGACGACGTCATCGAGGAAGCACGCAGTGGCATGGTCCCATTCCCCGGCGGAGAACTGACGATCCAGGTGACGCGCGCAATGACGCTGATTGACGTCGACGGGCGCGGTGACCCGGCAGAGCTTGCAATGCTCGGTGCCAAGGCCGCGGCAGAGGCCATCTTGAGGCTTGATATCCAGGGATCGATCGGGATCGATCTTCCCACCACCAGCGGCAAGGACGCCCGCCACCGCGCGGCCCAAGCAATCGACTTCGTTCTCCCCCAGCCGTTTGAGCGTACTGCGGTCAATGGCTTCGGTTTTGTCCAGGTGGTTCGCCCACGCCGACGACCCTCGCTGATTGAATTGGCTGGCGATTCCGCGCCGTTCGAAGCGCGTGCGCTGATGCGGCGCGCGGCCCGGCTTACCGGCGCGATCACGATTGCCGCCCATCCCGCGCTGATCGCTGCGATAAAACCCGCGTGGCTGGCCGCACTCACCCGCCAGGTCGGCGGCGAAGTGACCTTGCGCGCAGAGCCATCGCTTGCCATCTCGGCAGGACATGTCCAGCCGAATGCCTAATCGCAAATGCCCGGTCTGCCGTAAGCCGGGGACCCCTGACTTTGCGCCCTTCTGTTCGCGGGGATGCAAGGACCGCGACCTCTTGCGGTGGCTTGAAGGAGGCTATTCCATTCCTGGTCCGGCGGTCGATAATCTGCCTATGGACAGCGAGGATAGTGAAGGCTAGTGGAGCGCCTCGCTGAGGCAATACGGTCCGTATTGCAACCCGGCGCGCCCAGGTAGCTCAGTTGGTAGAGCATGCGACTGAAAATCGCAGTGTCGGCGGTTCGATCCCGTCCCTGGGCACCATTTCCCTGACCCTGGTTTCGCAAAAACTTCGCAACGGTTCCGGCGATAATTCGTTTTACCTCCCTCATTTTGGAGGAGACGAACCCATGCCTGCCAAATCGCAAGCCCAGCAGCGCGCTGCGGGCGCAGCACTGTCCGCCAAGCGCGGCGATACGCCCGTCAGCAAGCTGAAGGGCGCGTCGAAGGAAATGTACGATTCAATGACCCAGAAAGAGCTGGATGAATTTGCATCGACCAAGCGCAAGGGCAAGCCCGAACACGTCGACGACTAGTTACAACTTGCCGGTAAGCTCCGGGACGATCTGGAACAGATCTCCCACCAAGCCGATGTCGGCGACCTGGAAAATCGGTGCGTCCTCATCCTTGTTGATGGCGATGATGGTCTTCGAATCCTTCATTCCGGCAAGGTGCTGGATCGCGCCCGATATGCCGATCGCCATATAGACTTCCGGAGCAACGATCTTGCCCGTCTGGCCGACCTGGTAATCGTTGGGCGCATAGCCCGCGTCGACTGCAGCGCGGCTTGCGCCTACCGCAGCGCCAAGCTTGTCGGCGAGCGGGTCAAGCAGCTTGTGGAAGTCCTCGTTGGAACCGAACGCGCGCCCGCCCGAAACGATGACCTTGGCGCTGGTCAATTCGGGCCGCTCGGACTTCGACAATTCCGCGCCTACGAAGCTCGATTTTCCCGAAGCGGAGCCGGAACCGACGCTTTCGACGCTTCCCGAACCGCCCGATGGCTCAGCCTTGTCGAACGCTGTTCCGCGCACTGTGATAACCTTTTTCGAGTCCTTCGATTTGACCGTCGCGATTGCGTTTCCGGCGTAGATCGGGCGCGTGAACGTGTCGTCCCCCTCGACCGACAAAATGTCCGAGATCTGCATTACGTCGAGCGCTGCAGCGACGCGCGGCGCGATGTTCTTGCCGTACGTCGTAGCCGGCGCGAGGAACGCATCATGATCTGCCATCAAGTCGGCGGCAATCGGCGCGACATCCTCTGCTAGCTGGTGTTCAAGGTGCGAAGCATCGGCGACATGGACCTTTCCGACACCCGCAATCTTGGCCGCAGCATCCGCGATGCCGCCGACATTGGCGCCGGCAACCAGCAAGTGCACTTCGCCAAGCTGTGCAGCGGCGGTGACGGTGGCAAGCGTGGCATCCTTGATGCCAGCGCCATCATGTTCGACGAGAACCAGCGTCTTCATCTCAGGCAACTCCCATCGACTTCAGTTTCGCGACCAGTTCATCGACATTGCCGACCTTGATCCCTGCGGTACGCTTCGGGGGCTCGGACACCTTCAGCGTTTCTAGCCGAGGCGCGACATCGACCCCGAAGTCACCCGGCGACTTGGTTTCCAGCGGCTTCGACTTGGCCTTCATGATATTGGGAAGCGAGGCATAACGCGGCTCGTTCAGGCGAAGGTCGGTAGTGACGATCGCCGGAGTGGCAAGCTTTACCGTCTCAAGCCCGCCGTCGATTTCGCGGGTGACGTTGACGTCGCTTCCTGAAACTTCGACCGCGCTTGCAAATGTGCCCTGCGGCCAGCCCAATAGTGCGGCCAGCATCTGGCCGACCTGGTTCGAATCATCGTCGATCGCCTGCTTTCCAAGGATGACGAGGCCAGGCTGCTCGGCCTCGGCAATCGCCTTGAGGATCTTGGCCACCGCAAGCGGCTCGACGTCGTCTTCGGTCTGCACCAGGATCGCACGGTCCGCGCCCATGGCCAGCGCGGTACGCAAGGTTTCCTGAGCTTTCGCCGGGCCGATCGAACAGACCACAATTTCGGTCGCCGCGCCTTTTTCCTTCAGGCGAACCGCCTCTTCGACCGCGATTTCGTCGAACGGGTTCATGCTCATCTTGACGTTTGCAAGGTCGACCCCGCTCCCGTCCATCTTGACCCTTGGCTTGACGTTATAATCGATCACCCGTTTGACGGCGACGAGCAGCTTCATGCGTCTCTCCGGTTAGCATCGCGTTTCAGATTTGGGCGTGCCCTTGCATCTGGAAAGCGCAAGGGCAAGTCTTTGTGTTCCATCCTTCGAGGGGAGAATTTCATGTCGATCGTTATTGCAGCGCTGTTGGTGGCAAGCCAAGCCGACGTCCAACCCGCCGAATGCAAGGGCAATTCCACCGCCGACATGAACATTTGCGCGCGCTGGAAAATGGACCGGGCGGATGCAAGGCATGCGACTTATCTCGCCAAGGCGGCAGCGGGCAATGCCGAGGTGCAAAGCCAGATCGAGGCCGCCGACCAGGCCTTCCAGGCCTATCGTAAGGCCGAGTGTTCCGCGCTCTACGACAGCGCCGGGGGCGGCTCGATCCGCGGCATATTATATGGCCAATGCTACCTGATGCTCACCGACCAGCGCACGCTGGCGGTTTGGTCCGACTGGCTGCAGCCGATGGAAGGCGGCGAGCCCTTGCTCCCCAAACCCGCGCCGATCAACTAGGCGTTACGCCGCCTGCTTGACCTCGCCGACGATCTTCTTTGCAGCATCGCCAAGGTCGTCGGCGGCAATGATCGGAAGACCTGAATTGGCAAGGATGTCCTTGCCCTTGTCGACATTGGTGCCTTCGAGGCGCACCACCAGCGGCACCTTCAAATCGACTTCGCGGGCAGCGGCGACAATCCCGTCGGCGATGATGTCGCAGCGCATGATCCCGCCAAAGATGTTGACGAGAATGCCTTTTACGCTGGGGTCCGAGAGGATGATCTTGAACGCCGCAGTGACCTTTTCCTTGTTCGCGCCACCGCCGACGTCGAGGAAGTTGGCGGGCTCGGCGCCCTCCAGCTTGATGATGTCCATTGTCGCCATCGCAAGGCCGGCACCATTGACCATGCAGCCGATCGTCCCGTCGAGCTTGATATAGGCAAGGTCGTATTTCGACGCCTCGATCTCGGCCGGGTCTTCTTCGGAAAGATCGCGCAACTCGGCCTGGTCAGGGTGACGGAAACTTGCGTTGGAATCGAAGCTTACCTTGGCGTCGAGGACCATCAGACGGTTATCGCCGGTAATGGCCAACGGGTTGATCTCAACCTGCTCGGCGTCGGTTGCGACGAACGCCTGGTAAAGGCCGGCAACGACCTTTTGCGCCTGCTTTGCAAGGTCGCCCGACAGGCCCAGTGATTTCGCCACCGCGCGCCCGTGGTGCGGCATCAGGCCGGTCGCGGGGTCAATCGTGATGGTATGAATTTTCTCAGGGGTCGAGTGAGCGACTTCCTCGATGTCCATCCCGCCTTCGGTCGAAGCGACCACCGCGATCCGTCCGCTCTCGCGGTCAACCAGCAGCGCAAGGTAGAATTCCTTTTCGATGTCGACTCCGTCGGTGACATACAGGCGCTGGACCTGCTTGCCCTCGGCACCGGTCTGGATCGTCACCAGCGCGCGCCCAAGCATTTCCTCGGCATTGATGCGCACTTCGTCAATCGACTTCGCGAGTCGGACACCGCCCTTGGCATCGGGGCCTAATTCCTGGAACTTGCCCTTGCCGCGACCGCCCGCGTGAATCTGCGCCTTGACCACCCATAGCGGCCCAGGAAGCTGTTCGGCGGCTTCGACCGCTTGTTCGACGGACATGGCAGGAAAACCGGCGGGGACAGGAACGCCGAACTTGGCCAGCAATTCCTTGGCTTGATATTCGTGGATGTTCATGGCCGCCGCCCTTAATCAGAACCGCGGGCTTATGCAAAGCCGCCAACCGATCCGATGACCGATTCCCCGCCTCCAGCCGCACAGCGCAAAATCATCCATGTCGACATGGACGCGTTTTACGCGTCGGTCGAACAGCGCGATTTACCCGAACTTCGCGGGCGCGCCGTGGCCGTCGGCGGCGGGCATCGCGGAGTGGTCGCTGCAGCCAGCTACGAGGCGCGCAAGTTCGGGGTTCGCTCGGCCATGGCGTCAGTCACTGCCCGGCGCCGCTGTCCCGAGCTGGTGTTCGTCAAGCCAAGGTTCGACGTCTATCGGGCCGTGTCGCGGCAAATCCGCGCGATCTTCGCCGACTATACCGACCTCATTGAACCATTGAGCCTCGACGAGGCCTATCTCGATGTTACCGAGGACCGGATGAACCTGGGTAGCGCGCGGGCAATTGCCGAGGACATCCGACGCCGGATCGCGCAGGAAACCGGCCTCACTGCTTCGGCTGGCGTGTCTTATTGCAAGTTCATCGCCAAGCTGGCGTCCGATCACCGCAAGCCAGATGGACTGACCGTCATCACCCCGGAACGCGGCGCTGCGTTCGTCGCATCGCTTCCAGTCGCCCGGTTCCACGGCATCGGTCCCAAGACTGCCGCGAAGATGGAGCAACTGGGGATCATAAGCGGCGCGGACATCAAGGAATGGAGCCAGACCGCGCTCGAACAGGCGTTCGGTTCGTCTGGTCTTTGGTATTACCGGATCGCGCGCGGCATCGACGACCGCCCGGTCCGCCCGAATCGCGAATCGAAGTCGGTCAGTGCCGAGCGAACGTTCGACACGGACATCGCCGACCCCGAATCGCTGTACGCTGAGCTAGCCCGAGTCGCAGATTATGCTTGGGACCGGATTGCCCGTGCCAAGGTGGTGGGGCGAACGGTGACGCTGAAGGTCAAATACGCCGATTTCACAATCATCACCCGTTCCAGAAGTTTTCCCGAAGCGGTCGCCGATGGGGCGGATTTCCGCGCCGCTGGCGACTTGCTCCTCGGTCAGATACTTCCCGTCCGGATGGGCGTTCGACTGCTCGGGCTTGGGCTTCACAACCTGGTGAGTCCGGCGGCCGAAGGTCCACTCCAACTCGGACTGGAGATTTAGCGCGTCTTCTGTTATATAATAGCCACATAGGGCCGCTGCTATCCCGCTGCGGCCTTCGGTTTGCAGGACGCATTCACACAAAAAGGTGAAACCACGGCCATTGGTCGATTTGGGGGGGGGCGGCGCAGTAGCGTTGCCGAGAGATGGTCCACCGCACAAGGAAAGGTTCTTGAATGGCTACTAAGGCGCTTAGCTTCGACGTTGGCGATTATGTCGTGTACCCAAAGCACGGCGTGGGCCGGGTCATCGAACTCCAAAGCACCGAAATCGCCGGTATCAGCCTCGACCTCTATGTCCTTCGCTTCGAGAAGGAAAAGATGACCCTTCGAGTCCCCGTCAACAAGGCGGACTCGGTTGGCATGCGCAAGCTGTCGAGCGACAAGACGATGAAGGACGCGCTCGAAACGCTGACCGGCAAGCCCAAGGTCAAGCGCACGATGTGGTCGCGCCGCGCGCAGGAATATGAAGCGAAGATCAATTCGGGCGATCTCACCTCGATTGCCGAAGTGGTCCGCGACCTGTTCCGGCCCGACGACGCGCCCGAACAGAGCTATTCCGAACGCCAGATCTTCGAGGCCGCTTCCTCGCGCCTGGCGCGCGAACTGGGCGCTATGGAAAAGACCGACGAGAAGTCGGCACTCGCCAAGATCCTGGAAATTCTCAACAAGGCCGCGTTGATCCATCACAAGAAGGAAGACGCCTGAGCCACGCCGACATCGCTGGATGCCGGACAAACGATTAAGGGCGCCCCGCAACGGGCGCCCTTTTTCATGGCTTGAAACGCCGTCTCTGTTTGTGTATTGCATTTGTAATACAGTAAGACGGAGAATGACATGAGCACCATGCGCAAAACCATAGCCATAGCGACTGTCGGCGCGGCGCTGGCGACCATTCCGGCCATGGCGGGAGCGGCAGCCAGCGACACTCGCCAGTCCTTCCGGGTAACCAATTTTGATACGCTTTCCGTCGGTGGCCCGTACACGGTCCACGTAAAGACCGGTCCGGCAGCAAGCGTCACTGCGCACGGTCCCGCCGACCAGATGCGCCATGTCGAGGTCGAAATGGACGGCCGGACGCTCAAGCTTCGGACCAAGAAACAAAGTGGCTGGAAGTGGTGGGGCCGCGAAGGACGCGTCGACAAGATCGTCGTCAACGTCACCGTGCCGATGCTGGACGAAGCGACGATGGCGGGGTCCGGGAAAATCGACATCGACCGAATCTCGGGTTCCCGATTCAAGGGATCGGTCGCGGGTTCGGGCGATCTTGTCGTCAATGCGCTCAAGGTCGGCGCCCTTGAACTTTCGATTGCCGGATCGGGCGACATCAGCGCCAAGGGGGCGGCGACGAACGCGAAATATTCGATCGCCGGTTCGGGTGACATCCGCGCCGAAGGGATCAACGTCACCGACCTTGAAGTGACGATTGCCGGGTCGGGCGATGTTGCCGCACGGGCTACCCGGACTGCGCACGGAAAGATTGCGGGGTCGGGCGACGTGGTCGTCACCGGCGGCGCTAAATGCACCTCGAAGGTGGCGGGATCGGGGCGGATGCGCTGCAGCTAGGCGGCAAGGCTTTCGTTCGCTTTCAACCGCTGTTCATTCTTTTGTGGCATTGAGGTCGGCGATGATCGTCCGCCTCCTCTCAATCGCGCTTGCCGCAGCCGCCTTGACCCTTTCGGCCCAGGCCGGCGCGGAAGCCCGCAACTACGGGGTGTCGGGGTTCGACCGGATTCGCGTGCTCGGCCCGTATCGGGTGACCGTGAAAACTGGCGTCGCCCCGTCGGCCAAGGCGCGTGGACCGTCGGCCGCGCTCGCCGATCTCGCGATCAAGGTCGAAGGACGTACGCTGACCGTTCGAACCGATCGGCTGTCGGGATCGTCGATGACCGGAAGGGATAGTGCTCCCGTCGAGATCACGATCACTACCCACGACCTCAACCAGGCCAATTTGTCGGGCGCCGGGGTGATGACAATCGACAAGGTCAAGGGCCTTGAGTTTACACTGTTTGTCGAAGGCAGCGGACTATCGGAGATTCAGCAGGTCGCCACCGATCGCATGAAGGTCGCGATTGCAGGAACCGGCGCAGTTCGCCTGTCGGGCGAAACCAAGAGCCTTGATGCAACCGTGCGCGGGGTGGGCGGGCTCGACAGCCTCGGCCTCAAGGCGCGCGATCTCAAACTCGGGCTCGACGGGGCAGCGACGGTGCGCGCTTTTGCAAGCAACAGCGCGGCGATTTCCGGCGGTGGGCCAGGGACGGTCACCCTGATAGGCAATCCGTCCTGCACCCTTCGACTGTCCGGCGCAGCCAGCGTTACCGGCTGCAAATAGTCGCTAGTTAAGGCGCGCGGTCGCCTCAACGCCCGACAGGAAGTCGTACAGCGCACCGGCGAGTTCTTCGCCCGCTGCAACCGCTTCGGCCTGCTGGTCGGCGGGAAGGCAGTCGAGAAGCTCGCGGCACACCTGGCTGTGCTCGACGTCGGCATCCTTGTGGACGGCAAAGAAGCGCAAGGTCGGCTCGTCGTTGATTTGATAGCGGTCGACGAGGCCGTCGATCTTGGCCGAGGCGACTGCCGGGAACTGGCTTTCATATGCATACAAAGCACCAAGCCCGGCGGCATAACTCTGATTAGAAAGTTTGCGGAACGTGTCGATCAGCCCTTGCGTCTGAGGGTTGAGCTTCTGCCCCAGGACTGCCGCTTCGCTTTCGCCCAGCCCGCAGGCGAACATCATCCACAAGGTCGCATGGTCCTGCTTGCCGGCCTCGATGCCTTCTTCCTCGGCCAGGTTCTCGGCCAGCATTTTGCGACCGGCGCGGTCGGGGCAGGCGCTGTGCACTGCGCTGACTGCGCGCGGAAAGGCCTCGACGTGATGGAAATACTGGCGCGCATAAGCGCGTAACGTGTCGAGCGGCAGCGTTCCTTCGGTCCACGCCTGGTAGAATGGGTGACTGAGCATCGCCTTGGCGGCGACCTTCGAATCAATGGCGATGGAAACTGTCTGGGTCATATTCTGCCTCCCGGGATCGGAACGGTTGAGATCGCCTGCATCTTTAGGGCGCAGCGCTGGCCCCGGCAAGAACGCAAGGCGCGTGCGATCACACCAGCGCAAGCGCGGACAATTTGCCGTACAGCCGCGGTGGAAGATCCGCGAGGCCGCTGCCGTCGCCTTCAAGGCCCGGCGCATCGGCTTCCTCAAGATAGCGCCAGCCCTGGTGCGCGCGCTTGGGCTTGGCAGCGACCGGTTCCAGATTGTCCGCGCACACGATGTCGATCCGCCCGTCCCGGCGCGGCTCGAAGGCCAAGATTTCAATCCGGGCGATGATTCGGTGCTTGACGATGAAATGAAGGTGGCCGCCGATACATTCCTCGGCCCGCTTGGGTCGCATCCGGGTCGGCACGCGGAACGCGCCGCCGGTCGCCAACCGAGCGACCTTGCGCTGAAGCGTGTCGATCGACGCGCATCCAAAAGCAACCTTGGTAAGACCGAGCGGCATTGCCTCAAAGTGGCCAGAAAGCGGGCCGATTTCAAGAAGCTAGGGTATGATCCCGGTAAAAGTCGCAAGACCTAGGAAAATGAGGAAGCCCATCGAATCGGTGATCATCGTCACAAAAATCGAAGAAGCGACAGCAGGGTCGGCGCCCAGCCGTTCCAGGGTCAGGGGCATCATCACCCCGGCAAGGCCCGCGATGACGATATTGGCAAGCATCGCAACCGCAATGACGGCGCCGAGCGCGGCGTTGCCCATCACTACCCCGACCCCGATTCCGATCAGCACGGCAATCGTCAGCCCGTTCATCGTCGCCACCGACAGTTCGCGGCCGACCGCGCGCCAGCGGTTGGACCCGGTTAGCTGGTTGGTGGCAATTGCGCGCACCGTCACGGCCAGCGTCTGGGTCCCGGCATTGCCGCCCACCCCGGCGACGATCGGCATAAGCACGGCAAGGATCGCCCAGCGTGCAATGCTTGCTTCGAACATCCTTATCACGCTTGCCGCGACCAGCGCGGTCAACAGATTGGCTGCAAGCCAGCGCACCCGGCCGCGATAGGCATCGAGCACCGGCTCGTTGATATCGCCATCGCCAGCGCCGGACAGCAACAGCACGTCCTCCCCCGCTTCTTCCTGGATGATGTGGACGATGTCATCGACAGTGATGACCCCGACAAGCCGCCCCGAAGGATCGATTACAGCGGCCGAGATCAGGCCGTATTTCTGGAACTTCAGCGCCACTTCTTCCTGGTCCATATCGACCGGAATCAAGGTCTGTTCAGGAGTCATGATGTCGTCGACCCGCGCGGTTCGAGCGGAACGCAGGATGGTCGAGAGCTTGCACGTGCCGACCGGGTGATGGTCGGGGGAGACAACGAACGCTTCCCAGAAATCATCAGGGAGTTCGTCGTCCGACCGCATATAGTCGATCACCTGGCCGACGTTCCAATGTTCCGGCACCGCGATAAGGTCGCGCTGCATCAGGCGGCCCGCGGTCTCCTCCGGGTAGGACAGCGCCTCTTCGACCGCGGCGCGGTCGTCGGGTTCCATCTTTTCCAGAACCGCCTGCTGGTCCTTGCGGTCGAGATCCTCGATCAGCGCGACCGCGTCGTCGGTCTCCAGCTGCCCGGCGATGTCCGCAACCTGCTGCGGCTCCATCTCCTCGAGCAAGTCCTCGCGGACGTAATCGTTGAGTTCGGCAAGGACGTCGGCATCGACGATTTCGGCGAGCGCCCGGACCAGGCCTTCACGCTCGTCGCGCGCGGCCAGCTCGATCAGGTCGGCGACGTCGGCCGGGTGAAGCGGCTCGACCAGTGCCCGCGCGGTCTCATCATCCCCCGCCTCGACCGCGTCGAGGACCTGGTCGACGAACTGCGGCCGAAGCCGGTTTTCCGAGTCGATGGCATTGTCGGTATTGGGGGCCGCATGCGCTTCGGGGAGTGCGGTATCGCTCTCGCTCATCCTCGCCTCCCCTTGTTGCTGGCGTGTTGAACCGATGCGCCCTCCTATGGTGAGCCCTGCTCTGGCGCAACCCGCCTCGGCAACCTACATGGCCCGGCGACACGCAGATTCTTACCCAGGAGACTTTATCGATGGCCGACGACCGCCTTACCCTTTCCCTTTCTTCCGGCGGCGATGTCGTCATCAAGCTTCGCCCCGACCTTGCGCCGGGCCACGTCGAGCGCATTACCGGCCTTGCCAAGGACGGCTTTTACGACGGAGTCGTGTTCCACCGCGTGATCCCGGGTTTCATGGCCCAGGGTGGCGATCCAAGCGGCACCGGCACAAGCGGGTCGGACAAGCCTAATCTCAAGGCAGAATTTTCGAACACTCCGCACAAGCGCGGCACCTGCTCGATGGCGCGCACCCCCGATCCCGACAGTGCCAACAGCCAGTTTTTCATCTGCTTCGACGACGCGCGCTTCCTCGACGGTCAGTACACCGTGTGGGGCGAGGTCGAGAGCGGGATGGAGCATGTCGACGCGCTGCCCAAGGGGGAGCCGCCGGCCAACCCGGGCAAGATCGTCAAGGCGACAGTTGCCTAAGAAAAAGGCCTTAACGCCAGTCACCGTGATCACCGGGGCTTCTGCGGGCCTCGGGGTCGATTTCGCCCATGCCCTTTCCGGGCGCGGGGAACGACTGGTGCTGGTCGCCCGCCGCAAGGACCGGTTGAGCGCTTTGGCAAGAGAGCTGGGCAATGCCCGGGCATTTGCACTCGACCTGTCCGCTGCCGATGCAGCGGACCGATTGATGGCCGACCTCGCCAGCAACGGTGAGACCTGTGCCACGCTGATCAACAACGCCGGGTTCGGCCACATCGGCACCATCGCCAAGGCCGATCCCAAGGTGCTGCGGCAAATGATCGACCTTAATATCGGCGCGCTTACCGACCTTGCCCGCGCGGTGCTTCCGGCGATGATCGCGCGCGGCAACGGCGCGATCCTCAATGTCGCCTCGACCGCTGCCTTCCAGCCCGGTCCGGGGATGGCGGTCTATTTCGCGACCAAGGCCTATGTCCTCTCGTTTACCGAGGCCCTGCACGAAGAGGTCAGGGACAAGGGCATTCGCGTGACCGCGCTTTGCCCCGGCCCGACCCGGACCGAATTCGGCGATGTCGCCGGGTTCAAGAACAAGATCGGCAAGGCGTTCGACAAGATCGCAATGGAAAGCGCGCCGGTCGTCGCGGCGGGTCTTGCAGCTCTCGACAGGAACAAGGCGATCCGGGTAACCGGCGTCCTCAACAAGGTCGGCGCAGCAGCGCCGCGTTTCCTCCCCCGCGCCGTAATTCGCAAGATCGCCGGGGCGCTAAAATTTTGACATCGGCGGGATGAACCCCATTTGCCGTAAGGCCCGTTGGGTTTCAGGGAGTAAGGAATGGCGGACAGCAAGACCCGGCATAAGGTCGATCTTACCAAGGTCCAGGTGGCCAATCTTGCACCGGCGGACAGCGGCCGCGGGATCGCCCGTCTGAACGAGAAACTGTTGCAGGCGCTGGGCCTTGGCGAAGGCGACATCGTCGAGATTATCGGCAAGCGTGTCACCGCCGCGCGGGTCATCCGCCCCTATGATGAGGACAAGGGCCTCGACATCATCCGAATGGACGGGTTGCAGCGTCACAATGCCGGGGTCGGTTCGGGCGATTTCGTCGAATTGAAAAAGGCCGACGCACGCGCCGCGACCCGGGTCACGTTCGCCCCTGCCCAACCCAATTTGCGCCTGCAAGGATCGACCGACGCCTTGAAGCGGACGTTTGATGCCCGCCCCCTGGTCGAAGGCGACACTGTCAGCACGACCGGGCAGACGCGGATTAATGCCGACATGCCCGACCATGTCCGCCAATTGCTCAACGCCCCCGCCTTCGCGCTCCAGGAATTGCGGCTGGTCGTGGTCACGACCGAGCCCAAGGGCGTGGTCCAGATCGATAGCAATACCAAGGTCGAGCTGCTGTCCGAATATACCGAGGACGAGGGCGTGCGCCGGGCCGACGTCACTTACGACGACCTGGGCGGAATGCGCGGCACCATCGACGCACTGCGCGAAATGGTCGAATTGCCGCTGCGCCATCCCGAACTGTTCCAGCGCCTTGGGGTAGACCCGCCCAAGGGGGTACTACTCCACGGGCCGCCGGGTACCGGCAAGACTCGCCTTGCGCGCGCCGTAGCCAATGAAAGCGCGGCCAAGTTCTTCCTTATCAACGGCCCGGAAATCATGGGTTCCGCTTATGGCGAGAGCGAGCGGCGCTTGCGCGAAGTCTTCGAGGCGGCCGCGGAGAACGCACCATCGATTATCTTCATCGACGAGATCGATTCCATTGCACCCAAGCGCGACCAGGTGTCGGGCGAAGCGGAAAAGCGGCTGGTCGCCCAGTTGCTGACCCTGATGGATGGAATCGAGCCGCGCCAGAACACGGTGGTAATTGCAGCAACCAACCGGCCGGAAGCAATCGACGAGGCGCTTCGTCGGCCCGGCCGCTTCGACCGCGAAATCGTGGTCGGAGTTCCCGACCAGCCGGGTCGCCGCGAAATCCTGGGCATTCACACCCGCGGCATGCCGCTTGCACCGGACGTCGACCTCGATGAACTGGCGCGGCGCACTTACGGTTTTGTCGGCGCCGACATTGCCGCGCTAACGCGCGAAGCGGCGCTGGAGGCAGTGCGGCGGATCATGCCCAAGCTGAACCTTGCCGACCATACCATCCCGACCGAGATCCTCGACCAATTGTCGGTCACGCTCGGTGACTTCGCCAACGCCTTGAAGCGGGTACAGCCCTCGGCGATGCGCGAAGTGATGGTCGAGGCACCGACCCTGATGTGGTCGGATATCGGCGGACTGGATGCGGCCCGCGACAAGCTGCGCGAAGGGATTGAACTTCCGCTCAAACACCCCGAGGCTTTTCGTCGCCTTGGTATCCGCCCGGCCAAAGGGTTTCTGTTGTACGGGCCGCCCGGGACCGGCAAGACCTTGCTTGCCAAGGCCGCGGCGCGCGAGAGCGAGGCCAATTTCATCGCCACCAAATCTTCCGACTTGCTGAGCAAGTGGTACGGCCAGTCAGAGCAGCAGATTGCCCGTCTGTTCAATCGCGCCCGCCAGGTCGCACCGACCATCATCTTCATCGACGAGCTTGACAGCCTCGTCCCCTCGCGCGGGGGCGGGCTTGGCGAGCCGCAGGTGACCGAGCGCGTGGTCAACCAGATCCTGGCCGAGATGGACGGCCTCGAGGAATTGCAGAACGTCGTCCTGATCGGCGCAACCAACCGGCCCAATTTAATCGACCCCGCGCTGCTTCGGCCGGGTCGTTTCGATGAGCTGATCTACGTCGGCCCGCCTGACCTTGAGGGACGCAAGCGGATCCTTAAAATCCACACCCGCTCGATGCCCTTGGCCAAGGATGTCGACCTGGCCGATTTGGCCGAGCGCAGCGAACGCTTTACCGGCGCCGATCTGGAGGACCTGGTCCGGCGGGCCGGCCTGTCCGCGCTCCACCGCGGGCTCGAAACCAAGACGGTCACGGCCGCCGATTTTGAGCACGCGATGACCGAAACGCGGGCTTCCGTGACCCCGTCGATGCTCGAGGAATATGACCGCATCCAGTCGACCCTGAAGTCCGAAGCGGCCGGCCCGCTTGGCGGGATCGGTTTCGTTCTTCCCGGGATGCTTCAGCCCAAGAGTGGCGGCAAGGATGATCCAGCGCGGGGCAACATGGAGACCGAGGCGCCCACAAAACGTGGCTAGCCGCTCCCCTCGTCGCACAAAGAGCGCGGCTCATGGGCCGGTGCAAATCGAAGGGCCGTCGACGCGCTTGCCAATTGCGTACGGCTTTGCCAGACCGCGCGCCTCAACAATCCGCCCGTCGGAGAATTCATGACCAGCACGCAAGCGCGGACGATCAAGGCCGGCCACCGCTCGGAGAACCGCCGCGACCGCCGTTCGCAAAGCCCCAAGTGGGCCTTTCTGCGCGGTTTCATCAAGAATCCCGTCATGGTCGGGTCGATAATTCCCTCCAGCCGCGTGCTGATCGAAAAGATGCTGGCGCCGGTCGATTGGCAAAACACCAAATTGTTCGTTGAATATGGCCCGGGCGTCGGCACTTTCACCCGTCCGATTCTCGACCGGCTTGGTGATGACGCGACCTTGATCACGATCGATACCAACCCCGATTTCACCGCCTATCTTTCGGAATCGATCGACGACCCGCGCCTGGTCGCGGTCCACGGATCTGCTGCCGACGTTGCCAAGATCCTTGCCGATCGGGGCTTTGAAAAGGCCGACTACGTGCTTTCGGGCCTCCCGTTCTCGACCCTTCCGCCCGGCGTCGGCCAGGCGATCGCCAAGGCCACCGCTTCGGTTATCCGGGCCGGTGGGGCGTTCCTGGTTTACCAGTTCAGTCCCAAAGTGCGCGATTTCATCGCCCCGCATTTCGAGCGTATCGAACGCGGGTTCGAGTGGATCAACGTGCCGCCGGCGACCTTGTTCTGGGCCTATCGCGATCCGCGCTGAGCGCGATCATTCCATCCCGAAATTGAGCCGCCGGGTAACCGTGTAGTCCATGGTCGTGGTCAAGACGTAGCTGGCCGCCCACTTCAATCGCCGCCACAAGGTCGAACGCCCGGCGTGGACCTGGCGGGTGATTTCCTTGCTGTCGGCGATTTCGCCGTCGACATAGGCGCGCATGGCGTCGGCAAAATCCTTGTCCTCGATCCGGAGCATCACTTCCAGGTTGAGGTAGATCGAACGGAAATCGAAATTGCTGCTTCCGATGTGGGCCGCGTCGTCGACGATATACAGCTTGGTGTGGAGCTTGGCCGCTTCATATTCGAACAGTTTCACCCCGCGCCCCAACAACGAGCGATAGGTGTAGCGCGCCGCAGCGATGGTCGCGGTATTGTCAGACTTGGCCGCAGTGATCACCCGTGCCTGACCGCGCGCGGCAAGGTCGCCAATCCGGCGCCGCATCGCGCCCGAGGGTGAAAAATAGGCTGCGACGATGTCCAGCCTCGTGCCCTCGTTGATGTCCTTGACGATTGCCGCCGGCCACGGGTTATGGCGGCGCATCGGTCCACTGAATTTCCATTGCAGCCTACCTTCGCATTCATTGTGCTTGTTGAGCAGCGCAAGCAGTTCGCGAATCCGGTGGCGACCCGCCGTGGTCCAGCGATGGATATCGTCGTAATAACGCTTGAGGCCTGCAACCGCGGGACCTTCGACCCGAAGCCACAAGTCCCGCCAGCGCTCCTCGCCCGCGTCCTCCAGGTAATGCTGGCTTAGATTGGCCCCGCCGATAAGCGCACGCTTGCCGTCCGCGACCGCCATTTTCTGGTGGTTGCGGATCAAATATCGCCGACCATAGCGCGGGTGGAAGATGCAATGGTGCCCACCGGCATCATTCAGCGGCGCGAAAAACTCGCCATCGGTCGACCCGCATCCGAACTGATCGACTACCAGCCGGACGTTGACCCCGCGGGTTGCCGCGCGAACCAGCGCGTCAAGGACCTGTTCGCCGGCAGGGTCCTTGGTGAACATGTAAAACAACAGATCGAGCGAGATTTCCGCACTGTCGATCAGCTTAAGGATTGCCGCCAGCCGGCCGCTTCCCGTGGGAAGAAGGCACAGGCTGTTGCCGTCAATCGTTGCACTGGGTGCCTGTTGTTCCTTGGTCATCGCGGTCACAATTCGCACAAGTCCCGGTTGCTGACCAAGTTCCGAAAACATTGACTTGGGCCAGCACGCACCCTATGTCGCTCGCCTTCCTGATAGCCACAGATTTTTGCGGAGCGACGAATGGCGCGCGTTACGGTTGAAGATTGCGTAGACAAGGTCTCGAACAGGTTTGACCTGGTCCTGCTCGCGGCCCAGCGTGCCCGCCAGATTTCGGGCGGCAGCGACCTGACTCTCGACCGCGACCGCGACAAGAACCCGGTCGTTGCGCTGCGCGAGATCGCGGAAGAAAACCTCAAGCCCAAGGATTTGCGCGAAGCAATCGTGTCGGGCCTCCAGAAGGTCCGCATTGACGAAGAGGACGAGACCGAAGAGCTGGCATCGCTGAGCGAGGCCGCTGAGGCGCTGCGTCTGACCGCTGCTGCGCCGCCCCGTCCAACTCCGTCGGCCGCCGAATACGAATAATCCATCTGGATTGAACCTTCGGGCCGGGCTAGTGCTGGCCAATGGTTCCCTTTTCGTTCGCAGGCGAAAGCTTTTCCGCCACCGCTGAAGGCGCGCTGTACTGGCCGCGCCACCAGGCGTTGCTGCTTGCCGACCTGCATCTGGAAAAGGCGAGCTGGTTTGCCCGCCTTGGCCAGTTCCTTCCGCCCTATGATTCGCATGCCACCTTGTGCGCGATCGAGGCTGCGGTCGATGCCACCGGCGCGCGCAAGCTGTTCTGCCTTGGTGACAGTTTCCACGACAAGTTCGGTTGCGACCGCCTTCCCGATGACGCACGTGCCCTGTTGACCGGACTTACCCGCCGGCTCGACTGGACATGGATCGTCGGCAATCACGATCCCGGTTTTGCTGATCATTGCGGGGGCACCATCGTCGAGGAGGCCGAGCTGTCCGGCATTATTCTTCGCCACGAAGCGGATCGCGGCGACCTGCGGCCAGAAATTTCCGGCCATTTCCATCCCAAATTACGGCTGCAGCTCAAGGGCCGGAGCGTGTCGCGGCGCTGCTTTGTGGTCGCGCCGTCAAAACTTATCATGCCCGCCTTCGGGTCATTGACCGGAGGACTGGATGCCAACCATCCCGAGATCATCCGCCAGGTCGGGATCGACGCCGCGGCCTTGGTCCCGGTCAGCGACCGCCTGTTGCGTTTCCCGCTCGCCGCTTAATCTGTTTATTCATACAGTTCGCACACCTCGATCGCCATCGCTCCACTCGGCGCGACCAGCAGGCGCGCACTGACCGGGCGGGTCTTGCCGAACGTTGCCGCCTGCAGTTCGTTGCGCGCGGCGTGGCGGTCGAAATCAAAGCCCCGGGCGGTGGCATCCTCCTTGAGGGTTGCAAGGTGGGCCGAAAGGTCAGCGAAGCCTTCCTCGGGATCAAATGTCATGGTGGTTTCGATATCGTTCATTGGCCCTCTTGAACGCCAATACTTGCGGGTCGGTGAGCGCAAGCGCAAGCCCCCGCGATGATTGCTGGCGCGCCGCGCCCTGCCTATGAAGGGCGAATGCGAACCTTGTCCCTTGCCATCGCCCTTGCAGCCATCGCCGCCGCTTCCTCCGCTCCCGCCCAACCAACGCCGATCGACCCCAAGTTCCGGGCGCGAATCGACCGCGTGCTAAAGGCGACCCCGTTGATCGACGGGCACAACGACATCGCCGAGCAACTGAAGGAAAATTACCACGGCCACGTCGAACGCCTCTCCAGCGGAACCGCGACTTGGACGCCCAAGCCACTGATGACCGACATGGCGCGTCTCCATGCCGGAAAGGTCGGTGGACAGTTCTGGTCAGTGTACATCGATGCCGCTGTCACCGGGGACCGTGCCATCCGTGAGACCCTGGAGCAGATCGACATCGTCGAGCGGATGATCGCGGCCTACCCCAACGACCTTTCTAAGGCGCGCACCGCCGACGACATCGTGCGCGCCCACAAGTCCGGCAAAGTCGCGTCGCTGATCGGAGTCGAGGGCGGCCACCAGATGGGCCACAGCTTTGCCGCGTTGCGCAGCTATTATGATCTTGGCGCGCGCTACATGACATTGACCCACTTCAAGACCACGGAATGGGCAAATTCAGCGACCGATGCGCCGCGACACGGCGGCCTCAGCCCCTATGGCGAGCGGGTGGTCCACGAGATGAACCGGATCGGTATGCTGGTCGATCTCAGCCACGTTTCTGAAGACACGATGCTGGACGCACTGAAGATGTCGACGGCGCCGGTAATCTTTTCGCACAGCAACGCCCGCGCGCTTCAGGACCATCCGCGCAACGTGCCCGATTCGGTGCTTCGCCAGCTTTCTTCAAACGGCGGCGTGGTGATGGTCAATTTCTTCACCGGATATTTGTCCGAGCCGCTGCGCCAGTGGAACGCCGAGCGCGCTGCCGAGCACGCGCGCCGCGAAAGCCTTTTGATCGGCAACCCCGACGCGGTGAAAGCGGCGATGGAGGCTTGGGACAAGGCCAATGCGCGCCCCGATGCAGACCTTGGCGCGGTCGCCGATCACATCGAACATATCGTCAAGGTCGCAGGTGTCGACCATGTCGGGCTTGGCGGCGATCTTGATGGCGTTCCGTTTACGCCCGTCGGGCTGGACAGCGTCGATGGCTATCCCTTGCTGTTCGCAGAACTTATCCGCCGTGGCTGGTCCGACCGGGACCTTGCCAAGCTTGCCGGCGGCAACGTTCTGCGCGCGATGCGCGGAGCGGAGGCACGGGCGCGGGCAATGAAGGACGTCGCACCCGAGCTTGACGATTATCCGCCGGTGACCGGTGAGTGACGCGCCGCCGCTCAAGGCGGCGATCATTCCCGTCACGCCGCTGCAGCAGAACTGCACGCTCCTGTGGTGCACCACGACCATGCGCGGCGCTTTCGTCGATCCCGGCGGCGACCTCGACAAGCTGAAGGCCGCAGCCACCAAGGCCGGCGTGACGATCGAAAAAATCCTTCTGACCCACGGTCATATCGACCATGCCGGAAGCGCCGGGATCCTTGCACGAGAGCTGGGAGTACCGATCGAGGGTCCGCACAAGGCCGACATCTTCTGGATCGACCGGCTACCCCAAGACGGCGCCCGTTATGGCGTGATCGGGGAGAGCTTTACCCCCGATCGCTGGCTCGAGGATGGCGAAACGGTAACCGTCGGCGAGCTGGAGTTCTTGGTCCGGCATTGTCCTGGCCATACGCCCGGCCACGTCGTTTTCCACCATCCCGAATCGAAGCTCGCGATGGTCGGCGACGTGTTGTTCAAAGGGTCGGTCGGACGCTGGGACTTTGACCATGGCAACCAACAGGACCTGATCGATTCGATCCGCGAGCGGTTGTGGCCGATGGGCGACGAGACCGCGTTCGTCCCCGGCCACGGCCCGATGAGCACCTTCGGCCACGAACGTGCCACCAACCCGTATGTCGCTGACCGCCTTTTCGAGCGCTCCTGACTTGCTTTGCGGTCAATGTTCGCTATAGGGGCGCACGGTCGCGACGACCCAACCGCCACCCGAGGCAAGTCCTGAACCGGACAAGCCTTTAGGAAACCGGCGCGGGTCCGTCGCAATTTTTATTGAAACGTGAAGGTGCCGCAATGGCTGTCCCTAAGAGAAAAACCTCGCCCTCGAAGCGCAACATGCGTCGCAGCCACGACGCGCTGTCGGTGCCCAGCTTCCAGGAATGCTCCAATTGCGGCGAACTCAAGCGCCCGCACAATCTGTGCCCGGCGTGCGGCCATTATAACGGCCGCGAGATCGTCTCCCCCGAGGGTTAAGATCGTCCGCCCCGCATGACGGGAGGACCCTCAATAGCGATTGACGCGATGGGCGGCGATGGCGGCCCGTCGGTGATGGTCGGCGGCGCGGTCAAGGCGCTGCGCCGCGACAGCAGCCTGCACTTCCTGTTCTTCGGCGACGAAAAGAAAATCCGATCCGAGCTCAAGGGGCACAAGCCCTTGGAACGAGCCTCGAGCGTCATCCACAGTGACGAATCCATCGGCGGGCACGAAAAGCCCAGCCAGGCGCTTCGCCGCGCCAAGGCTACTTCGATGGGCATGGCGATCAACGCGGTCAAGGAAGGCCGCGCCGACGCCGCCATGTCGGCGGGTAATACCGGCGCTCTGATGGCAATTTCGAAACTTGCACTGCGCACGATGAGCGGGATCGACCGCCCCGCGCTGGCCGCACTGCTTCCCAGCCTTGGCGACAAGGACTGCGTGATGCTGGACCTTGGCGCCAATACCGAATGCGACGTACAGAACTTGGTGCAATTCGCAGTGATGGGCGCGGCCTATGCCCGCACCGTCCTGGAGATCGACCGCCCGCGCGTGCGCCTGCTCAACATCGGCACCGAGGAATTGAAGGGAACCGGCGAGATCAAGGAGGCCGCAGCGCTGCTTCGTGAGGCCGACTATTTGCCACTGCAGTTCGACGGCTTCACCGAAGGCGACCAATTATCGCGCGGTGGGATCGATGTCGTCGTAACCGACGGCTTTTCCGGTAATATCGCGCTGAAGACCGCCGAAGGAACCGCGCGGTTCGTGACCGACCTGTTGCGCAATGCGTTCAAATCGTCACTCCGCTCGAAGGCCGGATTTGCCCTGTCCAAGCCCGCACTCAACCTGCTCAAGGTCCACCTCGACCCCAACAATCACAACGGCGCGGTCTTCCTGGGACTGAACGGCCTGGTAGTGAAGAGCCACGGCGGCGCCAATGCCAAGGGCGTCGCCAACGCGATCCACGTCGCCGCCTCGATGGTGTCCAACGACATCACCCGCAAGATTTCCGAAGACCTCGACAATTTCCGCGCCCATGCGTTCGACGGTGACGAGCAATGACCCGCCGTGCCGTAATACTTGGCAGCGGATCGGCGCTCCCGCGCCGCCAGGTGATGAATGCGGAGCTGGCGGAGAAGGTCGATACGTCCGACCAGTGGATCGTGGAGCGGACCGGAATCCGGGCGCGCTATCTTGCTGCCGACGACGAAACCACCGGCACATTGGCGACCGCCGCCGCGCGTGCCGCGCTTGACCATGCCGGTGTCGATGCCAGCGAAATCGGTCTGATCGTCCTTGCCACCGCGACCCCTGACCAGACATTTCCGGCAACCGCCACCAAGGTCCAGGCGGCGCTTGGAATCGACGACTGCGTCGCGTTCGACCTTGGCGCCGTGTGCACCGGCTTCCTCTATGCTTTGTCGGTCGCCGAATCGATGATCCGCACCGGCACCGCCGACAAGGCTTTGGTGATCGGCGCAGAAACGTTCAGCCGGATTCTCGACTGGGAAGATCGCGGCACCTGCGTCCTGTTCGGCGATGGTGCGGGCGCGATGGTGCTTGGCTCGGACGAATTGGGGACTCGCGGTATCCTTGCCACCAAGCTCCACGCCGATGGTCGGCACAACGACCTGCTGTATGTCGATGGCGGGCCCTCGACCACCGGCACGGTGGGCAAGCTTCGAATGAAGGGGCGCGAAGTGTTTCGCCACGCGGTCGTCAACCTGGCGGAGGTGATGACCGAAGTGTTGGACACGGCCGGCCTTCGGGCGGACGATGTTGATTGGGTCGTTCCCCACCAGGCCAATGCGCGAATCCTTGACGCGACGGCACGAAAGCTCGGACTTCCTGCTGCAAAGGTGGTCGTTACGGTCGACCGCCATGCCAATACCTCGGCCGCTTCGGTTCCGCTTGCGTTCGATACCGCGGTGCGCGACGGGCGCATTCAGCGTGGCGACACGATCGTGCTTGAGGCGATGGGCGGCGGCTTCACGTGGGGAGCAGCGGTACTGCGCTACTAAGCCTCGCGCTGCCGCGTTGAAAAAACACATTAAATCGACAAATCGCGTTTGCCCAAGAGCAATTTCTTGGGTAGCCTTATCATCAATGAATAACCGGCGGGGGCAAAGCCGGCCGATATGAGCGGGAGAGACTTCATGGCTGACTTGGGGATCGCGCGCATGGACGGCGATTTGGATACCCATAATACGCTGACCAGAGCCGATCTGGCGGACGTGGTCCACCGTAAGCTCGGCCTGTCTCGCGCCGAAAGCGCAAGCGTCGTCGAACGCGTCCTTTATCATATGTGCGCCGAGCTTTCGCACGGCAAAAACGTCAAGATTTCCGGCTTCGGCACCTTTGTCCTGCGCGACAAGGGAGAGCGGATCGGCCGCAACCCCAAGACCGGGGTCGAGGTGCCGATCGCGCCGCGCCGGGTGATGACCTTCCGCGCTAGCCAGATCATGCGCGACCGGATCGTCAAGGCCTGAGCGTTTGGCGACTTCCGGCGACAAGGACCCGGATGCCCTCAAGACCATCGGCGAACTGTCGACGGAGCTTGGTGTTGCGCAACATATCCTGCGCTATTGGGAAACCCGTTTTTCCCAGCTGAAGCCGATGCAGCGGGCCGGCAACCGCCGCTATTATCGTCCGGGCGACGTCGCCTTGGTGCGGCGTATCAACCGTCTCCTCAACGAGGAAGGCTATACCGTCAAAGGCGTCCAGAAACTGCTTCGGCAGAAGGGTGATCGCGATGCGCCGATAGCAGCCCCTGACAGCACTGGGCCCGAAGATCGGATGAACGCGCCGCTGGAAATCGCGACGGTCGCCGCCGAAGTCGCGCCGACCCCGCCCGTTCCGCCGGTCGACGTGTTCCAGCTGATCGCCATCCGCGACCGGCTCAAGTCCCTGATCAGCGACTAGGGTTCAGCGCGCACCCGCGCCGATGGCGCGTTCTGCACGCTCGCATTTGCGTCCTGGAAAGCGCGCACCCGTTCGATCGCAGAATCGAGCGGCAGCCGGGTGATCGCAACGCCTTCCGGGAATGCCCGCAGCAAGCGCGACGGCATTGCCGCCGACAAGATAACGAACTGGCCCTTATCGCCATGGCGACGGATTAGCCGTCCAAACGCCTGCGCCAAGCGCGCGCGCACTACCCGGTCGTCATAGGGGCTTCCCCCGCCCGCCATCCGCCGCGCGGCGTGAAGCACAGTCGGGCGCGGCCAAGGCACCCGCTCCATCACCACCAGCCGGAGCGATTCGCCCGGAACATCAACTCCGTCGCGCAGCGCATCCGTGCCGAGCAGGCTGGCGCGCGGATCGTCGCGAAAGATGTCCACCAACGTCCCGGCATCGATCGGGTCGACGTGCTGCGCCAGCAGCGGGAACCCGCCCCGCGCCAACCGGTCCGCGATCCGGGCATGGACTGAACGCAACCTTGAGATCGCGGTGAACAGCCCGAGAGTTCCCCCGCCGGCCGCCTCGATCAGCCGCGCATAAGCGCCGGCAAGCGCTGCCAGGTCGCCCTGCTTGATGTCGGTCACGATCAGAACTTCGCTATTGGCGGCGTAATCGAACGGGCTTGCCGCTTCGAAATGAATTGCCGGAATGTCGAGGTGGACCGCGCCCGTGCGCGCGTCTGCCGCATTCCAGTCCTCGCCTCCGCGCAAGGTCGCGCTAGTGACAAGAACGCCGTCAGCCGGCTCGATCACGGCCTTGGCAAGCGGCCGAGTCGGGTCAAGCCAGTGACGGTGGATTCCGACATCGAACTCGCGACCTTCAATCCGGTCGATCGCCAGCCAGTCGACGAAATCCGGGTCAGCCTCTCCCCCGACGCGCGCCAGCAGCGCGATCCACGCCATCAATGTGTCGCGCCGCCAACCAAGCCCACGGATTGCGCCTTCGACCCGCGCCCGCGCCTGGGCGTCGAGCCAGTCGGGCGAATCTTCGATCACCGCTTCCAGGCGCCGTCCGAGCGCGGCCAGCGGCTTTTGCAAGGCTTCGAGGCATTCCATCGCCGCGCCCGCCGCACCGACCAGTGCGCCATCGGGATCGGCAAGTTCGGTCTCAAGCCCGTATCCCGCCTCTTGCGCTTTGGCACGGGCGTAAACCGTCGCCCGCACCTCGGCCAACAAATGCTCAAGCGGTCCGAACGGGGCATTCTCTGCCACCCTCTGAAGCCAGCCGTCAGAAGGAAGCGAACCGGCTGCTTCGACCGCCGACTCTAGTGCCTTGCCGCCCTCTTCGTCGTACGAAGCGACGTCCAGCAGGCGCGCCGCAAGACCGCGGCGTCGGCCCCGGCTCTTGCCTTCGGGACCGACGATCCAGCGCCGTATTTCGATTGCTTCCTGTCCAGACAGGTGAACCGAAAAGGTCGAATCGGCCGCGTCGAACAGGTGATGGCCCTCATCGAACACGATCCGGCTTGCGCTGTCCTCCCGCGCGCGTGCGGCGTTGACCAGGACCAGCGCATGGTTGGCGATGACGAGGTCCGCCTCGCGGCTTGCCCGTTCGGCGCGCTCGATGAAGCATTTGCGATAATGCGGACAGCCGGCATAGACGCATTCCCCGCGCCGATCGGTGAGCGCGGTCGCGCCGGAGCGACGGAACAGGCTGGGAAGCCATCCGGGAAGGTCGCCGCCAACCATATCGCCGTCCTTGCTATAGGCTGCCCAGCGCCCAGCAAGGTGCGCAAGGATCGCCGCACGCCCCGAAAAAGCGCCCTGCATCGCGTCTTCAAGGTTGAGCAGGCAAAGGTAATTCTCGCGCCCCTTGCGGACCACGATCTTTTTCGCGCGTTCAGCCGCATCGGCGAACAGTTTCGGCCCTTCGGCGTCCAATTGTCGCTGCAGCGCCTTGGTATAGGTCGACACCCACACCGAACCGCCCGATTTTTCCGCCCACAGGCTGGCAGGGGCAAGATAGGCAAGGGTCTTTCCGATCCCCGTTCCTGCCTCAGCAAGAATAAGATTGGGCGCCAATTTGGCGGGCTTGGGCGCAAACATACCGGTTGCAATTTCGGCCATTGCTTGTTGGCCCGCCCGCGTTTCACCCTTTCCGGTCAGCCGCTGCAGCCGCGCACTCGCCTCACCGTCGCCAAGCCGGATTGCAAGCGGCGGCGGCCGGTCGGCGGCTTCGTCCCATTGTTTCAACCGCGAAAACAGCATCCGATCGCCGCGCTCGGGCTGGGCGATCCGGGCGCCGACCATCGGTCCCCAGCCCCAACCCAGACGATGAAGAGTCGCGTTGCTGTTCCACGCGCCCTCGCGTTCAGCCCAGTCGTCGCGGGCCAGGGTATCGAGCAGGGCTGCGGCGATTTCCTGCAGGCCAGTGACCGCCGCACTCTCGTCCCCCGGCGGCTCAAGACCCAGCGTTCGCGCCAAGCCGGACACTGTCGGCACCGCAAACCGCGCCGGGAAGATGAATGCGAACAATTCCAGCAGGTCCAGGCCCGAAAGGTCGGGATATCCCAATCGCTGACCGACCAACGGCGCGTTCAAAACGATATGTGGGGTCTCTGCCGCGCGCGCGATCGCTTCGCCCCGCGCCAAGCTGCGCACCTCCCCATGCTTGTCGGCGCGCCAGATCCCGGCGTGGGTCGCATGAAGCGCGGGAAGCGGCAGCGGGGAAGGCATGACCTTGTTCTACCGCATGAGAACGAAAGGGCAACGAAGAACCCGCCTGTTGGCGCAGACTTGCATCCGAACGCGCAAGCGGCGAAAGCCCGCGCCATGACCAACGTCCGCGAAGCCGCACTCCAGTCCAAGGCCTGGCCCTATGAGGAAGCGCGCAAGCTTCTCAAGCGCTGGCCGAATGGGAAGCCGGACGGTGCACCGATGGTCTTCGAAACGGGGTACGGCCCGTCGGGCATGCCGCACATCGGCACCTTCACCGAGGTGTTGCGCACGACCATGGTGCGGCGCGCCTATGAGGAATTGACCGGCGGCGCGCCGACCCGGCTGATCGCCTTTTCGGACGACATGGACGGCCTGCGCAAGGTTCCTGACAATGTTCCCAATCCCGCATTGCTCGCGGCCAATCTCGGCAAGCCGTTGAGCCGGATCCCGAACCCCTTTCCGACCGACGACGCCAGCTTTGCCGCACACAACAATGCGATGCTCCGCCGTTTCCTCGACAGCTATGGCTTCGACTATGAGTTCGTCTCGGCTGCCGACATGTACAATGGCGGCCAGTTCGACGAGGCGCTGCTCGGAGTTCTGCGCCACTGGGGCGACATCCTCGATATCATGCTGCCGACGCTGCGTGAGGAGCGCCGCCAGACCTATTCGCCGACTTCTCCCCGTTTCGCCTTCGACCGGCGCGGTGCTGCAAGTCCCGGTCGAGGTTGTCGATGCGCAGGCCGGCACGATCCGGTTCACCGACGAGGACGGGTCGGTCGTCGAACAGTCCGCGCTTGGCGGCATGGCCAAATGCCAGTGGAAGGTCGATTGGGCGATGCGCTGGGTCGCGCTTGGCGTCGATTATGAAATGTACGGCAAGGACCTGACCGACAGCGGGGTCCAGTCGGGGCGGATCGCCAAGGTGCTCGGCGGCAAAAAGCCCGAGGGGCTGATCTACGAGATGTTCCTCGACGAAAAGGGCGAGAAAATCTCCAAGTCCAAGGGCAATGGCCTGTCGATCGAGGACTGGCTGACCTACGGCAACCAATCCAGCCTCGCTTTTTACATCTACCGCGAGCCCAAGAAGGCCAAGAACCTCCACCTTGGCCTGGTCCCCCGTGCGGTCGACGAATATTTCCAGTTCCGCGGCAATTACCCGGACCAGGAAATCGACAAGAAGCTGGGCAACCCGGTCCACCATGTCCACGGCGGCAAGGTGCCGGGCGGTGATCTTCCGATCAGCTTTGGGCTTCTGCTCAACCTGGTTTCGCTTCCCGGCGTCCAGGACAAGGCGACGGCGTGGAAGTTCGTCCAGCAATATGCGCCGGGGTCCGGCCCCGACACCGACGCCGAGCTAGACGAACTGATCGGCCTTGCGGTCAATTATGCCCGCGATTTCGTGGTCCCCGACCTCAAGCGCCGGGCTCCGGACGCGACTGAACGCGCGGCCCTCTCGGAACTCGACGCGGAACTTGCCGCCCTTGCCGACGGCGCCTCGGCCGAAGACATTCAGAACCGCGTGTTCGAAGTTGGCAAACACCACGATTTCGCGTCCCTGCGCGACTGGTTCAAGGCGCTTTATGAGACGCTGCTAGGGTCCGAACAAGGCCCGCGCATGGGCAGCTTCGTCGCGCTCTACGGCGTCGACAACACGCGAAAGTTGATCGCTCAGGCACTGGCCGACTAACGCGCCGCAACCTTGTCCTTGTGGACCGGCTCAGCGGGAACTTCACCCGCGTCGAGCCTGACAGCCTCGTCGTGACTTAAGCCGGCAAGTTCCAGCGCCTTTATCAGCGCCAAATGGGGATCGACCATAATATCCGGCGCAACTCCGTCCCCTTCCCAATCCTTACCCGTGGCGATGTCGTAAGAGCGGCCAAGTGGCATCCACACCGCGAAATTGTCGGTCAGGTCGAAACCGCTCCCGAAGTGATTGGCGCCAGCAGTCGCCTCTCCGATCAGCGTCCCCCGACCCGAGGATTTCATTGCCAGCGAGAAGTGCTCCGCCGCCAATTCACTTGCGTTCGAGGTGAGGACAAACACTTTGGCATTTCGCAGCGGCGTTGCTGGCCCAGGAAGCGCATAGTGCGTGGTCGTGACCATCTGCGGCCCCTTCTCCATCACCAGCGTCGGCCCGCCCTCGCCAAACGGTGAGCCATATTGATCGAAAACGCGGCGAGACAGTTCCATCTTCACAAGCGGTGTTCGCGCTGCGAACAGATACGGAAAGATGACGTCCATTTCTCCAAGTCGCCCACCATGGTGGTTGCGAAGGTCGAAGATAATCGCTCGGGCGTTTTTGTGCGTTTCCATGAACGCCTTGAAGTCGGCGATCTCTTCCGGGGACGATTTGAATGCCGAGGGACGGATATAGGCGATGCTAGGGGCAATCCATTTGGCTGCCTGAATCAGTGGCGGAAGCGGCTTGCTCTCCACCAGTCCACCGGGCGCGCCGTCGCTCGCCAATTCGACATGAAGGTGGCCATCCTTGTGCACCGAAAGCAGGTCATCGGTGAGACGGGTCGCAAGCTGACCGCGTGTGCCATTATCGTAGCGTCCCGCTGAAGAATTGGCGCGGAGCATCGCCGCATAGTCCTTTGCGTTTTGCGGGATCACGAACTTGGCGAGCAACTCTTCAGCCAGCTTGCCTGCAACCTTGCGACCTTCTCCCGGCGCCAGTGGGATGGTTGCAGGATCGATTGCTGCAGCCCGAGCATCCGCTCGGGCGGTTTCCGCGCTAAGAAGTGGAAGCACGCCGAGCGATAGCACTGCTGCGGCGAGCATCGCCGGGTTCAATTTCGAAGCCATGATAGGGGACCCTCAAAAACAGTAATGGGTCCCTGAATAGCATTCTGCCTTGACGCGCCGCGCGCGTTTTTGCTGGCACGTGTGCCAAAATTTGGCATGTAAGACGCGATGCTCGATAAATTTGACCTCTCCTTGCTCGAAGCGGTCCAACGCAACGATGGTCGAACGGCCGAGGAGTTGGCCGAAGAGATCGCCTTGTCTCCCTCGGCAATTGCGCGGCGGCTCCGTCGCCTCCGAAGCGACGGGTGGATTGCCCGAACCATCGCCTTGCTGTCCGACAAGCTCACCGCCCCGCGCACCGCTAGCATGATCCTGATCCAGCTCGACAATCACGTCCCGCGCAACGGCCTTGACCGGTTGCGCCACAAACTCGCCGATGACGAGGCGGTGCAATGGTGCGCCGAGATCAGCGGCGGGTTCGACATCGCGCTGCTATGCGATCACGCAAGCCCGCAGGATTTTGGCGACTGGGCCGACGCGCAACTTGCCCAAGATCCGGCGATCCGACGCTACGAGACCAGTTTCGTCAAGCGCCGGATCCGCAATCAGCCTTTCGTCAGCTTGACCGAATAGCTGGCGCCTAGCTTGTCTGCTTCACCGCGATCCAGTCGTCGATCTTCTTTTCCAGCACCGCCAGCGGAAGTGCGCCGGTGTCGAGCACCTGTTCGTGGAATTCGCGGATGTCGAACTTGTCGCCAAGTGCCGCCTGCGCCTTGGCGCGCAGCCGCTGGATAGTCAGCGCCCCGGTCTTGTAAGCAACCGCCTGGCTGGGAATTGCGATATAGCGTTCGACTTCGGCGGTGGCGTCGGTTTTCCCCATGTCCGAATTGTCCATCATGTACTTGATGGCCTGCTCGCGGGTCCAACCCTTGGCGTGGATGCCGGTGTCGACGACCAGGCGCATCGCCCGAAGCATCTCGTCGGACAAGGTGCCGAAGCGCTGGTACGGGTCCTTGTAGAAGCCCATGTCATAGCCCAGCGTTTCTGAATACAGGGCCCATCCCTCGACATAGGCGGTATTGCCGCCAAACCGCATAAAGCTGGGAAGCGCCTCGTTTTCCTGCGCCAGACTGATCTGGAAATGGTGCCCGGGGGCGCCTTCGTGCAGATACAGCGTGGTCATCCCCGGCGTGGTGCGCGAGGGCAGGTCATAAGCGTTGAAATAGAACACCCCCGGGCGCGAGCCATCGGGAGTGCCGCTTTGGTAGCTTCCGCCGGCCTGGAATTTCTCGACCGTCGGATCATAGGGCCGAATTTCAAGCTTCGCCTTGGGCAAGGTCGAGAAATATTCGGGAAGCTTTGCATCGACCGCCTTGCCGATGGCGTAATAGCCCTGCGTCAAGCCATCGCGGCTCTTGGGCTGAAACTTCTTGTCGGTGCGCAGATACTGGAAGAATTGCGGAAGCGTCCCTTTGAACCCGACTTCCTTGCGGACCTTCTCCATTTCCGCCTTGATCCGCGCGACCTCGCTCAAGCCGGTCTGGTGAATCTGCTCGGGGGTCAGCGCCACGGTGGTCGTGGATTCGATCAGATACGGGTAAAGCTTGTCGCCGCCCGCCATGTACATCAGACCCGCACCATCGCGCGCCTTGGCGAGATATTCGGTCGCGAAGAAGTCGCGCAAGCGCTTCATCGCCGGATAGATCTGGTCGCGGGTAGTGACGAGGTACTCGGCCTTCAGTCGCGCCTGATCCGCGGCGCTGATCGAGTCCGGGAATTTCGCCACCGGACCCATGAAGGGCGAATCCGCGACCTTGAGCGCGAGCTGGTTGTCGAGCTGCTCGATCATGTTCTTGACCGTCATCTTGGTCTCGACGACCCCGCTTGCCTCACCCTCCTTGAAGCGGCCGATCGCCCCGTCAAGGAATGCGACATAGCCGGCATGGCGTTTGAGGTTGTTTTCATAATCGGCAAGCGTGTTGAACGGTGCAGCGCCCTTGCCGCTGGCGAATTCGGGATAGAAAGTGTGGAAGCCGAAGAAGTGGTTCATCGGCCGCACTTCAGTGAGCGGAAGGATTTCCGGCGACAGGCCCTTCAGCGTGTCCTTGGTCTGCCATTCGAACACGTCGTAGGCGATCTTGTCGGTGGCATTGAGCGCGTTGCGGTCGATCGCATGAAGCGCGTCCAGGTCGCCCTGGGCCGCCTTGCGCTCACCGGCGTAATAGGCATCCGAAAGATAGTCGCCGAAACGGTCGGCATAGCGCAGGTCGCCGCGGAAGATGCCTTGCAGCGGATTGCGCGCCAGGCTTGCCTCGTCACTTGCCTTGAACAGGTCGAACAACTGGTCGTGCGGCGACTTGGTCGGGGCCGCGACAACCGCGACCTCTTCGACGACCGTAACCGGCGGCGCCACCGCTACCGGCGGGTTGGCGGTGCAAGCGGCAAGCGCTGCAAGGCTGGACGAAAAAAGAATGGTGCGGATTGCGGTCATGGTCGGGCCCCTTGTGCTTCAAACTGTATTAGTCGCCTAAAGCACAAAGGGCGCTGCGGCAATGCCGCAACGCCCTTTCGATCAACGGTTGGTCCGGGTCTACCAGAAGAAGTCGCGGATCACGTCGAGCACCTGCCCGCTCCACATATCAACGAGAACGACGTCGTTGTAATAGCGCACCCAGCGCGTGCCGGGGGGCGGATAAGGCAGGCGATACATCCACGGATCGTTGATCCAGTAATTGGCCTGATAATAGCTCGGCCACATCCGCGACCCATAGCCATAGGGATAATAACCGAAGCCATAGGGGTCGTTGTAATAGCCAAGGTTGAACATCCAGCCGTTGCGATAACGGTAGTCCGACCAGTCGTAACGATGGTCGTGGCGCCAATTATCGCGGTGCCAAGTCGGCGCCGGATCGGGGCGACTCGTGACCGGCGCGGGCGGCTGGGTGCCATATTTCGGGATCGATGACACCATCGCATCGCGGCTGTCCTTCATCCGCTTGCGGATCGCCTCGATCTTGGCTTTCTGGTCGGCAGCTTGTCGCACGCTGCCCTGGCCCGCCAGGCGGTTACGCTCTGCAACCTGGGCCTCGCGGTTGTCGCGCGACGTTTCAACCCGGTCACGCACGATCTGCGCCCGGTCCCGTGCGTTCACGGTCGCCTTGGGCGGGGCCGGTGCGACGACCGCCGTCGGCTCGACTGCCGCGGCATTCTGACGCTCTTCGCGTGCATTCTGTCGGTCCTCGCGCGCCGACGACGCACGCTCTCGGGCCGACTGGCGAACATTGTCGCGAACGCTTTGGCGGGCTTCCTCGCGCGCCGCCTGCCGCTCTTCGCGGGTCGACTGCGCCGCCGCGGGGGTCACCGCGACACTGGCGAGGAGAAGGGGAATCACGAAATTACGCATGGCGATACCTTTCTCACTGTGGGGCCAAACGTGCACCATATTAGATGAGCCGAGCGTGAATAATCATGTCGTTCCGGGTTCAGCATCCGGCGCGTTGCCCGCTTTACCAGAAAGCGCGATCGCGGTTGCGATAGCCTTGCGGATCCGGACATAGGCCCCGCACCGACACTTGTTGGGAAGCGCGTCGATTGCTGCCGAGTCGGGCGCGGGATTGTTCGCGATCATCGCTGCAACCGCCATGATGAAGCCGCTTTCGCACGACCCGCACATCATCGCCTGTTCCTTCAGCCACGCCTGCTGGACCGGATGCGGCCCGCCCGCCCCCAACCCCTCGATGGTCGTGACTTGCGCGCCCTCCAAGCCTGAAAGTGGCGCGGAACAGCTAAGCACCGCTTCGCCATCGACCATCACCGTGCACGCGCCGCAGTCCTTGCTGTCGCAACCATATTTGGTTCCGGTGAGGTTCGAGGCGTCGCGCAATGCCCACAGCAGGGGCGTTTCCCCGTCGAGGTGGTAATCCACCGGCTGTCCGTTGACCGTCAAGCGCGCCATATCCATCGACTAGCCGTTGCAAAGCGCCGCGCCAACGCCATGATTGCATCCATGGCATCAATTGAAACCGCGCTCGGCCGCATCGGCTATGTCGAATCCGCAGGCGCAGAAGCGCGCGCGCCGATCGTCTTCCTCCACGGGGTCGGCTCGGACAAAAGCGTGTGGCATCCCCAGCTTGCGCATTTCACCGGCCGCAGGCGCGCGATCGCCTTCGACTATCCCGGCTATGGCGACAGCGAATTTCGAGCCCACGCTACCCGCCGCGACTTCGCTTGCTCGATCCTTGCGGCAATGGATTCGCTGGACATCGCAAGGGCGCATATCTGCGGCCTGTCACTCGGCGGGATCATCGCGATGGAGATGTGGGACGAAGCGCCCGGGCGCTGCCTGAGCCTGGTTCTTGCCGACACCTTTGCGCGCCATCCCGATGGGCAAGGCATCGTCGAGCGTTCGATTGCCGCCGCCAACGCAGGTCCGATGCGCACGCTTGCCGAGGCACGGTGCGACTTCCTCCTCCACCAACCCGCTGATCCTGCGGTCCGTGCCGAGGTCATTGAAACCATGAGCCTGATCGATCCGGAGGCGTACAAGCTGGGCGCCGAAGCCGTGTGGAACGCCGACCAGCGCAATGTCGCTGCGACCATCACCTGCCCCACCCTGGTCATCTGCGGCGACCAGGACAAGCCGACCCCGCCTGCGCTTAGCGAAGACCTCGCCGAGCGTATCGCCATCGCCGATTATGCGATCATCGAGCGGGCAGGCCACCTCACGAACCTTGAAAAGCCCGGCCCGTTCAACCGCCTGCTCGACATCTTTCTGGGTGAGGTCGAGGGCGACGCCTAGTTGAGCGCAAGGATCCCCGCGTTCAGCGCGGTCGCGAACGACACCCACGCCAGATTTGGCATGTCTGCTTTCGACCCAAAGCGGACACTACATGCACGTCCAGCGTGGCCGTGATTAGGCTGGCAACGCCGCCTTGGGAGTTCTCGGACGCGCGCCAGCGACCCATCCGTGCCACGCGATCCCCACGCTGGCGATTCCGGTCACAGTGAGCAGGAATGGTAGATTTACATCGGAGAAGCTGCCGAACATCAGCGCCCATGCCGGTATTCGTCCGAAAGTTTCAAACGTGATCTGCTGCACGACAATAAATCCTGCGGCGATCAAGAACGGGCGGCCATGCTTGGGCGCTTGGAAGTAGAGGTAAAGCGCAACAGCCAGCGCGATGAGGTTTCCACCCGCCATTGCGTATGAAAAATTCTCGTCAGGCCTGAGGAACGGGATTAGCATAGGGAGTATTCGGAAGCCGATCGGAGAGATCACAAAAAGCAGCGTGGCCAGCATGTAGCGGGCGTGAAGTTGGACCTTGTAACGGTATTTGAGCCCAGCCCAGAACATTAAGGCGAAGCCGATATTCGCGAACGGATCAAAGAAGCCAAACTGTGCGAGCTGCGTGCCTTCGAGGCTGGTGGGATCACTGGCTACCGTTCCCGCCTCCACATGGATGACCCACATTCCGGCAATTAGGAAGAATGGGAACAGCAGGAAGATTGCGAGCCCGATCTTGCGGTGCAGCGCGAGCTGATCGTGGTGGGGCGTCCAACTCTGAACAATGGCGAGAATCATCCACAAGACGGAGCTTGCCGCATGATAGTGATGGGCAACTTTCTTGTCTGGAAGCTTCGAGAAATATCCAGGCCAGAAGGCTACAAAGGTGAGGGCGAACAGCACCAGCACCCAAAGCCATGCTTTACGATAAGGCATGTGTCCCCCCGCCTACGTCACCGACGCTTCGCACGAGCAACCAGGCACCGCAAGCAGCATGATGGAAGAGCGCCCCACGCTAATGTCCGCTTTCCACCCGTTGCGGACATTGCACCGCCCATTGCTCTTGCAGATGGATCGTGGAACACACTCCACCATGTTGAGCGTGTTCTTGTTCGCCGCTGCGGCGGTATCAATGGGTCAGTCGGCGCAAGCAGCGGCTGATGCCAAGGGTGACGATGCTGTCACTGTGTTCGGCGACCTGTGCGTCAATCTTTTCACTGGCAATCCGAAGTCTGAAGTCGATCCGACCCGCTTCGCGATCACGAAGATCAGCGAGCAGAACGCTCGCGATATAAAGCCGGACTTGAAGGGGCCGCTCTGGGATGTTTCTGGGACCAGATCAGGCGTGCACATGCTCGTTCATTATGAGCCAGCCGGTATGTGCGTGGTCGAGGTAGCGGAGGCAGACGAGGCTACGATCCGAACAGATTTCGAGCGGCTGGTTCAGCAAACATCGACTGCACTGCGGTCTGCGGCACATCGGGAGCCAAACAGGACGAACAAGATTGAGGGAAAGGATGCGACTACGTCGATGTGGCGCATGAAGGGGCCCAAGGGTGAAATCATGCTGGCGGTGACTACCTACCCCGAAGCGAAGTTCATGATCCAGCACCTGATGACCGTGAGCTACGTCAAATAGGCCCCAGCCTAAAGTCCGCTTTCCACCCTTAGCGGACATTCCCCTGTCCTATTCCCCCCGGCCTGTGCCATGCTCCTGCGCGATGGTTTTGAGACACGATTCACGCCGCTCCGTCGAACCCCGTTCATTCTTTGCCGTCAGTGCGAAGATTGGTGAAGATTGGCAGGCGCTGCCATGAACATCGCTTGTGTCGGGGGCGGGCCGGCCGGCCTTTATTTCGCAATCTCGATGAAGCTGCGCGATCCGGCGCACAAGATCGAGGTGTTCGAGCGCAACGCGGAGGGGGAAACATTCGGCTGGGGTGTCGTGTTTTCCGACCAGACGGTCGAGAACCTTGAAGCCAACGACCCGGTTTCCGCGCGCACGATCAGCGACGAATTTGCCCATTGGGATGACATCGCTGTCCATATCAAGGGGGAGACGATCACCTCCTCCGGCCACGGCTTTATCGGTATCGGTCGCAAGCGCCTGCTCGAAATCCTTGTCGCGCGCGCCCGCGACCTTGGCGTCACGCTCCACTTCAACCACGAGTGCGACCCCGCCGATCCCAATTGGCAAAACTTCGACCTCGTGATCGCAAGCGACGGCGTCAATTCGCGCTTCCGCGATGCCAACCCGGCGGCGTTCGAGACCGATGTCGATGTCCGTACAAACAAGTTTACCTGGCTCGGCACGCCCAAGGTGTTCGACGCCTTCACCTTTGCCTTTGAGGAGACTGAGGTGGGGTGGATCTGGGCCCACGCCTATCGCTTTGCCGACGATTGCTCGACCTTCATTGTCGAATGCGCCGAAGACACGTGGCGCGGGCTTGGTTTCGACACGCTCGATCAGGCGCAAAGCATCGCCTTGTGTGAGAAAATCTTCGCCAAATATCTCGACGGCAAGCCGTTGTTGTCGAACGCCAGGCATCTCGTCGGCTCGGCGGCGTGGCTCAACTTTCGCCGCATCCGCTGCCACAAATGGTCGAGCGGCAACGTCATCCTGTTGGGCGATGCCGCGCATACCGCGCACTTCTCAATCGGTTCGGGTACCAAGCTCGCGCTCGAAGATGCAATCAAGCTGGCCGAGGTCTTGAACCGCCCGGGCCTTCCACTCACCGACGCGCTTGCCGAATACCAGGCAGAGCGCGACCTTGAAGTGCTCAAGCTCCAGAACAGCGCGCGCAATTCGACCGAATGGTTCGAGACTTTGCACCGCTATTTGCATTTTGAGCCGATCCAGTTCGCTTATTCGCTGCTCACCCGTTCGCAGCGGATCAGCCATGAAAATCTGCGGTTGCGCGATTCCGACTGGCTTGCCGGGGTTGAGCGCTGGTTCTGGAACCGCGCCAGCGACGGTACGCAGGACGACAAGACCGCTCCGCCGATGTTCGCTCCATTCAGGCTGCGCGACATGGTCCTTGCCAACCGGATCGTGGTTTCGCCGATGGCGACGTACATGGCCGAGGTTGGCCTGCCCAATGACTTCCACCTCGTCCATTATGGCGAACGCGCTGGGGGCGGCGCGGGCCTGATCTTCACCGAAATGACCTGCGTTTCCCCCCATGGCCGGATCACCCCGGGCTGCCCAGGCCTGTGGTCCGACGAGCAGGCCGCCGCGTGGAAGCGGATCGTCGATTACGTCCACGCCCACACCCCTGCGAAAATCTGCTGTCAGCTCGGCCATTCAGGCGCCAAGGGATCAACCAAGGTCGGCTGGGAAGGCTATGACGTCCCGCTGGATGACGGCAACTGGCCGCTGATCGCCGCGAGCGACGTCGCCTGGTCGCCCGATAACCAGCAGCCCGAGCCGATGACCCGTGCAGACATGGACCGGGTTCGGGACGAGTTCGTTGCCGCTACGCGCCGCGCCGATTCAGCCGGCTTCGACATGGTCGAACTGCACGCCGCGCATGGCTATTTGTTGTCGGGGTTCATTACCCCGCTGCAAAACAAGCGCACCGACGATTATGGCGGAAGCCTCGACAATCGCCTGCGCTTCCCGCTCGAAGTGTTCGAAGCGATGCGCGCAGTCTGGCCTTCGCACAAACCGATGTCGGTGCGCATTTCAGCGCAGGACTGGGCGGGGGAAGCCGGGATCACTCCCGACGAAGCGGTGCTGATCGGTGAAGCGTTCGCGCGCGCCGGGGCCGACCTCATCGACGTTTCGGCGGGCCAGACCTGGGCCGATGCGCAGCCGACCTATGGCCGGATGTTCCAGACCCCGTTTTCCGATCGCATCCGCAACGAGGCGATGCTTGCCACCATGGCGGTCGGCAATATCTACGAGCCTGATCATGTGAACTCGATCCTTGCGGCGGGGCGTGCCGACCTTGTCGCGCTTGCCCGGCCGCACCTGATCGATCCGCACTGGACCCAGCGTGCCGCAGCCGCGCTCGACTATCGCGGCGTGTTCGTTCCGCCACCCTACCTTGGCGGTCAGGCGCAACTGGCGCGCAACCTCAAGCGTGAGGCAGAAATGGCAGCGGCGGCATTGAAGGCGTGAAATTTGCGCCGACTAGGCGGTTGATGGCGGTCGATTCGCTCTTTATAGGCCCCCGTTCGCCGCAGGCACCGGAGACGTGGGTGAGTGGCTGAAACCAACGCTTTGCTAAAGCGTCGTACGGGAAACTGTACCGAGGGTTCGAATCCCTCCGTCTCCGCCAGCCGCCGCGCCGCCGCTGCTCGCAAATCAGTCCGGCTGGCGGTCTAGGCGGCGCCCCAGGGCGACCATTGCATAGACCAGCGGCGGAACCAGGATCAGCGACAGGCAAATCTTCGCGATCATCTGTCCTGCCAGCAACGTGCCGATCGGGAACACGCCGTAAAAGGCGATGGTGATGAAGATCAGCGTGTCGACCGCCTGGCTGAGCATGCTTGCAACCGCCGATCGAAGCCACAGCAGCGCCTTGCCCTCACGCGATTTCATGCGCGCGAAAATCGCCACGTTAAGAAGGGTGGAAATGCCGTAGGCGATGATCCCAGCGAGCCAGATTCGCGGCGTTGCCATCATCATCATATTGAACGCATCCAGCCGCTCACCCTCCATTGCCGGTGACGCAGGAAGGCCAAGGACCACCAGGGTCAGAAGGATCGACGCGATCAGCGGTACGAAGCCGAACAGGACCAACCGATTAGCAACCGCGCGGCCGTGCAGTTCCGCAACCGCGCTAGAGGTAATCACCAGCATCAGGAAGGCGAAGATCCCCGCTTCGACCGCAAGCGGCCCAAGCGCAACCTGCTTGTTTCCAAGTACCCCGGCGATGCACACCATCCCGCCATAGAAAACGGCAAATGCGAAAAGCGAACGCGTAATGACGCGGGTCCGGTCGGTATCCATCAAATCGGCCTAGCGGTACGCGCGCGAACTTCAAGCAGCGAAGCGCAGAGCCGGGATATTGCTGAACTGCGAAACCGCGGCTAACCCCCGCCTCGTTCATGTCCAGCCCGGTTCCAGATATTGTCGCGATCGGCGACGCGATCGTCGATGTCATTGCGACGTGCGACGATGCATTCCTGGGCGCCCAGGGGCTCGAGAAGGGAACGATGAGCCTGCTTTCGCCCGACGACGCCGACCGGCTTTACGAAGCGATGGGCCAAGCCCAGCTGGTGAGCGGCGGATCGACCGCGAACAGTCTGGCCGGCATGGCCTCGCTCGGGCTTTCGACCGCGTTCGTCGGGCAGGTCGCCGACGACCAGCTGGGCGACATTTTTGCCCACGACCTGAACAGCGCTGGAGTCGAAGTTTGTCGTCCCGCCTCTGGCTGATGGCCCGCCCACCGGACGGTGCCTGATCCTGGTCACGCCTGACGCGCAGCGCACGATGAATACCTGCCCCGGAGCAAGCCACAGCCTATCCGCCGCGACACTTGATTCAGATCTCATTCGGGCCGCCAGGATCACATTCCTGGAGGGCTATTTGTGGGGCCCCGAGCGCCCGCGTGAGGCGATGCTGGAAGCGGCGCGGATCGCCCATTGCGCCGAGCGCAAGGTCGCCTTCACCTTGTCCTCCAGCCTTCAGATCGGAAATCGTCGCAAGGGCGTTCTGGGGATGATCGAACAGGGCCTTGTCGACATCCTGTTCGGTAACGACCACGAGATCATGCACCTGACCGGGCTGGATGACCTTGGTGACGCAATCGAGGCGCTGTCGCGCAATGTCGGAACGCTGGTCGTCACGCGCGGGGAGCATGGCGCGATCGGACGTTCAAATGGCGCCACCTTGTGCGTGCCTGCAACATCGGTGAGCCAAATCGTCGATACCACCGGCGCTGGCGACCTGTTCGCTGGCGGCGTCCTTGCCGCAATGATGCGCGGGCAAGAGCTTGAACAGGCGCTTCACATCGGTGCGATTGCCGCCGGGGAAATCATCTCGCATTACGGGGCCCGCCCACAGGGCAGCCTCAAGGAACTTGTCGGATGGTAGCAAGGATCAACAGCGTCGCGGTCTATTGCGGTTCGTCGACCGGAACCGACCCCGCTTTTGCGCAAATCGCTCGGGCAACCGCAGAGGCGCTGTGCGCGCGCTCCATTGACCTCGTCTATGGCGGCGGCCGCCTTGGACTGATGGGGATACTCGCCGACGCGATGCTGGAACGCGGTGGCAAGGTCGTGGGCGTCATCCCCCAAGCGCTTATCGAGCTGGAGGTCGCGCATACCGGCGTCAGCCAGCTGGTGACGGTCGAGACGATGCACGAACGCAAAGCGGCGATGACCGACCTTTCGGACGCATTCCTGATCTTGCCTGGCGGAATCGGGACTCTGGACGAAATGTTCGAGGCGTGGAGCTGGAATGCGCTGGGCTATCATTCCAAGCCGTTCTGCCTGCTCAACGTCGCTGGGTTCTGGGACCAGCTGATCGAGTTTGTCGGCCACGCGACCACGTCCGGGTTCCTGTATGAAAAGCGCCGTCAACAGATGCTGGTCGCGCGCGACCCAGACGAAGCGCTCGACCTGCTGGACCGTGCAGCTCAATCCGCTACCAAGGGAATGGTCTGGTAAGACCGCACGACCGGCACTCGAGGGGGCGACCACATGGCTAATCGACTGTTCGGCCTGATCGGTATCATGGCGATTCTGGCTATCGCCATCCTGTTCTCGAGCAATCGGCGGGCGATCCGTCTGCGGGTCGTCGGTGCCGCGTTCCTGCTGCAAACCGGAATTGCTTTCCTGGTGTTGTATACCAGCTGGGGGCGGCTGGGGATCATGGGACTTTCGGCAGGGGTCGCTAATCTTCTCGATTATGCCGGAAAGGGCACCGAGTTTCTGTTCGGACCCAATGAGACCAACCCGCTTGCCAATACCTTCGCGATCGCCGCGCTACCGGTCATCATCTTCTTCGCATCGTTGGTATCGATCCTTTATTATCTCGGAATCATGCAGCGGATCGTTCGCTGGGTCGGCGGGGCGATCGGGTGGGTGACCGGCATTTCGCGGGTCGAGAGCCTGGGCTCGGCGGCCAATATCTTCGTTGGCCAGTCGGAAAGCCCGCTGGTTGTGCGCCCGTACCTTGCAGCGCTCCCCCCGAGCCGACTGTTCACACTGATGAGTGTCGGCATGGCAGGCGTCGCTGGGACCATCCTTGCGGCCTATGCAAGCCTGCTTGGCGCGCAATATCTCCCTTATCTCCTTGCTGCCGCCTTCATGTCGGCGCCGGGTGGGATCCTGATGGCCAAGCTGATCATGCCCGATGATCCACCCGCGCCCGACGCCTTGCCGCTGAACGAAGGGGGGATGGCACCCGATGCGCAGGACGAGGTCGTGGTCCACAGTTTCGAGGAGGGAGAGCAGCCTGCGAACATCATCATGGCCGCGGGCCAGGGCGCGCAGACCGGTGTTCGGCTTGCAGTCGCGGTCGGGGCGATGGTCCTGGCGTTCGTCGCGCTGGTCGCGCTCGCCAACGGCATTCTGGGCGGAATCGGCGGCTGGTTCGGGTACCCGGCATTGAGCTTCCAGGGGATCATCGGCTGGCTGTTTTCCCCGGTTATGTTCCTGATCGGGATTCCGTGGAACGAAGCGGAAGTCGCAGGCGGATTGTTCGGGACCAAGATCGTCCTCAACGAATTCGTCGCATTCCTCGATCTGGGCGCTGCCCAGGGAGTTGCGCAGGGCCTGTCGGATCGAAGCCGGGCGATTGTCACTTTTGCCCTTTGCGGCTTCGCCAATTTCAGCTCGATCGCGATCCAGATGGCAGTGGTCGGCAATCTTGCCCCCAATCAAAAGTCGACTGTTGCGCGCCTTGGCCTCAAGGCGCTGCTTGCCGGAAGCCTTGCCAACCTGATGAGCGCCGCGCTGGCGGGAGTCATGCTACCTTAGGAATGCCCTCAGCGCGCTCAATTGCGCGCGCGGCCAAGCGGGCCTAGACGCGCGTTCCATGAGCGACATCATGACCAACGAGAAAGTTGCGACCGTCAGCCTGGCCGATGCAGAGCGCGACCCTGACAAACTTGCCCGCGATATCGGCGCAAGCTTTTCGAAATATGGCTTTGCGATCGTCAAGGATCACGGGATCGACCAGGATTTGATCGACCGCGCCTATGCCAAGGCGGCGGCTTTCTTTGCTTTGCCCGAGGAGGTGAAGGCAAAATATGTCCTTCCGGGGCTGGGCGGCGCGCGCGGATATACCCCATTTGGGATCGAAACCGCCAAGGGCAACAAGGCCTATGACCTGAAGGAATTCTACCACGTCGGTCGCGACCTGCCCCCTGGCCACAAGTTCCGCGCACAAATGCCAGACAACGTCTGGCCGGCGGAGGTAGAAGGCTTCAAGGAAACCTTCCAGGAGCTCTATGCAGCGTTCGACCAGCAAGGACTGAAGCTGCTGCGCGCGATCGCCCGTTACCTTGGGATTGCCGAGCATTATTTCACCGACACCGTGCGCGACGGCAATTCGGTCATGCGAATGCTGCATTACCCGCCCCAGACCGAACCGACCGGCGAACATTTGCGCGCTGGCGCCCATGGCGACATCAACGCCATCACCTTGCTGCTGGGGGCCGAGGAGGCTGGACTGCAATTGCTTACCCGCGACGGCCGCTGGGTCGATGTTAGTCCCAAGCCGGGAGAGCTTGCGATCAATATTGGCGACATGCTGGAACGACTGACCAACGGCTTGCTGCCCTCCACCCAGCACCGGGTGATCAACCCCGAGCCGGACCGCGCCAGCAACGCGCGCTTCTCGATGCCGTTTTTCCTCCACTTCCGCTCGGACTACGTGATCGAGGCGCTGACCGAGTGCCTGGATGAAGGTCAGGAACCCAAGTGGCCGCCGATCACCGCCGACGCGTTCCTCCAGCAGCGACTGCGCGAGATCAAACTCAAATGAGCGACGTCAAGAAACGCTAAGCGAGGTTGTCCGCGCCAAACGCGTGGGGAAGTAGCGCACCGATTGAATAGGTTGTGCGTTCATCACCAGCCGGCGAAGCGCACAAGATCGCGATGTCGCGGCAGGCGAGGCCGGACGCCTCGAGGATCGCCTGGCGGCATCCGCCGCAGGGCGCGCATGGGCCGGTATCGTCGATTAGACCATCCTTCATCGGCCCGCCGACGACAACCAGCTTGGCGACCTGGGCGAGCCCGAACGCCTGTTGCGCTGCGGCCAGGGCTGCCTGCTCGGCGCACAGGCCGAGGCGGTAGCTGGCATTTTCGACGTTGGTGCCAGTGACGACATCCCCGTTGACGCTCATCACCGCGCATCCGACATGATAGCCCGAATAAGGCGCATAGGCCCTGAGCGCTGCAGCGCGGGCGCGGGCAATCAGTTCGTCATCGGTCGGAAGGTCCATTGGGCTAGCGCAGCGGCGGCTCGTCAAAGCTGCGCAGCTTGCGGCTGTGCAGCGCGTCGCCCTCCATCCGGAGCAGGTTCAGGGTCTCGATCCCGATCCGCAAATGCTGGCCAATTGCCTTTTCGTAAAAGGCATTGGCCTGTCCCGGCAGCTTGAGTTCGCCATGAAGCGGCTTGTCCGACACGCACAGCAAGGTGCCGTAGGGGACGCGAAAACGATAACCTTGCGCCGCGACCGTCGCCGATTCCATGTCGATCGCCACTGCCCTGCTCTGGTTGAAGCGCAGCGCGGAGGTCGAATAGCGCAGTTCCCAGTTGCGATCGTCGGTGGTTACCACCGTCCCGGTGCGAAGCCGCGCCTTGACGCTGTCTTCATCCTCGCCGGTGATGTTGAGCGCGGCGTTGAACAGGGCCTGCTGGACCTCCGCGATTGCAGGGAGGGGAATTTCCGGCGGCAACATATCGTCCAGTACATGGTCGTCGCGAAGATAGGCGTGAGCGAGGACGTAATCGCCGATCGACTGGCTGGGGCGAAGTCCGCCGCAGTGGCCGATCATCAGCCAGGCCTCGGGGCGAAGAACCGCGATATGGTCGCAGATCGTCTTCGCGTTGGAAGGCCCGACGCCGATATTGACTAGGGTAACCCCGCTGCCGTCCTCTGCCATCAGGTGATAAGCGGGCATCTGCACCCGCCGCCACTGGCCATTGGCAATGCGTTCTTCCGCGCCGTCGAGTGCGCCGGGCTCCAGCCGCTCACCTGGGACTGAAAAACCGGTGAAGCGACTGCCCTTCTCGCGCATTGCTGCGCATGCCACGCTGACGAACTCATCGACATATCGGACATAGTTGGTGAACAGGACATAGCGCTGGAAATCGCCGGCCGGGGTACCAGTATAATGGCGCAACCGCGCCAGGCTGAAGTCGGTGCGCGGCCCGTCGAACAGGGCGAGCGGTCGATCATCGTCGATCCCCGGCTGCCAGGTTCCGTCGGCCACTTCATCGCCAATGTCGACCAGCTCGTTCGAGGGGAAAATGCGCGACAGCTCCGCGGTGCTTAGCTGGTCCAGCGAAATCCCAAGGTCGTGGATGACATAGGGATAGGGGATTTCGCTGAGCGACTTGCCAATCTCGACCTCGACCTCGAAATCGCGCAGCAGGTGCTCGAGCTGCTCGATGAGATAGGACCGGAACAGGTCGGGGCGTGCAATGCTGGTGCCATAGGTACCGGGCTGGTTCAGCCGGGCAAAGGCGCGCGCCAGTGGCGGCGGGGTATCGGTGCCCGGATAGCGAAGAAGAAGCTCGGGATAGGCAAAGTCGCCGCGCGCCCTTGCATCGTCGTCGGGAAGAGTCCCTTCCGCGGCAAATGCGCGCAGCGCAGCGCGCAACTTTTTTACTGCCTCATCGTAAATCCGCTCAAGCTCGTCGACGATCTTCGCGGCTTGCTGTGACGCCGTGCTTCCCAGACGCCTCCTCCTATTCTCTGTCGTAGTCGGCCCCTCTTAGCGAGCGATGATGACAAGTCCATGAGTGCCGTGTCAGGGGGGACGGTATACCGGTGGCTCATCTACGGTAGGATTGCGGGCGTATGTTCATCATCACGCCTATATAGGTACTCCATACGCATTGCGTTACCTTGCACCGGCGGGGCCTGTTGCTCGCCACCACCAGATGGAGCTTGGCCCGGCCATGGCAACGACCCCGATCCTTGTTTTGCTTGCGTATCTGGGCGGCGTGCTGACGATCTTGAGTCCGTGCATCCTGCCCGTACTGCCGTTCGTCTTCGCGCGTGCCGGACGATCCTTTTGGCGGTCGACCGTACCGATGCTGGTCGGCATGGCCGCGACCTTTGCATTGGTCGCAAGCCTTGCGGCGATCGGCGGCGGCTGGGCGGTTGGCGCAAACCAGGTCGGCCGCGGGGCAGCGCTTATCCTGCTAGCAGTATTTGGCCTTGCACTGATGTTCCCGGCTTTGTCCGAACGCATGACTCGGCCGCTGGTGGCTTTGGGCGCGCGGCTGAGCGAACGAACGAGTGGACCCGGCGCGCCCGACAGTATCCTTGCCTCTGCCGTCCTGGGGATTGCCACCGGCCTGTTGTGGGCGCCCTGCGCGGGTCCGATCCTGGGGATCATTTTTACTACCGCCGCGATCAACGGGGCCAGCCTCAATACGACCCTCCTGCTCCTTGCTTATGCGCTTGGTGCGGCGACTTCGCTGGCTGGCGCACTATTGGTCGGAGGCAGACTGTTCGAACGAATGAAGCGGTCACTCGGCGCGGGCGAAAAGGTTCGCCGCATACTTGGCGGCGCGGTGCTGGTAGGCGTTGCAGCGATTGCGCTCGGCCTCGACACGAGGGTTCTTGCGGGTCTTTCGAGTGCGCAGACCGGACGGATTGAAAACGCGATCACGTCCAAACTGGGCATGGCCGACGAGATGGCGGCAAAGCGCCCTCTGGGCGGCCCGCTGGGAGTCGAAGGCACGCTTCCCCCGCTGACCGGGCTGGGGCCATGGATCAACAGCCCGCCGCTCAATCGGGAAGAACTGAAAGGCAAGGTCGTGCTGATCGACTTTTGGACCTACAGCTGCATCAACTGCCTGCGCACACTTCCCTCTCTCAAGCAATGGGACGCCAAGTATCGCGACAAGGGCCTGGTCATCATCGGGGTTCATGCGCCCGAGTTCGCATTCGAACGCGATCTCGCCAATGTTTCCAAGGCGGTAAAGGACCTTGGTATCGACTACCCGGTGGCGCTCGACAATCGCTACGCATTGTGGCGGGCGTTCAAGAACCGGTACTGGCCAGCGCATTACTTCATCGATGCGCAGGGACGGGTGCGGTACCACCACTTCGGCGAAGGCGGCTATGCCGAGTCCGAACAAGTCATTCGCCAATTGCTCGCCGAAGCTGGCCGGCCGGTTGGGGGCGACGCGACATCGCCCAATCAGCCTGCAGGCCAGGGTGTCGGAGCAGCGGCTGACCGGGCTGCTCTTCAATCCCCCGAAACCTATGTCGGTTATGGCCGCGCCGATCGCTTTGCATCGGCCGGCGGTCTGGCTCGCGACCGGCGCAAGGACTATGCGCTGGCGCCATTGGCGCTCAACCGGTGGGCGCTTGGCGGGCAATGGAAGGTCGAACCGCAACGAGCCGTTTCGGCCGCGCCGGGAGCGCAGATCGCTTACCGATTCCACGCCCGCGACCTCCACCTCGTCCTCGCCAGCCCGGCCGGGAAATCGGTCCGCTTCCGGATCACCATCGATGGCAAATTTCCTGGAGAGGCGGCGGGAATGGACGTTGATTCCGCCGGGAACGGCGTGGTCGACGGACAGCGGCTGTACCAGCTAGTGCGCCAACACGGCTCAGTGATCAGCGATCACACGTTCCAGATCGATTTCCTCGATCCCGGAGCCGAGGCCTATGCGTTCACGTTCGGATGACGATTGTGCCGACATTATTTCAGCGGCCATAGTCCAAGTTTCCTTAATTCCAGAAGTGACGGTTTAGCCCAATTGTGAACGCTTACAATTGCGCATTGAGGTCGATAATGGGATGGCGGTTGGGGGCTGGTACGCAGGGACAAATGCCCGTTTAGCGGACCCTTGGAGGATGCACGACGAGCGCCATGGCGATGACCGTTTCCACCCTGTTGCTGTTCGGCGCGACCGGCGATCTTGCCGCACGCATGTTGTTGCCTTCGCTCTATGCGCTTGAACATGACCGCCTGCTTCCCGACGAGTTGGAAATCATCGGCACCGCGCGCACCGAAATGGACGACGATGCCTTCCGGGAGCATGCCCGAAATGCGCTGGTCGACCATCTTCCCCAGGGTTTTTACCAGCGCGATGTCGCCGACCGCTTCCTTGCGCGGCTTGGCTACGTTCCGCTCGACATAACCGACGCGGCGCATTTCGATCGACTGGCGTCCAGGATTGCCCAACCGGCCAAGGGGATTGCTATTTATCTGTCCACTGCGCCAAGCCTGTTCGAAGCGGCGATCGCGGGCCTGGAATCCGCCGGCCTTACCAGGGACAATGTCCGCCTTGCGCTGGAAAAGCCGGTTGGCAACGACCTGCAATCCAGCTGCCAAATCAACGATGCGGTCGCGCGCTTTTTCCCGGAGGATCGCACGTTCCGGATCGACCACTATCTTGGCAAGGAAACGGTCCAGAACCTGCTTGCGCTGCGCTTTGCCAACGCCACCTTCGAGCCGCTGTGGAACGCGACCCATATCGACCATATTCAGATCACCGTTGCTGAAACGGTCGGGCTGGAAGGACGCGGAAGCTATTACGATAATGCCGGCGCGCTTCGCGACATGGTCCAGAACCATATGCTCCAGTTGCTGGCGCTGGTTGCGATGGAGCCGCCGGTCGACTTCGAAGCGACTGCGATCCGCGATGAAAAGGTCAAGGTGTTGCGCTCTCTTCGGCCGATCAGCGCGGAAGGCGCATGCAACGCCTGCGCGATTGGCCAGTATCAGCGCGGCACGGAGGGCGGTGAACAAGTCGGCTCCTATGCTGACGATCTGGGCAAGGCGTCGGACACCGAAACCTATGTCGCGCTTCGCGCTCACATCGACAACTGGCGCTGGGCAGATGTTCCGTTTTACTTGCGCACCGGCAAACGAATGCCCGAGCGAAAGACCGAGATTTACATCCAGTTCAAGAATGTCCCGCATTCAATTTTCGCCAGCCGCGGGGGCCGTGCGCTGGCCAACAAGCTGGTTATTTCTATCCAGCCCGAAGAAGATATCAGCCTGCTGGTCATGGCCAAGACTCCCGGCCTCGATCGCGACGGGATCGAACTGCGAGAAGTCGCGCTGGATCTGAGCCTGACGAAAGAGTTCGCCGCCTATCGCCGCAGGATTGCCTACGAACGGCTGCTGCTCGACCTCATTGAGGGAAACCCCACCTTATTCGTCCGGCGTGATGAGGTCGAAGCGCAATGGACCTGGATCGACGGAGTTCGCGCGGCGTGGGCCGCGGCGGGCCTCAAGCCGCAACCCTACGCCGCCGGAAGCCCGGGGCCGGAAACCGGCCATGACCTTGCCGCACGCGACGGGAAAGCCTGGAATGATTGAGGCCGAGTGGTGGGAATATCCCAATGCCTCTACCATGGCGGAGGCGGTTGCTGGCGATATCGCCTTCATCATAACCAGCGCGATCGACGCCCGCGGCGAGGCGCTGCTCGCATTTCCGGGCGGCTCCACCCCCAAGCCGGTGTTCAAGCGGCTCGTAGACACCGGCCTTTCGTGGAAGCAGGTGACGATCTTTCCTGGTGACGAGCGATTGGTGCCGATCACCGATCCCATGAGCAACGTTTCCCAACTTGCGCGGCTGTTCCTTCCACTTGGCGCACGGGTGGTCCCAATTACCGGGGAGATCGAGGATTACAAACTTGCTGGAAATAGCGCCGATGCGCGCTTGGCCGACCTTTGTTGGCCGCCCGATCTGGTCTGGCTGGGCATGGGCGATGACGGGCACACCGCATCGATTTTCGCAGGGCCCGACCTCGACGATGCTCTGAACGCGCCCAGTGCACGCCGTGCGGTCGGAATCATGCCCGACCCCCTCCCCCAAGCCGCGCCGGTCGCGCGCGTCACACTTACCAAGGGTGCAATCCTATCCGCGCGCACCATCATCGTCACAATCGGCGGCAAGGCAAAACGCGACGTGCTTGAACGGGCACTTGCCGACGGACCGTCCTCGTCGTTGCCAATTGGACGGGTCCTTGCGGACGCCGAGCAACCCATCGATATCCACTGGCACCCCTAGACTAGGCGTCGGTTTGCCGACCCAACAAGCAGTGTCATCGAGCGGCGAATTTCGCTACTGTCGCGCCATGCATGCCGCCAATAGCCCCACCGACGTAAACGACATGATCGACCACTCGGCGATCGCGGCATTGCGCGAAAGCGCGCACCGCGCATCAAGTCTTCTCAAGCAGTTGGCGAACGAGCAGCGCCTCCTAATCATGTGCAAGCTGATGGAGGGCGAATGCTCGGTATCCTATCTTTCCGAGCATATCGGACTTGCGCAGTCGGCGACCTCGCAACATCTTGCGCGGCTTCGGGAAGGCGGGATGCTGGAAACGCGCCGTGAGGCGCAGAATGTCTATTATCGCATCGACGATCCGATTGCGCTGCAAGTTCTTCAGACTTTATGCGAGGTCTTTGCACCGAAAGGTGCGCATCCCAAGCCTTGAGGCATGGTGACCTGGACACGCGCTCTACTTCAAGTGTCTGGAGCGCGACAATGCCGGGTCAGTCGGGCATTGCAACCCTTGGGCGCACGGTCATTGCCGTCGCTTTCTTGAGGGACCGGACAAAGGCGGCGAGTTCGTCGGGTGCTTGTCCGCGCGCAATTCGCTCGACAATTGCCGAGCCGCTGATCACTCCAGCAGCCCCTTCGCGCACTGCCGCTTGGACCTGAACCGGGGTGCCGATTCCGAACCCAAGCACCGGCGGTGGTGCACCTGCAGCATGAAGCCGGGCAAACAGGTCGCGGTGGGCCAGCGTCGGCGCCTTCCCGTGGCCGGTGACACCCGCGCGCGCAACGCAATAGGTATAGCCGGACGACATCGCGGCGATTCGCTCCAGCGCCGCATCGGCGGTATTGGGGGCGGCAATCATGACAAGGTCGACCCCGGCTGCACGTGCCGCCGCGGCGTATGGCGCGGCCTCAAGGCTTGGGACATCGGCGATCAACAGACTATCGGCTCCGGCCTGGCCCAGGGCAGCGCAAAATTGCGCGATCCCACGGGCAGCGACGATATTGGCATAGGTGAGTAGTCCAATGGGAACACTGGGGTGCCGTTCCCGGAAATCGGCCACCAGCGCCAGCGCGTCATGCGTGCGCACTCCGGCGCGTAGCGCACGCAACCCGGCAGCCTGAATCACCGGCCCATCGGCAACCGGATCGCTGAATGGTATCCCAAGCTCGACCATGTCGGCGCCGCCCTCGACCAACGCGTCGAGATAGTCTGCACAGGTACCGGGCGTGGGATCGCCAAGCATGACGAAAGCGCCCAACGCCGCTTCACCGGCCTGCGACACCCGCTCGAACATTTCGGCATAGCGGCTCACTGGACGACCTCGCGATGCGCAGCGAGCAGGCCCTGGGCCTGCGCCACGTCCTTGTCGCCGCGCCCCGACAAATTGACCAGCAGCACGCGGTCCGCGCCGTCTTCGGCCAGCTTCGTGGCGTGGGCGATGGCATGGCAACTTTCGAACGCGCCGACGATCCCTTCGCCCCGCGCCAGCGCCACGAACGCATCCAACGCCTCATCATCGCTCACGCCGACATAACTTGCCCGACCTGTGTCCTTGAGGTGAGCGTGTTCAGGTCCCACCGCGGGATAATCGAGGCCGGCGGAAATCGACCAAGTATCTGCCACCTGCCCGTCGCGGTCCTGCAGCAAGAAGGTCTCGGCACCGTGAAGGATACCAGTGCGCCCTCTGAGCAAAGTCGCGCCATGGTCATCCCCATCAAGCCCTTTCCCCGCCGCTTCGACCCCGACCAGCGCAACCTCGCCATCGGCGAGAAAATCGGAGAAGATTCCGATCGCGTTCGACCCGCCGCCAACGCACGCGATTACCGCATCCGGAAGGCGACCCTCGATGGCGAGGATCTGTTCGCGCGCTTCCTTGCCGATGACCCGCTGGAATTCGCGTACCATCAATGGGAAGGGGTGCGGCCCGGCCACCGTCCCAAGCAGGTAATGGGTGTCATCAAAGCTTGCGGTCCAGTCTCGCAGGGCTTCGTTGACCGCGTCCTTGAGTGTCCGTCCGCCGCTGGCAACGGGTACGACCTTGGCCCCCATCAACTCCATCCGGAACACGTTCAACTGCTGCCGCTCGACGTCGTCGGCGCCCATGTAAATCACCGTCTCGAAATTGAAGAGCGCACCGGCAAGTGCGGTCGCAACGCCATGCTGTCCCGCGCCGGTCTCTGCGATCAACCGGGTTTTACCCATTCGCCGCGCGAGCAGGGCCTGCGCGAGCACCTGGTTGGTCTTGTGCGCGCCGCCGTGAAGCAGGTCCTCGCGCTTTAGGTAAATGCGCGTTTTGCCGTTGCCGAGGTTGCGGCACAGGGTGAGCGGCGTCGGGCGACCCGCATAGGTCGACAGCAAACCGGCAAGCTCGGCCTGGAATTCGGTGTCGCCCTGCGCAGCCAGGAAAGCGGCCTCAAGCTGTTCGAGCGCGGGGACGAGGATTTCGGGAACATAGGCACCGCCAAAGCGCCCGAAGCGACCGTCAAGCTTCATGCTTCGTACCTTCCGATTGGCCGGAGCGCGTTAAACAGCGCAGCAAGTTTTGCCCGGTCCTTGATTCCCAGCGCGCGCTCGACCCCGCTGCTAAGGTCAAGACCATATGCGCCAAGCGCAGTCGCGGCGCGGGCATTGTCGGGGCCGATGCCGCCAGCAAGGAACGCAGTAGGCAGCGCCGGGCTATACGCGACCAGCCCCCAGTCGAAAGCTTGCCCGCTGCCTCCGTCGCGATGATCGAACAGGATCCGGTCGGCCCCGTCGGGGAGAGCTTCGAGCATGCCATTGCGCACTGCGCATGTCGCAACCAGTTCGACCGGGCCGAGTGCTGCCTTAAGCGACCGGTCAAACCTTCCGTGTACCTGCACTGCATCGAGGCCAAGCAAGTTGGCAACGCCGACAATCGCTGGGTTATCACCGGCAAACACACCAACGCACTTCATGCCGACAGAACGTGCCACGCCGACCAACTTTTCAGCTGCTTCGGGCTCGATCCGGCGCGGACTTGCGGGGTGGAAGATGAAACCCGCGTGGGTCGCGCCGCATTGTGCAGCAAGCGCGACATCCTCCGCCCGGGTCAGGCCACAGACCTTGACCCGCCCGAACACAAGCGCCCGCGAGGCCTGGGCAATATCTTCTGCGGCCATCAGCGATGAACCAACCAGGAACGCGTCGACCAAAGGCGCAAGGCGGCAAGCGTCACGGCGGTCAGCGATCCCGCTTTCAGCAACCACCAGAACGTCCCGGGGCACGTGCGGCGCCAGCTTTTCGGTCGTCGCAAGATCAATTCCGAGCGTTGCCAAGTTGCGGTTGTTGATGCCGATAATCGAGGCCCCAAGCGAAAGCGCGCGAGCGAGTTCATCCGCGTCATGAACTTCGACCAGCACGTCCATCAAAAGCGCCTTCGCAGCCGCCAAGATCGCCGCAGCCTCATGGTCGCCAAGCACCGACATCATCGCCAGCACCGCGTCCGCCCCGGCTGCCCGTGCTTCCAGCACCTGCACCGGCGAAACAACGAAATCCTTGGCCAGGATCGGGCCGTCGTACCGCGCACGGACCGCGCGCAGATCGTCAAGCGAGCCGCCGAAGTCGGGCCCGTCGACCAGCACGCTGATCGCGTCGGCGACCGGCGCATAGGCCGTAACCGCATCTTCCAGCGAATGGCGCGCGCGATGGCCGGACGGGCTTTTGCGCTTCACCTCCATGATGAAGCGGCTGCCAGGCTTGCCAAGCGCGGCGCGGAGTGAGCGCCTCGTCGGGGTCGCTTCCGGCGCGCTTCTTCCAGCAAGCTCACGGCGCTTGCGCGCGACGATCCGGGCCAGAACGTCAGCCACGGCTGGCCTCGATATAAGCGGCAAGGACCCGCGCTGCGGCGCCGCCAACCAGCGCTTCCCGCGCGCTGCGGGCGCCTTCGCGCAGGTCCGGCGCATGCCCCGCGGTCATCAGCAGCGCCGCGGTGTTGAGCACGACGATGTCTTCTTCGGCACGGCTTGCCCGACCAGCGAGCAAGGCAGTCATGCGCGCTGCATTTTCGACCGGTTCGCCGCCGACGATGACGCCCAGCGTAGCCCGCGCAATACCGGCATCTTCAGGTACGATCTCGATCTCGCGGAGCACTCCGTCGATGAGCGACACGGCCTGCGTCGGTCCGTGGAGCGCCACCTCGTCGAGGCCGCTCCCGTGCACCACTAGCGCGCGTTTCGTCCCCAACGCAGCCAGAGTCCGGGCGATCGTCATCAGGCGGTCAGGATCGGCAACCCCTAGCAATTGCACCGATGGCCGCGCCGGGTTCACGCACGGCCCGAGTAGGTTCATGACGGTACGGACCTGCAGTTGGCGACGGACCAGTGCCGCGTGCTTCATTCCCGGATGGTAGGCCGGAGCGAACAGGAAGCAGAAACCGGTCTGGTCCAGGCTTTTCCGCGCGGTCGCCGCACTAACGTCAATTTTCGCGCCGAGCGCCTCGAGGACGTCGGCCGATCCGCACCTGCTGGAAACCGAGCGGTTGCCATGCTTTGCGACCGGCAGCCCGCAGGCCGCCGCTACCAGCGCAGTCGCGGTCGAAACATTAATTGAACCCGATCCGTCACCGCCGGTGCCGCAGCAATCGGCGTACAAGGTGTCGGGACGGTCAAACGGCTCTGCAGCGGCGAGCAAGGCGGTTGCGGCGCCGATCATCTCGGCGGCGGTCTCGCCCTTCATCCGAAGCGCGATCAGCATCCCGGCTGTTTCCGCCGGTTCGAGCCGGCCAAGAACAAGGCGTTCGAACAAGTGGCGCGCCTCTTCGACGTCGAGGTCCTCGCCCGACAACAAGCGCGGGAGGGGATTGGGGACGGGCCCTAAGTCGGGCGGAAGCTGGACGCCGGATCGGACTTGGGGGGATGCAGCGGACATAGCTAGGGCAAGGTTCATTGAGAAAAACTCCGGTGATGGCAGAAAAAATTGCGCGCAAAAGAAAAGGCCCGCTCGAACGGCGGGCCTTCAGTCGGATGATCCTCAAGTACTGGTGAGGATTATCGGCTGCGCGCACGCCATCGAACAGGCCCACGCCACCACCAGCTCAGCGACGGGGTCGCAGCGGCAGAGATTTCGGTACGGGCGGTAAAATCGCGCATACGCATAAGGGAGCGGGAGTAGCGCTGCTTGTCAAGCGGTCAAATGAGCCGACCGATACGAACAGGCGAAATCGCTAGCCGGCCCTTGGCTTCCGCGGCTTGGGCCGGCCCTTTGGTTTGGGACGCGGGCGCGCTGCCTCATAGGGAGAGCCGCCTTCGCGCTGCGGTGCCGGTTCGATTACCAGTCCCCGGTCCTCTGGCGCGATGGTTGCACGGCGAAGGGCCTTGATGAATCCCGGGGTGGCTTGTGCACTGACCTGGAAAAAGCTTTCACTCGCCGCGATCCGGATTGCCCCGACCTCGGTTCTTCCAACGTGACCATAACGACAGATCAGCGGAAGCAGCCAGCGCGGGTCCGCGTTGTGGCGGCGACCGGCATTGAGCCGGAACCAGCTGGCATCTTCGAATCCCGGGCGCGGTCCCGGCTCACTGCCGCGCTCTGCTCGTTGGCCGGGTGAGAAGACATCTTCAGGCGACGGCATGTCGCTGCGAAGCGATTTGACGAGCGCTGCTGCGATCGCCTCAGGCTCCAGCTTTTCCATCACCTGCCGTGCAAGCTCGCGGTCTTCGTCCTCGATCTCGAGCGGGGCGACCAACGAAGCAAGCAGCCGGTCGCGGTCCTTGGATCGGATCTGGGCAGCGGTTGGCGGGGCAATCCATTCGGCGTTGATGCGTGCCCCGCGAAGCATGCCTTCGATGCGCTTGCGCCGGTGATAGGGCACGATCAGGATCGCGGTCCCCTTGCGGCCCGCGCGGCCGGTACGCCCCGAGCGATGCTGGAGCGCCTCTGCATCTCGCGGCAACTCGACATGGACCACCAGCGAGACCGAGGGGAGGTCAATTCCGCGCGCTGCGACGTCGGTGGCGACGCACACCCGGGCCCGTTGGTCGCGCAGTGCTTGAAGCGCGTGGTTGCGTTCGCTCTGGCTATGCTCACCCGACAGCGCCACGGCGTCGAAGCCGCGTTCGGTAAGACTGGCGTGGAGCCGGCGCACCGCGTCGCGGGTCGCGCAGAACAGAATCGACGTTTCCGCTTCATGGAAACGAAGCAAGTTGACCACGGCATGTTCGATGTCGGTCGGCGAAACGACCACGGCCTGGTAAGCGATGTCCTGGTGCCCCTGGTTGTCGCCCAGGGTCTCGATCCGCAACGCATCCTTCTGATAGCGCTTGGCAAGCGCGACAATCGGCCGCGGCATGGTGGCGGAAAACAGCAGCGTCCGCCGCCCCTGCGGGGTCGCGTCGAGGATTTCCTCAAGCTCTTCGCGGAATCCCATGTCGAGCATTTCGTCGGCCTCATCGAGTACCACGACCCGCAAGGCCGAAAGATCGAGTGCGCCGCGTTCAAGGTGGTCGCGAAGCCTTCCCGGGGTGCCGACAACGATGTGCGCGCCGCCTGACAGTGCGCGCCGTTCCTTCATCGGGTCCATCCCGCCGACGCACGTTATGACCCGCGCTCCGGACGTCGCGTACAGCCAGTCCAGCTCGCGGCTGACCTGGATCGCGAGTTCACGTGTCGGTGCAATCACCAGCGCCAGCGGTGCCCGGGTGAAGGTCAGCCGCCCGGCTTCGAACATCTGGTCGGCCATCGCCAAGCCAAAGGCGACGGTCTTGCCGGACCCGGTCTTGGCCGACACGATAAGGTCGCGATTGTCCGCCTCCTCCGCGATGACGGCGGACTGGACCGGGGTCAGCTGCTCATAGCCGCGGGCGTCAAGCGCTTCCGCGAGCGCTTCATGGAGTCGGGGATTTTGCATGGCGCTCCCTAGCCGTGTCTTGCTTGAGAAGCGACCCGCGTCGCCAAGTTGGTTGGAAATTCACGCATTCGGGTCGGCAAAGCGTCAACCCAGAGCTGGACCATTCCCAGCTTTAATCAGGCTTGGCCTCGACAAAGTCACCGCGATTGATCAATTCCACGTCGACAATCGTCATCTCAGCTCGAACGCAATTATTCCGCGCTCGACCTCTGCTGTGCCTCTTTCAAAATCTTTGAAAGCAAATCCAACGAGTAAGGTTTTTGAAGCAACGGAAAGCCATGATCGGGCTCTTCGGTGAGGACTTGGCTATATCCGCTCGTAAGGACGACGGGTATATTCGGCCAACGTTCGCGCACGATCTTGGCGAACTCGACGCCATTGAGGTCAGGCATCACAACGTCAGAGAAGACAAGGTCGAAGCCGCCACTCTCTCGCTCAAGACACTCGAGCGCAGCGCGCGCATCGTTCTCGAGCACAGCGTCAAAGCCCAGGTCACTGAGCATTTGGCGGGCAAAGTCTCCGACGTTGAGGTTGTCCTCCACGATCAAGACGCGCCCTTCTCGAAGGTCAGTGTCCTGGCCATTCGATACGGCTTGCTCGGGCCGGTCGGCTCCGGAGAACCGGGGAAGCTCGAAGGTAATCGTTGTCCCTGACCCGACTTCGCTTTGAACCTTCACTTCACCTTCGGACTGTCTCACGAACCCGTAAACCTGACTCAGCCCCAGGCCAGTGCCTTTGCCAACTGCCTTGGTGGTGAAGAAGGGTTCGAATATTCGATCAATCTGGTCGGCGCTGATGCCGTGTCCAGTGTCTGTCACGCTGATGCTGACCAGCGCCCTTCCATCATCGTCGTTCGCCGGAGCAACGCTAATCGTCAGGCTGCCCTCTCCATCCATCGCGTCTCGCGCATTGACCGCCAGATTGACGAGTGTCGTGTCGAATTGTGCCAGGTCCGCTTTGACGAAACAGTCGGGACAATCGGCTTGGATCGTCAGCTTGATGCGCGAACCTAGCAAGGTCCGCAGCATTCCCGCGATGGTTTCAATTTGCTCGGACACGTCGAACAACTCGGGCTTCAGCGCTTGCCGGCGAGCGAACGCAAGCAACTGTCCAGTAAGCTTCGATGCCCGGTCTGCAGTCTCGGAAATCGCATCGATATAACGAGCGCGCTTTTCTTCCGGCAGTTCTTTTCGCCGCAGCAGGTCGGTGGATCCTCGGATGACTGTAAGTAAGTTGTTGAAGTCGTGCGCGATACCCCCCGTCAACTGGCCGATGGCTTCCATCTTTTGCGATTGCCTCAGCGCATCGTGCGCCAATTCCAGTTCTTGGGTCCGTTCATCAACTCGCTGTTCAAGCGTTTGGTTAGCTCGTTGCGTCGCTTCAAAAAGCTGCGCGTTGTCGATAGCGACTGCGGCCTGTCCCGCTAAGCCAATCAACAATGCTTCGGATTCCGCGCTGAAAACGGCCGCTTCGGGATGTCCGAAAAACAGGCCGCCAATGACTTCGCCGGAGCGAGAGGAAACGGGCACGGCGAGGTAACTGCGTACCGGTAGATGGCCTTTGGGCATTCCCTCGTAGGGCGGATTCTTGCCATAGCGAGGGTCGGTCGTGATATCGTCGGACCGAACGACCCCTTCCCCGTTGAAAGTCGGAGCAAATACCGGCGTCGCTCGCGGATGGCCAAATTGTTCGAAATCGGCTCGGTCGGCACCCGACAGCGTGTAGAGCATCAAGCTTTCGCCAGCCTCATCGACACTATTGTAGAAAAACGCGCCGAAACGCGCTCCGGTGAGTTCGACGCCCGCATCGGTCACCAGTTGCACAATCCGCGATAGATCCAATTCTCCGGCAATCGCGGCGCCGGTCGCGTTCAAGGTTTCAAGGCGCCGCGTCTGCTCATGGAGAGCCGCCTCGATCTCCTTTTCGACGAGTATGCTGCGCACTTCGATAATTGTGCCGACAGTCTTGGCTTGTTCGTCCCTTACCGGGCTGGCCGTATAGGCAACGGGGTAAAAGCTCCCGTCTTTATGAACAAAAACTTCTTCGCCTTGAACGTTGTGGTTCTCGGGAAACGCGCGGTCGATCGCACATTCGTGAAGCGGAAAGGGTGTCCCGTCGGGACGAGTGTGATGGATCACGTCGTGGAGGGGGCGGCCCTGGGTTTCTTCGAAAGAATAACCGGTGAGCTTCTCGGCCGCCGCGTTCATGTAGGCGCAGTGCTGATTTTCATCCATCAAGAACACCGCGACGCTTGCATTATTGAGGACTGCGCTGAACCGTCGCTCAGCGTCTCTTGCGCGCTGAGCCTGCAGATCTCGCTCGGCGAGAGCCTGCGACATTTCCTCGTGGGTTCGCCGCGCCGCAAGCCTCAGCTCCATCTCGTCCATCACGAGTGAAGCAAGGTCTTTCAGATTTTCAATCTGGGTCGGTGGAACCTCTTCTCGTGGCTCTTGATCGATTACGCACAGCGTTCCAAGGTTATGCCCGTCGCTGGTCGTCAACGGCACCCCTGCATAAAAGCGCAAGCCAAACTCGCCGGCCACGAGCGGGTTGGAAAGGGAGCGCGGATCGGTGCTCGCGTCGGTCAGAACCCATGCGTCTTTCTGGATTATCGCCGAGGCACAGAGGCCTGGCTCGCGGTCGATTTGATCAATTTCAAGTCCATGGTGCGACTTGAACCAAATTCGGTCGACGTCGACGAGGCTGATGATTGAGATGGGAACCGAGAAAATCTTTGCAGCAAGAGCAGTGATCCGGTCGAACGCTCCGTCCGGGGGAGTATCAAGGATGTCATAGCGCCGAAGCGCGGCCAGACGCGCCGCTTCCGCCTCAGAACTCAGGACGGAACTCATAACCACCTATCTCCATTGTGCTTTCTGCAACTATGCCCTCGAAGGCATAGCGCCCTGAGGGGGGCTTCGGCTACTCATATTCGTGCGTGGCGAAATTCCCGGTTCGTTACTGCCATTCCAACTGCCGCCAAAGGCGCGACGAGCTGATCGAGTGCCGGTCCGCGCTTTAACTCCGCGAACCATGTAGCTGCACGGGTCGACCGTTCAATTTTGTACCGTTCCACCGCTCGTATGTGGGCTCTGGGCGGAACGCTTTTAACGCGCCGCCGTTCGATTGACGATGTTCTACGACACGTTTTTCGGTCTGGTCAGAGCGGCTATAGTCAGCGTCTTGGCTTATGCTGCGCTTATCGCGATCCTTCGCGTCGCAGGTAAGCGATCACTGGCAAAGCTCAACGCATTTGACTGGGTTGTCACGGTGGCACTCGGTTCGACTTTAGCGACCGTTCTGCTGAGTAAAAGCGTCCCTCTCCTCGAGGGTCTCCTCGCCTTTGCAATGCTGGTCGGCCTGCAATGGGTCGTCGCAAGACTGTCTGTTGAATGGACCTGGTTCTCTAGGGTTATCCGCAATGAACCAAGGCTTCTCGTACGCGACGGTCGCTATCGACACGATGCAATGAACTCCGAGCGCGTGACGCGGGCCGAAGTGGATTCCGTGATCCGGGCGGCCGGGATCGGCAGTCTGGGCGATGTGGCCGCAGTTGTTCTGGAAACCGACGGAAGCATGAGCGTAATTGCCCGCTCTTCGGCGCCCGTCGATCTTCTCGACGAGGTGCGCGAATAGCGTTGAATTTCATTTGTTGATCGGTGGAGGAAAGAGAGCCTTGTCCAGCAAAGAAGGAATGATCCACGAAGATGCCCTCCCGGGCTCGGAAGAGGGTCTGATACCCGAACCGGACTACCGGCCGCGGTTTGCGGGAAGCAACCGGTTAGCAGGTAAAATCGCCGTCATCACCGGCGCTGACAGCGGCATTGGCCGGGCGACGGCGGTCCTGTTTGCGCGAGAGGGCGCCAACGTGGTCATTCTCTACCTTTGTGAGCATGCAGATGCTGAAAAGACCAAAAGATTATGCGAAGAAGAAGGCGCCAGGGCGATCGCTATCGCCGGCGATCTTGGTGACAAGAAGTTCTGCCAAACCGCGATAGACAAAAGCGTCGCGGAATTCGGGTGCATTGATATTCTGGTCAACAACGCAGGAGAACAGCACCCGGATCAGGACATTCGGGACATCACGGAAGAACAGTTACGTCGAACGTTTCAGACCAACATCTTTGCGATGTTTTTCCTCACCCAGGCAGCTCGGCCCTATCTTCGCAAAGGGAGCACGATCATCAATTGCACCTCTGTGACGATGTACAAAGGATCGGAGGATCTGCTCGACTACAGTTCCACCAAGGGAGCGATTACGGCTTTCACCCGCTCCCTCTCCAAGAACCTGGTCAAGGACGGCATTCGCGTCAACGCAGTTGCGCCCGGACCAATCTGGACCCCTTTGAACCCGAGCGGCGGGAAACCGCCGGAGGAAATTCCAGAGTTCGGAAAAAACACGCCTATGGGTCGGCCCGGACAACCGAACGAAGTTGCACCTGCGTTTCTTTTCCTGGCGTGTGACGATAGCAGCTACATGACCGGACAAGTGCTTCATCCAAACGGCGGCGTAATAGTGAACGGCTGATCGCCAAGACCGCACATCGCACACTTGCAGGACTTCTGCGAGTCATCGGAGGATCCAGCCGGTGCCGATTGATCCATCGTGCACCCCGCCATTTCGACAGGATTGGCGCTGGCGACATTGGCCGCCATCGGGCTGAAGGCCAGCCCGAGAGCACAAAGCAACGAAAGGAAAAATCGGTTCACCGGAGGACCATAGACATTAATCAATTCGCATTATAGGGGACGCTGATAGTCAGGCTTAGCGCACCGCCTCGGCGATTTTAGGCTGCATATCAGGCGTCAGTTTCGCCTCACGGGCCGGAAGGCGCGAATCGCCGCGACGGCCATTCTTCGCAATGTCGTCGATCAGGATTTTCATCTCCGTAATCTCCCGGACTTGAGCGGAAATAATTTCATCCGCGAGCTTGCGAACGCGCGGATCGCGGATGTCCGCTTTGCGAGCATTGTTGATTGCGATCGAATGGTGCGGGATCATCGATTTCATGAAATTGGTATCATCAATCAGCGTCTGGTTGCGATTGATCGCAAGCGTAAAGATCCCGAATACAATTGACCCGGCGAGTACTGCGAGCTTTGTCCCTTGGCCCTCATACATCTTCCACATAAAGCCAAGCATGATGGCCGCCATGACGCAGCCCATGACCACTGCCGATACCAGGCGCGTCAGGCTGAAGGTGGCGTGTGCCGGTTCATAAACCAGCTGGTACATGAGCGGGAACATGATCAAGGTCGAAACCCCGATCATGGCCGCAAACCTGCCCCACGACATTTTCATCATTTCGTGATTGGCGGGGTGTTCGTTCGACACCTTCGCGTGTTCGTTGTTTTTCATCCAATCCTCTCGTTGTCATCGTTGAGTTAGTTCCAGATCTTCAGGGCATCAGATGGTCCATCCCGTGGGTCAGCGCCGCACCCATGAAACCTTGGGCGGCAATTGCGATCGTCACGAAAGTCAGTGCCAGGATCATCCCGGCTCCCCGATCTTCCCAGGGCCGACGCCATGCCCAAACGCCAAGTGCGGTGCCGACGATGCCAATTACGACCCCCAGCCAACGGTGACAGGTAAGGACCGGTTCCGGGTCCGCGCTCATCCCAGCAAGCCACCCCGCCGCTGCCGCGATGGGAGCAAAGATTCCACCCGCGACGACCAGGAACTGAACGGGGGCCGCGAAAGCAGGTCGGCGCCGGCCGACGATGGCGGTGAACAGTGCAGCGGGGAAGAAAGCGATCGGGAAATGCACAATTAACGGATGGAGCCGACCAAACCAGGCGAGCAACCGTTCGGAGAACGACATCTTGGAACGATCCATCTGCAAGCCCATGCCCATGCCGTCCATCGCTCCATTCACTTGAGCGTGGCCAGCGGTTGCAGGATCGGGCGCGGCTGCGGCCACTTCAGGCCGACCATTCGGCTGTGCGGCCTGAGCGGACTCCGCCTGGTTCTTCTTGTGGTCCTTATGGGCAAGAGCGGGCGACGTCGCGACGAGCAGGAGCGCCGCGAGCAGCGCAAAGGCGTACCAAAGCCGAGTGAAGAGGTGGGAACTGGGCCACCGGTTTTGCACGGTTTCCATCTTAGCTTCCCTTCGGCTTGCGGACAGAGTTGTGGCTGACGAGGATTTTTTACTGGCCGTTGATTTTCTTGACTGCGGTTTTCCCGAGCCGTCGGAGTCATGCTCGTTTGCCTCAAGGTCATCGAGCATTGGGCAATCGGGCCTTGCGTCGCCATGGCAGTCCGAAGCGAGGCGCTCCAGCGTCCGCCGCATGGCATCAAGTTCCCGGGTCTTGCGTTTGAGCTCTGCGGCGCGGACGAGCCCCAGCGCCTTTACGTCGGCGCTCGATCGACTGCGGTCGTTCCATAGCGCGAGCAATTGTCCAATCTCGTCAATCCTGACCCCAGATCCCGCGCGCGACCGATAAAACTTAGGGTGTGGACGTCCCGATAATCATAGTCCCGGTAGCCCGAATCCCGCCTCGCCGCCGGCGCGATAAGCCCGATCTTTTCATAGTGACGGATCAGCTTCGGGCTAACTTCGCACTTAAGGCAGAGAAGCCGGTCGCATGCGCTGTGTCAGCGGAGGTTAGTGAAGCCTCAAATTCTGGGATGCGGGCTCCAAAGTTCCACCTAGCCTACTTAAGAAGCTAGTCCTTCTTACCAAGTTCGCGCCAGTTTTTTTCGTGAACTTCAACCCCATATTTCCGGGCGGCTCGCTTGATTTCGAGCAAATGCTTCGTCTCGCTCCTCGTCGGAAACATTCTTCACTTGATTGAACCGGGCGAGCGCGTTGCGAACATGAGAAGCATCCTCAATCGGTACCTTACGGTCTTTGGGAAAAGCGAACTTTTCCGCCTCGAGGTCATCGCGTTCGCTTTCGCTAAGTTCTGACATGGGCGACTCCTGGCACGTACATTGAATAAGGTTTAAGTCCCTGATCAGCTCAATAAATCAATCGATAATAGCCTTCCCGGTTTTCCACCCGAGAACCAATAGGACAAGTCCGGCAATCAGGGCGATCACGAATACAATTATAGCAACGTTCGCCAAGGTGCCGGCGATGCCTCCAAATCCCAGGACAGCCGCAATGGCTGCGATGATGAGCAAGCTTATGGCGAATCCAAACATCTGTATCTCCTTCGCCAAATTAACCGCCGCGTGGCCACTTCGTTCCCAGTATGCCTGGAGAAGATAAAAGGATTGGCGCTCAGGAATTTTGGAGAATCGGAAGCCGGCGCTCGATCGCGCATCAGCCCGAATCTCGCCATTAGAAAGACCGTCCGAGAGAAGTGTTCACAAGGATCGTCACCATTAGCGCGACGTAATATTCCTTCAGATCACTCTACCATTCTGTTAGGGTGGGCAATGGAAACTAACTCAAGTCCCATTCTCCTCCGGCACAATGTGTCCCTTTCAGGATCGGGGAAGCGGGTGATGATGTTTGCCCATGGCTTTGGCTGCGATCAAACAATGTGGGAGCCCGTTGCCAGGAATTTCGCCGAGGATTTCCAGACCGTTCTTTTCGATTATATCGGGCACGGGCGTTCGGATCTCTCCTCATATTCGGCGGAACATTATTCCAGTCTCGCGGCCTATGCTGACGACGTTGTGGATATTGGGCGTGCCCTGGAATTGCGGAATGCCGTATTTATCGGCCATTCGGTCAGCGCGATGATCGGAGCATTGGCGAGCGTGAAAGCTCCCGGTATGTTCTCGGACTTGGTGATGGTGGGTCCCTCGCCTCGCTACATTGACGGGGAAGACGGCTATCGCGGAGGCTTCACGCGCGAACAGATCGACGAGTTATTGCAGTTTCTCGCGGAAAACCACCTCGGGTGGTCGGCAGCAATGGCCCCGACGATCATGGGGAATTCCGATCGTCCGGAACTCAGCAGCAGACTTGAGAACAGTTTTTGTCGCACAGATCCGGAAATCGCGCGGGATTTTGCCCGTGTGACTTTTCTGTCTGACAATCGCGATGATCTTGCGCTTGTGCAGGCGCGCACTCTTGTCCTCCAGTGTGGCGACGACGTAATCGCACCCATTGCTGTTGGTGAGTATGTGCACGCGGCGCTCCCCAACAGCGAGTTCCGCATGTTGCAGGCCACTGGACATTGCCCCAACCTCAGCGCACCGGACGAGGTGACGGCTGCGATCCGCGAATTTGTCTAAACCGCCCCCTGTAGAAGACCTCGAGGATCTCTACGAGACCGCGCCGTGCGGCTACGTCTCCATCGCACCGGACGGCCGGATTGTTAAAGTAAACCGCACGATCCTCGAATGGCTGCGCTGGCCCGCCGAAGAACTGGTAGGCAAGTCGATACATGACATCTTGAGCATAGGCGCGCGAATAGCAGTCGAAACGCACTTGGCGCCGTTGCTACGAATGCAGGGCTACGTACACGAGATCGCGCTCGATATCCTGACTGCGGACGGCGAGAAAATTCCCACGATCGCAAACGCTGCCGAAAAGCGGGATCCACTAGGAGCCCACCTTTTTACCCGTCTGACAATATTCAAGGCCGTCGACCGACGCACCTACGAAAGAAGCTTGCTAGAGGCGCGCGCCAAAGCCGAGGCGGAAACAAAAGCGCAGCAAGAAAATGCGCTTGTTCGCGAACAGTTCATTGCAGTCCTCGGCCATGATCTTCGCAACCCCCTCGCGGCGTTTCAAGCTGGCGTTCGCATGTTGAAGACACGCGAGAAACTAACGGACAAGGGACGCCAGATTTTCTCCGAAATGGATAACAGCGTTTCGCGAGCATTCGCGTTGATTGACGACGTGCTCGATCTTGCGCGTGGACAACTCGGTAGTGGATTAATCGTCGATCGAAATGCAGATGCGCCGCTTACTCCGGTGCTAGAGCAAGTGACCGCAGAAATCAGTCTGGCAGCGGGGGAAAAGTCCATCGTGACGGACATTGCCATCGAAGAGCCGGTTTTTTGTGACCGTGGCCGGCTCGGACAACTCGTATCTAATCTTCTCGCAAACGCTGTCACACACGGCGCATCGAACCAGCCCATCCGGCTGGAAGCCGCCACTGAGGGTAATTGGCTCAGACTTGCCGTCGCGAATGGCGGCGAAGCGATTCCAGAAGAAGTGCAGGCCCATCTATTTGAGCCGTTCTTTCGGGGCGGAGTCCGTCCGAGCCGCCACGGTTTGGGCCTTGGACTTTTCATAGCGTCCGAGATTGCCAAAGCACATGATGGTCAGCTTGAAGTAAAATCTAATTCCAACGAAACGCGTTTCACCTTCACCATGCCAATCCCTAGCGAAGCTTAATATCGGAGGGAACTCGCGTTGCCACCGCGCATTCCGATTTCGTCAAAAGTACCCGAGT